>NZ_JABBNC010000012.1 GCF_012933445.1 Actinoplanes sp. TBRC 11911
CAGTGCCGAACGCCTCCAGTCCGCCCAACCACGACCGGTCATAGCCACCTCCAGCGGCGCCTCGCCATCGATGGCGCCATCGGTGGCGGTGGCGGTGGCGACCAACCAGCAAGTCGCGCCCGGCCACGCGCCGGTCCGGTCGTCGCCGCCGATCATGGTTGGTAGTGACGCTTTCGGTGGCCCGGCGCAGCGGCGTCATGATTTATCGTGATAAAGCGGCCTTTAGCCCCGACCGGGTAAGCCGGCAGGCCGCTGAATGCCGCTCGCGGATGGCAGCGTCTCACTATTCGATGGCGAGCGCCCACATCGTGGACGATCATCCGAATAGGACGATCGAATTAGGCATATACGCACCGTTTGCCCCGGCAGCTCGCCTATTTATTTCGAGACCTTGGAGACTTGCGCCCACATACGAGCCATAACTCTCCAAGGTCTCGAAAGTTCGCACTGTGGGCGTTGGAACGGAGCGGCGGCGAACGGATTAATGGCACAAAACGGCACTTAGTGTTGCCTGTCGACACGGCTTTGGCGCGATGGGATCCGGGCTAGATCGGGGACGCGAGCGTCGCCGCCGAAAGCGCCGACTCTGACGTCGGGAGTGGCCGCACCGCCGCGACCAGCAAAGCGCCATGCCCGCGAGCGCCATGCCCGCGAGCGCCATGCCCGCGAGCGCCATGCCCGCGAGCGCCATGCGCGTGCCCACCACGACCAGCGAACGCCATCCCCACGACCACCACGACCAGCGAACGCCATCCCCACGACCACCACGACCAGCGAACGCCATCCCCGCGACCACCACGACCAGCAAAGCGCCACGAGCAGCGAACGCCACGAGCAGCAAAGCGCCACGAGCAGCGAACGCCACGAGCAGCAAGCGCCCCGACCCGCGAAGGGTCAGGGAAGCGAACGCCACGAGCAGCAAGCGCCTCGACCCGCGAAGGGTCAGGGAAGCGAACGCCACGAGCAGCAAGCGCCACGACCCGCGAAGGGTCGGGGAAGCGGGCCGGTGCGGAACGCGCGCTGCCTTCAGGGGTGGATGGGCAGGACAGCCCGGGCGGGTGCACGGAGGGTGGGCCGACGCCTGGCTGGACTGCGGCAGCGGGCGCCTTCGAAAATCCCGTAGGGGGGCGGAGGGTTAATGGACTCGGAGGCCGTCCAAGGCGAACGCCAGCACGCGGCTTCGCTGGTCGTCGTCGATGAAAGTCGCGGCGGTCAGGCCGGCCACCATGCGGAGCAAGTCGTCGAAGCTCACGTCGCGGCGGACCTCGCCGGCCTCCTGGGCGCGGGTCAGCAGCGGCTCGCCGGCCTGGTGCATCGTGATGCGGCAGGCCCGGAACATCTCCGACTCCTGGCTCAGCGCCTCCACAATCGCCCGCTTTGTGGCGATATAACCGACAAAGCGTTCCAGCCACGTCACCAAAGCATCCCACGGGGGCAGGTCGGTGGTGGCGGCGGCGGTGCGGCTCAGCTGGTTGACCTCCTCGACGTAGACGGCCTGGAAGAGGTCCTTGCGCGTCGGGAAGTTGCGGTAGAGCGTGCCGATGCCGACGCCCGCCCGTTTCGCGATGTCCTCGAGGGAGGCCTCGGTGCCCTTCTCGCCGAACGCCTCGCGGGCGGCGGCCAGCAAAGCGTCGAAATTGCGCGCGGCGTCGGCCCGCTGGGGGCGACGGACGGCGAGCTCGACCTCGGCCATGGAGATTCTCCTCACTTCTCGCAGGGTTGCGAACCGGAGGTACCCCTCCGCTAATCTGGAGGCATGCCTCGACTTTATCAGACCTCGCCGCGAGTGACCTTCGGTGTACTCGCGGCTGCCGCGGCGGTGTTCGCGCTGATGCAGTCGCTGGTGACGCCGGTGTTGCCGACTATCCAGCACGACCTGCACACGAGCACGACGACGGTCACCTGGGTGCTTACCGCCTGGTTGCTGGCCTCCTCCGTGGCGACGCCCATCATGGGGCGGATCGGCGACATGATCGGCAAGGATCGCACGTTGCTGGTCGCCCTCGCGGCAATCGCGGTCGGCTGCCTTGTCGCCGCGATCGCCCCTAACATCTCGATTCTTATTGTTGCTCGCGTTCTGCAGGGATTCGGTGTCGCTGTCTTCCCGGTCTCGTTCGGGATCATCCGCGACGAGTTCCCGGCGGAGAAGGTGACCTCCGCGGTCGGCATCATGGCCGCGGTCATCGCGACCGGCAGCGGCATGGGCATCGTGCTGGCCGGACCGATCGTGAGCGCGCTCGACTGGCGCTACCTGTTCTGGCTCCCGATGATCGCGACCGTGATCATCCTGGGGCTGGCCTGGCGGCTGATCCCGGCCTCGCCGGTACGCACTCCGGGCAAGATCAACTGGCTGTCCGCGACCCTGCTGTCCGGCTGGCTCGTCGCCCTGCTGCTGCCGCTGAGCGAGGGCAGCGCGTGGGGCTGGGGCGCCCCGAAGACGGTGATCCTCTTCGGCGCCGCCGTGGTGCTGTTCGCAGCGTGGTTCGTCAACGAAATAAAGTCCACCAACCCCCTGATCGACATGCGGATGATGCGCCTGCCCGCGGTCTGGACCACCAACCTGGTCTCACTGCTCTTCGGCGCCGCGATGTTCGGGGTCTTCGCCTTCCTGCCGCAGCTCATGCAGGTGCCGTCGGCTTCCGGGTACGGCTTCGGCGCCACCGTGTCCAAGGCCGGCCTGCTGATGCTCCCGATGATGGCCGCGATGGCCGTGTTCGGGTCGGTCAGCGGACCGCTCACCAAATGGGTCTCCGCCAAGGCGCAACTGCTCCTCGGCGCCGCCCTGGCAACGCTCGGCAGCCTGGCGATCGCGTTCCAGCACGACGCCGAATGGAAGGTCGCCGTCGCCGGCGGAGTCTTCGGCATCGGCCTCGGCCTGGTCTACTCCTCGATGATCAACCTGATCGTGCAGAGCGTCCCGCGGCACCAGACCGGCGTGGCGAGCGGCATGAACACCAACATCCGCACGATCGGCGCCTCCATCGGCACGGCCGTGGTCAGCTCGGTGGTGGCCGCGCACGTGCTGCCGAACGGGCTGCCCGCCGAGTCCGGCTACAGCGAGTCCTTCGTGATCACCGCGCTCGCCGGGGCGGCCGCCTTCGGGCTGGCCCTGCTGGTGCCGGCCGCGAAGCGGCTCCGCAAGACCCCGGAGCCCGAGGTCCTGCCCGAGCTGACCCCGGTAGAGGTCTAAACCGCGTGCGCCACCAACCGGTCGAGGATCGCCCCGGGATCCGACATCAGCGAAAGATGGCCTTCCCCGGGTAACAGATGGGCCTCGGCCCCGGCCACATGAGCCGCCAGCCAGCGCCCGTGCTCGAACGGCACCATCCGGTCCTGATCGCCCTGCCACACGGCGACCGGCACCCGGATGGTGCCGAGCGCGAATCCCCAGTCGGCCACGAACGCGAGGTCGTCCTCCCGCCAGCCGGCCACCCCCGCCGACACGGAGTACCGCGACGAGGCCGCCAGCCAGTCCGCGAAACCGCCGGTCAGGACCTTCACATCCACCCCGGACAACAGGCTCCCGTACGCCTCGACGATGTGCCCCGGCTGGACATGCGCGAGATCGCCGGCCACCGCGGTCAGAACCTTGTCGAGTTCGGTGACGCCCTGTGCCGCCGCGCCGAACTCGCTCACGTTGTCCGAGTCCATGCCGGCCATCCAGTCCAGGCCGGCCGCGTCGAAGGGAGCGACCCCGGCCACCGACGCGACCCCGAGGCACCGGGCGGGCAGCAGCGCCGCGCAGGCCAGCGCGTGCGGACCGCCGCCGGACCAGCCGAGCGTCACGAAGTGGGCGGCGCCCTCCTCGTCCAGAATCGCGTTCACATCCGCCGCGACGTCGGCGACCCGGCGCCCCGGGTGCGGTGTCGAACCCCCATAGCCGGGCCGGCTGTGCAGGATGACCCGCATGCCGTGCTTGACCGCGGCGTCGACCAGCGGCGGGAACGGGACCGCCCCGGAAGGGGTGCCGTGGTGCACGACCAAGGGAAGCCCGCCGGGCGGCCCCTCGACGAGATATTCCACGGTACGGCCGTCGGCTAACTCGATGCGCTCCACAATCGCAGGGTACAAATCGCGACGGGGAAAAGGGGCCCGCGCCACGCGCGGGCCCCGTCAATCAATTCCGGATGATCGTGAACGTGCTGGTCTGGTTCTCGATGTCCCGGAAGTTGTTGCTGAACTGCAGGTTGGTGAAGGTCGCCGAGCCCACCGCGGGGCCCTGACCCGACTCGGGAAGAGGGTTGGCCCAGATGCCGAAGCCGGACTTGGCGTCGAATTGATCACCGGAGCGGACGGCGCCACTGATCGTGACGTTGGTGAACACGGTGTCGGTCACCGGGTTCTGCGGCGCCCCACCCACGTAGTTCGTCTGGAACATGATTCCGGAGTAGGTCGGGTCGGCGATGTCGACGTTCGACACCCGGATGCCGCGGAACTCCTTCGAGGCGCTGAACATCCAGATCGCCGGGAAGACCTGCGCGCCCCAGAAGTGGCCGCCGGCCCGTACGACCGAAATGTTGTCGAAGGTGGTGGGCGGGCTGGACCCGAAGCCGATGAACGGGTATCCGAAGTCCAGCGAGCTGATCGTGATGCCGCTGTAGGTGAGCATGTCGGCGATGTAGATGTTGCGCGACACGTTGTCGTAGCCGCCGTAGATGGCCAGCCCGGCCGCCCGCCAGGTCAGCGTGGCGCTCAGGTTCTCGAACACGTTGCCGTGATTCGCCTCCCCGGAACCGGAGTCGATGGCCGAGAACAACGCGAAGCTGTCGTCGCCGGTGGTGCGGGCGTCGACGTTGCTGACCAGGTTGTTCGTGCTGCCGTTGGTCATGTTGATGCCGTCCGCGAAGGTGTCGCGGATGCGCGAGTTGGTGAACTTCAGGCCGCTCACGCTGACACCCCAGTAGGCGCAGACGGTGTGCTCGACCCACACGTCGTCGACCGTCATGTTGTCGACGTCGCGCAGTTCACCGAAGACCTTGCCGGGTCCGTCGATGCGGTTGGTGTAGTTGCCGAAGAACGCCAGGTGCCTGAACGACGAGCCGCTCGCGGTCGACTGCACCCCGAAGCCCGCGTCGGTGTTCTCCTGCGACTGCGGGGTCTCGAACCGGGTGTACCAGACGCCCGCGCCGACCACGTCGATGGCCCGGCCGTAGATGTTGAACTTGTTGGACGTGCTGTACGTGCCGGCCGGCAGGTAGACGCCCGTCTTGGTGGTGTCCTGGCGGGCGGTGTCCAGCGCGTTCTGCACGGACTGCTGGTCGAACCCGGTCGGCACGACGTACTTCGACGGGTCCGGGTTGGCGTACTGGACGGCTTGTTCCAGGTTGATGAAGTCGACGGTGATGGTGCCGGAGTTCGAGCCGTCCTTCTGCAGCTTGATCGTGCTGCCGGCCGGGAACGACCCGGTCAGCAGGATGTTCGCCTCGTCGTAGATGTGCCGCGCGCCGGTGCCGGAGTTCTGCGGCGCGGTCTCGTTGCCGTACAGCCAGGCGTACTTGGAAGCCAGCGGCAGCGTCTTGTTCAGCGTCCCGTTGACGTACACGTTGATCGAGCTGGTCGTGCCGTCCGGGATGGAGAACCGGGCGACCACGCTGTTCGAAGCGGCCCGCGAGGTCCACTGGACGAACGCACCGGTCTGGTTCAGGGTGACCGCCTTACGACCGGAGGCCTCACCCGCGAGGTCACCGATCGTACGGTTGGGTCCGACCACCGTCGCACCGCCGCCGACCTGGCCGTCCTCCGCCTCGTACATGTCGTAGGGCATGTTCGCTCCGCGACCCACGAAGAACGGCTTGTCGCTGGTGTTGTTGGCCTGTTTGACCGCCAGCTCGTTGCCGTCGACGGCCACCACGGTCCGCACGGTGTACTTGCCGTTGACCGCCGTCCAGGTGCCAAGGTTGATGGCCGGCGAGGAAGACCCAGGAGCCAAAGTTCCCGTGTACGCCCCGGAGAACGTCCGCACCGTCGTCGAACCGCTCAGGATCGTCACCGTGACCCCGTGCGAGCCCGAGGTCGAGGCGGCCGTGCCCTGGTTCTTGAGAGTCGCGCTGAAGGTGACGGTGTTACCCGCCGCCGGGTTGCCGGGACTCCAGCTCACCGCGGAGGCGACCAGGTCCGAGCTGCTGACCGGGGCCACGACCAGCGCGGCCGGGTTGGTGTAGGAGTTGTTCGCGTCGTTGGTCTCGATGACGTTGTTCGCCTCGTCCACCTTGGCCGACAGCGCGTAGGAGCCCGCGTCGCGCGCCCCGATGTTCGCCGTGACGGTCGTCGTGGCACCCGCGGCCAGAGCGGCCACGGAGGCGGTGCCGACCTTCGTCGTACCCAGGTAGAAGTTGGCGTCGGAGGCGGCGCTGCTGGCCGTGCCCGCGTTGCGCACGGTCGCGGAAAGTGTCACCGCGTCGGTCTCCACCGGCGAGCCCGGCGTGAACGACATGCCGGTGACGGTGAGGTCCGGGTTCGGCGCCGGGTTGCCGATCACCTGCAGTTCGGCCACCTGCCCGCTGGGCGCGCCGGTGTTAGCGGTGAAGGACAGCCGGACGTCGGCGGCGGTCGCGCTGACCGGGATGGTCACCGTGTTGCCGCCGGCCGGGTTGAACGTGTAGGTGGCCGAGCCGACGAGCGTGCTGAACGTGGACGAGCTCTGCTCCCGGCCGAGCACCGCGAAGGTCTGCTGCCGGGTGCCCCACGCGGAGTCCGGGTTGAGCTTGACCACGACGCTCTGCACGCTGGCGTTGGCGCCGAGCTTGACGGTGAGGTTCGCGGGATAGGCGCTGCCCTCCCAGTAGGTGGCGGTGTCGTTGTCGTTGGCGTTGGTGGCCACGAACGTGAAGACGGTGGAGGAAGCCTCGATCGGCTTTCCCACCGCCAGGTTGGTGCCATTACCAGGATTCCCGGTACGCGTCACCGTGTTGGACGCCGCGGATTCGTTCCCGGCAGCGTCTCGGGCCTTGACGTAGTACGAGACCGTCGCGGAGTCGGACTGTGAGTCGGTGTAGGTCAGACCGGTGACGGTGGTCTTCAGCGTGCCGTTGGCGTACACGTTGTAGCCGGTCACACCGACGTTGTCGGTCGAGGCGCCCCAGGCGAGCCGGATCTGCCCGGACGCCGGCTGGGTGTAGGACAGGGTCCCGGGGGTGGTGGGGGCCTGGGTGTCCCCGGATTGCCCGGTGCGGGTCACGGTGTTCGACTGTGCCGAGGTGTTACCGGCCGCATCCCTCGCCCGTACGAAATAAGCGACAGTGGCGGAATCCGGCCGACTGTCCAGATAATTCAGGACATTTCCGGAAACGGATGTGAGGAGTGTGCCGTTGGCGTAAATGTCGTAGGCGGTGACCCCGACATTGTCCGTCGAAGCCGACCACGCCAGCCGGATCTGGCCGGACGCGGGCTGGGTGAAGGCGAGGTTCGACGGTGCCGACGGCGCCGTCGTGTCGCTCGTCCCCGGCCCGTAAACCTCCAATTCGGACAGCTGACCCGCGGCCCACCCGGTGTTCCCGGTGAAATTGAGCCGCACGAAACGGGTGCTGACCGCACTCAGGTTGATGGTGACGGTGTTACCGGAGGCCGGATTGAACGTGTACCCGGCACTGTTGACCAGCGTGCTGAACGGTGTCGTACCGGTCGTACTGCCCTGCACCGAAAGCGTCTCGGTCCGGGTCGCCCACGCGGTCGCGGGCGGCAGTTTCAGCACGAGCTGGTTGATGCTGGTGGTCGAGCCGAGGTCGACCTGAAGCCATTGCGGGAAGGCGTTGTTGCTGCTCTCCCAATACGTGCTGGCGTTGCCGTCGCCGGCGTTCGCGGACGGGTAGACGTCGGTGAAGCTGCTGGCGCTGAACGCCTTGCCGGCAGCCAGGTTGGGCCCGGCGGCGGAGGCGAGGGTCGGGGATGAGAGGACGGCGGCCACGACTCCGGCGGCGGCGATGGCCGCGAGGAGTCGTCTTCTGAGTCTTGGCATTGCGGGAGCGCGCCTTTCTGACGAGAAAGCCCCCTGTTTCCTCCTGCTCTGTAAAGCCCCGGCGCCGGTGGTGGACTCCGGCGCCGGGAGCGTGTTTTTTACAGGCGCAGCCAGACGGCGGTGTCCGGGGGGATGCGGTCACCGTCGAGAGGGCCACTGGCGAGCAGGCAGGTCTGGTGGTCCGGCAGGGGTATCGGGGAGCCGGACATGTTGACGACGCAGGCGAAGTTCTCGCCGCGGGTGAAGGCGAGCACCTCCGGATGCAGTTCCAGCCACGCGAATTCCGGGCTGTTCTCGCGCCGGCGCAGCGCGATCGCCGAGCGGTACAACTCGAGCATCGAGCTCGGGTCACCGGTCTGCGCCTGGGCGGTGCGGTCCTTCCACTCGGCCGGCTGGGGAAGCCAGGGCGTGGCCGTCGAGAACCCGAACGGCTGCTCGTCGCCGCTCCACGGCAGCGGCACCCGGCACCCGTCCCGGCTGTGACCGCGACGGGCGTACATGGGGTCCTGGATCTGATCGGGTGGAATGTTCTCGTTCTCCCAGAGGCCGAGTTCCTCGCCCTGGTAGATGTAGGTCGCGCCGGGCAACGACAGGGACAGCAACGCGGCGGCACGGGCTCGGCGGGTGCCGAGTTCCAGGTCGACCGGGGTGTTGTCGAGGTTGTTGTCGAAGCTGAACGTGGTGTCCGCCCGGCCGTAGCGGGTCACGTGCCGGGTGACGTCGTGATTGGACAGAACCCACGTCGGCGGCGCCCCGACCGCAACGTGCGCGTGCAGCGTCCGGTCCACGCATTCGCGCATCAGCACCGGATCCCACGCGCAGCCCAGGAAATCGAAGTTGAACGCCGCGTGCAGCTCGTCCGGCCGCAGATAGTTCGCGAACCGCTCGACCTCCGGCATCCAGACTTCCCCGATAAGAGCCCGGTCTCCCCCGTACGCCTCGGCGACGCGCCGCCAAGCCCGGTACACGTCGTGCACCCCGTCCAGGTCGTGGAACGGGTGCTTTTCCGCGCTCACCTCGGGCAGCGACGGGTCCTTCATGAGCAGCGCGGCCGAGTCGATCCGGATGCCGTCCACCCCGCGGTCGAACCAGAACCGCAGGATGCTCTCGAACTCGGCTCGTACCACCGGGTGATCCCAGTTCAGATCGGGCTGCTCGGGAGTGAACAGGTGCAGGTACCAGTCGCCGTCCGGTGCCCGGGTCCAGGTGGTACCGCCGAACTCCCCTCGCCAGTCCGTCGGCATCTCGTCACCGTGCTCGCCGCGTCCGGGCCGGAACCAGAAGTAGTCCCGCTCCGGTGCCTCCGGATCGGCGATCGCGGCCTTGAACCACGGATGTTCGCTGGAGATGTGGTTCGGCACGATGTCGACGATCATGCGGATGCCGGCCGCGTGCGCCTCCTCGATCAGCGCCTCGGCCTCGGCGAGCGAGCCGAACACCGGGTCGATGTCGCGGAAGTCGGCCACGTCGTAGCCGGCGTCCGCCATCGGCGACGGGTACCAGGGGCTCATCCAGATCGCGTCGACCCCGAGCTCGCGCAGGTGCCCCAGGCGGGCGCGGATACCGTCGATGTCCCCGACGCCGTCGCCGTCGGAATCGGCGAAACTTCGCGGGTACACCTGATAGATCACCGCGCTACGCCACCACGGACCATTGTCTGTTGTGGACACAAGCACCTGCTTTCTGCATGGTTACATGGACGAACGAGCGTTCGTTCGCCGTGGGGATGTGTTCGGTTGGCCGGGCGCCGGCCTACGCCGGCGGCGCCGCGTCGCGCCGCCCGGCGCTCAGCCCTTGAGGCTGCCCGTGGTGAGGCCTGACATGATGTTGCGCTGGAAGATCAGGAAGATGACCACCGTGGGGATGGCGGCGATCACCGACGCGGCGACCACGATGTTCTGCGGGGTGCCGCCGGCGAAGGCGTAGATGCCGACGCTGAGCGTGCGCGTCTCCGGTGACGGCATCACCAGCTTCGGCCAGAGGAAGTCCTTCCAGACGTAGGTCACCGCGAAGATCGAGACGACGCCGAGGATCGGCCGGGACATCGGCAGGATGATCGACCACAGGATGCGCAGCGGCGACGCCCCGTCCACCATGGCCGCCGAGATCAGATCCTCCGGGATCGAGTCGAAGAACCGCTTCAGCAGGAAGATGTTGAACGCGTTGGCGACCAGCGGCAGCCAGATCGCCCACGGCGAGTCCAGCAGGCTGACGTGCACGAACGGCAGGTCGATCGCGGTCACGTACTGCGGGACGATCAGCACCATCGCCGGGATCATCAGCGTCGCGAGCATCAGGCCCAGGATCAGGTTGCCGAACATCGGGCGGAGCTTCGAGAGCGCGTACGCCGCGGCGGTGTCGAACACGAGCTGGAAGAAGACGGCGCCGGCCGCGTAGTAGAAGGTGTTGAACATCAGCTTCGCGAGGGCCAGATTGTTCCAGGCGTCGACGTAGTTCTGCGTCTGCGGGTCCTTCGGCCACAGCGTCGGCGGGGTCTGCGCGATCTCCAGGCCCGACTTGAACGCGCCGGTGACCATCCAGTACAGCGGCCCGAGGAAGACCAGGGTGAACCCGAGCACGACGACGGTCAGCACGGCCCAATAGATCACCCTGCCGCGCCCGCGCCGGAGCTGGGCATGCGAGATGAGGGTCCGGGTTTCCATCGGCTAGTCCTTCTTGGTGGTCAGCCGCACGTAGACGGCGGAGAACGCGGCCAGCACGATAAGCATGATCACGCCGAGCGCGGCGGCCCCGTTGAGGTCGTTCTGGAAGAAGCCGTGCTGGTAGATCAGGTAGGCGACGGAGGTTGCCGAGTCCTGCGTGCCGGCGCCGTTGGCGAGGATCAGCGGCTCGATGAACAGCTGCATGGTGGCGACGATCTGCAGCATCGCGAGCAGGGCCAGGATCAGCCGGGTCTGCGGGATCGTCACGTTCGTGATCCGCCGCCAGATTCCGGCGCCGTCGAGCTCGGCCGCCTCGTACAGCTCGCCGGGAATGTTCTGTAATGCCGCGAGATAGATGAGCACCGCGCCGCCCATGTTCATCCAGGTCGAGGCGATCACCATGGCCGGGATCGTCATGCCCGGCGACTGCATCCACTCCGAGGTGGGCAGGTGCAGGAACTTGAGGACGGCGTTGAACAGGCCGGCCTCGCTCGGGTCGTACGCGTAGTACTTGAACAGGAACAGCGCCGAGGCCGGCGGCAGCATCACCGGCAGGTACACCAGGACCCGCAGGTAGCCCTTCGCGTGGCGGAACTCGTTGAGCAGGATCGCCACGAAGAACGGCACCGCGTAGCCGACGATCAGCGCGAGGACCGTGAAGTAGAAGGTGTTCTTCCACGCGGTCCAGAAGCTGGGGTCGTGCACGATGCGGATGTAGTTGTCCCAGCCCACCCAGGTGGTCACGCCGCGACGGGTGCGCTGGAAGCTCATCACGATGCCGCGGATCATCGGGAACCAGGAGAAGAGGGCGAAACAGAAGACCGCCCCGGCGAGGAACGCGTAGCCGGTGAGGTTGTCCTGCAGTCGTCGGCTCCGCTTGCCGCGCGTCTTTTCCGGCGCGGCGTTTGTTCCCTTGATTTTGTTGAGCGAGTCGGGCGCGATGATCGCCAAGGAGGGCTCCCTTTGCTTCGGTGCGGGAGCCTCGCGGCTCCCGCACCCGTTACTCAGCTACCGGCGGCCAGCAACTGGTTGACCTTGGTGTCCGCGGTCTTCAGCAGCTCGTCGATGTTCGCGTCCGGCTTGGTCAGCACGCCGGACATCGCGCCGTCGAGCACCGCGTAGATGGCCTGCGCGTTCTTCGGCTCACCCCGGATCGGGATCGGGTTGTTCTCGAAGAGCGCGTAGTTCGAGGTGTCCACGTTCGCGTTGGCCTTGCGCAGGTCGAGCTCCTGCTTCTGCGCGGCGCTGCCGTTGGCGAACAGCAGCGGCTGCGGCAGGCCGACCGGGTAGTTCTGCGGCTTGGCCCGCACGTAGTCGAACTGGCCCTTGCCCGGGGTCAGCTTCTCGTACGCGATCCACTTCAGACCTGCCTTGACCTGGTCCTCGGTGAGACCCTTCTTGAAGAAGTAGCCCTCGCCGCCGCCGAGCGTGCCCTTCGCCGCGCCGTCCTGGCCGGGCAGCGGGCCCATCGCCCAGTCCTCGTACTTGCCCTGGAACTGGCTGACGATCGCCTGCGTGGTGTCCGGCGCGCCGATGAACATGCCGACCTTGCCGGCCGCCGCGTTGGTCAGCAGGTCACCCCACTGCAGCAGCTGACGGGTGCCCATGCTGTTGTCGCCGTACCGCATGTCCTTGAGGTTCTGCAGGACCTGCTTGCCCATCGGGTTGTTGAAGTCGGCCTTCTTGCCGTCCTCGCTCAGCACCCCGCCGCCCAGCGAATACATCTCGGCGGTGAAGTGCCAGCCGCCGGTGTTGCCGGCGCTGTAGTCCGCGTAGCCCGCGACGCCCGGGGCCGCCGTGGCGATCTTCTTGGCCGCGTCCCGCACCTCGGGCCAGGTCTTCGGCGGGTTGTTGACGTCGAGCCCGGCCTTCTGGAACAGGGTCTTGTTGTAGACAAGACCCATCGAGTAGTTCTTCACCGGTACGGCGTAGACCTTGCCGGCGTCGGTGAACACCTCTTTGAGCGCCGGGTCGACGCTGTCCCACGTCGGGATGGTGTCCTTGTTCAGGTACTGCGTGATGTCCATCGCCTGGCCCGAGTCCAGCACCTGCTGGAGGTCGGTCATGTAACCGTAGAAGACGTCGGTCATCGTGCCGCCGGCGAGCCGCGCCGTGAAGTCCGGCGGGTTGTTGCACTGCTCGCCGACGCTGACGCTCTTGATGGTGATGTCGGGGTTGTCCTTCTCGAACGCGGCGACGTCCGCGTTCCAGTTCTGCAGCAGCTCCTTCTGCGCGCCGACCGGCTGACAGTCGACGGTGATCGTGGTCTTGCCGGCGGCGTCCTTCCCCGAGTCGTCGCCCTTCGTCGAGCATGCCGCGAGGCTGAGCCCCAGGCCGGTCACGAGCGCTAAGGCCGCAACCTTCCGGTACTGCGGTACGGACATCTGTCCATCCCTTCGGGAACGGGTGTATCCATGGCTCTCGCTGATCTTCGGTGTGGTCACTCTGCTTTGTGGACCCGCGCGGAGTGAGTGACGTCACTGTAACGATGGGGACCCGTCACAGCAAGAGTTGAATCACGTCGTGAAAAGACGCGACTGAACGTTGCTCGTTTTTGGGCACACAAAAAGGGCGGACCGTTGTGGTCCGCCCTTCCGGGTGTGTCTAGCGCTTCGCGGGGGCGGTCGAGCCGCGCACCACCAGCTCCGGCTCGAAGAGCAGCTCGTCCGGGTCGACGCCGCTGCCCTCGATCTGGTTGACCAGCAGATCCACGGCCGCCTGGCCCATCATCTCGATCGGCTGGCGGACCGTGGTCAGCGGCGGATCGGTGCACGTCATCAGCACCGAGTCGTCGTAGCCCACGATGGACACGTCGTCCGGCACGTCCAGGCCGAGCCGCCGGGCCGCCCGGATCGAACCGAGCGCCAGCACGTCGCTCGCGCAGATCATGCCGGTGACGCCGCGCTCGATCAGCTTGCCGGCCGCGAGCCGCGCGCTCTCCATCGAGAAGTTGGTCCGCTCCACGAACCATTTGTCACCCTCGGGCCCGGCGATACGGGCCAGGGCGCTCAGCTTGCGCCGCGACGGCATGTGGTCCTCCGGACCCATCACCATGCCGATCTTCTCGTGCCCCAGCGAAACCAGGTGCCCGTACGCCTGCTCCACCGCCACGGCGTCGTCGGTGCTGATGTGCGGGAAGCCCAGGTCGTCCACGCCCGCGTTGACCATCACGACGGGCATGCCACGGTCGGTCAGCGCCCGATAATGCGAGTGCTCGGCCTCGGCCAGCGCGTACGAGCCGCCGGCGAAGACCACACCGGACACCTGGTGGTCGAGCAGCATCTCGATGTAGTCGCGCTCCGGCACGCCGCCGATCGTGCGCGCGCACAGGGCCGGCGTGAACCCGCGCTGCGCCAGCGACGCGGTGACCACCTCGGCCAGCGCCGGGAAGATCGGGTTCTGCAGCTCGGGCAGCACCAGCCCGACGAGCCGCCCGCGCTCCCCGCGCAGTTTCGTCGGCCGCTCGTAGCCCAGCACATCGAGCGCGGTCAGCACCGACGCGCGAGTGGACTCGGAGACGCCCGCGCGCCCGTTGAGCACCCGGCTGACCGTCGCCTCGCTGACGCCCGCTTTCTTGGCCACTTCGGCCAGACGCTTAGTCACGCGCAGATCCTACGACAGACCGTTGCAAAATCTGAACAGCGATTTGCGAGGACCACGACCGTCTTTGCAGATACCGCCGGTTGGCGCTTCCAAAATCCGGTAGGCGGCGCGTCGGCGACCAGGCATGCTCCCTGGACATGACACTCCCTGGCTCGGCCGCGTCGGAGGGCTGGCGCACCCTGCCGCCGGACGAGGTGCTGCGTGCCCTGCTCACCGCCCCCGACCTGCCGGCCGCCTTGGAGCGGCTGGGCGCGGCCCCGCGCGCGTTGTCCCGCTTGGACGAGTGGATGCGCGGCTACCACCGCCGCCCGCCGACCGTGACCGGCCTGGCCGCCACCGTCGTGGACTCGATGCACCGCGACGGGCGGGTACGCGAGAGCGCCGTGGCCGCCATGATCGCCCACGGGTCGCGGGCCACGGTTCCGTTCGTCGTGCTGCGCTCCGGCGACTGGGTGCCGCAGATCCGGATCCGCGCCCGCCGCGGCCTGGCCACGTTGCTGGCGTCCGACCCGGCCGGCTATCTCCCGGCCGCGCTGCCGATCGCGGCGTACCTCGAGCGGCGCTACCACGGCGGCTGGGCGATGGACCACATCCGGGCGGTGGCCCGCGCGTCGTTCGAGGTGGTGGCGCCCGAGTTGCTGCGCGCCCGCGGCGGGGTGGCGCGCCGCCTGGCGTACGAGTCGGGCACCTGGACGTATGAGGACCAGGTCCGGTTCGCCCTGCGCGAGAAGGACATGCTGGTCCGGATGCGGGCCGCCGATGCGGCGTGCGCGGAGGCGGAAAGCCGTGCCGACACGGACACGCTGCGGGTGCTGGCCGGATCGCGGTACACGACGGTGCACGTGTCGGCGGCGATCGCGCTGGTCCGGCTGGGGACGGATGTGCCGGCCGCGCTGGACGACCGGTCGCCGTTGGTACGGGCGTACGCGCGCACCAGATTTTCCGATCCGGTGGCGCACTATCGCGCGGTGGTGGCGTCGGCGCCTACGCCGGGAGGGGTGGCCGGCCTGGGCGAGACCGGCCGCTACGCCGACGAGCCGTTGCTGACGCCCCTGCTGACCCATCCCGACCCGGCCATCCGCGCGGCGGCGCTGACCGCGTTGGCGGCCCTGGACGTCGTGCCGGAGGCCGCGTTCACGCTGCTGCTCGATCCCGCCGCTGGGGTCGCCAGAACCGCGGCGACGGTCCTACGGCCGTACCGGAAACGCCTCCCGCACGCCATCGAGGCCGAGATCGCGGACAGCCCGCACCGGCAGGTGCGCCGCCTGGCCGCTACTTGACGGCGAGGATGTCGATGGTCTCGATCGTCGGGTCCTCGGCGAGCAGGTCGGGGCCTACCTCGCCGAGGGCCGCGGGGATCCGGCCGCCCAGGTGTGCGACCCGCGCGTCCTCGGCGACGAAAGTGTCGAAAATGCCGTACCGGTCGTCGTCGATCTTGAAGGCGTACCAGGTGACGGTGCCTTCCTCGGCCACCGCCAGGTCGCGGCCGGCCTGCAGGAAGGCTGCCAGTTCGGCGCCCTTGCCGGGCTTTGCGCGCAGTTGAGCGAGCACTCCGTAGCGCACGTCCATGTCCATCACCTTTCCGTGGGCTCACCATGAGCGGCACCGTTCTTACCCGTGCGCGCGGTCGCGAATCCTGCGCCGTTGTGTGATCAGCCGCGTGGTCGTTCGGCGTCGTCCCGGATGCCGGCGGCGCTCACCTCACTTGGGGCCTCGGCGCCGCTGGGAGCCTCGCTCACCTGGCTCGGGGCGGCCTCCCTGCTCTCTGACGCCGGAGTGATCGTCTCGGCTGCCGCCGCCTCGGCCGGTGCCTGGACCTGGGTCCCGGGCAGCAGCATCGCGGCCACCAGGCCGCCCACGCCGATCACCGCGAGCACGATCAGGGCGAGCGCGTACGACCGTTGCGGCGTCACCGTGAGCTGGGCGACGAGGATCGTGCCGGCCACCGCGGCGCCGAACGACGAGCCGAGGTTGGAGACGCTGCGGGAAAGGCCGGAGATCTCGCCCTGGAGGTGGTCCGGGAAGCTCGACTGCACCACGTTCACCGACGGCGTGAGCATCGCACCGATGCCCAGCCCGATCAGGAAGAGCCCGGGCAGGAACGCCCAGACCCCCTTGGAGAGCCCGACCAGGACGAGGAAAAGCACGATCCCGGCGATCGTGAGCAGGAAACCCTCCATGATCAGGGTGCGCTGGGCGTGCTTGCGTGCGAGGCGGCCGGCGGCGAGCGACGACAGCAGCAGGCCGACCGTCGAGGCGGTCAGGATCAGACCGGTCTGGATCGAGTTGTAGCCGCGGATGACCTGCAGGAACGCGGACACGACGAACGAGATGCCCATCAGCACGAGCCATTGGATGTTCTGCGTGACCAGGCCCAGGTTGGAGGTGCGGTTACGGAACAGCGACATCTCCAGCAACGGTTCCCGGCCCTTACGCTCCCGGGAGCGCACCCAGAGAATGAACAGCGCGAGGACGGCGATGCCGGCGAGGACCAGTCCGGTGAACAGCCAGACGTTGTCGTCGGCGGCCAGGATGCCCAGCACGACCAGCACCAGCCCGACCGCGGACAGCACCGCTCCGACGCCGTCGAAGGGGCTGTTCGGCTCGGCCGGCCGCGGGTCCCGGACGGCACGGCGGCTCAGCACCAGGATCACCACGATGACCAGCACCTGGAAGATGAACGCGGCCCGCCAGCTGATCGCCGTGGCGATGACCCCGCCGATCAGCGGGCCGGTGGCCGCGCCGACCCCGCCCATCCCGTTGATCGCGCCGAACGCCTTGGCCCGGCGGCTCACGTCGGTGAACAGCATCGTGGTGAGGATGTAGACGGGCGGGATCAGCAGCGCGGTCCCGACGCCCTCGAAGATCGAGTTGCCGACGATGAGCAGCGGCAGCCCGGGCGCGAACGCGCTGAGCAGCGCGCCGATGCCGTACACGGCGAGGCCCAGGTTGAGGCAACGCTTGCGGCCCCAGCGATCGGTCAGCTTGCCCGCCGGGATCATCAACGCCGCCATGACCAGCAGGAACAGCGTGATCGAGAGCTGCACGCCCTGGACCGTCGTGTTCAGGTCCTTGCTGATGTCGTTGATCATCACGTTCATGTTGGAGCCGGCGAAGCTGCAGATGAACTGGGCGAGCGCGAGCGGTACGAGCACCCGTCGCAGGGCACTCGCCGTGGTTCCGGACGAGGCAGTCATCTGGTCACCCTCTCGTCCCGGCCGTCGTGTGACCTCATCCGCCGCGGGCGACTGGCCGCACGAGAGCGGGCCGGCTGGGACAATGGCGGGTATGGCTCGGAGCAAGATGAAGATCAAGGCGGACGTCGCCTGCCCGTGCGGGCGCGGCCTCGGCTACGGCGAGTGCTGTGGACCGGCTCATCAGGGCGAACCGCCCGCCACCGCGGAGGCGCTGATGCGGTCGCGGTACTCGGCGTTCGCGCTGGATGACGTGGCGTACGTGCTCAGCTCCTGGCACCCGAGCACCCGGCCGGCCGCCGTCGAACCCGACTCGGGGCTCAAATGGGTCGGACTGGACATCATCGAGTCCAGCGGCGGGGGCCTGTTCGACGACGAGGGCGTGGTCGAGTTCCGGGCGCACTACCGCGATCACGGCAAGCGCGGTGACATGGTCGAGCGCAGCCGGTTCGTGCGGCACGACGGTCAGTGGATGTATTGGGGACCGATCCTTACCAATGGGTCGCTCGCCAACATCTGACCAGGTGTGATCTCCTCAGGGGGTACACCTGAGGAGGAACACCGTGCCCGGAGAGCAACGCCGCATCGAGGACGGCATCGTCCGAGACTTCAAAGTCAATCTCTCGTACGGGAAATACCTGCACCTGGACGAGATCCTCGACGCGCAGCACCCGGTGAGCCGGCCCGAGCATCACGACGAGCTGCTGTTCATCGTGCAGCACCAGACCACCGAGCTGTGGTTCAAGCTGGTGCTGCACGAGCTGCAGTCGGTGCAGCGGCTGCTCGCCAAGGACGAGCTGCGCCCGGCGCTCAAGGGACTGGCCCGGGTCAAGCACATCCAGCGGACCCTCACCGAGCAGTGGTCGGTGCTGGCCACCCTCACCCCGAGCGAGTACGCGGAGTTCCGCAGCTTCCTCGGCACCTCGTCGGGGTTCCAGTCGTACCAGTACCGGGCGGTCGAGTTCGCGCTCGGCAACAAGAGCCGCGAGATGCTGTCGATCTTCGATGACGACCCGGCGGCCGAGGAGATGCTGACCGAGGCGTTGAACGCGCCCAGCGTCTACGACGAGTTCCTGCGGTACCTCGCGCGCCACGGCCACGACGTGCCGGTCGAGCTGCTCCGGCGCGACGTCACCCTGCCGTACGAGTTCAACCCCGGCCTGGTACCAGTTTTCCAGGGCATCTATGGCGATCCGGAGCGCTTCTGGGAGGCGTACGAGGCCTGTGAGGAACTTGTTGATCTGGAGGAGAATTTCCAGTTCTGGCGGTTCCGGCACATGAAGACGGTGGAACGGATCATCGGCTTCAAGCGAGGCACCGGCGGGTCGAGCGGCGTCCCGTTCCTGCGCAAGGCCCTGGAGCAGACCTTCTTCCCCGAGTTGTACGCCGTCCGCACCGAGATCGGAGCCGTTCGTTGACGCTCGACCCGTACGCCTGGGACGCCGCCGACCCCCTGGCGGGCTACCGCGACCAGTTCATCACCCCGGACGACGCCGACGTCATCTCCTACCTGGACGGTAACTCGCTGGGCCGGCCCCTCAAGCGGACCGCCGAGCTGATGGACGAGTTCATCCGCGAGACGTGGGCGGGCCGGCTGATCCGGGGCTGGACCGACGAGTGGATGGAGTGGCCGCTGACGCTCGGTGACCGGCTGGGATCGGTCGCGCTGGGCGCGGCGGGCGGGCAGACGGTGGTCGCCGACTCGACGACCGTGCTGATCTACAAGCTGGCCCGCGCGGCGGTGGATGCTCGGCCGGGTCGCAACCGGGTCGTGCTCGACACCGACAACTTCCCGACCGACCGGTACGTGCTGGAAGGCATCGCCGCCTCGCAAGGGCTCGAGCTGGTGTGGGTGCGCACCGATCCCGGCGAGGGCATCCACCCGTCGCAGGTGGAGTCGGTCGTCGACGAACGCACCGCACTCGTGTTGTTCAGCCATGTGGCCTACCGGTCCGGCTGGCTCGCCGACGTCCCGGAGATCACCCGGATCGCGCATTCCGTCGGGGCGCTGGCCATGTGGGATCTGTGCCATTCGGTCGGGTCGGTGCCGATCAGCCTCGACGAGTGGGGCGTCGATCTCGCGGTCGGCTGCACGTACAAGTATCTGAACGGCGGTCCCGGGTCGCCCGCGTTCGCGTATCTGGCCGGCCACCTGCAGGATTCGGTGCGGCAGCCGATCTGGGGCTGGATGGGGCATCGGGCGTCGTTCGAGATGGGCCCCGGTTACGAACCGGCGCCCGGGGCACGCGCGCTGATCAGCGGCACTCCCCCGATCCTCGCGATGGTGCCGCTGCACGCCAACCTCGACATGCTCGCCGAGGCCGGGATCCTTGCGGTTCGCGATAAATCCCAGAAAATCACCTCGTACGCGATCGCGCTGGCCGACGAATGGCTGAAGCCGCTGGGGGTCGAGGTCGTCAGCCCGCCGGATCCGTCGCGGCGCGGCGGTCACGTGACGTTGCGGAGGCCGGGGTTCGCCGAGATCCTCGAGCCGCTGTGGGCGAAAGGGGTGATCCCCGACTACCGGCAGCCGGACGGTTTACGGATCGGGCCGGCCCCGCTGAGCACCAGCTTCGACGAGGTGCACCGTGGCCTCGCCGTCCTGCGCGACCTGCTCGGATGACCTTTCTGCTGGCGTCTTCGGTGTGGTGGGACGGCCGCTTCCTGGCCGGGTCGGCGTTGCGGTTGTCGGGCGGGCTGGCGACCCCGGTCCCGGTGGGCTCGATCCCGCAGGGCGCGAGGCGGCGGGTTTTCCCGGGGACGCTGCTGCCCGGGCTGCGGGACGCGCACGTCCACTCCGGACTGGTGGATCTGGGGGTGCTGCGGGCCGGTGGCATCGGCGCGGTGTGGGACTTGGGCAGCGTCCCGGAGCGGGTGGCCGAGCTGGCCGGACGGGCGGGCGGCGCGAAACTTCCCCGGATTCGTTATGCGGGGCCGTTTCTGACCGCTCCCGGGGGCTATCCGAGTGACCGTGGGTGGGCCGCTGTGGGGAGTTGGCGCGCGGTCCAGTCCGCCGGTGACGCTGTCGACGCCGTCGGGGAGGCCAGGGCGGCCGGGGCCACGCTTATCAAGGTCACCGCGCATGCCGGTGGGCCGCGATTACCCCTTAGCACGCTGACCGTGATCGTCGAGGCGGCGCACAATGCCGGGCTGCCCGTCGTGGTGCATGCGGAGGGGGCGGGGACGGTCGTCGAGGCGTACGAAAGCGGCGCCGACATCTTGGCCCACACGCCCTGGACCGAACCGCTGGATCCCGGGCTGGTGCGGGCCTGCGCGCAGCGGATGCGCTGGATCAGTACGCTCGACATCCACGGCTGGGGCGTGCCGACGCCGGAGCAGAACACGGCGATCGGGAATCTGCGGCGCTTTCTCGAGTACGGGGGCAGCGTGCGCTACGGCACCGACCTCGGCAACGGCCCGCTGCCGCCGTCAGTCAATCCGCGCGAGATCCGGGCACTACAGTCCGCGGGCCTGACCCCGGACGAGATCCTGACGACGATGACCGACGACGGCGTGACCTGGATCCCCGGCGGCCTGGACGTGGAGCCGACGAGGTTCGCCGACGTGCTCGCGACAGCCCGCGTCCTCGACGACGACGTGCGCCCGCGCCCGGGAGCAGGCGAGCCATCATGATCGCGGTGACCCGTGACCCGTGACCAGTGACCGGCGACCGGCGACCAGCGACCGGCGACCAGCGACCAGCGACCAGCGACCGGCGACCGGCGACCGGCGACCGGCGACCCGTAACCCGTGACCCGTAACTCGCGACCCGCACCCCGCGACCGCGCGGTGGGGAGATGACGCAGGACTGGGCGGACTGGCCCGGTCGGCTCGCCGGCCACTTCTCGCCCGGGTCAGCCCGGACACTCCGCGTCCCACGATGTGGTCGCAGCGACTCACAATCCGGACTTCTTCGCGACCTTGGAGAGTTGCGCCCACATACGAGCCATAACTCTCCAAGGTCTACGTCAGCCCAAGAAAAGCGGCTGAACAAAAGCCATGCAACGGGACATAATTACACTCCACAATGGACGCCGATCCCACGGAGTGGACCCGATTCCACGATGTGGCCGCGGATCCCGGACAACGGACCGGCGTCCCACACCTTGGACGGTCACGCCCACGACCAGCGCACGGGCGACCACGAAACCGGCGATGGGGCCACTGCGCACCCGAATGCGGCCTGGCCGCCGACCGGATCGACCTGGCCTACCGCCATGCCCCCGATCTGGCCCACGCTGCGGCGTTACCGCCACGATTGGCGCTGGCTCAAGCTCGGCTCCAGGTCGACGCCCTCCGCCCGGGCCACGTTGGTGGAAAGGAGTTTCGGGTGTGCCGGGGCGTCGTCGCGTTCGGTGTGGGCCGCGGCGACGACACACGAACCCGGCCCGGGAGCAACCGCCCATTCAGGACACAGCCGGCACAACCCCCTGCCCGGGATCGACTGCATGCATACGCGCCTCGGCTAGATCGAAGTACATCCCGGCCAGAACGAGCGCGCCACTCTCCTCTGCCGCCCGAACAACCGGATATGTCCGTAAATTGTGGAGCTGCTGCATCACATTAGCGCGCTCACAACGTGCCTCATCATCGGGACAATCGACCACCGTACCGGACAACAGCAGCCACCTCCCCAACTCCGAATCGGGCCGATACCCACCGTCGCGCAACGCCCGCACGGCCCCACACCCGGAATGCCCACACACCGTGATGGTGCGGATGTGGAGCACCTCCACCGCGTACTCGATCGCCGCCCCCACCGAAGAATCACCGGCCCCGTACGGCGGGACGATGTTGCCGATGTTGCGGAGGCAGAACAGGTCGCCCGGACCGCTCGTGGTGATCAGGTTCGGCACCATGCGAGAGTCGGCGCAAGTGATGAACAGCTGCTCAGGCCGCTGCCCGTCGCGCGCCAACCCGGCGAGATGCGGCCGGACCAGCGGCGCCACGCTGCGCTCGAACTCGCGGATCCCCACCTCCATCGCGTCCCGCCGCTGCCGGTCGACGCTCTGCCACTGCGACCAGGAACCGAACCGGCGCGGCGTGGTCTTGCCCGCACCGAGCCGGCCGCTGGTCGCCCGCGCGAACCAACCCCCGTGCATCTCACGCACCGTGACGGTCCCGCCGCTTCTCCCGTACGCCTCCCGCCAGTCCTCAATGATCTGAAAGGCGCCGTGGTCGAGATAGTCGAGGTGCAGCTCGACCGCCACGGTTTCGCCCGGCGGGATCGCGTTCAGAACCCGCGCGAGTCGCCCGGATCCGACGAACGCGAGCGTGCCGCTGATCGACACCGTCCACTCGCCGGGCGCCACCGCCACGGCCCGGATCTCGCAGCGCGCCACCCGCCACAGCATCAGCACCAACGCCACGGCGAGGCCGAGCGCGACCCCGGTGAGCAGGTCGAACGCCACCACCCCGAGCGCGGTGACCAGGTAGGTGGGTAGTTCGCGGTGGCGTACGTAGGTGCGGATCTGAGCGAGACTGATCAACCGGAGCCCGACCACGACGAGGACCGCGGCCAGCACCGCCATCGGAATCGTCTCCAGCAGGCCGGCCCCGAGCAGCACGAACACCGCGACCCACACGCCGTGCAGCATCGCCGACATGCGGGTGCGCGCGCCCGCCGCCACATTCGTCGAGCTGCGCACGATCACGCCGGTCACCGGGAGGCCGCCGAGCAGGCCGGAGACCGAGTTCGCGGCGCCCTGGGCGATGAGCTCGCGGTTGAGGTCGGCGCGCGGCCCGTCGTGCATCCGGTCGACGGCGACAGCGGAAAGCAGCGACTCCACGCTGGCGACCAGCGCGATCGTGAGCACGGCGACGGTGATCTCGGCGATCGGCGCGTCCGGCCATTGCGGGAGGGTGAGCTCCAGATCGTCCGGTAGCCGGACCCGTGCCACGTCGGCACCGAGCGCGGCGGCCAGCGCCGTCGTCACGACAACCGCGACCAGCGCGGCCGGCAGCAGCGACGCCGACCGATGCCACCAGCGAACCGGGCTCGCCTGCGCCGGCATCCGGACGAGCCGTGGCCAGACCAGCAGGACCGCGATGGTGAGCAGGCCGAGCAGGACCGACGCGCCGTGTATGCCGGATATCTGCGCGGGCAGGTCGCGGATGTTGTGCCAGGCCTCGCTCTGCGGCGCACCGCCCAGCACGACGTGGATCTGGCTGAGCGCGATGACCAGCCCGATGCCGGCCAGCATCCCGTGCACGACAGCGGGCGAGAGGGCGAGGGCCGCGCGGCCGAGGCGGGACGCGCCGAGCAGGATCTGTACGCCACCGGCCAGCGCCACAATCGCGGCGGTGGCGGCGAAACCGTAGTGAGCGATGGTGCCGGCGACGATCACGGTGAGGCCGGCGGCCGGGCCACTGACCTGCAGCGGGGCGCCGCCGAGAGCGCCGGCGACCAGGCCGCCGACCACCGCGGCGATGAGGCCGGACAGCAGCGGCGCCCCGGACGCGGCCGCGATCCCGAGGCTGAGCGGGATCGCGATCAGGAAGACGACGATCGACGCCGGTACGTCATGCCGGAATGCCTTGAACACGGACATTCCGGCAAAGTACCGATTTGTCGGGGCAGGCGCGTGGCGACTGGCGCGCCTCCAGGTAAGCCACAGCGAATTGCCAGGGCGGCTGGAGGGGCTGCGTGGCCCCCACCGCCGCTTAGCTCATGCCTTCCAGAGGTCCTGGTTCGCCTCGTACATCTCGCGCAGGATCGCCGGCACGTCGTAGGTCATCCGCCAGTCCGGGAAGTGCTCCTCGAACCGTGCCGTGCTGGACACCCACCACTGGTGATCGCCGGTGCGGGCCTGGTCGACGTAGTCGGTGCGCGCCTCCAGCCCGGTGATCTCCTCCGCGATCTTGAACGCCTCGATGTGGCTGCAGTTGGAGAACCGCCCGCCGCCCATGTTGTAGACCTCGGCGACCCGCGGCGCGCGGTAGAACGCCTCGAACGCCGAGACCAGGTCGTGCGAGTGGATGGCATCGCGGACCATTTTCCCCTTGTAGCCGTAGATGTGGTAAACGCGCTGCTCCATCACACAGCGCATCACGTACGCCAGGAAGCCGTGCAGTTCGGCGGCGGAGTGACCCGGTCCGGTCAGCGTGCCGCCGCGCATCACCGCGGTGGGCATGTCGAAGTACCGTCCGTACTCCTGGACCATCACGTCGGCGGCGACCTTGCTGGCCCCGAACACCGAGTGCAGCGTCTGGTCGATCGACATGTCCTCGGTGATGCCGCCGAACCACTGGTGGTCGGTCGGCAGCTCGTAACGCGTCTCCTGCTCGATCAGCGGAAGGCGGTTGGGCGTGTCCCCGTACACCTTGTTGGTCGAAGTGAAGATGAACGGCGCGTCCGGGCAGTGCTGGCGGACGGCCTCGAGCATGTTGAGCGTGCCGACCGCGTTCACGTCGAAGTCGGTGAACGGCTCGCGGGCGGCCCAGTCGTGGCTCGGCTGCGCGGCCGCGTGAATGATCAGGGCGACGTCGCGCCCCAGCTTCGCGAACAGCTTGTTGAGCCCATCGCGATCGCGGATGTCCAGGTCATGGTGGGTGTAGCGGTCGCCGACCTCCTTCTTGAGGCGGTCCAGGTTCCACTTGGTGGACCCGTCCGACCCGAAGAAGTAGCCGCGCATGTCGTTGTCGACACCGACGACGTCCATGCCCAGCCCGGCGAAGTGCCGCACCGACTCCGACCCGATCAACCCCGCCGACCCGGTAACCACGACCACACTGCTCATCAAGACCTCCGCAAAAGGTGCCGCAACGGCCCGAGGTTACCGCCCGCGCCGGCCCACCCTTTCCGCACCCGCCGCCCCTGGCACGGTATGGGGACTCAAGCGCGCGACCGGCGCCGCCGGGCCGTTGCCGCGACCCGGACGGCTCATCGCTACCTCCTCGAACCCGCTACCGACCTGTTTCTGCCGGGACTGCATAACTCCAGTGTCGGGCGAATTTCCGTGGATAATCGTGCCGATTCACCAGACGCGAATTGTGCTCACGGTCAACGATGCTGGATCCCGACGGCAGATTTCCGCAGGCGTCGGCGAGACGGCAACGCCGAGATGGCAGGATGTGGCCTGAAAACACCACATACACGAGGGTGGTACGCCCGATTTGCGAGGTCTGGCGTGGCCAAATTCGTGTCTCGAGAATCGAGCGCTTCCATGGATACTAGCAAGAGCATCGCCGACGACCTCGCCGGGGATTCCGTCATCGTCGCGTCGCGCGCGGTCGCCAACATCTGCAACACGGGTGCGTGCCCGACCGTGTACGAGAGCGGCCCGGCATCGGTCGTCGTGCAAGGATTCAAGGTCTCGGCGGACCGCGTGGGCATCGATCTCCCCGATGGGGAGACGCTCGTCGAGATCCCGCGCGAGCTGTTAGCCGAAGCGCTTCGTAACCTGTCCTAATCACCGGCACGTCCGTCGCCGGTGAATTCGAGGAAGGGGGAGGTGACTGATGTCGAATGAACCCTCCCCCGACTTCGTCGGGCCCGACTCCGACGAACCGGTCGGCGAGGCCCTCGCACGGATGCGGAAGGCACGGCGCCTGACCGGTGCCGAGCTGGCCGCCCAGGTCGCGATGAGTCAGCCGAAGATCTCTCGGATCGAACGCGGGCAGGTGCTCGCCGACCCGGCTGACATCGCACTGATCGCCCAGGTCCTCGGTGCCGACGAGGCCACGATCGGTCGGCTGGTCGAGCGCACCGAGCGAGGTCACGACCGTCTGACCGATCTTCGGCCGACCTCGATCGACCTCTCGAACAGCCAGAAAGCGATGATCGAGTGGGAGTCGACGGCCCGCGAGACCCGGTGCTTCGAGTCGGTGGCCATCACTGGTCTTCTCCAGACCGGCGCCTACGCGCGCGCCGTGCTGCGGGGGTTTCAGCGCCTCGCGCAGGGAGGAACTACTCAGCCGTCGCAGGCATTGGTGGCCAAGGCGGTTGCCGAGCGGACACGGCGCCAGGAGATCCTCGCCGACCCCACGAGGTCGTTTCGATTCGTGATGATCGAGTCAGTGTTCCGGAATCGGATCTGCTCGCCGGTCGACATGCTCGGTCAGATAGAGCATCTCCAGGATGTCGTGGAGACGTTTGACAACGTGGTGATCGGCATCGTCCCGGACATGGCACCGTTGCCGATTCCGCCGATGCACGGTTTCGCGCTGCTAGACGACAAGTTGGTCTCCATCGACGCGTTCAACACCGCGATGGTGTCCCGGGGCCGCCGCGACGTACAGCGGTACCGGCAGCTGTTCGACGCGTTCGAAAGCCTGGCCCAGACAGACATCGCGGGCATCCTCACCAGGTACCGCAGGCTCTACATCGACCTGCTCCGCGACCTGGACGACCGCTCGGGGACCTGACGACGGCGTCCGGGGTGATCGGACACACGTTGTTGGTGCCGGGCGTGCGGAGCAGAGTTGAGGGCTGTTGTGTAAGGAGCGAATGGAAGGCGGCACATGGCCCTGCGTCCCGGAGCCCGGGCCTGGGTGGTGTGGGCCGTCGGCCTCGCCGCGTACATCACGGCTGTCCTGAACCGCACGTCGCTCGGCGTCGCCGGGCTGGACGCGCAGTCCCGTTTCCACGTCGGTGCCGGCGCTCTGGCCAGCTTTGCCGTGCTCCAGCTGCTCGTCTACGCCGGCCTGCAGGTTCCGGTCGGGCTGTTGCTGGATCGATTCGGCTCGCTGCGCCTGGTCGTCGCCGGTGGGCTGATCATGGCGAGTGGGCAGGTGCTGCTGGCCGTCGCGGGCGGCGTGGAGACCGCGGTCATCGCCCGCGTGCTGGTCGGTGCCGGCGACGCGATGACGTTCATCAGCGTGCTGCGGCTCGTGCCGCACTGGTTCCCCGGGCGACGCGTGCCCGTCCTGACCCAGCTCACCGCCCTGATGGGGCAGGCCGGCCAGGTGCTCAGCGCGGTTCCGCTGGCCGCGCTGCTCGCGACCCGGGGGTGGACCACCGCTTTCTTCGGCGCCGCCGGCGTCGGGGTGTTCGTGGTGCTGGCGGCGGTGGCCGCGTTGCGCGACACCCCGGAACGCCGGATCTCCCGTGGCCCGGCCGTCACGCTGCGCCAGGTCGCCCGGGACGTGACCGGCGCGTGGCGGCATCCCGGCACCCGGCTCGGCCTGTGGTCGCATTTCACCACCCAGTTCTGCGGTACGGTCTTCGCGCTCATCTGGGGCTTCCCGTTCCTCATCGCCGGTGAGGGGCTGAGCCGTGGCGAGGCGAGCGCGCTGCTCACCGTGTTCGTGCTGGTGGGCATGGCGACCGGCCCGGTGATGGGGATCCTGGTGCAGCGGTATCCGCTGCGCCGGTCCTGGCTGGTGCTGGGCGTGGTCGGCGCGAACGCGGCCGCCTGGGCGCTGGTGATCGCGTGGCCGGGTCACGCGCCGATTCCGGTCCTGGTGCTGCTCGTCGCCGCGCTGGGCGTCGGCGGTCCCGGTTCGGTGATCGGCTTCGACTACGCGCGCACGTTCAACCCGCCGAACCGGCTCGGCACCGCGACCGGCGTCGTCAACGTGGGCGGGTTCTTCGCCTCGCTGGTGACCATCGAGCTGATCGGCCTGATCCTGGACGCGCGCACCGGCGGGCGGGCCGACTACGACATTCACGACTTCAAGATCGCGATGTCCGTCCAATTTCTCGTGATGGCCGTCGGGGTGATCGGCATCCTGCGAAGCCGCAGCCTGGCGCGCCGGCGGATGGCCGAGGAGGGCGTGGTGGTCCGGCCGCTGCGCGAGATCCTCGCGGAACGACGTGTTTTGACCCGGACGCGCGCGGTAAAGGCCAAAACCTGACCCTGTACGCCGCCAACAGTTAGTGGAGGACATGACCGAGCACGCGCCGGAGCGGATCTGGTCCAATATCGACATCCCCAAGACCCTCGCCGGAGTTCTGGCCGCCGTGTCGGCCGCGGTGATCGGTTCCTTCCTCGGAGTAGCGGGCACCCTGGCCGGCGCGGCGATCGCCAGCCTCGTCGGAACCCTCGGCACCGAGTTCTACACGCGAGGCATCGACCGAGGTCGCAAGAAACTCAAATCGACGTTCGTGGCGGCACCCGCCGCGGTGGGCACGCCGCCGGTGCGGGCCGCGCACTCGCCCGCGTCCCAGCTGGAGGCGCCGGGCGTGTATCGGGCCTCGGCCTCGGTGCCCACGCCCGCCGCCCCGCGCCAGTTCCGCTGGGGTCGCGCGGTCGCCGTGGCCGCCGCTTTCTTCGTGCTGGCGGTGGCGTTGCTGACGGTCTTCGAGCTGGTCACGCACCGGTCGATCGCCGACGCGGTGGGCAGCGGCAGCGGCAAGAGCACGACGATCGGCAGCGTCCTGACCGGCCATGACCGCCGGCAGGCGCCCGCGGAATCGCCGACGCCCGCCGACTCCGGCTCGCCGACGCCGTCGCAGTCGACCGACCCGCAGCAGGGCGGCCGGCCGACGACCGAGGCCCCGCCGACGCAGCAGCCGACGACCGAGCCGCCGACCCAGACGACCGAACCCCCGACGCAGGGCCCCACCGGCCAGAGCGGCACGGGCACCGGCCAGGACGGAACGAACAACCAGGGCGGCACCGGCTTCCAGGGCGGCGGCACCGGCCAGGGCGGAAGCACCGGCCAAGGGGGAAGCGCCGTTCAGGGTGGCGCCCGTTTCCAGGGCGGGACGACGCCGGGGCCCGATCAGGAGTAGACACGAGGCATGGACGCCAAGGACATCCTGATCGACGGCTTAGAGCGCCTGCCCCGCAACGTGCACATCGCGGCCCGCCGGCTGACCCCCGAGCAGTTACATTGGGCCCCGGCCCCGGGCGCCAACACGATCGGCTGGCTGATCTGGCACCTCACCCGCATCCAGGACGACCACGTCTCCGAGGTGATGGGCGAGGAGCAGGTGTACGCCACCGGGGACTGGCCGGAGCGCTTCGGCCAGAAAGACCCGACGGACACCGGCTGGGGGCACACCCCCGCGCAGGTTTCCTCGGTACGCCCGGAGAGCGTCGAGGTCCTGGAGGGCTACTACGGCGCGGTGCACGAGCGGACCCTGCGCTACCTCCGCGGCCTGACCGACGACGACCTGGACCGCGTGGTCGACCGGAACTGGGACCCGCCGGTCACCTTGGGCGTCCGCCTGGTCAGCGTCATCGACGACGACGCGCAGCACGCCGGGCAGGCCGCGTACGTGCGCGGCCTGCTCGAGCACTGATGGCCGAGCAGACCGCCAGTCGTACGGCGGTGCTCGTCTGCCAGGGGCGGGCGGTGGCGGACGGCCGGTACGCGGTGGGTCGTTTCGCCGATCCGACCGCGCGGAAGCTGCTGCGGGCGGACGAGCGGGAGCAGGTCCGGCAGGTGGGCGCGGACGAGCCGCCGAAGGAGCTGGGCGGCCGGATGGCGTACGAGATGATCAAAGCGGGTGCGCTGCTCATCGTGGCCCGGACGGTGGCCATCGACGACGCCGTCGTCGCGCACGAGGGGCCGCAGGTGGTGATCCTCGGGGCCGGGCTGGACGGGCGCGCCTGGCGGATGGACGCGCTGGCCGGCGTGCCGGTCTTCGAGGTCGATCAGCCCGCGTCGCAGCGCGACAAACGGGACCGTGCCGAGGCGCTGCCCGCCGGCCGCGCGCCACGTTACGTGCCGGTCGACTTCGGCGAGGACGACCTGGGTGAGGCGCTGGAGGCGGCCGGCCACGACGCGCGGACGCCGACCACCTGGGTGTGGGAGGGCGTGGTGCCGTACCTGACCCGCGACGAGGTCACCGCGACGGTGGCCGGCGTCGCCGAGCGGTCCGCGCCGGGGAGCCGCCTGATCGTGAACTACCAGGCGCCGTCGGTGACCGGGGTGATCGCGCGGCGGCTCATCGGCGGTGCGATGCGGCGCGCGAATCCGTGGGCGGCCGAGCCGTGGCGCTCCGCGTGGAGCGCCTCCGGCATGTCCGGGCTGCTGGCCCGGTACGGCTTCGTGGTGCGCGACGACCACGACCTGCTCGCCACGGCGGTGACGCTGGACGCGCCGACCGGCCCGCGGACCAGTCAGCGCAACGCCCGCGTCGCCGTCGCCGACAAGGCGTGACTCAGGTCGAGGAGGGCTCGGCGAACGGCAGGCGCACCTGGAACCTGGTGTCGCCGGGCTCGGACTCGACGGTGATGTCGCCGCCGTGGCCGTTGACCACGATCCGGCGGGAGATGTCCAGGCCGAGGCCGGTGCCCTCGCCGACCGCCTTCGTGGTGAAGAACGGTTCGAAGACCCGCTTCTTGACCTCCGCCGGAATGCCCGGTCCGGTGTCCTCGATCGCGACGACCAGGTCGTCGTCCTCGCGGTAGGTGTGCACGGTCAGTGTGCCCACGCCGTTCATCGCCTGGACCGCGTTGTCGATCAGGTTCGTCCAGACCTGGTTCAGCTCGGCCGGGTGCGCCGGGATCTGGGGCAGCGAGCGGTCGTACTCCTTGACCACCTTGACCCCGTTACCGATCTTGTGGTTGAGCATGACCAGCGTGCTGTCCAGGCCGGCGTGCACGTCGATCCACTGGTGCGCGGCGCGGTCCATCTGTGAGTACTGCTTCGCGGCGGACACCAGCGACGACACCCGGCCGGTGGCGTCCTCGATGTCGCTCATCAGCTGCTCGGTCTCCAGGGCGTAGCCGAGCCAGTGGGTGGCCTGGTCGAGCAGTTCCGGCGAGCCGACCTTCGCCTCGATGTCGTTGAGGCACGCCACGTCGAGCCCGGCCTGCGCGAACACCGGCGCGATGTCCCAGCTGCCGGTGATGTTGCGCTTGTCCAGCCAGTCGCCCAGCTCGTCCTCCAGGTCGGCGGCCTCCATGGCGGTCATCGGCTTGGCCTTCGCGGCCTTCTCGATGACCTCCTCCTGCAGCTCGACCAGCGCGTCCAGGCGGTCCGGCGGGACGTTGCCGGCGGCCAGCATGCCCAGCTTGTGCCGCATGCCGGCGACCCGCTGGCGGAGCGCGGCGGCGGCCCGGGACGCGGCGGCGGCCGGATTGTTCAGCTCGTGCATGAGTCCGGCGGAGAGCGCGCCCAGCGCGGCGAGGCGCTGCCGCTCGCTGACCGCGGCCTGCCGGTCCCGCATCCCCAGCATCAGGCCCTCGAGCAGGTGGATCGCCATCGGGAACCACTCGCGCATCAGGTGGCCAAAGTCGGCAGCGGAGAGCACGAAGAAGTCGGAGTCGTCCAGCGCCCGCATGGTCGCCGCGTACTTGCGGGGCACGCCGTCGTCGCGCAGGTAGGCGTGGGTCGCGCCCATGTAGACGCCGCGCTGCTCGGTGCGGGTGGTCTGGACATCGTCCTGGCCGACCCGGCGGTACAGCGCGATGGTGCCGCTGAGCAGCACGAAGAACTGTGTCGCCTCGTCGCCCTCACGCAGCACCGTGCCGCCGGCCGGCATGTGCATCGTGCAGCCGCGGGCGGAGATCCACTCGAGCTGCTCGTCGGTCAGCTTCTCGAACAGGAACAGGGTGCGGAGCTCGGCGGGTGTCAACTGGCCGGGTTCGCAGGGAACAAGCTTGACCTCGTCCGTGTCAGCCATGGGTTACTGCGCCTCCAGGTAACGATGGACCAGCGTGACGGCCATCGCGCCCTCGCCGACCGCCGAGGCCACCCGTTTGACCGAGTTGGCCCGGACGTCGCCGGCGGCGAAGATGCCGGGAACACTGCACTCGAGGTAGAACGGATCCCGGTCCCGATCCCATCCCTTCGGGCGTGTTCCGTTCGTCAACAGATCCGGACCCGTGTAGACGAAGCCACGACCGTCCCGGGCGACCGTTTCGCCAAGCCAGTCGGTACGCGGCTCGGCACCGATGAACACGAAGAGGGCACCGCATTCCACGGTCACCTCCCGGTTGTCTTTGTTGTCACAGATCGTAATCGCCTGGAGGTGCCCGTCGCCCACCGCACTGATCACCTCGCAGCGGGTGCGGACCCGGACGTTCTCCGTCCGGTTGAGCTGCTGGATGAGGTAGTACGACATCGACGACTCGAGCGAATCGCCCCGGACGAGCAGGGTGACCGATTTGGCGTACCGGGAGAAGAAGAGCGCGGCCTGACCGGCCGAGTTGGCACCGCCGACGATGTAGACGTCGGCGCCGGCGCAGGCCGGGCCCTCGGTGGCGGCCGAGCCGTAGTAGACGCCGGAGCCGGTCAGCTCCTCGACGCCGCTGGCCGCGAGCGGCCGGTACGCGACGCCGGTGGCGAGCACTATCGAATGCGCCGAAACCTCCCCGCCGTCACCGAACGTGAGCGTGCGGGCCGAGCCGTCCAGCCGCAGGCCGGTCACCTCGCGCGTGTTGAGCACCTCGGCGTCGAACTTGCCGGCCTGGCGACGGGCACGCTCGGTGAGCTGAGCACCGGAGACGCCGTCCGGGAAGCCCAGATAGTTCTCGATGCGCGAGCTCTGCCCGGCCTGCCCGCCCATCGCGCTGCGCTCGACCAGCAGCGTCCTGAGGCCCTCGGACGCGCCGTAGACCGCGGCGCCGAGCCCGGCCGGCCCGCCGCCCACGATGATCAGGTCGTAGAAGTCGCGGACCGGCGCGGTGGCCAGCCCGGCCGCCTCGGCCACCTCGGTGGTGGACGGCTGCGCCATGGCCCGCCCGTCGGCGGTGACCACCAGCGGGATCGACTCGGGGCCCACCCCGGCGGCCTCCAGCAGGCGGCGGCCCTCCGGCTCGTCGGCGGCGAGCCATTTGTACGGCACGAGGTTGCGCGCCAGGAAGTCGCGGATCTGGTACGACGGCTCGCTCCAGCGGTGCCCGACGACGCGGATGTCCTCGAGCTCGCGGTCGCCGGTGGCGTCCCACGCGTCGAGCAGCGCGTCGATCACCGGGTAGAGCTTCTCCTCCGGCGGGTCCCACGGCTTGAGCAGGTAGTGGTCGACGTCGACCACGTTGATGGCCTGGATCGCGGCGTCGGTGTCGGCGTACGCGGTGAGCAGGGCCCGCCGCGCGTTGGGGAACAGGTCCATCGCCTGTTCCAGGAACTCGATGCCGTTCATCTGCGGCATCCGGTAGTCGGCGAGCATGACAGCGACGCGGCCGCCACGCAGCTTGATCTCCTTCAGCGCGTCGAGCGCCTCGGCGGCCGAGGAGGCGCGCAGGATGCGGTACTCCTCGCCGTACTTGCGACGCAGGTCCCGGGCGATCGCCCGGGAGACCGACGGATCGTCGTCGACGGTGAGGATCGCGGGGTGGCCCATGTTGTTACCTCAGCTGTGAGAGTTGGGGTCGGCCAGCAGGTCGGAATACTCCGGGTGACGGTCCAGGAAGCCGATGACGAAGGGGCAGGACGCGACGACAGCGGTCTGGCGATTGCGCGCGTCGGCCAGCGCCGCGGTGGCCAGCCGGCTGGCGAATCCCTGCCCGGCGAAGGGCTGCTCGATCTCGGTGTGCATCAGCTCGACCTGCGTGCCGTGCCGCCGGTAGTGCAGCACGCCGGCCACCTCGCCGCCGATGATCAGCTGATACTGCTGCTGCTCGAAGCTGTCCACGACGAACGCGTCGGACGCGTCCGGCACGCCCACCTGAGCGCTGCCCTCGACCCGAAGTTTACGGCGGGCCCGTTCGTAGAACGAGGTGTGCCCGAGCCGGACCACCTGCGCGGCGGCCGGGATCGGCTCGATGGTGAGCCGGTCGTCGGGCCCGGCGTAGCCCTCGATGATGCCGTCCACCTCGATGGCCAGCCGGCCGCTGCCGAAGAGAACGTCCAGCTCCAGGCGCTCCTGCATGGCGAGCATGAGGGGCCGGTTGAAGGACGAGTGGGCCGCCGCGGCGGTGACGATCAGGCCCTCGACGTTGGGCGAGACGATCGGGCCGCCGGCCGAGAACGAGTACGCCGTGGAGCCCGTCGGTGTGGCCACGATCACAGCGTCGGCCGCGTAGTTGACGAAGTTTTTGCCCTCGACCGAGATGCCGACCGCGGCGAGGCCGTCACCCGGCACACGCACCAGGGCGATGTCGTTGAACGCCGAGACGTCCTTGCCGTCCGGCAGGGTCGTCCGGACCGCCGTCCGCGGTTCGATGGTGAAGTTGTGCTCGTCGATGGCCGACAGGGCCTCGCTGAGGTCGGGCAGATCGACCTCGGCGAGGAAGCCGAGACGGCCCACGTTGACCCCGAGCACCGGCGTCTTGCGGCCCTCGACCAGCCGCATCGTGCGCAGCATCGTGCCGTCGCCGCCGAGGCTGACCAGCAGCCCGGCGCGCTCGATCATCTCTTCCTGCGTCACCGCGATCGCGTCGCACTCGATCCGGTTGATCTCGTCGTGCAGGCCCAGCACGGTCACGTCACGCCGCGCCGCCCAGGTCACGATCGCGTCGATCGCCGCGCCGCAGTCGCGCCGCGGGTGCAGCACCAACCCGACGACCTTGACCATGCCCATGACCGCTACCCCACCAATCTCGCGCACGCACGGAAAGCACCAGCCTCGCACGTCGCGCCGGGTGTCCGCGAGTTCGGGCGACCGAACGCACGTCAATGGTTCCCGGCCGGTTTCACGGCGAAAGGTTGACGACCGAAGCACCAGCTTGACGCGGCCACGTTTCCGGATGATGGCCGAGGTGTGACCAGTGTTACGCGGCGGCGGCGAGTTGACGCAGAGCCGCGTCGCAGTCGGTCGCGATGCGGGTGGCCAAGGCGCGGGTGTCCGGGTCGGTGCCGGCCTTCTGCTCGTCCTGGGCCAGCCGGCGGCTCTGTTCGAGGTAGGTCCGGAGCTGTTCGCCGACTGCCCGGTCGAAGCCCGGGCCGGTGAGAGTCGCGAGCCGGGTCACCTCGTCGGCGGGTATCAGGCCCGGCATGAGCATGCCCTCGTGCGGGTTCGCCGAGGGCAGGCCGGCCCGGTCGTGCAGGGAGTGCAGCGTGGTGAGCCCGGCCGTGGCGGAGGCCTGCACCTCCGCGCTCAGCTTCGTCAGCGCCGGTTCGCCGCTGCGGGCCGGCACCAGCGCCAGCAGTGGCAGGACCTGATCGTTCATGGCGATGTTGATCTCGATCCAGGCCAGGTCGGTGCCGCCGAAGGTGGCGGAGACGGCGACGGAAGCGGCCGGGACCACCTCGGGGGCGGCGGCCGCCCGGTGGGTGCACCCGGCGGTGGCCGGCAGGAGCGCTGTGGCGATGAGCAGCGCCGCGAATTTTGGTCTCACTCGTGGCTCGCTTCGGTTGCCGGAACACGACGATTCGCGCCATGGAGTATGCGCAGTCGAATACCCGCGGATCAACCGGTGGCGAAAAGAAAATGGAATGACTTCGCCGGATAACACAAAATCGCGAAACCGAGGGAATGTTCACGGAACCTCCCGGCCGGCGGGCCGGATTTGTAGGTTCGGTCGCCGTGCGGCTCGCGATCAAAACGGTGGCGGCGGGCAGTCTGCTCGCCGTCGTCCTGTTCTGGCTGGCCGGACGCGACGCCGCTCCGGCCGGCGCCGCGGGGTACGGCCGGCTGGCCGCGCTCGCCTGCACCGACCTCCTGCTGCTGCAGGTGCTGCTGATGGCCCGGATCCCGTGGGTCGAGGCGGCGGTCGGGCAGGACACGCTTTCCCGTTGGCACCGCTGGACCGGGGTGACCTCGTTCCTGCTGCTGCTCGCGCACATCGTGCTCGCCCTCGGCGGGGACCCGGTGGTGCGGGTGTGGCAGTTGCTGTCCGCGTACCCAAGCATGGTTTTGGCTGTGTTTGCCCTGGCCGCGCTGGTGCTGATCATGGCGACCTCGGCGCGGCGGGTGCGGCGCCACATGCGGTACGAGAAGTGGCACCTGCTGCATCTCTACGCCTACCTGGGGATCGGCCTCGCGGTGCCGCACGAGCTCCTGCTGGGCGACGACTTCCGCGGGCCGGCGGCACGGTTCGCGGGCTGGTCGGCCTACGTCGTGGTGGCCGGCGCGGTGCTGGTCTTCCGGCTCGGGATGCCGGTCTGGCGCACGGTGCGGCACCGGCTGGTGGTCGACCGGGTCACCCCGGAGGCGCCGGGTCTGGTCTCGGTCTACCTGACCGGCCGGCAACTGGACCGGCTGCCGGCGCGGGCCGGGCAGTACTTCGTCTGGCGGTTCCTGGACGGGCACGGCGCGCTGCACGGGAACCCGTTCTCGCTGTCCGGCTCGCCGCGCCACGGGGGCCTGCGGATCACCGTGAAAGCCGTGGGGGACGGCAGCGCCCGGGTGGCCGCGCTCCGACCCGGCACCCGGGTGCTGATCGAGGGACCGTACGGGCGGATGACCGCGGCGAACTACGGCGGCGGGCCGGTGACCATGCTCGGCTGCGGGGTCGGCGTGACACCGCTGCTCGCGCTGCTCTGGGACCTGCCGTACGACTACGGGACGGCCACCCTGGTCTATCGCACCCGGCACGCGCACGACGTGGCCTTCGTGGACGAGCTGGAGTGGCTGGCGCATCGCCGGGGCGTACGGCTGGTGCTGCTGGTCGGGCCGCGGGCCGCGCCGGACTCGTGGCTGCCGGCCGGGTACGCCGACTACACCGACGTCGAGGCCCTGCGTGAACTGGCACCGGACATCGCCCGGCACGACGTCTACGTCTGCGGCCCGGACGCGTGGGCCGCGGCCGTGCTGCGGTCCGTGGGCGAGACCGGGGTGGCGCCCGGCCGGCTGCACCGGGAGAGCTTCGCCTGGTAACCGGAATTTGCTTAAGAAGGTCTTAAGGAACGGCGCGATAACGGTTTTTCCCGGCCCATTTTCCGCGCGCTTATGGGTCTTTGGGCTCAAGACCCGTGCCGTTCTTCTCACTACCGTTCTGCCGCGTACTCGATCTTCTTGCCAATGGAGAGATCCCGATGAGATCCCGTTCCCTGTCCCTCCATCGCGCGCCACGATCACGGCGCCTGACGATGGCCGGCGTCGGCGTCGCACTGGCCGGTATCGCCGGCTGGTTCGTCTTCGGCAATCTGCTGTCGGCCGGTGCCGACGAGATTTCCCTTTCCAAGGGCAAGCCGGTGACCGCCTCGTCGGTCGAGCAACGCGCCTTCCCGGCCGAGGCCGTGGTCGACGGCGACGACAAGACCCGCTGGTCCAGCGCCTTCGCCGATCCGCAGTGGATCCAGATCGACCTCGGCGCCTCGTCGGCCATCGACCGGGTGGTGCTGAACTGGGAACGGTCGTCGGCCAAGGCGTTCCAGATCCAGGTGTCGCCGGACGCGAAGACCTGGAACACGGTGTACCAGACCAGCACCGGCACCGGCGGCGTCGAGACCCACACCATGAACGCCACCGGCCGCTACGTGCGGATGTACGGCACCGCCCGTAACTCGCAGTACGGGTTCTCGCTGTTCGAGTTCCAGGTGTTCGGCAAGGCGGGCAGCGGCCCGGCCAGCTCGCCCAGCACGCAGCCCAGCTCCGGGTCCTCGTCCAGCGCGCCGGCGGGCACCCCGTCGAGCGCGCCGGCGAGCACCTCGACCGGCGCCCCGGCCACCACGCCGGCCGGCGCGCCGCCGACCTCCGGCAGCGGCAGCAGCGGCGGGGCCGGATGGATCATGGCGCCCAACCCGGTGACCAACGTCAAGCCGTCCCACGAGGTCCCGCCCAACAAGGGTGGATTCCACGAGTTCCAGGCGAACTGCTCGGTCAGCCGGACCAACCTCGGCGACGACCCGATCGTCTTCCCGGGGATGCCAGGCGCGTCGCACCTGCACACGTTCATGGGCAACACCACCACGAACGCGAACAGCACCGTCGAGTCGCTCTCGAAGGGGCAGACCACGTGCAAGGCCAAGGGTGACCTGTCCGCCTACTGGACGCCCACGCTTCTCAACGGCGACACCCCGGTCAACCAGGAGGGTCTGCAGACCATCTACTACAAGAGCGGCGTCAACGACTACCGGAGCGTCCAGCCGTTCCCGAAGGGCCTGCGGTTCGTCGTCGGCAACGCGAAGAACACCGACGCGGACAAGTTCCTCGCCGCCACCGAAGAAGGCTTCGAGTGCGGCGACAGCTACAAGAACAAGAACATTCCGCAGACCTGCTCGAGTGAGCGCAGCGTCAAGCTCAACATCCGATACCAGGCGCCGAGCTGCTGGGACGGCAAGCACCTGGACTCGCCGAACCACCAGGACCACATGGCCTACCCGATCGACACCCACACCGCCGCCGGGATGGTCTGCCCGGACGACCACCCGGTCGCGGTGCCGAAACTGGAGTTCAAGATGGCGTGGCCGGTCAACGGCGACATGTCGAAGGTGCACTTCTCGAGTGGCGCCGGCCCGACGTTCCACTACGACTTCTTCAACGCCTGGGACGACAAGACCCTCGCCGCGATGATCAAGGGCTGCATCAACGCGGCCCGGCAGTGCGACGCTCAGGGTCACGACGGCCGGGATGACCAGCAGCCCGCCCCGTACGTGCTGAACAAGGACTACCTCCTGCCGTAAGTGTTGCCGGGCACGAGGGGTGGGGCGGCTTCGCGGGCCGCTCCGCCCCTCGTCGTATTGTCGACCCTTCCGGCCAAGCACAGCTTCCGGCCAGCGCGAATGAGGAGTGCCCGTGACCGACGGCATGTCGCCGGACACCTCGCCGGGTCACCAGCCGCCCAGCCGCCGGCGAGGTCAATGGCCGAAGATCGCCGTGGTGGCGGCCGGCATCGCGGTCGCCACCGTTGCCGTGCCTCCCCTGATCACCCCGCACCACGATCCGCACCCGACGGCCTCGTCACCGGCCCGGCAGCCGGTCGCGATCGCCCCCTCGGTGCCGAGCGCGGCGCCGTCGGCCGCGGTCAGCTCCGCGGCCCGATTCACGCCGATCACGATCGAGGCGGAGGACCCGCGCAACACTTTGTCCGGTGGCGCCGCGACTACCACCTGCGGCACTTGCCGGGGCGGCGGCCGAGTCCGCTACATCTGCCTCACCTGCCGGGTGACCGTCCGCACCACGGTGCCGGTCGCCGGCCGGCGGACCGTGACCGTCGCGTACGAGACCGACGGCGACCGGTCACTCAAGGTGAGCGTCAACGGCGCCCCGGCACGCACCTGGCAGGTGCGCGGCTCCGCCTGGACGACGCCGCATTCCTTTCGCTTCACCGCCGACCTGCCGGCCGGGCCGCTGCGACTGTCGCTCTACAACGACGAGTCGCCGGCTCCCGACGTCGACCAGGTCGTCATTTCCTGACTGAATTCCTCATGAAGCCGGTTACCGGTCCAGGTCCGGTTCCGGTAACCTGCGGCTGCGAATCGAGGGGCGGAGCAGTCGGTGGTGGGTGTCGGCCGCGTGGTCGCTGCGGCGGCACTGGCGCGGGCAGCGCTGATCGGCCGTGCTGCGGCCACCTTGACCGCGGCCGCGGCGGGCCTTCTGCTGGTCGACGACCGCTGGCCGGTGGTGGCGGTGATCGCCCTGGTCACGGTGACGACGGGGGCGCAACTCGCCGCTCTTGGCCGATGGCCGGGCCTGGTCACCCGGCGGGCCGCCGCGATCGCCGTCGACTCGATCCTCGTCCTCGCGGTGCTCGCCGTGAGCCGCGGCAGCGTTGCCTATTTCTGCTTCGCCGCCGGCGCCGGGGCGGTGGCGGGGGTCCTCCTCGGGCTGCGCGCGCTGCCGGTGTGGGCCGCGCACGCCGGACTCGGCTTCACGGTCATCGCCGAGGTGCTGCGCCGGACCGAGCCGCCGGTCGACATCGTGGCGTTCGTCGTGGCGTTCCCGATGGCCGGAGCGCTCGCCGGGGTGGGCGCGGCGATGGCCACCACCGCGCTGACCCACCAGCTCGAGCTGTCCGCCCACCTGGTCGCCTCGGCGCAACGTTCGGCGGTCGCCTCCGAGCGCGCGCGGCTGGCCCGGGAACTGCACGACTCGGTGACCAAGACACTGCGCGGCGTCTCGCTGGCCGCGCTCGCGCTGCCGTCGGTGCTGCGCCGCCAGCCCGCGCTGGCCGAGCATCTGGCCGGCACCGTGGTCACTGGCGCGACCGCGGCCGCTCAACAGGCCCGGGAACTGCTGGAGGAGATGCGGTTCGACGTCCGGAATCTGGCCGCCGCCGTCGACGAGCTGTGCCAGGCCTGGAGCGCGTCGACCGGCATACCGATTCGAGTCTCGGCGGCCGCCGTCGAGGTTCCGGACCAGGTGTCCTACGAGCTGATCCGGATCCTGCGGGAGGCGCTCACCAACGTCGCCCGGCACGGGCAAGCCCGGCGGGTCAGCGTCGAGCTGGCGCCGCGGCCGCACGGTCTGCTGCTCGAGATCGCCGACGACGGCGTGGGTTTCGCCGTGCCGGCCGACCTGTCCGGGCTGCAGTCGGCCGGCCACTTCGGCATCGTGGGCATGAACGAGCGGGCCCGGACGGCCGGTGGCGTCCTGCGGATCGCCTCGGCACCGGGCTCCGGCACCAGGATCACGGTCCACCTGCCGCTGGGCGAGCCGGGCACGTCGGTCCGGGGTCACCGGCGCTCGATCGGAGCGCGATGATCGACGTTCTGGTGGTCGACGACAACCCGATCATGCGGGCCGCCCTGCAGGGCATCCTGGCCGCCGACGAACGGCTCCGGGTCGTGGCGGAGGCGGCGAACGGCCAGGAAGCTCTGGCGTTGGCCCGGCGGCTGCGTCCGGCGATCACGTTGCTCGATTACCGGATGCCGATCGCCGACGGGTTGTCGGTGGTCAGCGCGCTCGGCCAGCATTCCGCGGTGCTGGTGCTGACCAGTTCGGACGATCCGCAGGTCATCGCCGACATGCTGCACCGGGGCGCGCGGGGATACCTGGTGCACGGCGAGTTCCAGCCGAACGATCTGATCCGTGCCGTGCACGAGGTCGTCGGCGGCCGCGGCTGGCTGTCGCCGATCGCCGCGTCGGTGGCCGTGTCGATGGCCCGCGAGCAGGTGCCACGCAAACAAGGCGATCCCGCGTACGGCGGCCTCACCGATCGTGAGCTGGAGGTGGTGAACCTGCTCTGTCAGGGCCTGTCCAACGCCGCGATCGCGGAGCAGCTCTGGGTCACCGAGAAGACGGTGAAGAACCATCTGAACCACATCTTCGCCAAGCTCGGCGTCCGCAGCCGCACCGAGGCCGTCGTTCGCTGGACCGCGCAACGGTCCTGACGCAACCGAGTTTCCAGATAATGGCCGGGTTGTGATCACTGTTACGCGCCGGAAGAACGGACGCCCCGCGCACGCTTGTGAATGTCGTGCTCGAGTCTCCCCCCATCGCCGAAGATCTCTCCGACGTCGACTCCCCCACACCGGAACCCACCACCAAGCGCAGCCTGATCCTGCTGCTCGGATTCCTGTCCGCGCTGGGTCCGCTGACGATCGACATGTACCTGCCGTCGCTGCCCACCATCGCCACCGACATGCACGCGGCGGCCGCCGCCGTCCAGCTCACCCTGACCGGCACGCTGGTCGGCCTGGGCGTGGGTCAGCTCCTGGTCGGGCCGCTGTCCGACGCGCTGGGCCGCCGCCTCCCGCTGCTGGCCGGCGTGGGTGTTCACGTGCTCGCGTCGGTGCTCTGCGTGCTCGCCCCGAACCTGGCGATCCTCGGCACGCTGCGATTACTCCAGGGCTTAGGCGCGGCCGCGGCCTCGGTGGTGGCGATGGCCGTGGTGCGCGACCTGTTCTCCGGGCTCGCCGCCGCGAAGCTGTTGTCCCGGCTGATGCTGGTGGTCGGCGTCGCGCCCATCCTCGCCCCGACGATCGGCGGGCTGGTCCTGAACTGGACCTCCTGGCGCGGCGTCTTCGTGGTGCTGACCGTCGTCGGGGCCGCGATCATGACGGCGACCGCGCTGCTGCTGCCGGAGACCCTGCCGGCCGGCCTGCGGCGCAACGGCGGACTGGTGGGCACCCTGCGCGATTACGGCCGGCTGCTCACCGACCGGGTCTATGTCGGGCTGACGCTGGTGGTCGGCTTCGCGATGGCGGCCCTCTTGGCGTACGTAAGCGGGTCGTCTTTTGTGTTCCAGGACGAATACCACATGAGCGAACAGCAGTTTGCGTACGTCTTCGCGGGCGGCGCCGTCGGTCTCATCGCGGCGACCCAGCTCAATGTGCGGTTGCTGCGCCGCTTCACCCCGCAGCGCATCCTCATCGTCGCGTTGCTGGCCGGCCTGGCCGCCGGGGTGGTGCTGCTGGTCGACGCGCGGACCGGCTTCGGCGGACTGGTCGGCGTGCTGATCCCGCTGTGGGCCGCGCTGGCCACTGTCGGTCTCGCGATGCCCAACGCGCCGGCCCTGGCTCTGTCCCGGCACGGCGACGCGGCCGGTACCGCGGCGGCCCTGCTCGGCGCCGTCCAGTTCGGCGTCGGAGCGCTCGCGGCGCCGCTGGTGGGAGCTCTCGGCGTGGGCGCCGTGGCGATGGCCGCCGTGGTGCTGCTCGGGATGGTCGCCGCGAACCTGACACTCTGGCTCGTGGTGCGTCCGTAAACCCCTTGCGAGCTGTGAGAAGCATCCCGCGACCGATCCGGGAAGGGCGTGGAAGATGATCGGATGGACGGCAGGAAGAAGGCCATGGCGTCCATCGGAACCGTCGTGGTCGTCATCATCGGCGTGGTCGGCGCGATGATCGCCCGGCGCAGCGCCGCGGACGGCGAACCGGCCGCGCGGCCACCAAGCCCGCCCGGGTGGGTGGGTACGTGGGCGGCGGCGGTCCAGCCGGGCACCGAGGGCTTCCGGCAGCAGACGCTGCGGCAGATCGTGCACACCAGCATCGGCGGCACGGCGGCCCGGGTGCGCATCTCCAACCAGTACGGGACGAGCCCGCTCACGATCGCGGACGTCCGGGTCGCGGTGGCCGCCGGGGGTGGACGGATCACGGCCGGCACCGATCACGCGCTGACCTTCGGCGGCGCCGCCACCGCGACCGTGCAGCCCGGGCGATCACTGCTCAGCGACCCGGTCAGCCTCGCCGTCCCGGCCCGCGGCGACCTGGCGGTGAGCCTCTATCTGCCGGACGCCGCCGCGCACGCGACCGAACACAGCGTCGCCACCCGCACCAACTACGTCGCGGCCGGCGACCAGAGCGGTGCCGCCTCGATGCGCGCTGCGCAGACCCGTAACTCGTACTACTTCCTGGCCGGGGTCGATGTGATGAACTCGCGGGCGACCGGCGCGGTGGTCACGTTCGGCGCCTCGATCACCGACGGGACCGCTTCCACGTACGACGCCGATCGCCGCTGGCCGGATCTGCTGTCGCAACGGCTGGCGGCGTCCGGGCGTACGGTCGGGGTCCTCAATGCCGGGATCAGCGGGAATCAGTTGTTGCAGGACGGCCAGGGCGAAAGCGCGCTGAAACGGTTCGACCGGGACGTTCTGCAGCAGACCGGCGTCCGATGGGTGATCTTCTCGGACGACCCGATCAACGACCTGAGCGGGCCGAACGCGCCGCCGGCGTCCGAGCTGATCAACGCGATGTCGCAGCTGATCGCCCGCGCGCACGCCGCCGGGATCAAGTTCTACTGCTCGACGCTGACCCCGTTTCAGGGTTCGAGCGGCTGGTCGCCGAAGGGCGAGCAAGGGCGGGACGCGGTGAACGCGTTCATCCGGAGCGCGGCCAGTGGCTGCGACGGCGTCATCGACCAGGACACCGCCACGCACGACCCGGCCGCACCCACTCGGTACCGGCCGGCCGTCGACTCGGGTGATCATCTGCACCCGAACGACCGCGGCATGCAGGACATCGCGGACGCCGTCCCCCTCAACCTTTTCGGCTGAGTGCATGCTCACGGATTGACGCGAGACGCTCGTGGCAAAAGACTTCGCACATGCGCGACAGTTCTCGCCGGTGGGCGTGGCTCGGTGTCCTGGTCATCGGACTGATCCTGTACGTCATCGTGCTGCGGACCCTGATCCACACGCAGAACCCCAACTTCGTGCCGTCGCTGATCCTCCTCGGCGCTGCGGTCGTCCCGATGTCGTTCCTGACCTTCACCCGGGCGCGTACCGGGCGCTGGCAGGTTCCGACGTCCGCGCTGGTCATCGCCGCGTTCTTCGGCGGCGTGATCGGGACCGTGGTCGCCGGCACGCTCGAGTACAACACCCTGCGCGGGCTGGGCATGCTGCCGATGATCCTGGTCGCGCTCATCGAGGAGTCGGCGAAGCTGATCGTCCCGGTGATCCTGCTGCTGACGATCATGTATAGGCACGAGCGCCGGCTGCCCTCCGACGGCCTGATCATCGGGGTCGCGTCCGGCATGGGCTTCGCCGCGCTCGAGACGATGGGGTACGCGTTCACGGCGCTGATCTCGTCGAACGGCAACATCGGCGCGGTCGAGGAGACGCTGTTCCTGCGCGGGCTCACGTCGCCGGCCGGGCACACCGCGTGGACCGGCCTGACCGCCGGGGCGCTGTGGGCGTTCATCGCCAGCCCGACCGGCAAGAAGTTCGCCGAGTTCGTGGCCACCTTCGCCGGCGCGGTCGCCCTGCACACGCTGTGGGACACGTACGCCGGGCTGGTCGCCTTCATCATTCTCGCGGTGATCAGCCTGGGCTGGCTGTTCCTGGCGCTGCGCCGGTACCGCGCGTTCGCCGACCACGACCTCTCGCTGAAGCGACCACTGACCGTCTAGACCGCGCCTGTATTGCCATTGCTCAGGCGGCGGCGGACGCGGCGGCGACCTCCTCGGCGCTCGGCGTCAGCTGCGGCGAGAAGAACACCGTGGCCAGGTTCACCACGGCCAGGATGCCGGCGACCAGCAGTCCGCGATGGAAGCCGGCGACCGAGGCCGCCTGCTGTGACGCCCCGTGGGTGACCGCATCGTTGAGGTGGCTGACCGACAAGGTGGTCACGACGGCCAACCCCAGCGCCCCGCCCACCTGGAAAGCGGCATTCACCACGCCCGAGACGGCACCGGCCTCGTGGTGGACGACGTCGGCGACGGCGGCGATCTGAGCGGGCACGCCGACCCAGATGATGCCGAATCCGAAGATGACGAGGCCGGGGAGTATTCCGCCGGCGTAACTACCCTGCGCGTCTACCTGGGCGAGCAGGAAGAGCCCGGCGGCGCTGAGGATCGTGCCGATCAGCTGCATCGTCCGGGTGCCGATCTTGGCGACGAGGTTGCTCGCGACGACGGCTCCCACGATCGCGGCGATTCCCATCGGCAGGAAGTGCAGTCCCGCCTTCAGCGGCGAATCGCCTCGGGCCTGCTGCAGGAAGATGGCGGTCTGGAAGAACATCGACAAGAAGGCCGCGCCGTTGAGAGCCAGCGAGATGCTGGAGACGCTCAGCGCGCGGGAGCGGAACAGCCGCAACGGCACCAGCGGCGCTTGCGAGCGCGCTTCCCACGCCACGAACGCGATCAGCAGGACGACGCCGGCGACGAGGCTGCCGGCCACCTGCGCCGAACTCCAGCCGTCGGACTCGGCGCGGACCACACCGAAGACGACGAGCAGCAGGCCGGCGGTGCTCAGTGCGGCACCTGGGAGATCGAAGACGCGGGACTGTTCGCGATCCGGCCGGACCCGGTGCAGGACGGCCGGAATGACGGCGACCAGGCCGATGACGACCGGCACGTTGACGAAGAAGACCCAGCGCCAGCTCAGGGCGTCGACGAGGAGGCCACCGGCGACGACGCCGAGAGTCCCGCCCAGCCCGGCGAGGCCACCCCAGACGCCCATCGCGATGTTGCGCTCCTTGCCGTGCGCGAACGTGACCGTGAGAATCGCGAGTGCCGCGGGCGACAGCATCGCGGCGCCCAGTCCTTGTCCCGCCCGCGCGGCGATCAGCACGCCGGAGTCGCCCGCGAGACCGGCGACCAGTGAGGTCCCGCCGAACAACACGAGCCCGATGAGGAAGATCCGGCGGGCGCCCAACAGGTCGGAGGCGCGCCCGCCGAGCAGCAGAAAGCCGCCGAAGAGCAAGGTGTACGCCGAGATCACCCACTGCAAGCCGGCGACCGAGAAGTGCAGATCGGGCTGGATGCTGGGTAGCGCGACATTCACGATCGTTACGTCGAGCACCACGATGAATTGGGCGAGCGCCAGCACGACGAGAGCGGGCCAGAGGTTGCGTCGCATTGCATGCCTCGTAAAGTTGTTTGCGGTATACGCTGTATGTATACGCTGTATATCGGCAGAGTGTACGTAGTAGACTCGGGCGGTGGGCAACGTGAGCCGGAGCACTGCGGGGCGCCCGGGACTCGACCCGGACGTGATCGTGAAAAGCGCCTTGGCCATCGCCGACACCGAGGGCATCGACGCGGTGACCATCCGGCGTCTGGCTCAGGAGCACCAGGTCACACCGATGGCGCTCTACCGGCATTTCAAGGACAAGGACGACCTGCTGCAAGCGCTCGCCGACCGGTTACTGGCCGACATCGTCGTGCCCGACGCGGACGACCGGCCGTGGCACGAGCAGATGCGCTCGACTCTCACCGCCCTGATCGCCGCGCTTCGCCCGCACCCCGACGTGGCTCACCTCACGGTGCCCCGGCTCCTCACCTCGGCCCCGGGCCTCGCCCTGGCGGAGCGCTGCCTCGTCCTGCTGGTCAGCGGCGGGTTCGACATCGATCGGGCGGCCGAGGTCGCCCGGTCGACGCTCTTCTCGCTGGTCGCGCTGGTCGCCGCCGAACCCCGGCTGGATCCACGGACCGAGAAGGACGATCGCGACGATGCCATCGCCGCCCGGCGGGCGGCGCTCGCCACCCTCCCGGTCAGCCGTTATCCGAACGTGGTCGCCGCCGCCGGCACGCTGTCGTACTGCGAGGACGCGGACCACTACTACCAGATCGGGCTCGACCTGACGGTGGCGGCAATGATCCGCACAAGCCCCGGCCGCTAGTGGCGGACGGCGACGGCCAGGAAGTAGTCGTCCGGGTCGTCGTAGCGGGTCAGCGACCAGCCGGCCGCCTCCAGCAGCGGCTTGAGGAGATGGTCGTTCAGCGGCTCGTCGGGGCGCACCGTCCGGCCGTGCCGGGCCGCCAGCGCGGCGCGACCGGCCGGGTGGAACAGCACCAGCCGGGCGCCGGAACGGGCCACCCGGCCCAGCTCTATCAGCCCGCTCAGCGGGTCGGGCAGGTGCTGGATCAGGCCGGCCGTGAAGACCACGTCGGCCGCCGCCGCGGCCAGCGGCAGCCGCCGGGCGTCACCGAGCACCAGGTCGGCGGCCGTGTGCCGGCCCCTCCTACCGGCCTCGGCCAGCATGCCGGGGGTCAGGTCGAGGCCGATGACCCGGCCGGTCGGTCCGGTCGCGGCGACCAGCGTGGGCAGGGCGCGGCCGGTGCCGCAGCCGATGTCGAGCGCGACGTCGCCGGGCTGTGGTTCGGCGGCGGCGACCGCTTTCGCGTACGCCGGCAGGTCGTTGCCGAACCGCTCGTCCCAGCCCTGCGCCCGGATGTCGAAGAACGCCCGGCTCTCCGACAGATACCACTGCTCGGGAGACGCCAGGCGCGGATGCACGTGCCGGATCACCGGCCACTGCGGATCGTGGTGGTCGATCACCACCTGGGCCCGCCGCTCGCCCTCGCCACTGCCGAGGCGACCGCGCGGGCCGCTGCGTAAATAGACGATCACCCGGTCGGCGGCCGGTTCCAGCACGTTCAGCGCCGAGTCGTACCGGCCGCTCATGTCGCCGGTCAGGCCCAGCACGGCGTCGACGCTCCAGGCGCGGGCGGAGGCCGGGAAGGCGGCGGCGAGCCGGGCGGCGAACGCGGCGGCGGCGCCGTTCTCACCACCGTCGATGATCACGGTGAGCGGAGCGCGAGGAGTCAGCACCTCGGCGAGAAACGAGGTGACCTCCGTTATGCGTTCCACGCCACACAGCATGCCGTCCGGCCCCCATTTGTTGCAACGCTTCCGCATCTGCAAGGCGGATCACCATTCTCAGCTGGCATTTGCGGCCATAGTCTGATGCCGTGATGACGTACCGCATGGGTGAGGCGGCCGACCTGTTGGGGGTCAGCGTCGACACCGTCCGGCGCTGGATCGACGCCGGGCGGCTCGCCGCCGAACGCGACGAGCACGGGCACCGCACCATCGGGGGCGCCGACCTGGCCGGGTTCGCCCGGTCGCTGTCCGACGACCCCGACCCCGGCACGCGCCGCTCGTCGGCGCGGAACCGGCTGCGCGGCATCGTCACCGCCATCACGAAGGACGCGGTGATGGCTCAGGTCGACATCCAGGCCGGGCCGTTTCGCGTGGTGTCGCTGATGAGCAGCGAGGCAGTCGAGGAATTGGGACTGGAAGTGGGATCCACGGCAACCGCCGTGATCAAGTCGACCACGGTCGTGGTGGAGCGAGGGGACGACGCATGAGAAAGCTCTTGCTGGGCGTGGCGATGGCCGCCGTGCTGACGGTGGCCGCCTGCGGAGACGGGGACACGAACGACGCACCGGCTGGCAGCACCGCGGCCGCTTCGAGTACGGCGGTCACCGGCAAGCTCACGGTTCTCGCGGCGGCCTCGCTGACCGAGACGTTCAACCAGATCGGCAAGGACTTCGAGACGGCCAATCCCGGCGTGGACGTCACCTTCTCGTACGGGGGAAGCTCGGGTCTTGCCCAGCAGATCAATTCGGGTGCGCCGGCCGACGTGTTCGCGGCCGCCAGCCCGGCGACCATGAAGACCGTGACCGACGCCGGGAACGCGAACGGCGAACCGGTGACGTTCGTGAAGAACCAGCTGGTCATCGCGGTGCCGAAGGCCAATCCGAAGAACATCAAGGGGCTCTCCGACCTGGCGATCCCGGCCATCAAGGTGGCGCTCTGCGCCGAGCAGGTGCCCTGCGGCGCGGCCGCCAAGACCGCGCTGGCCTCGGCCAACGTCAAGATCACGCCGGTCACCCAGGAGCAGGACGTGAAGGCGGCCCTGTCGAAGGTCCAGCTCGGTGAGGTGGACGCGGCCCTGGTCTACCGGACCGACGCGAACGCGGCGAAGAACAATGTCGACGCCATCGAGTTCCCGGAGTCGGCCAGCGCGATCAACAACTACCCGATCGTCACGCTGAAGGACGCGCCCAACCCGGCCGCCGCCACCGCGTTCGTCACCTATGTACAGAGCGAGCCCGCGATGAAGGTGCTCACCGACGCAGGGTTCCAGAAGCCCTGAACGGATCGTTCCGCAAGGTTCCGCCGGTCCTGGCGATCCCCGCGCTCGCCGGGCTGGCGTTCCTTGTCCTCCCCCTGGCCGGGCTCCTGATCCGGGCGCCGTGGAAAACGTTGCCGCAGCGGCTGACCGAGCCCGGCATCCTGACCGCGCTGCGGCTGTCGCTGGAGACCGCGACGATCGCCACCGGCGTGTGCCTGGTGCTCGGCGTCCCGCTGGCCTGGATGCTGGCCCGGGTCGAGTTCCCGGCCCGCCGGTTCGTGCGCGCGCTGGTCACCGTGCCGCTGGTGCTGCCGCCGGTGGTCGGCGGTGTGGCGCTGCTGCTGGTGTTCGGCCGTCGTGGGCTGGTCGGCGAGTGGCTGGACTCGGCGTTCGGGGTGACGCTGCCGTTCACCACCGCGGGCGTGGTGGTCGCCGAGGCGTTCGTCGCGATGCCGTTCCTGGTGATCGCCGTCGAAGGCGCGTTACGCGGTTCGGACGCGCGGTACGAGGAGGCCGCGGCGACGCTGGGCGCCGGCCGGTGGACGACGTTTCGCCGGGTCACGTTGCCGCTGATCGCCCCCGGGGTGGCGGCCGGCGCGGTGCTGTGCTGGGCGCGGGCGCTCGGCGAGTTCGGCGCCACCATCACGTTCGCGGGGAACTTCCCGGGGCGTACCCAGACCATGCCGCTCGCCGTCTACCTGGCGCTGGAGCAGGATGTGGATGCCGCGATCGTGCTGAGTCTGCTGCTGCTCGTGGTGTCGGTGGTGATTTTGGCGGCGTTGCGCGACAAGTGGGTGGCGGCGTGAGTCTGGACGCGCGGATCGTCGTACGGCGGGCCGGGTTCACGCTCGACCTGGAACTGAGCGCTGCGCCCGGCGAGGTGGTGGCGCTGCTCGGGCCGAACGGGGCGGGCAAGACGACCGCCCTGCGCGCGCTGGCCGGGCTGGTCGGGATGGCCGACGGGCACATCGCGCTGGACGGGGTGCGGCTCGACCGGACCCCGCCGGAGCACCGCCGGATCGGCGTCGTCTTCCAGGACTACCTGCTGTTCCCGCATTTGAACGCGCTGGACAACGTCGCGTTCGGGCCGCGGTGCCGGCATGTGCCGCGCAAACAGGCCCGGGAACAGGCCCGCGAATGGCTCGATCGGGTCGGTCTGGCCGAGCACGTACGGAAAAAGCCTCGTCAGCTCTCCGGCGGGCAGGCCCAGCGGGTGGCGTTGGCACGGGCGCTCGCGGCCGAGCCGAAACTGCTGCTGCTGGACGAGCCGCTGGCCGCTCTGGACGCGCGGACGCGGCTGGACACCCGGGCGCAGCTGCGGGGGCACCTGTCGTCGTTCCCGGGCGCGACGGTGCTGGTCACGCACGACCCGCTGGACGCGCTGATGCTCGCCGACCGGCTGATCATCGTCGAGGACGGCCGGATCGTGCAGATCGGCGACGCCGCGACGATCACCGCCCAGCCGCGCACCGACTACGTGGCCCGGCTGGTCGGCCTGAACCTGTACCGCGGGCACGCCGACGGCACCGATGTGGCGCTGACCAGCGACTTCAGCATCGTCACCGCCACACCGCAGCAGGGTGACGTGTTCGTCGCGTTCCGGCCGTCCGCGGTCGCGCTGTACCCCACCCGGCCGGACGGCAGCCCGCGCAACACCTGGCCGGCCCGGGTGACGATGGTGTCCCGGCACGGCGACGCGCTGCGCATCGAGCTGGACGGGCCGATCGCGGTGGCCGCGGACGTCACGCCGGCCGCCGCGGTGCAGCTCGACCTGGCACCCGGCCGGGAGGTGTGGGCCGGCCTCAAAGCGACCGAAACCACCACCTACCCCGCCGGATAGTTGTTGCGACTACCGTTTGTTGCATGGAAGAGCTCGAACTTGCTGACTACCGCGCCGCCGTCGCCCGGATGTATCTGGAGGACACCGACCTCAAGGACTTCCGCTCCCGACGCGACGAGCTGTTCCGCAGCCACCCCCAGTCGGCGATCGCGGCGGCGGAGCGGGCCGGATTCACCGGCCTGAACTACTTCCCGCCGAACGACGACGCCATCGCCGTGGTGCCGATCCGGCCCGCCGATGGCGAGATCGACATCGACACCGGCGGCGAGGACGGCGTGGTGCACTACCGCCGGGTGGGCATCCTGGAGACGCCCTTCGGCGAGCTGACGCTGTTCTGGATCGCGGCGTACGGCGGCGGGTTGTTCCTGCCGGTGCGCGACGGCACCAGCGGCAAGGGGTCGTTCGGCGGCGGCCGCTATCTGACCGACACCGTCAAGGGCACCCACGGGCGCGGCGTGGTGCCGCTCGCCGACAACCGGGTACGCCTCGACTTCAACTACCTTTACAACCCGTCTTGCGCGTACGACGAGGCGTGGCTCTGCCCGTTGGCACCCTCGGAGAATTGGTTGTCCGCTCCCATCGAGGCCGGCGAACTGCTCTACCACTGAGTCCCAGCAGCGCCGCCGTGACGGCCAGCAACGCGGCGCCGGCCAGGAAGCCGGGGACCGCGCCGAGTGCTCCGGCGAGCGCGGCGCCGCCGGCGTTGCCCGCGTTGTTGGCGACGTTGACCCAGGTGCCCGCCTCGGTGCGTTGGTCCGGGTCGACGAGGTCGTCCGCGGCGACGTAGGCGACCACGAACAGCGGCGCGATCGCCGTGCCCGTCACCGCCAGCACGGCACCGAGCGCGATCAGGCCGGGTGCGGCGGCCGCCGCGATCAGCCCGGTGGCGAGTACGGCCAGCAGCAGGGCGAGCTGCCGGAAGCGGTCGCGGCGGTGCCGGCGGCGGGCCCACAACAGGCCGCCGGCCACGCTGCCCAGGCCGACGGCGGCTTCCAGGGCGCCCGCGGCAGCGGGATGGCCGTGCTGCTGGGCGGTGATCGCCATGCAGGTGAAGGCCATGCTCGTGCCGGTGCCGGCCACCAGGATCACGGCCAGCAGGGCGCGTAAGCCGGCGAAGCGCAGCGGCCCGGGATCGAAGAAGCGACGGCCGCCGTTGGATTCGGGGCCGCCGGCCGGCGGCCGGGCGTCGGCGGGGAGAGCCGCCACCATGCCGAGCGTGCCGGCCACCAGCAGAGCCGCCGTCACGAGCAGCGCCCAGCGCGCCGGCCCGACGGCGATCAGCAGGCCCGCCAGCAACGGACCGGCCAGGTACAGCGTCTCCTCGGCGATCGAATCCACGGCGTACGCACGCTGCTTGAGCTCCGCCGAGTCGTGCGTGAGCACCCGCCACAGGGAGCGCATCGCCGCGCCGAGCGGCGGCGCCGCGAGACCGGCCGCGGCGATGAGCGCGACCAGCACGAAGGCGTCGCTGCTCCAGACGGCCAGGGCCAGCGCCAGCGCGCATCCCAGCGCGAGCGGTGGCAGCACCCGGCGCGGGCCGAGCCGGTCGACGAGCCGGGCCTTGGCCGGAAGGGTGATCGAGGCCAGGCCGAACGCGGCGACCGCGAGGCCCGCGGCGGCGTACGAGCCGGTGGCCTGCTGGACGGTGAACAGGGTGGCGAGCGGGAAGAGGCCATAGGCGAGCCGGCCGATCAGCGCGGGCACGAACGTGCGCAGCGCGAACGGCAGCAACAGGACTCTTCCCACGCCGACGGCGCGGGACATGACAGGGACTCCTCAACAGGGAAGAAGGAACTCGACGGCTGAAGTAAGCCGGAGTTCCTAATGCCGCGCCGGGGTCATGCCGAGGACCCTATCGCAACTCGGTGCGTTGATCTAGATCGATCTTGTCCATCGGGGCGATGATCGACGCATGCCTCCATCGGAGGGGGATGCGCGGGCATGTTATGCGGTATCGCCGTCGCCGGCTTACTGGCCGCGACCGGGTTGGCCACGCCGGCTCAGGCCACCACGGACCCGGCGGATCTGGCGCTGCGCTGGGCGCCGATCCACCACCAGGACGTGGACCGGACGGGGATCCACGCGCTCGGCGGCGTCTCCGATTTCATCACCCGGTACGACTTCGACGGCAACCTGAACGGCCGGGACAACTGGGACCACACCGGGCAGGACACGTCGGCCGCGGCGTACTACTCGGTGGTCGAGACTCGCACCCACTACTACCTCATCTACTTCTTCTTCCACCCGCGCGACTGGGTGGACCACCCGTTCTTCGAGGGCGAGCACGAGAACGACGGCGAAGGGGTGCTGGAGATCGTCGAGAAGGACGGCTCCGCGTACGGGACGCTGAAGGCCGCGGTCACCGTGGCGCATTCGAACTTCTACTCCTACGTGCCGGTCGGCAGCGACTGGTCCGGCGGCGGCGAGACCGTCGACGGCACGCTCCGGACGAAGCTCTACGCCGGGTTCCAGCATCCGGTCACCGCACAGCAGGCGCAGGGGCACGGTCTGAAGGCGTGGCCGCACTACGCGATCCACGGCGACGGGGTCGTCTACTACCCGTCGGCGTCGGCCTCGGATACGCCGGACGGTCCGGACGACCGGGACGTGCGATACCGCCTCATCGACATCTTCGCGCCCGGCGGCCTGTGGGACCAGCGCGCCAACCCGAGCCTGTTCGGGGCGATGGGTGCGTTCGCCGGCGACTATTCGGGCGACTGCGGCGTCGGCACGTGGGCGTGTGAGACCAACGCGGCGAGCCCGCCGTGGGGCTGGGACGACGACAACGACGTGCCGGCTCGCGGTGACCTGGCCACCGACCCGGCCGGGCTCGCCGCCGCGTACTTCACGGTCCCGGAGACGCTGTCCCGGACGTACCTCGTCAACCCGTATGCGAAGGCCGCGGACGACTGACGCTGACCTCGCTCGCCAGGGCCCGCTCGCCGCACTGCTCGCAGACCGGCACCGCGACGAAATCGTGGTCGTGGTGGTGCTCCAGGCGGGTCACCGGCTCGGTGAGAGCCCACTTGTTGCCCCACTTGACCAACGCCCACAGCACCTCGCGAAGCTCCATGCCGGCCTCGGTGAGGTGGTACCCGTCGCCGCGGGTGAGCACGCCGACCTCGACCAGCCGCTTGAGCCGCGCCGCGAGACGGTCCCGCGGGGCGCCGGTGTGGCGGGCGATCTCGTTGAAGTGATGGTTGCCGTACGAGATCTCGCGCACAGCGAGCAGGGACCAGCGGTCCCCGACGAACTCCAGGGCGGCCGCCGCTGAGCAGGCACGACCGGGCAGGGTGGCGGCATCGATGGCAGCACTTGTCACGCGAAGAAGTGTATGCCGGGGTTTGACTTCCAAACCACATTCGCTAACGTACGCCCGTGACCAGCACAGTTGGATTTTCAAACCACACCGGCACGCGCCGTCTCGCGATCGTCACCGTGGTGGCCGCGGTCTTCATGATCAACCTCGACCTGTGGATCGTGAACGTGGCGCTGCCGGCCATGGGGTCCGGGTTCGGCGCGTCCCTGAGCGATCTGAGCTGGGTGCTCAACGCGTACGCGATCACCCTGGCCGCCCTCCTCGTCGTCGCCGGCCGCATCGGCGACCGGATCGGGCAGCGCCCGGTCTTCCTGGCCGGCGTCGTCCTGTTCACGCTGGCGTCGCTGGCCTGCGCGGTCGCGCCGAGTCTCGGGGTTCTCGTCGTCGCCCGGGTGCTGCAGGCGGTCGGCGCGGCCGCCCAGCTCCCCACCTCGCTCGCGCTGCTGATGGCGGCCGTGCCCGCGGAACGCCGTACCGGGGCGACCCGGGGGTGGGCGGCGGTCGGCGGGCTCGCCGCCGCGTCCGGCCCGGTGTTCGGCGGCCTGCTGGTCGAGGTGAACTGGCGCTGGGTGTTCGTGGTGAACCTGCCGATCGGCGTGCTGACGCTGATCGCGGGCCTCGCCACCCTGCCGCGTCCGGCCGCTCGCGAGCAGGGACGGCTGCCCGACGCCATGGGCGCCGTCCTGATCACCGCGGCCGTCGCCGCGCTGAGCGGGGCACTGGTCGAGGCGCCCGACTGGGGCTGGCTGTCGGCCCGCACGCTGGGCCTGGCCGCGCTCGCCGTGGTCGCCGGGGTCTGGTTCTGGCTGCGCTCGGCACGGCACGAGAGCCCGGTGGTCGAGCTGCACCTGCTGCGGCTGCCGCGGTTCGGGGCGGCCGGCCTGGGGACGATCACGTTCAACGTGGCGTTCGCGATCATGCTGTTGTCGTACGTGCTGTGGTGCCAGGACGTGTGGCACTGGAGTGCGCTGCGCACCGGCCTGGCGCTGGTCCCGGGCCCGGCCCTGGTGCCGATCGTGACGGTGCTGACCGCCCGGGTGGTCCGCCGCGTCGGGCACGCGCCGCTGGTGACGGTCGGCGGCGTGCTCTACGCGGCCGGCATGCTCTGGCGGGTGTGGCAGGTCTCGCCGACCCCCGACTACCTCAGCGACATGCTGCCCGCGCTGATCCTGGGCGGCATCGGGGTGGGCCTGGCGATGGGCACCTTGGTCGCGGCCGGCGTGCAGGCGCTGCCGGGGCACCGGGCGGCGACCGGCTCCGCGCTGGTCAACTCGGCCCGCCAGATCTCCGCCTCGATCGGGGTGGCGCTGCTGGTGACGATCGTCGGATCGCGCATCGACGCCGGGTCGATCACCGAGTTCCGCTGGGCGTGGACGCTGGCCGCGGCGCTGAGCATCGGGACCGCCCTCGTCGGCCTGCGCCTGCGAGAGCGGTCCCGATGAACTAGATCACTGCGGGGCGCCGTCCGGGCCGTACGCCTGCAGGAACTTGTCGCGGAACTGGTTCATCTGCCAGACCGGGGCGTTCGGCGCCGGGATCAGGCCGTCCGTCCAGTTCCAGCTGCTGATCTTGTCGAGCACCTTCGGGTCCTTCGCCACGATCGTGATCGGCACGTCGTGCGAGGAGTTCAGCCCGGACACGTTGGCCGCCGGCTCGTGGTCGCCGAGGAAGACCATGACCAGGTTGTCCTTGCCGTACTTCTGGATGAACGAGATCAGCGTGTCCACCGAGTAGGCGATCGACTGGGCGTACGCCTTCTTGGCGCCCAGGTCGTTCGTCTTGTCCTCGCCCTCCTGGGTGTTGAACACCGAGCCGTCGCCGAGCTGGTCCCACGGGATCGTCTTCGGCACCGGGTTCCACGGGGTGTGGCTGGACGTCAGGGTGATCTCGCCGAGCAGCGGGCCACGGTTCGGCTTGCCGTACTCGTTCTCTTCGAAGCGCTGCATGACGAACTGGTCCGGCATCGTCGACCAGCTGTAGCTCGGACCGTGGTAGTTCAGCGTGTGCGAGTCCCACAGCTGGTCGTAGCCGTAGAAGCTTTCCTCCGGCTGCCATTTGTAGGTGACGCCCGGCTCGACGGCGACCGTGCGGTACCCGGCCCGCTTGAACACGCGGGTCAGCGACAGCCGGTTGCTGGAGACCACGCTCTCGTAGCGGTTCTGGTCCGGGATCCACAGGCCGGTCAGCAGCGTCGAGTGCGCGTACCAGCTGCCGCCGCCGAAGGTGGGCGAGTGCAGGAAGCCGGTCTTGGCGGCGAAGCCCTTCGACGCGAGCTTGCCCTCGTCGGTCTTCAGCCCGGCGAGCACCGCGCTGTTGTACGCCGGGTCCTCCAGCGAGCCGCGGCCGTAACTCTCCACGAAGCTGAGGATCACGTCCTTGCCCTGCAGGCCGGTCAGGAGCTGGTTGCCGGGCGTGTTCTTGTACGCGTCGACCGCGGCCTCGCGGGTGAACTGCTTGCGGGCCTGGATGTCCTGCGGGACCTTCAGCACCGTGTCGGTGGCCAGCTGCGCGGCCGCCTGCGACGCCACCGGCACGCCGCCGACGATCTGCACGCCCACGACGGTCAGCACCAGCCACGCACTGCTGAGCGCGAACACGGTGTGGCGGGTCGAATCCGTGTGCTTGACCGTCAGGATGCGCGTCAACCGGCGTACGGCAAGGGTCGTGAAGGTGATGATCGCGACGGTGAGCAGCGTCGCCACCGCGGCCACCCCGAACGCGCCCCAGCCGCCGTACGAGTCCTGCAGGTAGTTGTAGCCGTCCTTGAACAGGATGCCGTCATTGACCGGGTCGAACTCGCGGGCGAGCACGAGGAAGAACCCGATGTCGATCAGCTTGATCATGGTGAGGACGCCGAGGAGGGCCCCGAAGACGGTGGCGACGATCCGTCTCGGCTTCGGGGGAAGCACGAGCAGGACGGCGAGCGCCACCAGACCCTCGATGGGGACGCGGACCAGCGCGTTGACGACCGGGTTACCGGGTGGGAGCCGGGTGATCTGGTCGGGCAGGACGAGCTCCAGAAAGACCAGCAGGCTCGCGAGTGTGGTCACCACTACGCCGCCGACACGGCGCAGGTGTTTCCTTAATGTCACTGAGAGTTCCTAACCGCCGTGACTTGCCTACCACCTCGTACACGGCGGCTGCGCGGATTCGGTTCACTTTTGGCTCACTCGGCGGCCACCGTCACCACCACCTTGCCACGCACCTCGCCGGTGGCCAGGTAACGCAGCGCCTCCGGGGTCTCGGCCAGCGGAACCACCCGATCGAGTACCGGCTTGATCGACCCGTCCGCGAGCAGGCCGGCAACCGTGTCCAGATCATCACGCTTGGTGATCGACAGGATGGAGACGAAACGCTGGCCGATGAACGGGGAGACGGCCAGCGCCCGCATGCCGCGATCCATCCCCATCAGGAACCGGCCGCCGCCCTCGCCGCCGACCAGCACCGTCGTGCCCTTCGACGTCAGCAGGGAACGCAGCGTGCCGACCGGGCACCGGCCCGCGGTGTCGATGATGACGTCGTACCGGGCCTTGATCTCGGGTTGTGTGCCCACATCGTGGTACGTGACGTGCGCCGCGCCCAGACCGCGGACCACGTCGGCCTTCGCGGGGCGGGCGACGCCGGTCACGTCGGCGCCCAGGTGCCGGGCGAGCTGGACGGCGAACGTGCCCACCCCACCGGCCGCTCCGAGGACCAGGACGCGCTGGCCGTTCTTGATCTGTGCGGTGCGGATCGCGTGCAGCGCGGTCACCGCCGAGACCGCACAGGCCGCGGCATCCTCGTGCGAGACACCGGCCGGCTTCGAGGCGATCTTCGTGATCTTGGCGCGGGCCAGCTCGGCGAAGGAGCCGTCACCCACCCCGAAAACCTCATCCCCTTTCCGGTACGCCGTGACGCCGTCGCCGACCCGCTCGACGACGCCGCTGAGCTCGATGCCGCGGGTCTTGACTCGCGGGGCGCGCAGCCCGAAGCCGATCCGGCCGATCAGCGGGGTCCCGGTCATGAAGTGCCACTGGCCCCGGTCGACGCCGGCCGCGTGCACCCGGACCAGCACCTCGCCATCGCCGGGTTCCGGCTCGTCGATCTCCCCGAGCCGTAAAACATCAGCGTTTCCGTATTTATCCTGAATAATCGCCTTCATTGTCTTCGCCCTCCGGATAGTGGAAAACCTCGTCGAGTGGCACCCGGAAGATCCGGGCGATGCGAAACGCCACCTCGAGCGACGGGGAGTAACGACCCTGCTCGATGGCGATGACTGTCTGCCGGGTGACACCCAGCCGGCGTGCGAGCTCGGCCTGGGTCATGTCGTCCGACAGTTGGCGCAGGTCCCGGATCCGGTTCGTGATCCGGGTCGGTTTCACCATGCGTGTTCGCGGGGCAGTCCGTAGCGGTACGCGGCGATCTTGGCGGTGGACGCGAGCACGGCGGACAGGACGAAGCCGAGCAGGATGACGTTGGCGATCCACTCGTAGCGCACCTCGGCGAGCGCGAGCAGCAGCGCCGCGACCGCGCCCGCGACGACGGTGGAGTTGCCGATCGCGTCGCCGAAGTGGCCGATCGCGCGGTCACGCTCGTCGCGCGGCTCTCGCGGCGAGCGGATCGTCACCGCGATGTGCAGCACGATGTTCACGACGATGGCGATCCCGATGGACCAGAGCATCGCCGGTGCGTAGCCGGCGCCGGCGATCGTGACGGCGGCCAGATAGCCCAGATAGCTCAGCACGCTGACCGGACCAAAGATCCATGCGCGTTTCTCTTCGCTGGTCATGGATCCACGGTAGAGGGCCGTGTCAAAAAAGTTTGACACGACCCTCTGTCGGGTTTCGTCAGTCGACCTCGGCGACCGCCTGCGCGAACTGCGCCGAATACAACCTCGCGTACGCCCCGCCGGCCGCGATCAGCTCGTCGTGGGTGCCCTGCTCGACGATCGTGCCGTCCTCCATCACCAGGATCACGTCGGCGTCGCGGATCGTGGACAGCCGGTGCGCGATCACGAAGCTGGTCCGGCCCTCGCGGAGCGTGCTCATCGCCCGCTGGATCAGCACCTCGGTGCGGGTGTCGACGGAGCTGGTCGCCTCGTCCAGGATCAGGATGCTCGGCTTGGCGAGGAACGCCCGCGCGATCGTGATCAGCTGTTTCTGGCCGGCGCTGACGTTGGAACCCTCTTCGTCGATCACCGTGTCGTAGCCGTCCGGCAGCGTCCGGCAGAAGGCGTCGACGTGTGCCGCCTCGGCCGCCCGGTGCACCTCGTCGAGATCGAACGAGTCGGCCCCGTACGCGATGTTGTCCGCGATGCTCCCGCCGAACAGCCACGTGTCCTGCAGGACCATGCCGATCTCCTCGCGGAGCTGTTCGCGCGGCATGGTCTTGATGTCCACGCCGTCCAGCGTGATGCGCCCCGAATCCACGTCGTAGAACCGCATCAGCAGGTTGACCAGCGTGGTCTTGCCGGCGCCGGTGGGCCCCACGATCGCCACGGTCTGGCCCGGCTCGACCGACAGCGACAGGTGCTCGATCAGCGGCTTGTCCGGCAGGTACCGGAACGACACGTCCTCGAACGTGACCCTGCCGCGCACCTGTCCGAGATCCACCGCGGGCGGCTCGGGGCTCTGCTCGGGGGCGTCCAGCAGCGCGAACACCCGCTCGGCGCTGGCCACCCCGGACTGGATCAGGTTCGCCATCGACGCGACCTGGGTGAGCGGCTGGCTGAACTGCCGCGAGTACTGGATGAACGCCTGGACCTCGCCCAGAGTCAGCGAACCGGACGCCACCCGCAGACCGCCGACGACCGCCACCAGCACGTAGTTGAGGTTGCTCATGAACATCATCGCGGGCTGGATGAGCCCGGAGATGAACTGGGCGCGGAACGACGACGCGTACAGCTTCTGGTTGTGTTCCTCGAAGGTCTGCTGCGCCTCCTGCTGCCGGCCGAACACCTTGACCAGCGAGTGGCCGGTGAACATCTCCTCGATGTGGCCGTTCAGCTTGCCGGTGGTCGACCACTGCGCCACGAAGTTCGGCTGCGACCGCTTGCCGATCCGGGTGGTCAGCAGGATCGAGACCGGCACGGTCAGCAACGCGATCAGCGCCAGCAACGGCGAGATCCAGAACATGGCCCCGAGTACGCCGACGATGGTGAGCAACGCCGTGACCATCTGCGCGAACGTCTGCTGCAGCGTCTGCGCGATGTTGTCGGTGTCGTTGGTCGCGCGGCTGAGCACCTCACCGCGCGGCTGCTGGTCGAAGTACGACAGCGGGAGCCGGGACAGCTTCGCCTCGACATCCGAGCGCAGCTTGTAGACGCTGAGCTGCACGACCCGCGCGGTCAGCCGGCCCTGGAACACGCCGAACAGCCAGGCGGCCAGGTATAGCAAAGCGATCCAGCCCAGCAGGTGCGCCAGCCGGGTGAAGTCGATGCCGTGACCGGGCGTGAAGTTGACCGCGTTGAGCAGATTGGCCCGCGTGTTCTGGCCCTGCGCGCGCAGCGCCTCGACCGCCTCCGCCTTCGTCACGTTCGGCGGGACGGACTTGCCGATCACCCCGGCGAAGATGATGTCGGTGGCGTGCCCGAGCAGCCGCGGCCCGAGCACCGAGAGGAACACACTGCAGATACCGAAGAACAGGATGACCCCGACCACGACCCGATGCGGCTTGAGCAGGCCCAGCAGCCGTTTCGTGGAGCCCTTGAAATCCTGCAGCTTCTCGGTGGGCGCGCCACCGGACATCATCATCCGCATGGCCGGCGGTCCGCCCGCCATCGGCCTTCGTGCCGGCGCGGTCACGCTGCTGCCTCCTGCTCCGTCAACTGCGAAAGAACGATTTCCCGGTACGTCTCGTTGTCCGCCATCAGGTCGGCATGGGTGCCGGTGCCGACGACCTTGCCGTCGTCCAGCACGATGATCTGGTCGGCGTCCCGGATCGTGCTGACCCGCTGCGCCACGATCACCACTGTCGCGTCCGCGATGTACGAGGTCAGCGCCGCTCGCAGCGCCGCGTCGGTGGCGTAGTCCAGTGCCGAGAACGAGTCGTCGAACAGGTAGATCTCCGGCCGGTGCACCAGCGCGCGGGCGATCGCCAGCCGCTGCCGCTGACCGCCGGACACGTTCGTGCCGCCCTGCGCGATCGGCGCGTCCAGGCCGCCCTCCATGCGCTCCACGAAGTCGCGGGCCTGGGCCACCTCGAGCGCCTCCCACAGCTGCTCGTCGGTGGCGTCCGGATTCCCGTACCGCAGATTGGACCCGATCGTGCCGCTGAACAGGTACGGCCGTTGCGGGACCAGGCCGACCGCCGTCGACAGCAGGTCCGGGTCGAGCAGGCGTACGTCGACGTCGTCGACCAGCACCTGGCCGCCGGTCGCGTCGAAGAGCCGGGGGATCAGATTGAGCAGCGTGGTCTTGCCACTGCCGGTGCTGCCGATGATCGCGGTGACCTCGCGCGGGCGGGCCGCGAGGCCGACGCCGCTGAGCACCGAGGCCTCGGCGCCCGGGTACTTGAAGGAGACGTCGCGCAGTTCCAGGTATCCGTGCTTGCCGACACTGGTCACCGGCTCGGTCGGCGGCACCACGCTGGACTCCGTGTTCAGCACCTCCTCGATCCGTTCGGCGCAGACCTCGGCCCGCGGGATCATCACGAACATGAAGGTGGCCATCATGATCGACATGAGGATCTGCAGCAGGTAGCTGAGGAACGCGGTGAGCGCGCCGACCTGCATGGCGCCCGACTCGATGCGGTGCCCGCCGAACCAGAGAACGAGCACACTGGACACGTTCACGATCAGCATGACGGTCGGGAACATGATCGCCATGAGCCGGCCGGTGCGCAGCGAGTAGTCGGTCAGTTCGTCGTTGGCGTCCTGGTAGCGCGCCTGTTCACGGTCGTCGCGCACGAACGCGCGGATGACCCGGATGCCGGCGATCTGCTCGCGCATGATCCGGTTGACGCCGTCGATCCGCTTCTGCATGTGCCGGAACAGCGGCCGCATCCGCCTGATGATCAGGCCGACCGTGACGACCAGGACCGGCACGATGACCAGCAGCAGCCCGGACAACGGCACGTCCTGCCGCAGCGCCAGCACCACGCCGCCGACGCACATGATCGGCGCGGAGACCATCAGCGTGAAGGTCAGCAGCACCAGCATCTGAACCTGCTGCACGTCGTTGGTGGTCCGGGTGATCAGCGACGGGGCACCGAACTGCCCGACCTCGCGGGCGGAGAAATCCTGCACCCGCGCGAAGATGTCGCGCCGGACGTCGCGGCCGACCGCCATGGCCGTCCGGGCACCGAAGTAGACGGCGACGATCTGCGCGGCGATCTGGAACACCGTGATGCCGAGCATCACGCCGCCGATGCGCATCACGTACATGGTGTCGCCCTTGACCACGCCGTTGTCGATGATGTCGGCATTCAGCGTCGGAAGATAAAGCGTGGCCAGGGTTTGCAGGAATTGGAAGAGAACGACCAGGGTGATCGCTCTCCGGTAGGGCCCGAGATGGGCGCGTAACAGTTTGATCAGCACGTTGGCTGAGCCCCCGTTTCGTCTTTTACGTCCTCGCGCTTCAATAGCCCGTCGAGCAGCAGCGACACGGTCTCCTCGCTGCTGAAGCCGTCCGGGTCGCCGAACGGCCCGTACGTGTTGGCACCGCAGAAAAGCAGGAGCAGCCGGACCACCTCGGTCGGCGAACGCCGCAGCCGGGACGCGTCCGGCTCGACCACCGAGCACAGCGCGGCCTGCAGGCGCTCGCGGGACGACGCCATCCGCTCCTGGGCCTTGGAATCCGTCGCCCCCGCGAAGATCAGCTTGCGGGCGGCGGTCATCAGGTGCGCGTTTTCCGCGAACCGGGCATGCACCAGCTCGGTCGCCTGCACCAGACGCTCGCGCAACGGAAGCGACCGGTCGATCGCGTCCAGCCCGTCGAGCGTGCCCTGCGGGTCGAGCGCCTTGACCACCGAACACACGACCAGCGAGCTCTTGCTCTCGAAGACGCCGAAGATCGTCCCCTCGGCCACGCCCGCGGCCGTCGCGATCTGCCGCGTGCTCACGTCGAGACCGTGCTCGTGCAGCAGCGGGATGGTCGCCGCGATCAGCGCCTCGCGGCGCTCCTCGGGGGCGAGCGCCGGCACCCGTCTACGCCTGTTCTCCACGGCGCCGACTCTAACTGAGCGAGCACTCACTCATCCACTGACATTTGTCATGGGTATTTATGTCCGGGCATGGCGACGGGGGCGGCCAAGAGGCCGCCCCCGTCTTCGTCGGGTCAGGTGGTACTTACTTGATGGTCACGTTCTGGCCGTCCGAGTAGCCCGGGAGCAGGCCGTCCGGCCCGTAGCCCTGGACGAAGGCACGCAGCTTCCAGGAGCCGCGGCCGGGCTTGATGTTGCCCTTCCACTGGCCCTTGCTGTCCGTGGTGCCCTTCCACGTGGTGTTGGCCCACTTGCGGCCGTCCCATCGCTGAATGATCACGGGCTGGCCGGGATCCTTCGGGTCGCTCGTCACGGTCAGGTCCACCGAGCCGCGCGACGGCGGGCCGGCCTTGAAGTACGGGTCCTGCTCGACCTGGACCTTCTTCTCGGCGGACTCCGAGTCGTTACACCTCGTCTTGAAGCGGTAACCGCTGCCGATCCACCGCGAGAACGAGTAGTTGCCGTTGCTGTCCGCCTTGGTGGTGGTGATCCGCTTCAGCTCGGAGTCGTCGCCCCACGGCGCACCCCACAGCTCAACCGTGGCACCGGGCTCCGCCTTGCCCTTGATCGGCACCGCGGCGCCGCCGGTCACCTTCGCCGGGGTCGTGATGGTCGTGGCGGTACCGCCGGTGCCACCACCGCCCTCGCTCGACTGGATGGTGACGTCACCACTGCCGTCGGTGACCGAGGCGCCGGCCGGGCCGGGGCTGCCGAGCTTGACATAGAACTTCTTGGCGCTGGTACGCGTCTTGTTCGCGATCGGCACGATGACGTTCTTGGTCAGCTCGCCCGGGGCGAAGCTCAGCGTTCCGGTCTTCGTCGTGTAGTCCGAGCCGGCCTTGGCCGTGCCGTCGGTCGTCCAGTACGGGACGGTGACGGTCTGGGTGGTCGAGGTCGCGTCGCTGGTGAAGGCCAGGTTGACCGGCACGTTGACGGTGCCCGCGTTACCCATGGTGGTGGCGTCGCCGACCGAGGCCGACGGCGGCAGGTCACCGGGATCGTCATTGATCTTGTAGACCCCGGAGGTCTGCTTGAACCCGATCGGCGTGCCCGAGACGACCTCCTTGACCAGGATGCTCGCGGTCTCGGTCGGCTCGTCGATGTTGTCCGGGTCCAGGTAGACGAGCGCCATCGCCGAATTCCACAGCGGACCGGGCGGCGTGCCGTGCGGGATCGTCATGGTGTCGGTGTTATCGGACTCCAGACTCATATTCCCCATCTGGAAGGAATAGTCCGTGTCCTTGGTGGCCGTGTCTCCGGGGTTACCCCCGAACGTCATCGAGAGCGGCAAGTCGTATTGGGACTGGCCGACGAGGTCGGCGGAGATGCGCAGGAAGGTGCCTTCCGATCCGGACGACTCGTTGAACTTGATGGTCGGCGAGTCGTCGTCGTTGCGGATCGTCAGCACGGCCTCGTGGCCACTGGTACCGCTCACCTGCTGGTCACTGTCGGTGGCGCTCACCTTGACATTCACGGTTTCGTCGTGCTCGAAGATCACGTCGCCGTTGACCTTGAGCTCGGCGTATCCCACGGTGTCGCCGGCCTTGATGATCAGCGGGCTGGACGGCGCGTCGTAGTCGTCGCGGCCGACGTTCAGCTCGTCGGAGCTGGGTTCCTCCGTCGCACCGTTATCGTCCTGATCGCCGTCGGTCGCCTCGACATCGAGCGAGACATCCTTGTTCGTCGGGCCGCTCAACGTCACCGGGATCTTGGCGGTCGTGACGCCCGAGTTACCCTCGTTGATCGCGAAGTCGCCGATGCTGTACGTGGGTGCCGTCATGTCGTCGTCGGTGATCGTGAACTCGTAGGCGTTGTCGTCGCCCAGGCTGCCCTTGTCCACCGAGCCGTTCGGGCTGGTGAACGCCACGGTGAACGTCTCGCCGTGCGGCTCGTACACCTTGTCGCCCACGATGGAGACCGGGATCTTCGCGCTGTCGTCTCCCGGAGCGATCGTGAGGGTGCCGTCGGTGCCCTTGTAGTCGACACCGTTCGTCGCCGTGTCGGCGTCCGACCCGAACATGTAGTTGAGCCGCACCGGGATGGTGGACTTCTTGGAGAGCTTGACGTAGACGAATCCGGCCGTCTCGCCGCTGTTGCCCTCGGGGTCGTAGGTGTCGGAGTCCGTCTCGTCCTTGACCGAGTAGACGGTGAGGCTCGGCGCCTCGGACGCGTCGTTGATGCCGCCGGTCGCGCTGGTCTGGCTGCCGAGGGTCGCGTTCATCGGGCTCGAGATCGACACCGACATCATCTCGGGGCTGGCCTCGATGACCTTGTCATCAATGGTCTTCACCAGCACCAACGACGATGTGGTTCCCGGCTCGAACGAGTACTTCGCGCCGGCGATCGCGTCGTAGTCGCCCGGGGCGACGGCTCCGTACTTGTCGCCGGACGTCACGCCGTTCGCCGTGGTGACCTTGACGTTGACGTCCCGCTCGGACGGTCCGGAGAGGGTGAGCGGGAAGACGAGTTCGTTGTCCTCGGTGGTCTCGCCGGCATCCTCGATGGTGACCGAGGGTGTGGCCTCGTCGTCCTGAATGTAGGCCTTGGCGACGCCGGCCCCGGGAAGCAGGGTGAAGACGTCACCCGCGCTTCCAGCGGCGGTGACCGAGAAGTATTGAGTGTCGGCCTCGTCCAAATCGTCGTCGTACAGCGTGACCTTGTAGGTACCGGTCGTCTTTCCGGCCGGAACGTCAATGGTGGCGCCGTCCGGGATCTTGTCGTAGTCACGCAGCGAATCGTCGTCGGCACCCGATTTCGCGGTGTCGCCGTTAGCTCCGGAGGTGATCGGAATCTTGAGACCACCGTCCGGGGCCGGAGACGTCAGCCGAGCGGTGATCGTCACCTGCTTCTGGACGGGCACCGCCTCCTTGGTGTCCGGGTCGATCTTGCTGCCGGCGGTTTCCAGCACCGGCGTGCTCGACGCGGAGATCTGATACTGGTTCGCGGCCGCGTACGCGGGCGAACTCACCATCACGACGGGAACTAGGCCGATTAAGCCGGCGACGGCCGTCGATACGGCCGCCCGCACGGGCTTCGGGCCACGCAGCATGAGCGGTACAGAGCCGCTCCTGCCCGCATGGGCTTCTGGATAGCGCATGTCTTTCCTTCTCCTTCGGCGGCTGGGCTGCCTCCGGCGGGGAGGCCCCTGGCTTTGCGTCCCCGTCTCGCGACGGGTATGCCTGTTCGGGTACCGCACCTGAGGGGCGGCGAGGTAGCGCCGGCTAGGGCCGGCGGACCAGCGCAAACACCGGCTGAGAGAGATCCGGCAGGAGGCTGCGCCTTCCGTAATCTAACCGGCTTATCATCCCTTTATCGGCGGATCGCTTCATTGGGCGTAAATGGGGCGGTCAGTCGAAAAGAAGCGGCCGGGAGCCCTCTCCCGGCCGCTAAAATGCGATTACGAAACAGACAAAATAGCCCTAAGAGCGCACCACCAGACGCAAGGCCAGCGCCGGGCAGCGATCCACCGCAAGCTTCGCCGCCGATTCCAGTTCCCCCGGTACGCCCATCGAAGCGCGCGCCGCCGGATACCCCCAGTCGTCCGTGGTGAGCAGTTCGGGCAGCAGCTCGGCGCACAGACCGCGTCCGTCGCACGCCGTCCAATCGATGTGCATCGTCTTCATCGGGCCGCCTCCGCGAGACACCGTCCGTGCAGGTGCGCGTCCACGTCCGCGGCGAACATCCGCATCGCGCTCCCGATCAGCCGCGCGGTCCCGTCCGGGTGCTTGCACGCGCCCCGCCCTGCTACGAGCCGCCGCATCCGGTCCACCTCGGCCGTCATCCCCGGCCAGATCCGGTGGTTCGCGAGGTCGCGCAGCGTCCCGGCCAGCCGCGGCAGCCCGTTGACGCACGGCCCGCACTGCCCCGCCACCTGCCCGGCGAGATAGCCGGCGATCCGCGCCGTCTCCCGCAATCCGCACGCCGACGCGGCCAGCGCCACCACGACACCGGCCCCGGGCGCCGCGCCGAACGCCGCCAGCGCCGCCGAACTCACCGGAAGTGAAGGATCCGCCGGCACCCAGCCCCCGTGGTAGCCACCGACCAGCACCGCCGACAACGGTCCAGCCGCCCCACCGGCGGCCGCGAGCAGCTCCCCCAGCGGCACCCCGTACCCGGCCTCCACGACCCCGGGCGCCACCACCGCACCACTGACCGTCGCGAGGAACGTCCCCGGCTCGTCGGCCGTCCCGCGGGCCCGGAACCACCCCGGCCCGTACCGCGCGATCAACGCAAGATGGGCGAGCGTCTCCACGTTCTGCACCAGCGTCGGCACGGCGGAAGCCGCCAGCCGCACCAGCTTGTCGGCCGGCACCGCCGCACGCCCCGCGACCGCCGACGCCACGGCCGACGCCTCGCCCGCCACGAACGCGTCCGGCGCCGCCGTCAACCGCACCGGCACCGCGTCCCGCCGCTGCGCCAAGGCCGCGGCCACCGAAGGAAGGGACGCCGCCGGGGCGTACAGGAAAGCCTTGCCCTCCCGCGCCAGAAGCTGAAGGCCGTCGAGAATCAAATGCGGTTGGTACGCCATGAGGAACCGGTCTTTCGCGCTGGCCGGTTCGCCCTCGGCCCCGTTCGCGATGACCACGGCCGGCCGCCCGGCGACGGCGGCGAGCTTGCGCCACAACGGAAAACCCGCGCCGCCACGGCCGGTCAGCCCCGAATCCCGGGCGAGCCCGAAGACCTGAGCACTGTCGAATGTGGATGATATTGGCTCCGCAGGCGTGCCGAGCAGGCTGGTCATCGAACCCCCTCCGAAACGAGCAGACGCGCGGCCACCCGCCGACGCGTACGCCGGTCGAAATCGGGTGTGAGACGCCAGCCCACCGCCGCAATCACCAGCGCCGCACCGGACATCGCGGTCGCCCACAGCCACCACGTCCCGCGATCCGTGCCGGTGCCGAGCCCGTGCAGCAACGCCACCGGCCAGCAGAGGTAGGCGAGCCAGTGCACGGCCCGCCACCCCGAGGCCCCGATCCGCCGCCGCAGCAGACTGGTCACCACGATGGCGGCGAGCAGATCCAGGCCGACCGTGCCGAGCCCCAGCCAGAGCGGCCGATAGTTCCCCGCGAACGGCACCACCAGGTCGAAAACGCGAAGCTGCGCGTACGGATCGAACAGCAGGCTCAGCACGTGCCCGCTCAGAAAGACGACGGCGGTCAGACCGACGTTGCGGTGCAGCATGCTGACGGCGAAGCGGGGCAGCCCGAACGGCGTACGACCGGACCGCGCCGCCACACCCAGCGCGACCACCAGGCTCAGCAGCACCAGCGAGACGACGCCGCTGCCCCGCCCGAAATACCAGAGCGCGTCGGTCACGACGGCCACCCGCCCGCGAGCACCACGCCGCCACCAAAGCCGACCAACCGGCCGAGCGCACCGGTCATGACGGCCACCCGCCCACCCGCACCACGTCGCCGCCGAAGCTGACGAGCCGGCCCGGCGCACCGGACAGCGCCGAGACCGCGCCGTGCCCGCGCACGATCGCGGCCGTGCTCAACGTGTTCGCCCGCAGGCAGGTGTGTGCGGCGACGGAAACCGTGCGCCACACCCGTGAAGCCGGCCGCCCGGTGCGCGGATCGAGAATGTGGTGCAGGCGGTCGCCCCACGTGCGCGAGACCGTGCTGGAGGTCGCGAGCGCGGCCCCGGCCGGCAACGCCACCGTGCATTGTGGATCGCCGGGCCGGTCCCGCACCAGCACCCGCCAGCCGCCGGACGGACCGGGGCCCGCCGTCGCGATGTCCCCGCCGAGCGCGACCAGCACGCCGATGCCCAGCCGGGCGGCGACCAGCGAAGCCGCCCGGTCCGCGGCGACCGCCTTCGCCGTGGCCCCGAGATCGAGCAGCACCCCCTCGGGGACCACCAGATCGCGGTCGTCGAGGCGTACGGATCGCCAATCGGGGTTGGGGAAAACGCGCACCCGGCCGCCGGTGATCCGGGCGAAGTCGCGGTCGTATCCGAGGCCGCACATCGCCGCGCCGACCGTCGGGTCCACGTCGCCGCCGGTCTGCTCGGCCGCGTCCAGCGCCGCTCGCACCAGCGTCGCCAGCAACGGGCTCACCCGCGTCCGGCCCGCCGCGCACGCCCGCCGCAGCTCGGAATCGGCCCGGAAGCGGCTGCACGCGGCATCGATCGCGGCGAGTTCGGCGCGGACCAGCGGCACGGCGAGAGCCAGCCGTGCCGGGTCCGTCACCACGATCCGGGCGGTGGTGCCCCAGACCGTCCACTGTGCCGTGTCGGTGTCCACCGGGAGCGTCTCGACAAGCGGCATCAGGAGCCTCCCGACGTGGCTTGGCCGCCGCCTCCGGCGCCGTCGAGCGACGGAAAATCGGAGCCGGCGCCGCCCAGCGACGGGGAATCGCCTCCGGTGCCGCCCCGCGACGGGGAATCGGAGGACGAAGCCGAGGAATCGGACGACGCGCCGGACGACGCCGGGGAATCCGAGACCGACGCGGAATCGGATGAATCCGACGCGTACGCGGCAATCCCGACGGCCAGCGTGCCGGCCGCACTGACCGTGACCAAAGCTCCGGTGATCAGCGCCGTCCGGCGCAATCCGGCATCCCGCTCCATCCGATCCCCCTTCGTTGATGCTTCAACCGAGCTTCACCAGGGGTCTTAGCGCTGACCTGTGCCTTTGTTAGGTGCCAGCTGTGACTCTGGCCATGCTCGGTTCGGCGAATCGGGTCGTTTCGACTACGTTCGGTACGCGTGACACATGATGTCGACGTTCTCGTCGTGGGTGCCGGCCCGGCGGGACTCAGCGCGGCTCGCGCCGCGGCGGCAGCCGGTGCCTCCACCCTCGTGCTCGAGAAGCAGAACGAGGTCGGATACCCGGTCCACACCAGCGGCGGTTCGTGGGTCAGCGACATGCGCGCCCTCGACGTACCCGAGCACCTCTACCACCCGGTCGACGACGTGACCCTGCTCGGCCCCGCCAGCCAGGTCTCGTGGCGCCTGCCGGACACGGTCTGCATGATCGACGTCCGCGGCCTCTACCAGCATCTCGCCGAGAAAGCCGTCGCGGCGGGCGCCCAGCTGCGCGTCCGGCACAGCGTCACCGACGTGCTCCGCGACGGCACCCGCATCGCCGGCGTCACCGCGAACGACCACCGCGGCACCCGGATCGAGCTGCGCGCCGCGGTAACCGTGGACGCCAGCGGCTTCTCCCGCCGGATAGGCCTCAAGGCGGGCATCGGCGAGCCGTTCCGCCGCTACGGTTTCGGCGCCGAGTACGAGCTGGTCGCCCCGAACTTCCCGGACCGCACCATCTACGTCGTGGTCGGCTCCGAGGTGGCCCCGGACGGCTACGCCTGGCTGGCGTCGGTCGCGCCGGGCCGGGTGCGCGTCGGGGTCGGCACCATCCACTCCGACGGCAACGTCGACCCCCGCCTGTACCTCGACCGCCTGAGCGAGATCCCGCAGCTGCGCGACCTCCTCGCCGCGTCGAGCCCGGTCGAACTGCACACCGGTCTGATCCCCGCCGAGGCGCCGCTCGAGCGCATGTCCGCCGACGGCCTGCTCATCGTCGGCGACGCGGCCGGCCAGGCGTCGACGCTGATCGGCGAGGGCATCCGCTTCTGCATGTACTCCGGCGACATGGCCGGTTCGGTAGCGGCCGACGCGGTCAAGGCGGGCAACGTCAACGCGGCCGAGCTGGGCCGCTACGACAAGATGTGGCGCCGCCGCTTCGGCCGCTCCATCGAGTGGGCCTACCGCATCAACCGCTACATGGCCTCCGAGTCGGGCGGCCAGGGCGGCGCGGGCTGGGACGACTACGTCTCCACCATGGGCGAGATCGGCATCGAACGCGCCGTCCCGCTGATCCGCGGCGACTTCACGGCGTCGAACCTAGCCGCCTTCGCCGCGACCAAGCCGTGGCTGTTCGGCCGCCGCGGCGTCAAGGCACTCTGGCAGCTCAAACGATAAAGACCGATGTCGCAGCGGGGTGGGGTGGTGCGGTTCGCTGCTCCCGCCGAGGGCCGCGGCGGGCACCCCTCGATCAGCGGCCCTCCAGCAGCCGCCTTTCCTCCTCGGGTGACAGCGGCTCGGTTGCCTCGCGCGTCGCGTTCCACTCGTCGACGGCGGTGACGGTCTCGGCGACCGGGTGGAGCGTCAGGCCGGCCGCAAGCGCGCGGGTGTTGTCGACCAGGTTGGCCGCGCTCCAGTCCGGGTCGCCGATCCAGAGCGGCACGCCCATCCACGGGTCCACGCCAGCGTTCCGGAGCTCGGTCGTAGACATCCAGACCAGGTCCTGGTTGCCGCCGGCGGCCGTGCGGCAGGCCGCGAGCAGATCGGCCATCGGCAACGGTGATCCGACGACGTTGAACACCGGGGCGCCGCCGGCCGCAAGCTCGCCGGACGCCCCGGCGACCAGGAAGCCGGCCAGATCCCGTACGTCGGTGAACTGCATCGGATCGTTCGGGTCACCCGGCGCGAGAACCGGCCCGGGTCGCCGGAAGCGCCGCGGCCAATAGCTGAATCGCTCGGTCGGGTCGTGCGGACCGACGATCAGCCCGGGCCGGGCGATCAGCGCGCCGTCGCCAAAGCGCTCCAGCACGACGCCCTCGCACGCCGCCTTGCGCCCGCCGTAGGAGTCGTCGCCCAGCAGCGCGGCGCCCTCCACCGGCGGCACGCTCTGGTCGGCGTACACCGAGACCGACGAGACGAAGACATATCGATCGGCGGTCAGCACGCCGGTCGACAGCGCGACGACCGCGGGGTCATACGCGGCGCAGTCGATGACCGCGTCGAAATGCCGCCCGGCCAACGCCGACAGGTCCGCCGTGCGGTCGCCGAGCACCGTTTCGACGTGCGGATAGAGCCCGGGAGCCGTCCGCCCCCGGTTGAACAAAGTTACCTCGGCGCCCGCGTCCAGCGCCCGGTCGACGACGGCCCGCCCGACGAACCGGGTGCCGCCCAAGACCAGTAAATGCATGTGATTGATGTCCTTCGCAGAAGATGAGTCGTTTTCCGGGCATGACAAAGGGAGCTCAGCTCTCGCATGGCCCCACCCCGAACTCGATCGTCTGCGTCCACACCGGACACCTAGCACCGCATACTAGCCTGCGAGGATGGCACGCTGGTACCGGGGCGATCTGCACACCCACACGCGGCGGTCGCACGCGGGCGAGCTCACCCCCGCGCAACTGGTCGCGGCCGCCCGCGCGGCCGGGCTGGATTTCATCGCCATCACCGAGCACCAGGCCACCGACACGTACGCCGAGCTGCGGGCGCTGGCCGGCGACGATCTGCTGGTCATCCCCGGTCGCGAGGTCCTCACCGACCACGGTCACTGGCTCGACCTGGGCGCCCTGCGCGTGGTCGCCCACCCGTTCGGCCCGTATCCGTCGAGCGACCCCGGTGAGTTCGACGTCGTCGAGGTCTGGAACGGTTCGTGGAGTTCGGATCTGCCCTGGAACGCCGACAACGAGGCCGCGCTGGCCTACTGGGGACGCGAGCTCATCGAGGGCCGCGTGCGCCCGGCGATCGGCAACAGCGACGTGCACCTGCCCGGCCAGCTCGGCACCCCACAGACGGTGGTGCTGGCCGACGCGTTGTCCCCGGCGGAAATCCTCGCGGGGGTCGGCACCGGCCATTGCTGGGCCACCGAGTCGTCCGATGTGGACCTCAGTTTCACCGCCCGGACGTTCGGCCACGACGCCGACATCGGCGACCGCCTCGAAACCGGAGCCGCCCCGGTCGCGCTGCGGGTCGAGGTCAGTGGCGCCCCGGCCGGGCTCGTCACGTTCCGCACCGCGCACGGCCGCCTGCACGCCGAAACCCTGCCGCCACCGGGGCAGCCGGCCGTCATCGAGTGGGCGACCAGCGCGCGGGAGTCGGGTTTCGTCCGGGTCGAGGTGCGTCACCCCGACGGTCGCATGGCCGCCCTCACCAACCCGATCACCCTGGCGTGAGCGCGGCGTGGGCAACCGGTCAGAGCAGGCCGTGCTGCATGGCCGTGGTGACCGCGGCCGTCCGGTCGGCCACGTCCAGCTTGTTGAAGATGCGCAGCAGGTGCGTCTTCACCGTGGCCTCCGAGATGAACAGCCGCTTTCCGATGTCGGCGTTCGTCAGACCCCGCGCGACCAGTCCCAGGACCTCCGACTCGCGGGCCGACAACGCCGGCGGCGCGGGCTTACGCACCTGCCGGACCAGCGTCGACGCCACGCTGGGCGCCAGCACCGTCTCCCCGCGCGCCGCCGCCCGCACCGCGTCCGCCAATTCGGTCGGCGACGCGTCCTTCAACAGGTAGCCGGACGCGCCCGCCTCGATCGCCCGCAGGATGTCCCGGTCGGACTCGTAGGTGGTCAGGACCACGACTCGTACGCCCGGAACGCTCGCCAGCATCGTGCCGGTGGCCGACACCCCGTCACCCCCGGGCATGCGCAGGTCCATCAGGACGATGTCGGGTCGCACCGTGGCGGCCAGCTCGATCCCCTCCGGCCCGGACGATGCCTCGCCCACCACGACGAGATCCGGCTCGGACTCGAGCATGCCGCGCAACCCGTGCCGGACCACCGGATGGTCGTCCACCAGCAGGATCCGGATCACGCCGGCACCTCCAGCTCGATCGTCGTGCCCATGTCCGAGTCGGAGCGTACGACGAGAACGCCATCGACCTGCTCGGCCCGCGATCTCATGCCGGTGAGGCCGTAGCCGACCGCCGAGGACGGCGTGAACCCGCGGCCGTCGTCGCGTACGACCAGGCGGACATTCTCCGGCGTATAGGCCAGCAACACCGCCGCTTCCCGGGCCTGGGCGTGCCGGCGGACGTTCGTCAGCGCCTCCTGCGCCGCCCGCAACAGCACGACGGCCACCGCGGTCGGCAACTCCCGCTCCTCGCCGGAGACCCGGAACGTCGCGGGTGTGCCGGTTTCCTCGGTGAAGCGAGCGGCCTGCCGGCGTACGGAATCGGGCAGTGAACCGGAAGCCAGCGCCGAGGGTGACAGAGCCGCGACGAGTGCCCGGGCCTCGGCCAGATTCTCTTTCGCGGTGCGCACCGCGAGCGCCAGACGTTCGTCGGCAAGTTCCGGATCGGCCGCCTGCAACAGCGTGATGATGCTGGTGAAGCCCTGCGCGAGGGTGTCGTGGATCTCGCCGGCCAGGCGGGCCCGCTCGGTCGCGACACCGGCCTCGTGGGACAGCCGCCCGACCTCGGCACGGCTGCTCTCCAGTTCCTCGATGAGGCGGGCGCGGTCCTCGCTCTGCCGCATCACGCTGGCGATCCAGAAGCCGAGCCAGATCCCGCCGGAGGCCGAGATGAGAGCGATGAGGGCCTGCATCCGGACCGCCGCGGCGCTTTCGGTCGTCGCCGCGGCCACCGGTACGAGGTTGACTACGACTACGAGCACGACGGCCGTCCGGAGCCGCACCATCTGGAATATCAGCGGTATGACGCCGAACAGGAGCCAGGTGGCGGACGGGTCGGCCAGTACCGCCAGCCCGAACAACGCGATGTACGCGACGGCGAGCAGCAGGGCCGCCCGGCTCTCGCTCCCACGGCGGACCAGGTGCCGGCCGATCGTGGCGTGCAGGATCGCGAGCACCGCGATGCACCCGACCGCGGCCAGCTCCCGCACCGGCGACACGTTGTGGATGACGAGGACCGCGGCGGTCACGGCGAGCGCGACCACCGCGAAATAGGCCTCCCAGCGTGAGATCAGATTCACCGATCGCGCTCGGACCATCGAAACGTCACCAGGCACAACACCAATCCGACCACACACCAGGCTCCTAGCACCAAGGCCGTGCGGCCTAGTTCCCATTGACCGGCGACCTCGTTCACCTTCATACCGTCCGGCAGGAACACATACCGGAAGCCCTGCGCCATCCACTTCACCGGGAAGATCGAGGCGACCGCGTTCAGCCAGTGCGGCAGCTCGGTCGGCGGATAGATGAACACCCCGGAGATGAACTGCAGTGCGACCACCGGCACGTTCAGGATCGCGCCGGCGGTGCGAGCGTGCCGCACGATCGTACTCACGGCCATACCCAGCAGCGAACACGCCACCACGGACAGCAGGAACAGCCACAGGAAGGTGAGCCAGTGGCTCGCGTCCGGCAGCGACATCCCGAAGACGAGCACGCCCACGGCGATCAGGACTACGACCTCGGCGACGCTCAGGGCCAGTACCAGGATCAACTTCCCCAGCACGTACGACGTGGAAGTGATCGGCGTGCCGTGCAACCGTTTGAGCGTCCCGTCCTCGCGGTCCATGGCCAGGCCGGCGCCCATCGTCACGAACGCGGTGGACAGAATCCCGTACGCGATCATGCTGGCCGAGAAGACGTGGCTCGCGCTCACCCCCGGCTGGTCGTAGCTGTCGCCGAAGATCGTGCCGAACAGCAGCAGGAGCAACGCCGGGAAGGCGAAGGTGAAGACGACGGCGGTGCGATCGCGCCGGAACTGCAGGATCTCCACCCGGCCGCGGCTGATTCCGTGGGTGATGGTCATCGGTTCGCCCCAATGAGTCGCAGGTAGGTGTCTTCGAGACTGGGCCGGGTGACGGTCAGCGTGGACAGGTCCGCGTCCTCGGCGACCAGCTTGCGGATCAGCTCGGTTGGGTCGGTGACCCGCTCGGTGTGGCCGTCCCAGCTGACCGTGCGCGTCTCCGGGCCGCCGAGCGTGGCCGGCGTCCCCTCGGCGACGATCCGCCCGGCGGCGATCACCGCGAGCCGGTCCGCTAGGGTCTCGGCCTCGTCCAGGTAATGCGTGGTGAGCAGGATCGTGGTGCCCTCGGCGGCCAGGGCCTTGATGAGATCCCAGAACCGGTGCCGGGCTTCCGGGTCGAAGCCGGTGGTGGGCTCGTCCAGGAAGAGCAGCTCGGGCCGGCCGACGATGCCGAGCGCGACGTCGACGCGGCGGCGCTGACCGCCGGAGAGCTGGCGGATGCGGGTGTCGCGCTTGTCGGTGAGCCCGACGAGCTCGATCACCTCGTCGGCCGGGCGGGGGTCCGGATAGAGCCCGCCGATGTGCCGGACCATCTCGGCGACGGTGAGGTCGGCCGCGTCGTCGGTGTTCTGCAGGACGATGCCGAGGCGGGCGCGCCACGCCGAGCCCGCCGTACCCGGGTCCTCCCCGAGCACGCGGACATCACCGCCGTCGCGCCGCCGGTGCCCCTCCAGGATCTCGGTGGTGGTGGTCTTGCCCGCGCCGTTGGGCCCGAGCAGAGCGAAGACCTCCCCGCGCGCGACCGTCAGGTCGATGCCACGAACCGCTTCGTGGCCGCGATAGCTCTTACGAAGTCCGCTGACTTCAATCGCTGTCATGCATCGAATGGTGTCGTGCCGGAGCCCTCGCGGGGGACGACCGCCCGACCGTCATCGGATGTCCACCGATCGATGGACACGCTTCGCGATAGGCGTCTCGGGGTTGCTCGGCTTTCCCGCGAGCGTCACCGCGGTGCGTCGTCCGTGAAGCCGGGCGGCATCGTGCGGTCGGTTGATCAGCGCTCGCCGACGGATTACTCGCCGGCTTTTTGTCTGATTAGATCGCGTTTGCGGTCCGGTTCGGAGCGTTCGGTGTAGACCTTGGAGAGTTGTGGTCGACATGTGGGCGCAACTCTCCAAGGTCTCGATTTTCGGCCTCGGCGGCGGCTTCCAAAAGCCGCGAAGTCGTAAAAATCCACCATCCAGTGTGGAGGAGCGTCCACAATGTGTAACTGTTCAGCTGGTTCCGTCGGCCGGGAGTCCCCGTGCGAGGCGGCGCCGCCAGGCCCGGGCAGGTCCCAACTCCCGACAATGGGCGCCCCCACCCGGGTGTGGGCAGTCGCAACGCCGGGAAGGCCGTGGCTCCCCACACCGCGGCCACCCCCACCCACGCGTGGGGAATCGCGACGCCGGGAAGGCCCTGGCTGCCCACACCACGGCCACCCCCACCCACGCGTGGGGAATCGCAACGCCAGGAAGGCCGTCGCTCCCCACACCACGGCCACCCCCACCCACGCGTGGGGAATCGCAACGCCAGGAAGGCCGTCGCTCCCCACACCACGGCCACCCCCACCCACGCGCGGGGAATCGCAACGCCAGGAAGGCCGTCGCTCCCCACACCACGGCCACCCCCACCCACGCGTGGGGAATCGCAACGCCGGGAAGGCCGTGGCTGCCCACACCACGGCCACCCCCACCCACGCGTGGGAAATCGCAACGCCGGGAAGGCCGTGGCTCCCCACACCGCGGCGACCCACAGCAGGTATGGGCACCCGCCACGGCCGGAACGTCCCAGCTCCCCACAGCGACGGCCCTCAGGTCCGCCACGCAAGGCCAACCCATCGGAGGGTGAGCGGCGCGAGAACCAGCTGAACAGATCCACGATGTGGTCTGCCCGTCTCACAGTGCGGGAAGCTCTGCTGGATCGGCGAGCACCGAGGACGCCGTTGGCCGCCACGACCGGGCGTGAAGAGTCGGATTCCGCCACGACCCGGCTCGGCCACGGGGCGATCCGGACCCCGGAACGTCTCTACTGGCTCAGCAACACCTCCGCGCAGGCCCGGACCTCGTCGACGAAAATCTCCGGAACCTCGAAGGCGGCGAAATGCCCGCCCCGCGACGGCTCGCTCCAATAGCGAATGTCGGGGAAGCGGCGCTCGGCCCAGCGGCGTGACGGGCGGGGCACCTCGTAGGGGAAGACCGAGCAACCCGTCGGAACGTCGACGCTGTCGGTGCTGCCGTCGTGGAACAACGCCCGGATCTCGGCGAAGCTCTCCCAATACATCCGGGCGGCGGAGGCACCGGTCGCGGGCAGCCAGTACAGCATCAAGTTGTCGATCAGCCGGTCGTGGCCCAGCACGCTGCGCGGGTCGGTCCAGGCGTGGAACTTCTCCACGATCCACGTGGCCAAGGCCGCCGGGGAGTCGACCAAGCCGTACCCGATGGTCTGCGGGCGGGTCGCATGCAGGAAGGAATACCCGTCGCCGGAGTCGTCGGACAACGCCTCCAGGGCGGCGCTCTCGGCGGCGGTCAGGTCGGCGAAGGTCGCGGGGTCGGGCGCCACCAGCGGCGGCATCAGATGGATGCCGAGGACGCGCGACGGGTGGCGCTGGGCCAGCGACGTGCTGATGCTCGTGCCCCAGTCGTGGCCCTGGGCGAGGAAGCGGTCGTAGCCCAGGCGGGCCATCAACGCGGCCCACGCGTCGGCGGTGCGGTGCACGGACCAGCCGGGCGCGGACGGCTTTTCGCTGAACCCGTAGCCGGGCAACGACGGGCACACCACGTGGAAGCCGGCCGCGGCCAGCGGGTCGATCACCTCGGCGAACTCCACGACGGAACCCGGCCAGCCGTGCGTCATCAGCAGCGGTACGGCGTCCCGGCGCGGCGACCGCACGTGCACGAAGTGGACCGTCAGGCCGTCGATCGGGGTGCGGAACTGCGGATGCCGGTTCAGGCGTGCCTCGGCGGCGGCCCCGTCGTACGACTCGGCCCAGTGACGGCACAGCTCCTGGGCGTACGGCAGCGGTGTGCCCTGGACCCACCCGGCGCTGGTGGCCTGCTCGGGCCAGCGGGTGCGGCGCAGCCGTGACCGCAGATCGTCGACGACCTCGGCACCGAGCCGGACCCGGAACGGCTCGATCATGACCGTGCCGGTGGGCCGGCCGCGATGCGCCCGCGGATCTCGTCACGCCGCGTCCAGCGCGTCTCCATCCACCAGGTGCAGCCGGCGTCGGCCCAGGGCGCGACGACCGCCGCCGCCTCCGCCGGGGACGTCTCCCCCTCGGCGAGAACGTCGAAACCCGCTGGGACGCCCTTCTCGGCGAGCCACGCGGTCATTTCCCGTACGGCGTCCGGGCCGCCCTCGTAGCCCGGGATGATGCCGTCGCAGCGCGGCACCCGGCGCATGGATTTCGGGCGCGGCCACACGCCGACCACCCAGATCGGAATGCGCGCCTGCACCGGAGCGATCGCGGCCGGGTCGCCGCGCGGCGGCTCGCATCGGTAGTGGCGGCCCTCGAAGCCCTTGCCCGCCCACAGCGCCCGCATCAGGTCGATGCCGTCGTCCATCATCTCGGCCCGCGTGCGCAGATCGGCCTCGGACCCGATGCCGGGCAGGCCCGCGTCCAGCGCGCCGACCCCGACGCCCAGGATCGCCCGCCCGCCGGACAGCTGATCGACGGTCGCGACCTGGCTCGCCACCTTCCAGGGGCGGCGCCACGGCAGCGGCGTCAGGATCGTGCCCAGCCGCACCCGGCTCGTGGCGACGGCCATCGCGGCAAGCAGGCTCCAGGCGTCGACGCCGTAGTCGGTCTCGGGCACGAACACGCCGTCCCACCCCGCGTGCTCGGCGAGAATGGCCTGCTCAACCTGCTCGGGGGCGGTGCCGCCGGGGAGGATCACGCCGTACCGGAGATTCATGGGGTCTTTTTAGCAGGGGGGTCCGACAAGTTTGTGAAGCGACGCGGTCTGCGAGCATCGAGCCCATGACCGCCATCGCCCGCCTCGCCGCCGTGTCCCTCGACGCCCACGACCCATCGGTTTTGTCCCGGTTTTACCAGGATTTACTCGGCCTCGAGGTCTCCTACGAGTCCCCCGATTTCGTCGCGCTCCGCGGCGCGCCCACGCTGATCACGATCCAGCGGGTCGTCGACCTGCCGCCGGTGTCCTGGCCGACCGGGCCGATCCCGAAGCAGATCCATCTGGAGCTCGGCGTGGACGATCTGGACGCGGCGGTGCGCGCCGCCATCGAGGTGGGTGCCCGGCTCGCCGACGCGCAGCCGTCCCCGGACCGCTGGCGGGTCATGCTCGACCCGGCCGGTCACCCGTTCTGCTTGACGACCTTGGTCCCGACCGCTTCCTGAAGGCCGCGGGCGGCGAGCCGGTCGGCGCGCTCGTTCTCCGGGTGCCCGGCGTGCCCCTTCACCCAGTGCCACTGGACGTCGTGCCTGCTCACCGCGGCGTCCAGGCGCTGCCACAGATCAACGTTCTTGACCGGTTGCCGGGCCGCCGTCTTCCACCCGTTGGCCTTCCACCGGGGCAGCCACCTGGTGATGCCATCGCGTACGTAAATGCTGTCGGTGTAAAGCTTGACCGTCATCGGCGACCGGGTCAGCGAGTCGAGCGCCTCGATCGGCGCGGTCAGCTCCATCCGGTTGTTGGTGGTCGACGCCGCCGACCCCCCGCAGAGATCTTTTTCCTGCGTGCCGTACCGCAACACGGCACCCCAGCCGCCCGGACCGGGGTTGGGCACACAGGCACCGTCGGTGTAGATCTCCACCACGCTCATGGAGTGAGGGTAGCCATGCTGATGCCACCCACAGGTCGCCACCCGATTCGGACACGTATGGTGAATCGGTGGTAAGTGAGGATGCGGTCGACCTCCAGGACGTTGTCGTACGCTACGGCGCCACGACCGCTGTCGACGGGGTCTCGCTGCGCATGTTCCGCGGCCGGGTCCTCGCGCTGCTCGGTCACAACGGCGCCGGCAAGACCAGCCTCCTGCAGGTCTGCGAGGGGTTCCGCAGCCCCGACGGCGGCCGTGCCCGGGTGCTCGGCCTCGACCCGATCGCCGACCATGACGCGCTGATGCCCCGGCTCGGCATCATGCTGCAGTCCGGCGGCGTCTACCCGTGGGCGACGACCGGCGAGATCCTGCGCCTGTTCGCCTCGTACGCGTCGAACCCGATCGATCCCGAGCAACTGCTCGACCTGCTCGGCCTGCGCAAGATCGAGCGCACCCGGTTCCGGCGCCTCTCCGGCGGCGAGCAGCAGCGCCTGTCCCTGGCGATCGCGCTGGTCGGCCGGCCCGAGCTGGTCTTCCTCGACGAACCGACGGCCGGCATGGACACCGAGGCCCGGCACACCACCTGGCGGCTCATCGAGCAGCTCCGCACCGACGGCGTGTCCGTGCTGCTCACCACCCACCTGCTCGACGAGGCCGAACGGCTCGCCGACGACGTGGTCATCATGCGGTCCGGCGTGGTCGCCGCGACCGGCTCCCCGGCCGAGCTCACGGCCGCCGCGGGCATCGACCTTCTTTCGGTACGCGCCGAGCCCAGCCTCACCCTCGACGGACGGCTCGCCGGCCTCGACATCAAAGAGAACACCCCTGGTGAGTACGCGATAACGGGCCCCCTGGACGCCACCACGATCGCCGAGGTGCTGAGCTGGTTCGCGGACGCCGGCGCCCGGGTCACCGCGGTGAACACGCGCCGGCGCACCCTCGAGGACGTCTACCTGGCCCTGACCACCGGTGAGAAGGCAGCAGCAAAGCGATGAGCGGTACTTTCGCCCCCGCCCCCGGCCGTGCCCCGATGCGCGCGGTGCTGCGCAGCCAGGTCCGGATGGAGTTGACCCTGACCGCGCGCCGCGGCGAGGCGGTGGTGCTGGCCATGGGCGTCCCGCTGCTGGTCTTACTCGGCGCCGGGCTGACCCACGCGACCAATGTGCCCGGTGGGGACCGCTTGGCGTTCGTGGTTCCCGGCGTGCTGGCGCTGACCGTGATGTCGACGGCGTTCACCGGCCAGGCGATCACGACCGGCTACGAACGCAGCTACGGCGTCCTGAAACGGCTGGGCGCGTCCCCGCTGACCCGCCCCGGTCTGCTGTTCTCGAAGATCGCCGCGGTGCTGGGCCTGATCGTGGTCCAGTTGCTGGTGCTGGCCGCCGTCGGGGTGGCCGTCGGGTGGCGGCCGCACTTCGGGCAGCTGCTGCCGGCCATCGGCATCACCGTGCTGGCGACCGCGGCGTACAGCGGCTTGGCGCTGCTGCTGGCGAGCGTCCTGAAGCCGGAGACGACGACCGCCGCGGCGACGTTCATCTACGTCCTGATGCTCGCGGCCGGCGGCATCATGTTCGCTGCCCCGAACCTGGGCACGGCCGGCTGGTTCATCCTCCCGCTGGCCGCCCACGCCGAGGCCCTGCGCCAGACCTTGTCCCACGACGCTGCCGTGCCCGGCTCGATCTGGCTGAGCCTGTCGCTTTGGACCCTCGTCTTCGTGTCAGCGGCCGCTCGGAAGTTCCGCTGGGAGTAGCGCTGGGCGCCACCGTGTTCGCGCGCGGTCGGCCACCTCGCTCTTGGGCGTAACCATTCACGCACGTCGCCGTGGCGGGTCGAGTGTTCTGGGCGCCCCGCGCCCTCGCTCGGGCCGCCACGGCCCTCGGCGGGAGCAGCGAACCGCACCACCCACCCCGCTACGACAGGCGGCTCTTGATCTCAGGCCAGCCGAGGCAGGTAGGCCGCCCAGACCTTCTTCGGCACGCACATGCGCCAGGCGTCCAGCACCAGCTCGGTCATCTCCTCCTCGTCCAGCTCGGCCATCCACGCCTCGACCCAGTTGAAGCGCATGTCTGACTCGCGCGGCAGATGGAACACGCGCGGCCGGGACTCGACCAGAAGCGGCCTCTCCTCCTTCGGAAAAGCGAACCCCATCTCGGTCTCGTCGCGGGAGAACGCCACATACACGATCTTCCCCACCCGGAACTTCACCCGATCGCTGATCAGGTGCTCTGAGCTGCGCGGCAGATCCCGGGCGACCTGCCGCACGTCATCGACGGTGACCATGCCGAAACTCTAGGCGGGGGGTACGACAAAAAAGCTCGGCGTTCGCACCCCGCCACGTCGCCAGCCCACGGAGCGCCCGGCCGCGTCGGAGAAGCTCTGCTGCACGGCGGCGACACGGGTACGCAGATGCCCGACGGTCGCGACCCGCGCCTGCCACTGATCGCTCAGCTCTCGTCGGCCGCTTGTCGCTTTGCTCGGGCGCGGCGCTTGCCCTCGTGCATCGCCTGCACGCGGGCGACCGGAATGGTGTGGCCCTCCTCCACCAGGCCCGGATCCAGCGCCTGCGGCGGCGGCATCTCCGCGGCCCAGACGTCCCGGTCGGCTAGCAACGCCGGGGCGGTGTGGATCGTGAAGTCGGCCGGGGTCACCGCGTCCAGCTCGTCCCAGGCCAGCGGGAAGGACACCCGCACGCCGGGGCGGATCCGCGGGCTGTAGGCGGCCACCACCGTCGCGCCGCCGGAGCGGGTCGCGTCCAGGAAGACCTTTCCGTGGCGGTCGTCGCGAATGAACGCTGTGGTCGCCAACTCCGGGTCGATGCGCTCGGCGCGGGCCGCCACCGCCCGGGTCGCGGCGGCGACGTCCTCGACGGCGGCCTTTCCGTCCAGCGGCACGAACACGTGTACGCCCTTCGAGCCGCTCGTCTTCACTGCCCCGGACATCCCGGCGTCGGCGAGGGCCTGCCGCACCAGCCGCGCGGCGCCAACGGCCAGCGAGAACGCGCCTCCCTCGGGCGGGTCGAGATCCATGATCAGGTGCGTGGGGTGAAGGTCGCCGGCGACCATGAGCGCGGGGTGGTACTCGAGGGCGCGCTGATTGCCGAACCACAGCAGGGTCCGCCGGTCGTTGCACAGGCCGTAGGTCACCTGCCGGTGGGAGGCCTCTGCCCACACCTCGGTGCGCGGCACCCAATCCGGCGTGTATTTGGGCAGATTTTTCTGCATAAATTGGTCCTGCCCGCGCAGCAGGCGGATCACCGACAGCGGCCGGTCCCGCAACACCGGCAGGATGCGGTCGGACATCACGTCCAGATAGTCGATCAGATCCCGCTTGGTGGCGCCCGCCCCCTCGTACAGCTCCTGATCGAGGTTGGTGAGGTTCACCCCGTCGCGTTCCTCGCCCTTCTCCGCCATCGCCCCATCGTGCCCGAAATCCATCGCCCCTGCTCGCACCCCCCAAGATCAAGAAGGCCCAACAGCGTGGGTCCCCCGCAACACACACCCGGGAGGGACGCATCTGCTGCTTGCGGAACGATTCGGCGGCGACGACCCGCTCGACGAGGCCGGCACGTTTCAACCCGATGACCGACCGCCGTCGAGGTAATCGCGCGCCCATTTGTCGTCTTCGCTCCGGTTCGGTGTCGTCTGATCGGCTGTCCGCCGCCGGATTTCGAGACCTTGGAGAGTTGTGGCTCGTATGTGGGCGTAACTCTCCAAGGTTGCGAAATCAGGGGGAAAAATGTCCGTCGCAAAAGGCGTGTTACGGACAAAGCAATCGTCCTTTTCGGACTGCCGTCCGCGATGCGGCCATCCGCGTCCGGATGGTGGAACTGTTCAGCTGGTTCTCGCGCCGCTCACCCTCCGATGCGGTGGCCTTGCGTGGCTGACCTGAGGGCCGTCGCTGTGGGGAGCTGGGACGTTCCGGCCGCGGCGGGTGCCCACACCCGCTGTGGGTCGCCATGGTGTGGGGAGCCACAGCCTCCCCGGCGTCGCGATTCCCCACACGTGGGTGGGGGTGGCCGCGGTGTGGGGAGCCGCAGCCTCCCCGGCGTCGCGACTGCCCACACCCGGGTGGGGGTGGCCGCGGTGCGGGGAGCCACAGCCTCCCCGGCGTCGCGATTCCCCACACGTGGGTGGGGGTGGCCGCGGTGTGGGGAGCCACCGCCTCCCCGGCGTCGCGACTTCCCACACCCGGGTGGGGGTGGCCGCGGTGTGGGCAGCCACAGCCTCCCCGGCGTCGCTACTGCCCACACCCGGGTGGGGCGCCCGTTGTGGGGAGCTGGGACCTGCCCGGGCCTGGCGGCGTCGCCTCGCACGGGGACTCCCGACCGACGGAACCAGCTGAACAGTTCCGGATGGTGAGACAACGACCAAGGCCAGCGCGTTGACGGCGGCTCAGCGCACGTTTGTGATGTGTGCGGGCGATCGTCATGTGCGACACGCCGCCGGGCTGCCGGCTACGGATTAGGGTGGCCGGGCCGCGCGGGGTCCGGGTGCTCACGCCGCCCGGCTTGGCGACAACGGGCGCCGAGTGGAGGTTCGGGCGGACGCGATCTAGGTGCTCAGGCCGCCCTGGCGATCGCCACCGCTGGGAAGATCATCAGCAACGTCAGGACGACGTAGGTGGCGCCGATGCCGAAGCGCTGGTTGCGGGTGGCGATCACGGCCGCGGTGAACGGGCCGAGGACGATCAGGAAGGCCGCCAGCGTGAAGACGTCGTCGTCGCGGGTCTCGCCGGTCCAGCCGTAGATCATCAGCAACGGGACGATGACCAGCCAGGCCAGCGTCACCATGACAACCTTCAAGGTCACTCGGGTACGGCGTACGGCGTCAGCGGGGTCTTTGTGGAGGGCGAACGCCATCCGTGCAGCGAAACCGTCAGCGGACCGTCTCTCCGTCGTCACGACTCGTAGCCTAGAACGCCCGGCCGGGATGCACATCCACCGCAAAAGGGATGCCCACCCGGAAGGGCCCGGACCGTGGGGATTCCGGACGGTGGAACCCCCACAGACCCGACCGGGCGTCAGCTCTTGACGGAGCCGGCCATCAAGCCGCCGATGAACCAGCGCCCCAGCAGCACGTACACCAGCAGCGTCGGCAGCGACGTGATCAAAGCCCCGGCCATCGACGCCGCGTAATCCGGGGACTGCGCCCCGGCCAGCGCGTTCAAGGCGATCGTGATCGGGCCGTTCCGCGTATTGGACAGGAAAATCGCGAACAAATAGTCGTTCCAGGCCGACGTGAACTGCCAGATGATCGTCACCACGAAACCGGGGATCGAGATCGGCAGGATGATCCAGGCGAACGTTCGCAGCAGGCCCGCCCCGTCAACCCGGGCCGCCTCCACCAATTCCTCGGGAACCGTCGTGGCGTAATAGTTCCGGAAGATCAGGGTGCAGATCGGAATCCCGTAGACACAGTGCACGAACACCAATGTGGGAATGCCGGGCGGGATGCCGATCGTCGTCACGATGTCCCGCAGCGGGATCATCACGGCCTGGTACGGGATGAACATGCCGAACAGGATCAGCGTGAACACCAGGTCCGCACCCGGAAAGCGCCACCTCGACAAAACGAACCCGTTCGCGGCCCCGATGACCGACGAGATCACCGCGACCGGGATGGCCAGCTCGAACGTGCGCAGAAACGCCGGCCGTAACGCGGTCCACGCCTTGTCCCACGACGCCACGGTCCAATGTGCCGGCAGGTTCCACTGGCTGGTGACGCCGATGTCCGAGCCGGCTTTGAAACTGGTCACGATCAGCACGTACATGGGCATCAGCACGATGATCAGGAAGAGCAGGGCCAAGGCGTACTTGATGATTGAACCCGGACCGAAAGAAGACTTGCGCTTGGCGACAACGGTCTCTAACGAGGACGGCGGGGCGATAACCGCTGTCATGAGTTCTTCTCCACCCGATTCGTGTAGATCAGGTACGGCACGATGACGATGGCGACCAGCAGCAACAGGACGATCGAGATCGCCGCCGCCTTGGCGTAGTCGCTGGTCAGCAGCGACTGCCAGACGTAGATCGCGGGCACCTCGGTCAGCCACTGCGGACCGGAGACGCTCATGATCAGGTCGAACATCTTCATCGACATGTGGCCGATGATGATGAGCGCGGACAAGGCGACCGGGGTGAGCTGCGGAAAGATGACATTGCGATAAAGCCGGTACGTGCTCGCGCCGTCCATCGCCGCCGCCTCACGCAACTCGTGCGGAATGCCACGGAACCCTGCCAGGAACAGCGCCATGACGTACCCGGAAAGCTGCCAGACGGCCGGTATCGCCATCGATGCCATGCCCCAGGTCGGGTTGGTCCACCACGCGCTTTGCAGGAAGTCGAGGTGCATCGCGACGAAGACGGCGTTGAGGCCACCGGCGTTGTCGTCCATGTTCGGATTCATCAGCCAGCGCCACACCACGCCCGACGCGACGAACGACACCGCCATCGGGAACAGGTAGACCGTACGGAAAAAGCCTTCGGCCCGGACGCCGCGCTCCAGAATGAAGGCCCAGAGCAGGCCGAAGAACATCGCCCCGACCAGGAACACGACGGTGAAGACGGCGAGGTTCTTCAGTGAGTGAACGAAGCGGTCCTGGATGTCGTTGGTGAACAGGTTCGTGTAGTTGTCGAGCCCGACGAAGCCCTTCGACCCCAGGGCGGTGTGCTCGTCGGAGACGGACACCTTCGTGGTCCAGGCGATCAGCCCGTAGACGAAAACGGCGAGCAGAATGAGCGACGGGGAGAGCAGCAACAGGCCCGGTCCCCAGTGCCGCAGGCGGCGCATCAGGGCTCCTTTGCAAGGGCGGGGCCCCAAAAGCCCCGCCCGATATCAACTACTTCTTGGCGAACTGCTGCGCGGCGGCGGCGAGCGCCTTCTGCAGCGCGGCGGCGTCCTGCTTGGTGGAGTAGGCGCCCATCGCCGAGTTGGCGGCGCCCTGCCAGCCCTGCGAGCAGGCCGATCCGTGCGCACACGACGGCACCTGGGTCGCGGACTTCCAGTCGGCCATGGCCGCCTGCTGGTACTTCGGGTAGTCGGCGGGCGCGGCGTCGGTACGGGCCGGGATCGAGCCCTTCTTGGTGTTGAACGCCTTCTGACCGTCGGCCGACCCGACCGTCTTCAGCCAGCACTTGGTGCCCTCGGCGTTCTTGGCGCCCTTCGGCAGCACGAACGAGTCGGCCAGCCACTGGAACGTGGTGCCGTTGCCCGGGAAGGTGAACCAGGCGTAGTCCTGGAAGCCCTTGGCGTCGAGGTCGGCGGCCTCCCAGTCACCCATCAGCTGGTACGCGGCCTTGCCGTCCATGACCAGCTTCTCGGCGTCGGTCCAGTCCAGGGCGTCGCGGTCGGTGTTGGTGTAGCTGAGCAGCTTGGTGAAGTCGCCGATCGCCTTGGTGACGTCCGGGCCGGCCCAGTCGGTCGAGCCGTTCCACAGCCCGGTGAACTTCTCCGCACCGAGGTCGGAGATCAGCACCGACTCGAACAGCATGAGCTGCGTCCAGTCCTTGCCCAGGGCCAGCGGCGACTGCACACCCTTGGCCTTCACCTTGTCCAAGTCGGCGATGAAGGCGGCCAGGTCGGTCGGGTCGGACGTGATGCCCGCGTCGGTGACGACCTTCTTGTTCGTCCACACCACGTTGGCCCGGTGGATGTTCGCCGGCACCGAGTAGATCTTGCCGTCCACCGTGAGGTTCTGGATCAGGCCGGGCGGGAACGCCTGCTTGAGGCCCCAGGTGTCGTAGTCGGCGCTGAGGTCCTCGACCTGACCGGCGTTGATGTAATCGGAGAGTTCGGCACCGGCGTGCGCCTGGAACGTGTCCGGCGGATCGCCCTGCTGCAACCGGGACGCGAGCACCGTCTTCGCGTTGGCGCCGGCACCGCCCGCGACCGCGCCGTTCACGAATTCCTGGCCCGCGCAGTCCTTGCCGAACTGCGAGACGAGACCGTCCAGGCCGGCCTTCTCACCGCCGTCGGCCCACCACGTGAAGACCTCGACCTTGGTGGAGCCGGAGCCTCCGTCGTCGCTGCCGCCACAGGCCGACGCGGTGAGCAACGCGGCGACCCCGACGACGGCGACAGCCGCCCTCTTCCCCCAGCGCATGGTTATCTCCCATCGAGACATTGACATCGATGTCACATAAGCTGGGGAGAACCGTGCACGGTGGACTGCCAAGAAGTCAACTGACGTGCGAAGATTTTCAGACGTAAATTTTATGGTCGTCGTTCCCCGGAGCCCCGGGGAATCACCGACGTCGAGATCACGATGGTCCGGGCCGGGCCGATGTGCCCGCTGATCCGCTCGTACGCCAACCGGGCCGCCTCCCGCCCGATAGCGCTCATGTCGTGCGCCACCACGGTCGTCCCGAGGACGTCGGCGAGGTCGAAGTCGTCGAAGCCGATCAGCGCCGGCGGGTCGGCGACATCGCGCATGGCCCGCAGCGCGCCGGTGGTCAGCCGGTTGTTCGTGGTGAAGACCGCGCTGGGCGGCCGCTCCCCGGCGAGAAGATCGCGCACGGTCTGCTCGGCGTGCCGCACATCATGGACGTCCGTACGCAGGTAGGGCTCCCACGCCGTGTTTCCGGCCGCCCGCATCGCGCCCACAAAACCGTCGATGCGCCCGCGCTGCGGTGCGACCTGGGCCAGGTCGGCAACCAAGGCAATACGACGATGCCCGTACGCCAACAGGTGCTCGCCGGCCTTCTCCGCCCCGCCCACGTTGTCGATGAGGACGGCGTCGGCGGCGAGCCCGTCCGGCGGGCGGTCCAGGAAGACGAACGGCACCCCGCGGTTGCCCTCGATCGCCAGGTATTCGTGGTCCTGGCCGCTCGGGATCACCAGCAGCGCCCGCACCCGCCGCTCGAGGAAGGCGTCGACCAGGTTGCGCTCCAGCGCGGCGTCCTCGTCGTTGTTGGCGGTGACCAGCAGCAGGCCGTGCTGACGCAGCTCGCGCTCGATGCCGCTGGCCACCGCCGAGTAGAACGGGTTGGTCAGGTCGCCGCTGACCAGGCCGACGAGCGCGCTGGTGGCGCCACGGCGAAGCTCCCGGGCGATGCCGTTGAGCCGGTACCCGAGCATGTCGGCGGCGTCGCGCACCCGGCGCCCGGTGGACGGGGCGACGTTGGGCTCACGGTTCAACGCGCGGGACGCCGTCTTGAGGCTGACACCGGCGAGGGCAGCGACCTGTGTCAGCGTCGGCCGGCGCGCGGCCGGATCGTCGGCGGACATAGTGCTCCTCGTTGCCGGGCCGGGCACTCATTATGACATCGATGTCTTCTCGACCTCGGTCCCTAGGGCCTCCGGGGTCATGTCGCGCGTCGGGAGCGATCTGGATCACGGATTGTCAAAATTGTTGACCCTTCGGCTTCGTTCGATCGGGGTACGTCAAACGGGCCATAGCTCACGATCGATCCCGATGGGCAGAATCGGGGTATGAACGCGCCTGGGGACTCCGCGTTGATCGTCGTGCTGCTCGCCGTCTTCGTCGCTTGTGCCGCGTACGCCGCGGGCCGCATTCACCAGCGGTGGCAGGCGGCGCAGGATCGCGAGGAGGCGTACCGCGACGGCTACGAGAACGGCACGAGCAATGTGTTCAGCACGGCGGTGCGCATGCTCGGCCCCAAAAGGTCGGCACGAGGCGCCGCGCCGGTGCGGACCGCTGCCGACCGGGGCCCGAGCGCAGTCCAGAACCCGAACGCAGTCCCGAACCCGAACGCAGGCTCAGGCTCGAACGGAGGCCCAGGCCCGAACGCAGGCTCAGGCCCGAACGCAGGCCCAAGCCCGAACCCGAACGCGGATCCGGGCCCGGACGAGGCAACGCCGACCGAGCCATCAGCCTCACTGGAAAAGCCAGACCAGGCGAAAAAGTACGAAAAATCGGATTTCTCCCGCGGCGTTGCCAGCGATGCTGGCGGCGCGTTGCGGGGCGGCGACAGCGATGCTGGTGGCGGGTTGCGGGGCGGCGGCAGCGATGCTTTGCGCAGGCTGCGCGGCGGCGATAGTGGTGCTGGTCGCGGGCTACCGGGCGGCGGCAGCGATGCTGGTCGCGAGCTGCAAGGCGGCGAGGCCAGCGGCCGCCGAGCGGGTTCGCCCCCAGCATTGGGTTTCCCCGCACCCCAACCCCCGCCCCCGTACGCGATCACCGAGCCGAGCGCCGTCGGCGGCGTCTTCTACCAGCGACTACGCGACCCTCGCACCATCGACGGCGAGCCGCCGGTGATGGGCGAGCGCCCGACCATGCCGCACCCCCGCACGGAAGCCGGTGCGCCAAACGCGAATCTTGACGAGTCCGGCGAAGCGAAGCGACCCGAGGTCATCAAAATTCGCGAAGGTGACGAGCCGGTAGCGAGGCGCCGGGGCGGGCACCGGGCCAAGCCGCCCGAAGAGGACACGACCATCAACCAGGCCGTGGCGACCGACAGCGAAGCCGCCGACACCCAGCCAGGCACCTCATCCGGCCGGCACACGGTGCCGGACGAACTGGTCCGGGCCACCACCTATCGACTACCCCCGGACCGGATCTTCCGGGCCAAGGTCAAGGAGAGCACCCCGCTACCGGACGAGCCGACGACCCGGCTTCCGTCCGTCCCGAAGCCCCGCGACGAGTCGTGAAACGCTCAGCGATATAACCCGTACAGCCGCTCCACCCGGATCCGGAACACCACCCGAGCGTCGGCGACCATCGCCGCGCGGAACTCGTCCCAGTCCGGGTGCTCCTTGTCGCCGGCCAGCCGGTACACATCGATCAGTTCCTCGACCGTGCCGTCGTCCGGCTCGGTGGACGGCTTGCTGACCTCGGCCGAGCCCTCGGCCACCGCGTAGCTCCAGCCGCCCGGACCGGTGACCTTCAGGCTGACCCGGGGGTCGCGGAGCGCGTTGTGCACCTTGGCCAGCGTGGCCCGCGTGGAGAATCGGATCACCCGGTCGTGACCGCCGTACGGCCCGGCGGCGTACAGGATGTCGGACAGCTGCGGCCGCCCGTTCTTCTTGATCGTGGCAAGCGTCCCGAGGTGGGTGCCGGTGACGAGACCCCACAGTTGTTGCTCAGACATGCAACGACAGTAGTGCGGCGTCCACGGTGGCCGGAAACCCACACGTTCGCTCACCATGACATCGATGTCACGAAGTGCTTGTGTTCGGCACCTGGCTGGGGTTATGTTCTTCCTGGCCAAATTCACCCATGTTGAATTGTGTTCATATCTATGCTCCCTTCCTGGGTGTCCGGGTGGTGCTCCGACCACCTCGGTTCCACGCCCGTCGACGTGCTCCACGAGTCCGTGCACATGTCCGAAGTGTTCGGCCTGCGGCTCGCCGACGGCCGCCTGGTCGCGGTGAAGTCCCGTGCGTCACAGAACGGGCGCGAGGCCACCTGCATCGAGGTGCAGCGTTTCCTTTCGGCCGAGGGTTTTCCGGCGGCCGCCCCGCTGACCGGTGTGTCGGTGGAGGCCGGCCGGGCCACGCACGCCGAGGAATGGCGGCCGGGCGGCACGCTGCGGCGCGGCGACGACCCGGCCACCGCCCGCCTGTTCGCGCGGCTGCTGGCGCGTCTGACCACGTTGGCCGCGGACATCCAGGTGGGCGGCAAAGAACCGGGTGCGATCCAGCCGCCGCTGCCGAACCCGGAGTGGACCCGCTGGGACCACGACGGCCCCGGCGTCTGGCCGTTCCCCGGCGACCGCGACCACCTGATCCCGGTGCTGGTCGCCGACGCGGCGCAACGCATCCGGGACCGTCTCGCCGTCGTCTACCTGCCGCGCGTGCTGGGCCACGCCGACTGGGAGACGCAGAACATGCGCTGGCACGGCGACGAGCCGTGGATCGTGCACGACTGGGACAGCCTGGCGTGGCTGCCCGAGGCCGCGATAGCGGGCGCGGCGTCCGGCGCGTTCGCCAGCGCCGAGGTTCCGACGCTGGCGCCGGTGGCCAGCTCGGTTGCGTTCCTGGAGGAGTACCAGCGGCGGCGCGGCCGGCGCTTCGACGACAACGAGATCGAGGTCGCCTGGGCCGCGAGCCTGTGGCTGGCCCTGCACAACGCCCGCGGCGAGGCGGTGCGCGGCGAGCCCGCGGTGGCGCTGGCCGCCGTCCAGGACCAGGCCGAGCAGCGCCTGGAACTCGCGGGGGCGTAGCGCCTAGGTGAGCTCCCGCCAGAACCCGACCGTCACGGGCCGCGCCACCGACGACGCCGCACCCAGGCCGAATTCGCGGAACAGCCAGTCGTCCAGGTCGGCCCCGTAATACACCACGTCGGTCTGATAGATCGACAGCACCGGATGCGCTCGCGGCCCACCCGGCAGGTAGCGGTGCGAATAGACCGGGACCATCCGCGGCACCGTCATCAGGTACCGCCGCGCCACCGCCGCGGCCGCCTCGTCCCCGGCCGGGCGCGCACCCCACCCCTCGTACCAGAAGGAATTCTCGGCGACGTCGAACAGGACGCCCTCGATCGGCCAGGCCAGCCGGTCGCGCAGGGCCGTGCGGTCCGGGTCGCGCCAGTCCGGCCAGCCCCGGCCGGTGGGCACGCCGGCCGCGAGGAAGCCACGATGATCGGGGGCGAAGGTGAAGCCGAACTCGCGCTCGATCGCGTCCAGCTCGGTTACGGTGAGCCCGGCGGCGATGGGGAAACGGCCGGAGGCGGCAAGTAGTTCCGCAGCGGTCACGCGCATACCTTATTTGGTGTACGCCGTACTCGGGAGGTGGCCATGGAGGTGACCGCCGCCGGACGACGCGCCGCCCTGCCCCGGGCCCTTAGCGTCCCGGCCATGACCAGATTCATCGCACCCGCATTGACCCTGATCGGCGTGCCGGTCGGTCTCGTGGCCACCGGCGGCAACACGCAGACGGTGATGACTTTGTCACTGGCCGTCTGGCTTGCTGTTCTTGCTTTCTTCGTACGGCGTTGGCCGCTCACCGTCGCGATCATCTCCCTGTTGTCCGTGGCTGCGTTCCGGACGGCCGACCTGATCGGGTCCGGCTGGGTCTGGCCCGCCACGGCGGCGTTCGTCGCGCTGGCCCTGGCCGGCCGGCTACGCGCCGCGATCGTCACCGCCCTCGTCGCGTTGACCTTCGGCTTCGCGTGGGACGCCTTCACCGCTCTCGACCATGGACCGGAGTGGGCCCTGGTGCACGTCGGCGGCGAGAAACTGTGGCTGGTGGCGGTGCTGGCAGCCGGCGTGGCGTACCGGAACAACCTGCGCTGGCGTGACGAGCTGGCCCACCGCCTGGCCGAGGACGGCCGGCGACGCCGGGCCGAGGAGCGCGTGGAGATCGCGCGCGATCTGCACGACGTGGTGTCGCACACGCTGGCCGTGGTGGGCGTGCACCTGAACGTGGCGCTGGACGCGTTCGACGCGGACCCGGCCGAGGCGCGCGAGTCGCTCAAGCTGGCTCAGGACGTCCGGGGCCGGGCGATGACCGACCTGAAGTCGCTGGTGGACGTGCTGCACGACGGCCCGGTGGCCGGCCTGGACGGCTTGGACCGCCTGGTCGAGCAGGTGCGCTCCCCCGGGCTTTCGGTGTCGCTCAACGAGTTCGGCGAACGCGCCGACGTGGCCGCGCCGGTGGCGACCGCGGTGTTCCGGGTGGTGCAGGAGTCGCTGACCAACACGGTCCGGCACGCGTCGGCCTCGCACGTCACCGTGACGATCCGGTATGCGGCGGCCGGCGTGGTGGTGGACGTGCGCGACGACGGGCACGGCGCGGACGCGATGGTCGACGGCAACGGGATCACCGGCATGCGCGGCCGGGTGGCGGCGCTGGGCGGGGCGCTCACGGCCGGTCCGGCGGACGGCGGATTCCAGGTACGGGCGACGATCCCGCAATGACGATCTCCGTGCTTCTCGCCGACGACCAGCATCTCGTACGGGCCGGATTCCGGAGTTTGCTCCGGCGCGATCGGGACATCGCGGTCGTCGGCGAGGCCGGCACCGGCGACGAGGCCGTGCGGGCCGCCCGCGACCTGCGGCCGGACGTGATCCTGATGGACATCCGGATGCCCGGCATGGACGGCATCACGGCGACGAAGGAGATCCTCGCCTTCTGCGACGCCCGGATCATCATCCTGACGACGTTCGAGACCGACGAGTACGTGTTCGCGGCGCTGGCGGCCGGGGCGAGCGGCTTCCTGACCAAGGAGATCGATCCGGACGGGCTGCGCCGGGCGGTGCGCGTGGTGGCCGACGGTGACGCCCTGCTCTCGCCGAGCGTCACCCGCCGCGTGGTCGGCCAGTTCGCGCACCGCCCGGTCCCGGCGGCGGCAACCGACGGGGGAAACCGCCTGGCCGTGTTGACCGAGCGGGAACGTGAGGTGGTCCGCCTGGTGGCGACCGGCCTGTCCAACGACGACATCGCCCGCGAGCTGGTGATCAGCCCGCTGACCGCGAAGACGCACATCACCCGGGCGATCACCAAGCTGGGCGTCCGGGACCGCGTCCAGCTGGTGATCATCGCCTTCGAGGACGGCCTGGTTTAGAGGACCTTGGTGCCGTACATCTCGCCGAGCGGGTCGGCCAGCAGTTCCAGCCGGGCGCCGTCCGGGTCGCGGAAGTAGATCGAGGTGCCGCTCTCCTCCTCGTACGGCACGCCCGCGGCGTCCAGCTTGCCGCGCAGGTGCCGCCACCGCTCCGGGGTGACCGAGATGGCGATGTGGTGCAAACCCCCTAACACCTCCGCGTACGGGCCGAGGTCGAGCCCGGGCAGGTCGAAGAACGCGAGCAGGTTGCCGTTGCCGATGTCGAAGAAGAAGTGGTTCGAGCCCGGGTAGTCCCGGTTCTCGAAGATCTCGGTCAGCGGGAACTCGAGCACGCCCTGGTAGAAGTCGATGGTCCGGCGCACGTCGGCGCAGATCAGCGCGAAGTGGTGCAGGCCGCGAGCGCTCGACGGCGGTCGCTGCGGCGCCTCCCGCAGATAGTCGTCCCGGATACGGTCGCGTTCGGCTGCGATGGCCTCGAGGTCGATCGTCACGGCCTGCCCTCTCACTTAAATTCTGAAAAACCCTCCGAGGAACTTATGCGCCAACTCTCGGTCACCGCGTGCGGTCCCCGCGTTCGTACGCCCGTACGCGGTCAGCACGAAGCTCCCCGGATCGAACTCGATGGCACACGACAGGTCGTCGATCGGCCCGGCCGTGGTCGCGGCACCCTCGGGCCCGACCGCCACCCGGGTGTCGCCGGCGTTCGCGCCCGAGGTGATCCGGATGCCCAGCTCGATCGGCTCGGTGTCCGGCCCGACCACCGGGGTCGACGCCCACAGCACGTAACACAGCGGGACGAGAAGGTCCGCCGAGCGCGCCTCCAACGCGTGCGGCTTCCCGACGCCCTGCCGGATGTCCCAGCTGTGCACCGCGTAGTCGACGAGCTGGAAGACCGGGTAGAAGGGCACCGGCAGCGGACCCATGTACTTGTGCGGGACCAGCAGACCGGCCCAGTCCCCCTCGGTCAGATCCTCGGTGATGCCCAGCATCCGCTCGAACGCCAGAGCGAGCCGGTCCAGCGCCTCCTTGCGTTCCAGGGCCCGGAACTGCCGCGCGCCCCGGTCGACGTGCGCCGCCATGTCGCGCAACGGCACTGATTCGGGCGGGTTCGTGCCCTTGCGGGCCGCGTCGAAGCCCACGAAGTAGGTCTCGGTGGTGTCGATCAGGTGCCCGAACACGTCGCGCACCTGCCAGTCGCCGGCGCCGGTCGGGGCCATCCAGGTCTCCGGCTCCTCGGCGAGGGCGAACATGCCGGCCGCCTCCCGGCGTACGGCTTCGAGAAGATTGGCCTTGCTCTCGTAGCTCATGAAATTCCACGCACTCATCGAAAGCCTCCGCACAGAGGTCCGCTGGAGCGAAAGTGGTTGCCGTGGCAACCACATTCCTCCGACACCGGGCCCACGTCAACCACCGGCCGTACGATGCGGGAGTGACCACCGACGTCCGCTGGCTCGACGCCGGCCAGCAACGAGCGTGGCGGGGCTTCCTGGATCTGCATGCCAAGCTCGCGGCGAAGCTGAACCGCGACCTGCAACGCACCTCGGGTCTCAGCCTCGCCGACTACGACGTGCTCGTGCACCTGACCGACGTGCCGGACGGCCGGCTGCGCGCCTTCGAGCTGGGCGAGGGACTGCAGTGGGACAAGAGCCGGGTGTCCAAACAGGTCGCGCGGCTCGCCGACCGGGGCATGGTGGCCAAGGAGGCGTGCCCGGAGGACCGCCGCGGGGCGTACGTGGTGCTCACCGACGCCGGGCGGGCGGCGATCGAGGCGGCCGCGCCGGCCCACGTCGAGCTCGTCCACCAGATCGTGTTCGACACCCTGACGCCCCGGCAGATCCGCGAGTGGGCGGTGATCAGCGCCGCGGTTCTGCGACGGCTCGACGGCTAAGTCTCAACCGTTGGTTCAACGATACGGTTCATGGGCATGACAGCCTTGAAACTGCTCGCGCTGGGCGAGCTCGAGCCGCGCAACGATCTCTTCCGGGAGCTCGTCGAACGCGACGGCTACCGGACGATCGCGGTCGAGAGCGACTGCCTGATGGGCCTGGTCACCGACGACTACGTCACGTCCGGCATCGGCACGCTCGACGAGGTCATGACGCGTGGTTTCAGCCATCCGGACCTCGGCACGTCCGACGCCAACCGCGAGCTGGTGCGCTGGATGCACGCGTACAACGAGGGCCGGCCGGCCGCGGACCGGGTGCGTTTCGCCGGCTTCGACGGCCCGCTGGAGATCACCGCCGGCGCCAGCCCGCGGCAGGCGCTCACCACGCTGCACGGCTACCTCACCGCCCGGGTGGACGCCGGCCTGCTGCCCGCCACCGCGGAAACGCTCGACGGCCTGCTCGGCGCCGATGAGCGGTGGACCGAGCCCGGCGCGATGTGGGATCCGTCGGCCTCGGTGGGGCGCACGGCCGAGGCCCGCGAGCTGCGGCTGCTCGCCGACGACCTGGCGGCGCTGCTGGACGCGCAGACGCCCCACCTGATCGCCACGTCCACCCCGGAGGAATGGGACCGGGCCCGCCTGTACGCCCGTACGGCCACCGGGCTGCTGCGGTACCACTTCTGGGTGGCCGACACGTCCCCGAGCCGCTTCAACTGGCTGCTGTTCGTGCGGGCGTCGATGATGGCCGCGAACCTCCTCGCGATCGCCGAGCGAGGTCCGGCGCTGGTGCACGCCCACCTGGCGCACCTCCAGCTCAACGTGAGCAGCATGCGGATGGGCGGCCCGCCGCTGCGATGGTGGAGCGCCGGGGCGATCGCCGCGGCCCACCTCGGCGAGGGCTACGCCGTTCTGGACGTTCCCGGCTAATTCTGGTCGGTCGCCGGTTGCCAGTCGACGTCGTGCTGGGCGCGATAGGCCGCGACCGCGTCCTCGATGGTGGGGCTGAAGCGGTCGATGGCCGGGCTCAGCCGGTAGCGTTCGATCTTCTGCTGGACCGGGGTCTTCATCTCCGCGAACACCAGCGAGACGCCGCGAGCGTTCAACGCCTCGTCCAGTTCGGCGAGCATGTCCGAGGCCGTGGTGTCGATGTCCGTGATGGGTTCGGCGGCGACCACGATCCAGCGCACCCGCGGATCCTCCCGGGCCACCCGCTCGATCTCGGCGCGGAACACCCGCGCGTTGGCGAAGATCAGCGGCGCGTCGAAGCGGAACAGCACGAGTCCGGGCAGCCGCTCGGCGTCCGGGTAGACCCGCACGTCGTGGTAGCCCGGCACGCCGGCGGCTCGACCCAGCGTCGTCTGGTACGGCCACCAGACCCGGCGGAACACGTTGAGGACGGACAGGGTGACCGCCACCGCGATACCGGGCAGGACGCCGAGCAGGGCCACGCCGAGGAACGCCGCCATCGAGACGCCGAACTCGGTGCGCCGCTGCCGCCACAACTGGGCGGTTCCGGCGAGGTCGGCGAGCATCAGCGACGCGGCGATGACCACCGCGGCCAGGGCCGGCTGCGGCAGGTCCTGCAGCAGACCGGGGAAGAACAGCAGCATCAGCAGGATGAGGGCGGCGCCGACGATGCCGGTCAGCTGGCTGCGGGCTCCGGACTGGACGGCCACCGCCGTACGGGAACCGCTGGTGCTGACCGGGAAGCCCTGGAAGAACGAGGCCGCGATGTTGGCCGCGCCGATGCCGATCATCTCCTGGTTGCCGTGCACCTGCTGGCCGGCGCGGGCGGCGAAGACCGACGCCGTCGAGATGGTGTCGGTCAGCGACACCAGCGTGATGCCGAGGGCTCCGACGACCAGCAGCCAGAGCTGGTCCCACGACGCGTGCGGCAGGGTGAACGGCGGCAGCCCCTGCGGCAACGGGCCGACCAGGTCCACGCCGCGGTCGCCGAGCTGGAACGCCCAGGTCACCGCGATCGACAGCACCACCGCGACGAGGATCGCGGGGATCTTGGGCAGCAGCCGTTGCAGGACCAGGATCAGCGCCAGCGCGAAGAGGCCGACGGCGAGCGCGGCGGGCACGATCTCGGAGTGCGCGACGCCGCGGACGAACGCGGTGAACTCGTCGATCAGGCCGTCCGCGTCGGTCGAGAACCCGCACAGCTTGGCCAGCTGGCCGACCAGGATCGTCACGGCCAGGCCGTTCATGTAGCCGAGGCGGGTCGGCTTGGAGAGCAGGTCGGAGATGAAGCCGAGCTTGGCGACGCCGGCGATGGTCATGGTGATCCCGACCAGCAGGCCGAGCATCGACGCGAGGGCGATCGCGACGCCCGGGTCGCCGCCCGAGCCGGCGATCGGGACGATCACCGCGGCGATCATCGGGCCCAGCGACGAGTCCGGGCCCAGTACGAGCACCCTGGAGGGTCCGAAGACCGCGTAGCCGAGCAGGCAGAGCACGGTGGTGTACAGGCCGGTGATCGCGGGCAGGCCGGCCAGCTCCGCGTACGCCATCCCTTGTGGGACGAGCAGCGTGGACAGCACGAGACCGGCGATCAGGTCCTTGGCCAGCCAGCTGCGCTTGTACGCCGACGCCGCGCGGACCGCGGGTACCCAACGTCCCAGCCCATCACCCATGGCGCCAGTCAGCCATGCCGCCGTTCGCGGTTCCTCATTCCCAGCGGGTGAAACGGCCGATGTGGCCCTTGCGCACTAACTCTATCTAGGTAGATATTGAGGGGCATGGTGCGCGTACGACGTCCGTCCCCGCAGACCGCCGCGGTGCTGAGCACGCTGGCCGCGGCGGGTGCGGGGTGGAGCCACGGCTACGACCTCTGCCGCGTTCTCGGGCTGAAGGCGGGCACGGTCTACCCGATCCTGATCCGGCTCGCCGAGCGTGGGCTGGTGGAGACGTCGTGGGAGACCGGCCCGCCGCGCGGGCGCCCGGCCCGGCATCGGTACCGGCTGAGCCCGGACGGCGCCGAGCTGGCCCGCGCCCTAGCCGAGCCTTCGCCCGCGCGTGCCGTCGCCCGAGTCGTCCCGCGGACGACCTGACCAGGAGGCCTCCGATGCTCGACATGTGGCAGCTCCTGCTCGACCTGGCCACCGCCGGCCTGCCGGAAAGGCGCCGCGCGTGGGGCTCCGCCCTGCGGGCCGAGCTCGCGGCGATCGAACCGCGGGCCGAACGGCGCCGGTTCGCCCTCGGCGGCGCCTGGGCCGCCCTGCGGTCCGGGCTGCCCGGTGGCGCGTGGATGCTGGTCGGCGGGGTTGCGCTCGCCGTCGCGGGCGGCACCTTCGCCGCCTCGCGCTGGTCGCTCGCACACGGCGCCGGCGGCATCCTCGGCTTCTGGATGACCACCCCGAGCGTGCTGCTGTGCGTCGTCGCGCTCGTCGCCGCGTGGCGCACCCGGTCGTTCGGCTCCGGGCTGCGCACCGGGGCGCTGGCCGCGCTCGCCGCGCTGCTGGCGGCACTCGCCGTCGGCGTTCCCGAGGCGATCGTCTGGGCCGACCGGCACGCCGGATATCTGAGCACCGGCGACGCGGTGCCGCCGACGTGGGAGTCGGCGGTACGCGACGTGCTGCGTCCGGAGTTCCTCCTCGCCATGCTGGTCTTCTGGACGCCGGCCACGGCCCTTGGCGCGGGGTTGGGGCGGCTGCGGCGCTCAGGTCGAGTCGCGGATGACCAGGGCGGGCTGGAAGGTCACCGAGCGCGGTAACCGCCCCGGCGCCGCGATGTGCGCCAGCAGCACCTCGGCCATCTCGGCGGCCATCTCCTCGACCGGCTGGCGGATCGTGGTGAGCAGCGGGCGGCAGTCCAGCGCCGCGCTGCTGTCGTCGAAGCCCACCACCGCCACGTCCTCGGGGATGCGTCGCCCGAGGTCCTGCATCGCGCGCAACGCCCCCTCGGCCATCAGGTCGTTGGCCACGAACAGACCGTCCACATCGGGGTGTTCGGCGAGCAGCCGGCGGGCGGCGGCCTCACCCCCGGCGCGGGTGAAGTCGCCCTCGATGGACGGGACGTCGGCGAAGGCCAGGGCCGCCCGGAAGCCATCGAGGCGTTCCAGGCCGGACGGGATGTCGAGCGGGCCGCTGATCGTGGCGAGCCGGCGCCGCCCGCGCTCCAGCAGATGCTCGGCGGCGAGACGGGCGCCGAGGCGCTGATCCACGTCGACGAAACTGACCGGGATCGGCGACGTGGGCCGCGCCGACACCACCGCCGGGATGCCCAGCTCGACGACCTGCCGCGGCAGCGTGTCCTGCTCGTGGCTGCTGATCAGCAGCACTCCGTCGACGTGACCCTGACGCAGATAGCGTACGACCTGGTGGTGATCGCTGGAGTCGGTGGGAATGACCACCAGGTGGATGTCGTGCGGGCGCAACGCGCCGGTGGCACCCGCGGTGATCCGGCCGAAATACGGATCGGTGAAGATCCGGTTCAGGAACGAGTGGTTGTCCGGGCGGTCCGGCTCGCTGATCACCAGGGCCACCGAGTTGGACCGGCGGGTGACCAGGCTGCGGGCGGCCACGTTCGGCACGTACCCGGTCGCGGCGATCGCGCGCTGCACCACCTCACGGATCTTCGCGTCCACACTGGGCGCGCCGTTGATCACCCGGGAGACGGTGGCGCGGGAGACACCGGCTGCCTCCGCGACCTGATCCATCGTCGGGTGCGGCCCGCCACGCTTATTCATGAGCTCCGTTCTAGAACCGGCTGGAGGCCGCGCTCGCACGCGGCCTCCAGCACTCACTCACTGGTACACGCGGACGTAGTCCACGAGCATCTGGGACGGGAACGGTGTGCTGGCGTCGATCGGGCCGGGGAAGTCGCCGCCGACCGCCAGGTTCAGGATCAGGTAGAACGGGTGGTCGTAGATCCACGGGCCGCGCGTGTTCTCCACGGTGTCCTTCGCCGCGTTGAACACGAGCCGGTTGTCCAGGTAGAACCGGATGCCCTTGCTGTCCCACTCGGCGGCCCACAGGTGGAAGTCCGACGACAGGTCGGCGCCCGCCGCGTACTTCTGGCCATAACCGCCACCCCCGTTGTACGCCGGTGCGTGCAACGTCGAGTACGCCTCGGTGGTGTTGCGGCCGAGCACCTCCATGATGTCGACCTCACCGTTGTACGGCCACGGGCGTCCGGTGAGGAAGTCGCTGCCCATCATCCAGAACGCCGGCCACAGACCGTTGCCCTTCGGAACCTTGATGCGCGCTTCGATCCGCCCGTACTGGACGCTGAATTTGTTGCTGGTGTTCATCCGCGCCGACGTGTACTGCCGTCCCTGGATGTCCTGCTTGCGGGCCTCGATGACGAGCTGGCCGGCGCCGTTCATCTGCGCGTTCTCGCTGTTCGGCGTGTAGTACTGGACCTCGCCGTTCTGCGGGACGCCCGGGTCGTACGTCCACTTCGCGGTGTCCGGCTTGCTGCCCGCGGCGCCGTTGAACTCGTCGGAGAAGACCAGCCGCGTGGCCGGGAACGTCGGGTCGGCGGGCTTGGCCGGCGGGTTCACCGGAGCGCCCCCGGTGCCGTAGACGCTGAACTCCCACAGCGAGTAGCCGTACGGGCCGCCGCGCGCGGTTCCGTACATCCGCACGTACCGCCCGGTGCCGGTGGCGTTGATGACGTCCTTGAGCCCGTCACCGGTGGTGGTGCTGAAGATCGGCTGCCAGTTGGCGTTGTCGTTCGAAACCTGGATCTGGTACGCCTTGCCGTACGCCGGATCCCATTGCAGGACGACCTGACTGATCTGTGCTGTCGCACCCAGGTCGACGGAGATCCAGCCCGGGTCCACCCAGCCGTTGGTCGAGCTCGTGGCCCAACGTGAGGCGGGGTCGTTGTCGAACGCCTTGTCCGGGCTGCACGGGTTGCAGTTGACGTCGTTCTGCCAGGTCGAGGCCGCGGCCGGCTTGTTGTACGAGAGCAGCCGCGCGGTGCCACCGGTCGGCGGCGGATCCGTGGTGCCGCCCGAGAAGACTTGGAACTCCCAGAACGAATAGCCGTAGATTTCCAGTGCACGCTGGGTGAGGTTGATCCGCACGTACCGTGCCGTGCCGCTGACGGTGATGCTCTGCTGACCACCGGTTCCGCTCGTCGTCCCGTACGCCTGTGCGTAGTTGACGCCGTCGGTGGAGAACTGGATGGTGAACGCCTTCGCGTACGCCCCTTCCCAGTTGATCGCGATGCGGCTGACACTTGTGGGCGCTCCGAGGTCGACCTGCCACCACTGGGTGCCGGAGAAGGCGCTGGCCCAGCGGGTGCCGTTGTTGCCGTCGACGGCTTCGGAGGCGAGGTAGGCGCCGGCCACCTCGGTGGACGACGCGGTCGCGGGCTTGCCTTGCGACACCACCGTCTCGGCGGCGCTGGCGCTCTGCCCGGTGGCGACGAGGAGCGAGGCGAGCAGGCCGAACAGGCCCGCACTGATCGTGGCGAAGCGGACGGGGGACCACCATCGGCGGCGGGTCCCGGCTGGGGATGTCATGGGCGACTCCAGATCGGGGGATATGCCAGAGCGGCCTGTCGGGGACCAGGCGTGAAAGCGCTCTTCGATAAGCCACTGTGAACCGCCGCATAAACCCGTGTCAATGCCTGGTAGCGCCCCGGGAAGCGCTTCCCGTGGTAGACCTCAGTTCCGGAACTCAAGCGGCGATCCGCTGGCGCAGCTCCCCACACCCGCCGACGCGCCGCCAAGGTGTGGGGATCCATCCCGCCCCCGCCGTCCGCAATCCCCACACCCTCAAGGCCCGCCCTCAGCTGTGGGGATCTACACCGCCCCCACCGTCCGCAATCGGCACACCCTCGAGCCCCGCCCTGCGGTGTGGGGATCTACACCGCCCCCACCGTCCGCAATCCCCACGCTCGCGCTCCCTACCCGCACTGTGGGAACCTGCGGCGTCTCGACCAAGCACCCTGACCGCGAAAGCTCTCTACGCGGTCAGGGCGAGGAACTGGGTGGCCTCGGCGGCAGGGAGGGGGCGGGCGAAGTAGAAGCCCTGGGCGTAGTCGCAGCCCATCTCGCGCAGCGCGGCCAGCTGGCCGTGGTCCTCGATGCCCTCGGCGACCGTGGCCATGCCCAGGCTCTTGCCCAGCTGGACGATCGTGTCGGCCAGCGCGGCGTCGTCGGTGGACGTGCCGCCCAGGCGGTCCACGAAGGAGCGGTCGATCTTCAGGGTGTCGACCGGGAAGCGGCGCAGGTACGCCAGCGACGAGTAGCCGGTGCCGAAGTCGTCGATGGCCAGGGTGACGCCCAGGGCCTTGAGGCGCTTCAGCTGGGTCAGGTTGTCGTCGGTGTCGGTCATCAGGACGCTCTCGGTCATCTCCAGGCAGAGCCGGTCGGCGGGCATGCCGGTCTCGGCCAGGACGTCGGCGACCACCTCGGCCAGGTCGCCCCGGTCGAACTGGCGCACCGACACGTTGACCGCCATCTTCAGCGGGCGAGCGCCCCACGACACGGCCTGGCGGCACGCCTCGCGCAGCACCCAGCGGCCCAGCGGGACGATCAAGCCGGTGGCCTCGGCCAGCGGGATGAACTCGCTCGGCGGGATCATCCCGCGGACCGGGTGCTGCCAGCGCACCAGCGCCTCGAAGCCGACGACCTCGTTGGTGCTCAGGTCGATGGTGGGCTGGTAGTGCAGGCGCAGCTGGCCGCGTTCCAGGGCGGCGCGCAGGTCGGCCTCCAGCTCGATCCGCGCGACCAGGCCGAGGAGCATCCCGGGGTCGTACACGGCGTAGCCGCTGCCGCCCGCCGACTTCGCCCGGTACATGGCCAGGTCGGCGTTCCGCATGAGCTGCTCGGCGGCACCGGGCGAGGCGAGCAGGCCGGCGGTGGCCAGCCCGATGCTCGCCTGCACGTGGATCTTGCCGCCGAAGCCGGCGAGGCCGCCGACGCCGCCGACGCCGCCGACGCCGCCGACGCCGGCGAGGCCGGCCAGGCCGGTGAACGGCTCGTCGAGCATCGCGATGATCCGCTCGGCCACCCGGACGGCCTCGTCCCCGCCCACCGGCGAATTGATCAGCACGGCGAACTCGTCGCCGCCGAAGCGGGCCACCACGTCCTCGTCGCGTACCGACGCGCGCAGCCGCTCTCCCACCCGCATCAGCAGCTGGTCGCCGGCCAGGTGGCCGAGGCTGTCGTTGACCTCCTTGAAGCCGTCCAGGTCGAGGAACAGCACGGTCACCTCGTCGGCCGCCGTCCGCTCGCGCAGCGCCTCGCCGACCCGCTCGCGGAACAGCGCCCGGTTCGCCAGCTGGGTCAGCGCGTCGTGGCACGCCTCGTGCACCAGCTGGTCCTGCAGCTGCTTGCGCTCGCTGATGTCGCGCGTGTTCAGCACCAGCCCACCCACACCCGGGTCGGCCAGCAGGTTCGTGATGGTGATCTCGGCCTGCCGCAGCCGGCCGTCGCGGTGACGTACCGGAAGTTCCAGGACCGTGGTCTCGTACGGGGTGCGCGCCGCCGCCCGCAGCGCGCGGGCCAGCCGCAGCCCGGACGGGACGTCCATCAGCGTGATGAGCCGGCGTCCGGTGACCTCGGCGGCCGGCCAGCCGAAGACGCGCTGCACCGACTCGCTCTGGTAGAGCACGTCGGAGGAGGGGCCGACCACGGTCACCACGTCCGAGCTCTGCTGCAGGAGCGCGTGGAAACGCTGCTCGCTGGCGAGCAATTCGGCGCTGCGGTCGTCGACCCGCCGTTCCAGCGTACGGGTGAGGTTGCGGTTCTCGCGCAGGGTGAGCAGCTGGCGGGCGATGATCAGCAGGGTCAGGACCGAGCGGAGGTAGGCGACGAACAGGTCGCCCTGGCCGGTCCGGACGTACCAGACGACCGAGATGACCACCGAGGTCAGCACGACGGCGTACGGCAGCAGGATGCCGAACGACTGGGCCGCGGAACACGGTGCGGGAGCGGCCGACGAGACCGCACTCGGCCTGGTGGCGGCGAGCAGGATCAGTGCGAACCCGGCGAACCAGCCGATGTCGGCCACGCCACCGGCCGCGTAGTCGCCGACCAGGTGCAGGTACGCGAATCCGATGTCCGAGATCGCGAACGCCACGATGCCGGCGCCGACCAGGGCGAGCTGCCCGCTGCGCCGCTGCCGGGCGAGCATGTAGATGACCATCGTGACGATCACGATGTCGCCCAGCGGGTAGGCGAGGCTGACGACCAGCGCGGCCGACGCCTTGCGCTCGGCCGCGATCAGCGGCGCGATCACGAAGATCCAGGAGACCATCACCAGCGAGGCGGCGATCATCAGACCGTCCAGAACGCTGCGTACGCGGTGCGCGAGCGCCTGACTGACGCTGGGCTGCACGAGCAGGCCGATCGGCGTGAGCACGTACATGCCGAGGTATCCGACGTCGGCGACCGACGGCAGCGCGACCGTGTCCAGGAAGATGCGGGTGCTCTGGCCGAGCCCCCAGCTCAACGCCCCGGCGCCGATGAGCGCCCAGCCCCAGCGGGCCCGCCCGGTCAACGAACGGGCGCGGAGCAGGCACGCAACCGCGGCGGCAGCCGCACCCAGGCACAGGCCGGCGCCGGCGACGTACGCTCCGGCGCCGGTGCCCATGGCCAGCGCGAACACGCTCACCAGCAGGGCGGCGACCAGGGACAGGCGCGCGGTCCACGAGGAGGTGATGGCTGCCATAACCGGCTCGATCGGGCCCGCACGGCCGTGCGTGACGATTCCGGCGGTTACAAAATGGGTGCATGGACATTCTCGTTGTGGGCGGGCACGGCAAAATCGCCCGTCGCCTGCTGAAGTTGTTGGCCGCTCAGGGGCACACGGCGCGCGGCCTGATCCGGAACCCGGCCCAGGCCGCGGACCTGCAAGCGGTCGGCGCGGTCCCGGTGCTGGGCGACATCGAGGCCGAGGACTCCCTCTCGGCGTACGTGAAAGGCGCCGACGCGGTGGTCTTCGCGGCCGGGGCCGGACCGGGCAGCGGCGACGCGCGCAAGCGGACGGTCGACCTGGCCGGGGCGCTCAAGCTGGCCGACGCGGCCATCGACCAGGGCGTACGCCGGTACGTGATGATCTCCACGGTGGGCGCGGAGGCCCCGGCGAACCGTGCGTACTACGAGGCGAAGGCGGAGGCCGACGCGTACGTGACGGCAACCGGCCTGGACTGGACAATCGTGCGTCCCGGGAGTTTGACGGACGAACCGGGCACCGGCCTGGTCAGCACGTACCGCGAGCTCGGCCACCGCGGCCGGGTCACCCGCGATGATGTGGCCGCCGTGCTCGCCGCCTGCCTCACGACCAGCTCGGCGGACACCGTCGGCGTGACCTTCGAACTTCTCGAGGGCACGACCCCGATCGACGACGCTCTGCGTTTTTAAGCGTGCCCGCAGTAACGTGACGTCCTATGGGGAGTGAGCCGACGGCACGGGGTCTGCTCGCCGCCGGCGGCGAGGCCGCTCTCGAGGCGGCCTTCAGCACCGGGGACTACGCGCCCGCGTGGCGCATGCTGGAGTCCGCCTGGGAGCGGGCGCACGCCGACGGCGACCGGATCACCGAGGCCGCCGCCCTCACCCGCCTGGGCATGCTCGCGCACTTCGCGGCGCTCAGCGACCTCACCCAGGCCGACTGGGAGAGCGAGGAGCGGCTGTTCGCCGCGGCCCTGACCATGCAGAAGGACGAGGGCGACCTGGCCGGGCAGGCCGAGTCGCTGCTCGGTCTGGGCCTGGTGCATCAGGTGCTGCGCGGCGACTGGCGGACGGCGATGCCCTTCTATCGGGAGGCGCTGGGGCTCGCCGAGGAGCACGCGGACGAGATGGTCCGCTCCGAGGTGCACCGCCACATCGGGTTCTACTACGTGTTCGTCACCGCCGACTGCGAGAAGGGCCTTCGGCATCTGCGCAAGTCCCAGGTGCTGCGCGAACGCTACGGCGACCCGCGCCGGATCGCGACCGGCACCCTCGCGCTGGGCGAGGCCGAGCTCGCCGCGGGCAACCGGACCACGGCGGTGCGCCTGCTGCGCGAGGCGGTCCAGCAGGCCCGCTCGGCCGGCCTGAGCGAGCTGCGGATCGACTGGGCCGAGCGCGCGCTACAAGAGGCCGAGGCCAAACCGGCCTGACAGTCGGATGTCCGACGGATTGATGCTTGTCAGTTCTGACCCGATGTTAGTTTGACGCACGGGTTCCATTTGGTGAAACACGGTCATAGGGGGCGGCCTTGACCGAGTCAGCCGACGCGCCATCCCTCCACAGAGTGATAGGTATCGATATTGGTACCACGTCGTGCACGGTCGCGGTCTGGGACGGATCCCGCGTGGTCGTGCTGCCACCCACCCCGTCCGTGGTCGGGCAGAACAAGGCGGGTCAGGTCGTCGTCGGCCAGATCCCGGCGGCCGGCCGGGAAAGCGCCGTCGCCGGCATCAAACGCGTGCTGGGCAGCGGCGAGCAGATCCGCTTCCGCGGCCGGACGTATCGCACCCGGGAGATCTGCGCGTTCCTGCTCATCGAGCTGAAACGGCAGGCCGAGGCGTACGTCGGGGGCCCGGTCTACGACGCGGTGATCACGGTGCCGTCCTCGGCGGGCGAGACCCAGCGCCGGGCGTTACGCGAGGCGGCCGGGCTGGCCCAGCTCAACGTCCGCCGGCTGCTCGACGACACGGTTGCGGCGGCGGCCGGGTTCGGCGCCGACCGCCCCGGCACGTACGCCATCTACGACCTCGGCGGCGGCACCTTCGACGCGGCGATCGTGCGGATCGGCCCGGGTGGCGTGGAGGTCCTCGGCACGGCCGGCGACCCCCGGCTGGGCGGCGACGACTTCGACGACCGCATCGCCGAGTTCGCGCTGCGCCAGATCCGCGAGCGCCACCACGTCGACCTCAGCCGGGACGCGCACATCCGGCGGCGGATCCGCTGGGAGGCGGAGATCCGCAAGCGGGAGTTGTCGGTGGCCGACTCGGTCACGCTGGACCTGCCGGTGCTCACCGCGACGGTCAGCGCCAGCGTGCCGCTGTCCCGCCGCGGGTTCGAGGCCATGATCGAGCCGGACGTGGACCGGTCGCTGGACTATCTGGGCGCGGCCATGCTCGCGGCCGGGGTCGGCCGGGCCGCCATCGAGCAGGTGCTGCTGTCCGGCGGGTCGACCCGGATCCCGTTGATCCGGCAGCGCCTGGCCCGCTATTTCGGGCTGACACCGACCGACATCCGCACCGACCTCGACCCCGAGGAACTGAACGCGCGCGGGGCCGGGTTGATCGCCCGCGATTTCGAGTCGGCGCCGCTGTTCGAGGGGATGGCGGCCGGCCTGTTGAGCGGGAATCTGCGGCTGCGCGCCGAGATGGCCGACCCGGCCCCGGAGCCGCCGATCAGCGAGCAGGTGCCCGACCCGGCCGCGCCGATCCCGGAGCCGCCGGCCGAGACCCCCGCCGACTTCCGCCGGGTCGCCGAACGCAGCCACGACGTGCTGAGCACCGGGCCGAACCACGGCCACGACGCCCTGCGCTCGGCGTACCTGGGGTTCGTACGCGCCGTCCAGGCCGCCGACGCCGACGCGCGGCTGGCCGAACTGGGTGAGGCGCTGACCGCCGAGTTCGCTAGGACCGACGACGCAGCAGGTACGTGTCCATGATCCAGCCGTGCCGCTCGCGGGCGTCCGACCGGACCTCCTTGATCTCGTCCGCCACGTCGGCCACCGTCCCGGACCGCAGGATCTCGTCCGGCGTGCCCACGTAGGCACCCCAGTAGATCTCCGCGTCCGGGTGGGCGGTGAACGCCTGCTGCGCGTCGAGCATGACGACCACGTCGTCGACGCCGTCCGGCCAGCCCTCGGCCAGCCGGCGCCCGGTGGTGACCTGGAACGGCTGCCCGACCCGGTTCAGCCCGACCCGATGCTTGGCGGCGAGCGCGGAAATGCTGCTGATGCCGGGGATGACCTCGTACTCGAAAAGGGTTTGGCCGCGCTCCAGGATCTCGTCGAGGATCGCGATGGTCGAGTCGTAGAGCGCGGGGTCGCCCCAGACCAGGAACGCGCCGATCTGGTCGTCGCGCAGGTTTTCGGCGATCAGCGTCTCGGTGATCTCGGAGCGCCGATGACGCCAGTCCGTCACCGTGCCCTCGTAGTCACTCGGCGTGCGGTCGCGGTCCGGATCGCGGCCTTCCGCCACCCTTTTACCCGGTCGCCCGTACGCCTTCATCAGCTGTTCCCGCAGTTCGATCATGCTGGCCTTGGTTTCACCCTTGTCCAGCAGAAAGAAGACGTCTGTGCGCCCGATCGCTTTGGCCGCTTGCAAGGTGAGGTGGTCAGGATCACCAGCACCGATCCCGATTACATAGATCTTCCGCACGCATAGCAGTCTGCCCCACGGCCCATGTCTCCCCCGTCACGGGCCGACCGGGAATCTCCCAGCATGATTACCGGTTCCCCCACCTGGGCCTTTAAAGCTCAGACAAGAAGAATCCGCTGGAGGAAACATCATGTTGCTTCGCAGCGCGACCGTCCGGGACCTGGACCGGCTGACAGCTCGTGTGTTCGAGTGCTCTGGCCGCAGTTCCAGCTGCCGGTTGGATGCGTATCGGATCGACGATGACTACTACATCGACATCGAGCTGCCCGGCGTTGACCCGGCGGACATCGACGTGACGGCAGGCGACGACAGCCTGACCGTACGCGCCGAGCGCAAGCCGACCGGAGGCAACGAGCAGCGGAACCCCGAGCGCAAGGCCGAGCCGTTCACCCGCGAGGTAGCCCTCGCCGAGCGACTCGACACGGACCGTCTCGAGGCTCGCTACGACAACGGCGTCCTGACCTTGAGGATCCCCCTCTTGGACGAGCCCGCCGCCGCCTGACCCCCGGGCGAACGCACAAAAGCCGCGCAGCTTCCACTGCGCGGCTTTTCCGTGCGCTCAGTGCTTGAACTGCAGCCAGTTCAGGTTGACGAACTCGGCGCCGTCCGGCCGGCTGAAAGTCAGATAGACCGCGTGCGTCCCGGTCACCGGCTTCAGCGTCACCAGCTCGGTGCGCCAGTTCTGCCATCCTCCGGTACGCCTGACGGACAGCGTTCCGGCGATCTCACCGTCCGGTTTGTCCAGGCGCACGGCCATCTGCCCGCCGTCCGCGGCGTCCGAGGCGACCCGGACTTCGAGCTGGGTAGCCGGCACCGGTCCGAAGTCGATGTCGTCGTAGCGCAGCGAGTCGCCGGGCGCGATCCAGCCCACGTTCTGCCCGCCGCCCTCATCCGTGGTGTCCTGGGTCTGGATGCCGTTGAGCGCGTCCGCGCTCTCCGCCTGGATCTTCCGATAGACCGTCGGGGACGGCGGGGGCGTCGTCGGGGCGGGCGGCGCCGAGGACGGCACGACCGCGGCGGCCGGCGGCGCGACCACCTTGATCGGCGCCGGGGTGTCCTGCCAGCGGCCCACCAGGTACCCGACGAGCAGCAGCGCGACGCCGGCGAGCCCCGTGAGAGCTCGCCGGCGAAGGACGTACGACCTGGTCCGGTAGACGGAGGGTGCGCCGCTCAGACGACCGCGCCTTCCTCGGGAAAGTGGCACGCCGCGACGGTGCCGTTCGGCTTGATCGTCAGCGGCGGCGTCTCAGTGGCGCACTTCTCCTGCGCCTTCCAGCAGCGCGTGCGGAACACGCAGCCGCTCGGCGGGTTGATCGGCGACGGCACATCACCCTCCAGCTTGATCCGGCCGGCCGGGCCCAGCTTAGTCACGTCCGGCACCGCGGAGAGCAGCGCCCGCGTGTACGGGTGAGCGGGGTTCTCGTAGATCTGCTTGCGGGTGCCGGTCTCGACGATCTTGCCCAGATACATGACCGCGATGCGCTCGCAGAAGTGCCGGACCACGGCCAGGTCGTGCGCGATGAACACGAACGCCAGGTCGAGGTCGCGCTGCAGCTTGCGGAGCAGGTTGACCACCTGCGCCTGGATCGACACGTCCAGCGCGGACACCGGCTCGTCGGCCACGATGATCTTCGGGTGCAGCGCGAGGGCGCGGGCGATGCCGATGCGCTGACGCTGGCCACCGGAGAACTCGTGCGGGTACCGGTTGTAGTGCTCCGGGTTCAGGCCGACCGTTTCCAGCAGCTCCTGCACGCGCTTCTTGACGCCGCCGGGCGGGTTGATCCCGTTCACCTGCAACGGCATCGCGATGATCCGGCCGACCGTGTGCCGCGGGTTCAGCGAGGCGTACGGGTCCTGGAAGATGATCTGCATGTCCTGGCGCAGCCGGCGCAGCTGCCGTCCCTTGGCATGCGTGATGTCCTGACCCTCGAACGTGATCTTGCCGGCGGTGGCCTCGATGAGCCGCACGAGCATCCGGCCCGTCGTCGTCTTGCCACAGCCCGACTCGCCCACCAGGCCGAGCGTCTCGCCCGGACGGACCTCGAAGCTCACCCCGTCGACCGCGCGCACCAGCAGACTCGAACCGAGCACGCCGGAGCGTACCGGGAAATGCTTCTGCAGGTTTTCGACCTTGAGCAGCGGCTCCCGGCTCGACGCGGGCGTGGCCGCGGAGTCTTCCGCCGCATCCACCAGATCTGTCATTGGGCCACTCCCGCGTGCGCGATGTCCTCTTGGTAGATCCGCAGGCGATCCGCCGCGGACAGGTGGCAGGCGACATGGTGGCCGTCCTGCCCGGTCGAGCGCAGCTCGGGCGCCTCGGTGAACGAGCGGTTGCCGTTCTGGCCGGCGTAGCGGCAGCGCGGGTTGAACGCGCACCCGGACGGCAGGTTGATCAGGCTGGGCGGGTTGCCCTTGATCGGAACCAGGTCGATCTCGGCGTCGCCGTGCAGCGACGGCACGCTGGCCAGCAGACCCCACGTGTACGGGTGCTGCGGCGAGCGCATGACCTGCTCGACCGATCCGGTCTCGATGGCCCGGCCGGCGTACATGACCAGCACGTCGTCGGCGATCTGCGCGACCACGCCCAGGTCATGGGTGATCATGATGATCGCCGAGTTGAACTCGCGCTGCAGGTCTTCGAGCAGGTCCAGGATCTGCGCCTGCACGGTCACGTCCAGGGCCGTGGTCGGCTCGTCGGCGATCAGCAGCGCCGGGTCGTTGACCAGCGACATCGCGATCATCGCGCGCTGCCGCATGCCGCCGGAGAACTCGTGCGGGTACTGCTTGGCGCGGCGCTGCGGCTGCGGGATGCCGACCCGGTCGAGCATGTCCACGGCCCGCTTGGCGGCCTCGGCCTTGCTCGCCGACGGATGATGCACCCGGTACGCCTCGGCGATCTGCACGCCCACCTTGTAATAGGGGTGCAAAGCGGACAGCGGGTCCTGGAAGATCATCGCCATGTCCTGGCCGCGCATCTCGCGGATCTTCTCATCGTGCATGCCGACGATGTTGGTGCCGCCGATCGAGATCTCGCCGGCCAGTTTGGTGCGTGCGGCGTTGTGCAGACCCATCACGGCCATGCTCGTGACGCTCTTGCCGGAGCCCGACTCGCCGACGATGCCGAGTGTCTGGCCGCGGCGCACCGAGAAGGAGACGCCGTCCACGGCGCGGACGAGGCCGTCCTCGGTCGGGAACTGCACCTGCAGGTCGCGTACCTGAAGGTAGGGGTCGTCTGGGGAAACTGACATGGGAACTCCGTTACCTCAGCCGAGCCGGACGCGCGGGTCGATGACCGCGTACAGCAGGTCCACGATGATGTTCATGGCCACGATGAAGGTGGCGGCAAGCAGGACCGTGGCGAGCACGATGGGCAGGTTCAGGTCCTCGACAGCCTGGACGGAGGCCTTCCCCAGGCCCTGCAGACCGAAGATCGTCTCGGTGATGACCGTGCCGCCGAGCGCCGCGCCGATGTCCAGGCCGGCGATCGTGACGATCGGGGTGATCGCCGCGCGCAGCGCGTGCCGGGTGTAGACCTTGGTCTTCGGCAGGCCCTTGGCGCGGGCGGTGCGCACGAAGTCCTCGGAGAGGGTCTCCAGCATCTGCGCCCGGGATAGTCGCGCGTAGAGCGCGGAGTTGAGGAACCCCAGGGTGATCCACGGCAGAATGAGGCCATAGGCCCACTGTCCCGGATTCTGGGTGAACGGGGTATAGGACGGCGCGGTCAGCCAGCCGGTGCTGTAGACGAATATCAGCAGCAGGACAAGGCCGAAGAAATACACCTGGAGCGACGCGCCGACCAGCGAGGTACCGATGGCCAGGCGGTCGAAGATCGTGCCTTTCTTCAGCGCGGATGCCATGCCCAGCGACACCCCGATGAGCAGCCAGAGGATGGCCGAGCCGATCACGATGCTCACGGTCACCGGCAGCGTGCGCTTGATGATGTCCAGGACCGGCTCGTCGGTGCGGAACGAATACCCGAGGCAGGGCGCCGGGCACTCGCGGGCGAAGTCACCCTCGCCGATGGTGCGGCCGGCGAAGATGCCCTTGACGAACGTCCCGTACTGGTCGATGAGCGGCTGGTCGAGGCCCAGCCGGTGTTCGACCTGGGCGATCTGCGTGGGGTTGCAGTTCTTGCCGCACATGACCGTCGCCGGGCTGGAGGGCACGGCGAAGAACAGCACGAACGTGATGATGCTGATGGCGAACAGCGTGGTCACCGCGAGCAGCAGCCGCCGGATGACGAACCTGAGCATGGCGTGGCACCTATTTCTTACCGGGGGCGTGGGCGGCCTGATGGCCGCCCACGCCCGGCGGTGTGGAGAAGTTACGGCTTGACGTAGACGTTGATCAGGCCCGGCCAGCCGAACGCGCTGCTGTCGAACGCGTTACCAACCTTGGATCCGACGAGCGTGTAGGCACCGTCGTAGTAGGCCGGAACCACCGGCGCGAAGTCCGTCATGATCTTCTTGTCCAGCGCGGCCCACGCGGCGGCCCGGTCGGACGCGCTGGGCAGCGTGCCGATCCGATCGATCTCCGTGTTGACCGACTGCTCGTTGAAGTACGACAGGTTCTGGTTACCGGTCGGGGTGATCTGGCGGCCGTCGAACAGCGGCGGGATGACCGTGCCCGGGTCCGGCCAGTCCGAGCCCCAGCCACCGAGGTAGATGTCGTACGGGTTGTCCTTGCGGCCGACCTCGGTGTAGTAGTTCGTCGGGTCGATCGACTTCGTGGTCACCTGGAAGCCGGCAGCCTCGAGGCTCTTACGAGCGGCCTCGGCCTGCGCGGCGCGCGGCGGGGTGTTGGCGTAGGCGAGCACCAGCGCCGGCGGCGGGGTGCTGCCGAGCAGTTCTTTGACCTTGGCCGCGTCACCGGTCGCCGGGGCGTTGAAGGCGTCGTACTTCTGGTAGCCCGCGACGGTCGGCGAGAGCAGCGTGGTGGCCGGCGTACCGGCCGGGGTGCCACCGATCGCCTTGAGGACGGCGTCCTTGTCGATCGCGTAGTTCAGCGCCTTGCGGACGTTGAGGTCCTTGATGCGCTGCGTGTTGATGTAGTAGTACCAGACGTACTGCGTCGGGCCCTCGAGAACACGTGCCTTGACGTCCGGGGTGGTCGTCTTGGCAAGCTGCGCCGGCTGCACGTCCTGCCAGCCGAGGAAGCTCTGGTCGGCCGGAGCGTCGGCGATCAGCCGCTCGTTCACGGCGTCGGCCTGCAGCGTGAAGTTGAACGTGAACGTGTCCGGCAGCGCGGTGCGCAGCGGGTCGGTGTTCGCGTCCCAGTTGGTGTTGCGCTCCAGGACCAGGCTGTTACCGAGCTGGTAGGACTTGATCTTGTACGGGCCGGACGAGAACGGCCGGCGGTCGTAGTCGGTCTTCTTGTCCTGAGCGGCCGGCACCGGCGCGGTCGTCGTCAGCGTCGCCGCGTAGGGCATGTCGCAGTGCGGCTTGGCGAAGGTGAACACGATGGTCTGGTCGTCCGGCGTGGTGACACCGGGCGGCAGAGCCGCGCCGCCGTTGTAGGGGCCTTTGTAGTCGGCGTTGTAGTCGGCGCCCTTGTCGGTCAGCCACTGCTGGATGTAGTGCGGGCCCTCGGACAGGTCCGGGGAGAACGAGCGGGCGACGCCGTACGCCACGTCCTTGGAGGTGACCGGCGTGCCGTCCTCGTACTTGATGCCAGGGCGAAGCTTGAACTGCCAGACCTTGCAGTCCTTGTTGACGTCGGTGCCCGGGTCCGTCGCCAGGTCACCGATGACCTTGAGGTTGCCCTTGCCGTCCTCGCGATAACCGGTCAGCGTGCGCACGAGAAGCTGGTCGGCCATCTGCGCCACGTTGACGTAGGCACGCGCCGGGTCCAGGTGCTCGAAGCCGTCCGGGAGGAAGACGCCGAGGTTGCCACCCTTCTGTCCACCATCGACGGCCGGGGCAGGCGCCTTGTTGTCGGCGGCGTCGTACGAGATCGCGCCGGCCTGGACGTTGACCGCCTTGTCGCCGCCACTGCTGTCGCTGTCATCTGTCGTCTTGCTGCAGCCGGAGGCCACCAGCGCGACGGTCAGAACACCGACGCCCAGAGCTCCTATCTTCAACCGCACGGTTGTTCCTTTCCTGTTCCCTCTAGGGATGTGGTCGATCCCTGGCCTCTTGTGAAGGAAAGCTTGTCGATGCCTACCGCGACGACTTCGGGTCGAGGGCATCGCGTAACGAGTCGCCGAACAGGTTGAAGGCGAGCACGAGAAGGAAGATCGTCACGCCGGGAATGAACGTGTACATCGGATCGGCCGAGAGGTACTGGATGCTGTTGAAGATCATCCGGCCCAGGTCCGGGGTCGGCTCCGTGACGCCGATGTTGACGAAGGCGAGCGCCGCCTCGGCGGTGATGAACGCCGGCACGTTGAGCGACACGGTGACGAGCACCGGCGCCCAGATGTTCGGCAGCAGCTGGCGGAGCAGGATGTGCCCGGTGCCGGCGCCGGACGCGCGGGCCGCCTCGACGAACTCGCGCTCCCGCAGCGAGATCACCTGGCCGCGGACGAGGCGCGCGGTGTTGGTCCAGTTGAAGATCGCGAACGTCGCGATGATCATGCCGACCCGGAAGCTGGCCGGGATGTTGTCACGGGCGTTGAAGAACCTGTTCTCCACCACCGGGATCGCCGCCAGCGCGAAGATCAGGAAGGGGAAGGCCAGGGTCAGGTCGATGATCCAGCTGATCATGCTGTCCAGCCAGCCGCGGGCGTATCCACCCACGACGCCGACGAGCACGCCGATGGTGGTGGAGATCAGTGCGGCCGCGAACGCGATGAGCAGCGAGGTGCGCAGCCCGTAGACGAGCTGCATGAGGATGTCCCGGCCGAGGCCGGGCTCGAGGCCCAGCGGGTGGGCGCCGCTGATGCCGCCGAGATAACCGATCGGCAGAGCCGCGAAGTCGGTCAGTTGGCTGGTGAACTGGTCGGTCGGGCTGGTCCCGGTGATCTTCTCGATCAGCGGCGCGCACAGGGCGACGATCGCGGTGATGATCAGGACGATCGCGCTGAACCTCGCGGTGCGGTCCCGCTTGAGGCGGAGCCAGGCGAGTTGACCAGGCGAACGGCCCACGATCGCCTTCGCCTCGACCGGGCTGCCGGGCTGCTCGGCGCTGGGGTCCACTTGAAGAACCGCAGCGGCCGTCTCCTCATTGCCCGGGCTGCGCGGGCCGGGCTCGGCCGTCGTGTTGCTCATGGTGCGGTGTCTCCTTGTGGGCGACTGGTGGTGGCCGGTGCGGGGTTTCCCGGGCGCCTCATGGGCGGGACTTTCCGCGTTCGGCCGCCCCCATGGGACGGCGCACCCCTCAGGCTGTTCGGCCTGAGAGGCAATTTGGTTGCTGGGACAGCAAAGTAGTCCGGAACTCGTCTGTAGGAAATGATTTGACGCATCGAATGAATAACGGCCCGGGAAACACTGGCATGTCCGGTGTCACACCAAGGGTCGTCTAAACCGGTTTTAAATCACCCTAATCGGGCTAGTCATGGGGCGTTTTGCCCGAAATCCTGGTTCAGAGGGCAATCGTACTGTTGCGCAGAGTCATCCAAGTCCTAGGCTCAGACTGTTTCAAGCCTGTTTCATGACGGTACGTACACCGCGCGCGAGGATCGATGAATCGTCAGCCCAGGGGTGCGCCGTCGCTCAGGATCGTCGGCGCAAGGCGGTGACCAGGGCGAATATCGACGGACGGAAGCGGTTCCGAACCGAAGATCTTGCTCCGTGACAAGAAACGCACGGTAATGCATTCGCCACAGCGAATGGCGATGTTATTAGCTTGACGGTATGACGCTTAGGCGCCCGTCTTTGCGTACCGCCTCGGGGCAGCCTTCGAACACATGTTCTATATTCGATGGGTGGCCATCCTCCACGCCGACCTGGACGCCTTCTACGCGTCCGTCGAGCAGCGCGACGATCCGGGCTTGCGCGGCCGCCCGGTCCTGGTCGGCATGGGCGTGGTGCTCGCGGCGAGTTACGAGGCCAAGGCCCTAGGCGTCCGTACGCCCATGGGAGTCAGCCAGGCGCGCGCCCTGTGCCGGGACGCGGTCGTCGTGCCGCCGCGCATGTCGGCGTACTCGGCGGCCAGCAAGGCGGTGTTCGAGATCTTCCGGGAGACGACGCCGATCGTCGAGGGCATCTCGATCGACGAGGCGTTCCTCGACGTGACCGGCCTCCGCAAGATCAGCGGGACGCCCCGGGAGATCGCCGGACGGTTGCGCCTCTCGGTCCGCGACCGCGTCGGGTTGCCGATCACCGTGGGTATAGCCGACACGAAGTTCCTCGCCAAGGTCGCGAGCGCGGTCGGCAAGCCGGACGGGCTCCTCGAGGTGCCGCCCGGCCAGGAGCTGGCGTTCCTGCATCCGCTGCCGGTCGAGCGGTTGTGGGGCGTCGGCCCGGTCACCTCGGGCAAGCTCCGCGACCGGCGGATCCACACGGTCGGTGACGTCGCACGGATCGGCGAGGCGGCCCTGGTGTCCATCCTCGGCGGGCACGCGGGCCGGCATCTGCACGCGCTCGCGCACAATCGCGACCCGCGCCGGGTCCGCACCAACCATCGCCGTGGATCGATGGGTGCGCAGTCCGCGCTCGGGCGCCGGCAACGGCCGTTCACCGAGATCGAGGCGACGCTCGCGGCCCTGGTCGACCGGGTGACCAAGCGGATGCGCGGCGCCCATCGCTCCGGCCGGACGGTCACGCTGCGTCTGCGTTTCGACGACTTCGGTCGCGCCACGCGGTCACGCAGCCTGCTGAAGGCGACAAATCAGACTCGCACCATTTTGGACACCGCGCGGCTTTTGCTCGCCGAGAACCGGCCGCTGATCGAGACCCGCGGCCTGACCCTCGTCGGCGTCGCGGTCAGCAACCTCGACGGCGAGGGCAACGTGCAGCCGTCCCTGTTCGACGAGATGGCCGGCGACCGCCTGGACGACGCGATGGACGCGGTGCGGGACCGGTTCGGCTCCGCTCTGCTGACCCGCGCCGCGTCGCTGGGCCGCGAGCTCGGCCCGTCCGTGCCGATCCTCCCGGACTAATCCCCATCCTCCAGGTCGCCCTCGGTCTGGAGGTAGATCTCGCGCAGCGCGTCCAGCGTCGCCGGGTCGGGTGACTCCCACAGCTTGCGGTCGGCGGCCTCCAGCAGGCGCTCGGTGATGCCGTGCAACGCCCACGGGTTCGACTCGGTCATGAACTTCTGGTTTTCCGGGTCCATCACGTACGACGCCGCGAGCTGCTCGTACATCCAGTCGGTGACCACACCGGCCGTCGCGTCGAAGCCAAACAAGTAGTCGACCGTGGCGGCCAGCTCGAACGCGCCCTTGTAGCCGTGCCGCTGCATCGCGGCGATCCAGCGTGGATTCACCACGCGCGCCCGGAAGATCCGGGCGGTCTCCTCGGTCAGGCTGCGGGTCCGTGCGGCGTCCGGGTTGGTGGAGTCGCCCACGTACGCCGCCGGAGCCTTCCCGGTCAACGCCCGCACCGTGGCGATCATGCCGCCGTGATACTGGAAGTAGTCGTCCGAGTCGGCGATGTCGTGCTCTCGCGTGTCGATGTTCTTCGCGGCGACGTCGATCCGGCGGTACGCGTTCTCCATGTCCGGCCGCGCCGGCACGCCGTCCAGCCCGCGACCGTAGGCGAAGCCGCCCCACACCGCGTACACCTCGGCCAGGTCGGCGTCGTCGCGCCAGTTGCGGCTGTCGATCAGCGGGAGGATGCCGGCGCCGTACGCCCCCGGCCGCGAACCGAAGATGCGGGTGGTGGCCCGCCGCCAGTCGCCGTGCTCGGCCTGGTCTTTCAGCGCGTGCGCCCGGACGTAGTTGTCTGGCTCGTCCAGCTCGGCGATCATCCCGAAGGCGTCGTCGAGCATCGCGACCACGTGCGGGAAGGCATCGCGGAAGAACCCGGAGATCCGCACCGTGACATCCACCCGGGGCCGGCCCAGTTCCGCCCGGTCGATGATCTCCAGGCCGCTGACGCGCCGGGAGGCCTGATCCCAGACCGGGCGGACGCCGATCAGCGCGAGGATCTCGGCGATGTCGTCGCCGGCCGTGCGCATCGCGCTGGTCCCCCAGGCGGAGAGGCCCACCGAGCGGGGCCAGTCGCCGTAGTCGGCGCGGTACCGCTCCAGCAGCGACTCGGCCATGGCCTGGCCCGTCTCCCAGGCGAGCGCGCTCGGGATCGCCTTGGGGTCGACCGAGTAGAAGTTGCGCCCGGTCGGCAGCACGTTGATGAGCCCGCGCAGCGGCGACCCGCTGGGCCCGGCCGGCACGTAGCCGCCGTCCAGCGCGTGCAGCACGTTCCCGATCTCGTCGGTGGTCCGGGCGAGCCGCGGCACGACCTCGCGGGCGGCGAACTCGAGGACCTCGCGCACCTTGTCCCAGGCGGGCCCGTCCCCGGCGCCGGCCGGAGCGGCCGTTGCGTCCTCCGGCGTCGTCCCTCGAGCGGCCGCCGTCGTCCCCACCCCGGTGAGCAGCGCCTTCTCCGCGTCGGCGATCAGCGCGGCCAGCGCCGGAGGCAGGGCCGCCTCGGCTTTCTCGGTGCGCCGCGCCTTGTTGGCCCCGGCGTGCAGGGCGGCCCACACGGTGCCCGCCGTGGCCCGCACCTCGCCCACCGCCTCGACGGCATCGCCGGTCAGGACCCGGATGATCGCCTCGGTGGCGTCCAGCGGCCAGGCCAGCTCCTCCATCGACGTCACCAAGGCGCGGGCCTGCTGCTCGACGCGGTCGGTCTCGGTGGTCGAAGCGCCGTCCGTGAGCCCCAGCGCCTCACGCAGCCCCGGCAGCGCCGCCACCTGCCCCGCCCACATCTGGCGGGCGCGCAGCATCGACAGCACCAGGTTGACCCGCGCCTCCCCGGTCGGCGCGGCGCCCAGCACGTGCAGCCCGTCGCGGATCTGCGCGTCCTTCACCTCGCACAGCCAGCCGTCGACGTGCAGCACGAACTCGTCGAACTCCTCGTCGCCGGGCCGGTTCGCCAGGCCCAGGTCGTGATCCATCCGGGCGGCCTGGATCAGCGTCCAGATCTGCGCCCGGATCGCCGGCAGCTTCGCCGGGTCGAGCGTCGCGATCGCCGCGTGCTCGTCCAGCAGCTGCTCCAGCCGCGCGATGTCCCCGTACGACTCGGCCCGCGCCATCGGCGGGATCAGGTGATCGACCAGCGTGGCGTGTGCCCGCCGCTTCGCCTGGGTGCCCTCGCCCGGGTCGTTGACCAGGAACGGGTAGATCAGCGGCAGGTCGCCGAGCGCCGCGTCCGGCCCGTCCGAGGCCGACATGCCCACGTTCTTGCCGGGCAGCCATTCCAGGTTGCCGTGCTTGCCGACGTGCACCACCGCGTGCGCGCCGAACTCGTCGGCCACCCAGCGGTAGGCGGCCAGGTAGTGATGGCTGGGGGGCAGGTCGGGGTCGTGGTAGATGGCCACCGGGTTGGCCCCGAAACCGCGCGGCGGCTGCACCATGACCACCACGTTCTCGTCGCGTAGCGCGGCCAGCACGATGTCGTCGCCGTCCACGTACAGCTCGCCGGGCGGCGGACCCCAGTGGCGTTGCACGCTCTCGCGCATGTCGTCCGGCAGGGTCGCGAACCACCGCGCGTACGCACTGCCGGAGATCCGCACCTTGTTGCCGGACAGCTGGTCCTCGGTGAGCCAGTCCGGATCCTGCCCGCCGGCCGCGATCAGCGCGTGGATCAGCCCGTCGCCGTCGTACGAACCGAACTCGCCGATCCGGTAGCCGCGCTCGGCCATCGCCGCGAGCAGCGCGACCGTCGAGGCCGGGGTGTCCAGGCCGACCGCGTTGCCGATCCGGGAATGCTTGGTCGGGTACGCCGAGAGCATCAGCACGATGCGGCGCTCCGCCGGCGGGACGTGCCGCAGCCGGGCATGCGCGACCGCGATCCCGGCGACCCGGCCCGCGCGCTCCTCGTCCGCGACATACACCGAGAGACCGTCCGGATCGATCTCCTTGAACGAGAACGGCACCGTGATGATCCGCCCGTCGAACTCCGGGATCGCCACCTGCGTCGCCGCGTCCAACGGGGACAGTCCGTCGTCGCTGGCCTGCCACTGCGCCCGGCTCCCGGTCAGGCACAGCGCCTGCAGGATCGGCACGTCCAGCCCGGCGAGCACGCCGACATCCCAGGCCTCGTCGTCGCCACCGGCGGTGACGGCGGCCGGCTTCGTACCCCCGGCCGCCAGGACCGTCACGATCAGGACGTCGGCCTTGCGCAACTCGGCCAACAGCTCCTCGGGCGCCGTACGCAGGGAGGCCGTGAACAGGGGCAACGCGCGGGCGCCCCGCTGCTCGATGGCCTGGCACAGCGTCTCGACGAACGCCGTGTTGCCGGCCATGTGGTGTGCCCGGTAATAGAGGATCGCGACGGTCGGCCCGTCACTCCGCGCGCTCTCCCGCGGCAGCGGCCCCCACAGCGGCGCGGCGGCCGGCGGCGCGAACCCGTGACCGGTCAGCAGCACGGTGTCGGACAGGAAGTCGTGCGCCGCGGCCAGGTTTTCCGGCCCGCCGTGCGCCAGGTAGGCGTGCGCCTCGGCGGCCACGCCGGCCGGCACACTCGACAGCTTCATGAGATCGGCGTCCGGCTGCTGCTCGCCGCCGAGCACGACCACCGGGACCGGCCCGGCGAGCAGCGCGTCGAGCCCCTCTTCCCAGGCGCGGCGCCCGCCCAGGATGCGCACCACGACGAGCTCCACCGCGTCGAGCAGGCCGGGAAGATCGTCGACGGACGTCCGCGCCGGGTTGGCAAGCCGCCAGGCGGAGCCACTCGCCCGCGCGCTGAGCAGATCGGTGTCGGAGGTCGACAGCAGCAGAAACACGTAATGCTCCCCTCGAGGTCCGCGCCCCAAGTTCGAAGGTGATGTCGGCAACCGGAGTCTCTGGCTCCCTGCCCAGTTCAGGGCGGGTGACAGTGGCGGGACCGCGCCGGAATCACACCGGCTTCCTCCGTAGTGTCGCCGCTCGTGGCCCCAAGCCTCCCGGGCCGCGCTACGCCGAGTCAAGCCGGGGTCGGGTGTGTGACGATGCCGACCCGAGGATGCGTTCATGTCAGGGGCCGAACGTAGTATCCGGGCCGTGACTCACCCCGTCCGTGTCCGCCGGTCCGACGTCGATGCGTGCCCCGGCGCGCTCCGTCTGCACGCCGCCGCGGACGGTCCGCTGGCCCGCGTGCGGGTTCCCGGCGGCATGCTGACCGGCGCCCAGATCGCGGCGCTCGCGGATGTCGCGCGGGCGTACGGCGACGGCTGGCTGGAGCTCACCTCGCGGGCGAATGTCCAGCTCAGAGCCGTCAACCGGGGAACGCCGGCGGCACTGGCGGCACAGTTGTGGAGCGCCGGCCTGCTGCCGTCGGAGGCTCACGAGACGGTTCGTAACATTGCCGCTCCGCCGTTGGCCGGTTCGCTGATCCGATCGTTGGTTCGTGCTTTGGACGAGGGCCTGTGCGGCGAACCGGCGTTGGCCGCTCTACCGGGCCGCTTCCTCTTTGCGATCCACCGGGTTGCTGTCGATGCCGACGTGGCGGTGGCGCCCACCGATGCCGTTACACCGACCGCCGACGTCGCTTCCGCCCCCGACGCCGCTCTCACCCCCGATGTCACGAAAAATCCGCTCTTCGCGGTCTTTCTCGGCAATGTGGACAGCGGCCTACGCGTCCCCGCGGACCAGGTCGTGCCGGCGATGCTGGCCGCCGCACACGCCTTCCTGACCGAGCGCGCCGCGGACAACGCAGCGGAACGCCCGGCCTGGCGCCTGCGCGAACTGCCGGACGGCCCGGCCCGAGTCGCCCGCCGCACGGCCGAGGCGCTCGGGTTGCGCCGCACGGCTTCGAGCGCCGTCCGACCCCCCTCTTCCGCCGAGCGCACGCCGATCGGCGTCGTCGAGCAGGGCGACGGCTTGTTCGCGGTGGGCGCGCTGGTGCCGCTCGGCCGCCTCGGCGGTCCGGCCGTGGACCTTCTCGCCGGCGCGGACCACGTCGTCGTCACCACCGCGCGCGGGATCGTCGTGCGCGACCTCAGCGCCGCGGCCGCGCAGCGATGGCAGCGCGACCTGGCCGCGGTCGGGCTCGAGGTGGATCAGGAGTCGCGCTGGACCGGCGTGACCGCCTGCGCCGGGCGGCCGGGATGCGCGAAGGCGCTCGCCGACGTCCGCGCCGACGCCGAGGCGACCACCTCGCACGTCGACGGCCTCCCGGTGCACTGGGTGGGCTGCGCGCGCGGGTGCGGCAGCCCGTCCGGCGCGCACGTCCGCGTCGAGGCCACCGCCGACGGCTATCTGGTCGGCGACATCGCCACGTCCATGGTGGAACTAGGGGAAGTTGTAGCGGGGGCTAGGAGACGGTGATGGAGTACGAGCGGGACGGTGCGGAGATCTATCGGCAGTCGTTCGCCACGATCCGGGCGGAGGCCGATCTCGCCGGGTTCCCGGAGGACGTGGCACGCGTGGTGGTGCGCATGATCCACGCCTGCGGGATGGTCGATCTCCCCGGCGATGTGGCCCACAGCGCCCAGGTCGCGACCGCCGCCCGCAAGGCTCTGCGGGACGGGGCTCCGATCCTGTGCGACGCGATGATGGTGGCCTCGGGCATCACGCGCAAACGCCTCCCGGCCGACAACGAAGTGATCTGCACGCTGCGCGACCCGAGTGTGCCGGCTCTGGCCGACACGCTGGGGACGACGCGTAGTGCCGCCGCGCTGGAGCTGTGGCGGGATCGGCTGGCGGGCAGCGTGGTGGCGATCGGCAACGCGCCCACCGCGCTCTTCCGGCTGCTCGAAATGATCGAGGGCGGCGCCGCCCGGCCGGCCGCCGTACTGGGCATTCCGGTGGGGTTCGTCGGGGCCGCGGAGAGCAAGGAGGCGCTCGCCGCGTCCGATCTGGAGTATCTGATCGTGCGCGGGCGCCGCGGCGGCAGCGCCATCACGGCCGCCGCGGTGAACGCGCTGGCCTCGGAAGCGGAGTAACAAGGCGATGAGCGGACGGCTGTACGGAGTGGGCGTCGGACCGGGCGACCCGGAACTGGTCACGGTGAAGGCGGCGCGCCTGATCGCGGAGGCCGATGTGATCGCGTACCACGCGGCCCGGCACGGGCGCAGCAACGCGCGCGCGATCGCCGAGCCCTATCTCCGCGAGGGCCAGATCGAGGAAGCCCTGATCTACCCGGTCACCACCGAGGGGACCGACCATCCGGGCGGCTATCAGGGGGCGATCGACGAGTTCTACGCCGAGGCGGCCGCGCGCCTCGCGACCCACCTCGACGCCGGGCGGACCGTCGTCGTGCTGGCCGAGGGCGACCCGTTCTTCTACGGGTCCTACATGCACATGCACAAGCGCTTGTCCGACCGGTACGAGACGGCGGTCGTCCCCGGCGTGACGAGCGTGAGCGCCGCCTCGGCCGTCCTGGGCCGGCCACTGATGGAACGCGACGAGACCCTGACCGTGCTGCCCGGCACGCTCCCGCCCGCCGAACTGGCCGCCCGGCTCGCCGCGACCGAGTCGGCCGCGGTGATGAAGCTGGGCCGCACCTTCGAGGGTGTCCGGGAGGCGTTCGCCAAGATCGGCCGGCTGGACGACGCCTTCTACGTGGAGCGCGCCACCACCGACCGCGAGCGGACGGCACCGCTGAAGGACGTCGACGCCGATTCGGTGCCGTATTTCTCGCTGGCACTGCTACCCAGCCCGGCCGCCACGGCCTTTGTCCAGAAAAATCCGGATGAAGCCGGCGACGGGAGCGTGACCATCATCGGGCTCGGGCCGGGGGATCCGATCTGGCTGACCGCCGAGGCCCGGCTCGCCGTCGCCGACGCCGACGACCTGATCGGCTACGGGCCGTACGTCGAGCGGGTGGCCGCCCGGCCCGATCAGCGGCGCCACCCCTCGGACAACCGGGTCGAGGCCGAGCGGGCCGCGTTCGCCCTCGACCTGGCCAAGCGCGGGCGCCGCGTGGTCGTGGTGTCGTCCGGTGACCCCGGGGTCTTCGCGATGGCCGCCGCCGTGCTGGAGGTGGCCGACGACCCCGCCTGGAAGGACGTGCCGATCCGGGTGGTGCCGGGGCTGACCGCCGCGCAGGCCGTCGCGAGCCGGGCCGGCGCCCCGCTGGGCCACGACTTCTGTGTGCTGTCGCTGTCCGACCGGCTCAAGCCCTGGTCGGTGATCGCCGACCGGCTCGCCGGCGCGGCCGCCGCCGACCTGGTGATCGCGATCTACAACCCGGCGTCGAAGAGCCGCAAGGAGCAGCTCGTCCGGGCCCGGGAGCTGCTGCTGCAGCACCGCGACGCGGCGACGCCGGTGGTGATCGGCCGGGATGTGGGCGGCCCCGAGGAGTCGGTCCGGATCACCACGCTCGGCGAGCTGGACCCGGCCACGGTCGACATGCGGTGCCTGCTGATCATCGGGTCGTCGCAGACCCGGACGATCCAGCGCGGCGACGGTTCGGCGCAGGTTTTCACGCCTCGGCACTACCCCAACCGTCCGGAAACCGATTAGCACTGCCGATGCAATCAGCAAGTTCCGACACCACGGCATCCAACCAACCGAAAGAAGGGGCGCCACCGAATAACCTGACCGAAGGGCCTGCCGACCGTGAATACCCCCCGCCGCCGCGTCGCCGTACTCGCCACGTCGATGCTCCTCGGGCTCGTGCTTCCGGCCGACCCGGTCCACGCCAAGGCCACCCCGACGACCAAGGCGACGACCGCCGCCAAGGCCACCACCCCGCCGAAGGCCACCCCGGCGAAGGCCGCGACCCCCACCAAGGCGCCCACCAAGGCCCCGACGACCGTCAAGGCCGCGGCCACCGTCACCAAGACCACCGCGCCGACCGGCAAGACCACGACGCTGGCGGAGACCACGCCGACGCTGGCCGGCCGCCTGGCCGTGGTGAAGATCGCCAAGTCGATCAACTACTACCCGGCGGGCGCCGGCTGGTCGAAGATGTGGAGCTCGTGGGACGCCGCCAAGGTCGACGCCGACCTGGCCAAGGCCGCCGCGCTGGGCGCCACCAACGTGCGGGCGATCATCTTCCCGAACACGTTCGGCTTCCCCACCCCGCAGGCCGAGTACACGAGCCGGCTGGCGAGCTTCGTCTCCATGGCCGGGGCGCGTGGGATGACCGTGCGGTTCACGCTCTTCGACTGGTGGGACGGCTACTCCGAGGTCACCAACAGCGTCAACTGGGCCACCACCCTGCTCACCCCGTACCGCAATGACAGCCGGGTCATCTCGGTCGAGTTGCAGAACGAGTTCAACCCGAGCGACACCGCGGCGGTCGCCTGGGCCAAGAAGATCGTTCCGGCCGTCCGCAGCGCGTTCCCGACCATGCCGCTGACCTTCTCGGTCGACGGCACCACCGGGATCCCGGGCATGTCGAAGATCAAGAGCGTGCTCGGCTCGACCCCGGTGGACTTCTACGACTACCACTTCTACGGCAACTCGGAGCGCGCCCTCGCCATGGTCAAGCAGGCGCAGGCGGCTGTCGCCCCGGCGCCCGTGGTGATCGGCGAGGTGGGCCTGAACACGCTGCAGAACACCGAGGGTGAGCAGGCCGCCTTCCTGGCCCGGGTGTTCCAGGCGGCCACGCAGGCCGGCGTGCTGTCGGTGTCGCCGTGGACGCTGACCGACTTCGCCCAGGGCGCCATTCCGGACTCGCAGGTCGCGAAGCTGCCGGCCCAGTACAGCTACGGCCTCTACCGCACCGACGGCTCCGCGAAGCCGGCCGCCGCCGTGGTCAAGGCCGCCTGGATGGCCGCCGCGATGCCGGCCGACCTGCTGGACAACGGTTTCGAGGCGGCCGCCGGACAGACCGCGTGGCGCCCGTTCCTGCCGGAGCTCGGCCTGGGTGTCAAGACGCAGGCGCAGGCGCGCAGCGGCAAGTGGTCGCTCAGCTTCACCAACACCGGCAAGAACGCCTCCGGTGTGCCGTCCTGGCGGGTCGCCCCGATCACCCCGGTGCAGCCGAACCAGAAGTGGCACGCCGAGGTGTACGCCCGCGGCAACGCCGCCTCCGGCACCAACCAGATCGCGCTGAGCTGGTTCGACGCGAACGACAAGTGGCTGGGCGGCGCGTCCTCGGCGTCCCTGCCGGCGGGCACCACCAACTGGACGAAGCTGGCCGTGGACGGCACCGCCCCGGCGGGTGCGGCGAGCATGCAGGTGCACCTCAAGTCGGGCGAGAACGACGGCACGATCTGGTTCGACGACGTGCTGGTCACCGCGGCCTGAGAACCGAGCGGTACACCTCTTCGATCTGCGGAACGACGCGCGACGCCGTGTAGTCCAGCCCCCGCTGGTACCCGGCGTCGCGCAGTCGTGCGGCCAGCTCGGAGTCGGCGAGCAACCGGCGGATCGCCGACGCGAGCGCGACCGGGTCACCGGGCGGCACGTGCAACCCGCTCTCCCCGTCCCGGATCATGTCGGCCAGTCCGCCGGTCCGGGACGCGATCACCGGCGTACGGGCCAGCAGCGCCTCCACGGCGACCTGGCCCATCGCCTCGTTGAGCGACGGCACCAGCCCGATCGCCGCGCCCCGCCACGCGGCCATCACCTGCGCGTGCGGCACGTCGTGGCGGACCACCACGCCGGGCGGGATCGGCGGTGTGTCCACCCGGGGCGTGCCGATGCAGACCAACGGCGGCGGTGGCGAGGTGGCCCGCCATCCGTTGACCAGCCGGCGGTAGGCACCGAACAGCACATGGACCCCCTTGTGGGGTCCGAGCGCGCCGACGAACAGCAGGTATGGCCGATCCGGGAGCCACGACGGCCGGGCTGTGGACAACGCCAATTGATCCAGCCCGTCCGGTACCATGCTGGATACCACTCGGATCGGCAGGCCCCCCGGCAGACGGGCACCGCGCAAGGCCTGCGCGACCGACGGAGAGATGGCCGTCAGCGCGTCGATCCCACGATGCCGGTGCGCGCGCAACGCGCTGGTCAATACGAGGGCGCGCGGCCGTCCATATTGGTCGGACGCACACGACACGCATCGCGCGAGGCGAGCCCCGCCGCACATGCCGCCCTCCCGGGCGTATGTCTTTTTGACGCACGTGAGCCCGAAGTCGTGAGCGGTGTGCACGTGCGGCAGTCCGGCCGCGCCGAAGCGCAGCGGCAAATAGCTGTACATCAGCCAGTCGTGGCTGTGTACCACGTCGAACGGAGAGGAGCGCAACACCCGGCGGATGTCCGCGGTCGTCAGCGGATCGGGCGCGGTGGGGTGGAAAGGCTTGGCGCGGTCCTGGTTCATGCCGGGAAGGAGGCTGGTGGCCACGCTGCGGACGCGAACGACGCGCACACCGGACCGGGTCTCCGAGGCCGGCACGCCCGACGAGGCCGGCACGCCCGACGAGGCCGGCACGCCCGACGAGGCCGGCACGCCCGACGAGGCCGGCACGCCCGACGAGAGCGGCGAGGCCGGCGCGAGCGTCAGCACGGTGACCTCGTGGCCGCGCCGGACCAGTTCCTCGCTGCTGGTCGCGACGCTGCGCTCCAGGCCGCCGATCACCGGGGCGTAGAGGTTGGCCAGGTGCAGGATTCTCACGAGTGTCCCTTCCGGACGGCTAGCACGGCCACCGCGAGCGCGCCGACACCTTGGCCGGTCAGCCACGCGACGCCGACGCCCTCGATGCCGCTGCCGGGCAGCCACAGCCAGGTCAGCGTCAGGCAGACGGCGGCGATCAGCAGGTTGAGCCGCAGGCACCGGCGGAAGCGGCCGATCGATCGCCAATGCGCCACGGCGAGGTTGGTGATCGCGTCCGGGATCGCGGCCAGCACCAGGATCTGCAGCAAGATCTGGCCGCCGGTCGCGTAGGACGGGCTGAACAGCGCGAGAATCCGGCCGCCGCCGGCGAACAGCACGAACGCGGGCACGGCGATGACGACGAGCACGACCAGGGCGGCGCGGCGCAGCGTGGCGCCGGAGTCGTTGCTGCGTTCGGCATACAGCGCCGAGGCCACCGCGGGCGACACCATGAACAGCACCGACGCGGTCATCCAGGCGACGTAGAAGTGCGCGTTCAGATCGGTGCCCAGCCGGGCGGTCACCAGCACCGGCAGCAACGCGGCCGGGCCCGCCTGGGCCAGGTTGATCAGGTGATGGCCGGTGAGCGCCCGGCCGACGGCCGGCACCTCCGCGGCCAGGCGGTCCACGCGCGGGCGGACCGAGACGACCGTGTACGCCGTGACGACGATCGACGGCAGCACCCAGGCGAGCAGCACGGCCCCCCACGAGCGCATCCCCGCCCCGGTCAGCATGAGCAGCACGACGAGCTTGCCGACGGCCAGCGCGACGTTGCGCCAGAACATCCCGTGGCTGGCCCGCCGCGCGACAAAGACGTAGTCGAGCAGCGTCGACGCGGTCAGCGTGACCGCGGTGGCCACCAGCGCGACCGCACCCGGCGAGCTCGCCAGGAAATGGAACCCGGCCGCGAGCGACGGCAGCAATGCCACGGCGGCGACCGCGGCCACCGTCGTCGCGACGCACCCCAGCGTCAGGCCGGCGCCGACGATTCGCGACCAGGCGGGCGGCGGGCTGCCCGGCAGCCGCTGGATGAACATGTGCCCGATGCCCAGATTGGACACCATGCTGACGACCGTGCCGGCGGAGATCAGCGCGGTGGCCGTGCCGACCGCCGGCTGCGCGAGCTGGCGGGCCGCGAGCAGCCAGAACAGGTAGCCGAGTGCGCTGGTGCCGACCGTGCTGGCCATGATGAGTGCGCTGTTGCGGGCCAGCGAGTCCCGCTTGACGAGGGTCAGCACCGGGCCGGACCCCGGCCGTAGAAGACGGTGCTGGCCGGGCCCACGCTGATCTCGATGCGGTGCAGGCAGCCGTCCGGCGGGGCGGGCACGAAGACGTCGACCGACCGGGTGGTGTCCGCCTCGACGCGCAGCCGCCGGGCGTTGACCGTCCGGTCCCCCACGCGCACCCGCAGCGCGGCCGTCTCGGCGGGTTCCCCGGCACTGCTGAGCCGGATCGGCACGTAGACACCCCGCGCCGGCACCCGCACCGGCCGGTCGAGCGTGGCGGCCCAGCCGTTGAGGGCCAGGCTCGTGTACCCCTGCCGCGGCGGGTGCGGCATCCAGGCGTACAGGGAAACCGCCGCCACCGAGACGCCCAGCGCGAGACACGCCGGGATCGCGACCGTGACCAGGGTGCCCGCGGCCCGGGGATCGGCCGGGACGCGCCCGGCGCGCAGCAGCGCCACCACGGCGAGCGTGGTCGCGAGGATGGTCAGCGCGGCGGCCAGCGGACGGCTCGCGATCGGCACCCGCATCAGGTGCAGCGCGATCGCCACCAGCGGCAGGCTGACCAGCCCGGCCACCGCGGCCACGCCGAACCGTGGCAGCGGCGCGATCATCTCGTTGACCAGCGCCCGTAACCAGAGTTCGCCGATCGCGAAAACCCCGGCCAGGCAGGCGAAGCGCACCGCGCGGGGCACGTCGCCGCCGATCGCCGGCGCGAGCATCGTCAGGTAGACGGCGGCGAGCAGGCGTGGCGTGGTCATTTCGCCGCCAACCCCAGCGAGGAGAAGTCGAAACGGTAGATGGCGATGTCGCCGCTGTCGTAGATCTTGATGGTCCACGGGGTTCCGTCGAACTTGGTGAGCTGGGCCAGCGTGAACGCGGGCCGACCGTCATGCCGGATGGGTTCGTTGGTCTCGAAGTAGATCTGGATCTCCGGGACCTCGCGGGCCATCCGGCGGTCCACCACCAGATAGCCGAAATCCCAGGAGCGGAGCTGCCCGAGCAGGGCCGGCGGGACGGGCCGGCCGGGCTGGGCGAGATACACGTCGTAGGTGGGGAAGGTGACCGAGCCGGTGGCGGGGTTCTGCCCGCCGTACGAGCCGAAGATCAGTCCCGAGTAGCGGTCGGCGAGGATGCGCAGGCCACGGCCCTGGGTGGCGCGCAGCCAGGACGCGGCGGCGAGCACCTCGGGGGTGGCCGCGCGGGTGTCCGAGCCGAAGACCGGTGGCCCGGGAAAACGGTAGGACGGGTTCATGCCGGCCGCGGTGTTGCCGACCATCATCACCGCGCACAGCCCGAGCAACGCGGCCTTGGCGACGGGGTGCTTCAACAGGGACACGATCACCGGGGCTACCACCAGGGCGATCCCGAGGTAGCTGAACGCCCACGAGCGGCGCGCTCCCTCGGCGCCGGACGGGGTGAGGATCAGCAGCGCGGCCGGGAAGTAGGCGGCACCGAGGATCAGCATCGCGATGGCGACCGGATCGGTGGTGGCCCGGCGGCGCAGACCGATCGCGGCGACCAGCATCGCGACCCCGGCGACGGCCGGCGCGACGAACGCGGCGGCCCGCTCCCACCAGGGCGCGATCGATTGGCTGAACAGCGTCCGGCCTCCGGAGCCGCCGTCGCCCGCCATCCCGGCGATCTGGTCGATGGCCCGGCCCAGGTACGGATCGAGGTAACCCGTGGTGCGCGGGGCCACCCAGCAGAGCCATGCCGTGACCAGGGCCGCGGCCGCTCCGCTCGCGGACCACGCGATCCACGCCGCGGCGGCCGGCACCCGGTGGCGTACCGCCTGGATCGTGGTGACCACGCAGATGATGGCCATGGTGGCGATCAGGCCGAGGGCCGTCAGATGATGGGTCGCGATGCAGGCGGCGGCCAACACCAGCGTCACCACCGACCAGCCGACGTGGCGGCGCATCGCCCGTTGCAACGCGACGAGCGTCCACACGTAGAGCGCGATGGCCAGCGACTCGTAGCCGAACTGGGTGTCGAAGAACAGGAACGAGCTGTTCAGGCTGTAGATGATCGCGGCGACCGCGGCGATCCGCGGGTCCGCCCAGAGCGCCTCGGCGAGCGCCAGCACCCCGAGCACGACCAGCACGTGCGCGACGATCAGCACGAGCAGGGCGGCGTGCCAGACGGTCAGCCCGGTGAGCGTGGCGATCGAGGCCACCATCGAGTGCAGGCCGGGGAAGTCGCCGATCACCCGCACGATCGGGTTCGGCTCGAACAGCCTGCCGTCGAGGAGGATCTCCCGGCTCTGCCGCCAGTGCGCGAACTCGTCGTGATAGAGCGGGCCGGACGGGTTGCGCAGCAGTTTCGGCAGGTACGTGAACCCGCCGTAACCCACCAGCACGGCGAGCCGCAGCCGCGGGCTGGACGCGCGCCGGACCGCCAACCAGACCGCGGGCAGCGTGAAGATCAGCAGGCCGGCCCAGAACAGGCCGAACGGGGAACCGCGCTGCCACTCGGCGGCCCGGTTCGCCGCCACCAGCAACGCCGCGCCGGCCGTCGCGGCGACGGTGAGCGTTCCGGCACACCACCAGCCGGCGCGGTCCGGGCGAGCCGGCGGCGGCGCGGCGGTCCGGGCCGGCTGCGCCGAAGTCAGGGTCAAGCCGGCACCCGCGGGAGCACGGCCGCGTAGACCTCTCGGGTGGCGAGCACGACGTCGCTCCAGGTCGGCAGCGCGTGCCGGCCGGTCGCGGCGCGTGCGGTGCCGGCCGCGGTACGCAACGCGTCGGCCAGGGCCACCTCGTCGTCGGGGTTGACCAGCCAGAGCGGTACGCCGCAGCCGGCCAGCACGGCCAGTTCGCGGTGGGCCGGGATGAACGAGGCGACGGTCGGGATGCCCGCGGTGAGCGCGTCCGCCACGGCCATGCCGAACGCCTCGTGCGCGGAGGCGGACACCACCGCCGTCGCGACCGCCATCCGGGCGGCGAAGTCGTCGTCGCCGAGGCGGCCGTGGAACACGACGCGATCGCCGTCCAGGCCGAGCCGGAAGGCGAGCTGCTGTAGCTCCACCCGGGCCGGTCCGGAGCCGACCACGTCGAGGCGGTACTCGTCGTCGAGGTGCAGCATCGCCCGGATCACCCGGTCGACCCGCTTGTACCGCTCGAGCCGGCCGACGCACAGGATGCTGCGTCCCGGCTCGGGCGGAACGACCAGGTCGCGCGCGGGGTCGGTGCCGTTGGGGATGACCACCATCCGGCCTTCCGCCTCCGGGAAGTGGCGGGTGAGCAGGTCACGCTCGGCCCGGGTCACGCAGATGATCCGGCTGGACCGGGCCACGATCCGGCGGCCGAGCGGCCGGTAGACGGGGTGCAGCGCGGCTCGCAGCAGGCTGTGCCCGGTGCCGTGGTAGTGCGGGGTGAAGACCAGCGGGGTGTGGTTGGTGAGGGCGGCGGGCAGCGCGGCGAGGGCGTGGTAGCTGTGCGCGTGCAGCAGGGCGTAGCGACCGGCGTGCCGGCTCAGCCATCGCCACAGGTCGAGCGAGAACCGGTAGTTGGCCGCGGAGACGGTGAGCGGGAACCGGCGGACCAGCACGCCGTCGATGCGCTCGACGACAGTGCGCGACGCCTGGGTCATCACCTCGATGTCGTCGCCCTCGGCGGCCAGCGCGGCACACAGCCGCCGGACGTGCGTCTCGACGCCGCCGACGTCCGGGTGGTACGCGTTCGTGACGACGCCGATCTTCACCGGGCGCGCTCCGGGGCGGCGGCGTGCCGGCGGCGCCGGATCTCGCGGCCGATGGTGCGCAGCACCCGCAGGCCGTCGGTGAACGCGTTGAGGTTGCTCTCGCCGTGGATCCGGCATTGTTCGTAGCTGGGCACCTCGACGATGCGCAGCCCGGCCTTGGCGGCGCGGAGGTTCAGCAGCGTCTCGATCTCGAAGCCGTCGCCCCACAGCTTCCGGTCCGCCGGTGTGGTGCTGTCCAGCGCGAAGACGTCCAGGTGCTTGGCCCAGAAGGCGTTGTAGCCGTAGCAGAGGTCGCTGTAACGCGTCCCGAAAAGGACGTTGACCAGCAGTCCGAGCAGGCGGTTGCCGAGCCGTCGCAGGCGGGTGATGTCGGCACTGCCGCCGGCGCCGTGAAACCGCGAGCCCTTGGCGAAATCCGCGCCGGCGCGCAGGGCTGCGATGAAGCTGGGGATCTCCTTCGGATCGGTCGAACCGTCCGCGTCGATCATCACGATGATGTCGCCGGTGGCGGCCGCGAATCCGCAGGCCAGCGCGTTGCCCTTGCCCCGGCGGTTCTGCGCGACGACCCGGATGCCGGGCATCAGGCGGCGGGCGACGCCGGCCGTGTCGTCGGTGGACCCGCCGTCGACCAGGATGACCTCGTCGACCTCGGGCAGCGCCGCCATCACGTGCGGCAGGTTCCGCGCCTCGTTGAGCGCGGGAATGATCACACTGACCAGCGGCTCGCTCGCGTGCACGACGGCGGGCGGACGCTGTTCGGTTGGGCGTACGAACGGCACCGTGGACATGGCGTCTCCCTGGCGGTGAGGCCGGCGCCCCTGGGTCCGGGGGCGCCGGCGGGTGGAGTTGCTCAGACGCCGGATCCGTCGAGGGTCCAGGAGTAGATGTCCTGCTTCGACAGCGCGGTGCCGGTCGCGGCCGTGAAGCCGACCCAGGCCGCGTCGCCGACCGCGTCGGTGAGATCGACGGTGTGCTCGAGCAGCAGCTGCTCGGTGTCGCCGCGGTGCAGCGACTTGACGTACACCTTCAAGTTGTGGCTGGCGGCGTCGTAGGTGACCTTCGCGGTGAACGGCTTGCCGTACAGCGGGATCGGCGCCTCGGAGACGGCGGTGTGCACGTCCGGGTCGCCGTTCATCACCACGGCGAGGTGGTTGCTGCTCGGGTCCGGGGTGTTCTGGAAGGTGTCGAACTCGACCGCGACGCTCGGCTTGATGAAGCGGTAGCCGATGCCGCCGCCCCAGCCGCCGAGCGCGCGGGCACCCTGCGTCTGCACCACGAACGCGATGCCGTCCGCACCCGGCTTGCCGTGGTGCAGGTACGCCTTGAACTCGGTCTCGAACGACTCGCGAAGATCGACCTTCTGGTTCGACCAGGCCGATCCGGACTGCCGGTAGCCGCCCGCGGTGAGCCGCAGGATGCGCTGGTGCACGCGGCCGGACGACGTGATGATGTCGGCGGTGCCGTTGCGCTCCAGCGACTTGGACGCACCTGCGAAGTTGTGGTAATCGATCAGTGGTTCGTCGTCGGCGGCGAACGCGCCGGCGGGCACCGTGGCGGCTGCGATCGACAACGCGAAGGCGGCGATCAGCCCACCGCGGGCGACCCGCGAGGAACGTGAGGAAAACACAGTTCTGCGCTCCAATTCGGATGATTTGCCCCAGTTGGACGACGCTTAACGTAGGGCAGCGCGCAGAGCCGCGTGAGCGAGTCTCGACTATTTACCTCAAATGCTCACGGGGATTCGAATCTCCGGGGATCGAACAGCGCGATCGGGTGACGGCGCCGCCCTGCGTACGATCTTCACCGTGCCTACGCATCCGTTTCTGGACGCGCCGCAGCCGCTGGCCTTCGCGCACCGCGGCGGCGCGGCGACCGGCGACGAGAACACCGCTGCCGCTTTCGAGCGCGCGGTGAAGCTCGGCTACCGCTACGTGGAGACGGACGTGCACGCGACGGCCGACGGCGTGCCGGTGGTCTTCCACGACGAGACGTTGCTGCGCCTGACCGGTGTGGCGGGCCGCATCGGCTCGTTGACCTGGGCGGACCTGAGCACGCTGCGGGTCGGCGGGGCGGCCGCGATCCCCCGCCTGGACGAGACCCTGGACGCCTGGCCGGAGATCCGCTTCAACATCGACGTGAAGGCCGCGGCTGCGGCCGCCCCGACGGTCGCCGCGGTGCGCAGCACGTCGGCCGTGCCGCGGGTGCTGCTGGCCTCGTTCAGCGACGCCCGCCTGGACGCGGTCCGCGCGCTGGCCGGCCCCGACGTGGCCACCTCGATGGGCATGCGATCGGTGGCCGCGTTGCGGCTGACGTCGTGGGCGCGATTACCGCTACGGCTGCACCCGTCCGTGGTGGCCGTTCAGATCCCGGTCGACTACGGCCGCATCCGTCTGGTGAACCGTTCGCTGCTGCGCAAGGCGCACGCGATGGGGCTCGCGGTGCACGTCTGGACGATCGACGAGCCGGCCGAGATCAACCGCCTGCTCGACCTGGGCGTGGACGGCATCATGACCGACCGCATCGACGTCCTTCGCGACGTGTACCTCCAGCGCGGTCTCTGGCCGGCCACCTGACGAAACGCGCCGAGAAATGTGCCCAAGCAATTTCTCAGCGTGTTTTGAGGGTCGCCGGCAGGTTCATGATTTACATTTCTACGGCAATCGGAAGTCGCTCGCGCCGGTGACGGTACGCTAGCGCCCGAGCGCGCTACGCTACCATTGGCGTACGTGAAGGTTTGCAGGTCAGAGGAAGTTTTTGAGATCTTGGTGAACCGGGGACATCGGCCGAACGGAGGATGTCCGGGGTTCGGCGGCGATTACATATTTTTTCCTTAAGCCAGGGTCAAGAAAGCATCAATTCTCCAACTTGAATTGCAATTTCTAAGGGTGCCTCTTACCGTCTGGGGGCCGGTTGGAATCGCGGCCGGTCGGATTGCGGAAGAAGAGGTATCGCGCATGCGTAGGTCGGCTTACCGCCGTGCTGCCGCGCCGAGAAGCGGGAGTCGCCGGCTCCTCGCGGTCGGCGCCGTGATCACGGCATTGGGAGCCGTCGTGGCCTTCACGACGATCTCCAACGCTGCCGAGAACGACCAGCCCGAAGGAAGCGGCGCGGGCAAGGTCGTCAATGGGCAGGTCATCCTGACGGACACCTGCGTCGACAGCCAGCTTCCCCCGCACGACGGGTTCCAGGTCGGCAACCGCTGTGTCTCCACCGAGTTCGGTGAGGTCGGCGTCGCGGCGAACAACCCGACGCTGCTGATCACCGACGCGCCCGAGAACGTCGCGGTGAACACGCCGTTCACGCTGAAGGTCAGCACCCGCAACCTGATCCGGGACCGGTTCCTCGCGGCCGGCAAGGGCGGGTACTACGTGGAGAGCTCGGTCCTGAAGGACGGCATCGTCCGCGGTCACTTCCACACCGCGTGCCGGATGCTCGGCTCGACGGACGAGGCGCCCGACCCGGCGCCGGTGCCCGCGTTCTTCGTGGCCACCGAGGACAGCAAGGGCAGCGCGACGCCGGACGAGGTGTCGATCGCGGTGCCGGGCCTGCCGACCGCGGGCATCGCGCAGTGCGCGTCGTGGGCCGGTGACGGGTCGCACCGTATTCCGATGATGGAGCGCGCCAACCAGACGCCTGCCCTGGACGCGGTCCGGATCACCGTCGGCGACGCCGACAACGGCGGCGGTAACGGGGACAACGGCGACGGCGACACCGGTAACGGTGGCACCGGCAACGGTGACAACGGTGGCCAGACCGGCGAAAACGGCAACGGGAACACCGGCGGCAACAACGGTGGCGGCAACACGGGTGGTAACACCGGCGGCAACACCGGCAACGGGAACACCGGCGCCACCAAGCCTCCGACCACGGCCCCGCCGCAGGGCGGTGGCAACGCCACCACGAAGCCGCCGCAGGGTGGCACCGCCACCCAGCCCACGACGAAGGACGACTTCACCCCGGACCCGACCACCAAGCCGACCAAGACCACCAAGCCGGCCAGTCCGAAGCCGCAGAACTCGACCCGAGCGGCCACGACCGGCAACGACAACAACAGCAACGACAATGACAACGCCGCGACCAGCGACAACAGCGGCAACGACGAGGAAAGCACCACCGAGCCCACCAAGAAGGCGCAGCCCAGCAAGAGCAGCGAGGCCGCCGACATCACCTACTCGAACGAGGACGGCCAGTTCAACTCCGGCAACAAGGCCCCGGTCAACGAGCAGGTCGACGCGGTTCAGGCCGCGCACGGCAAGAAGGACAGCGGCGCCCTCGCCCTGACCGGCCAGAACACGCTCGCCTTCGCCGGCGGCGCGGTGGTCCTGGTCCTGGGCGGCCTGCTGCTGATGGTCTTCACCAAGCGCCGCCGCCCCGGCGGCGCCTCGTGGGAGTAATCAGCCGGTACTGATCAAGGAGACGGCCCGCGGAAACGCGGGCCGTCTTTTTCTGCGACAAGGCCCACAGATCGACTACCCGCAAGGTGAGGATAGCCTTGCCAAAAGCAACACGGCAGAAACAAGAGCCAAGGCGGGTACGAGGGAAGTAGGTCAAGCATGCCGAACAGGCCGGCTCGCCCCATCACCGAAGCGGTCGTGACCAGGGTGGAAGCACTCACCCCGCACATGGTCCGAGTGGTGATCACGGGCGACGCGCTGCGCCGTATCGAGTGCGGCGCCTACACCGACCACTACATCAAGGCGCTCTTCGCACCCCGCCCGGACCAGAGCTACCCGGAGCCGTTCGACCTGGGCCGGATCCGGGAGACGCTGCCGCCGGAGCAGTGGCCGGTCGTACGCACGTACACGGTCCGCCGCTGGCTCCCGGAGGTCCCCGAGATGTGGCTGGACTTCGTGGTGCACGGCGACGAGGGCGTGGCCGGCCCCTGGGCGGCGAACGCGCGGCCCGGCGACCGCTTCCGCTTCATGGGCCCGGGCGGCAACTACGCCCCCGAGCCGGCCTCGGACTGGCACCTGCTGGCCGGTGACGAGGCGGCTCTCCCGGCCATCGCCACGGCGCTCGAACGGATGCCCGCGGGGGCGCCCGTCAAGGCGTACATCGAGGTGGCGGGACCGGACGAGGAGCAAAAGCTGGACTGCCCGCCGGACGCCGAGATCACCTGGCTGCATCGCGGCGACCGCCCGGTCGGCGCCGCGTTGATCGACGCGGTGCGCGGCATGGCCTTCCCCGGCGGCCGCATGCAGGCGTTCGTGCACGGCGAGGCGAATTTCGTGAAGAACCTGCGCGGCTTCCTGCGCAACGACCTGGCCATCCCGCGCGACCAGTTGTCGATCTCCGGCTACTGGCGTCGCGGCTTGAACGAGGACGGCTGGCAGTCGTCCAAGCGCGAGTGGAACGAGCAGATCGAGAAGGAGCAGGAAGCCGCCCCGGCTCGGCGCTGACGCTCGCGTTCGTCAATGATGTGTAAGTGGTGACAACCGAGCAGGAGCTGACCTCCTCGACGCGCGGCCGCATGATGGTGCTGGTCGCGCTCTTGCTGGCGGCGGTGAACCTGCGGCTCGCGGTGACGAGCATCGGTCCGGTGCTGACCGAGATCCGCGAGGGTCTCGGGATGAGCTCGACGGTCGCCGGGATCCTCACCTCGGTGCCGGCGATCTGCTTCGCGTCGTTCGGCCTGATCTCGCCCCGGCTCGCGCGCAGCTTCGGCGCCCCTCGCGTCATCCTGGCCGGGCTGGCGACGCTGACCATCGGGCTGGCCGTCCGCCCGTACGTCCCCGGAACCGCCCTCTTCCTGCTGCTCAGCGTGGTCGCGCTGGCCGGGATCGCGGTGGTCAACGTGCTGCTCCCGATGGTGGTCAAGGAGCATTTCCCGACCCAGGTCGGCACCGTGACCGGCTTCTACACGGTGGCTCTGAACGTGGGCGCGACCGTCGCCGCCGCCACCACCGTCCCGCTGACCGCGTCGTTCGGCGACGACTGGCGATTAGGTCTGGCCTGCTGGGCGCTGGTGGCGGTGCTGGCGATCCCGGCCTGGCTGCCGCTCTCCCGCCCCGCGCACACCCCCAACCCCGAGGTCAACGGCGCCGATTTCGTACGCATGAGCCGGCACCCGGTCGCATGGGCGCTCGCCATCTATTTCGGGATGCAGTCGACCTCCGCGTACGTGATCATCGGCTGGCTCCCGCAGATCTACCGGGACGCCGGCATCTCGGCCGAACAGGCCGGTCTGTTGTTCGCGACCACCTCGTTCCTGGGCGTGCCGCTCGGTCTCGGCCTGTCCTGGCTGGCCGGCCGGATGCGCAGTCAGAGCATGATCGCGCTGATCCTCGGCCTGTTCGGCATCGCCGGCTACGGCGGCCTGTGGTGGGATCCGGCCGCCGCGCCGTGGCTCTGGGCGATCCTGCTGGGCGTCGTCAACACCGCGTTCCCGCTGGTCCTCACCATGATCGGCCTGCGCGGCAGCAACCCGGCCCGGGTGGTGCGGCTGTCCGCGTTCGCGCAGGGCGTGGGCTACCTGGTCGCGATCCCCGGCCCGATCCTGATCGGCGCGTTGCACGACGGCACGGACGGCTGGCGAGCACCGCTGGGGCTCATGGTCCTGCTGATGCTGCCGCAGATCGCGGCCGGCATGGCGGCCGGCCGCGACCGCCAGGTCTAAACCAGTTTCAGCAGCTCGTCGGCCACCACGGCCGGGCGTTCCACGTGCGGCGAGTGGCCACAACCGGCTAAAACCAGTTCCCGGTACGCGCCGTACCGCTCGAGGACCGCGCGCGTCTGACCGATCATCGGTTGCGGCGGGCACACGTCGGCGCCCGGCCATCCCGGCACCGCACCGAGCTGCCCCAGGTAGGCCATGTCGAACAGGGACGTGTCCGAAACGATGACGTCCCGGTCGCCGCGCACCCACACGATCGGCGGCTTACCCGGCACCTTCAGCAGGTCCTCGGCCAGGCGGAAGTGGTTGGGCGCCATGGCGTTCGCGACGCCACGGTCGCCGGGCGCCACCCCCGGCCAGTTGTCGCTGGGTTTGCTGTCGCCCGGATAGTTGTCGTCGCCGACCGCCGTGGACAGCATCGTGTCGAGCAGCGCCTGCTCGTCGTCGCCCAAGGTGGCGGGGTCGGCGACGTACGCGGTGCGCAGCACGTTGAGCGGGCTGACCGGCTCGTCCGTCCCGCGATCCCGCTCCCGGATCCGCCGCACGAAGTCCGGGTTGACCGTGCCCCCGCCCGTCCCCGCGAAATCCGGCGCGGTCGGGGTGCCGTCCAACCCTTTGGTGCCACCGAAGCCGTACGGGCTGAGCGGCGCCTCCAGAAGCAGTCCCGAGACCCGGGCCGGGTGGTCGACGAGCAGCTGCATGGCCACGCCACAGCCCATCGAGTGCGCCGCCACCGTCACCGCCCCGCCGCCCGGGAACAGCGCCCGGTCATCAAGCAGCGCCGCCACGTCGTCGGCGAAGTCCCGCAGCCCGCGGGTCGCGTCCACCGGAGCGGCCTCACTGTTTCCGTACCCCCGCAGGTCGGGCGCGACGATCCGGAGATCCGGCGGCAGGTGCCGGACGAGCGGCTCCCAGAACGCCGCCGACGAGCAGTTGCCGTGTATGAGCAGCACGGCCCGGCCATCGCCGGGCCCACCAACAAGGACGTTCAGCCGGATGCCGCGCACGGCGACGGTGACCTCTTCCATCGACGAAGCTTCCCACGATCACCCACCGGGGAGGCTGCCGAACATCGACATATCTGCAACGCTGACCGAATGACCGACCAGGGCGAGACCCCGCCACCCGCCACCCCGCGCGAGCGGAACCGCGACGTGTGGGCGGACGGCGCGGCCTACGAGGCCTTCGTCGGCCGCTGGAGCAGGCAGGTGGCGGCCCGGTTCGTGCGTTGGTTGGACGTCCCCGACGGCCGCCGCTGGCTGGACGCCGGCTGCGGCACAGGCGCCCTGACCGCCGCCATCCCCCACGCCGGCGTGGTAGTCGGCCTGGACCCGTCGTTGCGCTTCCTGCGCGCGCGGCCACCCGCGCCCAGCACCGCGCCCACCGCGCCAGCTTCGCGGGCCGCGGCCGACGCCACGCCAGGACCGCAGGTCGCAGCTGACACCGTGCCAGTTCCATCGGTCACGGACGACCCCGCGCCAGCTGCACCGGTCACGGACGGCCCCGCGCCAGCTCCACCGGCCACGGACGACCCCGCAGCGCGAGTTAACCGCGTCGCCGGGGATGCCGCCGCGCTCCCGTTTGCGGACCGGGTGTTCGACGCCGTTGTCAGCGGCCTTGCCCTGAACTTCGTCCCGCGGCCCGAGGCGGCGGTTGCCGAGTTCGCCCGGGTGGCCCGCCCCGGCGCGGTCGTCGCGGCGTACGTCTGGGATTACGCGGAGGGCATGCAGATGATCCGCCACTTCTGGGACGTGGCGGCCGACCTCGATCCGGCAGCCGAGGCCCTCGACGAAGGCCGCCGCTTCCCGATCTGCCACGCGCCCGCACTGGCCGAAGCGTGGATGGCCGCCGGACTCCGTCGCGTGACGACCACAAAGATCGAGATCCCCACCGTGTTCCGAAGCTTCGACGACTTCTGGCACCCGTTCCTGGGCGGCCAGGGCCCGGCACCCGCCTACTTGGCGGCCCAGCCCCCGGACCGCCGCGAGGCGATCCGCCAGGCACTCGCCACCCGGCTGGGCCCGAACGTCATCGCGCTGACGGCCGGCGCCTGGGCCGTACGGGGATTTAAAGATATTTAAGTTATTTGATACGACGATCATGGATCCCTACACGTTACTGTAAACCTCCTTGCCAATTTCCCCGATGGCTCGAGGTCTATCGATGAAGAGGAAGACACTGCTCGCGGCGACGCTCACCGCCGCGGCCGCCGGAGCACTCGGCGTCGCAGGCGTCCCCAGCGCCGGCGCCACAACCATCCCCAACGCCCCCAACACCAATGCAGCCGCCGCGCTCGACCCGTCCCTTCCCCCAGGCGGCAACTTCAACCTGTCGATCTGGCAGCTCCAACTCCCCACCGGCTCGCCGGGCAGGCCGGACACGATTCAGCCCGCCCAGCTCAAAGGCGCGAACGGCTATAGCAATCCCGCCTACTTCTGGACCGACAAGACCGACGGCTCGATGACGTTCTGGGCGCCCGAGAAGGGCGTCACGACCCCGAACTCCAACTACGCCCGCTCCGAACTACGCGAGATGAACACGAACGGCTCGACCGCCGACTGGACTTTCGCCGGCAACCACACGATGAGCGCAGAACTGCGCATCCCCCAGGTCACCAAGAACGTCTGCGTCGGCCAGGTGCACCTCGGCTCCGGCGGATCGTCCACCAAGCCGCTGCTCGAGCTCTACTACCGCCCGAACGGCGACATCTACCTCGGCACGGAGAACTCGCCGGACGGCGGGCAGACCCTGCACCTGGTGGGCAACGAGCCGCTGGGTACACATTGGACGTACGTCATCAACGTCACGGGCAACAAGATCAACCTGACGGTGAACGGGAGCAAGACGACCTATACGATCCCGTCCTCGTTCAACCCGTACCGGCAGTACTTCAAGGCCGGCTCGTACAACCAGTCGTCCTCGGACAGCACCAGCAACGGCGCGAAGGTGAAGTTCTACAGCCTGGTCGTCACGCACTCCTGAGCAGCTTGATCACGGGGGCGAACTCCTCCATGAACATGGCGTTCATGCCGATGTAGGACACGGCGTATTTCTCCCGGCGATGGCGGAGCAGGTCGGCGATCTGCTCCGCCGAGCCGGTCAGGAACACCAGACTGCCGGACTCTGCCATCGCTGCCGGGTCGCCGCCCCCGGTGAGCCGGGACAGCCACGGCGGCAGCTCGGACGGGCTGGGCGCGATGCCGGCGATGTTCGTCTTGAGCTCGAGCTCGTCGAATCGGTCACCCGCGAACTCACGCAGGTCCGACACCGTACGCGCGAGCTCCTCCTCGGTCGCGGCCGGCGGCAGGCCCAGCGCGATCGTGTCGGCCAGCCGTGCCGCCAGGCGCAGCATCCGGGGCTTGCTCGCCGCGACCAGCACCCGCGGCGGATGTTCATTGGCCCGCACCAGCTCGATCAGCCGCTCGACCAGCGCCAGCCGCTCGGCGGGACTGCCGAACGCACTGCCCAGCGCTTCCGCGTCACGCTCGGCACCGGGACGGCCACCGCCGATGCCGAGCTCGAAACGCCCGTCGCTGAGCTGCTGCAGACTCTCCGTCTCGTACGCCACGAGGCCGGGCGGGCGGTTGGGGGCGCTCAGCACGTACGTCCCGACGCGCAGTCGCGTGGTCACGGCCGCCGCCGCGGCAAGTGCGGGGAACGGCGCGTAGGTATTCAGCGTGTCAGGGGTCAGCAACGTGTCATAGCCCAGCTCCTCGGCCCGGCGGGCGGTGGCGGTCCACTCGGCGCCCGAGGACGCCCTTCCTGCGACGACTGCGAATCGGAATGTCATGCGGGACATGGTGGCGCGGGGCGGACCGCGGCCGCATCGGAGCAGGGGCGCATCTTTTTGTACGACCACGGTCGTACGGGAAATCATGCCGTGACGAAGTCGGCCATCATCGCCATGTCCTCGTGTTCGAGGTTGTGGCAGTGCAGCAGGTAGGAGCCGGCGTAGTCGGTGAACCTCGTCGCCACGGCGATCGCCTCGGACGGGCGTACGTCCACTGTGTCCTTCCATCCGGCGTCGTAAGCGCCCGGCCCGCCGGTGTTGCGCGACAGGACTTGGAACGGGTCGAGATGCACGTGAACCGGGTGATGGAAGTCGGTGATGAACCGCCAGATCTCCACCTCACCCAGCCGGGGCCGGGCCAGCGCCCGCCCGGGCCGATACGACTGATCGTTGATCGTCCAGTTCCCGTCGCGCGACTGGCTGAACAGAAACGTCCGGGTTCGCGCCGCACGTCCCGGATCAAGCCGCGGCACTCCATCACTCAGCCGCGCCGGAACAACCGATTCGTCCTTCATGGCGCCGCCAAGAACATCGAACCGCATGACATCCCCGGCACCACCGTCACCCAACGTGTTGACCAGCCGCACCCGTGTCCCCGGTCGATACCGCCCGAAGTCGACCACCACGTCGAACCGTTCCGCGGGCGCCACTTCCAGCACATCGTGCGCCACCGGCCGCTCCAGCAGCCCGCCGTCGCTGCCGATCTGCACCAGAGCTCCACCCCCGGACGGTTGCGGATCGAGCCGCAGCCGATACCGCCGGGCGTTCGACGCGTTGAGCAGCCGCAACCGATACCGCACCGGATCCACGCGCAGCACCGGCCACGGCGCGCCGTTGACCAGGATGACGTCACCCAGCACCCCGTTCATGAAGCCGTCGTGCATGTCCGGATACGCCATCGAGCCATCCTCGCCGAACGATCGATCGGTGATCATCAACGGGATGTCGCGATCACCCGTGGGCAGTGGCAACGCCTCTTCCTCGTCGTCACGCACCAGATGAAAGCCTGCCAAACCCCGCCAGACATTCCCTCCCGTACGCCCCATCGAGTGGTCGTGGTACCAGAGCGTCGCGGCCCGCTGGTTCATCGGATACTCGTAGTCGCGCGCGTGATCCATCCCCGGCATCCGCGGCATCACCATGTCCATCGGGTACCCGTCGCTGGCCGCCGGCGTGTGCCCGCCGTGCAGGTGTACGACCACGGGGTAGGGCAGCTCGTTGCGATGTCGTACGACCGTCCTCCGACCGGAGTGCGAGACGATCGTCGGACCGGGGAAGCTCCCGCCGTACGTCCAGGCCGCCGTCCGCAGCCCGGGAAGGATCTCGAGCAGGGCCGGCCGCTGAGTGATCTCGTAGTGGTCGGTGGAGGCGTCGACGCGTACCGGGGAAAGCACCGGAGGAATCGGCAGCGGCGTGCGAAAACGCGGGGGTGCGGGGGCCGTGCTGCGCAGCAGCCGCCCAGGTTGTGCCGGAGCGAGCAGCCGGGCACCGAGCGGAATGCCCGCGCCCAGCGCGACCGCCGCCCCACCCACCCGCAGGATGCTGCGGCGCTTCATACCGGCACCTCTTCCTTGCGCGCCTCGACCTGCGGGGTCTTCTCCTTACGCCAGACCTCGGAAGCCATCTGCAGGATGCCGATCACCATCAGCACGCCGATCGGCACGTGCAGGATGAGCAGGCGAAACTCGCCGAGCACCGCCGTCGCCGCGATCGCGAGCGGCACCATGAACCCGTGCGTCAGCACCGATCGGGGTGCACCGGCGCGATAGAGGAACACCGCGGCGACGCCTTGCACGAGAGCGACCACGATCATCGTCATTCCGTTGATCATGTGCATCCGGAGCAGGTCGTAGTGCCCGCTGAGGAAGCCGCCGGCCAGGACCGGCTGGAGGAGGACTTGGACCGCGAGCACCGCCGTGGTGCCGCGGGTGAGCAACCGGGGCCAGGATCTGGACATGCCCGTCACCTTCGCGCTCCGGCCGGGGCACGGGCATCCGGCCAGGGATGACTCTTGGATCCGAGCCCTCCGAAGTATCGCTACAACCCTGGTCGTACGCCGCCACTACGACCAGGAGGCGATGACGGAAGAGGCGTCCGTCGATTACCGTTCCCGGCATGGCTCCTCCGGCGTGGCGTGACCCGTTGGCGGCCGCCGTGCTCGCCATCGTCGTGGTGGCCGGCGCCGCGACCGCGCCCCCTGGTGAGCGCGCGATGGACTTCGCCGGGTACGCGATCCTGATCATCAGTTCCGCCGCCACCGCGGTCGTCACCCGCTGGCCGATCCCGGTGCTGATCCTCACGAGCGCCGGCATGCTCGCCTACGCGGCGCCCGGCTACCCGGGCATCGGCCCGCTGCTCCCGCAGCTCTTCGCGATCTACACGGTGGTCCGGGCCGGCCATCGCCTCATCGCGGGCGCGGCGATCGCGGTGACCGTCGTGGGCGGCCTCGGCACGCAGGTGTTCTCGCCGGAGACGACGCAACGATGGACCCTGCTGATCGGCTGGTTGCTCGCCGCGGTCGTGGCCGGCGAGCTGGTCCGCAAAAACCAGGCCTACCTGGAGCAGGTCGAGCGTCGAGCAGACGAAGCCGAGCGTACGCGGGAGGAGACTGCCCGCCGCCGGGCCGACGAGGAACGCCTGCGCATCGCGCGCGAGCTGCACGACTCGCTGACCCACAGCATCTCGATCATCAAAGTGCAGGCGGGCGTGGCGATCCACCTGACCCGCAAGCGCGACGAGCCGGTGCCGGAAGCGCTGCTCGCGATCCAGGAGGCCAGCGGCGACGCGATGCGCGAGCTGCGGGCGACGCTGGAGCTGCTGCGCGACGACGACATCGGCAGCGGGCTCGCCCTGGTGGAGCGCCTCGTGGACGGCGCGCGGCGGGCCGGTCTGCCGGTGCGGATGGACGTCGACGGCGAGCCGCGCGCGCTGCCCGCCCCGGTCGACCGCACCGCGTACCGGATCATCCAGGAGGCCCTCACCAACATCACCCGGCACGCGGGGCCCGAGGTCAGCGCGTCGGTCACGCTCTCCTACGACCAGGACCAATTGACCGTACGCGTCGAGGACGACGGTCACGGGCCCCAGGAGCACGGCACCGCCCCCGGGGTCGGGCTGACCGGCATGCGGGAGCGCGTCACCGCCTTGGGCGGCACCCTCCACACCGGACCGGGCGACGAGGGCGGCTTCCGTGTGCACGCCCGGCTGCCACTCGCCCTGCACGTGGAGCCGGCATGATCCGGGTGCTGCTCGCCGACGACCAGGCCCTGATCCGGGCCGGGTTCCGGGCGCTGTTGCGCGCCGAGGACGACATCGAGGTGGTCGCCGAGGGCGCGAACGGTAGCGAAGCGGTTGCCCTCGCCTTCGAGCACAATCCCGACGTCGCGCTCATCGACATTCAGATGCCGGTGCTGGACGGCATCGAGGCGACCCGCCGCATCGCCTCCGACCCGCAGTTGTCAGCGGTGCGGGTGGTGATGCTGACGAACTACGGGCTGGATGAGTACGTCTACGCGGCGCTGCGGGCCGGGGCGAGCGGCTTCCTGGTCAAGGACACCGAACCCGCCGACCTGATCCACGGCGTACGGGTGGCGGCCCGCGGCGACGCCCTGCTCTCCCCCGCGATCACGCAGCGCTTGATCGGTGAGTTCGTCAGCCGCCCGCCGCGCGGCTCGCTGGGCACCGCCCTGGAACTGCTGACCAACCGGGAGCGCGAGGTGGTGGCGCTGGCCGCGCGCGGGCTGTCGAACGACGAGATCGCCGCCGACATGGTGATCAGCCCGGCCACGGCCAAGACCCACGTGAGCCGCGCGATGACGAAGCTGGGCGCGCGCGACCGGGCCCAGCTGGTCGTCTTCGCCTACGAGTCGGGCCTGATCGAGCCCCGCCGGTAGCCAATCGGTTGCCGCCCGGGCCGTGCGGTGCCTCCCGGCCTGCGGGCGCCCGGTTTTGCGCCGGACTGATCGGGCTCGGAGCCGGGCCGATTGGTTTCCGGATCGGTCGTGGCGGTATCCGGTCGGTTTCCAAGTGGCCCCCGGCGGTAGCCGGTCGGGTCCGGTGCGGTGCGAAGCGGTTCACGGGCTCAGCGGGGACGCGGGGCGCCCCGATCGGTATCCCGTACCCAACACCGAAGGAGACCACGTGAACCGCTTCGTCCGTAAGGCCGTCCTCGCCGCCGCCATCGTCGCCGCGCCTCTGTTCGCCGCCACCCCGGCGCTCGCGGCCACCAGTGGGACGCCGAAGAAGACCGCTGCGGTCGACACGGCAGCGTATGAGGTCGAGGTCGTCAAGCTGACCAACGCCGAGCGTGCCAAGAAGGGCTGCCCGGCCCTGCGCATCGACGACCGCCTGGTGAAGGCCGCCCGCGCGCACAGCGCCGACATGATCCAGGCCAACTTCTTCAGCCACACCGGCTCGAACGGCAGCAACTTCGTCGCTCGTGAGGTCGCCGCCGGTTACCCGAAGAACGGTGCGTCCGCCGAGAACATCGCCTGGGGCTACCGCACGCCGCAGGAGGTCGTCACCGGCTGGATGAACAGCTCGGGCCACCGCGCCAACATCCTGAACTGCTCCAGCATCGCCGTCGGCGTGGGCGTGGTCATGAAGGGCAGCGCGCCCTACTGGACCCAGGACTTCGGTCGAATCTGATTTCTCGCACAGGGGCGGTCACGGCAATCGAGCCGGGCCGCCCCTGTCGGCTTTCCGCGCGACGGACGGCGTCCCACTCGTGCGACTGACGAACCAGACCCACACGGGATGTCCTACCCCAGGGACAAACGCCAGGGACTTTCCTGGGTCGCTTTCTCCGGCCCCGGACCATCGTGGAGCAGCGATGTCTCCGGACACTCCACGATCGCCGAGGAGCCAGAACAGTTGGTCAAAGCCGTCGACACGGTCGCGGTCGTCTCGTCCAGTGTCATCATCCGAGCCGGCCTGTCGCGCACCCTCAGCACGGTGCCGGACCTGGACGTGAGCCAAGAGGCACCCGACCTGGCGTCCCTCGACCCGAGCCGGCCGCCCACCGTGCTCGTCCTCGACCTGGACGACCGGGAGCGCGGCCGCATCGCCGAGGGCTTCTGGTCGCGCCTGCCACCCCTGGCCAGCACGGTGGTGCTCTGCCCACCGAACAATCCGGTCAATCTGCCCGCCGCCCTGCGCTACGGGGTCCGGGCACTGCTGACCCGCGAATCCGCCACGACGGAGCTGCTGATCGCGGTGGAGGCCGCCCGCCACGGCGGCGTACACATCTCGACCAGCCTGCTGACCGACGTGTTCCCGGAGAGCCGCGTCACCCCGCACCTGGCGACCCGCGAGGTCGAGGCCCTGCGTTGGCTGGTGCAGGGCCTGACGCACGGCCAGATAGGCCGCCGGATGGGCCTTTCCGAGGCAACGGTCAACACCTACGTCAAACGCATCCGGGCAAAGCTGGGCGTAGGCAACAAGGCCGACCTGACCCGCCGCGCGATAGAACTCGGCTACATCCCACCCCACCCTCGTCAGTGACCGAGCCCCGCCCGGTCCCGTTTGGATAATCGCGCCGCCCTCACCTCGCTCCCGGCCCCGGCTCGTCCACCACTCAGAAGTCGGCGAAGATGTACGGCATCTGGCGTGGGAACAACGTCGTCAGTGGCTGGACCCCCTCGTTTGTCAGCTCGCCCAAGCCCCGCGTGACGACCTCGACCGGGTCGAGCACGCCGTAGAGGAGCGCGCTGAACCCGGCCGCTGTCAGCGTTGCCTGCGGGGTCGCGCTCCCCTTGGCGACCGAGAGCCGGCCGTCGTCGCCGGACAAATGCCACGTGCCGCCGATGAACTCGTCGTCGGGGATGTGGATCGTGACCGCTCCGCTGCCCACGGGCGTACCGCTGAGGGCTGTCATGTTCAAAGCCCGCACCATCGGGCTGCCGTTTCGCGGGAACGAGACGCGGCCCTCGGTCGTCACCTCGAAATCGGTGCCCCACAGCTCGGGGACCTCGTCGGAGCTCAGCAGCATCACGACGCGGCCGACCTGGTCGACGTGGCGGGCGAGGTATTGCAGGATCAGCGCCCGGCCCATCGGACCCGAATAGAGCAGATCGGACGCGACGAGGTCACCACCGTATTGATCGATGCGGTAGCGCAAGGCGCCCACCACCTCGCCGCCGGACCGCGCGATCGCCACCCACCTCTTGTCGTCGCGGAACTCGGCGGTGCGCGTCTCGTCGTACACCGCGAAGCCATGCCTCTCGGTGAGCAGGCGGCGGGTCAATTTGTCCCACTCGTCGAAAGCGTCACGCATCGGCAGGCGCTCGACCTCGCCGGGCAGGTCGGCGCGCACCAGATGCGCCAGCCCCTCGGGCTTGAACGTGGCGATGCGGTGTCGCGGGATGCCCACATATCCGAAGCGGGCGTAGAAGCTCGAACGGAACGGATAGAGAGCGGTGACCGCACAGCCCTCCTCGCGCATCTGCCTCAGCAGCCGCTCGAGCAACCCGCGCACCAGGCCCTGGCGCCGGGCCGACGGATGTGAGGACACCGACGCGACGCCCGCCATGTCGTGGACCATGCCCCGCACGTTCTGCTGCATCCGCAGCGCGGCGACGCCGGCCAGCGCGCGACCCTCCTCCTCGGCGATCAAGTTGACCGTCGTCTCGAAGAAGCGCATGCGCCCGGCATAGGTCGCTTCGTCTTCGTCGGGCCACGGTGACGGCATGAAGGCATACGACTGAAGAGGGAACATGGTCGCCGTGCGCTCGGCGGCGGTGATCTGCCGGAACTCCATGCGTTCATCCAACACTGTGGGGCCGGAGCGGCGCTGAAATGTTTTCCGGGCTGTGGATAACTCGGAAACTGCCTGGTCGCGCTCGGGACGCGACGCGCCGGGGGACCCCGGTTTGGCAAGGCGACGAGCAACCCGCTAATGTTTCTTCCGTCGCCAGGGAAGCCGGGCGGCAACGCGGACGTAGCGCAGCTGGTAGCGCATCACCTTGCCAAGGTGAGGGTCGCGGGTTCGAATCCCGTCGTCCGCTCGGAGAGGGGCCTTCACAGGTTACGTGCGGGGCCAACTCGGTGGAGTGGCCGAGAGGCGAGGCAACGGCCTGCAAAGCCGTGTACACGGGTTCAAATCCCGTCTCCACCTCGCAAGACAAGTGGACTTTGGGCGATTGGCGCAGCGGGAGCGCGCTTCCTTGACACGGAAGAGGTCACTGGTTCGATCCCAGTATCGCCCACGAGCTTAGGACGCCCCTGTCCGCGGAGAGCGCGGACCGGGGCGCTCGTCATTTCTGCTCCGGGGCCGAGCCCCGGAAACCCCACGTTGCGGTGGTAACGGTTGGGGGAACGTCTCGCCTTGCGGCTCGCCGGGGCTTGTGGACGCGGAAAGGCTCCTCAAGCGCGCGATGCGATGGTTGCGGTTGGCGGGACAACTACGGCTGCCAGGGACACCCACGGTTGCCGGGGGCACCTACGGTTGTCGCTAAGTGGCTTCTATCCGACATTTCCGGCGGGGTTCCGGGCTAACGGCGGCGGCGGGCTGTGCCGAAGATTGAGCGGACTATCTCTCGGCCTGCGGCTGTGGCGGCGGTTCGTAACGTGTTGCGGACTGTGGGGCTGGCCAAGGCCTTCTCCAAGAAAGACTTTTCCGGCGCCGGCGCCGGCGCCGGCGCGGGCTTGGGGGGTGGTGCGGGCCGGGGTGCTGGGGGCGCTGCTGCGGGTGGGGGGACCGCCACCTTGCGGAGCAGGATCTCGTAGGCCGACTCGCGGTCTATGCGCGGGCCGTACTTGGGTGTCAACGGGGACGCCGCCACGATGCCGTCCACCAAGGCCGCGTCGGCCTGGGCCATCAGGGATCTCGGGGGCGGCAGGCGGGTCCAGGCGACCGGCGTCGGTGCGCCGCGCTCGGAGAGCACCGTGATGATGGCCTCGCCGGTGCCGAGCTGGGTCAGGACCTCCTCCAGGTCGTACGGCGATTTGGGGAAGGTCGACACCGTGGCCTTCAGCGCCTTCGCGTCCTCCGGCGTATAGGCGCGCAGCGCGTGCTGCACCCGGTTGCCCAGCTGGGCGAGCACGTCGGCGGGCACGTCCTTCGGGGTCTGGGTGACGAAGAAGATGCCGACGCCCTTGGAGCGGATCAGCCGTACGGTCTGGGTGACCGCCTGCAGGAACTCCTTCGACGCGTCGCGGAACAGCAGGTGCGCCTCGTCGAAGAAGAAGACCAGCTTGGGCTTGTCCACGTCGCCGACCTCGGGCAAATCCTGGAACAGGTCGGCCAGGAACCACATGAGGAACGTCGCGAACAGCTCCGGCCGGCTCTGCAGACTGGGCAGCTCGAGAATGCTGACCACCCCGGCGCCCGATGACGTCGTACGCAGAAAGTCCCTGGTGTCGAACTCGGTCTCGCCGAAGAAATCCTCGGCACCCTGGTCGGCGAACGCGATCAATTCTCGCAGAATCACGCCGGCCGTGGCCTTGGACAATCCGCCCAGCGAAGCCAGCTCGCCGGCACCGTCCGGGGACGTGAGGTGCTGGATCACCGCACGCAGGTCGGCGAGGTCGAGCAGCGGCAAAGCGTTCTTGTCGGCGAAATGAAAGACCAGGCCCAGAGACGATTCCTGTACGTCGTTGAGGCCCAGCACCTTCGACAGCAGGGTCGGGCCGAACGATGTGATCGTGGCGCGCACCGGCACACCCGTCCCATGGCCCCCGAGCGCGAAGAACTCGACCGGGAACGCGGCCGGCTGCCACTGTTCGCCGATCTCGGTCGCCCGGGCGGTGATCTTGTCGTTGGGGACGCCGGGGGCGGCCATGCCGGACAGGTCGCCCTTGATGTCGGCGAGGAACACCGGCACCCCGGCCGCGGACAGCTGTTCGGCTAGGCCCTGCAGCGTCTTCGTCTTGCCGGTGCCGGTCGCCCCGGCCACCAGGCCGTGCCGGGTGACCATGGGTAGCGGGATCCGGACCCGCGCGGTGGGGTCGCAGGTCGGCCCGGTCACCAGGGCACCCAGCTCGAGCACCGGTCCGGTGAACGCATACCCGGTGCGGACGGTCGCTGCTAGATCACTATCCGTCATGAATTGCACGCTATCCCATTGCCGAGCCCGCCGAATGCCTCAAGGTTCCGGACGCCGCGCCGATCAAGACGCACGACAGCATCTGATCAGAAGGGTTTGGTAGACGCGATGAAGTTCTTCTCCTGCGGTGACGTCGTTCCCGGCTGCGACGCCCACTGGGCCCGCGACTCCGAGGATGACATCCTGGCCGCGGTCGCCGAGCACGCCGCCGAGTCACACCACATGCACTCCGTGCCGGCCGACGTGGTCGACGCGGTGCGGGCCGCCATCGTCAGCCGCTGAGCGCGATGACGACCGAGGTCACCGACGGGCTCGACTGGCCGGCTCTGCTCGAGTCGGCCATCGACGGGGCCGGGGTGAGTGCCGTCTACCAGCCGATCGTCGACCTCGCCCGGGGCGTGGTGGTCGGCTACGAGGCGCTCACCCGTTTCGAGGGTTACCCGGTCTCGAATCCCGAGCTGTGGTTCGGCGCCGCGGGCCGGCACGGGCGCGGCGCCGACCTGCAGGCCACGGCCCTGCGGAAGGCTCTCGCCGAACGCGGTGGCCTGCCGCGCAACTGTTTCCTCACCGTCAACGTGGGCCCCGAGGTGCTCGATCACCCGGCCATCCGCAAGGTCTGGGCCGACGAGGGTGACCTGCGCGGACTCGTCGTGGAGCTGACCGAGCACTTCGCCGTCGACGACTACACCGCGCTGGAGCCCGACCTGAACCGGCTCCGGGCGGCGGGTGCGCTGATCGCCGTCGACGACGCCGGATCCGGCTACGCGGGACTCACCCACCTGCTCACCTTGCGCCCGTCCATGATCAAGCTGGATCGGGCGCTGGTGCAGGACGTCGACCAGGACGAGGCGAAACGCGCCCTCGTCGAGATGGTCGGCACCTTCGCCGGCCGCATCGACGCCTGGCTGCTGGCCGAGGGCATCGAACGCGCCGGCGAACTGGAGGCGCTGGCCGCGCTGCAGGTTCCGCTGGCCCAGGGCTATCACCTCAGCAGGCCGGCCGGACCGTGGGCGCCCATCACCGACGAGGCCGGGCACCTGCTCACCATGCAGTCGGTGAACCGCGACCGGAGCGGCCTGCGCCCCCTGCTCGAGCGCTCGGCCACGGTCACCGACGTCGGCGACGCGTACGCGGCCTTCGCCGATCCGACGGTCGACCTGGTGGTGCTCTGCGACGACTACCAGCGCCCGATCGCGGCGATCGACGACCGCACGTCGCCCATCCCCCTCGTCATCCCGGACATGAAGGTCAACGTGGGTACGCGACCGGCCGACGCCGCCGCGCGCGCCGTGACCCGCCCGGACTGGACACGGCCGCTGCTGTGCACCGACGACAACGGCCGATACGTCGGGGTTGTCCGCATGCCCCGCCTCATCCAGGCCATCAGCAGCGGAATTTAAGCTCACGGTGACCAGCCAGAGCACAGCGGGCACTCAGCGTTGTTACAGCCAAGCGACGCACAGTTAAAGCCTTATCCCGTCCGGTAACTGGAGGTCCCCATGGGTCCGCTGCTCGCGCTGGTGAGTTTCGGGCTGTTGCTGTTCCAGCTCCTGCTCGTCGTTCGCGCGATCTTGAGTTGGAGCGTGGCTCTCGTCGGGCCTTCGTCGTCCGGTTCGTTCCGGGCCCGGCTCACCGCCGGCGTCACCGCGATCACCGAGCCGGTCATCCGACCCGTCCGACGGGTCATTCCCCCACTGCGCCTGGGCGGCACCTCGATCGACCTGGCCTACATCGTCGTGTTCTTCGTGATCGTCCTGCTGCGCAACATCATCTGACGACGATCAACGCGAAGCGGGCGCCGTCAAGCGGTGGGCGCCGCCGTCAAGCGGTGGGCGCCGCCGTCAAGCGGTTCCGGCGCCGGCCGCATGCTGGAAGGCGCGCTCCCAAGCGACACCAACGGCCGGTGTCAGCTATCGCCTGGGGCGCGCCTCCTTGGGTGTCCAGCGACCGGGGCAGCGGCCACGGACAACACACAATGCGGCTTGATCGGAAAGTCGGGGCACCTCCTTGATCGCATGAGACTGTCGGCCGAATCGACCGATTTCGACCGGGTGGAACGGCCGCCAACGCGGCGGGCCGACCGGCCGGAAAGGCCAATCCGGCGATCACGAAGGCCGAGCGAAGGCCGGTTTGTGCAGAAACTGCGAAACTCCGAACGGCCTACGTGATCCGGCTTGTTGCCTTCGCTGGGGACCGAAGGCAGGGTAGATCGGCGTTGATTTGCCTCGATACCGTGCAACTTGCAAACCCAACGCCGCAACTTGCACGCTTCACGTGCACGCGAGACCCCGCCGATCCGATTTGGCACATCCAATCGGCGGACACGCATTGTCATCGCACGGTCACCCTTCGTACTCTGTTGGTCACCATCATCGATCAACATGAGTGCGATGAAGCGGGCCGACCTGGCGGCGGCCTGCGGGGGAGCCGAGCATGCTAATCAAAGTCATCGATCAGATCACCGACGAAGAGCTGCACGAAGCCGTGTGGAAGCTCTATCAGGACGCTTTTGAGGACCTGAACACGATGGCCGTGCAACGGCATCTCATGTACCGCGACGAGCTCGACGAAGTGCTGCGCGACTCTCGCGTGCACAAGTACCTCGCCTTGGATGACGACGGCACCTTGTGCGGGATCGCCACGTACACCAACGAACTCGAGGCGGTTCCTCTGATCTCTCCGCCCTACTTCGAGCGCCACTGGCCCGAGCACTACGCGTCCAAGAGGATCTGGTATATCGGCTTCGTGGCCGTCGATCCGCAGGCCCAGGGACGAGAGGTGTTCTCCCTGCTCGTCGAGCAGATGTACCTGGTGGCCTCCGCCCAGAACGGGGTGGTCGGCCTGGACATCTGCACCTACAACGATGACGTCCGCCGCATGTCTCGCATATTCCGGCTCATGGTCAGCCGGCTTTCGGATACCATGCGGTTCAACCGAGTCGACCAGCAGTCCTACTGGCTGTACGAGTTCCCCGCAGCCGCGTAGAGATCTGACCGACGTCAGCCCATAGGCGGCCTCCACATCGTCCAGAGCGTGGGCCCGTCGGGTAGCTCGATCACGGACCGGACCTGGTATCCGTGTCGTTGGTAAAGGTCACGGTTACGTGGGTGGTTGGCCTCCAGGTAAGCCGGCAGGCCGGCCGCGTCCAGCCGGGCATGATGGCGGTCGAGTAACGCACTGCCCACACCATGGCCCTGGTCGGCCGGATGAACGGCCAAGAACGCCAGGTAATGATGGGGCTCCATGGGGTGGTGCGCCTCGATCGCCGCGTCCAGCTGACAGGCGCGGTCGTACGCCTCGCCGGCTACTTCCTTGAGCCGCCCCTCGTAATCCGCGGGCGCCGGAATCGGTGAGGTCAACGGGAACCAGAGCCCGACCCCGGTGAGCCGGCCCGTTTCGGCATCGGCTGTCGCATAGACCTCCCCGCATTGAACGGCGTATTCCACGAAGATCTCGAAATACCGGGGAGTGTCCCGCAGGCGTACGACGTCATCGGGGTGCAGCCATCGGGCGACCGGACCGTCCCACATCGCCTCGGCGACGAGATTGGTGATCTCGGCATTGTCGAACGGGGTGACATTGCGAATCACCAGGTCCTGAATGGCGTACGTCATCGACTCTTCCTCCCCTCAGTACGGATAGCTCCGCGCGCCCACGGGATCGGCGTGCAAGGACTTGAGAATCTGGTTCTCCAGCAGGTTGCTCACACGGCCCTCGGCGCCGCGCCCAATCGCCGCGTACACCTCCGGACGGGCCGCGCGCATGACGAGTGCCCAGACGAATCCCACGCCCGCCACGGCGAGATACAGGACCGGGATGAGCCATTGGAACGCGGAGCTCCCGCTGACCTGCAGCAGTTCCCCGAAGCCGATGACGGTCGCCGCGAGCACGACGGTGAGCAGCAGGAATGCCAGGAACGGCGCGATGTACGCCTTCCACACGCTCTCTCTTCGGCGATTACGCACGAAGAACGCGATCACCGCGGCCGACGCCGCCCACATCAGGATGAGGACGCCCAGGCCGCCGATCGTGGTCAGCCACGCGAACACGTACACGAGGGGTTCCGCGCCCGCGACGGCGTATGCGCTGAGTACGGCGGCGGCCAACACGCTCTGTGTCACCGAGCCGAGCAACGGCGCTCCGGTACGGGGATGCGCCCGTCCCCACGCGGCCGGCAGCACACCTTCGCGTCCCAGCGCGAACTGGTATCGCGCCACCGCCGCGTGGAAGGCGAGCAGGGCGGCGAACACGCTGGTCAGGAACAGTACGTAGCCGAGGTCGACCAGCACCCGCGGCAGGTGCGGCGAGACCAGCGCGAAGACCAGGTCGGTGCGATGCTCGGCGGCGACCGACGCGATCCGGTCCGGGCCGGTGCTCACCGACATGGCCCACGCCGACAGACCACACAGGACACCGGCGAGCAGGACGGCGATGTGCGTGGCCCGCGCGATGGTCCGCTTCGGGTCCTTCGCCTCCTCGGAGAGAACCACGGTGGCCTCGAACCCGACGAACCCGGCGATCGCGAGCACCAATAGTGACCCGACGACGGGGGTGACCAGCGGCGCCGGCGAGAAGGTCGAGAACGACACGTGGCCGTCCGCGGGGTTGGCCACCATCACCAGGTCGTAGATGAGCACGATGCTGATCTCGGCGACCAGCAGTACGGCGAGCACCTTGCCGCTCAGGTCCACCCACAGCAGGCCCAGGACGGTCACCAGGGCCCAGGCGACGAGGGCGCAGGCATACCAGGGCACCTTGAAGCCCAGGTTGGCGAGAATGCCGCTGGCGGCGCTGCCGAACAGCCCGAACAGTCCGATCTGCATCAGCGAGTACGCGGGGAGGGCCACGAACGCCGCGCCCACTCCGACCACCCGGCCGAGACCCTGACTGATGTACGAATAGAAGGCCCCCGAGTTCACGATATGTCGGCTCATCGCGACGAAACCGACTGTGAACAGCGACAGGATCCCGGCGACCACGATGTACGTGATCGGGACTGCCGTGCTTCCGATGATCGCGTAAATCACGGAAATCGATCCGATGATCACCGTCAGCGGAGCCGCACCCGCAACGCCGAAGAACACGACGGACGGCACGCCCAGCCTGTTCTTGGCGAGCGACCGATCCACCAGATCCGGCTCAGCGGGTCCCATTTGCGCCATCAACATCCTCCCGGCCCAATGATCAGAGTTATTTGACCGGAGGTGATGGCGCCCGTTGGCGCTCACCGCCGGCCGACGGTAAGGACCGAGCCAACCGAGGCCTCGGTGTATTCGATGAGTTCACGCAGGTCGCTCGGGAGCGACCCGACCGCGCTCGGCAGCGATTGGAACGCGTGCCGATGCATCTCGAAGTCGTAGAGCACGTGCCGGGTCAGCCCGGTGGCGGCCACCAGGCCGATCAGCACGCGATCGCTGATGCTCATGCCGATGCCGCGGACCAGCAGATTCGCCAGCCGGGCGGGGGCCCACGCGGCGGCGTTGCGCTGCTCCGGACTGTTCGGCATATATAAGGTCTCCGTACTGAGCATGCGGCGGCGGGTCACCGGCTCGACCGCGCCGAGCCGGCTCAGCCGCTCACCCACCCGCGCCGCCGCGTCCTGGGAGAGAAAGGCCAGCCACGTGCGCACGTCGCGGTGCCGCGGCTGGGCGACGAGAAGGTCCAAGATGTCGTGTGCGAGCGCGTCCGTCGGCGGATGCCTGTCCAGGAGGAGAAGGTCGCCGTCGGCGATGCCGATCCGGCCCTCCAGGATGAGTTCGCCCAGCAACGCGGCGGCCAGCCCTAAGCCGGTCGCGCGCGGGTGCAGACGAGACCGGCCGGTGCGGTCCTCGTGTGCGATCAGGAAGTACTGGTCAGCCAACACGCCGCCACGCCCCTTAGACCCGTGAGGATCACTCTCTGTACGTAGAGCCCTTACTCTTGATGTCGGCAGCATCATGTACCCGACAGCAAGGTCAATACAAGAAGTACTAGACTTCTTGTTCAGGCTTTCTGTCCTGCTTGGATCATGAGGATGGCCGGTCGTAATATCGGTTTCCTCAGGACAGAGGGGATCCAGGTGTCCATTGATGAGGGCCCCACGCTGCGACGCCGCCGCCTGGGCGCCGAGCTGAAACGGTGCCGCGAGTCAGCTGGATTGACTCAAGAAAATGTGTCACGGCATTTCGAGTGGCACGCGGCGAAGGTGACGCGGATCGAGACCGCACGCGTCGCGGTGACACCTCGCGACGTCAAAGACCTTCTGACCCTGTACGGCGTGGACGATCAGGCGTACCGCGAGGCCCTCGTCGAGCTGGCCCGCCTGTCCAAGGAACGCACCTGGTGGACCGACTTCCGAGACATCATGCGCCCCGGCAACTTCGTGGGGCTCGAGGCGAGCGCGGCCGCGATGCGCACGTGGGAGCCGATCATCGTGCCCGGCCTGCTGCAGACCAAGGCGTACATGCGCGCTCTGATCGAGGCCGGTCGCTCCACCGATCCACCGCGCGATGTGGACCGGCGGATCAACCTGCGGCTCACCCGGCAGGCCAGGCTCACCGGTTCGAGGCCCCTCGAACTGGTGGCTCTCGTCGACGAATCGGTGGTCCGGCGCACCGTCGGCGGTCGTGAAGTGATGGCCGGCCAACTACGACATCTAATCGAGATCGCTCAATTACCCAATGTGACGCTGCAGATTTTGCCGTTCAGTGCCGGTGAGCATACGTTCATGGGCGGATCAGCTGCGCTTTTGGAGTTCCGCGAGACCACCCATTTGGATGTTGTCTATCTTGAAGGTCTTGCGGGAGACTTCTACGAAGAGCAACCTTCGGAGGTTGCCCGTTACCGAGAAGAGTTCGAGCGATTGAGCGGCATGGCCCTCGATCGTCGCGTGACGATCAAGATGATCGAGAGTCTGCTCAGCGCTTAGGTCTCCCGAGACAGCCGCATATTGAAGGGGGGTGCTTGGGTTGCTCACGCACCATCTCGACGGTGCGGTCTGGAAGAAGGCCAGCCGCAGCAACGGGAATGGCGGTAACAACTGTGTCGAGGTCGCCTTCCTCGACACAGGGGTCGCCGTCCGGGACAGCAAAGACCGGTCGGGCCCTACTCTCACGTTCACGAAAGCGGAGTGGACCGCCTTCGTGGATTCCGCCAAGGACGGCGAATTCGATATCAGCTAGCGGTTTGGTGAGTGCAGAGCCTACCGACAGGCACGCAACGATGGGAAGTGTTTACGCAAAGTCAACTTGCCACCGTCGGGTGACTGGCCGGTGCCGCAGCGCTTCGCTGGACGAGGCGCTGCGGCATAGGTGAATACGCAACCGCGGAACGATTTAGCAGCTCCGCAGCTCAATTCTCCACGATGTTGGTAAGCGGCGTCGGCAGCTTGAGGTTGGCCGGCGCGTTCCACTTCTGCAGCTCCGAACTGCTGCACACGTCCACTTTCACCTTGCTCGTACCGTCCGAGTGAGTGTCTTTCGGAGTGGCGTTGAGGTCGGTCGGCGACAGGCAATAACCGTTCCCGTCCACGACGCGATAGCTCGTCGCGTACGAGCCGGTGTTGTGGTAAATCGTCCACTGCAGCTCCTTGGCGCTCGTGTCGCTGCCCTCGGGGCACGACACCACCGTCGTGTACGCGTTGGACGCCGTGCTCAGCGGTGATTTGAGGCAGTAACGGCTGTTGGACTTCTTGATGGTGATGATGTCGGTGGACGAGACGGCCGGATCCACCGGCGGCGTGTGCTGCCACATCTGGTTCCAGTCGATGCCCTTGTCCGGGGCCTGCTTGCAGAACCAGGCGATCATGTAGGTGGAGCTCACGCTCTGGTTGGTGACGTCCAGGCACCGGCTGAACTGGGCGTAGTTGACCAGTTGATTGGTGTCGTCGCCGGCCATCCCGGCGCCCACGCTCGGGTCCGAGCGCCAGATGACGTTCGTGCCGTCACCGCTGCAGGCCTTGTTGCTGACGACGACGTAGCTTTTCGAGGTGTTCGGCGACTGCATCGTCATGCAGTAGCTCTCGGTCGTCTGCTTCTTGATGTCGGTCGACCGGAATCGGCTGCTGCCGTCGAGAGCCCACTGGAACTGGTATTGGCACGACGACCCGCATTGCGACGAGTCGATCGCGCTCGGATCGGGGCACGGCTGGAACGTGACGTAGAGGGGGGTGCTGCCGCCCCGATCCGTTCCCTGGCTCAGGCACAGACCGTTCGCGTAGGCCGTCGTCTCCGAGTTGATCAGCTTCAGGAACAGCTCCGGCGTGTAGCCGAACTGCTGGGCCTGACCGCCGCTGCACGCCAGCATCCACACCTTGGTACCCGCCACCAGCGGTTTCGACGAGGTCGAATCCAGACACAGCTTGCCGATCGAGGAGCTGTCGATCCGGATGGCGCCGCCGGGAATGTTGGTGTTGTTGGTGCTGAAGACGTACGTCGCGCTCAGCGTCCGGGCGCCCGAGTCGTTCGCGCCCTTCGACACCAGCTCCGCGGTCGACGGCACCTTGGTCAGCGGACAGTTCAGCTTGTTGTGGTCCGCGTCGTAGTACGTGATCGTGACGTCCCAGACGCTCGAGTCCGGGTTGCTGGCCGGGCCGGTATTCCCCTTGATCACACAGGGCGGCAGGTTCTCCAGCAGACCCGCGGCGCCCTTCTTCGGGTCGTACTCGGCGGCCGCCCGGACCCGGGCCATCAGCACGTCGAGGCCGACCTGGGCGGAGTTGAGCTGCACATTGCGGTCGACCGCGCCCTCGGTCGTGTTGATCTGGCGGACCACGGCCGGCATCAGCATCGCCGACATGCTCAGCGCCAGGGTCACCACGAGCAGCGCCAGCGGCAGCGAGCCTCGTTCGTCCTTGAGGTTCATGTGGTTGAGCCCTCTCACGGTTAGCAGCTGCTGCTCGTCGGGGAGACACCGGACATGTTCTGAGCCGTGAAGACCACGTCCAGCGGCAGGACCACCTTGCCGACGGACGCGTTGAACTGGACCCGGACCTGGAAGTAGTCGGGTGAGAAGTCCTTGCCCAGGCCGGACGCGCCGGTGGTGATCGAGCCGTAGACCGTGCTGTCCGGCGGGATCAGCGTGAACGGCGCCGTCGTACCGCCGATCAGGCGCAGATTGCCGGCGAACGGCGACAACGCCGGCTTGGTCCCGGTGGGGTTCCACTTGCGCCAGCTCAGCACGCGGGTGCCGGAGTCGTAGGAGAGCTCACGGCAGGTCTCCCCCGCGGCCGTGGCGGGCGGCACCGCGTACACCATGCTGTAGGCCGTGCCGGTCGCCGACGCCGAGGAGACCGGCGACGCGACGTAGTTGGCGTACCGCAGATCCTTGTCCAGGCGCCGGAAGCTGTTGTTCACCTGATCCCGGGCGAACGAGGTGTTCACCGTGCGGGTCACCGTCGAGTAGATCTCGGTGACCGCCGCCATGGTCGCCACCATCAGCACGGACAGCACCGCGGTGGCGACCATGATGTCGACCAGCGAGTAACCGGAGTCGTCGCCGGACATCAGGCGCCGGCGCAGCCCCCGCATCACTGGATCGTCCAGATGAAGTTGTAGTTGCTGGTGGACGGCGGGACCAGGGTCGTTGCGACCATGGTGACGTTGTACTGGCCGGTCTTGTTCGGCGTCCCGGAGATGGTCCGGGTGAGCGCGTTGAAGGACATGCCGGTCGGTACTCCGGTGGCCGTCATCGTGCTGGTGAGGCCCAGCAGGGCGGCGTTGGTGTTGAAGGTCATCGACGCCGGCGAGTTCACCGTGGAGGTCGGGTCGGCCGTGGTGAGCGCCGGCGTGGTGAAGACCAGCGACGTCGTGGTCCCCACGGTGAGCACGAAGGTCTTGGTGAGCGTGCCGCCGATACCGTCGGCGACCTTGATCGCCGGAACGTACCGGCCGGGAATCGTCGGCACCCCGGTGATGGCCCCGGTGGTCGCGTTGATGCTCACGCCCAGCGGCAGGCCGGTCGCCGAGTAGGTGAACTTCGCGTCGCCGCCGGACGCGGTCGCCGTCGTGTTGACCGCCGAACCGAGCGTGACCTGCTGGTTGGCCGGCGCCACCAGTTGCAGGGCCGGGTAGAAGCTCTGCAGGAACGTGGCGGTCAGCGGGAAATCGTTGACGCTGCCGGGGTGATCGGTGCAATTCACCGACATGGTGAACGTCGTGCCGGGGCCGCTGTAGGTGCCCGTGATGAGGAAGCTCCGCGGGTCGGCGGTCGTGGCGAGCGACAGGCCGGTGGCCTGGCCGCTGAGCGTGCATTTGAGGTTGCCGGTGCCACCGGTCACCACGACCGGGATGTTCAGCGCGTCCCCCCAGTGGCTCTTGACGTCGGGCAGCGTCAGGGCAGGCTGCGCGACGACGGTGAAGTTCAGGTTCTTGGTGGTGCTGCGACCCACCGGTGTCGTGGCGTCCGTGATCGTTCCCTTGGTCGCGGTGTTACCGAGCTTGGTCGGCGTTCCGGTGATCAGACCGGCCTGGTTCACGCTGAGGCCCTGCGGCATCACCGGCAGCAGGCTCCACGTGTTCGGCAGCGTTCCGCCGTACACGGGTATCGGGAAGCTCGTCGTCATGCCCATGAAGAAATAGACCGGGTCGAGGTTCTGCCGGTTGATCACCGGGAACGGCCGGTTCACGTCGAACGTCGGGTCGGCGCCGTTCGAGATCAGCGTCGACGCGACGTAGGTGCACGCGTTCTGCCGGCAGAGCCGGTCCGCCCAGGTGACGAGCACGACGGCGCGATAGAACGAGAGGTACTTGGAGGCGTCCTCGGTGCTCGCCTTGGTGGCCGCGGGCAGGCAGCTGGACTTCTCGCCGGCGGCGCCACCGATGTAGGTCTCGCACTCCCCGACGAAAACCCGGCGGGTGTATACGGTCTTGTCGACGGTGACCGGCTGCGGATCGGTCGTGATCTCCTCGTCGTTTGTCGCGTAGTGCGGGTCGTAGGCGGGCGTGACCTGGGCGAGGTAGGACGCGAGCTCGGGAATCGCCGGCGCCGCGGCGAACTGGGCCGCCGCCTCCGCCTGGCTGCGGCCACTGACCAGGGCCGAGGGCTTCAGCGCGCGCACCTGTTCCAGGGTGCTGTTGGCGAGCTGCGCCGCGACCTGGTCGCCGCGCTGGAGAGCGACGAAGGCAAAGCTCTTGACCAGGTACGGGGAAACCGACGCCATGACGACGATGACGAGGGTGAGCGCGACGAGGACCTCGATGAGACTGAAGCCGTCGTCCGTGTCGGCAACCAGGTTCTTCCGCATGTCACTCTTTCGCGATTCGCAGCTCTTACTTCTGCGATCGGCCGCGAAGAGCGGTTCTTTAGTGATCATGTGAGGCGGTTCACGTCGCGGAACGGGGCGGACAATGACCCGTGTTACTCAGGAGGATCCGGTTCACCAGGGGGACGAATGAAGGTCGCGTTTGCCACCGGCGCCGATGACATCGAGGAGATCACCGACCTCATCAACCGCGTGTACGCCGACGGTGAGGCCGGCCTGTGGCTTCCGGGCGCCGAGCGCACCACGATCGACGAGGTGACCTCGATCATCCGGGGCGGGGAGCTCGTTATCGCGCGGGACGACGACGGCCGGATCGCCGGGGCGGTCCGGGCCGTGCGGCTGACCGACGAGGCCGGCGATTTCGGCGAGTTCGGGATGCTCGTCGCCGATCCCGGGCGGCGCAACACCGGCATCGGGCGTGACCTGGTGGCCTTCGCCGAGCAATGGGCACGCGACCAGGGCCTGACCCGGATGCAGCTGGAACTGCTCGTGCCGCGGGAGTGGCAGCATCCGGTCAAGGAGTTCCTGCGCGCCTGGTACACGCGCCTGGGCTACCGCCTGGTGCGCACCGGACGGCTCGAGGAGGGCTACCCGCACCTGCAGCCGCTACTCGCCACCCCCTGCGACTTCCTCATCTACCACAAGGACCTCTAGGCGGCTCAGCGCCCGGTGCGCGTGGCCGTGCGCCTCGGTGAGCGCCTGCCGCGCCCGGGCGGCGGACGTCCCGGCCAGCAGCATCACCACCGCGAGCTTCGCGTCGCCGCCCGCCTCGGCCAGGGCGGCCCGGCTGGTCGTCACGTCGGCGCCGGTCGCCTCGGCGAGGATCCGTAACTGGCGGGACCGCAGCTTGTCGTTGCTCGCCTGCATGTCGGTCATGAGGTTGGAGTAGGTGCGGCCCAGGCGCACCATCGTCGCCGTGGAGAAGGCGTTCAGCACCAGCTTCTGCGCGGTCCCCGCCTTCATCCGGGTGGAGCCGGTGATCACCTCGGGGCCGGTGTCCGGCGCCACGTGCACATCCGCGAGCGGGGCCAGCGGCGAGGCCGGATTCGCCGAGATCAGCACGGTGCCGGCGCCGGCCCGCCGAGCCATCGTGAGGGCGGCACGGACATAGGGCGTACGGCCGCTGGCGGTCAGGCCGACGACCAGATCGCCCGCGGCAACCTGCCCGGCCAGCGCCGTGCCCGCGTCCTCGTCGTCCTCGGCGTCCTCCGACGGGTTGGTCAGCGCGTGCGTGCCGCCGGCCAGGTGCGCGACCACGCGGCCGGCCTCGATGCCGAAGGTGGGGATCAGCTCGGCCGCGTCCAGCACCGCGATCCGGCCGGACGTGCCGGCGCCGACGTAGTGGACGCGATGGCCGCCAGACAGGGCTTGCACCGCCAGGTCGACGGCGGCGGCGAGAGCCGGAAGCACCACGGCGACCGCGGCCGGGACGCTGCGGTCCTCCGCGTTGATGAGCCGCAGCAGCTCCATTGTGGGCATTCGGTCGATGGAGACGCTGAGCGGGTTGCGGTCCTCGGTGCGCGAGGGGGGCAGGCGGACCGATGAACCCGCGAACGCCGCCGGGCCGTTCACTCGCTTGTTCATGCACGCCGCCTGTCGCCGCCCACGCGACGGCCGCCCACCGCCGCGTACGTGATCTCCAAGTTCTTGCGGGTCTCCGCGTACGTTCGCTGGGCGACCCCGACGAAGACGCAGTCGATGACGGTGAGCTGCGCGAGCCGGCTCGCCATCGCGCCGGACCGGAATGTCGTCTCGCGCGCGGCGGTGGTGAGCACGAAATCGGCGACCTTCGTAATCGGGGACTTCGGGAAGTTGGTCAGCGCCACCGTGCGCGCCCCACGCCGGCCCGCCTCGGCGAACGCCTCGATAGTGTCCAATGTGGTGCCCGTGTGCGAGATGCCGAACGCCACATCGCCTTCGCCGAGCAGCGCCGCACTGGTGAGCGCCATGTGCAGGTCGCTCCAGGCGTACGCGATCCGGCCGATCCGATGCAGCTTCTGCTGGAAGTCGCCGGCCACGAACGCGCTGGCGCCCACGCCGTAGATGTCCACCCGCCGAGCGCCGGCCACCAGGCCGACCACCTGTTCCAGCACGGCGATGTCGATCTGCGCCGCGGTGTCCTCGACCGCGCGGGCGTCGGCGAAGGCGATCTTCTTGACCACCTGGGCCAGGTCGTCGGTCTCGCCGATGTCGCCGCCGACGTTCGCCTCCGAAGCGGTCGCCTCGTGCGCCCGCCCGGCCTCGGCGGCCAGGGTCAGGCGTAGCTCGGAGTAACCGCCGAAGCCCATCGCCCGGCAGAACCGGATCACCGTGGTCTCCGAGGACTTCGCGCGCTCGGCCAGGTCGCTGATGGTGAGGCGGGCGGCGGTCGCGGCCTCGTCGATGATGACCCGCGCGACGCGCTGCTCGGCGGGCGCCAGCGACGGCAGGAGCCCGCGGGCTCGCACCGTGGTGGACGAGCCGCGGTCCGGGGCGGGAGAAGGCGGCGCAGGGCGCCTCCGGCCAGTCATGGAGGAAATTTTCCTTCGCTGCTTCAAGAGGGGTCAATCATTTCTACCGGTAGCGAACGCTACCCGTTACGGTCACCCGATGATGAGCCGAACGTTGGTGGTGGGGGTCGACGCCGGTGCCACCACGACGCGTTGCGTGGTCGCGACGGTGGACGGCACGATCGTGGGCCGGGGCGCCGCGGGCGGGGCGAACCACAACAGCAGCGGCGGCGACATCGCAGAACGCCTCAAGGCGGCGATGAGCCAAGCTCTGTCCGATATCGACAGACGCGCGGTCGCGGGTGGGATTCTGGGTGCGGCGGGCTCGTCCGGGGCCGGTCGGGCCATTTTCGGTACGGCGTCCGCCGTGGCGTGGCGGGACCTCGATCTGAGCGGCGACGCCGTGCCGGTGACCGATCTCGAGGTCGCGTTCGCGGCCGGTACCGCCGGGACCGACGGCGTCCTGCTGCTGTCCGGCACCGGTGCGCTGGCCGCCCGGTTCGCCGCCGGGGAGCTGGCGAGGCGCTGCGACGGATACGGCTGGCTGCTCGGCGACGAGGGCTCGGCGGTGTGGATCGGGGTGCGGGCCCTGCGGGCGGTGCTGGCCGCCCTGGACGGCCGCGGCGCACCGACCGTGCTCGTCGACGCGGCCAAAGAATTGTTCGCGATCGGGCCCGGCAGCGCTGAGGAGACCGCGCAGGCCCTGCTGACCGCGGCGTTCGCATGCCCACCGGCCGCGTTGGGCAGCTTCGCGCCGCGGGTGGACGTCGCCGCCGAGCAGGGTGACCCGGTCGCCCGCCGGATCACCACCGCGGCCGCCGCGAAGTTGCTGCACACCCTCGACACCGTCGAACCGGACCCCGGGCAACCGGTGGTGCTGGCCGGATCCGTGCTGCTCTCCCCCGGCCCGGTCGCCCGCGCGGTGCACGCCGGCCTGACGCGGCGAGACATCGGCACCGTGCGGACGGCACGCGACGGCGCGGCCGGTGCGGCGGCGCTCGCCCTCGCGCGGCTCACCGGCGCCGCGGTCCGGCCGGACGTGCACGCCCGCCTGACAGGTCACGAGAGGCCACGCGGGTAGAGGAGATAGCGCTGCCGCCGCGCGTCGAAGGCGGCCAGTTCGGCGCGCCACGAGCCCACCACGTCGGCGGCCGGCGCCCCGGCGTCGATCATCGTGCGCAGGCGTGCCGAGCCGCTCAGCAGGTCGATCCAGAACGGACGCGCACCGCCGTCGTCCCGCCAGGCGAACGCCGGCACCTTGCGGGCCTCGACCAGCATCGTCACGGCCGTACGGATCGGGTCGAAGGTGGCCTGGTCGGTGACCTTGACCTCGATCCCGGCGCAGGCCTGGCCGGCGAACTTGCCGAACGTCGGGGTGAAGTACGCCTCGCGGAACGCCACCCCGCTCAGGCCGGCCGCGGCCACCCGATCGCACCAGTGGTAGTCGAAGCCGGGGCCGCCGATCAGCTCGAACGGGCGGGTCGTCCCGCGCCCCTCGGACAGTGTCGCCACGCCCTCGAACATGCCCGTCCCCGGGTAGACCAAGGCGGTGTCCGGCGTCGGCATGTTCGGGCTCGGCAGCACCCACGGCAGGTCCATGTCGCCGGCCCGCAGCCGGCCGATCCAGCCCTGGCAGGCGATGACCTCCAGGGACACCGGGCGACCGGTCTCGGTGGGCACCATCTCGCCGTTGTAGAACCGGGCCAGTTCCCCCACCGTCATGCCGTGCTGCTGCACGATCTCCTTGCGGCCCACACCCGAGGTGAAGCCGGCCGTCATCATCGGCCCGTACGCCGTACCCCCGACCGGGTTCGGGCGATCCAGCACGACGTAGCGCAGTCCCAGCCGGGCCGCTGCCGCCATCGAGTCGTACAGGGTCCAGATGTAGGTGTAGAAGCGCGCGCCGACGTCCTGGATGTCGAACACGACCGTGCGCACCCCGGCCGCGGCGAACATGGACGCCCAGGTGGCCTGGGTGGCGCCGTACGCGTCGTACACCGTGAGCCCGGTGCGCGCGTCGGTGCCGGTGCCCTCGCTGCCGCCGGCCTGCGCCGACCCGCGGAAACCGTGCTCGGGGCCGAACACCCCGCCGATGCGCACCCCGTCGGCGTGCATGCGGTCGACCAGATGACGGTAGTCGCGGCCGACCGCCGTCGGGTTGGCGATCACCCCGATCCGGACGCCGCGCACGGCATCCCATCCGGACGCGGCGAGACGGTCCATCCCGGTGCGCACCGGGATGCGCGGCATCACGCCGGGTCTGGCCGGGATTAGGCCGATGGCGGCGGGCGCGGCGAGCAGGGCGCGCCGCTTCACCGGGCACCCCGCTTCACCGGGCGGAGCCGCCCGCGCGGGCCCGCGCCCCCGAAGCGAACCCGCGCGACCGACGTCATGGAAACCCCCGTGCGCAGAGCCGGAGCGGTCGTGCCGGCACGCTGGCCCCCCGAACGGTCAGCGAGCCGCAGCCACATGGTGCCTGAAATTACGCGGGTCACCGTTCGATGGCAATAACCTTCACCCCTCTTGAAAGTTATGAAGGAAACATCCATCCTACGGGTCGGGGCATTGAGGAGCGTTGATGATGTTGGGGAGGGTGACGTCACTGATCATGACAGCGAGCCTCCTCGTCAACGCGCCCGAAATCACGCCTGACCAGCTCGTTTTCCGGCACGACGTGCTGCGCGCGGGCACCGCCGCGCAGGCCGGGCTGCTCGCCGCGCCGGTGGCCGCCATGCGCGCGATCGCGGAGTCCTATCTGGTGCCGACCGCCGATCATCCGGACCATCCGGCGTACGCGGGAGCCACCGTCCTCGCCGCGCGCAACGGGGTCGTCGTGCAGCGTTTCGCGGTCGGCGACGCGGTCCGGTACGCCGCCGCGGATGCCGAACTGCCGCCGGAGCAACGCATCCCGGCCCGGGTCGACACGATCTACGACCTGGCCTCGATCTCGAAGCTGTTCACCACGATCGTGGTACTCCAACAGGTGGAAAAGGGCCGGCTGGACCTGGACGCCCCGGTCGCGGAGCACGTCCCGGAGTTCGGCAAGCCGCGGATCACCGTGCGGCACCTGCTCACCCACACCTCGGGGCTGCCCGCGTTCCTGCCGTTCTGGAGCTCCTATCCCACGCCGGAGACCCGGCTCACGGCCGCGCTCGCCACCCCGGTCGCGGCCGGCACCAAGCCCGGCGCGCAGTACGTCTACTCCGACATCGGGCTCATCGTGCTCGGCGTGCTGGCCGAGCGGGTGACCGGCAAAGGGCTCGCGCAGGCGGTCCACGACGGGGTGACCGGGCCGCTGGCGATGCGCGACACGGGCTTCAACCCGGCACCGGAGACTCGCGACCGGATCGCGGCGACGGAGGTCGAGGCGTACGCGGGAAGGGGTTTGGTCTGGGGTGTGGTGCACGACGAGAACGCCTGGAGCCTGGGCGGCGTCGCGGGCCACGCCGGCGTCTTCTCCACCGTCGATGACCTGGCGATCCTCTGTCAGACGCTGCTCAACGGCGGGGCGTACCGGGGAACGCGGATCCTCTCCGAACGGATGGTCCGCGCCGCGCTGGTGAACTACAACGAGGGCATCGAGGACAGGTTCCCGGACAGCGATCGCGGGCTCGGCTTCGAGCTCGGCAAGCACTCCTATATGGACGCGATGGCGTCGCCGGTGACGTTCGGGCACACCGGATTCACCGGCACGTCCGTGGTCATCGACCCGATCGCGCACTCGTTCCTGATCCTGCTGAGCAACCGCGTGCACCCGGACCGGAACTGGGGCACGAACACGGTGGCGCGACGCGCGTTGGCCCGCACGTTCGCCGAGGCGATCCCGATCGGCCACGGCTGGCACACGGCAGGGAAGGACAACGCGAGCCTCACCCTCGTCGGGCATCTGCCGCGACCCGCGCCCATCGGTGCCATCGCTTCCTTCCTGCTTTGGTACGACACGGAGCCGCGCTACGACACCGCACACATCGAGACGTCGGCCGATGGCGGGGCGAGCTGGCGGCCGTTGCCGATGACACTGCGCGCGGGCCACGACGGGTTCACCAGCGACGGCAGCCTCACCGGTTACGGCGGACGGAAATGGTGGCACGTCACCGCGGCGGTCCCGGCGGGCACCACCGATCTGCGCTGGAGCTACCGGACCGACGTCAGCGCCCGGGGCCGCGGCGTTCACCTCGACCACGTGCACGTCACCGGCTCCGGCGCGCCGGACATGGCGGCCGACGGCTGGACCTTCTCATGACCACGTAGCGGGAGGCAGCGGAGATGGCACATTCGATCAGCCGGCGCGGACTGTTGCAGGGGGCGGCGGCGGCCGGCGTGGGCGCGCTCACCGCCGGGTGCGCGACCGGTGGTGGCGGCGACGACGAGGGCGCCAAGGGGTCGGCGAACGCGAACAATCCGCTGGCAGTCAAGGAGGACGCGCCGCTCGAGGTGGTCATCTTCAACGGCGGGTTCGGTGAGGACTATGCCAAGGCGCACGAGGCGATGTACGCCGAGCGCTACCCGAAGGCGCAGATCAAGCACTCGGCCACGCAGCAGATCGGCGAGACGTTGCAGCCGCGGTTCGTGGCCGGGGACCCGCCGGACGTCATCGACAACTCCGGCAGCAGCCAGATCGACCTCGGCGGTCTCGTCTCCCAGAACGCGCTGACGGACCTCGGCGATCTGCTGAACGCGCCGAGCCTGGACGTGCCCGGCAAGACCGTCAAGGACACGTTGCTGCCGGGCATCGTGGACGTCGGGTCGTACGACGGGAAGTTTCTGGTCCTGAATTACGCCTACTCGGCGTACGGGATCTGGTATTCGGAAAAGCTGTTCTCCGCCCGCGGCTGGCAGTATCCGCGGACCTGGGACGACATGATCGCGCTGTGCCGGGAGATCAAGGCGAGCGGCATCGCGCCGTGGACCTACACGGGCGTGCACGCGCGGTACATGAGCTGGCCGATCCTGTCCGCGGCCGCGAAAATGGGCGGCGTCGACGTGCTGAAGGCGATCGACAATCTGGAGCCGAACGCGTGGCGGCACGACGCGGTGAAGGCGGCCGCGGACGCGTACTACCAGCTCGCGGCCGACGGCTTCCTGGAGGCCGGCGCGCCGGGCATGGACCACATCCAGTCGCAGACCGAGTGGTGCCGGGGCAAGGCCGCGTTCATCTCGTGCGGGTCCTGGCTGGAGAACGAGCAGAAGGCCGTCACCCCGGCCGATTTCGCGATGGCGGTCGCGCCCACGCCCAGCCTCACCACCGGCGACAAGCTGCCGTTCGCGGCCTTCCGCGGCACCGGCAGCGAGCCGTTCATCGTGCCGGCCAAGGCGAAGAACGCGCGCGGTGGCCTCGAATACCTGCGGGTGATGCTGTCCAAGAAGGGCGCGGCCGACTTCACCCGCAAGGTCTCCAGCCTCACCGCGGTTTCCGGGGCCAGCGACGGGATCCCGCTGCCGACCGGCCTCACCTCGGTCACCAAGATGATCGGCGCGGCCGGGCCGGACACGTTCAACTGGCTCTACAACTCGTTCTATCGCAAGCTGGAACGGCAACTGGTCAACGCGGCGTGCGCCGACATGTTCGCCAAGCGCATCAACGCTTCGCAGTGGGTGGACCGGTGCCAGCAGGCCGCCGACTCGATCGCCAAGGACTCGTCGATCAAGAAGTACAAGCGGGTCTGAGGTGCGGGGCAAACGGCTGTTCATCGCCGTCTTCCTGATTCCGCCGCTGCTCCTCTACGGCATTTTCGTCATTTCCCCGTACGCCCAGGCGTTCCAGATCTCCGGCACCGATTGGGGCGGGCTGACACCGGACTTCGAGTACGTGGGGGTGGCCAACTTCCGGCGGCTGCTCGGCGACGGGGTGTTCTGGAACGCGTTGCGGCACAACGGTTTGCTTCTGGTGCTGCTGCCCGTGACAACCATCCTGTTAGGACTCTTCTTCGCCTCGATGATCAGCGTGGGCGGGCGGCGGGACCGGGTCGGCGTGCACGGTGTGCGGGGCGCGGGGTTCTATCGGGTGGTCTACTTCTTCCCGCAGGTGCTGTCGGTGGCCATCATCGGCGTGTTGTGGAAGCAGATGTACGCCCCTAGTACCGGCTTGATAAATGGGACATTTCGGGCGGTTGGGCTGGACGCTTGGGCCACGCCGTGGCTGGGTGACCCGCGGTTCTCCTTCTGGTGCGTCTTCGCCGTCATGTTGTGGATGAACGTCGGCTTCTACGTGGTGCTGTTCAGCGCGGCGATGCAGTCGATTCCGCGCGACATCTACGAGGCGGCGCTGCTCGACGGGGCCGGCCGGGTGTCCACGCTGTTCCGGGTGACCGTGCCGCTGGTCTGGGACACCATCCAGGTCGCCTGGGTCTATCTGGCGGTCATCGCGATCGACGGGTTCGCGATCGTGCAGATCATCACGGACGGCGGGCCCGGGTTCTCCTCGGACGTGGTGGGGCTGCGGCTCTACAAGACGGCGTTCACCGACGCGCAGTTCGGGTACGCGTCGGCGATCGGGGTGGCGATGTTCTTCCTGACCCTGACGGTGGCGGCGGCCTTCCTGCGGGTGACGCGGCGCGATCGGGTGGAGCTCTGAGTGGCCGCCCGCCGTCCGGTCTTCTCGCACGTGTTCCTGGTCGGCTGGGCGCTGCTGACCACGTTGCCGCTGGCGTGGGCGGTGCTGAGCTCGTTCAAGAGCGACGAGGAGATTCTGACCGACCCGTGGGGGCTGCCCTCGACGTTGCGATGGGAGAACTGGTCGCGCGCGTGGGGTTCCGCCCACATTGGACGATACTTTCTGAACAGCGCGATAGTGGTCAGCGGCGCCCTGGTCCTCACCATGTTGTTCGGCGCGATGGCGGCCTACGTGCTGGCCCGCTACCGGTTCCGGGGGCGGCGGGTCGTCTACTTCGCGTTCGTCGGCGGCATGATGTTCCCGGTCTTCCTCGCGCTGGTGCCACTCTTCTTCGTGGTGCGCGATCTCGGCCTGCTGGGCTCGCTGGGCGGTCTCATTCTCGTGTACGCGGCGTACTCGTTGCCGTTCACGGTGTTCTTCCTGACCGCGTTCTTCCGGACGCTGCCCGCCACGGTGGCTGAGGCGGCGATGGTGGACGGGTGTGGCCACTTCGGACTGTTCTTCCGGGTGATGCTCCCGATGGCCCGGCCGGGGCTGGTCAGCGTCGGCATCTTCAACTTCCTGTTCCAGTGGAACCAGTACGTGCTGCCGATCGTGCTGATGCAGGGGGAAGGGGCCGAGAAGAAGTGGGTGCTCGCGCAGGGGTTGACGGCGCTGGCGGTGAACGAGGGGTACCGCGGTGACTTCAGCGGCCTGTTCGCCGGCATGGCGATCGCGATGGTGCCGGTGCTGATCGGGTATCTGGCGTTCCATCGGCAGGTGCAGAGCGGGCTGGCGGCGGGCCAGATGCGCTAGAAGAGTGAGCCCTGACCGTGGTGGTAGGCGGTGAGTGACCTGGTCAGGGTGTGGCAGCGCTGAGGCGCTGTGGCGATTCGTTCGCGGCCGGGCGATTTGTGCGCGGTCCCACTATGTGGACACCGCGGTCACATCGTGGATTTTTGTGAACCTTGGAGAGTTGCGCCCACATACGAGCCATAACTCTCCAAGGTTCACATTCGGCCGGAGAAAGCTGCCGGGCGAAAGCCTCGTTATGTGACAAAGATATTCTCCACAATGGACGTTAGTCTCACATCGCGGACGGTGGGTCCATGATGCGGGCGCGGGTCTCAGCAGGCGGTCACCCGTCTCACGGAATGGAAGCGCCGCGGGGCCGCGCGTCGAGCCCGCCCGTCCAGCGGCCCAGCCAATCCGGCAAATCTCAGGAAATGTCGGATATGCGAGACGGGGTGGCGGGGCTGACCGACGGACGGCGATCAGGTCGCGATCGCCTACGGCCACGGGTAGCGGTCCGTACTCGACGACGTTCGTACGGGAGATTGGATGTGCGCCTCGCGAGCGGCGAAATCGGCGTACTGGGAAGTGGTGGTAGACACCCCCACATAGTTGCGTGACGTCGCATAAGTCTGGGTAGCGTTCTCGGCATGAAAGCAATCTCTGTAGAGGAGTACGGCGACCACGATGTGCTGCAGCTCCGGGAGGTGCCCGATCCCCCCGTGGGCTCCGACACGGTGCGCATCCGGGTCAAGGCTGCAGGGGTGAATCCGGTCGACTCGTACATGCGGCTCGGGTCGATGCACAGCTCATATCCCCAGCATCTTCCGCTGATCCCGGGCTGGGACGTGGCGGGTGTGGTCGACCGGGTCGGTGCCGCCGTCACGCGGTTCGCCCCCGGGGACGAGGTCATGGCGTACGCGCGCAAGGACAGCGTGCAGCACGGCACGTACGCGGAGCTGGTCAGCGTGGCCGACACGGTGGTCGGGCGGAAGCCCAAGGCGCTGAGTTTCGCGCAGGCCGGCGGGATTCCGCTGGCCGGGCTGACCGCGTGGCAGGCGGCGCGCACACTCGATGTCGGGCCCGGTGACGTGGTGCTGGTGCACGCGGCCGCCGGTGGGGTCGGGCATTTCGGGGTGCAGATCGCGCGGGCGATGGGCGCGGCCCGGGTGATCGGGACGGCGTCGGTGGGAAACCACGAGTTCCTGCGCAGCCTGGGCGCCGAGCCGATCGAGTACGGTCCGGACCTTCCGTCCCGGCTCGCCGAGCTCGTCGGCGGTGACGGCCGGGTGGACGTGGCGCTGGACTTCTTCGGGGGCGACGCGTTGAAGCAGTCGCCGTTCCTGGTGCGGAACGCCGCCCGGCACGCCTCGATCGTGGATCCCGCGGTGAAGGAGCAGGGCGGGCAGTACGTCTATGTGCGCCCGAACGCCGACGACCTGAACGCGTTGGCGGATCTGGCCGATCGCGGGCGGCTGTGGACCGAGGTGTTCCGGGAGCTGCCGCTGGCTTCGGCGGCGGAAGCTCAGCGGCTGGTGGAGGAGCGGCACACGCGCGGCAAGGTCGTCCTCATTCCCTGAGGCGTCGCCGTTCCAGCCCCTCCAGCAAGAGATCCAGCACGAAGGCGAACTCGGCGTCGTCGTCACAGACGCCGAGGGCGCCGGTGTGCGAGACCTCGCCGGCCAGTTCCGAGATGTGCGGCAGGGCGGCGACCATCGCTTCCATCTGGGCGATCGTCGCCGGCGGCTGCGCCGTCTCGTTGAACAGGTCTTGGCTGAAGCCCATCAGACGGCTGCCGAACAGGTGCAGGGCGTGGTGGCTGAGATCCACCGAGCAGCCCCCGGCGCGCATGATGGCCAGGACCTTCTCGATGTGCGCGAGCACCGCCGGGGTCGGGTTGTCCTGTGCCTCGAGCACGCGGGCGGCCCACGGGTGGGTCAGCATCGTCCGGCGGGCCTGCATGATCAGCTCACGGAGTTGGTCGGTCCACGGGCGGCCGTTTTGCGTGTTTTCCCCGATGGACGCGGCGACCGCGTCGACCATTTCGGCCAGCAGCGTGTCCTTGTCGCGTACGTGGTAATAGATCGACATCGGGTCCACGCCCAGGTGCTGGGCCAGCCGCCGCATGCTCAGGGACGCCAGCCCGTCGGCGTCGGCGAGATCAACGGCGGCGGCGACTATCCCCTCTCGAGTCAGCCGGCCGGACTGTCTGGTCCCGGATCGCTCTGCGGCACGTCTTGGCACGCGAGAATCCTACGCTGTAGAGTGCCCCTACGCCGTAGACCTACGCCGTAGGGGAGGAACAATGCCCAGCAAGCTACCTCCGAGATGGTTCATCCGCACCGCCTGGGTCGTGCACCGGGTTCTGTTACGCATCGTCGGCGATCGGCGGGGGCTGCGCCGCCCGCGGCCCGGCGGCGGGTTCGGGATGCTGCGCCTGCACACGGTCGGTCGTCGCTCGGGGCAGCCCCGGGCGGTCGTGCTCGGCTACCTGGAGGATGACGACCGGTTCGTCACTCTCGCCATGAACGGCTGGGATCCGGCCGAGCCCGCGTGGTGGCTCAACCTGCAGGCACGGCCGGACGCCACGGTCGACCTGACCGGCGGCTCCCGCCCGGTGACGGCCTATCGCGCCGACGGTCCGGAACGCGAGCGACTATGGGCGCTGCTGCGCGACTGCACCGGCTACGGCGATCTCGAAGCGTTCGCCGCGGGTCGCGGGCGGGAGACGGCGGTGGTGGTGCTCAGACCGCGGCCGGCAGGTTCGTCGTCGTGAACGCGCGGCCGTCGTCGGTGACCACCGCCGACTCGTATCCGTCGGCCGCCCGCTTTGCCAGCCAGGGCAGGCCGCTCTCCCCCATGGCCAGGGCCGCGGTCGCGTACGCGTCGGCCAGCGCCAGGTCGGCGCCGACCACGGTCACCGAGCGCAAACCACGAGCCGGCGTACGCGTCCGGGGGTTGATCACATGATCCCCGCGTTCGTAGGTGCCGGAGGTCGCGATCGCGCCGTCGTGCAGGGCCAGTACCCAGCTGACCTTGTCGGCCTCCCACGGGTGCCGGATCCCGACCCGCCACGGACCGCCGTCCGGGTGCTCGCCACGCATCCGGATGTCGCCGCCCGCGTTGATGTAGTGGCTGGTCGAGCCGCGTTCCAGCAGCCGGGCGGAGGCGACCTCGACGGACCAGCCCTTGACGTATCCGGAGGGGTCGAGCAGGCCACCGGCGTACGCGTCGAAGTAACCGTCGGTGTCCCGCCAGAGATCGGCGCACGCGCCCAGCACCCACCGCAGGTCCGCGGACGCGTCATCCACCGCGAGCTCGCGCCGGCGCACGCGCATGACCTCGCTCCCCGGCTTGTACGTGCTGAAGCGCTGGTCCACCTCGTGCAGCCACGCGCACGTCTCGTCGATGAGCGAACGCAGCTCGGCGTCCGGCCGGTCGTCGGCCAGTTCGATGCTGACCGTCGTCCCCATCACATGTTCGACGTGGCGCACGAGGCGGAACCCTACTACGCCTTGGCGGCGTCCAACGCGGCCTGCAGCGACTCCTTGTACGACTTGCTGGTGTACGTGGCGCCGGAGACCGCGTTCACGTCGTCGGCCGTCTTCGCGGTCAGGGTTTCCTGCTTGAGACTGGCGATCGCGGGCGGGTTGATGGTCGCGCTGTCCCCGGTGAGGGGGAAGGTGGCCGACGCCGCCGCGATCTTGCCGTCGGTCACCCGGATCGAGACCTGGATGGTCCCGTACGGGTTGTTCGAGGCCTTGCCCTTGAAGACGCCGTCCTTGAAGGGGCTCTTCACCGCTTCCTTGTCGACGGCCGGCTTCTTGGCCTCCGGCTTCTTCGACGCCGATCCGGACGGTGGCGCCGACGGCTTGGCCGAGGTGTCGCTGTCGGCCAGGTCCAGCGGGGCCTGCGCGACAACCGGTGCGGCCGGCGGCTGCACACTCAGTCGCACCCCCACGATCAGGGCGGCGCCGGTCAGGGTGCCGATGGCAGCAGCGGTACTCCGTCGCATCGCGAAAACTCCCGGGGGATCAGAACTCGAAGGGGTCGAGGTGCAGCTGGCTGTCCGGAACGTCCAGCTCGCGCAGGGTGGTCACGGCCGCCTCGACGAGGCCGGGGGGCCCGCAGAGGTAGACGTCGCGCCGGCTCACGTCCGGCACCAGGCTGAGCAGGCCGTTCTGGGTGAACAGCCGGCGCGGGCCGGGGTCGTTGCGGGAACCGACGATGTAGCGGACCCAGGCGTCGCGGCTCTCCGCCAGGTCCTCCAGCTCGCCGCGGAAGACGAGTTCGTCCGGGCGGCTGGCGCGGTAGATGACGATCGTGTCCGGTGGCATGTCCTCGAGCAGGGCACGGATCGGCGCGATACCGCTGCCGCCGGCGATCAGCAGGGCCCGCCGGCGGGTCCGCCGCTGCGCGGTGAAGACGCCGAACGGGCCCTCGGCCCAGACCGGCGTGCCCGGCTTCATCTTCGCCAGGCGCGCGGTGTGGCCGCCGACCGCGGTGACGGTGAGGCGCAGCCACTGCGAGTTCGGGGCGGCGGAGAGCGAGAACGGGTGCGACTGCCACCAGCCGTTGCGGGTGAGGAAGCGCCAGCGCATGAACTGGCCGGCCTGCGCGGGCAGCTTCTCCAGCTTCTTGCCGTCGATGTAGACGGAGAAGGTGTTGGTGCCCTCGGAGACGACCTCGGCGACCTCGAAACGGTGCCGCACGTTCAGCCAGACCGGCTCGATCAGGCGGCCCCAGACCAGGGCCGAGATCACCAGCGCGCTCAGCCCCGGCCAGAAGACGGAGGCGAATTTGCCGCTCAGGTCGGCGCCGCTGGCGACCTGGTGGCCGTATCCGAGCAGCAGCACCACATAGCTGGTCAGATGGATCAGGTGCCACAGCTCGTACGGGAGTTTCGCGCGCGCGGCCCGGATCGAGATGAGCGCGATGACCACCAGGATCGTGGTGGCGGCGACGGCGCTGAGCATCTCCGGCAGCGTGGTGATGATCGTCCAGGTCTGCTCGACGACGCCGGTGTCCGCGGTCAGGGCGTAGCCGTAGACGATGAAGACGATGTGCGCGATGACCGCGACGACCAGCGTGGTGCCCAGCCAGCGGTGCCAGCGCAGCAGGTCGCGGGCGCCGACCCATTCCTCCAGCCAGGACACCCGGCTCATCATCAGCAACTGGATGAAGAGGAGGTATCCGCCGACCAGCCCGGTGATCCGGCCGGCCGCCAGCATGAAGGTGGCGGTGTCGTTGACCGCGCCGGCCTGCGTGTCGAACAGCCAGAGCGCGACGCTGGTGGCCAGCCCGGAGAAGAACAGCAGCACGGTGAGGAGCCGGTTGCCGGAGGTCGCCTCGGCCGGCGGGCGGTCGTCGGGGATCGGGGGTTGGGCGGGGCCGGTGGCTTTCCACCCACTCGGGTCCGTCTGCGACTCGAAGAGGATGTCGCTGCGGCGATAGGGATCCTCGCGGTACGGGTCGTTGGCGAGCCAGTTCTCCGGGTCGGCGTCGGCCGTGGGTGCGGTGGCGGGGGTCCAAGAGTCGGTCTCCGGGGCCGGGGGCCAAGGGTCCTTCTCCGGGGCCGGGCTCCACGGGTCGTCTGCGGGGGCGGGGGTCCAGCGGTCATCCGCGGGGGGCGTGGTCCAGGCCTCGTCCGTCGGGGTGGAGGTCCAGGCGTCGTCGGCCGGGGCCGGCTGGCGGTCGTCCGCCAGGTCCGAGGTCCACCGGCCTGATGACGGCGCGTTCCAGCGGTCGTCGGAGGCCGGGGTGTCCCAGCGATCATCGGAGGCCGCGGCGTCCCGGCGATCATCGGAGGCGGGTGCATCCCAGCGGTTGGTGGACGCGGGGGTGTCCCAGCGGTCGCCTCGGCGCCGCGCGGGGGTCCTGGCGTCGCCGTCCTCGTCGGGCGCTGGATGCCTGGGGGCGTGGCGGGCGGCCGGGCGATCGTCATACGGGTCGTCGTCGTAGCGGGTGTCGCCTAAGCGGGTCGCGCCGTGCTCGGTGTCGTCGAAGCCAGCGGTTTCGCGGCGGCGGTCGTCGAAGCGGGTCGCGTCGTGACCAGCGTCGTCGCGGCGGCGGTCGTCGAAGCGGGTGTCGTCGTGACCAGCGTCGTCGGGGCGGCGCTCGCTGCCGGCGCTGTCGTAACCAACGTGGTAGCGCTCGTCGAAAGGGGTGTCGTAACCAGCCTCGTCGCGGCGGCGCTCGTCGAAGCGGGTGTCGTCGTAGCGGCGGCTGGGCTCTGACTCGTCGGCGTACTCGTCGTCGTAGGTGCTGGTGGCGGGGCGCAGGTCGGCGAAGCGCGGGTCGGCCGGGCGGCGCTCGGTGCGGCGGTCGGACCACGGGTCGTCTTCCGGGTCGGCTCGCAGGTCGGCGAAGTACTGCTCGTCGTCGTCCGGCATGGAGCGCTGGTCTTGGGAGCTCTGGAACACCGGCGGTCCCTGCGCCATCGTTCTCACCGTCCCGGTTGTGTCGTGGCACCGGCCACCCCCTGCGGCCGGCGTGACGACCCGGTCTCCGGGAGCCGTCTCGCTGTTGTACGCATGTGACATCGGCATCGCTCAACCAGATGCGGAAAATTCACGGCCGGGACCACGCGCTACGGTCTGAGCGTGCAAGCCGACAACTCCGACCTGGTCACGGTGGTCGGCATCGGCGCCGGCGGATGGGCCGATCTTGCCGACGCGCCGCGCGAGGCGCTACGGAACGCCGGAGTGATCTTCGGAAGCGAGCGCCAGCTCGAGCTGCTCCCGGCCGAGGTGGAGGGCGAGCGGGTGCCGTGGCCGTCTCCGCTGCTGCCGGCGCTGCCGGGGCTGCTCCAGCGCCCCGGGCCACTCCAACAGCCAGGGCCAGTCCAACAGCCAGGGCCAGTGCCGGAGAAGGCTGGCGGGCGATGTGTGCTGGCCAGCGGTGACCCGATGTTCCACGGGATCGGGGCGACGCTGGTGCGGTTGCTCGGGGCCGAGAACGTGCGTGTGCTGCCGCATCCGTCGTCGGCCTCGCTGGCTGCGGCGCGGCTTGGGTGGTCGCTTGCTGCGGTCGACGTGTTCAGCCTGGTTACCGGGGAGGTCGCGGGGCTGCGGCGGCTGCTCAACCCGGGACGGCGGATCCTCGTGCTGTCGCGCGGCGCGGACACCCCGGCCGCGGTGGCCACCGAACTCACGGCGGCCGGCTACGGCGCGGCCCGGATGACCGTGCTTTCCCAGCTCGGCGGGCCGGGCGAGCTGGTCACGAGCGGTATCGCCGGAGACTGGGCGGAGCCGGCCGGTGATCCGCTCAACGTGATCGGGGTCGACTGCGGGGACGGGCCGGCCACGTCGGTCGTGCCGGGGCTGCCCGACGAGGCGTACGGGACGGATGGGCAGCTCACCAAGCGTGAGGTTCGGGCGGTGACGCTGGCCGCCCTGGGGCCGGTGCCGGGGGCGCTGCTGTGGGACGTCGGCGGCGGGTCGGGCAGCATCGGGATCGAGTGGATGCGGGCCCATCCGGCGTGCCGGGCGATCGCGATCGAACCGAACGAAGGCCGGGCCGCCACGATCCGGGCCAATGCCGACAAGCTGGGCGTTCCGGGGCTGCGGGTGGTTGAGGGGCGGGCCCCGGAGGCGCTGGCGGGGCTGCCTACGCCGGACACCATCTTCATCGGTGGCGGGGTGACTCGCGACGGTGTGCTGGAAACCTGCCTGGCCGCGCTGCGGGACGGCGGGCGCCTGGTGGCCAACGCCGTCACGGTGGAGTCCGAGGCGGTGCTCGCGGAGGCTTACCGGAAATTCGGCGGCGAGCTGACCCGGCTCACGGTCAGCCGCGGCTCGCCGGTGGGCGGCTTCACTGGTTGGCGAACGATGATGCCGGTAACCATCTGGTCGGTGACCCGGTGACCGCGACGCTATCTGGGCACGCCCACTCTCGTGGCGCGGATGGCATCTTGAAATCTGGGACGAATCGATCGCATCGTGGGATCGTTCCCAACCTTGGAGAGTTGCGCCCACATATGGACCCTAAGTCTCCAAGGTCTCGTTCGGGGCGGCGAAGCTCGACGGACGAAAGCCGCATGCCGGGAGGAATTTCCGTCCATAGTGGAGATCGATCTCACATCGCGGACTCGGATTCACGATGTGGACGCCGGTCCCAGCCAGTGGGCAGCCGTCCCAGCTTGTGGATGCGCCGATGGAGCCGCGAAGGGGGACGGGCGCGAAACAGCGCACACACGCGGGGAGCGGCGGACGCACGCGAGCGGAGCGCAGACAGAACCCGCCAACACGCCCGCAACGCGGCCACGAGCGGGCGCGGCGGGCGGCGCCCTGGGATCGGACGGAGATACACGGCGTGACTGTCTACTTTATCGGGGCCGGGCCGGGGGCCGCTGACCTGATCACCGTGCGCGGGCAGCGGTTGCTCTCGGAGGCGCGCGTCTGCCTCTACGCCGGCAGCCTGGTGCCCGCCGAGATGCTCGCGGTCTGCCCGCCCGGCTGCCGGCTTGTCGACACCGCGAACATGGACCTCGACGCGATCATCGGCGAGATGGTCGCTGCCCACGCGAACGGCCACGATGTCGCCCGGCTGCACTCGGGTGACCCCTCCGTGTTCAGCGCGGTCGCCGAGCAGATCCGCCGGCTCGACGCCGCGGAAATCCCGTACGCGATCGTGCCCGGCGTGCCGGCGTTCGCCGCCGCGGCCGCCTCGCTCGGGCGGGAATTCACCGTGCCCGAGGTGGCGCAGACCGTGATCCTCACGCGTACCGCCGAGCGCGCGACGGCGATGCCCGCCGGTGAGGACCTCGCCACGCTCGGCGCCAGCCGGTCCACGATGGTGCTGCACCTGGCCGTGCAGCGGATCGACGCCGTGGTGGCGGAGCTGGTCGGGAACTACGGCTCGGACTGCCCGGTCGCGGTGGTGGCGCGGGCGAGCCGCGCGGACGAGCTGATCGTGCGCGGCACGCTGGACGACATCGCGGGCAGGGTGCGCGCGGCGGGGATCAAGCGGACCGCGGTGATCGTGGTGGGTGCGGCGTTGACGGCGGCGCAGTTCCCGGACAGCCATCTCTACTCGGTGAGCCGATCCCGAGAAACTCCTCCTCCCGGTCGGCGGCCATGGCGACCGTCCTGATCCTCGGCGGCACGCGGGACGCCCGCGAGCTTGCCGGATCGTTGCCGGGCCACACCGTGATCAGCTCGCTGGCCGGCCGCACCACCTCGCCGCTGCTGCCGCCGGGTGAGGTGCGCGTCGGTGGTTTCGGTGGTGCCGAGGGTCTCGCTTCCTTCTTGCGTACGCGACGGGTCGACGTCCTGGTCGACGCCACTCATCCGTTCGCGGCCCGGATCAGCGCCAACGCCGCCGTGGCAGCGCAGGTCACCGGGGTGCCGCTGCTCGTGCTGCAACGGCCCGGGTGGGTTCCGGGGCCGGGTGACGACTGGCGTCGCGTACGGGATCTGTCGCAAGCCGCCGCCGAACTGCCCGGGCTGGGCGAACGGGTTTTCCTGACCACCGGGCGCCAGGAGATGGCGGCTTTCGCGGCGGTAAAAGAATGCTGGTTCCTGGCCCGCTCGATCGAGCCGCCGGAACCACCGATGCCGCAACGACTGGCGGTCATCAGAGACCGCGGACCGTTTACTTTGGACGGTGAGCGAAACATCCTGAAAGACCACCGCATCGACGTGCTGGTGACCAAGGACAGCGGCGGGCCGGCGCCGAAGCTGTCGGCGGCCCGGGAGCGCGGCATCCCGGTCCTTGTGGTGGACCGTCCGAGCGCGCCCCCGGGGACCGAGACGGCGGCCACCGTACCGGAGGCCGCCGCGACCATCGCTAGCTGGACTTCTTCACCAGGTCGATGATGTCGGCGGTGGTGCCGACCTCGCCCAGCCGCGGGAAGATCTTCTCGATGCTGTTCTGGTGGGTCTCCTCGTTGAGGTCGCTCACCGCGTCGACCGCGACGGTGACGTTATAGCCGTGCTCGTGCGCCGAACGGGCCGTCGACTCGACGCCGATCGCGGTGGCGATGCCGGTCAGCACGATCTGGGTGACGCCGCGCCGACGCAGGTGCAGGTCGAGGTCGGTGCCGTAGAAGGCGCCCCAGTTCCGCTTGGTGACGATGATGTCGCCGGGGCCGCGGACCTCGTCGACGATCACGTCCCAGCCGTCCGGCCGGGTCATCCGCTGCGCGCCGCCCTCGATGCGGCCGGGCGCCCAGTCCGAGCCGTCCGGCGCCGTGGAGACGTGCACGAGGACGACCGGCAGGCCACGTTCGCGGAAGGCGGCGGCCAGCTCGGCGGTGCGGGCGACGACGTCGGCGGCGGGGTAGGGCACGGTGGGCGCGCCGACGATGCCGGCCTGGAGGTCGATGACGATCAGGGCGGTCTTGGGGTCGATCGTGGTGACGGTCATGCGGTGGAACCTTCCGGGGTTGTTGTCTTCTTGCCGACCTTGCCGAGGGACCGGTCGGCCACGATCACCACGAGCGATATCGCGGCGACCACGATCAGGAAGTAGGCGAGGCTGTGCAGCCCGGCCGTGGTGGCACCATGCTTGAACGTGATGCCGGTGGCGGCGGACGAGACCATCGCGCCGAGGTAGACGAACGTGCGCAGCAGCCCGGCCGAGGCACCCATCCGGTCGGGGTGCGCCTGGTAGTACACGGCGTTCTGGTTGGCCAGGTTGTTCAGGCCCTGCGGCAGGCCCAGGATCAGCGCGACGCCGACCAGCAGCCAGATCCCGCTGCCGGCGTCGAGCACCAGCAGCAGACCGCAGACGACGATCTGGCTGATCGCGCCGACCATCAGCTTCGCCTTGAACTCCTTGCGCTTGCCGGTCAACGTGGACACGCCGATCGCGACCGCGGACATCGGCAGCTGCACCAGTCCCGCGTTGACCGCGGAGAAACCGTGCCCTTCCTCCAGCCACTGCGTGTAGCCGTAGAGGAAGGCGTACGCGATGGTCTGCGCCAGCAGCGTACGGACGTACGTGATGATCAGTGGCACGTTGCCGCCGAAGACGCGCAGGTCCAGGAACGGGTCCTCGGCTCGCCGCTCGCGCAGCACGAACCCGGCGCCGAGCAGGACCATCAGGGCGAGCAGCCACAGGTCGCGCAGCGTCGGGGTCATCAGGTAGAGCATCAGCGAGGTGAGCATGGCCGCGAACAGCCCGATGCCGAGAACGTCGATCGGCTTGCGCTCGCGAGACTCGGTGGCGATGCGCGGCAGCCGCCGGAAGGCCAGCCAGAGGCAGGCGATCGCGATCGGGATGTTCGCCGCGAAGATCGACCGCCAGCCGCCCAGCGCGATCAGCAGGCCGCCGATGGTGGGGCCGACGACGACCACGGTCTGCGCGGCGACGGCCAGGGCGGTGAGCACCCCTTGTGGGCTGTCCACGCCGGTGCGTTTGGCCTCGCTGCGGATCAGATACATGGCCGAGGGGTAGCCGGCGCAGGTGCCTAAGCCGAGCAGCACCCGGGAGGCGATCAGGACGCCCAGGTCGGGTGCCAGCCAGCCCATCACCCCGGCGACGCCGACCAGCACGCTGGCCACCAGGTACAGCGGTCGGGGGCCGTACCGGTCGACGAGCCGCCCGACGACCGGCTGGCCGGTCGCGGTGGCCAGGTAGAGCGCGGAGACCAGCCAGGCGGTCTGGGCCGGTAACGCGTGGAAGGTGACGCCGATCGGGACCAGCGCCACGGAGATCATCGACGAGTTGATCGGGTTCAGGATCGACCCGAGGATCATCGGCGATATCAGCTTGCGATTAAAATTCCCATTTTTTACGGATATGGGGGCGGTTTGTGTCATTTCTCGACCAGTTTGTCGAGCAGCAGCAACGCCTCCAGGACGGTCTGCCGCTGCTCTTCGGTGAAATCGTCGGCGAACGCGCGCGAAAGCCACTCCTCCCGGGCTCGACGCGAGCCGGCGATGGCTTCGCGGCCGGCCTCGGTGAGCGAGATGACCTGGCGCCGGCCGTCCTCGGGGTCGGGGGCGCGCTCGATCAGCCCGTGCTCCTGGATCGCGGCGAGGGTCGCGGCCATCGACTGCGGCCGCATGCGCTCGGCGGCGGCCAGGTCACTCATCGAGGCCGGGCCGTTCTTCTCCAGGCGGCTGAGCACCGCGGTCTGGGTGGGGGTCAGATCACCGAAGCCGGCCACCTCGCGCAGCCGCCGGCGCAGGCGGCTGACCACCACCCGCACCTCGCGTGCCGCCTGAAGGGCCGACTCCGGAACGTCCGTCACGGGTCAAGCGTAAACTCTTCAGTTAAAACTGACCAGTCTTGCCTGAAGAACCGTTACTGGCCCAGCAGCCACCGGTGCGGTGCCGCGAGCTGACGGGCCGCCGCCGGACCCCACGAGCCCGGCTTGTACGTGTGCGGCTTCGGCCGGTTGTCCAGCAGCGGCTCGATCGTCCGCCAGGTGGCGGCCAGGCCGTCCGGGCGGGTGAACAGCGCCCGGTTGCCGATCAGCACGTCGTGGATCAGCCGGGAGTACGCGGGCAGCGGGTCCGCGTCGGGCAGCCGGTCGAGCGGGAGCACGACCGAGGCCGGTTCCACGTCCGCCGTCACGCCCGGTTTCTTGGCCAGGAACGACAGCTCGATCTGGCCGTTGCCGGCGAGCGAGAAGGACAGCACGTTGCTCTGCGGCGGAAGATCCGGCCACGGGCTCTGTGGCTTCTTCAGCACGATGCTCACCCGCTGCGCGCTCTCCGCCAGCATCTTCCCGGTGCGCAGCAGGAACGGCACGCCCCGCCAGCGCGGATTGTCGATCCACACCTTGGCCGCCACGAACGTGTCCGTGACCGAGCCCCGGCGAACGCCCTTGAGCTGCTTGTACCCGGCGTACTGGCCGAGCACCACCTCGGCCGGGTCGATCGGCCGGAAGGCGCGGATCACCTTTTGCCGGGCGGCCTGCAGGGCGTTCGGGTCGAAGCTTTCCGGCGGTTCCATCGCGACCTCGGCGGCGACCTGGAACAGGTGGGTGACCACCATGTCGAGGATCGCGCCGGTGGCGTCGTAGAAAACCGCGCGGTCGCTGACGTCGAGCGTCTCCGGCACGTCGATCTGCACGCTCTCGACGTGCTCCCGGCTCCACATCGAGGCGAACGCCTCGTTGGCGAACCGGGTCACGTGCAGCTGCTGGGTCGCCTCCTTGCCGAGGAAGTGGTCGATCCGGTAGACCTGCTCCTCGCCGAGCACGCGGTGCACGAGCCGGTTGAGTTTGTGGAACGACTCGGGCGACGTACCGAAGGGCTTCTCGTAAACGACCCGCGCGCCCTCGGCGAGACCGTGGGCGCCGAGCCCGCGGGTGATCTCCGGGAACGCGACCGGCGGGATCGCCAGATAGTGGATCATCTGGGCCTCGGCGCCGAACTCCTTGCGCGCCTCGTCGATCACGTCGAGCAGGCTGCCCGGGTCGTCGCTGTCGAAGCCGCCGCCGGCGAACCGCAGCCGGGACGCGAACTCACGCCACGGACCCTTCGCGGGCGCCGGGCCGAACTGCGTCAGGGATTCCCGTACGCGCTGCCGGAAGTCCTCGTGCGAGACGTCGCCGCGACCGTTGCCGATGAGCACCCACTGCTCGGGCAGAAGTCCCTCGATCGCCAACGTGTAGAAGGCCGGCAGCACCAGGCGCTTGGAGAGGTCGCCGGTCGCACCGAACAGCACAAACACCACGGGGCCTGGAGTCGTCGCCATGCCGGAGATTGTCCCCCAGCACGGGCGTCCTCACACGGGCTGTGATCGGAACAACCCTCGATACGCCTGAGGCGTGGTGCTCAAACGCTGGCCGAAGTGATGCCGGAGAGTCGCGGCGCTGCCGAACCCGGCCCGCACCGCGATCGTGTCCACGCCCAGATCGCTGTCCTCCAGCAGGCGGCGGGCGAACAGCACCCGCTGGTTGGTGAGCCAGTCATGCGGAGTCGCGCCGATCTCGCTGCGGAACCGGCGGGCGAACGTCCGGGGTGCCATGTGCGCGAGCGCGGCCATCGACTCCACCGAGTGCGGCTGACCGATCGTCTCGATCACGTGGGCGAGCACCGGCTGCAGCGTCTCGCACTCGATCACCGGCAGCGGCGCCTCGACGTACTGCGCCTGGCCGCCGTCGCGCTGCGGCGGCACCACCATCCGGCGGGCGATCATGGCGGCGACCGCCGAGCCCTGCTCCCGGCGGATCAGGTGCAGCCCGGCGTCGATGCTCGCGGCGGTGCCGGCGCTGGAGAGGATCTTGCCGTCCTCGACGAACAGGACATCGGGGTCGACCTCGGCCAGCGGGTGCCGGCGGGCCAGGTCCGCGGCGTGCCGCCAGTGCGTCGTGCAGCGCCGGCCGTCGAGCAGGCCGGCCGCGCCGAGCGCGAACGCGCCGGTGCACACGCTCATCACCCAGGCGCCGCGCTCGGCTGCCCGGCGCAACGCCATGATCGCCTCGGCCGGTACGTCGTGGTCGAGCCCGTAGGGCACCACGGCCACCAGGTCGGCCTCGTCGAGGCGGGAGATGTCGTGCTGGACGTCGATCGAGATGCCCGCGCCGGTGCGCACCGGGCGGCCGTCGACCGTGGCGACGGCGAAGTCGTAGCCCGGGAGGCCGTCGGCGGTGCGGTCGCTTCCGAAGAGCTCGCAGAGCACTCCGAGCTCGAAGACACCCACGTCGGCCAGGGCGAGAACGGCGATGTTGCGCAGCATGTGACATAGCCTACGGCCGATTGGCAGGATTTTGAAGGTGTATGGCATCTCTGCCACTTCCGACCATGACTCAGCGCGACGATGCTGAACACATGGAAATCATTCTTGCAGCATTCGTCCTGGTCATCCTGGTTGCTTCGATCGCCGGCTGGACCGTCGACACGCGCGACAGCGCCGACTGGAAACCCACCAATGGCGGGTTCCGGTCAAACACCTGATATCGCCGCCACCCAACTGCAGCCCGGCGGAACTGTTTGGCACAGTGGACGGATGCTGACCGACGTCGACCTGCCCGCGCCGGGCCTGCTCTGGCCCCGATGGGTCACGCTCGCCGCGTCCCTGACCGGGATCGGCTGGTCGGACGTCTGGTACGTGGACGACGAGGGCGCGCACTACGACGATCACGGCGGGACGTGGGCACGGTTCGCACTGCTCGACGGCGCGCGGGCCGTTTTGTTCGGATATGACCGCGAGCACAGCGCCACGGCCGACGCCGATCCACCGATCGACCTGCTCACCGGCGCGCCTTCGTGGCTGCCGTGGGACGCACTGACCCCGCTGGCCGAGTCCGACCGGCTGGGTTTCGTGGTGTGGCACGAGCAGGGCCGCTGGTCCCGGGTCCGCTACCGCGACGGCGTCGGCGACGGGCTGGTCGAGGCGGTGGGCGCGGTGCTCAGCGGCGAGAACGCGATGGGCCAGCTGACCGAGATCATCGCCGAGTGGGGGCGGCACGAGCTGGACACGCCGCAGGAGCGCGACGAGGTCCGCGCCGCGAGCGAGCAGATGCTGGCGGCCGCGGTCCGGGGCGTGATCTCGGCGAACGAGTTCGAGCGGCTGCTGGGCCGGGTGCCCGCTCTCGATCTCAAGGCGGCGCTGTTCGCGGCCGGGCGCGGCGGCGTCACCGCCGGGACCCGCCCGCCGCGCATCCCGGCCGGGGTGCGGCCGACGATGCGCCGCGTCCGGCGGCTGAGCCGCGGCGAGCACGACCGGCTGATCTGGGCCGCCATGCAGGACGCGCGCGAGCTCGACCGGATGCGGCCGCCGCACACCGACGAGCTGGACGCACTGGTGGCGTGGATGCGCGAAAGCGCGGTCGGCACGGTCATGGCCTATTCGGACGCCACGAGCGTCAGCATCCAGGGGCGGGAAGCGGATCAGCAGCTCAGCCGGCTGCTGAGCGCTCTGCGCCGCGCCGAGGCCGACCCCCGGCACGGCAGCTGGCTGTTCCTGCTGGTCGAGACCACCGCCACCGACGTGCGCGCGGAACGCCACTACGACTCGTGGCCGCCGTGGTGGCCGGACGACGAGGGCCCGTGGCGCTCGCACCTGGTCGAGGAGATGGACGCCCGGGATCCACGGTGGCGGCCGGGCTGGACCAGGCTGCTCGACCCGTCAGTCGCCTACAAGGAGAGCTCTACGAGGTGAGCTGAGGCAGCACGTCGGACGCGATCACGTCGAGGTGGCCGAGGTCGGTCATGTCGGTCACCCGCAGGTGGACGCGGCCCGCCCCGATCTCGGCCATCTCGCCGATGCGCTGCACCAGTGCGGCCGGCGAGCCCTCCACCGGGTCCTCCGGCGGCAGCGCGCTCGACACGTGCAACGGTGCGGCGCGCTGGGCGATCTCGCGATCGTTGCGCCCGACGGCAACCACGATGCCGGCGGAAAGCAGCAGGTCACGGTCGTGCCGAAAACACGCCTCCCGTACGCGGTCGAACTGCTCCGCGGTCTGCGCCACCGACTTGAACGGCATGTTGTACTCGTCCGCGAACCGGGCGGCCAGGTCGGGGGCGCGTTTCTGACCTTTGCCGCCCATGATGATCGGCGGATGCGGACGCTGCACCGGGCGGGGCAGGGCGGGCGCGTCCACGAGGCGGTAATGCGAACCTTCGTACGAAAAGGTCGACCCATCCGGCGTACGCCATAAACCGGTGATCACCGCGAGTTGTTCGGCCAAGCGATCGAAACGCTCGCCGACCGGCGGGAAGGGGATGCCGTAGGCGACGTGTTCGCGTTCGAACCACCCGGCGCCCAGACCGAGCTCGACGCGGCCGCCGCTCATCTCGTCCACCTGAGCCACCATGATCGATAGTGGACCCGGGAGCCGGAACGTCACCGAGTTGACCATCGTGCCCAATCGGATGGTTTTCGTCTCGCGCGCCAGACCCGCAAGGGTGACCCACGCGTCGGTGGGACCGGGCGGCATCGGCGCCGGACTCATCGCCCGATAGTGGTCGGCGCGCAGCAGGCTCTCAAACCCCAGTTCCTCGGCGTGCCGGGCTAATCGCAGCTGCGTGTCGTATGTGGCGCCGCGATGCGGCTCGATGAACAGGCCTACGCGCATCTAGTGTCTCCTCGCATAACCGGCTCATCATGATCGATCAGTCGTTCGGCGTCTACTTCGACCTTTGAGACAAAGTTGTCATCGATACATCGACCAGTTTGCCCTACGATCGCCCGTCGGGGCACGACTGTCCCCCGAACGTCCCGGGAAGGATCACCGTGCAGAGAAGGACCCTCGTACTCGCCGGCGCTCTCGCCGTCGCGCTGAGCGTGACGGCCGGTTGCAGCGACGACTCGAAAGACGATGGTGGCGGCGGCAACGGCGGCCAGGCGCTGGAGAAGGTCGTCTACCTGACCTCGTTCGGCAACTTCGGGCGGGACTCCTACGCGTACGTGGCCAAGGAGAAGGGGTACTTCAAGGACGCCGGATTCGACGTCGACATCAAGCCGGGCGCCGGCACCGGCGAGAACATCAAGCAGATCGTCGCCGGGAACGCGCTGTTCACCCCGACCGACCTGACCGGCGGCCTGCTCTCGGCCGGCGGCAAGGACAAGGTCACCGGCTTCGTCGCGGTCGCGGGCATCCAGCAGCGCACGATGGCCGCGATCATGGCGCTCGACGGCAGCGGGATCACCTCCCCCAAGGATCTCGAGGGCAAGACGCTCGCCGACCAGCCGGGCTCGGTGGTGCGCATGCTGTTCCCGACCTACGCGAAGCTGGCGAAGGTCGACGACACCAAGGTCAAGTGGATCAACAACCCGGCACAGACGCTGATCGGCACGCTGGCCACCGGCAAGGTCGCGGGCATCGGCCAGTTCGTGGTCGGCAAGCCCACCGTGGAGAACGTCGCGAAGGGCAAGAAGGCGGTCGTCCTGCCGTACAGCGACTACCTCCAGGACCTCTACGGCAACGTGCTGATCACCAACACCGAGTACGCCAAGGCCAACCCGGAGAAGGTCAAGAAGTTCACCACGGCGCTGCTCAAGGGCCTGGCCGACTCGATCAACAACCCGGCCGAGGCCGGCAAGATCATGACCAAGTACGTGCCGACCTCCAACGCCGACGGTGTGGCCGCCGAGCTCACCCTGATGGAGCCGTTCGTGCGGTCCGCCGCGGCCGGTGTGCCGGTGGGCGCGCTGGACGCCGAGCGGGTCGCCCGTAGCATCGCCATCCTGCAGGGATCCGGCCAGATCGACGCGGGTCTGAAGCCGGAACAGGTCATCGACTTCGACCTGGTTCCCAAGGCCTGACGAGATCATTCGCGGTGGGCGGGCCGGCGTGCGCGCCCACCGCACCCGATAAGGAGCTTCGGTGCAGGAGACCATGACCGCGCCCGCCGCCGTATCGGCCGCCCGCCCCTCCCGGCGCTCGCCCTCGGCGGTGCTGTGGCCGTTGATCGGCGTGGTGGTGGCCGTAGCGGTCTGGTGGCTGGCGACGGCCGCCTTCGACATCCAGACGATCATCCTGCCGTCCCCGCCGGAGGTGGTGGACGGCTTCCGGCGCTACCCGTCGTTGCTGCTCAACGCCACCTGGGACACCACGCTCAACGCGGTGCTGGGCTTCACCCTCTCGGTCGTGGTCGGCGTCGCCATCGGCACCGCGATCGCCGCGTGGAAGCCGTTCGAGCGGGCGTTCGCGCCGCTCCTGGTCGCGATCAACGCGGTGCCGAAGGTCGCGCTGGCGCCGCTCATGGTGGTCTGGTTCGGCTTCGGCACCACGCCGATCCTGGCGATGGCCTTCCTGGTGTGCTTCTTCCCGATCGTGCTTTCCACCGCCACCGGCCTGATCAGCACGCCGGCGGATCTCGCGGAGCTGGCGCGCTCGCTGGACGCGTCGCGTTTCCAGACGTTCCGGGCGTTCCGCGTGCCGGCCGCCCTGCCGCAGATCTTCGTCGGTCTCAAGCTGGCGATGCCGCTCGCGGTCATCGGCGTCTCGGTCGGCGAGATGCAGTCCGGCGCCACCGACTCCGGCCTCGGCACGATCATCGTGCAGACCAGCGGTCAGGGTGACACCTCGACGGCCTTCGCGGCGCTGGTGCTGATGGCGCTGGTCAGCATCGTTCTCTACTACCTGCTGGTGCTGCTGGAGTGGCTCGCTCTGCCGTGGGTGCGCGCGACGACGGCGTAGCTAGCTGGCCCGGCGATACGCCGGGCCCTTCCACCAGCGCCGCCCTTCGGCGGCGACCCCTTCCAGCACGAACAGGGTGTTGCGCAGTCCGGTGGCATCCTGTGCGCCGGCCGCCAGGATGTCCGGGTCCTCGTCGGTCTCCGCCTGCCCGGGTTCGGTCACGTCGACCTCGATGCTGTCGCCGTTGACGAGAAACAGCCGGAACTCCCGGGCACCATCGTCGCGCTCCTGCACCCGGACGGCGGCCACCGCGTCGTAGCGGTAGTTGGTCCGCTCCCAGTCGTGCAACGTCGCCGCCGCGAAGTCCAGCTCGACGGTCACCTGCCGGACCCCGTCCGCGGTCAGCAGGAACACCAGCAGCTGGTAGCGCGAGAACCGCCACGGGCCGTTCTTCGCCCGCGCCTTGCGACTGTCGCCGCCGCGCGCCTCCAGCGAGGCGTACGCGCTGATGTCGCTCCACTTGAGCTGGTACGTCTCCAGCGCCCGGTGCAGCAGCATCCGGCGGTCACATTCGAGCCAGCGCGCCATGTCCATGTCCGTGGGCCGGTCGGACAGCCGATGCCGCCAGCGCTGAAACTCGAACCAGTACGTGGTCATGCGCTGGTCCCGCTGGAACTCCTCGACCGTTGCGCGCCGCCGCTCGGCGAGAATGTGCAGCCCGGTCAGCACCGCGACCCAGCCGGTTACGGCCAGCACGGCGACCGCCTCCACCGTGCGCAGCGGATTCTGCCGGGCCGCGGCCTGAATCGCCCACACCATCCCGACCATGGCGGCGACGGCGCCACCCGCGGTGAAAGCCTTGGTCTGCGGCAGGACACTCCAGCGCTGCCGGTAGCCGACCAGCGTGCCGTCCACCCACTGCTGTTTGATCTCGCGGACCTGGAACCTGATCAGCCACTTGATCTGGTCCGCCCGCACCCGCGTCTCCCGGTACGCCTCGACCATCTCGTCGCGGAGCAGGCTCATCGGCACGTACGAGTCGACATACCAGGTCGCGCTGCCGGGACCGTCCGGGGCGTACTTGCGGGCGTACCGGAGATACATCTTGTCGACCTTGCGAGCGAAACCCGCCCGGGGCGCGGCGTCACTCGGCAGCCGTGCGATCCGCCGCAGCCGCTCCTCCTTGCGCCGCTGCTCGTCCCGGAACCGCCACTCCGCCCCGTTGACGACGGCCACTCCCGCGGCGACCACGGCCAGCGTCAGCATGATCAGTGCCGGCGCGTCGTCGTTCTGGAGCAGCAGCCAGCCGATCACCCCGACGGCACCGGCGACGACCGCGGTGGTGAGCCCGGCGAGACCGAGCTGACCGGCGGAGACGTCGGCCGGCTTCACCGCCCGGGTCCGAGGGTTCGCCGGATCCGGTTCGAAGAACATCCACACCCGGTCCTCGCGGCGCTCGGTCTTCTGCCCGGCCCTGGCCTGATACACCTCCTCGTGCCACAGGTCGTCCTTGAGCGACCCGTGCAGGACGCGTTCGAGGTGTCGCAGCACTTCGCCGCGCATCTCGTCGTCGAGCCGATAGATGCTCGCCTGCACCTGCGCGGACACACCTTCGTCGGTGCTGCGGGACCGGCTGGCGGTAACCAGCTCGCGGACCGCGTCGATCCCCCGCGACCAGGTGTTGCGTGGCAGCGAGCCGATCTGCCGTTCCGCCGCGGTGTAGCTCTGCTCGTCCTCGGCGGTGAGCTCCCAGAGCGTGCGCCCGCTGAAGAAGGCGAGCAGCCAGTAGAACCAGACTTCGTTAGAGGCGCGAATCGAGCCGGTGACCTCGGAGAGCAGGGCGCGCGCCGTGGTCGCCTGCCCCGAGGCGAGGTGGTTGAGTGCGATCTCAAACTTCTCGTCCGGTGCGGCAGCGTCGGGAACTTGGTAGTAGCTGTTGTAAACGCCACCGTGAATTGTCCCAGCGACGGCCCCGTGGCTGCCCCCGTCCGCGCGGACGTTGGTGCCACCACCGTCGCCGGTCACGACGGCCGTCCTTGGTTGTGTACGTCGCCGTTGATGACCCCGGCGACCGCACCGTGCCGGCCGCCGTGCACCTCGACGTGGATGTCCGGGCCCTCCCCCGCGTCCGCTCGCGTCCCCGCCGGCACGGCGATGAGGTCGGCGGCCAGCGCGGCGGCGAAGCCCGCGGCGTTGCGCGCGGCTTCCGCCTGCGACCGCCGGTCGCCGTGCTGCGTGCCGCCCGCGCCTTTGGCGGCAGTTTGTGACTTCGTGCCGTCGGCGCGGTCGCTGATGGCGCGGATGACGCCGACCGGGGTGCCGCTGAGCTGCCCCGCCTGGGCGGCTCCGGCGGCCTCCATCTCGATCGCCAGCGCGTCGTCGTAGTGCTCGCCGATCCAGCGCCGGTGCGGGGAGTCCGTCGCGTCGTGCAGCACCTCCCCCGAGGCGACGGGACCGAACCGCACCCGGCCGAATCGCCGGGCGAGGTGATGGGCGGCCTGCTGGACGCGGTGATCGAGCTCCCAGACGCGGGGCCGCGACTTGGGCCCGGCGTCGCGGGCCGCCGCACCGTGGTACGCGTACACGTGCGTGGCCGCGACGATGTCGCCGAGTATCAGATCCGGCTTGAGGGCTCCCGCCACCCCGGCGAAGAGCACTGCGATCGGCGAGAACCTGCGGATGGCGCGCTCGGCGATGACCGCCGAGGGATGGTTCCCTTTGCCGGTGAGGGCCAGGACGACTTCCCCACCCGCGTAGAGGGTCCCGGTCTCGAACAGCGTGCCGGCCACGGAATCGAGCCGGTGGACGGTGACGAGCCGTTCCCGGACGGCTCGGTATTCAACGTCAAGGGCACTGAGAATCACGACCAGCGATCGACGCTCGTTCATGTCATCAACCCAACGTGGTGTCGGAGCAAGAACGGGTTACGAGGAGGCGATACACATCGTCGCCGCTGGTCCTACCGAAGACCTACCGCCGTTACGTCGTGACGTTCAGCCAGCCTCCGTCCACGTAATACGTCGAGCCCACCGAGTACGAGGCGCGCTCCGAACACAGGAACACGAAGAAGTCGGCCACCTCCTCGGGCGTCGCGAACCGGCCGATCGGCGCGTTCTCGTCGGCGATCTTCTGCAGGTACTGCTGCCAGGTCTGGCCGGTGCCCTCGGTCAGCAGCTTCGCGGTCTTGACCCAGTCGCCGGTCATGACCAGGCCCGGGTTCACCGCGTTCACCCGGATGTTGTCGCCGATCAGCTCGTTGGCCAGGGTCTTGGAGAACATGACCAGCGCGGCTTTCGTCACGTTGTAGATCGGCTCGTAGCCCAGCGGCTGCGTGGCGCAGATCGACGCGTTGTGCAGGATCACGCCGCCGCCGCGGGTCTTCATGCCGGGGGCGAGCGCACGCGCCAGCCGGACCGCGGCCATCACGTGCAGCTCCCAGTACATCTGCCAGCGCTCGTCCGGCGCCGTCATGATTTTTTCTTCGCTGCCGGTGCCGGCGTTGTTGATCAGGATGTCGGCAGCCCCGAACGACTCCCGCACGGCACCGGCGACCGCGTCGGCACCGGCCGGTTCGGTCAGGTCGGCGGGGACGGTGACGACGCGTACGTCCTTGATCTCGGCGGCGACCTCCGCCAACTGCTTCTCGTCGCGGGCGCACAACACGAGATCGACACCTTCGGCCGCGAGGCCGTGCGCGATCGAACGGCCGATACCGGCGCTTCCCCCGGTGATGACGGCAACCTTGCCGGCGAGGCGTAAGTCCATGGTGGCAGGCTAACGCCCGCGCAACTCGGCCCCGACGTCGTGCAGGTGGCGCAACCCTTGCGCGTACGACTCGGCGAGACCGGTCAGCTCGTACGGGACACCGATCTCCCGGCAGTACGCCTGCACGATGGGCTGGGCCTTGCGCAGGTTCGGTGTCGGCATCGCCGGGAACAGATGGTGCTCGATCTGGTAGTTCAGGCCGCCGAGCGCCGTGTCGACCAGCCACCCGCCGCGCACGTTGCGCGAGGTCAGCACCTGCTTGCGCAGATAGTCCTCGGTGCCGTCGGGATGCGGCATGCCCTTGTGGTTCGGCGCGAACGTGAGGCCCAGGTAGATCCCGAACAGCGCGTGGTGGACCACGAAGAACACGAGCGCCTGCACCGGGTTGAGCACCAGCAGCAGAGCCGAGACGTAGAAGATCAGGTGGGCGGCGAGCAGACCGGCCTCGAGGCGGCGCTGCTTGACCGTGCCGTCGCGCAGCGCCCGGATGCTGTCCCGCTTCAGCGACAGGCCCAGCAGGGTGAGCAGCGGGAAGAAGAAGTACGCCTGGTAGCGGGTCAGGAATCCCTTGCCGCGGGCCGCCTCCCGGCTCCAGACCAGCACGCCGGGCCCGACATCCGGGTCGAGATCGTCATGGTTCGGGTTGGCGTGGTGCTTGGTGTGCTTGTCCATCCAGTAGCCGTAGGACATGCCGATCGCCAGGTTGCCCGCGATCCGGCCGGCTCGGGCGCTCGGCTTGTTGGTACGGAAGACCTGCCGGTGCGCGAGGTCGTGCGCGACGAGGGCGACCTGCGCGAACACCACCGCGAGGAAGACCGCGACGAGGAGCGTCCACCAGGAGGCGCCGATGACGAAGAAGGCCGTCCAGCCGCCGATCAACGCGGCGGCGACGAGCCCGAGGCGTACGGCGTAATAGGCCGGTCGCCGCCGCAGCAGCCCCGCCGCGTTGATCCGTCGTTGCAGTTCGGAGAAATCGCTGCCGGCCGTTGTCGTGCGTGGCCGTTCCGCCGTCGTTGTCATGCGATCAAGGCAACCCGAGCGGGACGGCTTGCGCAGTCGGGCCAGTCCCCCTCTTTGTGGTCGTGCCAGGCCCACCAGGAACAGTAGTGCTAGCACTACTGAGATCATGGCACCGGCGGCCCAGGATGATGGGCATGGACTCACGGGACTGGGTGCGAGACGGATTGCGAGCGCTGGCCGGCGGCGTGCTTTCGATCGCGCTCGCGGTCGCCAGCCTCCCGCTGTTCGTGTTCTTCGTGCTGGCGCTGGCGCTGACCCCGGTGTGGGGCCTCGGCTTCATGCTGCTGCCGCTGGCCACCCGGCTGATCCGGGCGCGGGCCGACGTGGCCCGCAGCCTCGCGGGCGGCTTCGGTGTGCCGATCGCGAGCCCTTATCGGCCCCGGCCGGAGAAGGGCAGCGTGGTCGGCTGGCGCCGCTACAAATGGATCGTCACCGATCCGGCGACGTGGCGCGATTTCGCCTGGTTGCTGCCCGGCGCGATCATCGGCTTCGCGCTCGGCGTGCTGTCGCTGATCATTCCGCTGTACGGGCTGCAGGGCATCGTTCTGCTACCACTGTGGATCTATTTGGGCACCGGCTGGTACGGGTACGGCGTGACCTGGCCGATCCACAGCGTGGGCGAGGGTTTCCTGTCGCTGCCGCAGGGCGTGCTGATCCTCGCCATCGGGGTCGCCCTGGCGCCTTATCTGCGACGCTTCGACGCGTTGTTCGCCCGGCTCCTGCTGGCGCCCACCCGCAACGCCGAGCTGTCGCAGCGCGTCACCGAGCTGACCGTCACCCGGGCTGACACGGTCGACGCCCAGGCCGCCGAGCTGCGCCGCATCGAGCGCGACCTGCACGACGGCGCGCAGGCCCGGCTCGTGTCGCTGGGCATGACGATCGGCCTCGCCGAGGAGATGGTGGACCGCGACCCGGACACCGCACGCAAACTGCTCGCCGAGGCACGCGAGGTCAGTTCCACCGCACTGGTCGAGCTGCGTCATCTGGTCCGCGGCATTCATCCGCCGGTGCTGGCCGAGCGCGGGCTCGACGGTGCGGTGCGGGCACTCGCCCTCAACCTGCGGATACCCACCAATGTGGACTCCAGCGTCGAGGAGATCGGCCGGCTCGACACGCCGGTGGAGTCCGCCGCCTATTTCGCGATCGCCGAGATGCTTACGAACGCGACCATGCACAGCGGCGCCACGTTCGCCTTCGTCTCGATCAAGCGACTAGGCGACACCCTTCTCATCGAGGTGGGCGACGACGGCCACGGCGGGGCGGACCGATCGAAGGGCACCGGCCTGCGCGGAATTGAGCGTCGCCTGGCGGCCTTCGATGGCACGATGGCGGTGTCCAGTCCGCTGGGTGGGCCGACCATCGTGACCATGGAGCTGCCGTGCGTGTTGTCATCGCCGAGGACCATGCTCTCCTCCGGGACGGATTGACCCGGATCCTGGAGGCGTTCCACCTCGACGTCGTCGCCACGGTCGAGGACGGGCCGTCGCTGCTGCCCACGCTGGTCGAGCGGCAGCCGGACGTGGCGGTGGTCGACGTGCGGTTGCCGCCGACGTTCACCGACGAGGGCCTGCAGGCCGCCATCGCCGCTCGCACCGAGGTGCCGGGCATGCCGATCCTGGTGCTTTCCCAGCATGTCGAGCCCCTGTACGCGCGGGAGCTGCTCTCCGACCGCAACGGCGGCGTCGGATACCTGCTGAAGGATCGGGTGTCCAATGTGGCCCAGTTCGTGGACGCGGTGCACCAGGTGGCGGGCGGCGGCACGGTCATGGACCCGGAGGTCGTGGCCCGGTTGCTCGACCGCCGCGCGCCGCTGGACGTGCTGACGAGCCGCGAGCGCGAGGTGCTCGCGGAGATGGCGGCGGGCCGGTCGAACGTGGCGATCGCCGGGCGGCTGTTCGTCAGCGAGAAGGCGGTGAGCAAGCACATCAACAACATCTTCACGAAGCTGGGCATGCCACCGTCGGACGACAACAACCGCCGTGTGCTGGCCGTCCTGGCCTACCTGAACGGCTGACGCGGCGCGGACGCTCGCGCCGCCTGGGCGGCGGGCGGCTGGCGCCTGGGCGGCTGGCGGCTGGGCGGCTGGCGGCTGGCGGCTGGGCGGCTGGCGGCTGGCGGCGGCTGGGCGGCGTAGAAACCCGGCGCTAGTCGGCGTCTGCGGGCCCCTCCAGGCCGGCTTTCTCGTCGCGGGCCGCCCACTCCAGCAACGGCTCCAGCGAGAACGCCTCGTCGTCGATCGTGGCGTGCAGGTCGCCCAGTTCGGCGAAGCGGGCGGGCACCGTCTTCACCGTGAACTCCCGCGGCTCCACCGACGGGATCTCGTCCCAGGTCACCGGCGTCGAGACGGTCGCGGTGGGGACGCCGCGGACCGAGTACGCGCTGGCGATCGTGTGGTCGCGCGCGTTCTGGTTGTAGTCCACGAACAGCTTCGCCGGGTCGCGGTCCTTGCGCCACCACGTGGTCGTCACGTCGTCCGGCGCCCGGCGCTCCACCTCCCGGGCGAAGGCCAGCGCCGCCCGCCGCACGTCACCGAAGCCCCAGTCCGGATTTATCCGGACATAGATGTGCAGGCCGCGGCCGCCAGACGTCTTCGGATATCCCCGAATGCCCAGCGAATCCAGCACTTCGTGCGCGACCCCGGCCACCCGCCGAACCCGGTCGAACGGGCAATCCGGCATCGGATCCAGGTCGATGCGCCATTCGTCCGGCTTCTCCGTGTCGGCGCGGCGGGAATTCCACGGATGGAATTCGACCGTGGACATCTGCACCGCCCAGATCACATCGGCGGGCTTTGTCACGCACAGTTCGTCGGCATGCCGGTTATAGCGCGGAAACGTCACCCGCACCGTCTCCAGCCACGGCGGCGCACCATGCGGCACCCGCTTCTGGTGGACCTTTTCACCGGCCAGCCCGTCCGGGAACCGGTGCAGCATGCACGGCCGCTCCCGCAACGCGCGCACGATCCCGTCGCCCACGGACAGGTAGTAGTTGACCAGGTCGAGCTTCGTCAGGCCGAGGTCGGGAAAATAGACGCGGTCCGGGTTCGAGACGCGCACCGAGTAGTCGCCGACCTCGACGTCGGTCGCCGGGGACTTGCCAGCTGCCGCCATGAAGCCAACCTAGCCCGAGATCAGCGGTCAGAGGTGGGTGTCGTCCAGGTCGGCGAGCAGGGTGTCCCGCGACTCCAGCAGATCCAGCAGCGGCCCGATGCGCGGCAGCTCGTGTGTGAGGAAGTAGCGCGCGGCCAGCCGCTTACCCTCGTAGAACGCCTCGGTCGACCCCGCCGGGACGGCCGACAGCTGAGAAACCCACATCCAGGCGATCACGAGATGACCGGCCGCTTCCAGGTACGCCGTGGAGTTCGCCAGCGCCACGGTCGGCGAACCCGATTCCCACAGCCGGGCCGTGACCGCTTCGAGCCGATCACACGCGTCGAGGACCGCCGGCGACGACTTCGCGTCCGCCCGGATCCGCGACAAAAGTAATCGCAGCCCGGCCCCCTCGGACATGACGACCTTGCGACCGAGCAGATCCAGGCCCTGAATCCCATCCGTACCCTCATGAATGGAATTAAGCCTATTATCGCGATAAAACTGTTCTACCGGATATTCGCGCGTATACCCGTACCCGCCGTAGATCTGAATCGCGTGATCGTTGGCCAGACGGCACCACTGCGACGGCCACGCTTTCACGATCGGCGTCAGCACGTCCAGCAGCAGGTCGTTCTCCGGCGACGGCTCGTCCAGCAACTTTGCCGCGTAAAGGACAAGAGCGAGACCCCCTTCCACGTACGCCTTGGAGGCCAGCAGCATCCGGCGGACATCCGGGTGACGAATGAGAGGGACCGCGGGCGCCGACGGATCCTTGTCCGCCACGGGACGCCCCTGGGTTCGCTCACGGGCGTACGAAAGCGCATGTAAATATCCCGTGTAGCCGAGCGCCACCGCGCCCGCGCCGACCCCGATCCGGGCCTCGTTCATCATATGGAACATGTACGCGAGACCGCGCCCCTCCTCCCCCACGAGATAGCCGCTCGCGTCCTCGAACGACAGCACCGCGTTGGTGGTGCCACGGAACCCCATCTTGTGGTTCAGCCCGGCCAGGACGACGCCGTTGCGGCCGGTGACCGTCCCGTCGGCCGCGACGTGGTGTTTGGGCACGATGAACAGCGACAACCCCTTGACTCCGGCCGGTGCGCCGGCGGCCCGGGCCAGCACCAGATGCACGATCGTCTCGCTCAGCTCATGGTCGCCGCCGGAGATCCACATCTTGCTGCCGGTGATCCGGTACGTGCCGTCGCCGCGCGGGGTGGCCCTGGTCAGCACGTCACTGAGCGACGACCCGGCCTGCGGCTCGGACAGGCACATCGTCCCGGTGAAGCGCCCGTCGAGCATCGGCTTCGCGTACGTCTCGATCTGTTCCGGCGTCCCGTAGCGCAGCAGCAACGACGCGTTGGCCATGGTCAGCATCGCGTACGAGGCGGTCCCGATGTTCGCGGCCTGGAACCACGCGAAGCAGGCCCGCGCCACCACGTGCGGAAGCTGCAGCCCGCCGACCGAGGCGTCCATCGTGCTCGCCGGCAGCCCGGTCTCGTTGAACACCTTCAGCGCCGCGGCGACCTCGGGCACGGTGTCGACGCGTACCCCGTCAAAGGTTGGCTCTTCGAGGTCGTTGCGCCGGTTGTGCGGGGCGAAATCCCGCTCGGCGATCTGCGCGGACACGTCCAGGAACGCGTCGAACGTCTCGCGCGAATGCTCGGCGAACCGGTCCCGCTCGGTCAGCGCGGTCACGTCGAGCCATTCGTAGAGCAGGAAGTCGAGATCACGCCGCGACAGGATCGTGGACATCGGAGGCACCGCCGTTCGATCGAGGACCCTCATTCTGCGGGGGAATAGTCCAAGTTGTCGACGACCGCACAAGTTGCGCCTTGCCAGCGGTGGCCGAACAGGAAGATTCTGCGAACACCGGTGTTCCGGCGACGGGAGCGGGGTCGGATGCGCGTTCGGATTCCTGCTTCCGCGATCCGTGGCCTCAGCCTGACCGGCTTCGGCATGGCCGCGTTCTTCTACTGCCTGTCCTACACGCCGTCGCTGCTGCCCCGGCCGTGGTTTCTGCAGGGCGTGGTCGCCGGGCTCACCGCCTCGATCGGGTACGCGTTGGGCACCGCGATCGGCGCGCTGGTGCGGTTGTGGTGGTGGCCGTCGCGACGGGTCGAACGGATCGCGTGGGGCATCCTGCTGGCCCTCGTTCCCGTGCTGATCGTGGTCTTCCTCTGGCTCGGCACGCGCTGGCAACGAGAATTACGCGTACGCCTCGGCACCCAGCCCCAGCAGGAATACGACTGGATCCGCACGGTCGGGATCAGCCTGCTCACGTTCGGCCTGTTGCTGCTCGTGGCCCGGATGCTGCGCCTCGCCATCTACCTGACGTCGCGGTTGTTCTGCCGCCTGGTGCCCGAGTCGGCGGCGTACTGTGCGGGGTTCGTCATCGTCACCCTGCTCAGCTACACGGCCTTCGACGGACTGCTGGTCGACAACTTCTACACCACCGCCGACCGCTCCGCCGCGATCACCGACAGCGGCACCGGGCGCGGCGTCGTGCGACCCGCCTCGGCGCTGCGATCCGGCAGTCCACCATCGCTGGTCGCCTGGGAGTCGCTGGGCCGTCAGGGGCGCAACTTCGTGGCCGGCGCCCCGACCAGGCAACAACTTCAGGCATTCTCCGGCCGTACGCCCGTGGACCCCATCCGCCTGTACGCCGGGCTCGCCTCGGCCGGGACCCCGCAGGACCGCGCCGCACTCGTGGTCCGGGAGATGGACCGCACCGGTGCGTTCGACCGTGCCGTGATCGCGGTCTTCACCCCGACCGGGACCGGCTGGGTGGACAACGACGTCACCAGTTCCCTCGAATACATGTACGGCGGGGACACCGCGCTCGTCTCGATGCAGTATTCGTACCTGCCCAGCTGGATCTCCTTTCTCGTGGACCGGTCCAAGGTGGTCGAAACGGCGTCCGCGCTGATCACCGCGGTCCGGTCCCGCTGGGCCGCGATGCCGGTCGCCACCCGCCCGAAGCTGCTGATCTTCGGGGAGAGCCTGGGCACGTACGGGACGGAGAAGACGTTCGGCAGCGCGGAGAACATGGTGGCGGGCGCCGACGGGATCCTGCTGGAGGGGCCGACCTTCGCGAACCCGATCCATCAGCGGCTGACCAAGGCCCGCGTCCCGGGGACCCCGGTGTGGGACCCGACCTATGACGGGTTGCCGGTCTCGTTCGCCTCCACGGCCACCGAGCTGCGATCGTTGTCCGGCCCGCCACCGAAGGTCGTCTACATGCAGAACACGTCGGATCCGGTGGTGTACTGGAGTCCCTCGCTGCTCTGGCACAAACCACGGTGGCTCAGCGACCGGCGCGGCCCGGACATCAGCCCCGACATGCACTGGTACCCGGCGGTCACGTTCTGGCAGACCGCCACGGATCTGCTGTACGCCAACAAGGCGCCGATCGGGCACGGCCACGTCTACAAATCCGGCACCGTCGACGGCTGGGCGGCGCTGGCACCCCCGCCGGGCTGGACGGTTGCCGACACCGTACGGCTGCGGCAGTTGCTGGACCGCTGATACATTCTCGGCGCATGACGCTACAGCGAAAGTTGTCGATAGCTGTCGCCGGCGTGGCGGTACTCGTCGCCTCGGCCGGCTTCTCGTCGCACCCGTCCCCCGGGTGGCGGCTCACGTCCACCGGGGTGACCACCCAGTTCCGCGGCCTCGACCCGGTCAGCTCCCGGGTCGCCTGGGTGGCGGGCGCCGCCGGAACGATCCTGCGCACGGTCGACGGCGGCCGTTCCTGGCAGTCGGTGGGCCCCGCCGCGGCTGCCACCCTGGAGTTCCGCGACATCGAGGCGTTCGACGCCACCCGCGCCGTGGCCCTGACCATCGGCACCGGCACCGACTCCCGCCTGTATCGCACGTCCGACGGCGGCCGCTCGTGGACCGAGACGTTCCGCAACGAGGATCCGGCCGCGTTCTACGACTGCGTGACCTTCCTCGACGCGCGGCACGGCCTCGCCCTGTCCGACCCGGTGGACGGCAAGTTCCGCATCCTGGCCACTTTCGACGGTGGCCGGTCGTGGCAGGTCCGGCCGCCCGCCGGGATGCCGCCCGCGCTGACCGGCGAGTTCGCCTTCGCGGCGAGCGGCACCTGCCTGGTGTCGGCCGGCGGCCGCGCCTACTTCGCCAGCGGCGGCGGCAGCTCATCGCGCGTGTTCACCTCGCGCGACCTGGGGCGGACCTGGTCGGTGGTGTCGACGCCGATCCCGAGCGGCCCCAGCGCCGGCATCTACAGCCTGGCGGTGCGGCCGTCCGGCGAGGCGATCGCGGTGGGCGGCGATTACGTCACCCCGACGGCGGCACCGTCCGGGGCGGCTTATCTTCGCGGCCATTCGTGGACGGTCGCCCGTAAGGTCCCCGGCGAGTACCGCTCGGGTTCCGCGTGGGTGGGCCGTTCGTCGACGGCTTTGGCGGTGGGCCCGACCGGCAGCGACATCTCATACGACGCGGGCCGCACCTGGAAGCGCTTCGACACCGGAACCTTCGACGCGGTGGCGTGCGCGTCGGATGGTTCTTGCTGGGCGTCCGGCGCCCAGGGCCGCGTCGCGCGCCTGACCTTCCACTGACCGGCCGGGAGGGCCGCGCATCGGGCGCGGCCCTCCCGTTCGGCGCGTCGGCACCTGGCCCTCGCCGCGACATCTCCCGGCGGCTCGGGGACCGGACATGAGCTGGTGTCTAGCGAATTGACACTTGCTGTCCCATCGCTGGACACTTATCGTTTGTGAGACCAAGAGAAGTTGAATCGCGGATCCTTCAGCTGGGTGGCTGGCACGTCCGCACGAGGGGTTCACACCGTCTCTACCGTGCCTCGAAGACGGAAGTGAACGAGAGCATCACCGCACAGACGTCCGTAGCGTTTCACCCAGGGGACGTTCCCGGCGGAACACTTCATAAGATCCAGAAGGACATGGTCCCAGTGTTTGGGGAGGGATGGCTCCTGTGACCGATAAGACCTACCACGTCGTCGTCACCCATGAGAACGGCGCCTGGCTGGCGGACGTCCCCGGCCTGGCCGGCGCGCACACCTTTGCCAGGAACATCCCCAGCCTCCAAAAGGCGGTCCGCGAGCTCATCGCTCTGATCGAGGACCTTCCGGAGGGTGCCGAGGGCGACCTCAACCTGGACTTCGAGTACCGGATCGGCATCCCGGAAGTGGAAGCCGAGACACGGCAGTTGCGGGCCGATCGCGAGCGAATCCGCCGGGAGGAAGAGGATCTGGCTCAGCGCACCGTCGCCGCGGCCAAAACCCTGGTCGACCAGTACCGGTTCTCGGTCCGGGACGCGGCCGCACTGACGGGCGTTTCGAAACAGCGGATCTCGCAGCTGGCGCCGACCAAAAAGCCGGCCAAGCGAGCCGCGAACCAGCCTCCGGCACTCCGAAACAGCGACACGCCTAAGCGGAACGCTCGCTGAGGGCCCGCGAGCCACTGCGGGCCGCCGCATGCCTGAGTCCACGGGGCTGAATCGGTGCGCTACTCCCATTATTTGAGAGGCGTCCCGGCCACCGTAACTGTTCAGCTGGTTCCGTCGGCCGGGAGTCCACGTGCGAGGCGGCGCCGCCAGGTCCGGGCAGGTCCCAGCTCCCCACAGTGGCCGCCCCACCCGGGCGTGGGGAGCCGCGACGCCGAGGAGGTTGCGGTTGCCCACACCGCAGCCACCCCCACCCGGGCGTGGGCAGTCGCGACGCCGAGGAGGTTGCGGTTGCCCACACCGCAGGCACCCCCACCCCGGTGTGGGCACCCGCCACGACCGGGAGGTCCCGGCTCCCCACAGCGACGGTCCGCGCAGGTCCGCCGCGCATGGCCAACTCATCGGAGCGTGAGCGGCGCGAGAAACAGCTGAACAGTTCCACGATGCGAGCGGTTGGTCCACATAGTGAGACAGCTCGACGAGCGTCGCCATCGTCGCAACACAACCGCCGTCTCAGCGTCCGTCGGCCCGGACGCCGCGGAGGCGAGGATCGCTCGCCTTGCCGGAACTCGGCACCGGCGCCAGCACTCGGCGCCGCACCCGGGAAAGCTGCAAAGCACCGCCAGACGCGGCCATACTCGATGGTGTCGAGCACGTTCGCGAGGCTGGCGCGCAAGCCGGACGCCGTAATCGCCGGGGATCGCGCCTACGGGCGCCGATAGATGGTTATCGAGTAGCCGACCTCGTCGATCGGGGTCGACGTGTCGATCAGCTGCTTCAGCCGGCCGCTCGCCAGGGCCACTCGCGAGTCCGACACCACCAGCAACCCGTGCACCTGGTCGATCGGCACGGATGTCGGGTTCTTCGCGTGGATGCCGTAGTAGCCCGGCACGCCGCTGCCCTTGTACGACAACCACACCGGCTGCCCCGGATAACGCTGCCGCAGGTGCGTGGCCAGCCGGGCCAGATCCTGTCCCCAGTCGACGTTCGCGTCGTGCAGGTTGTTGTGTGTGTTGGCGGTGCCGCCGAAGGCCTCGTTCGAGTAGGGCAGGTAGTACGGGAACGTCCGCACCGAGCTCACCGCCACGAACACGACCAGCAGCACCGCCGCCACCTTGACCCAGGCCACCCGGGTCAGCACGACGGTGGACGCCACGATCGCGAAGAACATCGGCATGAAGATGACGTAGCGGGTGCCGTAGTCGCGCGCCCCGGTCATCGCGACCAGCATCAGCACCGCCGCCGGCGCGATCAGGTAGAGCGACGCCACCCGCAGCGTGCGCTTGGCCAGCAGCGTCAGCGTCCCGATCACCCACAGCGCCAGCATCCCCAGCGGCATCTTGATCAGCAGAGCGACGGGCAGGTAATACCAGAGGCTTCCCTGGTACGCCCGGCCGAGCAGAAACCCGTTGAAGGTCTCCGACTCGAACTTGAACTGAATCAACACCCCGTCCCGGTACGCCTTCGGCAGTGGCAGCAAGTCGACGGCCAGCCCGCGCAGCCCCCCGGGATGCGGCAGCCCGGCCGGCGTCGTCCACCGCAGCCGCGGGTCAACCGCGAGGTAGACGACCCACACGACGGCCGCCGCGATGATCCCGACCCCGATGGCCGCGACGACCCGAAGTCCGAACTCTCGCCAGCCCGCGCCGGAGCGAACCCTCGCGACGGCCGCGCGCAGCCGACCACCCGAGGGAACAACCTGCCCCGATTCAGCCACGCCACCGGAAGATCTCACGGCACCACCCAGGCGACGCAAAACCCACGGCGCCGGCGATAGCAACACCAACAACAACACCATCGGAATCGCCGGCAACGCACTCATCCGAGTAGCCAGCGACGCCCCCAACGCCACCCCCGCCAACGGCAGATAGAGACCCGGCCGCTCCCGGGACCGCCACAACATCCAGAACGTCGTCAGCAACAACCCCGCGGCCGGCACATCCAGGGTCGCCAGCGAGCCGTGCGCGATCACATCGGGCGAGAACGCGTACAACGCCAGCGCCATCAACCCGGCCCACCGCCCGGCGAGGTCGCGGGCGAAGAAGAACACCACCAACCCGAACAGCAGCGTCAGCACGATCATCGGCAGCCGGGCCGCGAGCATCAGCCGGAACGGGTTGTTGCCCGTCTCGTACAGCAGATGCCGGCCCAACTGGGTCTGATTGCCGCGGAACCCGGGGTCCAGCTTGGCGTGGGTGAACGCCAGCCCGGCCGCCATCACCAGCTTCGCCAGCGGCGGATGCTCCGGGTTGTAGAGCACGATGTGCTGCTGCCGGTAGACCTCCGCGGTCGACACGTACACCGGCTCGTCGATCGTGGGCGACTGCTCCACCGCCGTGGTGACCATCGCGAACGCCATCTGGCCCAGCAACAGCACCACGGCTAGCGGAAACAGCAGCCGTCGGAGCATCGCGCCAATCTAGCCCGGCCGACCTCCAAGATCACGGATCAACCGAGGAATTCTCCGGGCGGAGTGACACCGTCCTGTGCGTGCTTGGTGTGTTCGAGGGCGCGCAGTTCGACCCGCCGGATCTTTCCGGAGATCGTCTTGGGTAGGTCGGCGAACTCCAGGCGACGGATTCTGGCGTACGGCGGCATGTGCTCACGGGCGTACGCGAAAATGGCCGAAGCGGTCTCCGCCGAGGGTGACCACCCCTCGGCCAGGACGACGTAGGCCTTCGGCACGGCCAGCCGCACCGGGTCGGGCGAGGGCACGACCGCGGCCTCCACCACCGCCTCGTGCTCGATCAGCACGCTCTCCAGCTCGAACGGCGAGATCCGGTAGTCGGACGCCTTGAACACGTCGTCGGTCCGCCCGACATAGGTGATATATCCATCGTCGTCGCGCGAGGCAACGTCCCCGGTGTGGTAGTAGCCGTCGGTCATCCGGGACGCGGTCAGCTCCGCGTCGCCGTGGTATCCGACCATCAGCCCGGTCGGCCGCGGTTCCATCGCCACGCAGATCTCACCCTCCGGCGCGGGCGCTCCGGTCACCGGGTCGAGCAGCTCGATGCGGAAACCGGGCACCGGCCGGCCCATCGACCCGGGCAACACCCGCTGCCCCGGCGAATTCGCGATCAGCACGCTCGTCTCGGTCTGCCCGAAGCCGTCGCGCACGGTCACCCCCCACGCCTTGGCGACCTGGTCGATCACTTCCGGGTTCAGCGGTTCGCCGGCACCCACGACCAGGCGGGGAGGCGTACGTAAGGCGGTCAGATCGTTCTGGATCAGCATTCGCCAGACCGTGGGAGGCGCGCAGAAGCTGGTGACGCCGCCGCGATCCATGGCGGCCATCAGCCGGGCCGCGTCGAAGCGCGAGTAGTTGTAGATGAACACGCACGCCTGCGCGTTCCACGGCGCGAAGACGTTGCTCCACGCGTGCTTCGCCCAGCCCGGCGAGGAGATGTTGAGGTGCACGTCGCCGGGTCGCAGCCCGATCCAGTACATCGTCGACAGATGCCCCACCGGGTACGACTGGTGGGTGTGCTCGACCAGCTTCGGCGACGCGGTCGTCCCGGACGTGAAGTAGAGCAGCAGCGTGTCGGTCGCCCGGGTCACGCCGTCAACTTCGAAGACCCCGGTTCCCGCGTACGCCTCCGCGAAGTCCCGATCCACGGCGATCTTGGTGACCCCGTCCACCGCCGCGAACTTGTCCAGGAACGCGGTCGTGGTGACCACGTGCCGGGCGCCGCCACGGGCCACCCGGTCCGCCGCGTCGGCCGGCCCGAGCAGCGGCGTCGCCGGGATCAGCACCGCGCCCAGCTTGACCGCGGCGAGAATCGTCTCCCACAGTTCGGCCTGGTTGCCGAGCATGAGCACGATCCGGTCGCCGCGGCGCACGCCCTTGGCCCGCAGCCACATCGCCACCTGGCTCGACCGGTGCGACATCTCGGCGTACGAGAAACGCCGTTCGCTGCCGTCCTCCTCGACGATCCAGAGCGCGGGAGCGTCGTTGCCCGCGGCGATCACGTCGAACCAGTCCAGCGCCCAGTTGAACTCGTCGAGCTCGGGCCATCGGAAGCCGTCGACCGCGTGGTCGTAGTCCTCGCCGTGAGCGAGGAGAAAGTCGCGCGCGGCGCGGAAGGTCTCGGTGGCTGCCATGCGGCTCAGGGTCCTACCGGCCGCCTTCCGGCGCTACCCCCGCGCGGGGGTGGCGCTCGCTTGTCAGACGCCGACCATGCGGGTGGCCACGAAACCCCGATCGACGTCGCCGGTCACCGACGCCATCTCCAGCGACATGCCGTCGCGCAGGGCGTCGGCCGGGCTGGAGCGGGCCAGGTTGCGCTTGCTTTCCCCGTACGCCTCGGCCGAGTACGCCTGCACGCAGGCGTCACCCGGGAGCGCGAGTTGCGCCGCGGGCCGCCCGGCGACCTCGAAGTGCAGGTGCGGCCAGCGTCCGGCCTCGGTTGCCGGGAAGACGCTGGTGAAGGTCACCCAGCCGTTCGCGTCACTGCCGGCGAGCGAGCCGTCGCCGTCGCAGTGCCACAGCCGGACCTCGCCGCCGGAGATCGGGCGGCCGGAACTGGTGCTGGTGAGACGCAGTTTGACGGTGAGCGGCACCCCGCCCTCGACGCGCGATCGGTCCATGACGTCCATTAGGCGCCCGCCGGGTTGCAGCACGGTTGCCCGTTCGGTTAGATAACGGCTTCCTCGGGGATCTGGCGGGCGTAGTACTCGTTCTTCGCCGCCGTCAGCCGGCTCGGGAAGGCCCGCGTCGCCCGCCAGAACTTGTAGATCAGGAAGCACTCGAAGGCGACCAGCAGCGCGCCGGAGACGATCGTGACCGGGATGATCAGGCCGGTCAGCGGGCCGATGATGAAGACGCCCATGTGGTATTCGATGCCGCTGAACAGATGCGTGCGGATCCGGCGCGCGCGCAGCCACCGGCCCAGCCGCCGCTTCGGCGAGGCCTCCGGCTCGTCGCCCTCGTCCGCCCGGCTCAGCCGCACGGTGTCGTCGAGTGGCTGCTTGAACTCGGCGATCTGGTCCTTCATGCCGCGACGGATCTTGCTCATCTCGAGGCTGTTCAGGTATCGGAACATGTCGAGGAAGATCACGACGGCCGCGAGGTACAGATAGATCAGCTGGTGGGTGCGCGCGTACTGCCCGCCCATCAGCGCGAAGGCGCACGCCAGCACGCGGACCCGGTCGAACACGTAGTCGAGCCACTGCCCGAACAGCGAGCCGGTCCCGTTCAGCCGGGCGATCTTGCCGTCCATGCAGTCGACCACGAAGCTGAGGTGGAAGAGCACCGCGCCGACGACCAGCCACCAGCGCGAACCCTGCGCGAAGAAGGCCGCCGCGACCAGCCCGATGAGGGTCGCGATCACGGTCAGGAGATTCGGGGTGATCCGCTTGTGCGGCGCCACCACGCGAACCAGGCGCGATGCGAGCGGATCGACGAGAAGCACGGTCCACCATGCATCGACCGGCTTGTAGGTGCGCTCCCGGATCTCCGGCAAACTGACCTTCACGCCGGGACACTCTAGAGGTTAAATGCAGGCTAACGCCACGTGTCCGACGATGAACTGTCCTTCTTACGATGAGTGACGTTTAGGTTGCGCTGCACAGTGTGATCAGGCGTAGTACTGTCCGTTTCATGGGCGAACGTCGATCTCATGTCGCCTCGGCGTCCACTGTGGATGTCAGCGCCGACCCGCCCTCGATCCACTACGACGACGAGGAACTCCCGGCCCGCGCATTGACCGGTCGCGTCGCCCTCCAGAACGCCCGCAAGACCGACCCGATCCCACTGCACCGAGGCGCGGCCAAGGCCCTGGACGACCTCGGGGCGCCGAGGTTGACAGTCCCGCGCACTTTCCGAACCACTCCATAATCGAATTCGGAGCGAACGCCGCGATAAAAGGATTGTCATCGGGGCGGGTGGCCGCTAATGTTTGACGCGTCCGCAGGGAGAGCGCGCGAAAGGGGATCGAGATGATGTGGCAGGCCGCCGGTCTGGTCGACCTCGCCGCACGTGCTGCGACGATCGATGGCCCCGCCATGCGACGAGCGATGCAGTGGCGTTCCCCGGGAGTGAGCTGGCGAAACGGCTGATGCCGTAACGGTTTCCGCCGCCGCCCTCCCGCTCGGGGATGGGCGGCTTCTTCGTCTTCCGGCCGTTTCGTGCGAGCGCCGGGAGAGGCTCACGGGCGTAGCTCAATTGGCAGAGCAACGGCCTCCAAAACCGTGTGTTGCGGGTTCGATTCCTGCCGCCCGTGCGTATTCGAAAGCGTATTCCTGATTGCAGTAAATAGTGGACGAGAGGCGGCGGCATCGCGGGCCGGCTCATGAGGGCTCGCCGGCCGGGATTACTTGCGCTACCCGGCCAACGCGGCAGCCGTCGCCTCTCGTCCGGAACACCAGAGGGCTCGTAGCTCATTGGGTAGAGCACCCGTCTTGCAAACGGGAGGCGGCCGGTTCGAACCCGGCCGGGTCCACGGCGCGCCCACGGCGCGCCAGCCGCGCCGACGTCGTCGTAGCTCAGCGGAAGAGCGCCGCCCTCATAAGGCGGAGGCCGGATGGTTCGACACCACCCGACGACACGCCCCTGTGGCACAGCAGGAAAGCGCACCGGATTGCGAATCCGGAGGTCGGGAGTTCAAGTCTCCCCGGGGGCACTAGCAGGGCAGAGCAGTTCGGAGTGCTCGCGGGCCTCATAAGCCCGAGATCGCGGGTTCAAATCCCGCCCCTGCCACGAAAGCACGGAACGGGACGGCCGCCACCGACGCGGCCGCCCCCTGGGCCGTCAATGGAAAGCCAGGCGCGCGCAGCGGTCCCGGACGCCGGACCCTAGCAGCAACCGTCCGGCGTGCACGCGAACGCCCACCCGACCGACCCGATCCCGCAGCACCGAGGCGCGGCCAAGGCCCTGGATGATTGGGGGGCGCCGAAGTTGCGCACTAACGACGTCGCGGTGTGAACACCGGCATTTGCGGTACGACCTGGGCGGCGGCGTCGACGATCCGCTCTGCGGCGGGCAAGTCTCTCTCGACATCGTCGGGGTGCACTGCGCCTTCGGAGGCTTGATAGTCGCCCGCGCCGCGGACACGGCGCAGACGTCGGTAGGGACGCAGGATCGGCCCGGCGGGTGGCAGCACAGCGGTCAGTGCCTTTCGCGCTGCGGCGTAGAGCGCATCGTAGGCGATTTCCGGGTCGACCTCGGCCAGGTTGCGCGCGGTCTGGAGGTGGAGCCGGGCTTTGTCGATCAGGTAGGCCGCCTCGTCGGGATTGGCGGGTACCTGCTCAAGGTAGCCCTTGTCGATGAGGCTCTGAATCTCGTCGGCACCTTTCTGCCAGCTCAAGGTGTGTCACTCCGGGTCTCGGTCGGCTGCGCCTCGGGCGTTTCCACGGGTGGGGCGATCAGGGTGACCAATGGGCGCTGCCTCACTTCGGTAAGGAATGGACCGTCGCTTGCCTGCCATCGTGCCGTGCTGGAGAACTGAGGGTTAACCTCGCGTTCGAGGCGGTCCTGTGCGCGCTCGGCGGCGTCGTAGGCCTCGTCGCGGTCGACGTTGCCGACGATGAGGACGTCGATGTCGCCCGGTTCCGGGCCTTCCTGGCCGTTGTACCGAGCTGCCCAGGAGCCGTAGATCAGGAGTCCTTCGAGGCCGCTCAAGTCGCTGAACTCCTGCGTGATGACTTCCCGTGGACCGAACGCGACCAGCACCAGATCGCGCAGCGGCCGGTACGCGGGGCTTGCGCTGTTGGGGCTCAGCATCCTCGAGCGTCCGATGCGACGCTCTGTCAGTAGACCGGCTTTGAGGAGGCGTTCCACTTCACGGTGGACTGTGGCGTAGGGGGCGTTCAACCTCGAAGCCAGGTCGGACACCGAGTGCCGGCCGGGGGAAAGCATGACCGAGGTCAGGATCTCCGCTTGGACCTGGCTGCGGAAGATGGCCATGAGAGGCGGGGCGGTAGCTTTGGCCATCTCTGCTCCCCCCACGCGCGCAGGTTATCCAATATCTTGATGATGATATCAGCTTATCGGATATAAAGGGGTAGTCGTATCAGGAGTCGGACTTGAGGAGGCCGACCGCCTGTTCGCGCATCTCTACCTTGCGGACCTTGCCGGTCACCGTCATCGGGAAGCCGTCGACCAGGTGGACGTAGCGCGGGATCTTGTAGTGGCTCAGGCGGCCCCTGCAGAACTCGCGGATGGCCTCGGCGGTCAGCGGGGCGACGCCCGGGCGCAGGACGATCCAGGCCATCAGCTCCTCGCCGTACCTGTCGTCGGGGACGCCGATCACCTGGACGTCGGCGATGTCCGGGTGCGTGTAGAGGAACTCCTCGACCTCGCGGGGGTAGATGTTCTCGCCGCCCCGGATGACCAGGTCCTTGATGCGGCCGACGATGTTCACGTAGCCGTCCGGATCCATCGTGGCCAGGTCGCCGGTGTGCATCCAGCGGGCCGCGTCGATCGCCTCGGAGGTCGCGGCGGGCTGGTCCCAGTAGCCGAGCATGACCGAATAGCCGCGGGTGCAGAGTTCGCCGGCCTCGCCTCGGGGCGCCGGTCGGCCGGTCGCGGGGTCGATGACCTTGGACTCCAGGTGCGGCATCACGCGGCCGACTGTCTCGGTGCGGCGGCTCAGGGTGTCGTCGGGGCGGGTCATCGTGGAGACCGGGGACGTCTCGGTCATGCCGTAGCAGATGGCCACCTCGGTCATGTTCATCTCGGCGACGACCCGTTTCATCACCTCGACGGGGCAGGGCGAGCCGGCCATGATGCCGGTGCGCAAGGAGGACAGGTCGTACGTGCTGAAGTCCGGCAGGCCCAGTTCGGCGATGAACATGGTGGGTACGCCGTACAGGGAAGTGATCCTCTCGGCCTGGACCGCGGCGAGCGTGGCGGCGGGGTCGAAGCCGCGGGACGGCAGCACGATGCAGGCGCCGTGCGAGGTGGCGCCGAGATTGCCCATCACCATGCCGAAGCAGTGGTAGAGCGGCACCGGCAGGCACACCCGGTCCTCGGCGGTGTAGCCGATGAGTTCGCCGACGAAGTAGCCGTTGTTCAGGATGTTGTGGTGCGAGAGGGTGGCGCCCTTGGGGAAGCCGGTGGTCCCGGACGTGTACTGGATGTTGATCGGGTCGTCAAACGCCAATGTCGCCGCACGTGCCGAAATTTCGGTCATGTCGCCGGAGACGAATAAATCGGAAAAGGAGTCGAGGTATACGACCTTCTCGAAGCCGATCGACGACACCATCGCCCGGTAGTCGGACGTCTTGAACGACACGGCGCTGATCAGCAACGACAAACCGGACTGGCGCACCACATAGTCGAGCTCATGCGTCCGGTACGCCGGATTGATGTTGACCAGGATGGCGCCGATCTTGGCGGTCGCGTACTGGGTCAGCACCCACTCCGCGCAGTTCGGGGCCCAGATGCCGACCCGGTCGCCCTTCGCGATGCCGCGGGCCAGCAACCCGCGCGCCAGCCGGTTCACGTCTTCGTCGAATGACGCGTAGGTCCATCGCCGGCCGGCCGCCACGTCGACCAGGGCCTCCCGGTCGCCGAAGCGAGCCACCGCGCGGTCCAGGTTCGCCCCGATGGTCTCGCCGAGAAGGGGCTGGTCAGACGTGCCCGACGCGTAGGACAACATTTCCGCACTATGAACCCGTCCGGCCCGGCACACCACCCCCGTTCGGGGGCATGCTGTGAGCATGCCGGAATCGTTGGACCTCTCCGTCGCGCTCGGGCGCGTCCGCCGGATCACCGGGCTGCCGGTCGCCTTCGGGGGCCGGGTCGGGGGCAACGGCCGGCACCTACGGCTCACCGACTTCGCCGGGACGGCCACGCTCGCGCTGCACGGGCTCGTGGTCAGCGCCGGCAACGGGCTCGGCGGCAGCGTCGTGGCCACCGCCATGCCGAACAAGGTCGAGGATTACCCGGCCGACCCGCGGATCAGCCACGAGTATGACGCTCCGGTCTGCGCCGAGGGCCTGCGGGCGATCGCCGCCGTTCCGGTGACCGCGGACAGTAACGTGCTCGGCGTCCTCTACGCGGGCACGCGCGAGCCGCTCGCCGTGGGCGTTCGGGCGGTGGATGCCATGCGGCACGTGGCGCAGACGGTCGGCAACGAGATCGCGGTGCGGCGTCAGGTCGAGTGGCGGGTCGCCGAGATCGAGGCGGCCGCGGCGTCCAGGCGTACGCAGGCAAGGGAATGGGAAGAGGTGCGCCTGGCCCACGCCGACCTGCGCACGCTCGCCGCCGAGACCACCGACCCGGTGCTGCGGGAGCGGCTGCAGCGGATCGCCGACCGGCTGACCGGTGGCGAGACGCCGGGCACGAACCCGCTGTCGCCGCGCGAACGGGACGTGCTGGCCATGGTGGCGGTCGGCTGCGGCAACGCCGAGGCGGCCCGGCGGCTGGGCCTGCTGCCGGAGACGGTGAAGAGCTACCTGCGCAGCGCGATGCGCAAGCTGGGCACGCACGGACGCATCGAGACCGTGGTCACCGCGCGCCGTCTAGGCTTCCTGCCGTGAACATGCTTCGGGTGATCGTCTCGGCGGACGGTGTCGCGGTCCGGGATGCGGAGGTGCCCCGGCCCGGCGCCGGCGAGGTGCAGGTCCGCACGGTGGTGGCCGGTGTCTGCGGCTCGGACGCGCACGCCTTACAGGGGCGGCATCCGTTCATCACGCTGCCCTACGCGCCCGGTCACGAGGTCGCCGGCGTGGTCACCGAGATCGGCGCCGGCGTCACCAACGTGGCGGTCGGCGACCGGGTCACCATGGAACCGTTCCTGCCGTGCTGGGAGTGCAAGCAGTGCCTCGCCGGGCGGCAGAACGTGTGCGAGCGGCTGGGTTTCTTCGGCTGCGGGCACGATCAGGGCGCGATGGCCGAGTTCTTCACCGTCGACCAGCGGCGGCTGCACGGCATCCCGGATCAGCTGGACTGGACGCAGGCCGCGTTCATCGAGCCGCTGTCCACGCCGGTGCACGCGATCCGGCTGGCCGGCGGGGTGGCGGGCAAGACGGTGGCGATCCTCGGGGCGGGCACGATCGGGCTGCTCACGCTGCGGGCCGCTCGGGCGTACGGGGCGAAACGGGTTGTGATGACCGCGCGCTCGGAGCTGAATCGGGCCCGGGCGCTCAAGTTCGGGCCGGACGCGGTGGTCGACGCGAACGCGGAGGATGCCGTTCTCCTCGAGGCGCTCGGCGAGAGCGCGGACGTGGTGTTCGACTGCGTGGCCGAGCAGAGCACGATGGATCAGGCGCTGGCGCTGGCCAACAAGGCCGGGACGGTGGTCGTGGTGGGGGTGCCGCCGGAGCCGGTGACCGTGCCGCTGCCGATGATCCAGGACAGCCAGCTCAGCATCCGGGGCAGCGCCACCTATCTGCCGGAGGACTTCGCCGACGCGATGCGGCTGCTCACCGACGGATCGGTGGTGGTCGACGAGATGGTCACCTCGCTGCGTCCGCTGGCCGAGGCCGCCGGCGCGTTCGACGACGCGTGCTCGGGAGCACACATCAAAGTTCTTCTGGATCTGCGTCAATAGGATCATGACCGACTACGACATCGTGATCGTGGGCAGCGGCTTCGGCGGCAGCGTCAGCGCCCTGCGCCTCACCGAGAAGGGCTACCGGGTCGGCGTGCTCGAGGCCGGCCGGCGCTTCACGCCGGAGACGATGCCGAAAACCTCCTGGGACCTGCGCAACTTCCTCTGGGCGCCCAAGGTCGGCCTGCGCGGCATGCAGCGCATCACGCTGCTCAAGGACATCATCGTGCTGTCGGCGGCCGGGGTGGGTGGCGGTTCCCTGGTGTACGCCAACACCCTGTACCGCCCGCCCGCCAGTTTCTTCGACGACCCGCGCTGGTCGGGCATCACCGACTGGCAGTCCGAGCTGGGACCGTACTACGACCAGGCCTCGCGCATGCTCGGGGTGACGGTGCAGCCGACCATGACACCGTCCGATGTGGTGGTCCGGCAGGTCGCCGAGGACATGGGCGTGGGTGACACCTTCCGCCGTACGCCTGTGGGAGTCTTCTTCGGGCCGCCGGGTGAGACGGTGCCCGACCCGTACTTCGGCGGTGCCGGGCCGGCGCGCACCGGTTGCACCCAATGCGGCGACTGCATGATCGGGTGCCGGGTCGGCGCGAAGAACCGTCTCGACCTCAACTACCTCCACCTGGCCGAGCGGGCCGGCGCCGCGGTGCACCCCTCGACCGAGGTGACCGCGTTGCGCCCGGTCGCCTCCGGCTGGCTGATCGAGACGACCAAGGGCGTCTTCACCGCGCGCGACGTCATCCTGGCCGCGGGCGCGCTCGGCACCCAGCGGCTGCTGCACGACATGCGCGACACCGGCGTACTCCCCCGGTTGTCGCCGCGCCTCGGCTTCTGGACCAGGACCAACTCGGAGGCGCTGGTCGGTGCGCAGACGAGCGCGGTGCCCGACCCGCCGTACTCGCGGGGCGTGGCGATCACCTCGTCGTTCCACCCGGATGCCCGGACCCACATCGAGCCTGTTCGATACGGTCCGGGCAGCAACGCGATGGGCCTTCTCACCACGCTTCTGGTGGACGGCGGCGGGCGGCTGCCCCGGCCGGTGAAATTCCTCGGACAGGCAATTCGTCATCCGTACGTGTTGTTGCGGTCGCTCTCCGTCCGGAAGTGGAGCGAACGGACCATCATTGCCCTGGTGATGCAGACCGTCGACAATTCCTTGACGGTCCGCCGGACCAAACGCGGCCGATTGACGACAAACCCGGGAGACGGCGAGTCGAACCCCCGGTGGATTCCGGTTGCCCATGAGGTGGTGCGCCGGATCGCGGAACGGATCGGCGGATACCCGGGCGGGAGTATCGGTGACGTCTTCAACATTCCGGCGACCGCGCACATTCTCGGCGGAGCCACCATCGGTGATTCAGAACGCAACGGTGTCGTCGACGCGTATCACCGGGTATTCGGGTACGCCGGATTGCATGTGATCGACGGGTCGGCCGTTCCGGCGAATCTCGGGGTGAACCCGGCGCTGACCATCGCGGCGCTCGCGGAACGGGCCGTCGCGTTGTGGCCGAACAAGGACGAATCGGATGAGCGGCCGCCGATCGGGGCCGAATATCGCCGGATGGAACCGGTCGCGCCGCGCAATCCGGCCGTTCCGATGCACGCGGCGGCGGCGTTGCGTTTCTGAATCATTTCGGGCTGGACGAACCGCCCCGGCGCCGGAGCATCGGCGACGGGGCGGCTCGGGTCTCAGGCGACGGCGATGGCGGCGGCGATGGCGGCGGCGCAGGTGGAGCCGTTGAGCGTGAAGCCCGCCGGCCGGGCGAAGCTCCCGCCGTAGGTGCCCTGGAAACCGAACGACGTGCTGCCGCCGGCCGGGATGCTGCCGTTCCAGGCGATGTTGCGAGCGGTCACCGCGCCGCCGGTGCCGCTCAGCGTGGCGTTCCACGAGCTGGTGATGGCCTGGCCGGACGGCAGCGTGAAGCCCAGCGCCCAGCCGTTGATCGCCGCGGTACCGGTGTTGGCGACCGTGACGTTCGCGGTGAAGCCGCCGCCCCAGACGTTGGTCCCGTAGGTGACCCGGCAGGCCACCGTCTGGCTCGGCGGGGGCGTGGTGGTGCCGCCGCCCCCATTGACCGCCGCGGCGAAGCTGGTCACCGCCAGGCCGGTGCCGCCGATCCACGGCTCGAACCCGGCCTGGATGCTGGTCAGATACCACGAACTGGTGATCGCGCCGCGGTTCTTCACGTCGTTGATGAAGTCCAGCACGCTGAAGCTCCAGCTCGCGATCGGGCTGGGCGCCACGTACGAGACGACCGCGTTGGTGCCGTTGCCGCCGCGCCAGACCTCCCAGGTCCGGCCGCCGATGGTGGCGTTGCCGACGACCGAGCCGATCGGCTGGATCGAGCCCTGCCGGTTGAACCAGATCATGATTTCCTGCTGGTTGACCCCGTCGGTCCGAGGCGCCGGGTCCAGCCAGATGTCGTACGCGGCGTCGTAGGTCGCGCCGGACACGAAGCTGTAGCCGATGCTGCTCGTGGCGCTGGCGATGTCGCTGACCCGGATCGGCAGATTGGTGCCGGGCGAGCAGTTCGCGTAGTGGCATCCGAGATAGACGGCCGGGTAACTCACCGGGGCGCCGCTGGTGTTGCCGGTGCCCTGCTGGCTGGTGATGGAAAAGCCGGTGCCGGTGACGTTGATGCACTGCTGGGCGGAGGTGCCCCAGCGGTTGTTCATCACCACGTAGCGTCCGCCGATCGTGGTGGTGCCGTATTGCTCGCAAATCTGGGTGTCGGCTTGTGCCGGCACGGCCACTACCAATGCCGTGAGCACCGTGAACAGGGCTGCGACCGCGCTGATTAGACGTCTCATTGCGACTCCTCAGGGAGGGGGATACCCGCGGGGACGGGTGGGTGGGAGCGCTCCCAAGTCACGCTACAGCACATTCACGAGCATGAAAAGTGTCGGTTGCCGGGGGCCGGCCGAGGCGCCCGCGAACCCTTGCCGAACTGCAACAGAATTGCGACACGAGGAAGGGGCAATTTGCGCTGGCCAGGAAAGGGAGACAGAATGCAACAGTATCGACATTGTCGTCGTCCCTTGAATGACATCGCTGTAGGAGCGGGCACACCATGGCCAAGCAGGTAATAACCCTTCTGACCGACGACCTCGACGGCGGAGAGGCCGACCGTACCGTCGAGTTCGGACTCGACGGTGTGAACTACACGATCGACCTCTCGGAGAAGAACGCCGGCAAGTTGCGCAAGGCGCTCGACCCGTTCCTGAACGCGGCGACCCGCGTCGGCCGCACCACGGTCGGCTCGGTCCGTCGCAGCGCTCCCGCGAGCACCGGCCGCGCGAGCCGCGACCAGAATCAGGCTATTCGCGAGTGGGCGAACAAGAACGGTTACGAGGTCTCCGAGCGCGGGCGTATCCCGAGCCACATCGTGGAGGCGTACCACAGCAAGCGATAGATGGATCAGTAAGTGCGAAATATGCGGCGTCGCCATCCAGGCGGCGCCGTTTTGGCGTTCCCCAGGCGGCCGCGGCTCGCATCAAAGGCCGCGCGGGAACCCGCAACGCCCCCACACCCCTAAACGGCGGCCGGCGCCCACCCGCAGCGGGACGAGCGCCGACCAGCGCACGAGCTCAGGGCAGGAAGTAGGTCGGGTTCGGCAGCTTGAAGGTCTTGTCGGCGAAGCCGCCCTTCAGGTCGCTGTACTGGTCGCCGAAGTTGGCCACGATGTCGTAGCCGAGCGACTCGATGTGCTTCCGCACGGCCGTCTTGTAGTCGATGGTCGTGCACGCGCCGTTCGGGTCGTCGGCGCACGCCTGCTTCAGGTACGCCGGGTAGTCGGCCTGGGCTGGCTTGGTGAAGAGGCCGTCCTCGCCGCCCTTGGCGGTCGTCGGCTTCGGGAAGCCGGCGTCGACGCCCTTGCCGTCGGCGGTCAGGTTGCCGAGCGTGTCCGCCTGCTGGGTGGCCGGACGCCCGGTCAGGTAGAAGATCGCGTAGCCCTCGCGCTCGGCGGCCTTGGCCATGCTCACCATGCCGGGCGTCGCCGGGAACACCTGGCCGGTCACGGCCGCCGCGTTCGTCGTCGGGTTGAACGCGAAGTTGCTCTGGATCTCGTAGATGTAGTTCGTCAGCACGGTGTCGTCGACGTCGAGGACGATCGCCTTGGTCGCCTTGCCCTTGGGGTGGGCGGTCGCCAGGTAGCGCGTGCCGTCGGCCGCGACCGACTTCGCCTCCTTGGCGTAGTTGCTGGTGTCCGAGAACGTCCCGGTGCTCAGCGGGTCGCCGTAGTAGTTCTTGATCTGCTGGCGAATGATATCGATGTTGGTGAAGTCCTTCTCGGAGCGCGGCGTGCTGGTCTGGATGGCCGGCTTCGCGGTCGAGGTGGGTGTCGGGGCCGGCTTGGCCGCCGCGTCGTTGGTCGTGGCCGCGTAACCGACTCCGGCGCTCGCGAAGGCCGCAACCGCGGCCGCCGCGACGACACCCACGGCTAGGCCGCGACTCCGAGTGATTTTCATGGACACAGTGCTCTCCTAGAACTGGTTGCCATTGCTCGGCAGTCACTATGCAACCAATGGATGAGTTCCGCTCATCGTGCCCAGCGCCTCGGTGCCGTCCACCGGGCTCGAAAACAGGTATCCCTGACCCAGTGGACAGTCCATCCGGGCCAGCAACTCGCGATGCCGCTCGGTCTCGATACCCTCCGCAATCACCACGAGGTCCAGTGACTTCGCAAGTTGGAGAATGCCGGCGATCGATTCAGTCTGCCGTGGATCGTCCACCATGTCGTCGATGAACGCTTTATCGATCTTCACCACATCGATCGGCCGGTGACCGAGATAACCGAGTGATGAATATCCCGTCCCGAGGTCGTCGATCGCCACCCGGACACCCTGTGCACGCAGGACGGACAGGTCGGGCCACACGGGCGAATTGTCGTCTGCCAGCACGTTTTCGGCCAGTTCCAGCATCAGGGCTTGGGGCGGCACACCGGCGTACGAAAGCAATTGAAGAATTTGATCTGCGAAGCCCGGGTCGCGGAACTGTCGTGGGGAGACGTTCACGCTGACGTAAATCTCTCGTTCCCGTGGCATAATGCGGCGCCACTGGGCCACGGTGTGTAGTGCCTGCTCGATCACCCACCGTCCCATCGGCACGATCAGCCCGCTCTCCTCGGCCACTTCGAGGAACTCGTCCGGCGCGACCACCCCGCGCACCGGGTGATGCCAGCGCACCAACGCCTCGAACCCGGCCGTCTCGTCGGTCGCCAGGTCCACGATCGGCTGATAAAAGAGCAAAAACTGTCCCTCGTGTACGGCGTGGTCCAGAGCCGACCGCAGCTCGAGCCGTTCCACCATGGCGTCGTGCAGGCGCTTCTCGTAGCGGCGCCACTGGTTCTTCCCGGCGCCCTTGGCCACGTACAGGGCGAGGTCGGCTTGGCGCAGCAGCTCGTCCGCCGAGCCGGCCTCGGGTGTGGTGGTGATGCCGATGCTCGCCACGGCACGCAGCGTGGTGCCGTCCTCGGTGACGATCGGTGGCGCGAACTCCCGCAGAATGCGCTGCGCGGTCTCCTCCACCGCCCCCGCGTCGTGGACGTTCTCCACCAGCGCCGCGAACTCGTCGCCGCCGAGCCGGGCCGCGGTGTCGTCGGCACGCAGCGCGCCCGCGAGCCGGTGCGCCACCGAGATGAGCAGCTGATCGCCGGCCGCGTGCCCGTACGTGTCGTTGACGATCTTGAAGTCGTCCAGGTCGATGAAGAGCACACCGACGATCGAGCCGTCCCGGGCGGCGCGGGCCAGCGCGTGCCGCAGCCGGTCGTGGAACAGCACCCGGTTCGGCAGCCCGGTCATCGCGTCGTGGAAGGCCTGGTGGGTGAGCTCGCGCTCGAGACGGCGCCGTTCGGTGACGTCGCGCAACGTGATGACGGTGCCGGCGACGGTCGGGTCGTGGCGCAGGTCGCGGCTGTCGGTCTCCAGCAGCACCCCGGTTCGCAGCGCGCGGACGTCGTCGTTCCCGGCCGACTCGATGAGCTGCGCCAGCCGCATCCCGGTCGGGTCCTGGCCGAAGGTCGCGGTGGCGGACGGGCTGGCGTACCGGATGCCGTGCTCGTCGTCGACGATGAGGATGACGTCGGCGGTGTTCTGGATCAGCGTCCGGAAGTAGTTCTCGCTGTTGCGCCGGATCACCTCTTGGCTCAGGCCGATCCGTTCCAGCGCGAGCGCCACCTGCCCGGCCAGCGCCTCGACCGAGCGCCGCAGGCCGGGCAGCGCGTCCGAGGGGGCGGCCACGTGCAGGACGCCGACGAGCGGGTCGCCGGTCGGGCGGTCGGTCAGCACCAGCGGGCAGCGCAGCGTCGTGGGGAACTGGTTGAGGCGTACCGAGACGGCCCAGTCCACCTCCCGGGTGGCTACCAGGCGCGCCGTCGTGCCCGAGCGCCGGTCCTGGATCGCCTGCTGGGCGGCCTCCGGGCCAAGCGGCCCGTCCTGCGCGATGGTGACGGCCAGAACGACGCCGTGCGGGGTGTCCTCCGGCAGCAGGTGCGTGACGGCGGTGCGCACGGCGGCGTTGACCGCGTCGGTGTCGGCGGCGGAGACCAGTTCGGCTGAGGCCTGGCGGAGGGCGCGCTCGCGGGCCAGGGCCAGGCGGTGGCTCGCCATGATGCCCGCCATTCGGCCCAGGACCAGCAGGAACGTGAGGGCGCTGAGGAGGGCGACCACCGTCAGATCGGGGAGTTCGCCGTCGATGAACATCCGGGTGAGGAGTACGGCCGGGGCGACCATGCTGGCCACGCCGAGGAGGGCGAGTCTGGCCGGGGTGAGCTCGTCGCTGGGTGGGGGGCCGGGGCGGGTGAGCTCGACCATCGACGGGTGGATCGCGGCAAGGCCGGCGGCGGTGTAGAGGGCGAAGCGGCCCAGGTCGGCGACAATCTCGACATTTCCGGCGAATGCCGAAATTTCATAGCCAAGGTCGGCGATGAGCATGAGGACGAGCCCGAACCCCAGCAGGTTACCCGCCGTAACCGTCCGTCCGGTGCTCAGCAGCAGCCGCGTGAGCACCCCCAAACACAGTAAGTCACCAAGCGGAAAGAGAATCACCCGCAGCGACCCGTCATACAGATGCGGCCCGAGCAGGAAACTCCAGACGAGCAGGGCGACCCCGGAGGTCAGCGTGAGCGCGTCGAACTGGGCCGCCCGGTCCTTGGCCGTGTGCCGCCGGATGAACACCAGCAGCACCGCCGCGAGCGCCGGGTAGGCCGCCACCAGCAACACGGTCCCCAGCGGGCGCAGCAGTTCCGGATAGCTCCCCGGCGCCGCGTAGGCGGTCCCGCCCAGCGCGGACAGCCCGACCGCGGCCACCAGCATCCGCCAGGACACCCGGTCCGAGGGCCGGTGGCGGCGCATCGCCACGACCACCGCCAGTGCCGCGGAGCCGCCGGCGAGCAGCCGCAATTCGGTCCGGGCGCCCGGTTCCAGCACGAACGTGGCCGCCAGCAGTGCCATCCACCCAAGAAAGAGGGCGGAGGCCACCCGAGCCGGCATGCGTGCTCCCCTTCCCGGTCGCGTCGCCCTCACATCGGCCCGTCCGTGGCCCAACTGAGCGAAACCGGCACAATCAGGAGGTGCTCCTGGAGTTCATCCGCACCCACACGATCCCGCGCCCGGTACCCTTCGTCCCTGAAATCAGGCTTTATCAGGCCGAAGAGCCAATTGCCCTCTGGGAGAAAACGGAGTCCGAAAGCGCGACCCAACAGCCGCCCCCGTTCTGGGCGTTCGCCTGGGCGGGAGGCCAGGCCCTGGCCCGCCACATCCTGGACAACCCGACGCTGGTCGCGGACCGCCCGGCCCTGGACCTGGCGACCGGCTCGGGCCTGGTAGCGGTGGCGGCGGCAAAGGCGGGCGCACACCCGGTAACCGCAAACGACATAGACCCTCTGTCACTGGCGGCAGCAACGGTGAACGCCGAGCTGAACAACGTCCGCGTACGCACCATCGAGGCCGACATGCTGTCAGCCGACCCGCCCGAGCCGGTAGTTTTGGCGGGCGACGTCTTCTACAGCCGCGAGATGGCGGCCCGGGTCCTGCCGTTCCTGCGCCGGGCAGCGGGCCGGGGCGCGCTGGTCCTGGTCGGCGACCCGGGCCGCGCCTACCTCCCCACCGACCGCATGATCCGCCAGACGACGTACGAGGTCCCGGTAGAAATCACCCTGGAAAGCGTCCCAACCAGGCCCACCACGATCTGGCAGGTCCTCCCCTGACCCATCCCGTACGAGGCAGCGTCCGGTCCCCGCCCAGCGGGTCCGGCTCCCTGCCTGCTCCAGGCCGTCCGCCGTGTTCCGGCCGTCCTGCCACCCAGCCGGTTTTCTCTCCGCCCGTGGCTCGCTCACGGTTGGTCGGTTGGACTTTCCTACT
>NZ_JABBNC010000013.1 GCF_012933445.1 Actinoplanes sp. TBRC 11911
GTCGGTGAGGCACTGCACCAGGCCCTGGCCCTGCAGCTCGCCCACCTTGACGTTGTCGAACGACACATAGTAATCCGCGCCACCGTTGAGGGTGAGGCGGTCGTAGTCGATCGTGGCGATACCGGCCTGCTTGGCCTTGTCGAGCACGGCCTTACCGGAACCCGAGTCCAGGTTCACGATGATCAGGACCTTCACACCGCTCGAGATCATACCGTCGGCGATGGTCTGGAACGTGGTCCTGTCGCCCTGCGCGTTCTGGATGTCGACCGGTACACCGGCCGCGTCGAACGCGCTCTTCAGATCCGTGGGGTCGAAGGTGCTCCAACGCTGCGAGCTCTTCGTGTCCGGAAGGATCACACCGACCTTCCCGGCAGCGGCGCCACCTCCGCCGTCGCTGCCCGAGTCACTGCCGCCGCCACAGGCGGCGAGACCACCCGCGGTGAGGACGCCGGCGACCGCCACGGCGAGAAATCTTTTATGCATTACAGGATGTCCTTTCAATGCGACCGAAACCCTGCTCGCATCCGCCGCGGCGGGAGCAGCCGGTCGTTAAGCGCGATAAGCTTGAGGAACGGTAAACCGTGTCACGATGAACTGCCACATATGAGTTGTAGGAGTCAGGAACTGTATTTATTTAATTGCATGGACAAGCAATCATACTGAGTGTTCTCTGTCACCTTCGCTAGGTGGACTTACAGGTCCGGTTACAATTAGGCGGCGCCATATTCGAGTCGGAATCAACGGCGCGGTGTGGGTTGGGTGTTCGCTGGGCAACGGCCGACAGTCACGCGTGCCGAGAAGCTCAAACCACAGGCTGGGCTGCGCTTCGAGCTGCCCGGCGTTCGCTTGAGCAAGGCGCTGCCGGCCATCCAGGTACTGGTTTCTGGATGGCCGGCGGCGATCAACCAGAATCTCCCCGATAACACATGGAAACAGTCCCGCAACGCCGAGATAGGTGACGTGTGACCTCTTCTCCTGGGGAGGGGTCTATTCGTCTCCGTGCTTCGATCTGTAACCGATGAGATCAGCCGCTGCCCTCGCAGAAACGGTACATGCGCAGACCCGGAACTCGGCAGAACGTTGGACGCCGGCGAGAATGTAGTCTCCAGCGACCGGGGGTTACGCCGAGCGAGATATACGCTCCGGCAGCAAGCCACGGCCGACCCCGAGTTGCGTGAGCAGGCGGCCCGCCGGTACCCAGCGTCCCCGGCGGCGGCTGTCCGGGCGGTCGCCGATCGCGGGTTCATCCCGAGGCGTTGCGGTTTGGATGACTCAGATCGAGACAGACCCCAGGCACCTACGCCGTATTCAAAGCTGGTCGAACGCCGCAATGACCGAGCACAAGCAACTGTCTACTGTGCCACAAACGTGAAGAACCGTGCTTCGAGCGCGTCTACGAAGGTCTCCGTCACCACGTAACGGCAGCGAACGAAGGGCCTACCAATGACAACGCATGAATCCACCTCAGCCGGGAGCCGACCGCGCAAGCACTTCGGCCGAGCCTTTGGAATCGGCATCCTCACCGAAGTCGCCGCCGCTGTTGTGACAGTCATCTCTGTCATAGTCAACTTCGACGAAGAGTTCGCGCTGCTGGATGATTTTCAGTACGCGCTGCTGGCGAACCTCATCGCACTTGTCATCGATGTCGTTCTCGCGGCGGTCCCGGCACTCCGCAGAGGCGTAGGGTCAGCGCCGGGGGTGCTGCTGGGCTGGCTGGTCGGTCTCATCCTGCAGGTCGTCGCGCTGGTGATTTTGGTGCTGGCGGGGAGCTTCACCTGAGAGTTCGTCACGCTGTGGGATAAAGCGCGCGGACCACACCCCAATACCTAACTGCACGCCCTGCATCGCTCCTGGACACCCGAAAAGCTCGTCGCCGACCTGCTGGACGCTTGCCAACCCGTCGTGCTGATCGCCTCCGGCACCGGCGCAGACGGCCAATTCGCCGAAAGGCCGGCGATTATCGGTTCGACGGGCGACGGGTTCTTCCACCGACCGGGACATGGCGGGATTCTCTCGACGGCGCCGCGGGTCGATGTGGACGAGGCCGAGTGGCTGTTGCGAGACGCGAGTAACGGCACCGAACCACCGCCGCACCTCTAGGCAAGAAGGGTCGGTGCCATGGACGTCTTCGGCGTCGCGATCGGCTGAATGTTCTGATCAGTTCGCCGTGATCGAGGCCAGCAAGCTCGACAGGAAGCGTAGCTGCTGGTCGTTCAGATGATCGAAGAAATTGCGGCGAGCACTCGCGACATACGCATGCTCACTTTGGGTCAGGCAAGTACGGCCCACACCCAGGAGGACGGCGTTCCATCCACGGTGGTCGTCGTCATCCGGTTCCCGGACGACGAAACCACGCTTTTCGAGCTTCGCCACCACCCGGGAGATCCGGCCCGGAGTCACCCTGAGCGACGACGCCAATTCCGCCAGTCGTAGGCGTCCGTCGACTGCCTGCGACAGCCGCCACAGCGCGACATACTCCGACAGGCTCAAGTCGCTTTCCTGGCTGAGGTCGTGATCGACCATTCGCTGAACCGCCTGCGCGACTTGGACAAAGCGCCCGAGAACGGCCCGTTCCTCGGAAGTCAGCAAAGACCTGTTTTGCGTCACTGCCAACCGACCTTGGACCGAGCTTCGAAATCCATGATAATAGTCCTCAGAACGTGAGAAAGAATCGGGCTTCGAAGTTTTCTATCGTGTTACTGCGGCCATTGTCAAGGGCAGACGATCTATGCCACCTCGGTGAATCATCGAGGGCGTCAAGCGTTCGGACGGCATGACCGAAAAACATTTCTCAGCGATCAGCATGACGTCGGAGCAATGGCAAATATGGATCACCGACTACAGCGATCAATGGTTTGAGACGGCGGACGATGACGACCTCGAGCGTGCCGACCTGACGGCCACGGGACTCACCAGCCCCTCGGCCGGAGATGATGCCATCGCGAGGGTCGAAGCTCGGCTTGGGCAGCGGCTGCCTCCGTCGCTGCGGTCCTTCTATCAGGTGACCGACGGGCTGCTTGAAGCTGATGCGTTCGGTGAACGGGTCCTGTCGCTGACGGAAGTAGGCTGGATGCGCGACAGGTATGCCGATCTGCTCGACACATGGCCCAGCAGTAGTTCGGACGTCGAACCCGATACGCTGGAACTCATGCGGCGGGCGCTGCAGATCGGTGACGACGACGACGGCGCCTACTGGCTCCTCGACCCCGAAGAGCGGACCGGCGATGAATGGGTCGCCTATGCTTTCCGAACCACTGACGGCACTGAACCGGAACGCTACGACAGCTTTGCCACCATGATGTTTGCGCAGCGGACGGCGCTCGACGAGCTTCGCAACCGGGAATGACCCGTGAAGGCGATTACCGGGAAGCTGGCGGTCACCAGAGGACGACCCCGCCGCGCTCACCGTATTCCACACATATGACTAAAACCACAAGGCGTTCCTGCCGGCACCACGCCCATCAGATGACCTGCACGAATGCGGTGCGAGATCGCTTTTCTTGACTCCTACATTTCATCAGTGGCTGTTTTCGGGGAGTAGGCGTAAAGCCCTCGACATGGACACTGATGGGTGTCCTTTGTGGTGAGTAGCCCCACAGAGATGCTGCTGAGTTTCTAGCTTCAATGTACGTCTCCTTCTCGCCGGGACGGCTTGAGTCGTTCCGAGCGAGAGGAGATGAGTCTTGAAACCGTCATCCGCAGCACGGTTGCTCGGCGTTGCGACGGCAAGTGCCGTCCTCGCGACGAGCACCGTGTCCACACAGGCGTTCTCCGCGCCGCCGAAACCCGGATCGGGCGGCACGAATGCGCAACGCCATGCCGATTACGACAGCCGCGAGTTCGTCCGCGTCGCAGAGGCCCCGGGGCCGACGGGCCGGATCGTCCCGTGGCCGTCCGCGACCGCCGTCACGACACTGCATGACCAGCTCGGTGTACAGGGGATCGTCGCGATCGACCACGCGACTGATACTCCCCGCCAGGTGGCACGACTGGACGGGTTCCTGACCGGGCCCAGCAAGAAAACGCCGGTCGACGTCGCGCTTGGCTACATCGCCGCACACCAGGACGTCTTCGGTCTCGATAACGCGGGGATCGCCGCCCTCAGGTTGCGGGATGACTACACTGACATCGAGGGCACTCACCACCTCAGCTTCGTCCAAGAAGTCGGCGGCGTGCCCGTCTTCGGCAACGGTTTGAAGGCGCACGTCGTCAAGGACGGCAGCCTGCTCCAGATCGACGGGGCTCCACTGAAGTCGCTGCCCGCGGCTGCCGGCAGCCCCATGCTCAGCGCCACGGCCGCCCACGCGAAGGCTGTCGCCGACGTGTCGGGCAAGGCCACCGCCACGGTTACGAGAACCTCCTCCGACGCAACCCGGGCTGCCAGCTTCAGTGACAGCGGCGCGACGTCGCTGGTCTACTTCGCGACCGCGGCTGGGCCGCGGCTGGCGTGGCAGACGCTCGACCTGGCCAACGGCTACCAGGAGGTGATCGATGCGACGTCCGGCGACACCCTCTACCGTCACGACCTGACCCAGGCGGACGCTGCGGACGACGGCAGTGTGTGGGCCGACTACCCCGGTTCGCCGCGCGGCGGCACCCAAACCACGGTTGACCTTAGCCGCTGGCTACCACCCCGTGCTACGACTCTTGACGGCAACGTCGCGCACGTCTACTCCGATGTGAACGACGACAACGTTGCGAACCCGAACGAAGAGGTTCAGACGCAGGGTCGGCGGGAGTTCAACTTCCCGTTCCAGAGCTTCGCCAAGACTGTGGGACAGCCATGCTCTGCGGCGTTCGAGTGCTCCTGGAACTCGACCGTCCCGAAGTCGTGGCAGGCCAACCGCCAGCAGAATGCTGTGCAGTTGCTCAACTACGTCGGCACCTGGCATGACCACCTGGCGGCCGCGCCCATCGGCTTCACCCGGGCGGCCGGCAATTTCGAGGCGATCGACGGTGACGCCCTGCAGGCCCAGTCGGATGACGGCGCGAACACCGCGAACGGTCTGCCGGATGCCGCGCATGCGGACAACGCCAACATGATGACCCCGCCCGACGGTGTCTCTCCAGTCATGCAGATGTACCTTTTCCGGAGCCAAGACGGTTTTCTGGCCGGCAACGGGGGCGACGAGGCCGACGTGGTCTTCCACGAATACACACACGGTCTGTCCAACCGTCTCATCATCGACGCGGAGGGCAACTCCACTCTCTCCGGCAGCGAGTCTCAGGCGATGGGTGAGGCCTGGGGGGACTGGTACGGCCTGGACTACCTCGTCGATCAGGGACTGGAGAGGGATACCGCGACGATCGGCGACCTGCGCGAGGGCAAGTACCTGACGCACGGCGGCACCGTCCGTAGCGAACCGACCGATTGCACTGTCGGCTCGCCGGCGAGTGCCTGCCCAGGGACGCCGGCAGCGGGACCGGGCGGATACACGTACGGGGACTTCGGAAAGATCTTCTCCGGTGGGCCGGAGGTACACGCCGACGGTGAGATCTGGGCGCAGACCCTGTGGGACCTGCGCACGGCAGTCGGCAGCACGAAGGCCGAGTCGCTGGTGACCCGAGCCATGGAGCTCTCGCCGTCGAACCCGTCATTCCTCGACGAGCGCAATGCGATTCTCGCGGCCGACCTGGTGGTCGACAACGGTAAGCTGCAGAAGACAATCTGGTCGGTGTTCGCCAAGCGCGGCATGGGCTACTTCGCCGCGAGCCTGGATGGCAGCGACTCCCAGCCGGTCGAGGATTTCTCGATGCCGCCGGCGCCGAACACGCCGCGCGGAACCGTGACCGGCAAGGTGACCGACGAGGACAACGGCAAGCCGGTCGACGGACTCACCGTCGCCTTCGCCGGGCACAACTCGGGCTTCGCCGGTGACTATGCTGCCGCCACGACTGCCGATGGCACCTACCGGATCGCCGGCGTCCTTCCCGGCACGTACGGGAAGGTCTTCGCGCGCGGCGCCGGATACGACCTGACGACCAAGACCTTGACGATCAAACCAAACGCCACGCTGCGTACGGACTGGCAGGTGCGTAAGGATTGGGCCGGATCCAGCGGCGGGGCCTCGGTGGTCAGTGCCACCGGCACCGATGCCACGGCGTTCGGCTGCGGCCCGGGCCAGCTGATCGACCAGTCGCAACAGAGCGGATGGAGTAACGATGCCACGCCGACGGGTCAAACCGTCGTGCTGCACCTGTCCGGCACGATGAACGTATCCGAATTGATGATCAACCCGTCCGCAGTCTGTGGTGACGACCAGACGGCCGCTACCGCCGGCTACCGTGTGGAGACCTCGGCCGACGGGACCAACTGGACGGTGGCCGCCGTCGGCACCTTCCCGAACGGCGCGGCGACGCCGACTCCCATCACCTTGGCGGCGGGTACCGGTAATGCCATCGGGTTTGTCCGGTACACCGAGGTGACTTCGCAGGCTCAGGCCGCCGGCCAGTGCGCCACCGACCCCGGGCAGAGCGGTTGCCTGTTCGTGGACTCCGCGGAGCTGTCCGTCTACGGCACCGCTGCCTGACCGTACGACCGTTTCTCCGGCCGTCTCCAGCGGCCGGAGAAACGTCGAGCGCGGTTTGCCACGTAAAACGACATCAGCAAGCTTGAGATAGCGCTCGAAACCCGGGTCGAGACCACTGTGCGCGGCCGAGCGGGCAGCGGCGGCAGACGGGGTGGAAGCGAGCATCAGTACATCGCGGCGATGGGTGACGGCGGCCGAGTGCAGTCGCTCGCGGAAATCGCCGCACGCATGCAACTGCCGTCCCGCTGCGCGACGCGTGACAGCTGAACGTGCGGGATTCTCGGTACCGCGAGGAGCCAGTCGTCCGCCGCCGGTCAGTCACCAGGACGACGTGGGCAGCCAAGGGCGGAACTCGAGACTCTGTTCGCGCGTTGGGCCTCCGTTGGGTATCTGGCCGGCGAGGTCACGACCTCGCGGGACGACACCAGCGTTCACGGCGTACTCGTGCAACTTCTCAGCCGCATCGATCAGTGCCCTGACATCCGTCACCGCATCCGAGAGAGTCACGTAGGCGTGGTCGACGCCGCCGTCAGCAAGGGTCACGAGGTCTTCCGTAATCTGCGCCAGGCTTCCGGTGTATGGCGAACGTCTGCTGGTCGCGACCTCCACGGTGCCGGAGTAATTCACCTGCACCAGACATTGCACCGCGAATCCGGCCTGTTCCCGTATTTCGCCGAGCATCCGAACGATCAGATCCGGCGGAATCACGTTCGGCAGCCAGCCGAGCCGTCGCCGCACGACCCGGCGGAGCACCGGCGGCGTAGCACCACCAAGAAAGATCGGGATTGCTCCGACCGGCTTCGGACCGACGCGGCTCGGAGCAAGCTCGAACACGGAACCTTGGTATGACACCGGATCCGGGCCCCAGATCACGCCCGCGACGTCGAGGAACTCATCAAGGGCCTTGCCACGCTCCCGAAATGGTCGAGGCGCGACCGCGGCGTACTCATCCGGCGACCAGCCAGAGCCGATCCCGGCGATCAATCGTCCGCCCGAGGCGACGTCAAGCGAGGCCAAGCCCTTAGCCAGCCACACCGGGTGGTGCAGCGGCGCCGGGATCAATCCCGTCCCCAACGCGATTCGGGACGTTACCGCAGCCGCCTGAGCGAGCGTGACCAGTGGGTCGGAGACACGGTCGTAGTAGTCGGGCCATGGCAAGTCGGGTATGCCGTAAGCGCCGTGCTCGCCGCTCTGGTCGACAGGGGCAAGCAAACGCTCCAGCGCCCACAGACTGTCGTAGCCGATGCGCTCCGCCGCGGCCGCGAACACCGGCACATCGGCTGCAAGCCGGTATGGGGCCGCCTGAGGAAGGCTGACGCCCAGCTTGATCGACATGTTTGACGGCTCCTCGAACAACTACTGGCCTGGCTTCGCGCCAAACAATTTCTGGTGTTGGCCACGACGGCATTGCTGGGTTTCTGCCCGCACGACGGGACCGGGCCAGCCCACCGTAGATTGCCGAGAGCGAAAAGCATCCGTAGTTTGCCTTACCCTGCGATTTGCGCGCCCGCCATGATCGTCCATGTGCCCAACAAGCTGGCCAAATGCCGAAATTCAATTCGATGGTCTGATAATCCATATGACCCTGACGCGTCACGTAGATGGCAGGTTGTAAGCGCAGCCCTGAGCGCTGCGTTATTTGATTAGTCCTCTTAGCCACGAGGTGGCGTATGCATGCGGTGTTTAAACGGGTCTTCTCCCCGTTGGGCGGGATTACGTTGGGCCTGGCCGGGACACTGATTTTCTCCCATGGTTCCGGGAGTCCGGCCTTCGCCGCCGGTCTCGCGTCTGCCGCGGCTGGCGCTTCGACACCTTTCGTGACGGTCGAGGCCGAGTCCGGAACGCTAGGGGGCGGAGCCCGGGTGCGTGACATCGTGCCGGGCGGACCGGTGCCCACCTCGGCTACGCTGGAGACGGAGGCGTCGGGCTACGGGCTGGTGGAGCTGAAAAGCACCGGCGACTCGGTGACCATCACAAACAACACCGGCAAGCAGTCCAGTTCACTTGTTCTTCGCGCCTCGATACCGGACGCGCCCAACGGTGGCGGCCTTTCCGCGTCGCTCGATCTCTATGTGAACGGTCAGATGCGTGGCCCGATCTCGTTGAGCTCGGCACAGGCGTGGAATTACCAGAACTCGACCACGACCCCCGACGATCCGCACGGCGGCGGGCGGGCCATCGAGTTCTACAACGACTTTCCCCTCTTCCCGCTGCCCGGGGGACCGATCCCGGCGGGTAGTACGGTCACCCTACGCAAAGACTCCGCCAATACGGCTGCCGTCTACGACATCGACTCGGTCGACTTGGAGGACGTCGCGCCGGCTTTGACCCAGCCGGCCGGCTCGCTCAACGTCGTCGACTTCGGCGCCGATCCAACCTTCACCCGAGACTCCACGGGCGCCATCCAGAACACGGTTGACGCCGCCCGCGCGGAAGCCAAGACGGTGTGGATTCCGGCCGGCAAGTTCATGATGAACAGCCTTGCCTCAGGCGACCTGAACATCACCGGGGTGGACGTTCAGGGGGCCGGCATGTGGTACACCACGCTGTATCGCAAGGTTCCGCTGCCCACCCCGGCGATTTTCTCGTCCCAGACCCTGCTGGGTTCGGGCAGCACGCTCAGCGATGTCCAGATCGACGGCAACGCGCGCTGGCGAGGCACGGGCGGCGGTGCGAGCTCCGGCGTCCAGACCATGGGAACCGGATGGCACGTGAACCGGATCTGGACTCGGCACACCGACGCCAACTGGCTCTCCGGCAGCAACGGTGTGGTCGAGAACAGCCGCAGCAGCGACTCGTACGCCGACGGCTTCAATATCAACAACTCGAACGCCCCGAACCCGGACAAGCTTGGCCTCAACATCACGGTCCGCAATAATTTTGTTCGCGGAGCGGGCGACGACGGCTTTGCCACCGCATCCGACGCCGGCGCAACCGGGACCAACGGGCAGGTCGACGGTTCGAAGATCCTCAACAACACGGCTGTAGCGATCGTCTGGGCCAACGGCATCCGGATCGCCGGCGGCCGCAACATCCAGGTCATGAACAACCTGGTGAACAGCGTGTCGTCGAACAAGGCCATCGAGATCGGCGTGTTCGGCTCCACCGGGCGCCCGCTCGAGTCCGCCACGGTCAGCGGCAACGTAACGATCGGCGGTGGTGGCTGGAATGGGTCCCAGCCCGGCGGAGTTCGAATCTTCTCGCCGGACAAAAACTCGATGTTCCCGAACGCGACCACCAACGTCACGATGACCAACAACGTGCTGCGGGGCTCACTCACGGCCGGCCTCGTCATCGACCCCACGAATGTGAACGCCACACTCAACGGCAACACGATCGACGGGCCGGCCAAGGAGGGAGTTCTGATCAATGCTGGTGTCAACGGGAGCGGCATCTTCAGCGGCAACATCGTGCAGAATCTGCGTTCCGGGCAGACCGCTTTCAGCAACGGCTCGCCGAGTACCTTCGCGCTGAGCGGCACGAACAACAGCTGGCAGGATGGCGGCACGTCAAGCGTGCGGACCGGACAGATCACTGGATACGGCGGCAAGTGCATCGACGACGCCGGCGCGAACACCGCCGACGGCACCGCGATCCAGCTGTACGACTGCAACGGCAGTGCCGCTCAGAAGTGGACGGTGGAGTCGGACGGTTCACTGCGGGTCCTGGGCAAGTGTATGGACGTCAACGGTCAAGGAACCTCGAACGGCTCGATGATTCAGCTCTGGTCGTGCACCGGTGGTGCAAACCAGAGATGGCAGGCAACCGCGTCGGGCACCCTGGTGAATCCCGTATCGGGACGTTGTCTGGACGCGACGGGCCCAAGCAGTGCCAACGGCACCCGCTTGCAGATCTGGGACTGCACCGACGGTGCCAACCAACACTGGGCCCTACCCAAATCTTGAACGTTCACGGTGCTTGCGCGGAGATGAGCGATGGTTGCATTGTCCATACTCGACCTGGTGGATGTGGAGACCGGCGTGGAGCCCGCCGAGGCGCTGCGACGCAGCGTCGAACTCGCCAGATCCGCCGAGGCGTGGGGATATCGTCGTTACTGGGTGGGCGAGCATCACAGCTATCCAGGCTCGGCGAGTTCGTCTCCGGCGGTGTTTCTCACCCACCTGGCCCACGTCACCAGCAGAATCCGGCTGGGCTCGGGTGGGGTGATGCTTACCAATCACGCGCCGATTGTCGTGGCGGAGCAGTTCGGGATACTGAGCACATTCTTTCCCGGCCGCATCGATCTAGGCGTTGGTCGAGCGCCAGGCGCCCTTCCCGCGGTCGCGCAGGCGCTGCGGCGAAGTGCGGACGACGGTGCCCCCGACGCCTTCGCCGGTCGGGTGTCGGAGCTGCTCGGATTCCTCGGCCGCGGTTTCCAGCAAGAGCACCCGTACGCCCGTGACCACGTCTTCGCGATGCCGCCGGCACCCGGTGTTCCAGTATGGATGCTCGGCAACAGCAAGACCGGCGGCGAGCTGGCCGGCCTGCTCGGACTGCCGTTCGCGGCGGCATGGCACATCAACGCGCAGTCAGCCATCGAAGGCATCGAGGCATACCTGTCGTCCTTCCAACCGTCGCCGGCGTTGGTCCTGCCCTACGTGATGGTGTCCGTGACCGCGGTATGCGCGGACACCGGTATCAAAGCAATGAGGCTGGCCCGATCCGGGCCGTTGATGAGAGTGCTGATCCGCAAACAGCAGCAAACAGCCGTTCCCACTCCGGAGCAGGCGGCCCGCTATCGCTACTCGGCCGATGAACGCAGATTCGTCGACCAACTGCTCGGCGACGCGGCGATCGGGACGCCGCGGACGGTGCGCGCCCGGCTCACCGAGATTCAGGCCCAGACCGGAGCCAACGAGCTGATGCTCACGTCAGTAATTCCCGGCTTCACGCAGCGAATGCATTCCTACGAACTCATCGCCAAGGAGTTCGCCCTCTCGTAATGCCGACGCTCGTGGCAGGCAACACCAACGCCGCGGGAACGCGCCGCCGACCTGATCAGCAAGTGAAACCCGACGAGCTGGTGGATCGCGCAACGGTACGATGGGATCCACCAGCCGTATCTCGCCAATCATACGAGTGCACAGCGCCGCATACGCGCTATCGGAGTGTCTTCTGGTACGCGTGCCATTCGTTGGGTCCATCAAAAATCTCGGCCCGGATACTGTCGTCGAACCAACCCACAAGGGTCGGAATCACGTACAGCGTCCAATTCTGGTTATCCCGGCCCCAGTTCCCCCAGACGATCAACGTGTCGCCGTTCTCGTCGACCTCATATCGCTCAGGACCGATGTATGCCAGCACGTTGTCCTGAGTTCGGATGGCTACCCGGAGCTCGTCGCCGCTCGAAGCGATGCGCGGACCGAAGTTACTCTGAAACTCACCAAGAGGCGTCCAGCCGTCAGCCGGGAACCATTGCCACGGACCGGTCTGGTGCTGAACCAAGGAATAAATCCTGTTATCGGTTCCCCGGATGGCGATCACGGCCTCAGCCTCGGCCTGGGGACCGTACTCCTGCGGCGGGAGCGGCGCTATGGATGGAGCGCTGTCGGTCACGACTCCCGGAGGATCTTGGCCGTCGTAAGCGAAGATTCCCTGACCGTCAAAGCTGAAGGTCGAGACACCGTGGTTGACGCTGTCCACATACGCGACATGTAGGGTGCCGTCGCGCGTGGTCATCACGGACGGGCTGGTAAAGGTCCTGACCTGATCCGGGAATTGAGTCCTCGCAGACCCCCATTGCCCGGTGACCAGGTTGTATTCCGCCCAATATATCTTACTGTCCGTGCCGGTGAAGACGATCGTTGGCGCACCCCTGAGCAAGGCGATAGCCGGTGCGAAGTTGGACCTGGCGCCCGGGATCGCAACAGGGGATCCGTTGTTCAGCGATGCCCAAATCTGCGTATCGGTACTCGACTTGTACGCGAGCATCCACTGGCTTCCACCGAAGTTCACCATAGCCGGTGAGTCGTGGGACGTGACGGTGGACGGCGTGCCCACCGGTTCCCAAGTGCCTTCGGTGCCCGCGAATGCGGGGGTGGCTCCAATCGACGCCATCACGGCGGCGGTTGTAATTGTTACGGCGATTCTTCGCCAACTCTTACCGGCGAGAGCCATTACGGCACCTTTCAAACGACGCTTATTTTTGGTCGCGGTACGTCACGACTACATTAGGCATCTCTGAAGAAACCATGCACTTAGGAATCAGGCGAGCCACGGAATGAACCACGTCGCCGCGCGCCGCGAGAGCTGCTCAGTCTGGCGCTGGCGCTCACGTAGCTCTGCACTGTGGCGGATGATGCGATCACACTTTCGGCGGGCGAATCGAACCATCCGAGCCGATAACCGCGCCGGTGGCGCCGAAGTCGTCGGACGTCAACTGGGCCACCAGCTTGCGGCCCATCTCGTCCTGGGTGTCCCGTGTCGGCAGCCCGACCGAGTTCATGTACGTCGACAGGAACTTCCCGGAGACGTACCTACCGTCCCGGGTGAGGGTGACGTGCAGGATGCCGCCGTACTTCAGCACCCCGTTGCGGGAGAGAGTTCTGCCGCCGCCGGCGAAGTTGCCGAGGCTGTACGCGATGAGCTTGTGCTTGTAGAACTCCATCGCACGCAGCACGTGCGGGCTGTGTCCGCAGATCAGGTCGGCGCCGGCGTCGATCATCGCGTGGCTGAACTTGATCGGGTCGCCGCGGTTCTCGCCGTAGAAGATCTCGTCGCCCGGTTTCACGTGCTGATACGCGGCACCCTCCGCACCCATGTGAACCTGGACGATGACCAGGTCCGCCTCGCTCTTGGCCCGGCGCACGAGCGCGGTGGCGTGCGGCAGGTCGTTCACGTTGTTCAGGCCGTCGTACGGCGCGAACCCGATCACCGCGATCTTGATGCCTTTGACCTCGGTCACGGTTATCTCGTTCAGCTTGCCGGTGGCCAGGACCCCGGCCGCCGCCAGCGCCGTACGGGTGTTGCGGGCACCCGCAGAACCGAAGTCCTCGGCGTGGTTGTTGGCCGTATTCACCAGATCGAACCCGGCCTCCTTCAGGTGCCGCGCGTAGGACGGCGGCGATCGGTAGGCGAAACAGTTCGCGGCCGGCGGCGAACCGCATTTGGACACCCCGGTGTCGTTGGTGAGCGGCTGTTCGAGGTTGCCCATGACCAGGTCGGCAGCGAGAGCGGGCCGGACCGAGTCGAAGAACCCGTCGCCCTCATGCGGCGGCAGCTCCGACGGGGTGTTGCTCATCATGATGTCGCCGGTGGCCGAGAGAGTGACCGTGTCGCCGAGCTTCGCCGCCGTAGAAGCGGATGCGAACGCCGGGGGCATCGAGATCTGTAACGACGTGACGGTGTGCTTGAGGCCGTGGATCCCGTAGGCGAGGCTGCAGGCGCCGAGAAATACCGATGCGGCCACCAGCGTCGTGGTCACGAACCGCTTCATACCCGCCAGACGCAGCCGCAGAGGCGTGCTTCAGGTGCCAGGCGATGGTCACACTACTGAACGTGCGATCTGCGACACGGGTCTGGCCCTACCGAAGGCGGGCCTCTGGTGATGAACGGTGCAGGTCACCGGATGGAGCCTGCCGACGCCACGACCGAGCTTTCGTTGTCGTGGGTGTGCAGCGCCTGCTGCAGCACCGCGCCGGCCCACTCGCTGAGGCTCAGGCCGTAGTACTCGGCCACGCGAGCGCAGCCGTCCAATTCCTCGGGCGGCAACTCGATCTGGATCGCCGTCCGGCCGGTGGTCTTCGGTTCCGCCTCACGGTGTCGCTCGGCCAGGCTGGCGCGGATTTCCCGGCGAAGCTGGTTACGAGACCAGCCGTGTTCCTCGGCCCGGCGTAGCCAATAGTCCTGTTCGGGCTGCTCGAGCCGGGCAACCTCACTGTAGTGCGCGAAGCTCAGACGGTACTGGCGGCGGCTGTGCTCGAAGCGCCGCGCCACCCAGGCGTAGTTACGCAGCGTCTGATACACCAGTCCGGTACGCTCGACCGCCTCCTTGTAGCGGCCGGTATACGCGGTTTCGCCGAAGACCAACCAGTCGCCGAGCCACCATGACGACGAATCCGATACGCCGCGAAGCCGCTGGCCGATCCGCTCCCAGGCCGCGAGTGTCACCGGTTCGGAGAAGACGATTCCGGTACGGTGGATCGACACCGCCGGGTCGAAGGATCGCATCGATACGAAGCTCTCGAGCGAAGCCGGTGGTCGCGTCACGATGAACTCCTCCGCCGACGAAGGTGATCTCCTTCGTGTGGAGATCGGTGAGGCTCCGAGGTTCGCTCGGGGACCTTGTCCGATGATCATCGTACTGATTATCAGCCCGGTCGTACACGGGTCGATTCCAAAGTGGCACGAACCCCTCGCGTTCCGTATCGGTCAGCGGGCGAGTTTGCGGGTCACGATCGGCAGGACGCCCACCGCCAGCACGTTCGCGACGGCGACGACCAGATACAGCGGGTCCGGATGGTGAGCGTGCCGCGCGAGCCATCCACCGCCGCCGAGCGTGACGAGCACGTACGTTCCGTTGAGCGTCACCGCCAACGCACCCGCGCCGAGCTGCTCCATGATGGTGAGTGCCACCAGTGCCAAGCCCATGCACAAGTACGTGGGGCCGACCACGGCCAAATAGTGCCGGGCTTCCGAAGCTGCGGCCGCATTCCCGGTCACCGCCCGCATCGTCGGGCCGTGCGCGGTGGCGAACACGACCAGGGTGGTGGTCACCAGGTAGAAGATGGCCGATATCCGCAGCCCGGCATCTAACACGCCCGGCAGCCGATCGCCCCGGCCGGCACCACGGTGCTCGTTCATCAGGATCGCCGTCGCGGACCCCAGGGCGATCGCCGGGACGACCACCACGCTCTGCACGGTGGCCGCGGTGGCGAAGCCGGTGACGACATCCGGCCCGAAGGCGGAGACGACCCAGGTCAGACCAAGGTTGCTGACGAAGAGTATGAGGAGGGATCCGGCGACGGGAGCGCCGATCGAGAGCAGCGACCCGACGACGGCGGGCCGCCACGCCAAGGAGGTACCCGGTGGCCAGGCGCCGAAGCGGCGAAGCAGGACCACACCGGCCACCGTGCCGGCGACGTTGGCCGCAGCGATCGCCGCCGGAACCACCAGAATCCCGGCGTGTACCGCCACCCCGATCGCGGTGAGTCCGATCTGTATGGTCGCGACGCCGGCGATCACCGCCCCGGCGGCCCAGGGCCGCCCGCCACCGCGTAGTGCCGACACGCACACCGTCGGTCCAAGCACGCATACGTAGGCAAGCCCGGTCCACCGCACGAATTCGACGAAGTCGTCGCGCGCGGACGGCTGCGCCGACAGCAGATGAGCCAGGGTGGGGGCGAGCACGGCGAGCACGCCGGCGAGGACCAGCGCGGCGGGCAGGCCGACGCGCACGATGCTCGTGACCCGGCCGGCGACCTGGTCGAGCCGTCCCTGACCCCGGGCGACGGCGGCCGCCACCTGTGTGGTCACGCCGAGGCCGGTGTGCAACGCCAGGAACAGAAAGGCCAGCGGGGTGAACAGCGAGCGCACATAGAGGGCCTCAGCGCCCATCCGTCCCATCAGGATCAGCGTCGCCATCGGCAGGAACACGTCGACCAGTTCGGCGGGGACCATCGGCCACACCAGCCGCAACAGGCTGCGGTGCTCCGGCGCGATCCGTCCCGCGACCTGCGAACCTGCCATTGATGACTCCTTGACTGGCGTTCAGACGCTGAATGTGGCGGGTGCCTTCCATGAACTCCACGCCTCGGGCATCGCGGGCCAGCTTGTCCAGGTAGGGATGGTCGAGGCGGGCACCCGGACCCAGCAACGCGAGGGCGCCGAGGGTCGCTTCCTCGGCCAGGCGCACCGCGCGTGCCTTGGCGGCCGAGGCGAGGTAGCCGTCGCGGGGATTACGGTCCACGGCGACGGCCGCCGCCCAGATCAGCTGCCGGACCGAGGCGACCTCGGACTCCAGCCGTTCGATGCGGTCGAGGTCCGTGCCGTGCGCACCGGGGCGCTCGGCGCGGATGTACTCGACGGCCGCGCGGGCGATGCCGAGAGCGATCGCGGCGACCCCGGGGCGCAACTGGTTGAAGGTCTGCACCGCCGACCACAGGCCCCGCGCTGACGGCGGCAGGTGACGTCCGAGAACGTGCTGCGGTGCGACGGCCACGTCGGTCAGGTCGATAGCACAGATCTCCAGGCCGCGCAGTCCGATCATCGGTAGCGGGACGGCCTGGAAACCCGGGTCGGCCGCGTCCACGAGCACCGCGATCACGCCGAGCGGGCCCGGACGCGTACGGGCGAAAACCGTGCCCAGACGCGCGCGCCGAGCGCTGCCGACGAAGCGCTTCACACCGTTCAGCCGATGATTTCCGGTCTCGTCCACGGTAGACAGATCGGTGGACAGACCTCCGGCATCGGAGCCGCCGGACGGTTCGGTCAGCGCGAAAAACGTCCACAGCCGCTCCTGCCGGACACGGCTGAAGAAATACTCGCGCTGGGCCGGGTCACCGAGACGGGCGATCAGGACGCCGGACAGCGACGGGCCAGGGGCTGCGAGGGTGACGCCGGCGTCACCTCGGCAGAGTTCCTCGAAGACGACGACCCGTTCGAGTGCGGCAACCCCGTCGAAGCGGTGGCCGTCCACCACGAGCGGATCCTCCGGGACCAGAACTCGCTGGAGGTATCGCACGGCCATGCTGTCCAGCGCACGCGGCACCGCCGGGTCCGCGTCCAGGTCCATGGCGTACGGGCGCAGTTCCCGCCCCCATTCGTGAGCGTGCCGGCGCAGGGTGGCCAGGCGGTCGTCGAGCTTGATCATCGCGGTCCCCCGCCGTAGACGTCGGCCAGTAGTTCGGACAGGTAAGCGGCCTGGCCCGGTCCGTCGCCGAGGAAACCGCTGCCGCCGAGCAACCGCAGCAGCGAACGATCGGTGCGGGTCAGCACGGTGTGCAGGTCCGGGGTTGCGTACGGGTCGTCCAGGTACGCTTCGACCACGGCGTGGTCGGTGGCCGCATCGGCCAGGTCGGCGCGCACGAGCTGCTGGTTCACCAGCAGCTCGTCGCCGGACCGCCGCGTCGACAAGTAGGTGACGGCCTGGTCGAGGAGCCACTGGGACTGTCCCAGACGCAGCCAGAGCAGGCCGCGCCGCCACGCGAGCGGCGCCGGCGGCGCATCGGACGGGCCGCGCAGCGCCACCCAGACGGTGGATTCCACCACGATGCGGCGAAGCTCGATCGCATCCGGGTCGCAGCGCCGCAACACCGCCTCGGTCACGAGAGCGTGACCCCGATCGCCGTACGGGATCTCGGTTGTCCGATGCAGGCGGCCGAACGCGGTGGCCAGGTCTCCTCGTCGCGCCGTCGCCCGGCAGGACGGTCCGTCGAGGTCACTCATCCGGTCGCGCCCGCAGGTCGATCTCCGCGAGGCTCAGGCTACGCAGAGTCGCGTCGTAGTCGGCCAGCAGCACACGTTCGTGTCCTCCGGTCATCAGGCCGGGCAGCTGCGCCCACGCCGACGTGCACAGCAGGCCCGGGGCGGTCGCGATCAGTGGTACGCCCAGCCGGTCGTAGTCGCCGGCCGGCATGCCCTGGCCGAGCACCGCCGGCGTATCCGGCGCGAACGATGTCAGCACCGGCACCACCTCGCCCGGGGTGACGCCCGCGTGGTGTTCCCACCGGACGCCGCTGCCGCCGGTCTCGAACAGCAGGGCCACCACGGCGTCGACGGCCGGTACGTCGGTGGCGTCCGGCACTTCCCAGGGCACGACGCTCTGGTCAAGTACCAGCACCAGCACGCGGCCCCGCGCCGGGAATGTGCCGGCCAGCAGCAGCGCGGCGAACGCTGAGGTGCGGCCCTGTTCGGTCACCGAGAAGGTGGTGCGCACCCCTGGCAGCCGCTCGGTGAACACGCAGCCCGCCGACGCGCGAGGCTCGCCTTCCGGCGTCGCGTGGGCCAGGACCACCAGGTCGATCGGGCCCGGTGCGAGCTTGGCCAGCAGGGGCGCGGCCAGGACGTCGAACGCCACCGGGCGCGCCAGCGTGAGGGTGTCGTCGCGCAGCGAGCGGCCGTAGCCGGCGGCGGCGTCGTGCCAGTACCGGCGCAGGTCGTGGTCGGGAGGCCCGGCGGTGGTCGCGAACGTCTGGTGATGCGCGCCGGTCAAACGGAGCGGCAACGACACCGTCGGGGTGTCTCTTCGAGTTTCCGCCATGGCCGGCGGAGCGGCGACGTACATCGTCCTGCCTCTCGGATCAGTGTTGCAGCACCATGGCGGAGAAAGTGGCGCCGAGGCCGACCGCCGCCATGAGGTAGTGGTCACCGGCTCGGAGACGGCCGAGTTCGATTGCGGTGGCGTAGTTGATGAACGGATCGGCGCCGAAGCAGTGCCCGGTGAGCGGGACGTTGTCGAGAAGAACCCGGTCGACCGGGAGACCGATCCGCCGGGCCAGCCGGATCCAGGAGAGCCGGTTGACGTTGTGCGGCAGGACCAGGCTCAGCTCCGACGGCGAAACCCCGGCGTGGCTGGTGGCGGCCTGGATGACCTCGGCGAGCGCGTCGAGATACCGCAGCTCGAACTCCTCGGCTGCCGGCCCGGTCAGCAGCAGGCCGTCGGAGAACCGGCCGTGCGATCTGGTCGCATAGGACACCACCCGGTCGCGGGTGCCGCCGTGCCGGATCAGAACCGCCGCCGAACCCTCACCCATCACCGTGGTACCGGGGATCTGCCGGGCGATCGGGGTGAATGCCTTCTCCCCCACGAACAACAGAGCCAGGCCGTCGGGGTCGCCGCCGGCGGCGAGCAGCCGGCCTGCCAGGTCGACGGCCAGCAGCCCGGAGGCGCAGGCGTGCTGCATCACGGTGAAGGCGGCGGCGTGCCGCAGGCCGAGCGCGTCACGGACGTCGTGCACCGGATTCACCGGATATGGCGGGCATTCCAGTGTGCGTGCCTGGATGACATACCGGACCTGGTGTTCGCGGCCGCGCAGCGCGTCGAGTTTGCCCGCCGCGCCCAGCATCAGATCGGTCAGCGTGCCGCCGGGGTCGAGGCAGACCGTGTCCAGCCCGTAGTAGCGGCGGTAGAGCGCGGCCTGCCGGTCACTGAGCCCCAGTTCGGCGGCCAGTTCCGTGATCGGGACCCGGGCCGGCGGGAGGTACGCGGAGACGGCCTCGATCGCGGTCACGGCTTGGCTTCGGCCACGGCGCCGGACAGGTACGTCAGCAGCGCGTCGATGGTCGGGTAGTCCCACACCGCGGTCGGGTCGAGCCGGACACCGAGATGGTCCTCGATGTCGCCGCAGAGGGCGAGCGCGAGCACCGAGTCAAGCCCGTGGTCGGGCAACGACATGTCGGTCTCGATCGTGGCGGCGTCGCGTTCGAGATAGTAGGCGACGCGCTCGGTCACGTACGTACGCAAGGCGTTCATGGTGGCTTCCCTTGAGTCAGACGGGCAGCGGCCGGTCGGCCAGGTCGAAGGTGCGGTGGCCGGCGAAACGCGCGGCGAGCTCGATGTACAGGGCCGGACGGCAGGTGGCGGCCAGGCCCGGATCAACCGGGAGACGGCCGGCGCGGGCCAGGCGATGCAGCGCGGCGACGGCCCACGTGGGGTCACCGAGGAACGGGTCGTCGCGCTCGTGCCGCCAGACGTTGAGGCACGCGGAGGCGGCAAGGACGGTGGCGTAGCGGGACGCCACAGCGAGCGCCTCGGGCTGGGCGGCGGGACCGAGGTCGCGCGGCTCGAGGGTGGCACAGGACTCGGTCAGCGCGGCCAGTTCGGCCACGAAGGCCGTCGCCAGCCGGTGCAGCCGGGGATCGGCCACGGCCGTGGCCTCGGCCGCCGCGTGCAGGGCGCCGGTGAGCGAGTCACCGCCCTTGGTGCGTACGGCGAGCGCGTCGAACGACAGCGGCGGCAGGTCGGCACCCCGCCGGTAGATCGCGGCCGGCGCGTCGACGGGCGGGTTCGCCCACGCCCGCCGCGCCAGGATCGGCAGTTGCGGGAGCATGGTGACCAGGCACGCCACCCGGGCGGCGTGACCGAAGCCGGCCGGTGCGAGGTCGCGCAGCAGCTTCTGGAAGATCGCGTATTCGCCGTCGCGGACGTAGAAGTGGGCACCCAGCACCCGGGAGAGCCGGTTCATCGCGTCGAGCAGACGGCGCGACCCGAGAAACTTGGTGGCCGACGCGGCCACCACCGTCTCCTCCGGCAACGCGTGGATGGCGCGTGCCGTGGACATGGCGAGGGCGTCGACGATGAGCAGGTCGGTGAAGGCGTCGGCAAGCTCGGCCTGGACCGCCGGCAGCGACGCGACCGGCCGGCCGTAGAGCCGGCGGTCGCCCGTGAAACGCATCGTGGCCCGCAATCCCGTGTCCAGGACGCCGGCCGCCATGGCCGGCATCGCGGTGCGGGTGAGCTGAAACGAGCGCAACGCGACCTCGATGCCGCGCCCGGGTTCGCCGAGCACCGCGCCGGCCGGCACCCGGTAGCCGTCGAAGTCCACGCCGGCCAGCATCAGGCCACGCATGCCGACGGTCGGGTAGCGCGGCAGGTCGGTGATGCCGTCGGCGGGCAGGGCCGCCCGGTCCACGAGGATCTGCGAAATGCTGCGGCTGCCCGGCTCGGCGGACGTGCGGGCGAGGACGACCAGGGCGCTCGCCCGGCCGACGTTCGTGATGATCGCCTTGCGCCCGTGCAGCGCCAAGTGGTCCGGGCCGTGCGGGCGGGCGCTGACCTCGATGCGGGAGAAGTCGTTGCCGTGTTCCAGCTCGTGGTACACCGACGACAGCTTGGCGTTGCCGAGCAGCAGTCCGGCGGCGCGACGGCACTGACCGGGTGTGCCGGCCGCCCAGATGTTCACTCCCGCGATGAACGACGCGAATCCGTGGCCGAGACCGAGGGTCGGATCGCGGCGCCACACCGCGCGGCTGAGGGTGAGGAAATCGTCGAGACGATCCAGGCGGCCCCCGTACGCCACCGGAACGAACTCGGCGCCGAAGCCGAACTCGTCCAGCAACTCCTCACCGCGGGTGCTCATCTCGGACCGTTCATCGGCGGCCAGGATCACGTCGTTCGTCAGCGGCGCGTCCGGCTGCCACGGGTCGCCGAGCAACTGTTCCAGCCGGTCCACCCGGGTCGTCACCGTCGCTGTCATGTCACTCGCCCTCCATGTCGGCAGCGGGCAGGATCGAGGGCCGCTCCGCGATCGTCAGCGTGCCGGCCAGTTCGTCGAAGACCTGCTCGGCGCCGGCCGGCAGCGGCGCCCGCAGCCGGTCCAGCGCAAGCGTGAGGACGCCGCGCAGCCAGCGGTCGTCGCACCACCAGGGCTCGGTGGATCGCCGGTCCCGATTCGCCACCGCCACATGCACCGCCGCGGCCGCCGCGAAGGCCCACTCGTAGCGCTCGACCAGTTCGAACGCCTCGGCCGGCACGTCGCGCACGCTCGGGCGCACCCGACCGGCCTCGGTGCGCAACCGTTCGGCGACCGTGACCAGCGCGTCACCCAGCTCCCGTGCGGGGCCGCGCAATTCCGCCACCGCCGAGGGCAGCGTCCGCAACACCGACGTCCCGGTCCGAGACCGCAGCGACAGCTCACCGATCGGCGGCAGCGGCCGGTCCAGCGTGGCCGCGTGCCGCACCGCGGCGGCGAACTCGGCGCCGTCGCCGTATCGGGCCAGCGCCGGGAGGTGGTTCACCACCGCGTTGCGGTTGACCGCCATGTTCCCGTCGAAGATGGCCACGATCCGGTGGTCGCGTTCGAGTTTGGCGAAGGCTCCGTCGGCGTAGACGGTGGTGAGGAAGGCGCGTGCGCCCAGTACCTCGGCGCCCACCGAGATCAGCTCGTCCACGACGGCAGGTACGAACGCCTTCACGAGTGCCGAGGTCACCGCGAGCTCGCCGGTCAGGGTGTGCGCGGACCGGGACGCGAACATGCTCACCGCCTCCGCCAGCAGCAGCCGGGCGCAGCATTCGCCCAGCGTCCGCCGCACGTGGGGCATCTCGATGAGCAGTCGTTGGTACAGGAAGCGCTCCCGGACGTACTCGTGGATCAGCTGCAACGCCTGGTCGGCCGCGCCCAGCGACAGGCCCGTACACATGACCCGGGTCAGCTGCAGGGCCCGCAGGACGGTGTCGAGGCCGGTCCCCGGCTCGCCCACCAGCGCGTCCGGCCCGGCCGGGGCACCGGACAGGCGCAGGCCGCTGATGTCGGCGCCACGGATGCCGTGCGTCGGCGTCTTCGGCAGGCATTCGATGGTGCCGGGCGGCAGCGTCCGCTTGTCGAGCAGGAAGAGGCTGAGCGCGCGGGGACCGCGCTCAGCCGTCTCGCCGGTGCGGGCCAGCACGCACATCAGGCCCCCGCGGGTGGCGTTGTTGATCGGCCACTTCACGCCGGTCAGCCGGTACCCGCCGGGGGCGCGCTCGGCGGCGAAGCCGGTCGCCACGAGATCGCTGCCATGGTCCGGTTCGGTCAGTCCCCAGGCCACCGGCACGCCGGCCAGGACGTCCCCGGCGAGGCGGGCGCGTTGCCCTGCCGAACCGGTCACCCAGACGCAGGCCGCGCCCAGGAACGTCTTCGCGTGGGCCACCGCCACCGTCAGGTCGCGGCGGCTGATCCGCCGGACGACGTGCACGAGCGCGGCATGGTCGTGCAGGCGGCCACCCTGAGCGACGGGCACGTACTGTGCCGGCAGTCCCAGACGGTCGAGGTCCCGGCAGATCGCGGCCGGGAACTCCTCCTCGACGTCGAGCCGGGCGCATTCCGTACGGGAAAAGGTGTTGTCCGGGTCGAGGAACGAGCCGAGCGCGGAAACGATCGCGGCGGCGTCCGGGAAGAGCGCGGTCATCTAGCCACCGCCGGCGCGGGCTGCTGGACGGTCCGCCGCACGCGCGCGGTCAATCGGGCCACCAGCGGCTCGATCTCGCCACGCAGGAACCGCTCCCGGACCAGGCCTCGCTGTACCTTGCCGCTGGTCGTGCGCGGCACCGAACCCGGGCGGGTGAGCAGCAGGTTCACCGCCACGCCGAACTCCCGCGAGAGGCGGCGGACGATCGCGTCGGCCAGCGCGGCCTGTTCGGCGTCGTCCATCCGGCGTATCCGGCATTCGTGCACCACGACCACTTCCTCATGCGGCACCGGAACCGTGAAGGCCGCGCCGGCCAGGTTCGCCAGGCTCGCGTCGACGGTGCGGGCCTCGGCCTCCAAATCCTGTGGGTAGAGGTTGCGGCCGTGCACGATCAGCGTCTCCTTGATCCGGCCGGCCACATGCAGCTCGCCGTCGTACATGGCACCCAGGTCGCCGGTGCGCAGGAACCCGTCCTCGCCCTCGGCGGTGACGGCGCCGAACGTCGCCGCCGTCGCCGCCGGATTCGCCCAGTAGCCCGGGCACACGCTCGGGCCGCGCAACCAGATCTCGCCGATCCGCCGGTCCGGCAGGGTCGTCGCGGTCGCCTGGTCGACGATGCGCACCTCCGGCCCGGTGACCCGGCCACAACCGACGATCCGCACGCTTGACGACGTCGCCGCGCTGATCTCCCGGCGGGCGAACGGTTCGCTGTCCACCGGCGTGATCATGGCCGCCGCGTCGTGCGGGCTCATGGTCACCGCTAGTGTGGCCTCGGCCAGACCGTACGCCGGGCACGCTGCCTCGGCCCGCAGACCGGCCGCGGCGAACCGCCGGGTGAATGCCTCGACGGTGCGAGCTTGCACCGGCTCGGATCCGTTGACGGCGACGCGAAGCCGGGACAGGTCGAGGCCGGCCAGCTGGTCATCGGTGACCCGGCTGGTGAGCAGCTCGTACGCGAAGTTCGGTCCGACGGTGACGTCCAGGTCGTACCGGTCGACCAGCAGGAGCCAGGACACCGGCCGGCGGAGGAAGGCCGTGGACGGCATCAGCACACTCGTCCCGCCGGAGAAGATCGGGGTGATCATGCAGCCGATCAGGCCCATGTCGTGGTGCATCGGAACCCAGCCACCGACGCGCACCGGACCGTCCACACCGAACATACGCAGCAGGATGTGCGCGTGCGCGACCAGATTCCGGTGAGTGACAACGGTCCCGCGCGGGTCGGCGGTGGAGCCGCTCGTGTACTGCAGGAAGGAGATCACCTCGTCGCTGTGTTCGCGCGGCACCCACGGCGTCTCTCCGGCCGGCTCGTCGGTGACCACGATCGGGATATCGGGCACGTCGGTTGCCGAGGTCCACGAACGCACCTCGGGGGCCGCCGACGCCACGGTCAGCACCGCGGCGCTGCCGCTGTTGCGCAGGATGCTCCGCAGGCGTCGATCGCGGCTCTGCTGACCGTCCGGCACCGGCGCGGGGACCGCGATCAGCTCGGCGTACTGGCAGGCGAAGAAGGCGACCACGAAGTCCGGCCCGGACGGGTAGAGCAGTAGCATCCGATCGCCCGCCGGGTGACGCGCTCGCAGCCGTCCGGCCAGCGCCCGCGCCGCCGCGTCGAGCTGCGCATAGGTCAGCGAACGGTTCAGCGACGGCTCCTCGGTGTCCGCCACGAAGACCAGGGCGTCCTGGTCGGGGCGAGCCGCGGCGAGGCGCCGTAACTGCCCGGTCAAGGTGTCAGCCGCATCCATGAGATCCACCGTGGCCGCCGACCGTCCCGGTCACCAGCCACCGTCGCGCGGTCGTTGGGAGCTACCTGACCGGGTACCTCCCATCGAGGTCATTGATCGGTGACGACACCCGCGCCTAGCGTTCGGCTCAGCCGGCTCACGACCGTACGAGCACAGGGGTTTCTATGCGGAATTCTTCGGCGGACCCGTCGCCGGGCTCGCGCATTCTCGGCGTCGGCGCCTACCGGCCCGCCCGGCGGGTGACCAACGCCGAGGTCGCCGGGCCGATCGACTCCTCGGACGAGTGGATCCGCAGGCGCTCGGGCATCGTCAGCCGCCGCTTCGCCGGCGAGGGCGAGACCGTCGTCGCGATGGCCGTGGAGGCGTCGGTGAAGGCGCTGGCCCAGGCAGGTGTGGCGCCCGAGCAGGTGGACGTCGTGGTGCTGGCCACGATGAGCCATCTGAACCCGGTGCCGGCCGCGGCGCCGCAGGTGTCACACCTGATCGGCACCCGCGGTGCGGCCGCGTTCGACCTGGACGCGGCCTGCTCCGGCTTCTGCCACGCGCTCGCCGTGGCCGACGCGTTGATCCGGACGGGCGGTGCCCGGCATGTCGTCGTAGCCGGTTCGGAGCGGATGACCGACCTTCTCGACCCGGCCGATCGCGGCACCGCGTTCATCTTCGGCGACGGTGCCGGCGCTGTGGTTCTCGGGCCGGCCGCCCAGCCCGGAATCGGTCCGGTGGTCTGGGGTTCGGACGGCTCCCAGCATGAGCTCATCACCCTCGACCGTCCCTGGGACGACGTGCGGTCCCGGCCCGCGCCGTGGCCGACGATGCGGATGGCCGGCCCCGAGGTGTTCCGCTGGGCGACCGGCACCGTGCCGGAGTTGTGCCGGCGTGCGCTGACGGTGGCCGGTGTCGATGTGACCGAGCTTGCCGCCTTCGTCCCGCATCAGGCCAACGGCCGCATCGTGGATGCCACCGCGAAGGCGCTCGGCCTGAGCGAGCACACCGTGGTGGCACGCCACGTCGAGGAGCTGGGCAACACCTCGGCCGCGTCGATCCCGCTGGCCCTCGACGACCTCCTGGCACGCGGTCTGGTGCCCAGCGGTGGCTACGCGTTGCTGGCCGGCTTCGGTGCCGGCCTGACCCAGGCCGCGTTGGTCGCCCAGCTTCCCTGACCACTCGTACAGAATGTGAGGAGTGCTGTGACGTCCCTGGCCGCCGTGTCGACCTATCTGCCGTCGCATCGGGAGTCGGTCCACGACTATCTACGCGGGTTCGCGATGAGCGACCGCGAGATCAGAATCTACAAGCAGTACTACGGATTCTCCGAGATCCGTCGCGATCCCGGACGCACGATGGCCGAGCAGCTCATCGCGGCCGGACGTATGCTGCCGGGCCTGGATGAGCAGCGCGAGAACATCCGGTACGTCATCCAGGCGCGCACGATGCAGGTGGCCGCGCCGTACCCGGCCGATCCGCTGCACGAGGCGCGCGCGGCGCTCGGCCTCACCAACGCCATGGCGTTCTCGCTGAGCCAGCAGGCGTGCGCCTCGGCGTTGATGGCGGTGGAGATCGCCGGCCGGCTCCTGGCCGAGGACGACGAGCCGGACGCGCTGGCGCTGGTCTTCGTAGGTGAGAAGACGTTCACCAGTGACGCGGCCGTGCTCGGCGTGACCGCGGTGATGGGCGAGGGCGTGGCGGCCGTCCTGGTGCGGGGCAGCGACGTCCGCGACCGGGTGCTCGGCTTCGCGTCCCGGATCCACGGCCGTTACCACAAGGGTCCGCGGATGACGGACGAAGACCATGAAGAGTGGGCCGGCCTCTACATCGATGCGCTCGCCGAGGTGATCACCACGGCCCTCGACCGGGCCGGCCTCACCGCTCGCGACATCGACCTGATCCTGCCCCACCACGTCAACCGGCTCTCCTGGTACAAGCTGCTGAAGGCGATGGGCATCGACGACAAGAAGCGGCTCTACACCGAGAACCTGCCGACGGTGGGGCACTGCTTCGGCGCCGACCCGTTCCTCAACTACCAGACAGCCCTGGCGAGCGGGGTTCTCCAGCCCGGCGATCGGTATGTGATGACCGCCGTGGGTCTGGGCGCCACCTTCTCCGCCATGGTCTTCGAGCATTAGCCACAGAAAGGCGAACCGATGTACGTCGGACCGTCGGCGACCGGCGTGGCCACCGGCCTGCGCCTGTCCCTCGTCCACCATTCCACGTTCACCGGAAAGCTCCCGTACGACGAATACAACGCACCGTATTACAGCGATCTGTGGCGTCTTTTCGGGTTGCCCTGGAAGGATGAATTTCTCGCCGGTGGCCGGTGGTGCTTCGACGACATGATCGACGTGCTGACCGGTCGTTTCGGGTCGCTCTTCGACGATCTGGACATGGCGGTTCTCGCGCACGCGGTCCCGGACGCCGAGCCGCGATACGCGATGCCGCGCATGGCCGAGACGTCCGGTGGGATCGACACCGTCTTCGGCGTCTCTGATCAAGGCGCCACCGCCGGGTTCACCGCGCTGCGGCTCGCCGGCACCACCATGCCGCGCGGCCGCCACGGGCGGGTGCTGGTCGTCGTGATGGATCAGGCCGCCGCGATACCCGGCCTCGACGTCCCGGCCGCCGTCCGGGCCGAGCACGACTCGGCGGTTCTGATGCTGCTGGACACCGCCGGAACACTCGGCACGCCCCGCGTCCGGCAGCGCGCCGCACCCACCCCGGACCAGATCGTCGCTCACCTGAGGGCCGAGGCCGAGGCCGCGGCCGCCGGAGCCATCGTATGCGGGGCCGAGCTGCAGCCGTTCTGGGAGGCGACCGGCCTTTCCGCGGACGTCATCGAACCGGTGGCCGGGATGCCCGGCACCGGGCACTGGGCGGCGCTGGCCGGCGTCGTGGAGTCCACGTCCGGCCCCGTGGTCGTGGCCGACTACCGAGCCGGTTCCGGCTACCTGAGTACCTGCGCGTTCCATGCCTAATTCAATTCATCAATCTGGGGTTTCGACATGAGCGCATTTCTCGACAGGTTGCGAACGGCACTCGGACGTGCCGGGCAGCCGTTCGTCCTGCTCGGCAATTTCGAGGTGGAACGCCACTGGGGCGAGGGTGAGCTGGGCCTTCCCACGTTCAATTCGCCCGGCTCCGACCTGGTCGTCAATCGCATGGACGAGTTCGCCCTCACGCTGGCCGGGCCGGACGACGTCGTCGTGCTCAAGTCCCAGCCGGACGCGGGCTATCTGGAGTACCTGACGTCGCTGGGCTTGACCCTGCCCCGGATCCTGACCCCCGCCGTCAGCAATCCGGCCAACGACGTCACCGGGGACGCCTTGGCCGACGAGTCGCTGCGGCTGCTCTTGTCCAGGCTGCGTGACAGCGGCGCGGCCATCCTGCCGCACGGGATCTCCGAGCGCGAGGAGCGGCTCGCCGAGACGACGGGTGTCCCGCTGGCCGGTCCATCGGCGGCGGTGGCCAAGGCGGTGAACGGCAAGGTCTACAGCCGCCGCCTGACGGAGGAGCTCGGACTGCGGCAGCCGGCCGGCCGCTGGTGCGACAGCATCGACCGATGGCGGGAGGCCGTGACGTGGGCCCGCGATGTGCTCGCCGCGGGCGGCCGGGTGGCCGTGAAGGATTCCTTCGGCGTTTCCGGCAAGGGCATCCTGGTGATCGCCGACGCGGGCCGCCTCAACCAGCTCGACCGGATGTTCACGTCCCGGGCCACGCGTCGAGGCACCGAGGCGCTCGGCGTGGTGGTCGAGGAGTGGGTCGAGAAGTCGGCCGACCTCAACTACCAGTTCACGCTGGGCCGGGACGGCGCCGTCCGGGTCGACTTCGTCAAGGAGGCGCTGACCGAGTCCGGTGTACACAAAGGACATCTGGTGCCGGCGCGGCTCGGCACGGGCGTACGGGAGGAGATCGAGGAATGCTGCCGGCGGGTCGGCGCGGCTCTGGCCACCGAGGGTTTCTTCGGCGTCGTCGGCGTCGACGCCATGCTCGACCCGGACGGCCGGCTCTACCCGGTGACCGAGATCAACGCGCGCAACAACATGTCGACCTACCAGGAGACGCTGCTGGAGCTGCTCGAGCTGACCGGCCGGACCGCCCTGGCCCGGCACTATCCGGTCGTCGTACCGGGCGGTGTGCCGTTCGCCGGCCTCCGCGACGCGCTCGGCGATCTGCTGCTGACCGACAAGAACGCGAGTGGCATGGTCGTCAACAACTTCGCCACCGTGACCGCCGCCGAATCCGGCCGGTTGTACGGCATCCTGCTCGGTTCCGGCCTGGACGCCGTACGCGACCTGGACGACCGGCTGACCGGCGTCCTCGATGAATGGCAGAAGGAGACCGTGGCATGACCTTCGAGATCCAGAACCTTTCCGTACGCGACCTCGCCGACCGCTTCGGCACTCCGCTCTACCTTTACGACGGCGACGTGCTCGCCGGCCAGTACCAGGGGCTGCGGGCACGGTTGCACGGCGACGTCGAGATCTTCTATTCGATGAAGGCGAATCCCAATGTGGCCGTGTGCCAGCTCCTGCACCGGCTGGGGGCGCGCGCCGAGGTCTCCTCGATGGTCGAACTGGTCACCGCGCAGCGCGCCGGCGTCCCGGCCGACGAGATCATGTTCCTGGGCCCGGGCAAGAGCGAGGAGGAGCTGGCCGCGTGTGCGCGCGGCGAGGCCGGGTTGTTCGTGGCCGAGTCCTTCGGCGAGCTCGACCGCTACGACGCGATGGTGGCCGAGGCCGGTGGCCACGGCCGCACGCTGATCCGGGTCAACCCGGCGTTCTCGGTCAAGGGCGCGGGACTGACGATGGGTGGCAAGGCCCGGCAGTTCGGCATCGACGAGGACCAGCTGATGCGGTCCGGTCCGGCCGCCGAGCGATGGCCGCATCTGCGGATCGCCGGGGTCCAGGCGTACATGGGCACGCGGATCCTTCAGGAGGCGGCCGTCGTCGCCGACACCACCCAGATCATGGCGATGGCCGAGCGGATCACGGCGGCGCTGGGGTGTGCGCTCGACGTGGTCGACGTGGGCGGCGGGCTGGGCATCGCCTATTTCGAGGGCGAACGCGACCTCGACGTGGACGTGCTCGCGGCCGGCCTCAACCCCGTGGTCGACGATTTCCGGCGACGCCATCCGCACACGCGGGTGCTGATGGAGCTCGGCCGCTACCTGACCGCACCGGCCGGCACCTATGTCGTGCGGGTCCGCTACGTCAAGGACTCGCACGGCGAGCCGTTCGCGGTCGCCGACGGCGGCACCAACCATCACATGGCGGCGGTCGGGATCGGCTCGTTCGTCAAACGGAACTTCCCGGTGGCTCTGCTCAGCCGCGACGCGGCGGACGACAACCGGCCGTGGAACATCTCCGGTCCACTGTGTACGCCGAACGATCTGCTCGTGAAGCGGGCGGTGCTGCCCGCGCTACGGCCGGGTGACCTGCTCGGCATCGGCCGCTCCGGTGCCTACGGCCCGTCGGCGTCGCCCGGTCTGTTCCTCAGTCACGGCTTCCCGGCCGAGGTGCTGGTCCTCGACGGCGTCGCGCACCTGGTCCGCCGCAGGGACGCGGTGGCCGACCTCATCCAAACGCAATTCGTGATCGACCTCGAAGGGAGAACCGGTGATTCAGGAGAGCGACGTCATCAAGGTGCTGGAGCAGGTGCTGGAGCGGGAGCTGCCGGACGTTGACGGCGGCACGCGGCTGCTCGAGGAGCTGAGCCTCGACTCGACCGCGGTACTCGAGGTGCTCATGGCCATCGAGGAAAGCCTCGGCGTCTCATTCGACCCGGAGGACCTCGAACCGCAGCACCTGAACTCGGTGAGCGCGCTGACCGAGTTCGTCCGTAACCAGAACTGACCCGTCCCAGGGCCCCGCCGGCGCGGCGGGGCCCTTTTCCGAACTGGAGACACTCCCATGGCCGGCACCCCGAAACTCGGCATCGTCTACGACCTGGGCGCCGCCCGCCCGGTCGACATCCTCGCGGCGGCACGTCGCGTCTTCGACCCGGTGTTCGTGTTCACCAGGGCGACTTCGGCACCGATCCCCGAGGGGTCGGTCGACGTCACCGGCCTCGACGCCGCCACCGCCGCGGGCAAGCTCACCGCGCTCGGTGTCGAGCACATCACCACTTTCAGCGACCTGCAGCTCGTGGCCACGGCCGAGATCGCCGCGGCCGGCCGCATGCCGTTCCTGTCGGTCGCCACCGCGCGGGCCTGCCGCGACAAGCTGGTCCAGCGCAGGATCCTCGCCGACGCGGGTGTCGACGCCGTCGCCTCGCGGTTGCTGACCCGCCCCGGCGACCTGCCCGCGCTGATCGACGAGATCGGCCTGCCCGTGGTGGTCAAGCCGCGCGAGGGCCGCGGCAGCATCGACACCCAGCGGATCGACACGCCGGGCCAAGCCCGGGAGTGGATGCGGCAGCACGCCACGACCACGACGGACTACGTCGTCGAGGAGATGCTCGTCGGTGATCCGCGGCACGCCGGCGCCGACTGGGGTGACTTCGTCTCCGTCGAGTCGGTGATCGAGGGCGGTGTCGTGCGGGACGTCGGCGTCTCCGGCAAGTTCCCGCTGCATCCCCCGTTCCGGGAAGGCGGCCTGCTCATCCCGTCCACGGTGAACGAGGACATGGCCCGGCGCTGCCGGCACCTGGCCGAGGCGGCCGTCCGGGCGCTTGGAATTCACATGGGAGTCACGCACACCGAGATCAAACTCACCGCGAGCGGCCCGCGGATCATCGAGGTGAACGGCCGCGTTCCCGGCTACATGCCCGAGATGATCCGGCGGGCCACCGGATTCGACCTGGTCAAGGCGGCGTGCAAGGTGGCGCTCGGCATCCCGGTCGGGGACCTCCCCGAGTTGCCCGCCGGGGTGCACTACCAGCGGTTCATCCAGCCGCCGCCGGGTGCGACGCGACTCGTGGGCATGGCCGACCCGGCGGTGGTCACGGCGGTACCGGGAGTGCTGCGCTTCGACCCGTACGTGACGGCCGGGTCGGCACTCGACTGGCGGGCCGGGACCAGCGATCACATCGGCGTTCTGCACGGTGCGGCGGCCGACCACCGCGGGGCCCTGGCCGCGGTGACGGCCGCCATCGAGGCGCTGGCTCTGGATTACTCCTGATCGGCGAGCTGAGCCAGCCGCCGGTGGTCGATCTTGCCGTTCGCGGTGACCGGCAGCGCGTCGACCAGGTGCCACCGCCGCGGCACCAGAGCCGCCGGGAGGGCGCGGGACAGGAAGTCACGCAGTTCCTCCGGCGGCACCGGGCCGTCGCCAGGCACGTAGTAGGCAACCAGCCGCTTGCGGTCGCCCTCCCCCGCGGTCACCACGGCTCCGTCGGCGACCGCGGGGTGCGCGCGCAGCGCCGCCTCGATCTCGCCCAGTTCCATCCGGACGCCGGACACCTTGACCTGCCGGTCGAGCCGGCCCACATAGCTCAGCACCGTCCCGTCCACACGGACGGCGTCGCCGCTGCGGTAGAGCCGGCCGGTCGGCGACTGCGGATCCAGCACGTCGCGGAAGAACCCCGCGGCCGTCGCCCGTTCGTCGGCCAGATAGCCGCACCCCGGTGCCAGCCCACCCACGAAAAGCTCGCCGAGCTCACCCGGTTCGACGGCCCGCCACATGCCGCGGTCGTCGCGGGCCAGCACGTACAGCACCGTGTTGGGGACCGGAGTGCCCACCGGCAGCCGCGGCCGGTCCAGGTCGTCCGGGGTCACCACGTGGTGCGTGACGTCGTCCGAGGTCTCGGTGAAACCGTACGCGTTCACCAGCGTCACGCCGGGGAAACGCTCGAGCAGCCGACCGGCCAGCGGCGTGCCGAGTTCCTCACCGGTCGACACCAGGCAGCGCAGGGCACGTGCCCGGTCCCGGCCGGCCGGCCCGGCCAGCCACTCCAGTGCGGTCGGTACCAGCTCGAGCACCGTCGTCCCGGTCCGTTCGGCCCGGGCCAGCAGCGTACGGGGAAATGCCATGTCCCGATCGTCGAAAACCGCTACCGTGCCGCCGACCAGCAGCGGCGCGAGCATCTGCCAGATGGCGATGTCGAAGGTGAGCGGCGCGGTCAGGCCGAGGACATCGGCCGGACCCAGGTCCAGATCCAGCACCTTCGCCCACAGATGGTTCATCATGCCGCGGTGCTCGTTGAGCGCGCCCTTGGGCGTTCCCGTGGTCCCCGAGGTGTAGAAGACGTAACGCGGCTCGCCCGGGTCGGCACATCGCCGCCGCAGCGTTGCGGGGTCACCGCCGGCCGGCACCACGAACGGAATCACCGGTACTCCGGCGTCGGGTGGCCGCGGGCCGCCGTAGTGCAGCACGCGCCCGGCGTGCGCGCGGGCGAGAATGCCGGTGAGCCGCTCGGCCGGCCACGCGGCGTCCACCGGCAGGTATGTCAACCCCAGGCTCTCGAACGCCAGCAACAGGATCACCGACTCGGCCGAGCGGGGCCCGCACGAAGCCAGGACCTCGCCCGGGCGGCATCCGGCCGCCAGCAAAGCCGCCTCGGTGGCCGCCACCCGGGACGCCAAGTCTCGGTAAGTCACCGTTTCATCCGGTCCTGCGATCGCGACGTCCTGCGGCGCCGTCTCGGCGAATCGCAGTACGTGCCCGGTCACCGTCTCCCCCACGTCCACCGGATGGTCGCGTCGCAGACTCCACTTGCTGGCACGGGCGGCCTCCTCGGACACGATCGGGAGGTCGGCGAGCTCCGGGACGAATCGGCGCGCGTCGTTCGTCGTCACCGCGTCACCCCGTACGTCTCGAGGTCGCTGAAGAAGCCGTCGACAACCTGCCGGTCACCGGTCCGGTACACGAACTCGCCCAGCACGATGTCGAGCACGCCGAGCCCGAACGGCGAGAACAGCACCGTCCGGCCGGTGGGCACGGTGTAGTCGCCAGCCAGCACGTCGTACAGGGTGGCGTGCAGGAAGTCACGATTTCCGGTGGCCTGCTCGGTGAGGTGGACCGAGGTGTTCGCCTTGAGGCAGTGCTCGACGTCGTCGACCACATTTACCGACGACAGCACCACGTCGGCGGACACATCCCGTAGCGAGATGTTCAGGACCAGCGGGGCATGGTCGAACCAGCCGGGGTCGGTGACATGCGGCGTCCCGGCGGTGGTGGCGAAGACGATCACGTCGCTGGTGCGGATGAGGCCCTCCAGGTCGTCGAAGTGCTCCACGGGCGTGTCGCAGACGCCGCGCAGGTAGTCGCCGAAGCCACGGACCCGGTCCGGCGAGTGGTCGTAGAGGCCGATACGCTCCATCGGGTGTCCGGTTGCGGCCAGATAGCGGTGGATGTAGCGGGCGATCAGGCCGGTGCCGACCAGACCGATCCGGCCGCGCTGCTCCCGGCCCCGGCCCAGCACCAGGGCGGCCAGCGCCGCCGACGCCGCGGTCCGGGTCGCGCTGATGATCGAGCTTTCCAGGCAGGCGAACGGGTATCCGGTGGTGCGGTCGTTGAGCAACAGGACGGCCGAGGCGCGAGGCAGCCCCTCGGCGACGTTGGCGGGGAAGCTGGAGATCCATTTGAGGCCCGCGGTGTCCACCTCACCGCCCACGGCGGCGGGCAGCGCGATGATGCGCGCCTCGGGGCGGTCCGGGAAACGGAGAAAGTAGGACGGCGGGTTGACCGTACGCCCCGAACCGTGCAACCGATATGCGGACTCGATCAGGTCCATCACCTCGGCCTCCCGGCCGGCCAGCGCGGCCTGCACGGCCGTGCCGGGAATGACGGCGAACGACGGGGACTGGGTCATGACGGGTCCTCCTCGAGGACGAATGGGGGGACGGGCCGGCCGAAACGCTCCTGGACCCAGGCGTCGCTGTAGATCGTGTCGATGTAACGTTCACCCATGTCCGGCGCGACCAGGACGGCCCGGTGCCGGCGTTCCGGGTCGTGCCGGCGCAGCCAGGACACGGCGCCGCTGAGGACCGTGCCGCTGGATCCGCCGAACAGGAAGCCGTGGCGTGACATCAACCGGCAGGCGCTGATCGTGTCCATCTCGCCGACGTGGACGATGTCGTCGAAGAGGCCGGGGTCGACCAGCGGCGGCCGCACCCCGGCACCCAGGCCCGGAATGTGCCGCGGCGCTGCGGGCGTGCCGAAGGTGACCGAGCCGGCCGCGTCGACCGCGACGACCCGGACGTCCTTCATGGTGTCCCGGAAGTAGCGGGCGCAACCGATCGCGGTGCCGCCGGTGCCGACCCCGACGAAGAGCACGGTCAGGTCGGGCACGTGTTTGGCGATCTCCGGCGCGGTGGTCTCGTAGTGCGCGTTCCAGTTCGCGGGGTTGCCGTACTGGTCAAGCCACACGTAACGCGGGTCGTTCGCGCACAATTCGCGCACCCGGTCGAGACGCGCCTGCAACAAGCCGCCCGTCGGATGCGGCTCGGTCACCGTCTCCACCTCGGCGCCGAACGCGCGCATGACCAGAATCGTGGCGGCGTTGCACCGGGCGTCGGTCACACATCGGAACCGCAGCTTCTTGTCGGCGGCGACCACGCTCAACGCGATTCCGAGGTTACCCGACGATGATTCGACGATTATCGAATCAGATCGGATCAATCCGTCGCGTTCGGCCGCGGCGACCATGCCGACCGCCGACCGCAACTTGATCGAACCACCGAAGTTGAGACCTTCGGTCTTCATATACATCTTGCGGCCTAGCATGCGCTCGAGGTCGATGTATACCTCGGACTCGAGGAGATCCTGCGGCGCCGCGATGATGGGCATCCCCTTCTCCTCGTCTCAGTCGGTGGCCGGTACGGCACGGGTGGCGAACGCCCGCCACAGCCCCGCGGCAGTGCGGAACACCGTTTCGTCCAGGGCATCGTCGGGCAGTTCCACGGCGAACTCCGACTCGAGCTCGGCCAGCAGCCGGACCGCGCCGAGGGAGTCCATGCCGAGGTCGGCGAGATCCTGGTCCTCGGCAAGCGGTGCACCATCGTCGAGACCTGGCAGGTTTCGCCGTACGACGGCGTCAAACCGTTCCTTCTCCATGCGCACTTCACCTCACGTTAGATGCCGCCTGTCCCGCCGGCGGGACAGAACCGGTGCCATTTCCCATTGATCGACTTCATGGCATATTGCTATTGCCCGGTCCCCCTACCGGCGTCAACGGCGACGCCGATCCGGTGATGAACATTTGCTGTTGCGGAGGAAAACAAATGACAGAGTCGCGATCCTCAATCCTCGAACAATCCGAGGTCACCGACAAAGTCGATGTCGCACTACTGGTTGATACCGAAGTTCTGCTGCGCGGCCTCGAATCACTGCTCGCACAAATCCCGAACGTGCGGGTAGTGGCACGGTTCGTGGACGTCCCGTTGGCGTGGCCGCCACACGACGCGAACACCCGGCTGGTGATCACGACGGTGCGGTCGTGGCCGCTGCTGGGCCACCACCATGGCATGACCGGTCCGGACCGGCCCCGGGTGCTTCTGGTCGGCGACGATCTGAGCAGCGACGACATCTCGGGGCACGGCGAGCTGCCCTGCGACGGGGTGCTGCTGCTGGCCGACGCGACCGTCACCACGCTCGGCGATGTCCTGCGGCAGGTCGTCGCCGGGGCCATGCCGATGCCCGCGCCGCTGACCCGTCAGCTGCTGACCACCGGTCCGGCTCGGGCCCGGCACACGAACGGCCGGCCGGTCGCATTGACGCCGCGGGAATCCGAGATGCTCAGCCTGCTCGCCCGCGGTCTCAGCAACAAACAGATCGCAAAAACGCTCGGCATCTCGACTCATGGCGTCAAACGGCTGGTCGGAACGGTTCTGCTCAAGCTCGGCGCACCGAATCGGACCACGGCCGTCATCACCGCGATGACCGAAGGTCTCGTGTAAGTCATACCGAACGAAGCTAACGACTCGGACGCCGGGACGGGATCTCCACAAGATGGCATGCCATTATCGGCAGCTCCCGTTCCGCGCGGACGAGAATGGACCCGGCCGATTGGGGCGCACTTAGGTATACGGTTCGCGGCCGCCCCGGTCGGCATGATGGACGACGTGACCGCGCCCATCGATGTCGTCGAGGTCTGGACCGTCCCGGTCCGCCGATCGCCGGAAAGCGAGCGAATGCTCGCCTCCGTTCTCGACGTCCAGGAGAAAACGAGACTGGCCCGAATGGACGACGATGCCGTTCGTGCCCGCTTCATCGCCGTCCATGGCGCCGCACGGTTCATTCTCGCGGCTCGGCTGGCAGTGCGTCCCGCGGATATCCGGTGGCGGATCGGGCCGCACGGCAAACCCGAGATCGCGGGCGGGCCCAGGGTCAGTCTCAGCCATTCTGGCGACGGCGCCCTCGTCGCGGTGGCCGAGCGGCCCGTCGGCGTGGACATCGAGCGAATCCGTGCGCGCTGGAACGTCCGTCCCCCGACCCGGCTGTTTCCGGCAGCCGAGGCACGGGTGGTCGCGGGCGCGGAACCGGGCCGGCGAGCCGCGACATTCGTCCGGCTCCACGTCCGCAAGGAGGCATGCGTCAAGGCGTCCGGCACCACGATGCTCCCGTACGGCGTCCGGCTGCCCGCGCTCGGCGCCGCTCCGCTGACGATGCGCTTCGGCGGTGAGTGCTGGCGTGTGCACGACCTGAGCGCCGCGCCCGGCTACGGAGCGGCGGTGGCCGTGCGGGGCGCGGACGACTTCGTGGTGCGAACGCGCACCCTCGACAACTTGGAGTGAGCTGTGGCAGAACAATCGGGGCCGTCGCACAGTCAGCGCCGCCTGTGGATATTGCAGCAGCTGGACCCGGCCAGCTACGTCTACCACGTCCCGCTGGCACTGCGGTTCAACGCCGGCGTACGCGAGCCCGCGCTGCGCACCGCCCTGGACCGGCTGAGCGCGCGCCACGAGATCCTGCGTACCAGCTATCCATCCGACGAGCACGGCAACCCGCTACGCGTCGTGCACCAGCGCTCCGCGATCGACCTGGAGATCGTCGAGGTGCCCGCGGACACCGACTGGCAGAGTGTCGCGAGATCGGTGTCGCATCGTCCGTTCGCGCTCGCGTCGGGGCCGCCACTGCGGGCCGCGCTGCTGCGCTGCACGGAGGGGACCGACGTGCTCGTCCTGGTCGCCCACCACATCGCCCTCGACGGCTGGTCGCGGGCCATCCTGGAAAGGGACCTGGCGTCCCTCTACGAAGCCGCCGCCGACGGACGCGACGCCGCCCTGCCACCCGCCCGGGCCACGTTCGGCGACTACGTCGACGACCAGCGGGACGTCGTTGCGGACCTCGACCACTGGCGGTCCGTGCTCGACGGATTTCAGCAGCTGGAGCTGCCGCTGGACCGGCCTCGGCCGGCGCATCCCGACGACCGGGCCGACTCGGTGCGCTTCGCGCTTTCCGCCGAAACGACCCATGCCCTGAAAACCCTTGCGCTGCGGTGCCGCAGCGCACCGTCGAGCGCGCTCGCCGCGGCGTTCCAGGCCGCCCTGGCCAGGTGGACCGGGCAGCGGGACGTCACCATCGGCACCGTGCTGGCGGGCCGCAGCGATCCCCGGTTCCAGGAGGTCGTCGGCTTCTTCGTCAACACCGTCGCGCTGCGGGCCACCATCGAGGAGCCGGACAGCTTCCGTAGCCTGCTTCGCCGCGTACACGCCACGATGACGACGGCCCACCGGCATCAGGACGTGCCGTTCGACGACGTGGTCGCCGCGGTCGCATCCGGTCGGGACGTGAGCCGCGGCGCGGTCTTCGACGTGCTGTATGTCCACGGTGGCGACGAGCGGGACGCCCCGGACGGGCCGTTCACCCGGGAGTTCTTCGAGGATCGGACCGCGTTGTGTGACCTGCAGCTGGACACCGGTTTCACGGGCGACCGCCTCACCGGCCGGGTCACCTACCGCACCGGTCTGTTCGACCGTCGCACCATCGAGGCGTTCACCGCCCGTCTGGTCCGCCTGCTCAACCAGGTGGTCGTGCAGCCCGACGAGCCCCTTTCGACGCTGCCGGTCATGGATGCCGCCGAGCGGGCCGAGATCCTGGCCCGGTCGGCCGGAGATCCACTGCGCGCCGCGGCTACGACGCTGACGGCCGCGTTCGAGGCTCAGGTGGCGCGCGATCCCAGCGCGATCGCGGTCGTGGCCGGCAACGTCACGCTGACCTATGGCGAGCTCGACCGGCGGGCCAATCGGGTGGCGCGCGACCTGATCGACGCGGGAGCCGGTCGTGACCGCGTGGTCGGAGTGCTGATGGAGCGCTCCGAGCACCTGGTGGTCGCACTCCTGGGTGTCGTGAAATCCGGCGCGGCCTACTGCCCGCTTGCGGTCACCGACCCTCCCGTACGCCTCGAGACCGTGCTCGCCGAGTCCAGCGCGGTAGCGCTGCTCGTCGACCAGGACTCACTCGGTCACGCGGCGGCTCGCCGCGACGACGGTTTGCCGGTGGTGGCGGTGCCGACCCGTGCCGACGCGGTCGCCGACGATCCGGGCGTCACCGTCGACCCCGATCAGCTCGCCTACGTGATCTACACGTCGGGCTCCACCGGCGTACCCAAAGGTGTCGCCATACCGCACCGCGCGATCACCGAGCTCGCCGGCGACACGTGCTGGGACACCGGTGCTCACGAGCGGGTGTTGCTGCACACCCCGCAGACCTTCGACGTCATGGAGTACGAACTGTGGGTGCCGCTGCTGCGCGGCGGGCGGGTCGTGGTGGCGCCACCCGGTATCCTCGACGTGGCTCAACTGGACGAGCTGATCTCCAGCGGTGACATCGACGCGGTGTGGCTCACCTCGGGGTTGTTCCGGTTGATGGCCGACGAACGGCCGGCCTGTTTCGCCGGGGTGCGTGAGGTGTGGGCGGGTGGCGACGTGGTGCCGCCCGAGTCGGTGCGCCGGGTACTCGAACACTGCCCGGACGTCACCGTGGTCAACGGCTACGGGCCGACCGAGACCACCGTCTTCGCCACCAGCCACCGCGTACGGCCACCGGTCGACCGGGACGTGCCGGTACCCATCGGACGCCCGCTCAACGGGACCAGGTGCTACGTGCTCGATCCCCGGCTTGAGCTGGTCCCCGATGGTGTCCTGGGCGAACTCTACATCGGAGGCAGCGGGCTGGCACGTGGCTACCTCGGACGGGACGACCTGACTGCCGAGCGGTTCGTCGACGACCCCCACGGGCCGCCCGGCGGCCGGATGTACCGGACCGGGGACCTGGTGCGCCGGCGCTCGGACGGCTGCCTGGAATTCGCCGGCCGCACCGACCATCAGGTGAAGATCCGCGGGTTTCGCATCGAGATCGGTGAGATCGAGGCCGCGGTGGGGCAGCATCCCGGTGTCACCCAGGTCGCGGTGCTGGCCCGCGAGGACGCTCCAGGAGACCGGCGGCTGGTGGGATACCTGGTCGGGGACCTCGATCTGAACGTCGAAGACGTACGCGCGTTCGCCGAGGCCCGACTGCCCGGCTACATGGTTCCCGGCGAGTTCGTCGTGCTCGACGCCCTGCCGCTGACCGCACACCAGAAGGTCGATCGGCGGGCGCTGCCGGCCCCGCGCCGCATCACCCAGGCCGGCCGGGAACCGCGCACCGAGCTCGAACGTACGTTGTGCGCTCTCTTCGCCGAGGTGCTCGACCTGGCCGAGGTCGGCCGGGATGACGACTTCTTCCAGATCGGCGGGCACTCGCTGCTCGGCATCCGGTTGGTCAGCCGGATCCGATCCGGCCTTGGCGCCGAGCTGAACATCCGGACTCTGTTCGAGGCCCCGACGGTCGCCGCACTCGCCCGGCGCATGGCGGAGGGCGGCCTGCGTGACCCCTTGGAGGTGCTGCTGCCGCTGCGCGCCGACGGCGACCTGCCCCCCTTGTTCTGCGTCCATCCGGCGGCGGGCATGAGCTGGGTCTACTCCGGACTGCTCCGCCACCTCGAACCGGGCCGGCCGGTCTACGGCCTGCAGGATCCGGCTCTCGGCGGCAAGGCCGGCCTCGAAACGGTCGAGACAACCGCGGCGGCATTCGTCGAACGGATCCGGTCGGTGCAGCCGCGCGGCCCGTATCACCTGCTGGGCTGGTCGTACGGGGGTCTGGTCGCGCACGCGATGGCCAGCCTGCTGCAGAGCCGGGGCGACGAGGTCGGCCTGCTGGCCCTGGCCGATTCGTACCCGTTGATCGGACGCAGCTGGGCGGAGTCAACCGATCTGGACACCAGCGACCTCCTCACGATGGTGCTCGACTCCCTCGGACACCGGCACGCCGCGCGCCCGCTGGACTACCCAGAGTTCGTCGACACGCTGCGCCGCGCCGACCCGGTGCTTTCCGAACTCGATCCGCACGTCCTCGCCAACGTCGCGCCGGTGTTCGCCCGCAACATGGACCGGGCTCACCGCTTCCGGCCCGGCGTGTTCGACGGCGATCTTCTGCTGTTCGCCGCCACCAAGGAGGCCGGACCGGGCGCGCCACAACCGGACGACTGGATGCCCTATCTGACCGGCTCGCTCGACGTGCGCCCGGTCGTCGCAAGCCATGGCGACATACTGACCGGCCGGCCGTTGACCGAGATTGGATCCATGCTGCGGGAAAGCTTGGAGAAGGTGCGGCCGGCGGTTCGCTGACCTATGCGTAGCAGGGGAGGATATGTGTTGTGGCGGCGGGTGTTTCGTCCCGGCCGGTGCCGCAGGTGCTCGAGGCGGTGCTGGAGCGGTTGACGTATGTGAACGAGGAGACCGGATACACGGTGGCCCGGGTGGCGACCGGGCGCGGGTCGGACCTGATGACCGTGGTCGGCGCGCTGCTGGGGGCGCAGCCGGGCGAGAGCTTGCGGATGCGGGGCTGGTGGTCCTCGCACGCCCAGTACGGGCGCCAGTTCGAGGTGGTCTCCTACAGCACCGTGCTCCCGGCCACGATCCAGGGCATCCGCCGCTACCTGGGCTCGGGCCTGATCAAAGGAATCGGGCCGGTGTTCGCCGAACGGATCGTCGACCACTTCGGCGAGGACACCCTGCGGGTCATCGAAGAGGAGGCGGCGCGGCTGGTCGAGGTGCCGGGGCTGGGGCCGAAGCGTACGGGAAAAATCACCGCGGCCTGGCAGGAGCAGAAAGCCATCAAGGAAGTGATGGTATTCCTGCAAGGCGTCGGGGTGTCCACGTCGATCGCGGTGCGGATCTACAAGAAGTACGCCGAGAAGTCGATCGACGTGGTCAAGACCGAACCGTACCGGCTGGCCGCCGACGTGTGGGGCATCGGCTTCAAGACCGCCGACACCATCGCGCAGGCCGTCGGGATCCCGCACGACAGCCCCGAACGAGTGAAAGCCGGCCTGCAATACACGCTGTCGCAGGCCACCGACAACGGCCACTGCTACCTGCCCGCCGACCAACTGATCGCCGAGGCCACCAAAATCCTCGACGTGCCCGCCGGGCTGGCCGCCGAATGCCTGGACGACCTGGTCGCCGACGAAGGCGTGGTGCGGGAGGAGCTGCCCGGGCCGACCGCGGCGATCTACCTGATCCCGTTCCACCGGGCCGAGCTGTCGCTCGCGGGCTCGCTGTTGTCGCTGTTGCGCGACCGCGACGACCGCATGCCCCACTTCGCCGGCGTAGACTGGGCCAAGGCCCTGACCTGGCTGAAAGCCCGCACCGGCACCGACCTGGCCGCCGAGCAGGAACAGGCCGTACGCCTCGCCCTGACCGCCAAGGTAGCGGTGCTGACCGGCGGGCCCGGCTGCGGCAAAAGCTTCACCGTCCGCTCGATCGTCGAGCTCGCCGCCGCGAAGAAAGCCAAAATCCTACTCGTCGCCCCCACCGGCCGCGCGGCGAAACGCCTCGCCGAGCTCACCGGCCAGCCCGCCGCGACCGTGCACCGGCTGCTGAAGCTGCAACCCGGCGGGGAAGCCAGTTACGACCGGGACAACCCGCTGGATGTCGACCTGCTCGTGGTCGACGAAGCCTCCATGCTCGACCTCATCCTCGCCAACAAACTCATCAAGGCCGTCCCGCCCGGCGCGCACCTGCTGCTGGTTGGCGACGTTGACCAACTCCCCTCCGTCGGCGCCGGGGAGGTGCTGCGTGACCTGCTCGCCGCCGACACCATTCCCCGCGTACGCCTGACCAAAGTGTTCCGGCAGGCCGCGGACTCCGGCGTGGTCAGCAACGCCCACCGCATCAACGCCGGAAAGCCCCCGATCCTGGACGGCATGCGCGACTTCTTCCTATTCGCCAGCGACGACACCGAAGCCGCCGCGGAACTGACCGTCGACGTCGCCTGCAACCGCATCGCCGCGAAGTTCGGCCTCGACCCGCGCCGCGACATCCAGGTTCTGGCGCCCATGCACCGCGGCCCGGCCGGCGCCGGCGCTCTCAACACGCTGTTGCAGCAGCGACTCACCCCGCCACGGGAGGGTTTACCGGAACGGCGGGCTGGTGGACGAGTGTTCCGTGTCGGCGACAAGGTCACCCAAATCCGCAACAACTACGACAAGGGCCAGGCCGGCGTCTTCAACGGCACCCTCGGCGTCATCACCGCCCTCAACCCCGACGAGCAAACCCTGACCGTACGCACCGACGAAGACGAAAGCATCGACTACGACTTCGACGAACTCGACGAACTCGCCCACGCGTACGCCATGACCATCCACCGCTCGCAAGGATCCGAATACCCCGCCGTGGTCATCCCGATCACCACCAGCGCCTGGATGATGCTGCAACGCAACCTGCTCTACACCGCCGTCACCCGCGCCAAAAAACTCGTCGTCCTGGTCGGCTCCCGCCGCGCGCTGGCCGCCGCCATCCGCACCGTCAGCGCCGGCCGCCGCCACACCGCCCTCACGTACCGCCTTGCCCGATAGCACACGGACCCGCAACACAAGCACGTCCTGGACCAGCGGCGTGCACCCTGGCCGCACCCGGTCCGCCCCGCACCCCGCACTGCCGAGTCCTCAGCCGCGCTGACCGCGAACCGATCCTGCTGGGCGTTGCCCACCCGCCTCCCGGCAAGGACGGACGCTTCGATGAGACGTTTACGCACGCTCAGCGTGCTGCTCGCCGCCGGCACCACGCTGCTGGCCGCGGCCGGCTGCACCCACGGCACGGCCGCGACCACTTCGCCCGCGGTTGCGGCGGCGACGGCGGCACCGCTGCCGAAAGCGTGGACCGTCCAGCCCGCCCCAGCCGTGACCGTGCCCGCCGCACAGGTCGCCCCCGGTGCCTGGGCTCCGTCACCGACACCGACCTGGGGGTTCCTCAAGACCGGTAAACCCGTCCCGGTGGTGTCGCGATCGGTGCCGGCGACCTCGCCGGTGTGCCCGGCCACCCTCGGTCCCGCCCCGAACCTCCCGGTCACCGCCACCGCCGGCACCGGCAGCGTCACCGTGAGCTGGCCCGGCCTCGGCGATCGGCGGGTTCAGGCCTATCGCGTCGGCGCCGTTCCACAGGGCTGGAGCAAAGGCCCCGGCACCACCGGATCGCTGGTCCAAGCCCCGGGACGCTGGCACACCGTCACCGCGGTACACACCTGCGCCACGGTGACCTATCGGTTCACCGGCCTGACCCGCGGCACCGCCTACGAATTCTGGCTCGACGCCGTGCACACCACCGACTCCTACGGGGCACCGACCGCCACCCAGGAAACCATGATCGGCCGGTCCAGCCCGGTCGTCGTCCACTGACCCAGCCCAGCCCAGCCGACCCGACGGAGAATCCCATGCGCCCCACCGCCCTCGCCCGCACCGTCGCGCTGCTCGGCGCCACCGTCGCGACGATCGCCACCACGACCGGCTGCACCACCAGCACGACCACGCCGGCCCCACCAGCAGCCGCCATGACCTCGGCCCCCGCCGTGCCGGTCGCCGCGATCCCGATCGCCGCGAAACCGGCCACCCCGGCGCCTGCTCTGAAGAACACCGGCACCGCCTGGCCCACCGTGATCGGCTCCATGCTCACCTACGGACAATGGCTCGTCGCCAACCCCAACCCGGCCCTGGCCGGCACCATCACCGAGCCGGGCTGCGCCAGCGCCACCGCGCTGACCGCCCAACTGCAGTCACTGCTCGACCAGAACGCCCGCGTCCAACCCGCCGCCATCACCCTCACCAGCGTCACCGGCCCCTACCCGGCCACACCCGGCACGACCACCACCGCAAAAACCACCGCCACCACCGCGCCGGTCGGCAGCATCGCCGAGATCGACGTTCAAGCGGCACGCGCCGCCGAGCCGATCATCGAGCACTCCATCACCGCCGCCAAACCCGCCACCGCCAGCAGCGCGATCATCGAACTCGCCGACCAGCCCGCCCTCGCACCGACCACACTGCACATCACCCTGAACCTGGGCTCCGACAACCGATGGCGCTTCTGCACCATCGCCGACGCCATCAACGACCCCGACGGCGAAGCCATCACCACCGTGCTGTGACAAACCGGCACACCCCGCGTCCAGGCAGCAACACGAGCCCAACCTTCTCGACCATTCAGCCAAAGGCGGCGGTTCGCCTCCCGGGCCGGCGCACCAGCACTGCGGCCACGTCCCTCCAGTGCGCGCCGGTCTGCGCAGCAGCGATTCAGGAGTCGTTGATCAAGGGCTGCAGCAGCGCGGACATGGTGGCCGCGGCTCGTTCGGGGTCACCGTCGACGATGGCTTCGACCAGGTCGGTGTGCAGCCGCGCGAGGTCGTCGGCCGCCCCCGCCACGTCGTGGAGCTGGACCTCCTCGAACACCTCGAGAAGTCCGTCGTACACCTCCTGCATCAACGCGTTCCGCGTGGCGGCCACGATCGCTCGGTGCAGGGCCGAGTCGGCGCGCAAGCGCTCGTGCACGTCGCCGTTGGCCCACGCGTCACGCCGCTCGCCGAGAAGGATGCGCAGGCGCTCGGCGTCGGCCTCGCTGCGGCGGGCCGCGGCGATCCGGGCGGATGCGGCATCGAGTGCCAGCCGCAGTTCCAGGCTGTCCCGGCGGGAGGTGACCGCGACCCGGCGCGACACCGACGAGCGCAGGTCGGAGGTCGACACCACGAAGGTTCCCCGCCCCTGTTCCCGCCGCAGGATGCCGGCCTGGACCAAGGAGCTGACCGCCTCGCGCACCGTGTTGCGGCCGGCGCCACTCCACTCGACCAGCTCGGACTCGGTCGGGATCTTGCTGGCCAGCCGCCACCGCCCGTCGGTGATCTGCGCGCGGAACAACTCGGTGACGCGAGCGACGAGGCCGGTGCGATCCAGGTTCGGGCTGGGCACAACAGAAGCCTAGACCGGCCGGCAGGCAACCGAACCGGCGCCCAGCGTGATCAGCAGCGTCGCGGCAAGCAGCACATAGGTCACATTCCAGCCGTGACTCGCCTGGTGGATCACGCCGAGCGCCAGCGGACCGACGCAGCCGATGCCATAGCCGATGCCCTGGACCACACCGGAAAGCCGCGAGGCATCGTCGGGGTTCGCCGACCGCGCGCCGATCAACGTCAGGCAGAGCGGGAAGGTACTGACACCGAGGCCGAAGGCGGTCGCCCACACGAAGGCGCCGGCGGCGGGGGCCGCGAGCATGCCCGCGTAGCCGATGCCCATCAGCACCACACAAACCACGACGATGGGGTACGGATTACGCAGTCGCCTGGTCAGCGGCGGCACCACGAAGGCAGCGATCAGCCCGAGCCCCGCGAACCAGGACAGCAACAGCGCGCTGGCGGTCGAGCTCAGCCCGGCGTCCCGCAGCATGGTCGGAAACCAGGTCACCAGCGTGTAGACGTGAAGCGTGGTCATCGCCATCAAACCGATCAAACCCACGACCAGCCCCGTACGCCACGAGAAGCGCGACGGAAGCGTTCTGGCCGCCGCGGTCGGCGGGGACGACCGGGGAACCGTCACGTGCCACAGCACCGCCGCCACCGCGGTCACCACCGCCCATCCGCCCGCGGCCGTCCGCCACCCGTAGGCGTCAGCCAGCGGCAACGCGATCAGCGGTGCCGCCAGCTGTCCGACCTGGAGCAGCACCATGTACATCGTGCTGACCGTATGCAGCCGCTGCGGAAAATGCTGCTTCACGATCGGGATCAGGATGACGTTGGCCGCGCCGACTCCGGCGAACGCGATCACCGAGGCCACGATCATGACGGTCGGCGACCATGCTGCCGCTCGCAGCAGAATGCCGGCCGTCGTGGCGGTCACCGCCACCGCGGCGGTGCGTTCCAGGCCGAACCGACGGGCGAGCGGCGGGGCGACGAACGCCGCGACCGCGAAACAGGCAGTCACCACCGTACCGATGGCCCCGGCAATGATCGGTCCAAAGTGCAGGTCGGCGGCTGCGTCGCCGGTCAACACGCTGAATCCGGTCACCGCGGTCCGCAGGTTGAGGGCGGTCAGGGCGACGGCAAGCAGGATGCCGCGGTGCAGCCGGGCGGGGCCGAGCACGGTCGTGGACACGCCACGAGTGAATCATGGGATGATGGGATGAATCCAGTGGCTAGATCCTATGTGGCCCCCGGACGTCGACGCCGTCGGCCATGTCGTGGACGTGGGACTCGCATGCATCTACCTTTTACCGCACCACGTAGTGGGTACCCAAAAGCTTTCAGAAACGACATCGCTCGCACCGGCGAATGCGGGACCCCGGCGTTCACCGGAGTGGCGTTTATTTTGGCGACGTTCGTTACAGGCAAAGGCTGCGACGAGGTCTGGAAATCTTCTCGACCCGAGCAATAACGTATCGGCGGAGTCCACGGTTGCTTGTGGACGCCGCGTCTTCGCAGCCCGTGGCGGCGCTCCTTTGAGGCTCACGAAAGGGATTTCATGTCAAGGCCAGTGATCTTTTTCCGGATGCGGAGATGGCAGGTCGGTGTTATCGCGGCCGCCATGGCTGCGTTAACCATTCTTACCCCGGGCACCGCGTTCGCGAATTCCAAGTGGATCGCGGACGACCTGCCATACCCCGACAATCAGGTCCGCACCGCAGGTACGGTCGCTTTTGCGGTGCAGGATGCTTACGACAATGGTCCGTCGGCGCAGATCTGGCGAGCCGACAACCCCACCGGCTCCATGCTGATCTCGATAAACAACGGCACGCCGTTCACGCTTCCGGGATCCAGCGCGTATTCCCCGGTGATAGCACCGGCCGCGAACAACCGTTGGCTGATCGCCCACACCGGCGGTGGCGGCCAGATCTATTGGGGCTGGTACGGCCCTAACCCCGGACAATTCACCGGCTGGGCGCCCGCCCGGGGGTTCACCGCGAGCGGTCCGCCGGCGATCACTCAGATCCGAAACGACAGCCGCGCCTTCATGGTCTGGCGGGCCAGCGATGGTGGGAACAATGTCTGGGGCTCCTACTTCGACGGGAGCGCGTGGGCACTCGCTCAGGAGCCCGGCGAATGGGTGGGGCAGACCAACGATTCCCCCTCGGTCGCGTACAACGACGCATCCGATGTCATTTATGTGGCCCATAGGGGCACGAACGGCCACGTCTACTACACGGGCCAGCCATATGGCGACAGATACTGGGGCCCATGGCAGGACGCTAACACTCCCTACAACTGGCCCTCGACCGGATCGCCGTCCATCGCCGAGATCCCGGACAGTTACAACATGGAAATCGCTACTCGTGACGACGAGAACACCCTGCAATTCATCCAGGTCACACCGAACGGCGTGGCCGGCGCGCGCTGGATCCGCGACGATGAGGGCTGGCAGACCCCCTACAACGTCTACATCACCAGGGTGCACGACGTCATCTGGGCCTTCCTGACGGGCCGTGACGGCCACTGGGGCTACGTCAAGCAACTGTGATGCCACCGCCAGAGCCCAGTGTCGCAGCGCCTGAAGGACGCTCGACCACCAAGACGGGAGGCCGCGTTGATTCGGTTTGTGGCTGTCGGTGACAGCTTCACCGAGGGGATGGCGGACGGCCGTCCTGATGGGACGCTACGCGGCTGGGCTGATCTTGTCGCGGCGGGGCTGGCGTCCAGCGAGGGGGAGGCGGTCCGGTATGCGAACCTGGCCGTTCGGGGACGACTCCTCGAGCCGATCGTCGACGAGCAGCTCGAAGCGGCGCTTTCCCTTGACCCGCCGCCTACGCTGATCTCTTTCAACGGCGGCTTCAACGACATGATGCGGCCGCGCGTGGACATGGCCGGGCTCACGGTGCGCACCGAGCGGGCCATCCGGCGGAGCGCCGAAGCGGGCGTACGGCTGGTGCTGCTCAGTGCGCCCGACCCCTCCGAGCGGCTGCCGTTCGGCCGGGTGATGCGACGGCGCGGCGAGATTCTCGCCGCGGCCGTTGCCGGATTCGCCGTGACATACGATGTCCCGTTCGTCGATGTTTTTCATGATGCCGAGATTCGCCGGGTACGGTACTGGTCTCCGGATCGCCTGCACCTGAATGCGGCCGGGCACCGCCGGGTCGCGAGCCTGGTGCTGAATGCCCTGGGGTGTCCGACCGCGGAGCATGTCGCCGGCCCGGGTCGGAGCGAGCGGCGCGGTGTGATGGCGGAGGCTCGGTTCTATCGTGAGCACGTTCTGCCATGGGTCATGCGCCGCGCCGGACGACGCTCCTCCGGCGACAACCGTTCCGGCAAGATCGAGGACTGGATACCGATCGAGGCCACGGTTCAGTGAGCCTTGGCCCGCGAATCTTCGCCAAGGTGTCCGACGGCGGCGGAATCGGGCTCCCGGGGTTCGCCTCCAGGCCCGCGTCCGGTTATCGCTGCCGAAGGAACGCCGCGATGGCGTTGGCCATGTCGATCGGGTGCGTCACCATCGCGAGGTGGTCGGCTCCGTCCACCCACTCGATCATGGTTCGCGGGAGGTTCTCGTCGAGAAAACGGGCCGCGTCGACGTGATGTGCGGGCGTGTTCGAGCCGAGCAGCAACAACGTGCGCTGGTCGATTGTCTTGAACCCGTCGAGGTTGCCGACGAGCGAGTCGATGACGCGGAGTTCCCGGACCCACGTGGGGACGAGTGCCACCATCTCGGGCCACATAGCGCTTTGCCGAAGAGCCTCGATACCCACGGCGGGCACCCGGATGCACATGAGGTGGTGTGCATGACGCGCGATACCGTGTACATCAATTCCCCTATATTCGCGACCAACACATTCTTGGCGGACTGTGCCGCCCGTCAGAAACGTGCAGAATTCTCTGCCACGATCCGGGATCGCGCCACACCATTGTGTGGGTACCCAAAAGGCACACGAACGACCGGCCGCTCCCTGGCACTTTCACGACGTGCACCGAACAGGGGGAACACCAGGAGCGGTGACGTGAATCCCATAGCTCCCGGTGCTCCCCGCTAGCCGGACGCCGCGGGGGGAATGCGACCCGCCCGGCCACCGCACAAACGATAGCGACGCCGCGAAAATCAGCCAGAACGCTGTGCCGCTTCTCACCACGGTAAATGTTCCGCCGGAGGTGAATTCGTTTTGCAACCCCACGCCCGATTGAGGCTTCTTAGGGTAACCATGGCATGGGGTGGCGCCGATATCAGAATGAACAAGACTTGGTGGCTCACGCTGCCGAACCTTCGACTCTCAACCTTGTTCGGTGCGCACCGCGTTCTTGGAGCATGAGATTGGGATCGGACGATGACGACGGCTTCCGGGCCTTCGTGCGGCAGCAATGGGATCCGCTGACCCGGACGGCGTACCTGCTGACCGGTGACCACAGCTATGCCGAGGACCTGGTGCAGACGGCGCTGGAGAAGACCCACCGCCGGTGGCGAAAGGTGTCGGTGATGGACTCCCCCGCCGGCTACGTGCACCGCGTGATGGTGAATACCGCGATCTCCTGGCGTCGCCGGCGGAGCTGGGGCGAGATCGCGCTCACCCCGCCCGACCGAGCCCGCGGCGACGACCCGTACGCGGGTGTGGAGCAACGCCAGCAACTCGTCATCGCACTCCGGAAGCTACCGCCGAGGATGCGTGCCGTGCTGGTGCTGCGCTACTTCGATGATCTGAGCGAGGCCGACGTCGCCGAGGTCATGGGCTGCTCCGTCGGCACCGTCAAGAGCCAGGCCTCGCGCGGCCTGCAACGTCTTCGCGAAGAGATCACGCCCACCGGAATGTCACCGTCCGTCAGCCTGCAGGGGAGCTGAGCATGAACATCGAGACCGAACTGCGCGCCGGACTCATCGAAACCGCCGGGGAGCTGGACCTGCGCCTCGACCCGTGGACGTCTTTCCAGCGGCGGGAGACCCGGCACCGCCGCAACCGGCTGATCCGAGCCGGCGTAGCAGCCGCGGCGGTGACCGCCCTGGCCGGAATGCAGGCCGGGGTGGTGCCGGTGCCCGGCTGGGCGCCCACCATCGCGCTGGCCGTAGGCAACGAGGCGCTCCTCAACGGTCCGGTCCGCGGTTCCCTCGCCGGCGACACCGCGTTCCTCGCCGGGATGCGCGCGCAGATCAGGGACATCGACAACCCCGACCAGAACTGGCGCATCGGTGACCGGAGCAAAATCCGATTCCTGTACGCCGCGGACGTCGGCGACAAAAGGGTGGTACTCGCGTACGTGCCGCTGCGATTTGGTTTCGTGACCAAACCGCAGTTGCTCTGGTACGACGGCGCGGCCGGGTCGGACCCCGCGGAGATGGTGGCGGTGGCCAACGTCGACCCCGCACAGCGGGCCACCCAGTACGTCATGGCGTCGTTCGACGATCCGGGTGTCGCGGTGCTGGTCGGACCGCCAGGCAGCACCGCGACGATCAGCCCCGGTTACGAGTTCGGCGCGGACGGCCGGGTGCATGACGATCCGGCTGTCTCGGGTGTGCCGGGAAGCGGGATCGCCGAGACGGTTCTGCCCCCTGCCCCGGGCGACCCGGGCGTCACGATGACACTGACCCAGGACGGCCGTAGCACGGTGGTCGCGCAGGGCGAGGGCGGGTCGGGCGGCTCGCTGCCCGATGAGAAGGTGTTCGACGCCGCGCTGAGCAAAGCGCTGGGCGACCGCGTGCTCGACCACAATCTGCTGCGGCCGTGGGTGCAGATGGGCCTCGACACGGGCCAGATGCGCTTGGCGGACGCCCGGCTGGTGGTGCGCTGGACCGGGGAGGTGAACGGGCAGCAGGCAGTTCTGTTCACTCTGCAGAAGGCCGGCGGTGGGGTACTCGCCTTCGCGTGGCACGGCTCGTCCGCGGGGTCACGCGAGGATCTCCGGTTGCTGCTCCCGGCCGCGGGCTCCGACCGGCGGCCCATCGCGTGGCGCATGTATGCCGAGGGATCGCAGGTTCCGACCGACCAGGTGATCGTGATCGCGCCGGCGGGCGCAGCGCGGGTGACGCTGACCTCGGTCTCCGGTGACCCGGAGAAGGTCGCGATCGACCACTCGGGGAAAGGGAAGGCCACGGTCGCGCCGGGCGCCGCCGCGACGGTGACCGCGTACGCCGCGGACGGGTCCGAGATGGGGTCGACGCCGGTGCCGCCGTTCGACGACGGGACCGGCATCATCGGGCAGACGCCAGGCACCCGCGTCGTTCCGTAGGCTCGCCCGGATTGTTCGAGCTCAGCCCGGCGAGGATGCCTGATCGCCGGGCTGAGTTCGAAACACGCGATATCTGCGGCGGCTCAATCGACCGCCGGCCCCGGATGTCGAATCAGGCTGCCGAGACCGAGACGTCAACTCCGGTGAATGTGTTCGCCGCAGCTCCCGACACGGTTACCGGGCCGGTGGTCCGGATGCCGAAATGATCGTTCGCGATGTTATTGCCGGTCACCTGGATCGACAACGGACTCACCGTGGCAACTCGCACCCCGGTGGTCTGCTGCGACCCCGCCTTGACGTTGTTCGTTCCGATCGTGTTGGACCCGTTGACAAGGTTGCCGCCGAGGTCCTGGCCGGCTTGCGAGACAACTGTCACGCCGGCGTCCCCGTTTCCGCTCACGGTGTTCGCGGTGACGGTGTTGCCGTAGACGGCGCCGCCGGCCACCGATGCGGACAGGACGATGCCGCCACCGCCGCCGGTCAGCCCGTTGCCAGTGACCGTGTTGGCGGTGATCGTGTTGCCTTGGACGCCGGCCGTGCCGGAAGCGCGAACCCCACCCGGTGCGGCGGCCTGGTTACGGCCGGCCAGGATCACGCCGCCCGAGCCCGCGTTGTCCTGCACCGAGTTTCCGCTGACCAGGTTGCCCGTCGCCGGGCCCGTCTCGTCGCTGAGCACGATACCGGCGGCGTTGCCGCGGACCGTGTTGTTCACGACTTTGGAGCCGGAGCTCCCGATCAGGTGGATGCCGCCACCGCAGTCGCCGGGCGTCACGCACGCGATGTAGTAGGCCGAACCGGTGCCGCGGTTGTTCCCGCTGACGATGTTGACGCTCAATGTCGCGTTGTTCACGCCCTTGACGAGGATCCCCTCACCGATCGCGTTCTGCACGGTGAAACCAGAGACCGTCACGTTGGGCGCGGCGACCTCGATGCCGTTGATCAGACCGCTCGCGTCGATCACCACGTTGCCGCTCACCTCGAGCGACAGCGGCTTGGTCACGACGACATTTTCTTTGTACGTCCCGGCGCAGGCGACGACCCGTCCCCCGCTTGCCACCTTACTGATCGCCGCGTTGATCGTCTTGACCGTCGCGGTCGCACACGACGTTCCGGCTGCCGAACCAGTCGCGCCCGGGGAGGCGTACACAAGCTGGGGTTGGGTGTTGGTTGGTGGGAGCGCGAAGGCGTAGACCCGATTGTTGCCGCTGAAGCCCACCGGCGAGAGCCGGCCGTAGCCGGAGCCCCAGAACACCATGCCGCCGGCGATCGCCGGGCCGCCGACCACCGAGCCGCCCGAGGCGTACGACCAGAGCGTCGCACCAGTACGGGCGTCGAGCGCGTACATCGTCGCATCGGAGACCGCGTTCGACATCGACCCGACGTACAGGACGCCGTTCGCGACCGACGGGGGCGCGAGGTCCTTGGTGGTACCACCGTGCGGGTCGGCCTTCTGCCAGACGATCGTGCCGGTGGCCGGGTCCAGTGCTGCGAACGAGCCGCTGGTGATCCGGGGGCCGGACGGCACGCCGTTCTGGGTCAGCTGATACGGCTGGCCACCTGAGTCGTTGGTCGTCACGTAGATGTAGTGGCCGTCGGTCGCTGTCCCCCACAACATGCCGCCGAGGAACTCGCCCGGTCCGACCAGGGTGTGCCACAACGGCTCCCCGGTCGCGGCGTCGAATGCCCAGTAGATTCCGCTCTTCTGGCCGAATCCGACGAGCCGGCGCGTCTTGCCGCCGATGGTCACGGTCAGCAGGTTGCCGCCGGAGCCGAAGTCAAAGTCGGGGCCCTTCGGGTCGGGACACCAGTCAACGCCGGATGGCACGTTCAGGCAGGCGGCCGTCCAGGTGTCGTGCGCGAACGTCTTGGAGGACCAGGCGATCGCGCCGGTGTCCATACGGAACGCCACCACCGCGTCGAAGTAGTCGTCGTCCGAGGTGCAATCCGTGCCGCCGTCGCGGATGCAGTCCTCCACGGACTCCGGCACGGTGTAGTTGTCACCGGTACCGACGATCACCAGGCCGTCGGCGACGTCGACCGTCGGGCTGCCCCAGATGGCATTACCCGAGTAGGCGTCGGTCTTCCCGCCGTTGTCCGGGATCGTGTACGTCTTCCACAGCACGGCGCCAGTCGCGGCGTTCAGCGCCACCAGCGAACCCCGGAAGGTGCAACAGGGGTAGCTCGGATCCGCGGCCGCGTTCTCCTCCTGGGAGGAGACGCCGACGTAGAGGACGCCGTCATGCTCCACCGGACTGGCCGTGATGACCGCGTTCGGGTGGTTGTCGACCTGCGTGCTCCACCGCTTGGCCCCGGTCGCCTTGTCGACCGCGAACACGGCGCCGGACAGGTCGGCCGAGATGACGGTGCTGCTGAGAATGAGCGGGCTGACCCGGGACACCGCAGCCGTACGCCCGTCGAAGTCGGTGACGGGCTTCGACCAGCGGGGCTCGCCGGTGTTCTGGTCGACGGCGTGCAGCAAGCCTCCCCAGTCCGGGAAGTAGACGACACCGTCGGATGCGGTGGGCGTGGCCGATACGTCGCCTCGAGTGCTGAACGTCCACTTCGGGGTCAGCTGGGCGGCGTTCGCTGCCGAGATCGCGGTCTCGCCGGGCTGGGACCGGTTGTTCGAGGCGTCGTAGCCGCCGGCCATCCAGGATGCGCTGGCTGCGGGAGCCGCCTGTGCGACCGATGTCAGTCCGAGCGGGGCCATCGCCACGGCGAGAGTCACCGCGGCGATGGTGAATCTTGATCGATGCTTCACGTACTGGCTCCGAATCTCCAAGATGGACCATTCGGCGCTCAGACGTCAGTCATCTATGGAAATTCATCACGGTACGGGGTGACGCAGGCCATCTTGCCGAGCGGCCGGATTGTCTTCACCCTGGACCACGGCCGATGCGGACGCAGGTTACGGCCGGGCGGTGGACACCGGCACGGACAGCGGACCGTAGGTGAAGAGAGACGGCGAATAGCGGATCTCGTGCGGCGCGACGGTCAGTTTCAGGTCGGGAAACCGCTCGAAAAGGCGAGCCAGGGCGATTTGTCCCTCGACGCGAGCCAGCGGGGCTCCGAGGCAATAGTGCGGGCCGTGACCGAACGACAGGTGCTCCCGCCGCTCGCGATCGATGTCGAAACGGTCGGCGTGGCCGCCATGCTGATCGGGATCGGTCGCCGCGCCGCCGATGCATACCACGACGGCGTCGCCGGCCGGGATGGTCACACCCGCCAGCTCGGTGTCCCGTAGGGCGTAGTGGAACGCCGAGGCGGTGACCGGTGGGTTCAGCCTCAGGGTTTCCTCCACCACATCGGCCCACCGGTTGCCCTGGATTGCCAGGGCCAGCTGCGCGGGGTGCGTGAGAAGGTTGACGACAGCTTGCCCGAGCATGTGCACCGCGGTTTCATGACCCGCGATCAACAGCAGGTAGAGCGAATCAATCAGCTCCCGGGCCGATAACGCGTCGCCGTCGTGCGCCTCGACGAGGGCGGTGGTGAGATCGTCGCCGCCCGTCCGGCGCTTCAGTTCGACGAGTTCGTGCAGATATCCGACCATGCCCTGCGCCGCAGCGATCACCTCGCCGGGCGTGCTCGTGTGCGCGAAGAGCACCCTGGTCCAGCCACGCATGCGGTGGCGATCGTGAACGGGAACGCCGAGCAGCTGGCTCGTCACCGCGACGGGCAGTTGCTCGGCGAAGGCCGGGACGATGTCCGCTTCCACCTGCTTCGCCATGCTGTCCAACAAGTCATCGACTATCCGCGCGATCCACGGACGCTGAGCGTCCACCCGCGCCGGTGTGAACGCCCCGGACACCAGACGGCGCAGCCGCCGGTGCGGCGCGCCGTCCTGGTGCAACATATGCTCGCCCTGCACATGGGGCTGCAGCAGCCAGTCGGCGGGCACCCGTCCGTCGCGAAGCGCGGCCCACTGCGACGGATTCTTCCCGAAAACCTTCCCGTTGCCGTTGAGCACCTCACGCACGGCCGCGTGCGTGGTGGCCGCCCAGACGGTGACCCCTTCGGGCAGCTCCAGCCGGAGTACCGGCCCGAGCCCGCGGAACCTGGCCAGCGTGCGCGGCAGCGCTTCGTCGACTGCGGGTAGGTGGTCTGGCTGCATGTCACCATTCTTACCAGCAACCACCTGCGGAAACACCGTTGCAGGCCGGTCCCGCTCGTAACGTGCGGATGGCCCAGCGGGGTGGATATCAGCTCAACAGGGGATAACGCGCCTGATTGCGTCCATCCACAATGATTGCGCTCAGTGAACCCATCGTCGCGTGAACGACACTTTTCGGTTGAATGCCGCGGTCTTCTCCACGTTTGTAGACCGAATGCCCCAGACCGAGGAGGAATACATGTCCACGTTCACAGTGAACGGTGTGGCCGGCGAGGTCGGCCTCGGGATCGTCAAGGAGCTGCTGATCCGTGGCGTCAGCCCGGCCGACGTCATCGCCATCGTGCACGACGTGCCGCCCCTCGGCGGCAGCGTCGACGAGGTCACCGACCTGGGTGTGCAGGTGCGGCAGGCCGACCTCACCAAGCCGGACGGCCTGGCCGACGCGTTTGCCGGCACCACCCAGTTTGTGATGGTGCCCTACGTCGGCTTCGAAAACTTCGAGCCGAACACCGACGACAACCTCGTACGCAACCGCAACGCGCTCAACGCCGCCAAGGCAGCCGGCGCCACCTGGGTCGGCTACATCAGCGGCCTGCGCGCCCAGCAGGAGAACGCGGACATCTTCCCCGCGCACAACACCACCGAGAACCTGATCCAGAGCATGTTCCCCGGCTCGTTCACGATCATGCGGGCCGGGCTTCAGTCGGAGCGTTACACCACCGGGCTGTTCACGCTCGGACTCGACGGCAGCGAGCCGCAGGTCGCGGGCCTGGCGCCAGACGGGCCGGTGTCCACCATCGCCCGGTCCGACCTGGCGAGCGCGGCCGGGCAGCTGTTCGTCACGCATCCGCATGTCGGCCAGACGCTCGAACTCGTCGCCGAGCAGACCTTCACCGAGAACGACTTCGTCAAGTTCGCCAGTGACCAGACCGGCGACAACGTCACCTTCCGCGAGGTGACCGAGGCCGAGTACCGGACGCTGGTGGGCACCATCGAGACCAACGACGTCGAGGCGGCGCTGGCGCTGGAGCTGGCCTGCCGCGACGGACGCCTCAAGTCGGACAGCAAGGACCTGCGCACCGTGCTCGGCCGGGCTCCCCTGACCACGCCGGAAGCGCTCAAAGACATCATCAAGGCCATCAACGGCTGACGACCTCGCCGATGTCGTCTCGCGCCTTCGCTTGATCGACAAGGGGAATGATCAGGAGTCAACGATGTTGACCAGAACATTTTGGATTCAGCTCGCGGAACGAGCGCTCAAGACCGGCGCGCAGTCGGCCGCGGCGATAATCGGCGCCGCCGGGCTGGATGTTCTCGATATCGACGCCACGAAGGTCATCTACATCGCCCTGCTGGCGATGCTGGCTTCCGTGCTGACGTCGATAGGCTCAGCCCCGCTGGGCAATGACAAGACCAGCCCGTCGATAACCTCCGTCGGGGCGAGTGCCCCGGCATCCGCGACGGCGGCGACCACGCCACTCGCGCCATCGCAACCGAGTACACCGACACCGTCGACATAGTGGACCAGGCGCGGTTGGCCGGCATCCCCGGCCAACCGCGCGAGGGCCGGCCCCGTGGGTCGGCCCTCGCTGGGTTCATCGAGTGGCGATCGACGACCAGAGGGGTGGGGTGCGCGTGCCGTAGACCCGCTCGGCGTAGTCGCCGTACGCCTTCGGGGCCATTTCGGAGATGACGACGCGTACCTCCTCGCCGATATTGTCGAGCAGTTCCCGGACCTGCGCCGGCTCGGCCTCGTACATGAAGAGACCAACGGCGACCGGCAGGAGATCCGGTGGCAGTGCGCCGAAGTTGGCGGCCGCCATCGCGTCCCATTCTTCGGCCTGGATGTGCTTCTCGATCAGCGGAAGCACGTATTTCAGCTCGTCGTTGAGGTGCTCGCGTACCACCGGCAGCAGCTCGCCGAGCGTGCCCTCCACGACGGTGCGGCTCTGCAGGGTCGGGTCCGCGCGCCAGGTCGCGAGTTCTTGGATCAGCCTGGTAGTGAGCGTGCCGATGAGCTCGTGATGTTCTTCCATGCCGTGCACCAGGGGGCGAATCTCCTCCGGGGCACGCTCCAGCAGCCGGGGCCAGATCTCGAGGTCCTCGGCGTGGTGGTGATGGTGAAGGCCCATGCTGATCAAGCCCACGTGATCGTGGACGATCTCCGCACGCCGGCGGTCGCCCTCGAACACCGTCCGGACGAGTTCGGGCATCAGGAAGAACTCGCGGAGAAATCCCGTGTGCACCATGCTCATGTCCCGGGTCATCACACCCGGCGCCTTGCTCGCCATTGCCGACTCCCTGACTGGCTACTCAGTGACTTACGAAACATTGCGGCAACCGGCGTGATCGGAGCCGTGCACCACCGGACAGACGGCATGAGTCACCCTCCGGTAAAATTGAGTGGTACGACACCGGATTCACTACAGTCGGACCGGAGCCAAATGTACCCCACGAGTCGCCAGCCGCGCACCTACCACTCCGCGCTCCGCAGTCAGCAGGCCGCGCAGACCCGGGAGCGGGTCCTCGACGCGGCGGCGGTGTGTTTCGCCGCCAACGGTTACGGACGCACAACGCTCGCCTCGATCGCCGAGCGCGCCGGCGTCTCGGTGGAAACCGTGCAGGCTAACGGGCCCAAGCGGGCCCTGCTCATGGCCTCGTTCGAGCGCGTCTTCACCGGCGACGAGGGCCCCCGGCCGGTCTCCGAGACGCCGACCGGCCAGCAAATCCTCACCGAGATCGATCTGGCCGGATTCCGGGCCGCGCTGGTGGCGTTCCTGGTCGCCGCCAACAGCCGTGGGGTGCGTCTCTGGCGAGCCTTCGAGGCGGCCGCCGACAGCGACAAGGAGGTCATGGCGTCGCTGCAACAACTGTGGGAGCGGCGGCGGATCGATGTCACCGCCGCGATTGCCGCGCTGATCGAACGGGGAGCGGTGATCTCGGACCCAGCGGCGGCCGCCGACGTGCTCTCCTTCTTGATCTCCCCGGAGGGTTACGAACAGCTCGTACTGCGCGCAGGATGGTCGAACGACACTTACGCGCATTGGCTCGACCAAGCGATCGAACAGTTGCGATGAGCGCTTGGACCGAGCCGAGGTGACCTTCGACACGCTTCGTACAAATTTCATTGCCACTAGTGTTCCCGCATCACGTCGGGGCCGCTGCAGCCTTAATTGATCATTCCCCGGTCGCGCGCAGACGCCTGGCCCGGCTACCAGAGCGCGATGTCGTGGTTCATTCGGAACATGTTCGCAGGGTCGAATCGACGCTGAACGCGGGCCAGCCGTTCCTGCCGCTGCGCGCCGTAGGCGAGGCGCACGCGGTCGCCACCGGCATCCTCGTCGCCGCCGACGAAGTTGACTGTGCGCAGGCCGTCGACCTCCCATGGCGCGAGCCCGTTCCCCAACCGATGGAGGCGCGCGTTCAGCAGATCCTCGTCAGGACCGCCGATCCCGAACGCGTTCACGACGTACGGGCTCCGCAGCGCCGGAACGGCATTCGGCACCGGCGGCTCTCGATCAGACGCACCGCCGAGCGGACGAATCTCGACCATCGTGAGCGGACAGTCCGGTTCCGGCCCGGCAACCTCGATGAAGGCGTCGAGCACCTCGTCGGACAGTTCCCTCAGCGTCGTTGTCCAGCTGTAAAGCGGAGTCCCGCTCTCGGTGTCGAGATCAATCATCGCGCTTTCGGCGTACGGCCGCGCGTACACCTGGTCGATGAGCAAGGGAGAAATGGCGCGGATCGGGGCGATCAGCCGCTCGCCCTCCGCGGCCGGGCCGAGAAAGGCGAACCGGATCTGTAGCACGAAGGCGTTCCCCAGCATTTCGGGCAGTATTTCCGCCAGAACGGGAATGCGCTCGACGGCCACCGATGTGGTTGCGCGCTCCGGCAGTGACCCGGCCCACGTTCGCCATATCGGCAACACGTCGGCCATGCTGCGGGCGGGCAGATACAGGCTGCCGCCGTAGGAGGTCGTCTCCTCCATCAGGTCGAACGTGATCGCGGTGACGACGCCGAAGTTGCCTTTGCCGCCGCGCAGTGCCCAGAACAGGTCGGGCTCGCCGTCGGCGGTGACATGTCGGAGCTCGCCGTCGGCGGTGACCACCTCGATCTCCCGCACGTGGTCGGCGGCCGAGCCCAGAGAACTCTGCCCGGCGCCCAATGTGTAGCCGACTACACCGGCTTCGGGGCTGGATCCACTCATCGGCGCCAGCCCGTACCGGGCGGCCTCGTCGACGACCGTTTTCCAGCGCACTCCGGCTTCGACGCGCGCAGTCCGGTCCGTCTTGTCGACGTGGACACCGTGCATTCGGGACGTGTTGATGAGAACGGCACCGTGGGCGATTCGAACGACCTGACGCCCGGTTGCTCGAATCGCCACCGGCAGGTGGTGTCTGGCAGCGAAACGGACCACCGCCTGCACATCCGCCACGCTGGTCGCTCCGACTGCTATCACCGACTCCAGATATTCCAGCGGGTTGTCAGCGGCGGCCTCGGCAACATGGGTCGCGCCGTCAGTGGTTGAAACACCCCGGAAGAGAAAAACCGGCCCGGCGACGCCTTCACGTAGCTCCCTGACGTCACCTTCCCACGCGGACATTGAACCGTCATCCACTTTCTCTCACTATTCCGTCGCATGCGGAGGGGATTGGCGTGTGACGCCACGAAAGTGGCACGTCCACGATGTTGCTCCGGTTTTCGTGTCGTTGCCATCCCACACGCCGGGTACCCAAAGCCCGCGCCTCCGGCAGCCCGTTTTGCGCACCACGTGATGGGTACCCAAAAGATTTCAGAAACGACATGGCCCTGACCAGCGACCGCGGGGATTCCAGCGTTCACGACAGTGACGTTCATCTGAGCGACGTTCGTTACAAGCAAAGGCTGTGACGAGGCCTGGATATCTCCCCGAGCCGAGCCATAACGTGTCGGTGGAGTCCACGGTTGCTTGTGGACTTCCGGCGTAACAGATCTGCGCCGGAATTCGCATTCGATCGCCAATCTGAAGGAACTAGGAGTGAGCCGAGTGCATTCACGTAAACGTTTTGGTTTCATCGCCGCCGCGATACCCTCCGTTCTCATGGCAGGTGCGCTGGCGGCGGATCCCGCCTTTGCGGCAGCCGGGACATCGCACGACGGGGGCGCCGCCGTCACACAGCAACCGGGAGATGCGACGATTCCGTTGCCGAATCATGAATGCCAAGCTGTCGCGCACACCATCTGCTATACGCCCGCACAGCTGAGCAAGGCCTACAACCTGGACCCGCTGTACAAGGCCGGCATCACCGGCAAGGGCCAGACCATTGTGATCATGACGGCGTTCGGATCACCCACCCTTCAGCACGACCTTGACGTCTACAGCAAACAGTTCGGTCTCAAGACCACCAAGGTCGACGTCATCAGCTTCCGTCGCCAACCTGTCTTCGACCCGGACAACAATTCGCAGATCAATTGGGCGATCGGGATCACGGGTGAAGTCGAGCTGGCTCACACGGCCGCGCCGGACGCCCGGATCGTCCTGGCCGAAACCGGAGTGGACGTCGCGCAGACCGTTACCGGCTGGCGACAGGTGATGGACGCCGAGAAATACCTCATCGATCACAACATCGGTGACGTCATCGTCAACGGTTTCAACACGACGGAAAACAACTTCCCCGGCTTCGACAAGGGGGACTTTTCCAGCATCGAAGACCTGCGGTACGCCTTCAAGGACGCCGAAAAGCACCACGTCACTCTGATCGGAGCTTCGGGTCAGCGCGGCACGACGAGCCTCGAACCGGATGGTTCGACCCCCTATCCGTTCCAGGTGAACTCGTGGCCGTCGTCCGACCCGCTTGTCACCTCCGTCGGCGGCACCAGCCTGCACCTGACTGACACGGGTGAGCGCACCGCACCCGACAGCGTTTTCAACGACAACGACATTCACCTCGGGGCGAGCGGCGGCGGACTCTCGCACGTGTTCGCGCGCCCCTCTTACCAGGACGGCGTCAAGAATGTCGTGGGCAATCACCGCAGCACGCCGGACATCTCGATGAACGCCGCGGGCCGGGGCGGCTTCTGGACGTACGGGTCGGCTGTCCCTGTCTTTTCCGGCTGGCGTGAGCTCAACGGGACCGAGCAGGGGGCACCGTACTTCGCCGGCATCGTCGCTCTTGCCGGTCAGATGGCTCACCACCGCCTGGGCAACATCAATGAGACCGTGTACAAGCTGGCGGCCGCGTCCCGGCACGACGCCCGGACCGGAATCATCGACGTGAATGACGGGACGAACAACAACGTTGTCAACGTCCCGGGCTTCACCGCGGTGGACGGTTACGAACCCGCGGCCGGGGTGGGCACTTTCAACGCCGCCCTCTTCGTGCCCCGGCTCGCCCAGGGCCACTGACGTCCACGAGCGTAATTGGCTGCCAGGCCTTCCAGCTGCCGCGCTCGCCGCCGTTGGCGGTCAGCGGGTGACTTGACGAGACAGGGCCCCTCATCGCCGGCACGGTGGTTTCACTCATCGTGACGGCGACCCGATGGGGCCCTGTTCGTCCTTGCGTAGCGATCCAGGATGTTGCTGATCTCCGGAACGCATACCCGGGGCCTTGAAATACGTGTCGTCGTGGTTTTCGTGGAGTGGGCGCGAAACGAGAATGAGGGAAAGTAGTGACTGATTCAGCGCGGTCGCGGGAATTCGACCTGGCCGAGTTGCGTGAAGCCGTCGCCGGGCCGGTGTTGCGGCGGTCAGATGTGGGGTACACCAACGAGGTCGCCGTTTACAACCCGGTTGACTTTCTCGCACCGGTGGCGGCGGTCGGGGTGACCGGCGTGGCTGATGTGCAAGCTGTGGTCCGCTTCGCTGCGAAACATGACCTGCCGGTCGCGATTCGGGCGACCGGGCATCAGGTGGCTCTCCACGCGCGCGGCGCCCTTCTCATCAACACCTCCCGCATGGACGGTGTATCTGTCGACGAGATCGGGCGGATTGCACGAGTTGAGGCCGGCGTGCGCTGGAGCGCGGTCATCGACGAAGCCGCCCGGTACGGGTTGGCACCGATGAGCGGATCCAGTCCCGACGTCGGCGTGGTGGGCTACACGTTGGGCGGCGGGCAGAGTCCGGTGCTCGGCCGCTCCCTGGGCTGGGCCGCCGACCACGTGCGGGAGATCGAGGTGGTCACCGCCGACGGCGAGCTACGACACGTCACCGCCGACCGCGAGCCCGACCTGTTCTGGGCGCTGCGCGGCGGCAAAGGCAACTTCGGCGTCGTCACCGCGATCACGTTCGACCTGTTCGAGGTGGGCACGTTTTATGGGGGCAGCATGTATCTGCCCGGCGCGCGCATCGCTGAAGTGTTGCCGATATGGCGCACCTGGGCCGGCACGCTGCCCGAACAGGCAACCACATCGATCGCCGCCGAGCGAACCCCCGCGCTGCCGGAACTACCGCGAGTACTTCGGAACTCGTTCGTGCTGCACGTCCGGTTCGCATTTCTGGGTTCGGCCGAAGCCGGCGAACGGTTGATCGCCCCGATCCGCGCGATCGCTCCCGCGCTGATTGACGGCATACAAACACGGCCGTACACCGAAACCGCCACGATTCACCTCCCCCGGCCGGCGGCAACCCCGTACTACAGCCGGACCACGACGCTGTCCGAACTCTCCGACAAGGTGCTGGACGCGCTCGTCGAGCTCACCGGACCCGACTCGGACTGCCCGCTCGCCATGGTCGAGATCCGTGCCTTGGGCGGCGCCCTGGACCGCGAGCCACCCGTGCCGAACGCCGTGCCCACTCGCGGGATCCCGTACGTCGTCAACGCCTTCGGAGTCAGCGACCTTGACGAAGAAGAGCTCATGGATGGTTATCTTGATGAAGTCGTCGACGTACTCGCGCCGTGGGCCGTCGACGGCCGCCGGACGGTGAACTTCCTCGGCAGCGAGGAAGCCGTTACCCGCGACCAGATGCGACGCGTCTATGGCGCACAACGATACGACCGGCTGGCCGACATCAAGCGTCGCTTCGACCCGGGCAACATGTTCCGCATCAATCACAACATCGCGCCGCAGTAGCGGCAGCGCCGCGCAAGGTTTTACAGGTCGGGCGAGGCGAGTTGGTGTAGCCGCCGCGCCGAGTCCGAACCTGGCGCGGCGCCCAGGTAGATCGTCCGCTGTGCCAAGGTGTCCGGGACCCGCAGCACCTGTCCGTGCAGGGTCATTCGCCCGACCACGGGATGGTCGAACAGCCAGGTCGACTCGGAGCACTCGCCCACTCGGTACTCGGACCACAGACGTTGAAAGTCGGGGTCGTTGGCGCCCAGCTCGGTGATCAGCGCGGTCAGGTCGGGATCGTCGGGCAGTTCGGCGGTGGCAACCCGAAGGAATCCCACGATGCGTGTCGCCAGGTCCTCCCAGTTGACCAGTAGGTCACGCATCGCGGGGTTGAGGAAGGTGTGGCGTGAGACGTTGACGCGGTCACCCGAACGCAGACCGAACAATGCGTGATAGAGGCTGTTGCCACCGAGGATGTCGCCGTACCTGCCGATGATGCCGGCGGCTTGTCCGCTGCTGCCCTCGACGAGAGTCAGCAACGAATCACCGACTCTTTCGGCGCCTCGGTCCTGCCGGGTCAGCTGCTCGGGCCACGCCAAACGGGCCAGGTGCAGGCGCTCGTCCTCGCTCAGCCGAAGTGCCCGGGTTATGGCGCCGAAGACCGAGTCGGACATGTGGTGGCTTTCGCCCTGCTCCAGCCGTGCGTAATAACTCGCGCTGACGCCCGCCAGCTTCGCCACCTCGACGCGACGCAGGCCAGGGACGCGACGCGTTGAGCCGTACATCGCAATGCCGGCCTCGTCCGGGCTCAACGCGGCTCGGCGAGTACGCAGGAACTCGCCAAGATCATTGCCTCGAAACTGAACCACGCTGGAATTCTCTGTCGGCATTTTCGTCGTTGCTACCCCACGCCATGCGCACCCATCTCCATATATAACGGTTGAAAGCCATCAAATAGAGAATGTCGACCCCTATTATATGCCGATGCTTCACTGAAGGTGACTGCCCGGTTGCATGACGTGTCATCGTCCATGACCCACCGGGCCGCCCCGGGACCAACGTCACATCGACCGCAACACGTACTTTCACCAGGTCCATTATGAGCGAGTCTGGGTACGCACGGCATGGGGTGGCGCACGCCCGGATCTCCGGCAGAGAATTCAGGTGCGGTAAAGACGTTTCTTTGGGCGTGGCGCCGTAACCCGCGCACAACCGCTCACGAAAAACTCCGCGAACGATTTCCTATCGAGATCGTTACCTTGACTAACGTAGCCCGTCGGCGAACGTGGACCGGCCGCAAACCTTTCTGGGAGTTCCCATCTTGAGCCCTGACAACACGGCTCGCATCAGTCGCACCGACGTCCCGCACATGAAATGGTGGGGATGGGGCATCGACGGAGTCAGCTTCAGCTATGCCGACATGCCCAACTTCGCGCCGTTCATCAAGCGTCAGGTCGGCCTCGACCTGGAGACCCGCGTCGCGCAACCGGCACCGTCTTTTGACGAGCTCGACGTTCCGACGTCGCGCATCCCGGACGACCTGACGAATTTCTTGATCGACGTTGTCGGCGCCGACAACGTCGTCAGCACCGCCCACGAGCGTGTCCTGCACGGGTCCGGCAAGAGCATCCGCGACCTCATGTATGTGCGGGCCGGCGACTTCGCCCGTCTGCCGGACGTCGTGGTCTACCCCGCATCGGAGTCCGAGGTCGCAGCGCTTGTCGCTCTGGCCGTCGCACGCGACTTCGTGATCATCCCGTTCGGCGGCGGCTCCAACATCGCCGGCAGCCTCGAGCCCGAGCTAGCCGAGGAACGCACCGTGGTCTCGCTGGACATGGGACGGCTCAACCGGGTGCTGGACATCAACGCCGAGGCGGGACTGGCGCGGGTCGAGGCCGGCGTCCGCGGTCCCGACCTCGAGGCCCAGTTGAAGGCAGCCGGGTGGACGCTCGGCCACTTCCCGGACAGCTTCTCGCACTCGACACTCGGCGGCTGGGTGGCCACCCGTTCGTCCGGTATGCAGTCCGATCGGTACGGCGACATCGCCGACATGACCAAGGGCCTGCGGGTGGCCCGCCCGGACGGCATCCTCGACCTTCGGCCCTTGCCGAGCACCTCCACCGGGCCGAGTCTGAAGGAGATGATCCTCGGCAGCGAGGGCCGGCTCGGCGTGATCACCGAGGTCACCGTGCAGGTTCACCGGGTGCCCGAAGCCCGCGAGATCCGGGCCTACCTGTTCCGTACGTGGGCGCACGGCGTCGCCGCGATGAGAGAGATCACGCAGAGCGGCCTACCGGTGACGTTGACCCGCGTCTCGGACGCGCGCGAGACCTCGTTCTCGTTCGCTACGAGCAAGGCCAGCGGCGGTGTCGCGGCTTTGGTCAAGAAAGGATTGATGAGGTATCTCAAGGCGCGGGGCTGGGATCTTGACGCGATCGCGTTGTCTTTCATCGGCTTCGAGGGCAGCGCGCAGCAGATCGCCGCGATCCAAAAGGCGGTCCGCCGGGTCGTGAAGAAGCATGAGGGCATCAGTATCGGAACCGGCCCGGGCGTGCTCTACGACCAGAAAAAGTTCGATACGCCGTACATCCGGGACTTCCTGCTGGACCGTGGCGGCGCGGCCGACGTCTCCGACACCGCGGCCCCCTGGGAACTGCTGACCACCATGCACGAACGGGTGTACGCGGCGGCCCACGGCGTGTTCGACCAGCTCGGCGTGCGGGGCTGGATCATGTGCCACCTCTCCCACTCGTATCGGTCGGGAGCGTGCCTCTACTTCACGTTCGCCTTCGTCGAGGAAGGCCCACCCCAGATCGAGAATTACGACGTGGTCAAGAACGCGGTCCAGCAGGCATTCGTGGACGTCGGTGGCACGCTCTCGCACCACCACGCCGTCGGCGTCGAGCATGCCCCCTGGCTCGAAGACGTGTTGTCCCCGAGCGGTTACCGCGTGGTCGCGGGTTTGCTGGAATCCGCTGACCCGGGCCGCAATCTCAACCCCGGCAAGATCGTCACAGTGGAGTAGGACGCGGTGCGGCGGCCCACCCTCGTCGCACGATGGCGAGGGCGGGCCGCCGGTCGTCAGGAGCGGAAGAACTCGAGCAGATCCGCGTTGATGGTCCTGGCGTGTGTGATGGGCATGGCGTGCGGGAAGCCCGGGTACGTCTTGAGGGTGGCGTTCTGGAGCAGTTTCGCCGCCCGGGGAGCCGAGTTGGCGTACGGGACGATCTGGTCGTCGTCGCCGTGCGCGACCAGCACCGGGACCGTGATCTTCTGAAGGTCTTCGGTGAAGTCGGTCTGTGACCACGCGACCAGGCCGTCGTAGTGGGCTTTGATGCTGCCCATCATGCCCTGGCGCCAATTGTTCAGGATCAGGGCGTCGGACTTCTCGACGCCCGGCCGGTTGAAGCCGTAATACGGCCCGGCGACATCCAGGTAAAGCTGGCCGCGGTTCGTCGCGACCTGTTCCTGAAGGCCGTCGAGGACGGACTGGGGCGTGCCGTCCGGGTTCGCGTCGGTCTGCGCGATCAGCGGAGGAATACCGGCGAGGAGCGCGGCCTTCGCGACGCGTGACTCGCCGTGCCGGGCCAGGTAGCGGACGACCTCGCCGGTACCCGCCGAATGCCCGATGTGCAGGGCGTCCCGCAGATCGAGGTGGGCGGTCAACGCGGCCAGGTCGTCCGCGTAGTGGTCCATGTCGTGCCCGCCGGCGACGTGCGCCGAGCGCCCGTGCCCCCGGCGGTCGTGAGCGATCACCCGGTAACCGTTGTTCACAAAGAACAGCAATTGCGGGTCGAGGTCGTCCGACGATACCGGCCAGCCGTGGCTCAGGACGACGGGCTGGCCCGACCCCATGTCTTTGTAGAAGATTTCCGTTCCGCCGCCGGTAACGATGATCGGCATGACGCTCCTCGTCTGTAGCACCTGACCTCAGAATCCTCTGCCGGAGCAGTCACGTCTGCCACCCCACGTTGTGCACACCCACAGCCACCCTTAAAGGACAATGATCGAGAAAGCGACCACGCGTCGAATGGCTTCCCGAGTCTCTGAGTGGAGCACCCGCTTCTCGGCGTCACTTGTCATTGCGGCGATGGGTTTGAATCGTCGGGTGCGTACGGAGATTCTGGCCGCCGAGGACGATGCGCGGCAGGCCGAGCTGATTCGTGTCTACCTTCAGCGCGAGGGGCATCGAGTGACCTTGGTGCGGAACGGGCAGGCCGCACTTGACTCGTGCCGTACGGATCGGCCGGCCCTTATCGTGCTCGACGTCATGATGCCGGTTCTCGACGGTGTCGCGGTCTGCGCGGCGCTGCGTGCCGGCTCGCAGATTCCGATCCTCATGCTGACCGCGCGGACCGCCGAGGACGACATGCTTCGAGGTTTGGACGCGGGCGCCGACGACTACCTGACGAAGCCGTACAGTCCTCGCGAACTGGCTGCCCGCGTGCGGGCGCTGCTGCGCCGTTCCGGCGTGGTGCGTGATCGCGATGAACCAGTGTTGCGCTGCGGCGACTTGGAGATCGACCTTGGCCGGTACGAGGTGCGCGTGGCGGGCCGTCCGACCCGGCTCACGGCGAAGGAGTTCGGTGTGCTGGAGGTTGGCCGGCGCGCCCGGCCGCGTGTTCACCCGCAGCCACATCATCGAGCGCGCCTTCGGCTTCGACCGGGACGTGCTGGAACGCACCGTGGACGCGCACGTCGTGAATCTGCGACGCAAACTCGGCGACGACCCGGCCGATCCGGCTTACGTGCAAACGGTTTACGGGCGTGGCTACCGTCTGACGGATCCGACGTGAGTTTCCGGCTGCGGGTTTTCCTGCTGGTCTCCGTGGTCGCGCTGGGCGCCACCGGGGCCGCCGCCGCGCTGACGCTCCGTCAAGCCACTCACCAGGTGCGCGCCGCGGCCACGTCGGGGCCGCGGGAGGCACTCAACACGGTCCAGGCGGGGCTGCTCGAGCATGTGTACCGAACCGGCACCTGGGAAGGCATTGCCGGAACCGCCATGGAGCTGAGTAACCAGACCGGACAGCGGATAAGACTGGTGAACTCGACGTCGGAGGTGGTCGTCGACACCGACATTCTCCATCAGCGAACGGCCCGCTCGCCCGGAGCGGTCGCCGCATTCGTGGACCCGCGCCCGGTGCTGACGCTTGGACCGAGTGTGCCGGACCGGCGACACTCCACGCTTGCGGCGATCGAGGCGTATCGGGCCGACACTCTTCGCACCGCATGCTTGTACCGGTGGGACGAGGTTGATTTCGTGGTCGCGACCGGCCCCGACGGTCTTTTGCGGCACTCCCCCACGAAGCCCGTCAAAGGCTGGGTGGACCGCCGTTGCCGGCCCGGGACGACCGCCGGCTGGCTGCTGCGCGAGGACCAGCAACGCGTAAACCGGTGTTCGACGGACGCCTGCCTGCAAGCAGCCTTCGCCCAGCAGATCTCCGAGGGAGACGTCGCCCCGGCAACGCTGGCGGTAATCATCGGACTGGGCGGAGATCCCGTCGTCGTACCCCACGCCGGCCCGACACTGTTCCTGGTGGCGATCGTCGCCGTTCTGGTGGTCGCCTCAGCTCTGCTGATCAGCCGGCGGGTGGTGCGCCCGATCGGCGCCTTGATCGGGGCGGCGCACCGGATCGCGGACGGAGACCGATCGAGCCGTGTGCCGATCAAGGGTCGGGACGAGATCGGTCAACTCGCCCGAGTGTTCAACCAGATGGCCGACTCCGTGCAGTCCGCCGAGGAACGCCAGCGGCGTCTCATCGCCGACGTCGCGCACGAACTGCGCAGCCCGCTGACCAACCTGCGCGGCTATCTCGAGGCCCTCCGAGACGGGGTGCTCAGGCCGGATCCGGACCTGTTCGCGTTGCTGTACGACGAGACGATTCTCTACCAGCGGCTGGTAACCGACCTTCAGGACCTGGCCCTTGCCGAGGCGGGCGCACTGGTCTATCACCGGGTCCCGGCGGATCTGGTCGAGTTGGTCGAGACCGCCCGCATCGCGCACGCGACCGCCGCCGAGGCGGCTGGGGTCAGCCTGACGGTAGAGGCCGACGGCCCGATAGAGGCCGTTGTCGACCCGGATCGTATCCGGCAGGCCCTCGGCAATCTCATCACCAATGCCGTCCGTGCCACTCCGGCCGGCGGGTCGGTGATCCTGCGCGCACACGCCAACGCCGACGGCGCCGTCCTTGAGGTGGCCGACACCGGGGTCGGCATCGAACCGGAACACTTGCCGTTGGTGTTCGACCGGTTCTGGCGCGCGGACCCGGCTCGCGAGCGTGACACCGGCGGCCGGGGCCTGGGTCTGGCCATCGTCCGCCAGATCGTCCGGGATCACCGCGGTGAGGTGTCGGCTCGTGGTTCGGTGGGTGACGGAACGACCTTCGAGCTGCGTCTGCCGCTCAGCACGGAACGCAACAGCGGCGCGAAAGGGCGTTCCACATAGCGATGCACCAGCCAGGAGGCGCCCAGTACCACCGCGATGGTGACCGGAACAAGCACCGAGGCCGGTGCGCCCGTCGCGTGATGAGCCGCCCGCATCAGGCTGTAACCGACTCGCGGATGCAACAGATAGAAGGGATAGGTGAGTGCCCCTGCGACGGCCAACCGGCGCAGGTTCAGGCGGTCGGTGGCGCCCAGAGCGATCGCCGTCAGGACGACGAACGCCGCCGTGATGATCACGAGAGCCGGCCAGGACGGCACGCTGAAGCCGGGCTGCAAAGAGGCGACCCGATCGGTCACCCGCTGCAGGGAGATCAGCCAGCATGCGATGAGCAGCGCCCACAGCCACGTGGTCGGGCGGTGCTTGCGCATGAGGAAGAGGACCAGCCCGGCAACGAAATACGGCGCGAACTCCGGAATCAGGATCTGCGCCACCCAGCCGGGCAGCACCGGCGCGAACAGCGACGCGGTCAGCCAGGCCGTGGCGGCGGCGGCCACCCGCCGGTATGTCGCTCCCCACCACACCAGTACCGCGAAGAGCAGGTAGAAACGCAGTTCCACCCACAAGGTCCAGTACACGCCGTCGACCAGCGGGACACCCAGCGGTTCCGCAAGCATGGTCAGGTTTACCGCCACGTGGGCGGGCGACGGTGGTGCGGTCTCTACCACGCCGGTGCGGACCGGCAACAAATTCACCACCACGGCGGTGATCGGCACACAGACCCAGAAGGCCGGGTACAGGCGAGCCGCCCGGGCGACGGCGAACTGACGCAGCGACCGGCCCCACCCACTCATCCCGATGACGAAGCCGCTGATCAAGAAGAAGACCTCGACACCCAGGAAACCGAAGATCAGCACATGGCTCGCGTACGGGAGAAAATATGCCGGAGGGTGGACGCCGTCCAGACGCCATGACACGCCGTAGTGATATCCCGCCACCGCGAGCGCGCACACCAGCCTGAGCCCGTCCACGGCGTACAGACGGGTGGTCGAATTTCGCATGGCGTGAAGGGTGCCGAGCGACTATGCGAATCTCGTGAAGGACCGCACGGTCCGAGGGCCGGCCATGCACGGCCGGCCCATGGACATGTGCCGTCGTCAGTTCCGATCCGGCTGGAGCCACCCGAGCATGTCCGGATCGGCGTGTGCCGTGACGCGCTCGCGGTAATAAGCCACGTCCTCGTCGTTGAGGACCGACCGCCATTGGCCGCTGGTGCCCCTGTGCAGGAAGCGCGACTTGTCGATCCAGGTGTCGCGGTTCGGAATCACCTCATCCTCGTGCTGCTTCATGGAGGCGAACGTCGCCGCGCCCACCAGGTCCGGCCATTTTTCCTCCGGCACCTCGATATGCAGCCGTGCGGCCAGTTCGCGCATCGAGCCGGCCAGGTCGTCCTGCAAGTCCTGGTAGTGGATCAGCAGCACGTTGGGGCGCTCGCGCAATTGCCAGACGGTGTCGAAGTGGTTCAGGTACGAGGCCAGTCCGAACATGTATTCGGGGTTGTCCACCCAGGCGCGGAAGCGGTCGTGAATGGACTCGGACGGCGGCGGCAACTCGGGAAACGGTGGTGGTTCGACGCCGTCGGCGGCCATGGTCGCCTTGAGTGCCTCGGTCAGGACGCCCAGGTTCATGTTCGACGCGTTGTTGTCGGCCGAGATGCCGGCGTCGCGCGGATCGCGGCCGATGCTGAGGTAGGTGACCCGCTCGTCGTACGGGAGGCCGTCCATCGGGGTGTGGGTTTTGATGATGCGCCGGTGCTGCTGGGCGGCCAGGATGGCGCGGACCTGCCGGCTCGGACGAACGAGGAAGTCGGGCCAGATGGAGATCTCGCTGAGTGGGCGCGGCAGTTCGGGGGTCTGGAAAACAAGCAACGCGCAGATCATTTGCGTCCACGTGGTGCCGCTTTTCAGCGGCGTGGTGACGATGATGTCGCCGTCGCGTAGCGGAATGTCGTCCCACCGCGCGTTGTCGATGAAGCCGGATCGATATCTCTTGGTCATGGAAACCTGCCGAGTCGAAGAACCTTCTTTCAAAGTCGAAGAACGTCGGGAACATGCTGTCCTTCACGGGACATCCGGTGGGGCCTCTCACAGGATGGGCGTGGGGATCCAGAGCAGCCGTTTTCGGACAATTCGGATCTAGCACTCGGACGTCGAATACCTTACGGTGTGGAAAGTCGAACTCATGTGACCAGCACAAATGATGATCAAAAATGACAGCTTTCCGCCTCCGGTCCCGGTCATCCGTCCCGCACAAGCTGTACGTCGCGGCGGCGGTGATCGTCGGTGCGGTCATCGCCCGCAACGCCGTCGCCTCGGGACGCGCGCGCGGCAAGCCGGCCGATGATCAGGCGGCGCTGCGGCGCGTCGCCACCCTCGTCGCGCGCGGAGCCACCCAGTCCGCGGTCTTCGCTGCCGTCGCCGAGGAACTGGCACGGCTCTTCGGCGCCGAAGCCACCTTCGTGGCGCCGCTGAATCGCGACCCACGCGAGGTGTTGCGCGGTGCGCTCGACGCCGGCCGGCCGATTCGGGTCGGCGCCGAGGACCTGGCCGTCGGCCCTTGGAGTGCCACCGTCGCCCGGCTGCGCCTGCGGTCCGGGATCGTCGCGCCCATCATGGTCGACTCCCGCGTGTGGGGTGTGACGTTTGTCGGATCCAGCAACGGTTTCCCGCCCGGCGCCGAGTCGCGTATCGCCGACTTCACCGAACTTTCCGCGCTGGCCATCAGCAACACCCACGCGAGCGACCAGTTGGCTCGTTTGGGCGAGGTCCAGGCCGCCCTGCGCCGTATCGCCGTGCTCATCGCCAAAGGCGAACCGCCCGAGCGGGTGTTCGCCGCTGTTACCGACGAAGTCCTGCGACATTTCGGAGACGGCGGCACGGTCCGGCTGGTGCGGTACGAGCTGGACGACTCCACCACGTTGCTGGCGCACGCCGGAACACCGAAACCGTACGCCGAGGCCGGCCAGCAATACGGCTCTATCCGGCCGCCCCAAGGAGTCTCGGAGACGGTACGCCGCACCGGACGTCCCGCCCGCGTCGACGACTACCGCAAGCTTGATCTGGACCCACGATTCGCTCGAGAAGGCGTCGTCGCCGCCGTGGCGATACCCGTCTTCGTCAACGGCCGGCTGTGGGGACACATCGCGATCGGCAGCAGCCGTGGTCCGCTGCCGGCCGGCCTCGAATCACGCATGTCCGAATTCACCGAACTGATCGCCACCGCCGTAGCGGGCGCTCAGATCCGCGACGAGCTCACCGTCTCCCGCGCCCGTATCGTCGCCGCCGCCGATGAAGCCCGCCGGCGCATCGAACGCGACCTGCACGACGGCGCTCAGCAAAGCCTGGTCACCCTCGCGTTGCGGTTGCGCTCGGCGGCGACCGAAGCGGCCGCGCGCGATGAGGCGCACGACGAACTGTCGGATGCGGTCACCGAATGCATGACCGTCATCGACCAGTTGCGCGAACTCTCCCACGGTATTCATCCCGCCGTCCTGTCCGAGTCCGGTCTGCGGGCCGCCCTTCGCGCGCTACGCCGACGCTCTCCGCTGCCGTTGAAGGTCGACGTCCGGATCGAAGGACGGCTACCCATGCCGGTCGAGATCGGCGCGTACTACGTGGTCACCGAGATACTCACGAACGCCGCCAAGCATGCCCGAGCCTCGGGCGTGGACGTGGAAGCGGAGGCAGCCGACGGAATGTTGACCCTGCGCGTCCACGACGACGGCATCGGTGGTGCGGACCCGAAACGCGGCTCGGGACTATTGGGACTCAAGGACCGCATCGAGGCCTTGGGCGGAAGCTTCGACGTGCACAGCCCGCCGGGCGGAGGCACGACGGTGACATGCATGGTCCCGATCAGGACGTCACCTTGAGGTATTCCTCGTGGATGAAGCGGGCGACGCGGTCGGGCTGGCTGATGAACGGGGAGTGCCCGCTGTCGACCCGATAGACGTGCTCGGCACGGGTGGCCATGAACTCGCGGGCCTCCTTGGGCACGGCGTGGTCCTGTTCGCCGATGACGTAGCTGCTCGGGATGGTGTGCCAGGCGGCCTGGGTGATCTCTTGCTCGAACGACTTCACCGAATGCGGGCTGAGGTCGGCTGCCGCCATCTCGGCGGCCATCGGGTCGAAGTCCGAGTAGAAGATCCGTTCCGCGTGCAGCATCTCGTACGCGCCCTGGTCGATGATGTCGGTGCCCCACCACCAGTCGAGACCGGCGTTGGCCTTGACCAGCGATTCGCCGACGTCGGGCATGAACGCGTTCAGATACAGGATCCGTTTGACCTTGTCTTCCATGCCGGCTAAGCCCTCGGTGGTCGGAGCACCGCCGTAGGAGTGCGCGACCACGACGACCGGTCCGTCGATGCTTTCGACCTTCTGCCTGATGGTGCGTGCGTCAGCGTAAAGATCGCCGAGCTCGGACGGGGGCACCACGGCGCTGGACGGGTTCTGCAGGGTATGCACGTCGTAGTTGTGTAGGTATGTCTTCAAGAGGTTCCACATGGACTCTTTGTGCCATGCGCCGTGAACAAGAACGAGTGCGGGTTTTGCTGAGCTGGACACGTCATTCCTTCGTTTGCGGGTTCGGGAGAGGTGGTCGTCCACGCCTCCCGCAAACCAAGTTAGCACGATCGGTCGTTTCTTCGACAGATAGTGATGCATTACATAGCACGATCGGTCGTTCTCGTCGTTGTTGTTGATCTCATGGCGAGGTGGATCTTGCACCGATCGCCACTTTGGACTCCCCCCATCATGGGTTCCCTGGAGCCACCAAGAGCCGCAAAACGCATTCGCCATGTTCATCCGCGCCCGATCCACCCCGACTGATGCGTGCGTGGGCGAGCATCTTCTTCGCGACAATGGCACTGGTCACGCGCCGTCCGCGCCGTTCTCTCCCCGGAGAAACGAGCTACCGCGGCACGCCCGGCCGGGAGAATTCACGGACCACGAGGTGACGCCAGCCACATTGTCCGCTTGCCGACCCTTGTTGAAGACTGCCATGCGGAATTTTCATTATAGATAGTCGAAGATTCGGCGGTTCGATTGAGATCTCCACGTAAGTTGGCATTCTTCGCGAGCGCGCTCGCCGCAGCGGGCTTCGTTTCCGTTGCCGTAAGTCCTTCCGCACAGGCAAGTACTGCCCCGACCCCCATTTATCTGGACCCCCGGTTCACGCCGGAGGAACGCGCGGCTGACCTGGTCTCCCGGATGACGCTGGACGAGAAGGTCCGGCAGCTCGTCACCAACCAGGAGCCCGCGATCCCGCGTCTCAAGGTCCCCGAGTATCACCTGTGGAATGAGGCGCTGCACGGCGTCAACTCGCTCGGCGAAAACGTGCGCGGCGGCCCGGGCACCAACGGCGTCCACGCCACCGGATTCCCGACCAATCTGGCCGCCGCCGCGGCTTGGGATCCGGATCTGACATACGGCACGGGAAGCGCCATCAGCGACGAGGCCCGCGGCTTTCTCGACAAGAGCCTCTGGAATGTCTCGCAGAACAATATCGGGCCGGACCAGAACCAGCAGGGGTCACTCAACTATTTCGCGCCGACAATCAACATGGCGCGAAATGCGAAATGGGGCCGCGAGGACGAAGGGTTCGGCGAGGATCCCCTCCTGACCGGCACCCTGGCCACCCAGTGGATCGCCGGTTTCCAGGGTGAGAACCCGGACGGAACCCCGATCAACGGGTATCTCAAGGCGTCCGCCACGGCGAAGCACTACGCGTTGAACAACGTCGAGAACGGGCGTACCTCGATCAGCTCGGACGTCAGCGAGAGCGAGCTGCGCGACTACTACACCCAGCAGTTCAGCGACGTCATCGCGAACGCGCACCCGGCCGGCGTGATGTCCTCGTACAACGCGATCAACGACACTCCGGCGGTCGCGAACACGCACACGCTCGACGAGCTGGCTCGCAAGACGTACGGCCACACCGGCTTCGTCACGTCCGACTGTGGCGGTGTCGGTACCACGTCGGGCGGCCACAACTGGGTGCCGCCGGGCTCCGGCTTCACGATCAGCGGTCAGAACTGGGTCAACTCCTCGACGGGCACCAAACTCCCGGCGACCGCCGGTGGTCAGGCGTACGCGCTGCGCGCGGGCAACGACGTGAACTGCAGCGGCGACGAGATGACCACGCAGAACATCGAGGCCGCGATCGGCGCGGGCATCCTGAGCGAAGGCGTTCTCGACACCGCCCTGGTTCGGGTCTTCACCATGCGGATGAAGACCGGCGAGTTCGACCCGCCGTCCAGCGACCCCTGGACCTCGCTCACCAAGGCGCAGATCCAGAGCCCGGCGCACGTGGCGCTGGCCGGCAAGTCCGCCGACGAGTCCATGGTGCTGCTCAAGAACGATCCCGTCGCCGGGAAGCCGCTGCTGCCCGCGTCCCTCCCGGACAAGGTGGTCGTGCTCGGCAACCTGGCCGGCGTGGTCAACCTGGGCAGCTACGGCAACAACCCGACGCAGCAGGTCTCGATGGCGCAGGGCATCACCAACCGGGTCAAGGCGGCCAACCCGAACGCCAGCGTGGTGGTCGACGCGGCCGGCACCAGCACCACCGCCACCACCGACGCGGTGCTGAGCACCGCGACCACCGACGCGATCAAGGCAGCGAAGCTGGTCGTGCTGGTCGTCGGCACCGACCACGACACGGCCAGTGAGGGCCGCGACCGGACCACCCTGGCCCTGCCCGGCAATCAGAACTCACTGATCGACAAGGTGACCGCGCTCGGGAACCCCAACGTGGTTCTCGACATCCAGTCGGTGGGCGCGGTGGACATCTCCGCTCGGCTGCCGAAGCTGCCCGCGGTGCTCTACAGCAGCTACAACGGCCAGCTGCAGGGTGACGCGCTCGCCGACGTCCTGTTCGGGGCCCAGAACCCCCAGGGGCGCCTGCCGATCACCTGGTACACCGGTGACAGCCAGCTCGCCGCGCCGGACGACTACGGCCTGACCCCCTCGGAATCGGGTGGACTCGGTCAGACGTACCAATATCTCACCGTGAAGCCGCAGTTCCCCTTCGGCTACGGGCTGAGCTACACCACCTTCACCTACTCGCCGATCCGGGCGGACCAGAGCAGCATCACCGCGGACGGTACCGTCACCGTCTCGTTCGACGTGACCAACTCGGGCAGTGTGGCCGGCTCGACGGTGGCGCAGATCTACGCCGCGCCGCAGTTCACGGTCTCCGGTGTCGAGTTGCCGAAGACCCGGCTGGTCGCGTTCAAGAACACCGGCGTGCTTCAGCCGGGCGCGACCCAGCACGTCACGCTGGCGATCAAGGCGGCCGGCCTGAGCCGGTGGGACAACACCACCTCCCGGGAGAAGGTCGACAACGGCGCCTACGCGCTGCGGCTCGGCACCGACGCGGCCACGACCTCGAGCAGCACCACCGTCACGGTCACCGGGACGCTCACGCCGAAGGTCAAGACCGTCACCGTCAACCCGGGTCAGATCGTCGCCAACGCCGGCGACAAGATCGACCTGCGCGGGAACAATCCGTGGCTCGCCGACGACACCGATCCGGCCAAGGAGCACCGCACGGTGCAACCGGCCGCCGACGACATCGTCACCGCGACCGCGACCGACGAGTCCTTCGTCGATCTGTCGAAAACCGCTGCCACCTACGCCAGCAGCAACCCCGACGTCGCCACCGTGGACACCAATGGTGTGGTGACCGCCCGCAATGACGGTGTCACCACGATCAAGGTGACCGTCGGCGGGGTCAGCGGCACCACGCCGCTGGTCGTGCAGAACAAGCTCCGCCTGACCGCCGACCCGCTCCTCAAGGCGGGCACCGCCGGCACGGCGACCACGAAGTTCGTCAACGCGACCACGTCGCCGATCACGAACCTCACCGTCGGGCTCACCCTGCCTGCCGGATGGACCGCGGATGCCACGACGGCGACCACCTCCGCGAGCCTGAGCCCCGGCGCCACTCTGACCACCACCTGGCGGGTCACCGCACCCGCGGGGACCGGGCCGGGCTCGTTCACCGCGTCGGCGTCCGCGACCTACGACGGCGGAGCCGCGGACGATTCGCAAACCCTCAATATCCCGTACGCCGATCTGGCGTCCGCGGCGACGACGATAGGCACCACCGACGATGCGAACACCGCGCCGGGCAAGTTCGACGGCGGCGGCAACAGCTACTCGGCGCAGGCACTCGCCGCGGCGGGCATCACCCCGGGCGGGAAGGTGCCGTTCGACGTGGTCACCTTCACGTGGCCGTCGGCGGCACCGGGTACCAAGAACGTCGTCGACTCGCGCGGTCAGGCGATCAGCATCACCGGCCGCGGCACCAAGCTCGCGTTCCTGGGCGCGGCCAGCAGCGGCAAGACCAGCGGCACCGGCACCATCGTCTACACCGACGGCAGCACGCAGCCGTACGGGATCGACTTCACCGACTGGTTCGCCGACACCACCAAGCCGGGTGTGGGCAACACGACGGTGAAGAACCTGCCCTATCTCAACCAGAGCAACGGCACCCACCAGCAGCACGCCGTCGGTCTGTACGCGACGACGGTGGCTCTGCACGCCGACAAGACCGTGGCCGCGGTGATCCTGCCGAACGTGGAGGTCGACGGAAACAGCCGGATCGGTATGAACCACCTCTTCGCCGTGGCGATCGGGGGGAATCCGCCGATCTCGACGCCCGCACCGGCCGGCAAGTCCGGTCAGCTGGTCGGCTACGAGGGGTTGTGTGCCGATCTGAGCTCGGCCGCGACCATCGACACCTCGTTGGTGCTGAACAAATGTGACGGTGCGGCGACGCAGCAGTTCACCCTCGGCACGAACGGCACGTTGTGGAACGGCGGGTTCTGCGTCGACGGGGGCGGGGACATTATGACCCGTCCGGTGCTGCTGGCGAACTGTGACGGTTCGGATCGGGAGAAGTTCACCGTCGGAGCAAACGGCAACCTGGTCAACGTCGCGGCGCCGTCCTGCCTCAGCGACGACCACAAGGTGCTCACGGACGGCTCCGCCGTGCAGATGTACCCGTGCAACGGCGGCGACAGCGGCCAGCAGTGGATGGTGCCCGATGGCACCACACCAGGCACCAAGGCCCAGCCGGCCGGTCCGGCGGGTCCGATCACCGGGGTCGGCGGCATGTGCGTCGGCGTCACCGGCGACATCGCCACCGATGGCGCCGCCCTCGCGCTGCAAAACTGCAACGCCGCAAAACCCACCCAGAAGTTCGTGCCCGCGGCGGACAAGTCGTTGTGGGTGGCCGGGAAGTGCGCGACTCTCTGGAACGGCTTCGTGGCCAACGGCGCACGAGTCACCCTGGACACCTGCGACGGCTCGACGTCGCAGCAGTGGACGGTGAACTCGTTCGGCGGCCTGGTCAACGGCAAGTCCGCGACCTGCCTGCTCACCCCGGGCAACTCCACCACCGACGGCACCGAACTGCAGGTCTACCCCTGCAACTCCGGCGCCACCGGCCAGCACTGGACACTGCCCGCCACCACCGCGACCACCACGCCGTCGGGGTGGAACACGGTGACCTCCAAGAGCAGCGGCAAATGCGTCACCGCCCGCACCGGCACCGACGGCACCGCCGTGCAGCAAGTCGCCTGCAACTCGACCACCGCCCAGCAATGGCAATTCCAATCACTGGGCAACGGAGTCGACCGGGTCAACAGCCGCCTCGACACCACCCGCTCCTGGGACGTGCTCGACCGGTCGACAGCTGATGCGGCCCCCATCCAGTTGTGGGTCGCGACCAGCACCCCCGGTACCAACCAGCAATGGACACCGGTCTTCGAAACCACCAACACCTACCACTTCATCAACAAGAACAGCGGCAAATGCCTCGAAGTCCCAGGCGGTTCCACCGCGGACAACGTGCAGCTGCAGCAACGCACCTGTGACGGGTCGACCCGGCAGTCGTTCAGCCTCACCGCCGTCGCCTGACAGACCGTTCCCCGGGTCCCCGGCCGTGCCCGGCCGGGGACCCACCTCGTTCAAGGAGCTCGAAGCTTGAGAAGCAAGCGAAAATGGATGGCGGTCGCCGGACTGGCGGCGATCGTCCTCACCGTCGTGGGCGGTCCCCCCGCGTCGGCCGCGACCGGCGCCAGCACCGGCACCGGCACCGGCACCGCCGTCAGTGGCCGTGACCCGAGTCGTACCGGAACGCTCGGTGTGACGTTCGGCATGCCCCAGGACTTCCTGCACGGCGGGCCGTACAGCAGCAGCGGAACGGTCTACAACACCCCGATGTTCCGGGCGAACGTGAATGACATGCCAGCCTTCTTCGACAACTATGTCGAGGAACTGGCCGACGCCGGCGTCGACTTCGTCGCCCCGGTCCTGCGCGGCTTCACCCCCGGTTCGGTGGTGCCGGACGGCGGCGGCGACCCGCGCCTGCTCGGCGAGTTGGTGGCCGCGATCAAACGCCGCGGCGTCGGAGACCGACTCAAGATCGCCGCGTTCGACGACACCCCGGCATCGCTGACCGACGCGAAGAACCGGGCCAAGCACCACACCGGTGGTTACGACCCGCCGTTCGACCTCGGCGACACCGACGGCACCGGCGAAGGCGGCTACGAGTACTACTGGGACCGCAACCTGCGCGAGTTCCTCGCCCAGGTGCCGGACGACATGCGCTACAAGATGGATGGGCGGCCCGTCGTCTACGAGTGGTCGATGAACCAGCCCTTCATCACGAACCCGGGAAACGGAAACGAGTCGCGGCTGCTGCGATACGCGCGGCAGCAGGCGAAGACCGAGTTCGGCACCGACCTGTTCTACAACCTCGACCAGAGCTGGTTCACGCAGGACCCGAGCGTGGTCGCCCAGGCCGACGGGATCAACAACTGGTTCGGGGTCCCGGCCGGTCGTTCGCTGGTCACCTACCAGCCGATCGCCGACGACAAGGTGCTCACGTTCCCGGCCGGGTGGACCAACCCGTCGACCGGCCTCGGCGACTACGGCAGCACCCTGCACCAGACCAGCACCGCGGGCGCCACGGTCAGCTATCCCTTCTACGGCACCGGAATCGACTACCTGGCCGAGACCGGTCCGGGCCTGGGCACCGCCGATGTGTATCTGGACAACCAGCCCGCTGCGCATGTCACGTTGGGCACCGGCACGGGCGTACAGGTGCAGCAAGCGGTTTTCAGTAAAACCGGGCTGACCGATGACCTGCACACGATCAAGGTGGTTGCCACCGGCGGCACGGTGAACGTCGACGGTTTCCGGGTTGCCTCCCCGCACACCGCGGCCACCTCGGGCAAGTCGTACGGCGTCGCGACGCCCGGATTCAACGTCGTCAACGCGACCACGAACATGGTCGAGGACCCGCGGCACGGCCAGGCGCTCGCGGACAACCTCGAGGCCACGGTGAACGCCGGTGCCAACGCCACCCTCGTCGAGGGATTCACCGACGCCGAGGAGAACGCGCTCTTGGCCCGGGCCGCGGAAGGCACCTACGACCAGCGCCACGTCGACTTCCCGAACCAGATGATCGACGGGCTGCGACGGTACGCGACCGACCCGTTCCCGGCCACGATGACCGTCGAGGCCGAGTCGGCCGACGCGGTCACCGGCGCCACCCCGGGCAACGATGGGACGTATCGGACCGGGGACCTCGACGTCACCCGGCAGGCAAGCGGCTGGAGCGTCACTCAGATCCAGCCGAACGAGGCGCTGACCTGGCAGGCCGTCGGTATGGAAGGCACCGTCGACCTGTCCGCCAAGGTCGCCGCGCCGGCGGGCACCACGCTGCGGTTCACCGTGGACGGGGTGGCCGGTCCACTGGTTACCGTGCCGCCAACGGCCTCCACCACGGTGGCCGGGGGCGAGTTCGTCCTGGTGGCGCGGAGCAGTCACGTGGTCACCGTCCAGTTCCCGGGCGGCCAAGCCTCGTTCGACTCCTGGTCCGAGACGCAGCGAACGCCGCCACCGCCGCCTCCGCCGCCGGCCGGGAAGTCCGGTCAGCTGGTCGGCTACGAAGGGTTGTGCGCCGACCTGACCGGGACGGCACGGGTTGGTGCCGCGCTGGCGCTGAACAAGTGTGACGGTGCGGCGACCCAGCAGTTCACCCTCGGCACCGACGGTACGTTGTGGAACGGCGGGTTCTGCGCCGACGGCGGGGGTAACACGATGACCCGCCCGGTGACGCTGGCGACCTGTGACGGCTCCGACCGGCAGAAGTTCACCGTCGGAGCGAACGGCAACGTGGTCAACGTGGCAGCCCCGTCCTGCCTGACCGATGACCACAAGGTGCTCACGGACGGCTCCGCCGTGCGGATGTACCCGTGCAACGGCGGCGACATCGGCCAGCAGTGGCTGGTGCCGGACGGCACCAGCCCGCAGATCAAGCCGCAGCCGGCCGGACCGGCCGGCCCGATCACCGGCGTCGGCGGCATGTGCGTGGGCGTCACCGGCGACACGGCGACGGACGCGGCAGGCGTGGCGTTGCAGAAGTGCGACAGCGGGAAGCCGACCCAGAAATGGGTGCCCGCGGCGGACAAGTCGTTGTGGGTGGCCGGCAAATGCGCGACCCTCTGGAACGGCTTCGTGGCTAACAGCGCACGCGTCACCCTGGACAGCTGCGACGGCTCGACCGCGCAGCAGTGGACGGTGAACTCGTTCGGCGGACTCGTCAACGGCAAATCCGCCACCTGCCTGCTCACCCCGGGCAACTCCACCACCGACGGCACCGAACTACAGGTCTACCCCTGCAACTCCGGCGCCACCGGTCAACATTGGGCGCTGCCGGCCGCGACCGTTCCGTCGGGGTGGAACACGGTCACCTCCAAGAGCAGCGGCAAATGCGTCACCGCCCGCACCGGCACCGACGGCACCGCCGTCCAACAGGCCGCCTGCAACTCGACCACCACCCAGCAATGGCAATTCCAATCACTCGGAAACGGAGTCGACCGGATCAACAGCCACCTCGACGCCACCCGCTCCTGGGACGTGCTTGACCGGTCGACAGCAGACGCCGCCCCCATCCAACTGTGGGTCGCCACCAGCACCCCCGGCACCAACCAGCAATGGACACCGGTCTTCGAAACCACCAACACCTACCACTTCATCAACAAAAACAGCGGCAAATGCCTCGAAGTCCCAGGAGGCTCCACCGCGGACAACGTGCAGCTGCAGCAACGCACCTGTGACGGGTCGACCCGGCAGTCATTCAGCCTCACCGCCGCGTGACAGAGCGGGGCAGTCGGCTCGTCAGCCGGCTGCCCCCCATGTGCGGCCTACCTCGTTCGGATGAGGTCAGCTGCTTTTTCGGCGATCGCGATCGTGGCGGCGTTGGTGTTGACGGAGACCAGCCGGGGCATGATCGAGGCCTCCACGACGCGAAGGCCGTCCAAGCCGTGTACCCATCGCATTGATGCTGCTGGAGCCTCCGAGTGTTCGTCCACGCCACCCGAGTGTCCGGCTCTTCGGACAACCTGGTCGCGAGGACGCTGCCCGCGGATCCGGCGCCGACGATCACATAGTCGTAGTGGGTCACGGGTTCGTTCCGTTTCGCCCGAGGAGTCCCGTTGCCGGCCGCTCATCGGGCAGACCGGCAACGGGCGTCCACCTGTGATTTCGTTATGCGTCGAGCCGGAGGTATTCCTCGTGGATGAAGCGGGCGATGCGGTCGGGCTGGCTGATGAACGACGAGTGGCCGCTGTCGACGCGGTAGATGTGCTGGGCGCGGGTGGCCATGAACTCGCGAGCCTCCTTGGGCACCGCGTGGTCCTGTTCCCCGATGACGTAGCTGCTCGGAATCTCACGCCAGGCGGCCTTGGTGATCGGCTGCTCGAATGACTTCACCGAATGCGGGGTGAGGTCGGCGGCGGCCATCTCGGCGGCCATCGGTTCGAAGTCGGAGTAGAAAATGCGCTCCGCGTGGAGCATCTCGTAGGCGCCCTGGTCGACGATGTTCGTACCCCACCACCAATCCAGTCCCCTGTTCGCCGTGACCAGCGACTCGCCGACATCGGGCATGAACGCGTGCAGGTAGAGAATGCGCTTGACCTTGTCGCCAAGGCCGGCCAATCCCTCGGTGGCCGGCGCTCCGCCATAGGAATGCGCGACTACCACGACCGGGCCGTCGATGCTCAGGACCTTTTCGCGCATGGCTCGGGCATCGTCGTAGAGATCGCCCAGCTGCGACGGCGGAACGTTGGCGCTGGACGGGTTCTGCAGCGTGTGCACGTCGTAGTTGTGGAGATGGTTGCGCAGGACATTCCACATCGACTCTTTGTGCCAGGCACCGTGATACAAAACGAGCGCAGGCTTCTGTGAGCTGGACAACGTCAAATCCTCCGTGTGCGTGTTCGGCTGAGTTGCTGACTCAATCCAGCATCCAAGCTAGCACGATCGATCGTTCTATCAATCAGAAGTGATCCCTCTCATAGCACGACCGGACGTACTTTCTCAGGGTGGCGGAAAGCGACCGGTCGTGCTATGTATTGACGCATGGCTGACGACGAACGCGTGCGAATGGCCCCAGCAGCGGCCTCGACGACCCCTAGCGGTTCCAGAGCGCGCCCGGGGACCGCCGCCAACCCGCCAGCCCAGGACACGCCGGGCCGCAAGCGCCAGGATCGTCGGATTCGAGAGGACGGCGTACGCAGCCGGCGGATGATCCTGGACGCCGCCGCGAGGCTGGCCACCGTCGAGGGCCTCGAGGGCTTGTCGATCGCCCGGCTCGCCGACAAAGCCGGCTTCAGTAAAAGCGGTCTTTTCGCCCACTTCGGCTCAAAGGAAGAGCTGCAACTCGCCACCATCGAGGCAGCGTGGGAGGTGTACGGGCGCGAGATCATCGAGCCCGCGCTGCGCGAGAACGATCCGGTCGCTCGGCTTCGCGGGCTGGCCGAAGGCTTCCTGACCTTGATCGGAGGCGACGTCTTTCCCGGCGGCTGCTTCTTCGCGTCGGCCACTGCCGAGTTCGACACCAGGCCAGGCCCGGTCCTGGACCGTCTTACGGTGCTTGACGACGAGTGGATGCGGAATCTGTCCGAGCAGGTTTCCGCGGCACGCGCCGAGGGCCTCTTCCGGGAGACGGTCGACCCGGAACAGGCCGCGTTCGACATCAACGCCTTCCTGCACCTGGCCAACGAGCGCTACACGCTGCACCACGACGCGACAGATCTCGATCGAGCCCGGCGCAGCATCAACGCGTACCTGAGCGCCGCGGCGACCACGTAACCAACGAGTTCGCCTGCGACAACCCCGCCCGTCAGCTGCTGACGGGCGGGGTTGTCGCTTTCGGGCCGATGTGGCTCGCCTCTCAAAGCGGTCCGCCACGGTTGGAAGTTAGGACGACCAGTCGTACTATTTTTTAGTAGAACGACTGGTCGTTCTTATTAAGCTGGATCGACGTGGGGGATCTTGTGAGTACTGAATCTGCCGTAGTGCCGGCCGGACAGCGCTGGCCCGTACGGCTCTGGATCGTTCTGGCGGTGCTCTGTACCGCCCTGTTCCTGGACGGGCTTGATCTGTCCATCGCGAGTGTGGCCCTGCCATCCATCGGCTCCGACCTGGGCCTGTCAACCGCATCGCTGCAGTGGGTCGTCAACGCCTACGTGCTCGGCTACGGCGGGCTGCTGCTCTTCGGCGGACGCATCGCCGACCTTCTCGGCGGGCGCCGCGTCTTCCTGATCGCGCTCGGCGTCTTCGCGGCCGCATCCGTGTTCGGCGGCCTGGTTCACAACGGCGATCTGCTGATCGTCTCCCGGTTCGTCAAGGGTGTAGCGGCCGCGTTCACCGCGCCGACCGGACTTGCGATCCTGCTGTCGACCTTCCGCGACGACCGCTCCCGCAACCGCGCCCTGTCGATCTTCACGATCTTCGGGGCCAGCGGATTCGCATCCGGGCTGATCATCGGTGGTCTTCTGACCAGTCTCGGCTGGCAATGGGACTTCCTGATCCCGGTACCGCTCGCTTTGGCCGCCCTCATCGCCGGGGTGGCACTGATCGCCAAGGACGGTCCGGCGGCCAGGGCGCGTCAGGATCTGGGCGGCGCGGTAACGCTCGTCGCGGGCACCCTGCTCGCCGTCTACGCCGTGGTGAGCGCACCCAGCCGAGGCTGGGGGGACTCGCTGACCATCGCCTTGCTCGCGATCGCGCTGATCATGCTCATCGCGTTCGTCATCATCGAGAACAAGGTGGCTCAGCCACTTGTGCGTCTTGCCATCCTGAAGAGCGGGCCGATCCTGCGGGCGAATCTGAGCATGGCCGCCCTGTTCGGATCGTTCATCAGCTTCCAGTTCATCATGACGCTCTACCTGCAGGACGGTCTGCACTGGTCGCCGCTGCGGGTCGCGGTCGGTCTGGTGCCCGGACCGGCGATCGTGGCGCTCGGCTCGCTGCCGGTCGCGCGGCTCATCCCCCGGTTCGGCACCGGACCACTGATCGGCGCCGCCCTTACGTTCCTCAGTGCGGGCTACCTCTGGATGCGCATCGCGTCGGGCCACCACCCGACGTACGGGGGAGTGATTCTGCCGACGATGGTTCTGCTCGGCATCGGTTTTGCCTTCGGCTACAGCGCGATCATGGGTCAAGCCACGTACGGCGTCGCCCCGCAGGAACACGGCCTGGCATCCGGTCTGGTGCAGTCCAGCGGACAGATCGGCACCGCGTTCGTCCTGGCCGTGACCACCGCCGTGATCAGCATCGCCGGTCGCGACTTCACCTCGTTCCGGCCCGGCCTGAATCTGGTCCTCGGGATCGCACTCGCCGGGCTGCTGCTCAACGTGGCGCCGCTGCTGGCTCGCCGGCGATCGCTCGTCCCGGCCTGACGAGACTCAGGGGCATTCATCCGGTCCTTCCCGGGTGAATGCCCCTGACCCTGGGGGCGTGCTGCGGCCAGCAGCACCCGGGCCCGGGTGCTGGCGCTCCTGACTCGTCGAGCGCGGATCCCTAGCGTCGAACGCATGAGGAAACTGCTGAGTTTGAGCATCGCGGGGGCGCTCATCGCATCCTCGCGGGGGGGTACACACCCTGGGCGTACACCTCTCCATCGACGACTTCGGCACCGGGTACTTCGCTATGGCGTACCTGAAAACCCCGCCCATCGACGAACGCGCCACCCGCGACGAACTCGACGCCGGCGGCTGCCACGCCATCCAGGGCTACTACATCTCCCGGCCCGTCGCCCTCCCAGCGATTCGACGAATGGCTCGCACGGCAGACCATCACCAGCAGGGCGACCGGAGCGTACGTGTCGAAGATGTGTCGTCACCGTTCATGATGGACATTCGAGTTGGGCCCAACGGTCAAGCCGCATCGAGACCCGAACCGAAGGCACAGCGGGTGCATATGACCTGGCCAGGGAGCATCTAGCTCAATCTCCGCGTGTCCAACATCGACCATGCCGGACCCGCCCGCTAACGGCCGAAAGAGAGATTATCAGGCCGCCGAGCAGCAACAAGGAGGTAAGCAGTTCGCCCGATCGGGCGCCAGACCGCGTGCCGACATGGCCGTTGCCAGCTCCGGATCCCACGGTGTCGGCGCAGGCCGCCCGGCGCCGCCGGATCTCGGGCGGTCGGGACCCGGGTCTCGCGCACCGACCGCACCAGGTTGCCCCACAGCACGAGCTGCTTGCAGCGGTCCACGGCCACATCGGGGTCGATGTCAAGGTCACGGTCACGCAGCTGAGCGGCAACCTCGGCCGCGGACAGATCCGTCAGCAGCGTGCCGGTGAACAGCCGCATGATCGCGATGTACTCGTCGGCGACATCCGCGGTCAGGTAGCTGAAGAGTTTGCGATGGGACGACGTGTCATGCGCGACCTCGGCGAGGTCATCCTGATAGCCCGTTTCCGCGCCACCTCAGGCACCTTTCAGCGGCGCCTGGACCATGACTCCCGTGATGTCTTCGAGGGGCTGGCTCTACTGCCTCGCCGAGCATCCGTGACGGTGACAGCCGGTTCGAGCAGGCGGACCGTCCCGCGCCGGCCGGCTGGCGGCGCGGGGAAGCGGACCTGTGGGTCGGCCTCGCCGCACCGGCCGGGCGCGCGCCCCGGCAAGGCTGGAAAATCCACATCTCGGTCACCGTTCCCGAGGCGGTCCGTTGCCTCCACACCGTTTGGGACTACTGCACGACGCACTGCCTCAGTTTCAAGTTCCTGCGCAGCGCCGACGTCCTCACCATGGTCAATTCCCGGAACGCCGGGCCGGGCTCCAGCGGAAAGCTCGTCACGCTGTATCCGCGGGACGACCGGCAGTTCGAGTGTGCGATCACCGAGCTGTCCGCCCGGCTGGCCGGCATGTCGGGGCCTTTCGTGCCGGGCGCGCTGCGGATCGGCGCGGACCGCTGTACGCACGCTACGGCGCCCACGTGCGGATGTGGTGCCCGGGTGAGAACGACGAGGCGGTGCCGGCGATCGAGGACGTCGGCGGTGAGCTCGTCCCCGATCACCGCGGACCGGTCTTCGCCGTACCGCCGTGGGTGGAGATTCCGGCGATCCTGCGGCCGCACCTGGCCGCGCGGCGCTCCGGCGGGCCGGTGGATTTCCCGTACCGGGTGGACGAGGCCCTGCAGGTCTCCAACGGCGGCGGCATATATCTCGCCCGCAACGCCGCCGGCGAGAAGGTCGTGCTGCGCGAGGCGCGGCCGCACGCCGGCCTGGACTGCCACCGGGCGGATGCGGTCGCCCGCCTACGCCGCGAGCACGCCGTGCTGACCAGGCTCGCCGGTCTCGACGACCACGCTGGACTACAACGTCAGCGTGGTGGTCGTCGGGTCGGTGTCCGCCTGGGCCGGTCCGGCGGTCGCGACCACCGCGATCAGCGCGGCGCCGACGGCGGCCGTCAGTATCTTGAATATCCTCTTCGGTAACACGATCTCCCCCTCCGGGCTCGCGATGGCGGCCCTTCCGCCACCACGGCCCGTCGGCAGCCTGCTCGGACGCCCTGAAACGGCGATGACGCTGTGCTGAAAAGGCCGGGAACCGGGAGATCATCACCTGAGGCTGAACGGCGGGTACCGGTCGGTGACCAGCAGGAACGCGTAGGCCTGTACGCGGAGTGCCCACCGGCCGACGCCCACCATGTAGTCGAACAGCGACCGCGGATAGCGTCCGGTGAAGAGAGCCGGAGTGCGTCCCATCGGCCGAGCCGCCTGGGTCGCCGAGGCGGTCGATCTGGCGCGGTGCGCACTGGATCAGCGGATAGCAGCGTCCACAAGCGTCACTCACGGCGATCGGTTAATGACGCTCAGATGATCGGGCGATGTATCTGACCCCTCGCACCGTTTAGCGTGCACGAGAGGCCCAACGACCGGCGTCACCGCGTGAGCCGGTCATGCCGCACCCGCGACGAGATCCCCAGACCCGCAAGCCGCCGACGGCACAGCGGGCGATCCCGCGTGCTCGGGAACGCCCGCCCACTGAGGAGGATCCATGAGCACGGACCACGCCCTGCCGAATTACGAACAGCTCTTCGGCGAGGTTGACATCCGGCCCGCGGACGAGACGCGGTCGGTGTACTCGCCCGCCGCCTACCTCGCCGACCTGCTTCAGCTCACCGACGAGATCGCGGCCACCGGCGAACCCGGTCAGGCGCTACGGCGGCGCCGGCCCGACCTCGACGACGTGCCGCTCGACGGGCGCGACACCTACACCGAGATCCCTTACCTCGACATCGTCAACGACGTGCTCGGCAACGAGCTGACCGGGCGGACCGAGCCGGTCGACGGCGCCACCCCCGACGAGACCGACGTCGAAGCCCTGCGCATGCTGGCCACGCTGCGGTACCCGTTCGTGGCGCCGTTCTCGTTCGGCCGCGAGCGGGTGCGCCGCTACCTGGCCCGGCTCGGGGTCGAGCCGGTCGAGCTGTACCGGCAGTTCGCCACCGAGGTCGACGCCGACGTGGTCGCCCGCGAATACCTTGGGCTGAGCCCCGCCGACGCCGACATCATCGTCACCGAGCTCGCCGACGGGCAGGCGCTGCGCGAGTGCTACCACCTCGGCACCGCCGCGGACGCGTGGACGACACTCGCCGACGCCGCGCGGTTCCGGCACGCCACCGGGCTGACCGCGGCCGAGCTGCGCGAGCTGCTCGCCGGGCCGTACAGCCAGGCGGGCGCCGCGATCACCCTGGACGCGGCCGAGCACCACCTGGTGGGCACGCCGGCGCCGGCCTGGTTCGACCGCGTCAACCGGTTCGTCCGGCTCGCCCGCCGCAGCGGGCTCACGTTCACCGAGCTCGACCTCGTGGTGCGCACGTGCTGCGCCGGGCAGATCAACGCGGCGGCCCTGCGCGCCGTGGCGGTCGTCATCTGGCTGCGCCGCGCCTACGACCTGCCCCTCGACGTGATCGTCAGCCTCGTCGCGCCGATGCCCGTCCTCGACGCCGGCGACGAGGACAAGGACGAGGACGAGGACGACCTGTTCAACCGCGTCTTCAACCTGCCCTTCCCGGGCGACCCGATCCTCCTGGGGCCGGGGCGCCTGCCCACCGGCTGGGCGAAGCTCCCGGTGCTGCGCTGCGCCGGCGACATGCTGGCCACCGCGAACACCGCCTACCGCCGCCGCGTCGCCACCGCCGTCGGCCTCACCGAACGAGACCTCGCCGCCGTGGTGACCCGCGTCCGGGACCGCGCGACGGGCACCGCGCCGGGACTGTTCGAGGGCCCCGAGCCGGGGCTCGCCGAGCTGTCGCTGCTGCACCGCGCCGGGCGGCTCACCGCGGCGCTCGGCGTGTCCGTCGACGAGCTCTTCGCGCTGCTCGACGCGCTCGGCGCCGACCCGTCGGTCCGCCGCTTCAATCCGCTGCCGATCCTGCTCGACACCGGCGGGACGGCCACCGATCTGGACGCCGTCCTAGCCGGCGCCGACGTCCCCGCCGGGCTCTGGCTCATGCAGCAGCTGTACGCGTTGACCCGCTGGCTGAGCGACGCGGGCCTCGACGCCCGGGACCTTTGCCTGATCCTCGGCGTGCCGACCGGTCCGAGCGGCGGCGACGAGGACGCCGCTGTCCTCGAGTCCCTCCGGGAGCGGTTCGACGCGCTCGGGGTCACCGCCGAGACGTTCCGCTCGGTGCGGTTCGGCGACCGGGCCGCCCAGGTCGTCGCCGACGTCGTCACCTCGGCCGCGCCGGAGGGGGCGCTCGGCGTCGTGCGCCTCGACCCGGCGCAGGTCGCCCCGACCGCGCACGGCGCGCTGGAGGAACTAGCCATCGTCGCCGACGGGGACCTCACCGGCATCGGGCTGGGCGACCGGCTCGCCGCGAAGATCCTCGCGAATCTCGGCTGGGGCGGCTATCTCGGCGCCGGAGCGGTGATCCTGCCCGAGCGACTGCCCGCGGACGCCGCCGACCTGCGTCTGGCCGGCACGTTCGAGGCGTACCGGGATGTGCTTTTCAAGATGATCGCCACCATCTGCGAGGGCCCCGGCATGCTGCCGGTCCCCGGCGAGGACGAGGAGCCCGCGGCGGGGGATCCGTCCTGGTATTTCCCGTCCGACCTCGGCATGCTCACGGGGTTGAGCGACACCGAGCGCGCCGAGCTGTACGACAACCTGGTCTTCCACGGCTACCTGGACGCGAGCGGCCAGATCGCCGACCCCGGCTTCTTCCGGGCGCCGGGCAACCTGGCGGAGTTCAGCGTCGACGTCGATCTCGGCGGGCTCGCCTCCGAGGTGCACGCGCTGCTAGCCGGGCGGGTGGCCGCGTTCGCCGGGGACGCGCCGCCGTTCGATCCGGCGCTCTTCGACGACCTGCCGCTGAGCGTCCAGCAGCGCACGACGCTCGTGGACAGCCTGCGCTTCAACGGCCACGTCGACGCCGAGGACCGCTGGGCCGGCCCGGCCGGGCTTCTCGAGCGCGCGGCCGACGAGTTCGGGCTGGCCGTCGAGCTGCTGGCCTACCGGCGGCCGATCGTCGACGCCGTCAAGGCTGCCCTCGCCGCGCGGCGCACCGAGCTGTACCGGATGGAGGCGGACGACTTCGTCGAGCTTGCCGACGCCGTCACCGCCCGGCGTGTCCTCGACCGGCTCGACGGCGTCTACCTCGACGACGGCTGGCTCATCGCGGCAGCCGCGGCCTTCCTCGCCGACCCGGCCGGCGCCGACGACCCGGCCGGGTTCGCGGGCGCCGACGGGGTGCTGATGCTCGACGGGTTCACCGCCGCCGAGTGCGCCGTCATCACCTCCCGGCTGCGTGAGGTGCTCACCGACGCGGCGCCCTACCGGGTCGACCCGGCGGCGCTGACCACCCTGGGCTTCCCTGGCGACAAGCGTGACCAGCTCATGGCGTATTTGGTGGAGGCGGCCTTCCTGACACCGGCGTACGCGATCGCGCCGGCCCGCGTCGAGTATTTCGCGAGCGTCTACAACGCCGCCGACTTCCGGCTGGCCGGCCTGGAGGACTTCACCACCGACGTCTTCGTGCTGCTGCACCGGGTCGCGGTCGCCACCCGGGACGCCGTCGCGGAGATCGGCGCCTCGCTGGCCCGAGTCGTGGCCGGGCAGCGCGCGGCGGCCGTCGAGGTGCTCGGGGACGCGTTCGGTGCGCCTGCGGCGACGGTCGGGGCCATCGCGGCGGCCCTCGCGGGCGGGCACGAGCAGGTGCTCGACCTCATCGTCGGGCCGGCCCTGGACTCCGACGGGAGCGACCCCGACCTGCGGCGGGCGCTGCGGCGGATCCGGGGCTTCGCGCGCCTGGCGCAGCGGCTCGACCTGGACCCGGCCGAGGTCGACGCGGCGTTCATCGACCAGGACCTCACCGGCAAGTTCCCCGAGCCGCTGCTGCTGCCGACGGGCGTCGACAGTGTCGACGCGCTGCTGGAGAGCGCCGACGGCAACGTGTACCTCTTCCACGCCGACAACGTGTGGCAATACCGCGACGGCCGGCTCCTGGACGCCGAATCGCGGAGCCTGGCCGACCTCTCGCCGGCCCTGGGCTCACTGTCCACGGTCGACGCCGCGTTCCGCGACGGGACCGGCACCGAATGGATCGTCGGGCGCGACGACCAGGCTGCGCCTCGGAGCTTCGCGCGCGAGCCGGGCCGTACCCGCTGGGCCCCGTCCACGCAGGAGTGGGGCGTGGTCACCAACGCGTTCGACGACGCGCCGCGCATCGACGCGGCGTTCGTCGACGACGCCGGGCGGACCTACCTGTTCCGCGGCGAGCAGTACGTGCGCTACTCCGGCACGAACCTCACCACGGTCGACGAGGGCTATCCGCGCCGGATCGGGCAGTGGTGGGAGAACGAGCGGCGCACCACGCCGCTGCCGGCCCGCTTCCGCGAGTCGCTCGACGCCGCCTTCCACGGCCGCGACGACGTGACATATCTGTTCGCCGGAGACAAATTCCTTGCCGTACGCGGCGACGCTGTGGGCGAGTCGGTGACCGGTGAATGGGGTCGCATCGCCAACGCGTTGCACGGCGCGGACCGGGTCGATGCCGCCTACGCCGCCGGGGACGCCCTGCTCGTCTTCGCCGGCAACCAGGTGTTCCGCTACTCCGCGAGCATCGAGGCGCCGGGCGTGCGGGTTGACGACGCCTACCCGCGCACGATCGAGACGCACTACGGCGACGTGCCGGTCGAGTTCGAGGGCGGCGTCGAGGCGGCCTTCGCCGACGTCGACAAGGTCGTGCACCTGTTCAAGAACGGCAAGACGGCCGCGCTGAGCCCCGGCAACGAGGTCGTGCCGACCCCGCAGCGGTGGGGCCGGCTCGGGACGGTCCTGCCCGGCGGCAGGGTGGAGGCCGCGTTCACCGGGCTCGACGGGCGCACCTACCTGTTCTCCGACGACCGTTACGTGCGCTACTCGACGGCGGACTACTCGACCGTCGACGTCGGCTGGCCGCGCGCGATCGCCGGCGACTGGGGCGGGCTGCGCCGCGTCGACGCCGCGTTCGTGCTCGACGGCGCCACCTACCTGTTCGGCGCGGCGGGAGAGCTGTGCACGCTGTCCTTCGAGGGCTGCGAGGCGGAGCTGGCGGCCGGCCGTGCGCCACGTGCCGTGCGCCGCGCCCTCCGGGCGTACGAGATCACTGTGGCCGACACCGCCCTGGTGTTCGGGGTTTCGCCCGACGACTGGCGCCTGAACGCCGAGGGCCAGATCGGCCTGCTGCTGTGCCGCGTCGAGGTGAAGGTTGGGGAGCGGACCGAGCGACGGCTGGTGGTGCGCTGTACCGAGGACACCACGGTGCCGTTCCACGTCCGCTACGCCACCCGCGACTACACCACCCCCGACGCCGGCTTCCCCCGCCCGGTCACCGGCAACTGGTGGAATCTGCCCGACGACCTCGTCGCGCCGGGCGCCGCGTTCGCCACTGTCGACGCGGTGCTCACCGCCCGCGACGGACTGACCTACCTGTTCTCGGGCCCGCAGTTCGTCGTCTTCGACAGCAAGCGGCGCTGGTGGTCCGAGCCGCGTGCGCTCGACGAGCACTGGGACAGCCTGCCCTTCACCCACCTGGACGCCGCGTTCGTCGGCGCCGACGGCAAGACCTACGTGTTCAGCGACACCAGCTATGCGCGCTACTCCGGCGTCGGATTCACCCGCGTCGACGACCGCTACCCAGCCTCGATCACCCCGTTCTGGGGCAACGTGGCCAACAACATCGCCCGCACCGGCCGGGTCGACGCGGCGCTGGTGCTCCCCGACCCGGACAAGGCCGGCACCACGTACACGTACCTGTTCTCCGGTGACCAGTTCGTCCGATACACGCATGTACTCACCGACGCCGAGCGGCCCTACTATGAGGCCGGCCTCGCGACCGAGCCAGGCGTCGTCGACCTCGGCTATCCGCGCAAGCTGTCGGCGCTGTCCGGCGAGCCGCGTCTGGGTGCGCTCACCGCGGACCTCGACGGTGTCGACGCCGCTTTCGCCGACCGGGGCACCGTCTACCTGCTGCGGGGACGGCGGATCCACTCGGTCTCGGCCACGCCGTACCGCCGCTACGACGCCGTGGTGCCGGCCGTGGTCGGCTGTGTCCTCGTCGAGGACGGTGCGCCGCACGTCGAGCAACCCGACGGCTGGCACCGGGTCAGCGCGATCGAGGGCGCCACCGTGAGCACGCCCGAGTCACGGCCGCGTGTCCTGCGTGACGTGCCGGTGTCGTGGCGTACCGGGCTCGACGCCGTCCTGGCCGGCACCGACGGCAACACCTACCTCTTCCAGGGCACGTCCTGCTTCGGCGTCGACGTCGGCCACGAGTTCCCGCTGGCCGAGGAGTTGGGACGGCCGCGCAACGCCTTCTACCACGACGACCGGGTGGACGCCGCGTTCGTCGGCACCGACGGGCGGACCTACGTCTTCAGCGGCGAGCAGTTCGTGGCGTACCAGGGCAAGGCGTACGACGGTCTGCTCGACGAGGAGCCGCGGCCGATCGCCGAGCACTGGGGCGGATTGTCGCGCGTCGTTCTGGCGTACGTCCGGGAAGGCACCACCTATGTGTTCGGGGCGGCGGAGGCCGACGGGACGATGCCGTACGTCGTCTACTCCGGGCACGACTACACCACGCCGGACGCGGGCTATCCGCGCACCACCGGCGCCGGCTTCTGGGGGCTGCCCGATCGGTACCGCCCGGCCGGGTTCACCGCGCCGACGGCCGTGCTGACCAGCGGCGACAGCCTGCTGTTCGTCGTCGGCGGCAACTATGTGCAGCACCATGAGACCGCCGGCACCTGGTCCTACCCGCGCCCGCTGGAACGGCTGTGGCGCGGGCTCGGCGGCATCGGCAAGGACACCGTCGAGGGTCTGGTCACCGCGTTCACCGGGGCCGACGAGGCGACCTACTTCTTCTTCGCCGACGGGTTCGTCCGCCACCACGGCGGGGTCGCCGAGCCGCGGCGGCGCGTCCGTGAGCAGTGGGGACGCACCACCAACCCGTTCCTGACCGGCTCCGGCAGCGACATCGTGGACGCCGCGGTGGTCGTGCGCGGGGTGACCTACCTGTTCTCCGGCGAGCGGTACGTGCGCTACTCCGGCAGCGACTACCGGTACGTCGACGCGGGCTACCCGAAGCCGATCGTGGCCGGTCTGCGCACCGAGGACGGCTTCGGGGGGCTGCCCGCTACGTTCGACGACGACCTCGCCGAACGGTTCGCGGCCGGACGAGTGATGATCGACGGCGCGTTCGCCGACGAGCGGCACGTCTACCTCTTCGTCGACCGGACCTGTCATGTGGTCTCGCACGAGCTCGCCGGGACGTACGACCTCGGCATCCTGGGCAGCGTGCGCAACGTCATCGCCGAGCGTGGCCGCGTCGACGCGGCCCTGGTGACGCCGAGCGCGACGCTGCTGTTCTCGGGTGATCAGTACGTGCGGTACAGCTCCGCGGTCGGCGACCACACGGTCGCGGACGAGGGCTATCCCAGGACTATCGGCGGCTGGCTGCCGCAGGAGCTCGGTCTCGCGCCGGGCGCGCTGCCGTTCCGCGACACGATCGACGCGGCGCTGTGCACCGGAGACAACCGGGTGATCCTCTTCGCCGGCGAGCAGTTCGCGACGATCGCCGCCGGCACGGTGTCGGTGGCGCCGGTGCGCGGCGCGTGGGGCGTGGTGCGCAACGGCTTCCGGCTGCCCGGCGCCGGGCTCGATGCCGCGTTCGTGGCGCCGGCCGGCGAGCTCTACGCGTTCGCCGGCGACCAGTACGTGCGTTACGCGGCCGGCAAGCCGGAGAAGGTCGACGACGGCTACCCGCGGCTGATCCGCGACGCGTGGGGCGACCTGCCGACGCTGTTCGAGGATCGCCTCGACACGGCCTTCACCCTCGACGGGCGGGTCTACCTCGGGCTGGGCGCGGAGTACGTGCGTTACGGCAACGGTCACTTTGACGCGGTGGACCGCACCTATCCGCAGCAGTACCGGCACCGCTGGTCGGCCACCGCCGACTACCGGCTCGCCGACCTGCACACGATCACCCGCGTGGTGGCGCTCGCCCGGACGCATCCGGACCCCGATGGCGGCCTGACCACGTTCCTGGCGCCCGGCCCGCGCGTGGTCGCCGAGCCCTACCGCTACCTCGCGGACCTCTTCGGCTGGGACGTCGATGAGGTGGCCTGGTGCCGGCGCAACAGCCGCTTCCTGTCCGGCGCGGCCGCCGACGAGGAGCGCGTCGAGTGGGAGTTCCTGCTGGAGCTGTCCGATCTGTTCGCGGTCACCCGCCGCCTGGGCATCGGACCGTCGAGGGTGGTCGCCGACGTCTTCGACCGGCTGCACCCGGACGCCGGGCGTCCCGAGGAGGCCGCGATCGACGCCGCCGCCGACGCGCTGCTCGACCTGCTGAGCCGTGTCACCGACGCGCAGTCGCGCACGGAGACGCACAACGAGCTCAACGCCATCCTGCGGGATGCGCTGCTCGCCGCGGTGCTCGCCCGCGCCGGCGCCGACACGACCGCGCGTGACCTGTTCGACCGGCTGCTCGTCGACGTCGAGATGGGCGGCCGGGGCGTCACCTCCCGGGTGCGCGAGGCGATCGCGGCGGCCCAGCTCTACCTGCACCGCTATCTGCTGAACCTGGAGGCGCTGCCGCCGGTCGACGAGAACGCCGACCCGGTCGTCGCCGAGGCCGCGGTGGTGGCGGCCGAGGCGACCCGGGAGCGGGTCCGCACCTGGTGGCCGTGGACCCGGTCGTACCGGATCTGGGAGGCGCATCGCAAGGTGTTCCTGTACCCGGAGAACTACCTGCGTCCGGAGCTGCGCGCGGCAAAGACGCCGGCGTTCACCGGGCTGGAGAGCGATCTGCTGCAGGGGGAGATCACCGCGGACACCGTCGAGCGCGCCTACAAGCGCTACCTTGACGAATACACCGAGGTGTCGCGGCTGACGATCGCCGGCGGCTACGTCTACACGAAGGACCGCAACCCGAACGGCGCGCGCCGCCTGGTGCTGTTCGGTCGCACCCGCACCGACCCGCGCCGCTACTACTACCGGCTGGCCGAGTTCGCCACCCGCGACAAGCTCGCCGCGTCGTGGGAGGCGTGGCAGCCGGTCGGCGTGCAGATCGACGCCGACCACGTGCACCCGGTGCATGCCTTCGGCCGGGTCTTCGTCTTCTGGGTGGTCACCGAGCCGGTGCGCGACGCCTCGACCAGCACCACCGTCGTCGCGCGCGACGCGACCGGCGGCGGCCAGGCGGTGTCCTCGCCGCCCGGCCAGCAGCGGGTCCGCCTCATGTACTCGTTCTACAACCTCACCAAGGACTGGGTGCCCGCGCAGATCCTCGGCCACGGCATCGCCGAGACCGGCACGATCGGCGACGCGACGCTGCTGGTCCAGCCGCGCCTGGCCGCCGACGGCGAACGCATGACCGTGGTCGTGGCCTGCAACTACACGGTGACGGTTCCGTCGGAGGACCCGGCGAAACCGGCGACGACCCGGCCCGGCTCCGCGCTGTTCGAACTCAACCCCGAGCTGTACGCCGTGGACCTGTCGAGCGCCACCGACGCCAACGCCGTCGCCGTCGCCCTCGACGTCGACGCCGCCCAGGCGAGCGCGGCCACCACCGAGCGGGTCGGCCGGGTCTTCGTCGACCCCGTCGAGCCGGGCGCCGCGGTCCGCTTCGACGCACCGACCCGATCGGAGATCTGGTTCAGCGTCGACCACCAGGGCGGCAGCGTGCTCTGCCGGCCGATCGTGGTCGAGCCCGAGACGCTGCCCGTGCCGGCGACGCCGTTGAAGAAGGACCGGCTGCCGGTCTGGTCGCGCGTCGACGCGGCGGTCGAGCTGCCCGGCGGCACCCGCTACTTCTTCGACAACACGAACCACACCTTCGCCGAGGCGCCTGGTCCGAAGGGCACGGTCGGCGACCCGATCGGGATCGCCAAGCGCTTCGGCTGGCCGGCCACCGTCCTGCCCGACGACGGCAAGGTCGACGCGGTGCTCGTGCGCGCCAACGAGACGATCGTCGTCAGCGGCGGTCAATACGTGCGGTTCCGGGCGACCCCGTTCGAGCGGTTCGACGCCGACTACCCGCTGCCGCTGACGAACAACCCCGACCGGCTTCCCTCGTGGGATCACATCGACGTCGCGTTCGTCGGCGCCGACGACATCGAGTACTTCATCAACGGCGACCAGTTCACCACCTCCGAGGACCTCACCAGCACGAAGTCCCTGCGCGAGCACTGGGTGCGCAAGGTCGTGCCGGATGCCGTGTGGACGACGCTGATGGCCACGTTCCGGGCCGTGGTGGTCACCGACAGCCGCACCTACCTGGTGTGGCAGGACCAGTACCTGCGGTTCGAGCATCCGAAGACCGATCCGCCGAAGGGCAAGACCAAGAAGGACCTCGAGCCGTACGCCAAGCCGGACGGGGGACTGCGTTTCCTCTCCGGCAACGGCGACGGGCTCCCGGCCAAGGTCCCGGCGGGCACCCGGCTGGCCTGGCGCAAGAACGTCCTCTACGCGTTCGACAACACCGCGCGGACGTACACGGCGACCACCGGCGGCACGACCGGCAAACCGCGGCCGATCGGCGCGGGCAGCAGCATCGCCCGCGACCGGATCGTCGACGGCGCCTGGATGTCGGGCCGTAGCCTCTACCTGGCGGGCGGCAACGAGTACGTCCGGTACACCCTGCCGGAGGGCTCCGACGTCGTGCCGGCGCTGATCGACGAGGGCTACCCCAAGCCGTTCCCCGGTCCGGTCGACGCGATTCTGCACCGCGGCGACGATCTGTTCCTGTTCACCAAGGAGCGGTACGCCTTCGTGAACGCGACCGTGGAGCCGTTCGTGGCGCCGGCCGACCGCTCGGTTTACGACGGATGGGCCGGCCTGCCGCGCACCACGGGCGTGCCGTTCGACGCGGCGATGCGCACCGGCAGCGAGCTGATCCTTTTCACCGGCAACACCATTTCCCGGTACGCCCAAACGGGCACCGTTCCCCGGCCGTACGAAATGGCGGGTTTGCCCTTTGAACTCATCAGGCTCACCACCGGCACCGCGTCGACGCTGAACCAGAAGCTGCTCTCCGGTGGCGTGCCGGCGCTGCTGGATCTGTCCACCCAGGAGACCGACGAGGCCGCGCTGAGCACCGAGGCGACGGCCACCGGCGCGATCCGGGTGCGCAAGTCGATGGTCGCCGAGGGGAAGCTGCCGACGGGTTCGCACCTGGACTTCCGCAGCGCCAACGGCATCTACTACCAGGAGATCTTCTTCCACGCGCCGCTGCTCATCGCGCAGGCACTGAACGCGGCGCAGCGGTTCGAGGACGCCAAACGCTGGTACGAGTACGTCTTCGACCCCACCCACCCGTCGTCGTACTGGCGGTATCTGCCCTTCCTCGCAATCGATCTGGCCGCACTCGCCGACAGCGTGGAGGCCGACCTGTCCCGGCTGCGTAACCTGCGGCCGGCGCCGGCCGAGGTGCGCACCGCGCTGGCGAAGACCCTCACGGCGCTGCGCACCTACGCGCCGGCGGCACAGCAGGGACGGGCGCCGGCCACCCCGGCCGAACAGGAGGCGTTCGACACGCTCACCTCGACCGCCGAACACCTGAAGATCACCGGCGCAGTCGACGCTCTCGCCGCGCGGACCGACCTCACCGCGGCGCAGCGGGCCAGGGTCACCACAGTGCGCGAGCGGGCGCTCATGATCGTCGACGTCGAACGGCAACTGGACCGGCTCGGCGACCGTGACGGGCTGCTCAAGGCCTATCAGGAGGACCCGTTCAACCCGTACGCGATCGCCGACCTCCGGCCGGTCGCGCATCGGCGGGCGGTCGTCATGGCGTACGTCGACAATCTGCTCGACTGGGGTGACCTGCTGTTCCGGCAGTACACGCCGGAGAGCGTCGACGAGGCGCGGATGCTCTACCTGTTCGCCTACGACCTGCTCGGCGCGCCGCCCGAGCGGCTGGCGACGGCGCTGCCCTCGGCGGCGGAGACGTTCGAGGAGATCGGTCCCGACCTGGTCGGGCAGCTCACCAGCGGTGGCACGCTCGTGGACGGCGCGGGTGTCGTGCACGCCGGGGTTACCAGCAGCTACTTCCACATCCCGGACAACGAGGTCTTCGAGGCGTACTGGATCCGGGTCCTTGATCGGCTCACCAAGATCCGGCAGTCGCTGAACATCCTCGGCATCAGCCAGCCGCTCCCGCTGTTCGCGCCGCCCATCGACCCGATGGCGCTCGTGCGCAGTGCCGCCGCGGGCGAACTGCTCGACGGGCTCACCGCGCCGGTCGAGATCCCGGTGCCGCAGCATCGCTTCAGCACGCTGCTGCGCCGGGCGCAGGACCTCGCCGACAAGCTGCGCTCGCTCGGCACCGACCTGGTCAGTGCGCTCGAACGCGGCAACGCCGAAGAACTGAGCCTGCTGCAGGGGCGGCAGGAGAAGGAGATCCTCACCCTCACCCGAGCGATCAAGCAGGCGCAGGTCACCTCCGCCGAACAGACGCTCGCCGAGCTGACCGCGAGCCAGCAGGAGGCGACCGCCCGAGCCGCGCACTACGACACGCTCATCGCCACCGGCATGTCGGCCCTGGAACGCGGGCAGGCCGACAGCATGGCGACCGGCGCCGACCTGAACCTCGCCGCCGGCATCATCAAGATCGCGGCGAGCATCGCGCACGTCGTGCCCGAGTTCTACCTCGGCCCGTTCATCGTCGGCACCAAGACCGGCGGGCGCAGCCTCGGCGCCACGCTCGACAACGTCGCCGGAGCGACCGAGTCGATGGGCGAGGCGTACAGCATGAAGGGCGAGCTCATGGGCGTCCAAGCCCAGTTCGAGCGGATGAGCCAGGACTGGACCCAGCAGCTCGCGACCGCGCGCAGCGACATCGAGCAGATCACGCATCGCATCGCCGGCGCGAACGCGCAGCTCGTCAGCGCCCGGCAGGACGCCGAGATCCTCGAACGGCAGCTCGCGCACAACGACGCCATCGGGGTGTTCATGCGCGACAAGTTCAGCAACGCGCAGCTCTACCACTGGATGGCCGACGGGCTCGGCGCGCTGTACTTCCAGGCGTACCACCTGGCCTACGACACGGCGCGGGCCGCGGAACGCGCGCTGCAGTTCGAGGCGGGCATTTCCGAGACCTTCGTACGCCCGTCGTACTGGGACAGCCGACGCAACGGTCTGCTGGCGGCCGAGACGCTGTCGCTCGATCTGGATCGGCTCGCGGCAGCGCAGGCCGGGCTTGGAGGTCTTGGTGGGCGCGGTCTCGAAGTCACCCGTCAGGTGTCGTTGCGCGAGCTCGACCCGGTCGCGCTGGTGCGCTTCCGCACCGCCGGGACCTGCGAGTTCGCGCTCACCGAGGCACTGTTCGACGAGGATTTCCCCGGCCACTTCCGCCGGCAGATCCGCACCGTCACGGTGACGTTCACCGACGGCGAGGGCAACCCGGCCACGGTCAACGCCACGCTGACCCAGCTCGGGCACAAGACCGTGCTCTCGGCCGACCCGCAGGCGGTGCGGTTCCTGCTCGACCCGCAGGGCGCGATGCCGGCGACGGTACGCGGCGAGTGGCGTGCCGGGGAGAAGATCGCGCTGTCGCAGCCCGACGGCGGCCGCGAGAACAACGGCCTGTTCGAGCTGCGCTTCGACGACGAACGCCTGCTGCCCTTCGAGGGTACCGGCGCGGTCTCCACGTGGCGGCTGCAGCGTGCCGGGCGGCTTCCGGCGACGCTGTCGGACGTCGTGATCGTCGTGAAGTACACCGCGGAGGACGGCGGCGAGCTCTTCGCGAACGCGGTGAAGGGCATGCGGCGGCCGCACCCGGCGGCGCGGTTCTTCGACCTGGCCCGCGACTTCTCGCAGGAGTGGGCCGACTTCCTCGCCAACGGCGATCGGGAGCTGGTGCTGCCGTTCAGCGCCGACATGTTCCCCGACCTCGTGGGCCGGCGGATCACCGGCATCTACCCGACGTACGAGCTGGCCAACGGCGCGTCGAGCCGGCTGCTGCTCGGCGGCGACCCGGCGATGGCGCTGACCGAGTCGCGGCTGCTGACGACGCCCGGTCTCGCGCTGCGCGGCACACCGTGGTCCTTCACGGTCGAGGGGCCGAAAGAGAACGTCCGCAACGTCGGGCTGGTGCTGACCTACCAGGCTCGCGAGCAGTAGAGGAGACGGACGATGACCAGTTTGACGACTCGACGCGGTTCGAAGACGAAGGTCAAGCCGAAGCCGCCGCAGGATACCGATCCGGCGCCGACGCATCCGCCGGCCGAGCATCCGCCGGCCGATCCTCCCCCGGTCGATGATGGGGCCCTGCCCGGGACCGACCCGGAGATGCCGCCTCCACCGCCTTCACAGGCCCCGCCCCCGCCCTTCCGCAAACCCGGGCCGCCTGCGCCGCCGAAGCCGCCAGTGCTCACCCGGCGCGACGCGGAGCCCAGCCGCCCCGTGGCCCGCACGTCGCCGACCAGCCGGCTGCGCACGCTCGACGGCGATATGACCGGCTTGGAAGGAGCGCAGCGCACGGCCGTGCTGGAGCAGTTCAAGGTCGAGATGGACACCTTCGCGGCGAAGGCCGACGTCAGCGCCAGCAAACAGTTCTACGACCAGCTCAAGAGTCCCAACATGAACCGGCTGACGAAAGCCGAGCGCTACGAACTCTTGGCGCACTTCCTGTCCCGGCAGTTCCTTCGCCCCGACCTGCCGCAGATGGCGGCGGACGACCCGGAGTTCTTCCGCTCGGTCCTGTCCTTCCTCACCGGCAAGACCGCGCCGGCCGACTCGGAATTGTCCCGCGAGACGCGCGCTCATCTGGCCTTCGTCCTTCTCGAGGCCGCGTGCACCCCCACGGCTGTGGCGGCACTGCGGCCCAAGGGCGAGGACCTCATCGTCGACATGCTGTCGTCGGCCAGCCGCCTGGCCGACGACCCTGCCATGGTCAAGAAGCTCAACCTGAAGTCGACGTACTTCTACGAGAAGCTCGGGGCCCTCGGTGAGGACCACGGGCCGATCGCCTGTGCCGCGGTGCGCAACTACTGGATGGAGAACACGGCGGGGATCGGCTCCGCGATGTACAAGTGGATCTTCGGCACCATCAGCACCGCCGAGTGGAACCGTGCCGGGACCGAGCTCGCCGCCCGCGGCATCAACCTGCTGTGGAACAACCGCGACTACGGACGCATCGCCGCCCTCCTCAACGACGGCGTCGATCCCACGAAGTCGGCACGGGCGTACGACGGGGTGAAACGCGAAGGTGTCTGGACCGGCTATGTCCAGCCGATCACCCACCTGCTCGGCAAATACCTCAAATCGATCAAGAAGCTCGACACGCCCGAGGAGTCGTCGGTGACCGACGCCGAGAAGGTGCGCGGGGCGAAGCTCCTCGTCGAAAGGCTCCTCGCACTGCCGAGCCCGCCGAAACTCCTGCTGGACTACGACCAGGTCGAGCGTTCGCGCATGGTGGAGATGTTCAAGGCGTTCCCCGGGACGATCTGGGGCTTCGAGGACGTCCGCCTCCCGTACGTGCAAGCCGCCCGCGACACCGGCCATGGACAGCAGCCGCTGCGGATGCTCGACATGTGGGAAGTGATCCAGCCGATCCTCAACCCGGACACGTATGTCGATCTCATCAAGAACCCGGACGCGACGATCGAGAAGCAGCTCGACGAGGCGGCCAAGGTGGTTCGCGAGGGCATCCGTTCCGGCAACCCGCAGTACGCCGGGATGAAGGAGGATCCGTACGTCAAGAACTTCATCGAGGTCAGCCGTAGCTATCTGAAGTTCCTGTCCAAACGACCGCCGTACGCCAAGTACCTGGAGAAGCCTGCCGTGATGGGCAAGGATCAAGGCAAGCTGCTGCCCTCGTACGCCTGCAAGACCGGCATCTGGTGGTCGCTGTCCCAGGACCCCCCGAAGCCGCTGTACTACTGCCTCGACGGCATCAACATGAGCGACGTCACCAACTACAAGAAATACAAGACCGCGCAGATCAACACCTACCTCCAGGCGCTGGAGGAGGATCCGAAGAACGCGGACAAGTATCACCCGTTCCAGGAGGTCATCACCCTGGCCGAGATGCGCGAGATCCTGCAGCACTGGGACAAGTTCCGGGACATGGTGCGCTTCGTCGAGATGGGTGAAGTGCTCAGCCCCGAAGAGACGCGCAAGCGTGTGACGGAATGGATCGGCCAGATGGAGGTGGCCGACAAGACCTCCGAACAGCGCGGCTTCCGTGGCGAGTGGGACCTCGTCGAGGAGGCGCGCAAGCTGATCCGCGACGACGACGTGTTTTGGTCCAAGACCCCTCCCAAGACCCGCCGCGACTGCGTGAAAGAGGCCCAGGTCATCAAGCTGGCCGCCACCGCTGACGCACAGTTGCTCACCCAGATCCTCTCCGAGGGCTGCGCGTCGCTGATCGAGGCTGGGCAGCTTCCGAAGAACCTCGGCGCGCTCTACGACGCGGCGCGGAAGGCCGAACCGGGTCCGGCCCGAGACGAGGCCGTCGCCGCGCTGTGGACGCGGTTCTTCCTCACCGGCGCGGGCCTGCGGCAGATGATCAGGCCGGCGCTGATCCGCGACTTCGGCGCGAAGCCGGATTCGGTGCCGGACGTGCCCGACGTCAACATCGACCCGGGCGCCGACCTGGACGTCGGCCCCGAGGGCGTCGACCAGGCAGTGGTCGCGTCGCTGCCGGCAGCTAGCGTGCCGTCCCCCGGCCCGCCCCCGACCCCACAGCCGCTCGGCACCGTGACGAACCCGCCACCACGCGGCGACGAATTCTGACGAGAGCCGGCATCCTCGGGCCGCGCGGGGCGTCGAGCCGTCGTGGCTCGACCTCGCGCTCGCACCGCCTCCGGCCGGGCCGCGCGTCTCCGGAGGCGGTGCGGACTACCTCAGTTCACAAAGCTGGGCCCGGTGGCTCAGCCTCTCATTCCGGCCGAACAGGAACGCCCGGGCCAGGAGCGATGGGTCAGGCTTCGCCGCGGGCCAGGCGCATGAGATCGCTGTCCAGGTCGACATCCTTGCCCGTACGCTGCGCCCGGGTCGCGTTTCCGCCGAAGGTGTGCTGGTAAGCGGCCCAGCCGGCGTCGGCGATGTCGCGGCCGACGCCGCTGGCGATCAGCGCGGCCAGCTCACCGGCCGCGCGGTCGACGCGTTTGGACAAGTCCGCCGCTCCCCAGTCCTCGGGAGCGGCGAACAGTGACGTCGGCGCGGGGATGGCGCGCAGGAACGCGAACAACGGCCGCAGGTGGTCGTCGGCCACCATGGCGTGGCGGGCCGATCCCGCCGTCGCCGCCAGCAGGACGGGCTTGGCGATCAGCAGATCGTCGTCGAGCACGTCGATGAACGACTTGAACAGTCCGCTGAGCGCGGCCTTGTAGACCGGCGTGGAGACGACGAGAGCGTCGGCGGCGGCGAGGTGCCCGATCGCCTCCTGGACGGCCGCCGCCGGGAGGCCGCTGACCAGCGTCTGCGCGATCTCCGCAGCGATCGGGGCGAGTTCGATCACCCGGACAGCGGCGTTGCGGCCGCTGTCCCGCAGGCGGGTGACCACGGCCTGAGCGGCCCGGTCGGCGAGCATTCGCGTGGTGGACGGTTCGCTGGTGCCGGCGCTGACCGCCACGACCTGCACGGGGGCTTCACCGAGGCTCATGCGGCGGACTTCTCGGCGCTGTCCAGGTAGGGCAGCGGTCCGGAGGTGTTGTCTCCACGGTTGGGCCGGGGCCGCGCCTGGCGTGTCTCGGCGTCGCCGTAGGCCGCGCGCACCAGGGAGGCGTGGGTCGGCGCGTCCGGGACACCGGGCGCCCGGCGGGAACCCATCTCCTTGCGCAGGACGGGTACGACCTCGGTGGCCAGCAACTCGACCTGTTCCAGTGCGATCTCCACCGGCATCGAGCCGAGGTCGAGGGCCCACAGTTGCCGCTGGTAGTCACCGAAGCCTTCCTGGAAGGTGAGGGTTTTGTCGATCACTTCCTGAGGCGAGCCGACCGACAGCGGGGTGGCCTCGGCGAACTGTTCCAGCTTGCTGCCCTGGAACATCGGGTAGCCCTCGAAGTACGGCCGGAACCGGTCGAAGGCATCCTGGGACCGCTTGGCGATGAAGGCCTGCCCGCCGAGCCCGACGATCGCATCCTGGGCCCGGCCGTGCCCGTAATGCTCGAAGCGCTGCCGGTAGAAGTCGACGAGCGGCTTGAAGTGGAAGTTCGGGGCAAGGACGTGGTTGGCGAAGTAGCCGTTGCCGTAGAAGGCGGCCTGCTCGGCGATCTCCGGGGTGCGGATGGCACCGTGCCACACGAACGGCGCGATTCCGTCCAGCGGCCGCGGCGTCGCGGTGAACCCCTGCAACGGGGTCCGGAAGTTGCCCTCCCAGTCCACCACGTCCTCGCGCCACAGCCGGTGCAGCAGGTTGTAGTTCTCCAGAGCGAGCGGGATGCCCTGGCGGATGTCCTGGCCGAACCACGGGTAGACCGGCACGGTGTTGCCGCGGCCCAGCATGAGATCCACCCGCCCCTTGGCGAGGTGCTGCACGAACGCGTAGTCCTCGGCTATCTTCACCGGGTCGTTGGTGGTGATCAGGGTGACCGAGGTGGACAGGAGGATCTGCCGGGTCTCCGCCGCCAGGTAGCCCAGCAGAGCGGGCGGGCTGGACGCCACGAAGGGCGGGTTGTGGTGCTCGCCGGTTGCGAAAACGTCCAGGCCCAGTTCGTCGGCGGCTTTCGCGACCCGGATGACGTCCTGGATGCGCTGCCCTTCCGAACGGGGGATGCCGGTGGTCGGGTCGGGTGCGATGTCGCCGACACCGAAAATGCCGAACTGCATGAGAGGTCCTTCCACTGATGATGCGGTGAAGGACCGTGCGGGTGCATGAGAGCCGGAGCGCGCGGTCGCTTGCGAGAAAGTCAGTAATCAGTTCCCCGGCTCGAGGGCCAGATGGCGTCGCAGCGCGTTGGTCACCTCTTCGACCTGGGACAAGTGGCTGTCCGTGAGCGCGTCGACGAACAACTCGCGGACGGCACGCAGGTGCGGCACGGTGGCGGCGCGGAAGGTCTCCGCACCCGACTCCGTCATGATCACATCGATGCCGTGCACATCGTCGGCACAGACGGCCCGCCGGACCAGCCCGCGCTGCTCCATCCGTCCCAGGTGATGTGACAACCGGCTGCGTTCCCACCCGATCTGCGACGCCAGAGTCGAGGATCTCAGCCTCCGGTGCTCGGCCTCGCTCAGCGCGAGCAGCACCTGATAGTCACCTGACGACAGTGACGCCTCACTCTGCAGCCGCCCGGCCAGGAGAACCCGCAGCACCTCCGCCGTCTCGATGTAGTCGCGCCAGACACGCAACTGCTCACGCGTCGGTAACACTCGTCGCTTCTCCTGCGTCACCACTGCCTCCCGGATTGACATGTCAACCCTATCACCGTAATTGACATGTCAACCGCTATGCGGCTGTCCCTCGTCTCACACCGCGCCGCCGCCGAATCCGGACAAACCGCGCCGCATGACCTTGGTGACAAAGACAACGTTCACCGCGGAATCGGCATTAGTCTCGCGGACCGAGTTGAAGCGGCGGGTGCGGTCGCGGCGCCTGGTCGGCCCCTGCTGCGCGAGATCGCGTACCGCCCCTCCGTGGAGGCAAACGATGAGCTGGAATCCGCTGGCTGCCGTCCCGCAGTTCCCCACCGACGGTTACGCCCGGTTGGCCGACCGCCTCGCGCCGCTGCTCGGCACCGAGCATGACGTCGTCTTCGTGCAAGGTGAGGCGATTGTCGCGCTGGAGAGCGCAGCCGCCGAATTGGCCGCTCCTGGCGTATCCGCGCTCAACATCGTGACCAGCCCGTACGGCCGGCTCTTCGGCGACTGGCTCACCCGGGGCGGGGCCGAGGTCGTCACCATCATTGCCGAGGAGGGCGCGCCGGTTCGGGCCGCGGCGGTGCGCGAAGCGCTCGCGGGCGCCTCATTCGACTTGGTGGCCGTCGTGCATGGCGAGGCCGCCACCGGAATCCTCAATCCGATCGAGGCCATCGCCGAGGCCGCACGCCAGGCCGGGGCTCTGCTGGTGGTCGACGCGGTCGCGACCGTCGGCGGCCACCCCGTGCGCGCGGACGACTGGGATGCCGCCATCGTGGTGATCGGCCCGCAGAAGGGCCTCGGTGGGCCCGCGTCGTTGTCGGCCGTCGCGGTGAGCACCGCGGGCTGGCGGGCATTGGCCGCCGCCGAACGAGCCCGCAGGCCCCGCCACAACGTGCCGACGACGCTGTCGTTGCTGGACCTCAAACGGGCCTGGCTCGACACCGGCCGCGGCGCGCTGCCTGGTATGCCCGACCCGCTGGCGTTCTGGGCGCTGTCGGCAGCGCTCGACGAGCTCGAGGCCGAAGGCGTGGACGCCCGCATCAGCCGGCATCGGCGGGCTTCGACGGCGGCCAGGGCCGGACTGCGGGCCTTGGGCGTCGAGCCGTGGCCGGCCGCAGATGACGACGCTCTCACGCTGGTGACGGCCCTTCCCGTGCCGGACGGAATGGCGGCGGCCGATTTCCTCAGAGGTTTGCGGGCACTCGATCCCTCGGTCACTACAGCCGTCGGCACCGCGGCCAATCGTCTCGTACGGCTGAACCACACGGCACAGCGAGCCACCTACCCCGCGGTGCTCACCGGCCTGGCCGCCTACGCCGCCGTAATGGATGAGGCCGGGCAACCGGTGGACATCGGCGCGGGCGTCCGCGCCGCCACCGCGGCGTGGGCGTCGTAATCAACTTCGGCCCTTCCCCGGGTGTCCGGATCAGGGTACTCAGCGTCTCGGTCGGAAGCCGCGAAAGGCAAAGCTCAAACACCCGAATAGATGCGAGCCGCCCAGAGCGACGGGGTGCCGCGATAGGCCGTCCGCTGTTCAGCCGTAATCTCGTGGACGACCTGGGCGATGTCTGCGGTGGCGCCGGACGTGGTCAGCCGGCGACAAACCTCGGCCGCGAACGTCGTCGCGACCCGGTCGACCACCTGCCACAGGATGGCGACGACGGACACGTACCCGGCGAGCTGGAACGCCGTGGAGATGTGGATCGCCTCGTCCGGGATCGTCTCGCTCAGGCGACCACATTACCCCTAAAACAGACCGGCAGACATTCCTAAAAAGGAATATCCGCCGGTCAGAAAAGTCGGGCTGACAGGATTTGAACCTGCGACCCCTTGACCCCCAGGACATGAAAGGTCCAGCGACGTGCTCAACAACGTTTTGCCAGGTCACCGAGAAGCATATCAGGCCGAGTAAAGGTGTCGCGACCAGCTGCCTCTCGATGAACCCAGCAAAATCTCCCTACCAGCGGTTTTGCTGCTCGGCTTCCCTCAAAGGTGTTCTCCCGGACACTTACCAGTGTTTACGTGCTCGCCAGCTGGCTAATTGAGACCAACGAGCGGCGTGCTAAACCGCCGGCGGGAGCGACCCCTGACTCGGCAGCCGGTTCCACGACACGGATTCTTCTTTAAGGAAGAATACTTCCGCCGATTTCCATGAGGGCTCAATCGCGTTGTCGACCATTCTTCAGAAGCCTCTTTTGCTCGATTCCGTCGACGCCCAACCGGGCCGGGACAGTGCCGAGGGTGTCCAGCGCATGCGCCCGAATCTTAGGGTCAGTCTTTTACGGCACCCGCGCCTAGAAACACAAGATTCGAGCGTCAGCCGGTGCGCGCCTTCGCAGAGGTACCCGCCTCGGGGAGAAGACTCGTGGTGCAGCCTGCCCAGTTCCGCGGTGCCTTTGGCGGGATTCCGGGCGCTGTCATCAGTTCGGCGATCCTGTCCGTGGCCTCCAGACGTCTGGCCGCGCTGACCCGCGTGTAGTAGCGCATGAGCGTGGCCGGATCATGGCCGAGCCGCTCCGCGACTTCGTGGACGCCATAGCCGGCATCCAGCAGCGTCGACGCGATCAGGTGCCGGATCTGGTGTGGGCCGATCGGCCGGACCTTCGCGGCCACGGCCAGCTGGTTGAATCGGTCGGTCAGGTTATCCGGTCGAATCGGCTGGCCCCAGCGGCCGGCGAACAAATAGCGCGACGCCGGCCCCGCCGCGACCGGCCCGAGCAGGCCGAGCGTCCCTGGGTCAAGGACCAGCGTGCGTACACCGTTGTGCGACTTCGGCGGCTTCGCCCGAACTCGGCTTCCAGGATCTTCGACGACCAGTTGGCGCCGCACGGTCAGCGTGCCTTGCAGCAGCTCGAGGTTACCGCAGCGAAGACCGCACAGCTCACCACGCCGTAGGCCAGTCACCAGAAGCAGCCGCCACAACGGGTACAGACGATCAGCGCCGACGTGGTCACAGAAACGCCACGCCTCAACGAGCGACCAAACCGGTCGTTCCTTGTCGCTCTCGCGCGGCTTACGCACACCCAGCGTCCGGCCGACCTGTCCCGAGAACGCCTTGGCCAGCACCAGATTCAGCGTTCGCAGGGTGGTACGGGAGTAGCCGCATCCTTCAAGCTCCCGGTAGGCGCGTTCGACCATTCGGGCGCTGAGCCTCGAGGCTCGCACACCACCGACGTACGGGTAGATCAGGCCGAGCAGCCACCGGTAGCCGTACACCGTGTTCGGCTCGAGCTCCTGCTCCCGCGACAGCACCCAGCCTTCACAGATACTCTGCACGCTGTCACTGAGCCGCGGTTTCGGATGCCGGGCGTCCCGCTGCCGGCACAACCGGTCGTACTCGATGGTCGCGGCCCGCTCCGTCACGAAACCCGTCCGCCTGGCCTGCATCCGGATCCCACCATGGTCGCGGCCTATCTCCAGCCGGAACCCGAACGACCCTGTCACCGGATCTTGAACAATCGCATCGGTATCGGACATCGTCCGCACCTCCGCTCCAGTCATGGCTCCCAGATAAGAGGAACCTTCATCTTGAGCAACGAGCCGGCCCGGGAAGGGCGACCCGCAGATGTCGATATCACTCGATCGGGAAGCGACCGGAACCGCACCGGTGGAAGGGAGCAGCCTAGGGTCGCCGTCGTGGGTCACGGCAGGAACGAAAGACTTGCCCGGCCCTCTACGCAGTCGACATCGTCGCTCAGCTGCAGTTCCCGGGCGATCGAACGACTGATCGGGTTCTGTCCGCTGACAGCGATGCCCGCTATAGCCGCTATGCCGGTTCGATCGGTTGGCACAATTGGCACAACTTTCATGGATGGCACTGTGCTATCTGTGCCATCGTCGGCTCATGACGCCGATACCACTGTCCCAATGGGCCGATCGCAACGGCATCCCCCGGCGCACCGCCTACAACTGGGCGAAGTCCGGCAAACTCAATGTCCCGATCCACCGCACCCTCACCGGCCGCCTGGTCGTGCTCGACGACTCCGACCACGACACTCAAGACGCGCACCCCTTCACCACCGCGTACGCCGAAGCCCTGAGCCTTCCGATCGGACTCCACACCGACGACTTCCACCACTCCCCCGTCCTCGAGGCCTGGGGCATCGACCTCTACGACGCCGTCGCCGACGACCTCCGGCCGCTCGTGCTCCAGCTCGCCGTGCCAGCCGCGAGCTCCCGGGTCAAACGCGACGCCTGGTGGCGGCTCGCCGACTGGCTCGGCCGCGTCGAACTGGCCGACTGGTTCACCTCCACCGGATTCCCGCAAATCGCCGCCCTGTTCACCGACCGCACCCCGATCACCGACAAAGACAGCTACCTCGACTGGTGGCCCTGCGGCATCGGCTCATTCCAGTTCTGGCGCGACTTCGACGACCACGTCACCACCGCAATCAACGCTGCCGGCCTGGGCGTCCCGGACGACGACGGCGGCGCGACCAGCCTCGCCGAGAACGCCCTCGCCGACAACGCACCGATCGCCGGCCGCCGAGACAGCCTGCGAAACCGGCTCGACAAACTCGCCGCCGCCGAACTGCCCGGCACACCCGCGCCAAAGGTCCCCGACCGCAGCGACCTGTGGAGCCTCCGGTCGATGTACGCCGAACCGCTATGGGCGCTCGCCCGCCCCTACGCCCGCCGCACCGCCCAAGAAGTCTGCGCACTAATCGGCTGGGATCCGCTTAGCCCCGCCCCGCCAGCCGGACACCCACTGCACGAAGTCGGCTACCCAGCCTGCCTACACGCCTCAGAGACAGCCCTCGTGCCGTACGTACACGACGCCCACATCCGCGAGATCGACGCCTTCCGCGGCATCGCCCTCGGCAAACCGTTCAACAAGCCCACCGCCTGAAGGTCCTGCTGCCACCAGCAACGGACACTCCAGGTTGATCTGGCCGATAGGCGTTGATCGGCCGTCTAAAGTTCAATCGGCACGCCCAGTGAAGCCGTCACCATCTTTATGTGCGTCGCGAGCAGAAGACCCAACTGGGAACCAGCTCCCGAAACCAGCGCATTCTTAGCCCGCTCCATTTACGTGCGGACGATCCCCTGGTCGGGCTGGGGCCGAACCAGTTCGCCCTCCAGTGCGATGATGCTGCTCTCTAATTCCCAACTGGGATGAAGGTCTGCTAATGCACGGCGAGCCGGGGACTCAGGACTCGGATAATCTGCGAAGTTCCTGCTGCGACTCGGGCGGCCTTGCGCGGTCTTGCCGTCGCTTACAATGAAGTATTTGGCCGTGCTACGCCGCCTGTACGTTTTCTAAATTCGGCGAGAGATTCAGTTGCGCCGACGTACCCGCGATTGATGGCACCTAGATAGAGCCTTTCAGTGCCTGCGATGTCGCCGTCCTCCTCCCTACTTCTCGCTAGGCTTTCAAACGCAAACGAGACGCCCCTTCCGGACTGTTGCCATACGACCGCCTCGGCGCCCGCGGTATCCCCGGATTTCTCCCGCAGTAGGGCAAGATGACCAAGGGCTGAGATGTCTCCGCTTTCATGGGCTTGGAGGTAGAGCTTCTCGGCAGCGGCGATGTTGCCGCTACGTTCTTGTTGCTCGGCGAGGCTGACAAGCCCAGAGCTGTCGCCACTGTCGGCGGCGTATCGGTAAAGTAATTCGGCGCTAGTGAGGTTGCCGGCCTCTTCGCGATGCTTGGCCAGTCGGAGGAGCGCGCGGGCGTCACCACGGTCGGCGTCTTGTTTGGCGAGGTCCTCAGCGCCTGACAAGTCCCGATCCCGTTCGTGCAACATGACCAAACGAACAATAGCGGCGGTCTCACCACGCTGGATTGCTCGGGAATAGAGTGTTTTGGCGCCTTCTCGGTCGCCGCTCTGTTCCAATCTGTGGGCGAGACGAGCGAGGACGTGGGAGTCGCCGCGATCAGCCGCCTGCTCGGCCAAGGCCGTCGCGCCAGCAGTGTCGCCAGTCCACAATGCATGCTCGGCAAGGCGACCGAGAGCATAGGCATCTCCGATGTCGGCGGCTTTCCGGTATAGCCGTTCGGCGCCGGCGGCATCTCCCCGCCGTTCCCGACGCTCCGCGAGGCGTGCGATGGCAGAGACGTCGCCGCGCTCGCATGCCGACTGGACGAGTTCATCTGCCCGGCCGGTATTACCCGCGTCCTCACAACGCATCGCGAGGTGGAGAAGCGCGGTCCCGCTTCCACGTTCGGCCGCTTGCCGGTAGAGATCCTCAGCATCCGTTGTGTTGCCAGCTCGATCGCGAGCCTGTGCAAGGACCAGGAGAGCAAAGAGATTGCCGTGGTCGGCCGCCTGCAACGCGAGTGCTTCAGCCGCAGCGGCATCACCCTCACGTTCTCGGAGGTTCGCGAGGAGGATGAGCGCGGAGGCATCGCCGAGGTCAGCGGCTCTGCGCAACTGCAACGCAGCGCCAGCAGCGTCGCCGACACGGTCTAGGGATTCAGCGAGATGGGTAAGAGCTGTGGTGTTCCCGAGTTCTGCGGCTTCGCGGTAGAGCGCCTCAGCTCCAGTCGCGTCGCCGACGCCTTCCCGTAGCCTGGCTAGTTCAACCAGTGCCGAGACGCTCCCCTTTTCAGTGGCTGCCTTGTACATCTGTTCCGCGCGACTGAACCGCCCGCGTGCCCTTGCAGCCTCTGCGAGACTTTCAAGAACTTCCGGGTCGTCGACAACGGCCGCCAAGGTATCCCAAAACGCTGACGGCGGGAACAAATGAGCGCGTTCACGGCGGCCGACTTGTTCAAGGTAGTCGGCAAGGCGGTAGGTTGGCGTCAGGGCAGCTGGCGCAATTTCGCTCGGGCGGGGGCGGATAGGAGTGACCGGACCCCGGGTGCCGTGGCAGGAGGATGCAGCGTAAGTAAGGGCTTGCTCTAGCCAGGTGTCCTCGAGCGAATCCCAATCGTGGTCGTCGAGATAGTCCGGACTGGCCTGTTCAAGTAGGGCGCGAGGGATTGCGGGTGGGTGGCCGAGCCTGCGGGCGTCGATTGCAACATCGATGATCGCACGCGCCGCTGGCGGTGCATGGTAGTAGCGCTGTAGTAGCTCGGGGCTGCCAGCAAGGAACTGGGTAATCCGGCCGTTGTCGCTGTGCTGGGCGGCTTCCTGCAGCCGCGGATCATCCGCCTTCTGAAGCCTTGCGAGGTCCGCGGGTGCGAATGCGATAGGTACGTCGATTTCGGTACCGGCCAGTACCTCGCGGCTCTGTGCGTGCGGGTCTGGCTGACGTGGGTCGGGCCGGTTAGTCAAGCTGGCCCAGTGCTCGGGCCAGAGTGTGGCCAGGATAAGCAGCGGTTCGCGAGCTTGGTCGTGAAGTAAAGTACGCAGTCCGGCGGCGATCCTTTCACCGAGTCTCGGGTCCGGCGGTGCCAAGTAGAGTTGGGCCTCGTTTAGCCAGATGATTGTGTTGGGGCCGACCGATTTGAGCGCGGCGAGGGCGGCTTCGGGGCGGGTCGGGTCGTAAGGGTGCCACACGTACCACCGGCCCGGCTGGTGACCCTCGATGCGTTGGAGCAACTCCCAGTAAGCCCGCGTTTTGCCCGTCGACGAGCCACCGACCAGTGTAGTCATCCGGCTCTTTCCGCCAGTCGCATGCGCGGCGACTTCGTCTAGCTTGGCGTCGTGTGCGCGCAGCACATAGGGAGGCAGCACGGGTCCGGGCGCATCGTGTCCGGCGAGCGTGATGGCTCGGTGAACTTCAAGCTCGAGCGGGTCACAGCTTGGGATCGGCTTTCCTATGCGTGTTGGCGCCGCCGAGTGATGCGTCGGTCGTGCGGCGTTCGGCGTCGGGCTTTGGACGTTGAGCGAGCCGATGTAGCCAGCCACGATACCGGAATTCGCGAAGGTGGGCGGCTCGGCGGAGCCGGCAGCGGGTGCCCTTAGTTCGCTGCCGGCCCCGCTGGGGGGACCGGCGGAGCCTGACTGAACGTCACGGGTGCATGAAACTCGCCGATGGCTCCGTGGTTGGTGCCCACTTCGATGTTGAACGTTCGTGCCGTGGCAGGGTCCGCCGCAGCGAGTAGCTGCCTTGCGGCTGTCAGGAGCTCTTGATCGTCAACGGCCCCCGAGAGGGTCAGCGCTCCGCCGATGCGTGCACGCCAAACGCCGGGCTCGATCTCGTCTGCCTCTATCGCCTTTGCGGCGGCGTCGTCGTCCTTGAAATGATGTTTAATCAGCGATTTTAGCGTGGCGTATGCGTCACGGATGACGTCCGATGCGGTTCCCTTCAGACCGGCGCCGGCTCCCGCGGCCAGTGCTGTCGTGATCACATCTATCGCCGCCATCGTGTAACTCCCCTGATCGGACATCGACGTCGTCTTGAGCACGTACCCCACCCTGTCCCCATGACGCTACGTCCTGCGCTGAGGCAGACGCGTTGTCGGCGCTCAGGGTTGGAGCGGAGGAATTCAAGGTAACGGGTCGATGGTTACGGATGTGAGCACCGCGCCCTTGCCCGCGAATGGATTCGGGCAGCTCTGCGGTAGCGCCCAGTGGTTGAGCGCAAGAACTGGATCCTTCTATGGTTATCTCCGGGTCTTCGGGTCGCGAGCCTAATCACTTCTAGGTCGGTCAGCGCCATGCTGGCCGGCAGAGCCGTTGAGCCGTTGAGCCGTACATGCGTAGACCTGATCCTGTTCGGGCTCGCCCCGACGCCGACGGTGATGCATCGATCACGAGCTACACCAGACGGCGAGTGGCGCGTTGATCGTCGTCAGCAGATAGGCCTGCGTAGAGGCGAGCACGTCTAGCTGCTGGGGCGTCGCTCGGCTAGCGGAAAGACCGGGCTGGACGATGACCATCTCCATGCGTCGGGGTAGTACGGTCGCCTGCTCCTGGATTCGGTACAGCGCGTGCGGGTCGCCGACCTCGAAAGGGCTGACGGCTTCACGCTGCTGCTTCTTCTGGGCGCGGTCGTTGAGCGTGCGGAAGAACCAGCGGAGATCACCCCGGCGCCATCGGACCGACTTCTGGGCCTGCCCGCAGACCTCGTACATGTCCTCGACACGGGTGCCCGGGGCGTCGGCGTGCGAGTACTTGCAGTGCACGAGGCGGATCAGCAGGCCTTCGTTGTCGACGCGCATGGCGACGATGTCGGCGATTTCGCCGCTGCCGTCATCGTCGATGATGAGGTCCCATGGCTGGGCTTCGGCTTTGAGCTCGGTGATCGCGCGGTACTGGATCGAGTGCGTTAGGCGGTCCTTCGTCTGAGACTCGACCGTGATGGTGGTGCCAGCCCAGTTGAGAGGGGTGAGTTTTTCCCGATCGTAGGGTGGCCGGCTCCGGTTGGGCTGAAGCAGTAGGTCATCTTCGATGAGTCGGTCGTCGTCGAGGAGGAACGTCAGGCCCATCTCGTTAAGCCAGTCGCTCAGTTTCAGCTCAGATCTGGCGCGCACGGCTTTTATCTCGTCGTCGGTAGTACACCGGTATCGCAGCCGCCCGTTCTCAACAACGGCTTCGTAGGTGACCGTCCAGCCTTTTGTACGCACGTCGAAGCGGAACAGGTTGTCGGTCACGGTCGTATCGGGAATGAGGTCGGTGTAGGCGGCTTCGTAGGCCAGGTCTTTGAATGAAAGCCGCAGGTTAGCGGCCTGGGCCGTGTGGATCTGCCATGGCCATTCCATGGCCAGGACGACACCGGCGGGCCGGTCGGTAAGTCGTTCTGGCAGAAGGAACTGTCCGATGACCTGGTCGATGCTGATCGTGTCGTCGAGTAGCTTCTGGCCAACCGAATCACACCAGTCGCACCAGTGCATGATGCCGCGAGCGATCGCCGTTGACCAGATACGCCCTTTCAGTGATGCGCTGATGGTGACCTGCTCGCCGTCCCGGTAGCCGCCACCTGAAATGTTTGTCTGCGACTTCGTGCTGGCCTCCGCCTGAGAGAAGCTGGCGGTGACGTCGGACCCGACGTGCATGGAGAAACGACGGAAGCGATCGTGAGCGTCCAGAACGCCGACGGTCGTCGGCACCAGCCGGCTGATGTCGGCCATCACCCGGTAGACCGTCGAGCCGGTGAACCGCGCCGGATCGGGGCCTAGCACGGCCTCGGCAAGATCCTCGAACACCCCGCTGTTGGCCGAGTTGTTGATATAGAGCAAACGCTTGTCGCGGTCGAAGTACAGCAGATAAAGCTCGAAGGTGACCTCCTCAATGGTCTTCAGATCACCCCAGCTGACGTCACCACGGTTCTTCACCACAAACCAGGCGACACCGGCCTCAAGGTTGAGCCCGATGGGCTCGGTGTACAGGCGGTCACCGAAGAAGTCGACCACATTCTGTGGCTCCCAGTTGTCGGTGCGTGCCCGGTACACCACCGTGCTCAGCTTCGGCAGCAGGCTGCGCATTGCGACCTCTTCGGGCAGGCTCGTAAAGCCGTCCTCGAAGTCGCTGACCTCGTGCTGTCCCTGCACTACAGCCTCGGTCAGGTTGCGCAAGATCAGATTCCAGTCCGAGTCCTCGGCGTACAGCTCACGCAGGCGGCCATCGACCTCGATTTCCCTTCGCGCCACGAATATCGACGCAGCGCCGTATCTCCCGGTGGCCGACGTCCGCGCGAAACGGCCGATGAACTGCAGTGTCACGCCGAGACTCTTCTGCGGGTCGTGCACCGCAGCGATCTTCAGTGACGGCAGATCAAAGCCTTCGCCCAGCATGTCGACGCACACAACGACGCGAGAACGTCCCTCGCGCAGGGCGGCAACGGCCTCACGCTGCTGTTTCTTGGGCATCTGGCTATACACGATCACGGGCGACAGGTCGGCTGCCAGCTCATCGTAGAGCGGCTTGATGTTCTTCGCCCGGCTGATGCTGCCGACCCGAGCCATCAACACGTGGTCCAGTCCGGCAGCCAGATCGGCACGCAACTTGGCAATACTTTGCGCGGCCACGGCCCGGTCGAGGTTCTCGAAGTCGATCACCGCGGTGTAGTCGACGTAAGAGAAGTAACCCTGGGCCTGAGCTTCCCGCAAAGGGAACGAATAGATACTGCGCCCTTGCAGGTGTCTGCCGTCCTCACGAAACGGCGTCGCTGTGAACTGAACGACCGGCTTTCGCACGAACAAGTCCCGAACGTCGGACCAGGTCCGCGCCGCGACGTGGTGCGCCTCGTCGACGAACAGGTGCGTACACGCACCTGCGACAGCATCGCGCGCATCAGGATCACAGGCAGTCAACGCCTGCGGCGTCGCGACGATGACGTTGCATGCCCGCGCGAACGACCCAGCGACGTCTGCGCTGGTGAAGCCCTTCTGAATCCGCCCTACAACCGGACGCAAAGCCGTATTAGTGACGATGCCAAGTTCTTGCAGCACGCCCAGCGTCTCGAACTTGGTCGCCACTTGCTCGCGCAACGCGTCCGACGGAACGAGGACCAGGAGCCGGGTCAGCCGCCCAGCCACCAGCAGCGCCAGCATCGTCTCCGTTTTGCCAGTGCCCGTCGGCATCACAACGGTCGCCGGCGTGTCTCTCTTGGTCGTCCAATAGCCCAGTACCGCGTGCACCGCGCCGAGCTGCGGAGAGCGCAGACCAGCACAGTCGCCGGTGCCCTCGTTGAACGTAATCGCGTTCCGATACGACTCAACAACATCGGCCGGGTCAGAGCGAGTGACAACCTTAGGCCTACGCCACGAAGCGCTCGTAAGGGAATCCCCTACGCGCGTTCCCGGCGGCAATGCCAGCCACACAACTTCCTGAACTATCGGACTTTCGCTACTCGCAGCAGGCCAGACGCCGTAGTTGTTGGCAACCTCAAGTGCCTCACCCCCAGCGACGGTAGAGAAGTCGCTTTCGGGAACAAGCAGCTGTTTGACGGGATTACCGCCGAACTCCTCCGAACGAGCCCAAATGTTTCCCGAGTGCCACCCTCGCCGTTCACGGCCGGCCGCAGATCGATCTTCAGTCATCAGCGGATGATGATGACACGACCAAGGAACAATGAAAAATAGACGAGAAGCGATTCACTGGGCCTCTCCGGCTGTCGCCCAACCCAGTGCGGGCCCCATCCCCTCATGCTCCGGCTGAAAAAACCCTAATGTCCACATTCATCTTGTGCCGTCACCACCAAAACGGCTCTCTCCGAAATCACGCAAAGCAGATCTCAGCGATTCACCAAGAGCTAATACCGGCAAAGCCATGCCCACCTCGTCCGACCGGTACACGCCGACCATCTGCCCGCTGGAAGCGTCGACGCGTGGCACACACCCTCGTGTCGGCGGCCGGACCGAGCAGCCACGAGAGACGTAGACGGCTCGATTGCGGGCTCACTCCCCCTTGCCCTGGTCGCGGCTGGCCAGCCCTATGGTCAGCTTGAGCATCTTCCTGGCGCCGAGCGTGCACCGCATACGGCCCGAGCTTGCCGTCGCCGTTGGTGTGCCGGCGATCGAGCCGCACCGGATCCGGCACCTGCTCGCTTCCAGCCTGCGCCATCCCGGGTTTAGGCATCCCTGAGGTGGCCGAGCGCCTCGGCAACGCTGCACTACGCCCAAGTCCGGCGGTGGGGAGGACTCGTACCGCGCCTTGCCATCATTGGCGAGATGATGGGCCAACACGCTAGTCAAGCTTCGCTCGCGGTGGAACGTCCAGGGTGTTCCCTGGACCACCGGGGCCGCACTAGAGTGATGCCCTAACCACTCCTCGTCACCCTTGCGCGGAGGAAAGTGGATGGAAAAGGCCGCCCTGCCTCTGTGTCGCGATGCCGTGTTGGTGTTACCAGGCATCATGGGAAGTGAGCTGGTCGACGTCGAAAGCGGCGACATCTTGTGGGGCCTCAGTCCGAAAATGTATGCGCGTTTTTGGACCTCAGCCGAAGGCATCCGCCGACTGCACCTCACCGATGAGGAGCGGGACGGAACCTGCGGCCGGGTGAGGGCGACACGGACACTTCGGTTTCCCAGCGCCTCACCAGGTCTAGGCGGATTCGAGCCGTACACCGCGCTGGTCAAGCGGATCCGGGAGCAGAGCCCGCATCCGGACTCAGTCGCTGAGTTCCCCTACGACTGGCGCCTGTCGGTCCCGACAAGCGCCATCCGGCTGGCCGCTGCAGCCGAGGAACACCTCCGGAGGTGGCGGCAGCACCCCCAGGGCAGCCGCGACGCGGCGCTTGTACTGGTCGCCCACTCTATGGGTGGCCTGATCGCGAGGTACTTCACCGAGCGGCTCGGCGGCCGCGACATCGTCGGACAAACCATTGCGCTCGGCACACCGTTCAACGGAGCTGTCAAGGCCGTGTATCTACTCAACTCCGGCCGAGGTGCGCCGGTTCCTCTTCCACGGGCACGGCTCCGCGCCCTGGCGGCGACGCTACCCGGTGTGCACGACCTGCTGCCCTCGTACCGGTGTGTCGACGACGGTGGCGCGGGACGTCGACTGACACCGCGGGACGTCGCTGAAATCGGCGGTGATCCGGAACTCGCTGCGAGCTCGCTGCGTCTGCACGAGGCTTTTAGCGAGCCAGCGCCCCAAAGCCTCTCGACTGTGGTGGGCGTTTTCCAGCCGACGATGCAAAGCATGCGCATCGAGGCAGGTGTGGTCATTCCGCAATGGCATTTGCCTGCTGCGTCGGCGGAATCCAAACTGGTGGACCACGGTGGAGACGGGACGGTTTATGTCGAGGCGGCGCTTGGCGGTGTGGAGCCCCATGGCGAGTCTCCCCCAGTCCCATGCCGGCATCGCCCGTAGCCCGGAGGCGCGTGCCGTCGTCACGGCGAAACTGATTCGCCGACGCCTTGGGCCGCCGATGGGCGAGGAGGGCTTCGGCATGGAGGTGCCCGACCTGGTCGCGGTAGGGCAACCCTGCGAGATTGCTATAGAGGCCGGTGAGGACGCGATGCCGACCTGCACTGTGACTGAGCTCGACAGTGGTGAGCGGTTCGAGGTTCGGCCGAGCCGCCGCAGTGGCGCGCTCCGTGCGGTCGCAGTGTTGCCCACAGAGGGCGCCTACCGGGTCGAGGTCAGGGAAGGAGCCTTCTCTGCCGTGTCGGCAATCGTCCTCGCCTGCCCGCTGGATGATTTGACGCTCGCCGGTGGGGACTGATGGCCGTTCCTGCGGAGACACCGTTCGACGTCACGGCGATCGCGGTGCGGAAGTACGAGCAGTTCACCGAGTTGGACGGCGTCGGCAAGGACGCCGCAGCCATCGTGGAACTGCTGTGTCAGTTGGGCGGCGTCGCGTCGGCCCAGCCGGCAAGCGAGACGCGCGACAAGGCTTCGGTCGAGCGGCAGCTCAACGAATGGTGGGGAAGGAGGGAACGACCTAGCTCGATCCTGCTCTGGCTCGGGCACGGCCAGGCCAACGCAGCAGGCGCGGCCCTCGCCTGTTACGACACTCGGAATCCGATCACCGTCAATGGGCTGCTCTCTCAGACCATGGCGGCGCATCTGAAATACGACTGGAACCGTCGCGAGGCTACTGATGACGCATGGGCCGTCGTCATCGTCGAGGCATGTGGGAGCGGCATCTTCATCAACCAGGTCGCCAGTGAGGTGATGTCTACCATGCCGCGGCGGCTCTGGCTTATTGGCGTCTCCGGGACCGCTGCGTCCTATGTCGGCCGGCTGCGCACGGCGCTGGAGACCGCCATCGGCCGCCTCACCACGAATCAGGAAATTGTGCCTCTTAGTGGACTGGTCGAAGAGCTGGACCAGCTCCTTGTCGATTTCGAGTTTCTCCCGCACAATCCCCGCCGCGTCGAGCTCCGCTACAGACCCCCCTTACAGGCCGCGATCTGCGCTCCGCTCGACATCTATGCACAGCTCGTAGAGTTTCTCGCCACCACGCCAGCGGATGAACGCAACCATTTCTTCCCGAAGGCTCAGGCCGCCGAGCAGGGTGAATTCGGATCGTTCTTCGTCGGGCGCCGTGACGAGCGCACCGCGATCTGCGCCTGGCTCCAATCGGCCGAGCACGGGATGCTAGTCGTCACCGGCCGCCCTGGCAGCGGAAAGTCCTCGATGCTCGGCAATCTGCTGCTGCGCTCCAACCCTCGGTGGCGGGCCGTCCTCGATCACGCGCATCTCACCGAGCCAGATCCGGAGCCGCTGACACCGCCCGACGACATCTTCGATGCCGCCGTCCACCTCGCCCTGCTGGACACTGGCCAGGTCGTACGGCGGCTCGCCGAATCACTTGGCGAGTCGCTACCCGATCACGATCAGGGTTGGTCAGAATCGGACGTAGATGCTCTGGTAGAACGCCTGGCCCGCCGGCGCTTCACCGTGCTCGTCGACGGTTTGGACGAGGCAATCGATGCGGTCGCCGTCGCCAGTACAGTACTTCGGCGGCTCGCGGAATTACCCAACGGCAGGCTCGTGATCGGAACACGACCCTCGTCCGAGGACGCGGTGGATGAAGCCCCCAAGCCGGTGACGGATCTCCTGGACGCGCTGGCCGGGCCGCCGAGCACCATCTTGGAGTTGCGCCGAGACCCTGACGCGATCGGACATTACATGCGGCGACGCCTGGCAGCGGCCCAGGCAACCAGCCGGTTCCCCGTCTCTGACGCGGACATCGAGCGGCTCTCTAGCCTCGTCCGCAACCTCGGCGCGGACAAAGATTTCCTGTTTGCACGGCTGGTGGTCCACGAGGTCATGGCCCGGCCGACCTTGCTGCGGGAAGCCGCATTGGTCGACTTGATCGCGGGGGATCACCGCAGCGTATTCCGTGCAGCCGTCAACCGCCTGGCCAGCTCGATGCCCGCGGCCGTGCCCTTGCTGACAGCTCTCGCGCTGGCCCGCGGCCGCGGCATGCCACGCAGTGAGCGGATATGGGCCACGGCGGCGAGAGGGCTTAACGGCGGCGAGCCGATCCTGGATGCGGACATCGACCGCCTGCTCGAACGGGCAGCGCCGTACATCCTGGTCGACGCTGAGTCTGGGTTCGCTGTCTATCGACTGGCTCATCAGACCTACAAGACGATCTTTTCCTCAGAAAGATGACCGAGATGATCGACTATGGCGAGCAATTCGAAGAGGTCAACCGGTCGCTCGACAGCGCAGCCCACCAGCTGGAAAGGCAGAACGAAGCAATCGCGGCGGTACTGGCTCAGGCCAACACCCTCCATCGATCGCTGCAATCCCATCTGAGGGAGATAGCAAAGGGCCAGGACGGCCTGGATAAGAAGGTTCTACAGCTCAGCACGGACCTTGCCGCATTCGCCGCGCGTAGTCACCGCCACCTGGAACGCCTAACGGCTCAGGTCGGCCTCGTCGACCTGCGGGCCGAGATCCAGCGCAAGTATGGTCCATATGAGGACGTCCGCCGGACGATGCGAGGCATCCTGGACGTCTGGGAAAGCGGACTAGCCCACGACGCGACCCTGCAGTACATCGCCGAGAAGAAAGGAATCGACGCGCCGGGATACTGGCTCGCCTCTGTGCTCAACGCGACGGTGTCGTGGGTACGCAAGGACCAAGTCACCATGGAATCGGCACTGCTCAAGGCCATGTCCAGCCACGTCAGCAAGACCGCGCTGTTCGCCGGCTTGCTGAATGCGCGATACCGCCGTTTCGATGCCACCGACAGCTGGCTCCGTCTCTACCTGCCTAGCCAGGATCCGCTGCAACTCGCCGATGAGTTCGTCGTCGTGCTCGACTCGGCGATGCTGGGCGTACTCGGCTCGGCGGCGCGGGATCAAATCAACGTGAAATGCATGACGTGGTTCGATCAGCTCTCAAGTCGCGCAGAGCTGGTAGCTGCTCAGGTCGATCGATGGGAGAAGTTCATAGCCCGGCATTCGCCGCGCGGCGCCCGATCGGAAGAGGACTTCTCCAGGAGCTACCACGGGCTGACCCAGATCAACGCCGGCTGGCGCCAGATCGCCCGCGAGCTATACCAGGCCAAGGCGTTCGGCAACGCCAAGCATATTCTCCGGCCGCTCGATGCCGAGGAAAAGGCGGATCCGGACGAGCGGCTGAACGGCATCGACAGGGTGCTGCGTCGCTTATCGGAGTTACCCGAGCCGGGCGAGCGCGAGCTCCGGTCGAAGGAGTTCGACCTCAAACGGATGGCGGACCCGGACGGTGACGAGGAGACCCTGGCGGACCTCCTCAAGACGGAAGCCACGCTGAATGAGCCGACTACCGGCTTCTTCGATCTAATCACGAATTTGGTGATGCATCCGGAGCGGTTCGACGTCTCGCCCCGGACAAGGCAACTCGCGACCCATCTAGCCCGCGACTGGATCTGCGAGGCCACAATCAATTTGCGAGCACGCAGCGAGGCCGCGGTGCCGGAGACGATGTCCGCCACGATCGACAACTGGCAGGGCGATATCGGCTCCAGGATCGAACCCAACGAGGTCGCCGACCAACTGGCTCGGAGGATGGACCAGAACACCGAGTACGAGTTGACGATGGAACGGCGAAACATACCCCGTATATTTTTTTCCACGGTTGCATTTGCCAGCCTGGCATTGTGGCTGGTCGCGGTTACATCTGGCGCTTTTCTCGCATTCCAGGCTCTCGTCCTGCTGGCCGTCTTTGTGGTGTGTGGGGTTGTGGCGCTGGGGATTCACCTCAACACCCCCCGCCGAATGGCGGCGATCCGGGCGCAGGGCAAGCGGCGCAAGGCGGACGCCATGGACACCTTGCATGCGGCGGTCGGGGCGCATGCCGGGTTGATGCGGCAATGGAAGGAACTAATCGTGGAGGCCGACGACCTGTTGGAGAGTGTCCGTGCGGTACAGTTGCCGGTAGTCGTCGAGGACAACGCCGAGATTTCGTCCTGGCTCGATGATGAGCGTCCGGGAACAGTTGCGCGAAGCCAGAGTCAGGCGCCAGCGATACTTCCTCGTTGGGATCTGAAGCCCGCGGGCTGGTAGTCGGCGAAGACCCGCGGGTCGATCTGGCACCCCAGGAGCCCACGCTGAGTCCTGATCGCAAGCCGGTCGGCCGCGACGGCGATGGCTTCGGGGCGCAGGTGGAGCGGCAGCAGTGTGGTCCGCAGACGTCGACGGTTCCGCAGCGACCAGATCTGAATCTCGCCCGAGTCGGTGCCGATCACGATCAGCGTATCGTCTGAACTCCCGAACACCGCGAGCGCCAACGGCACACCACCGTCAAGCGCGGCAATCACGCCAAGGGACTCGCGGCGGCTGGCGTTGTACCCATGTATCTCGCCACCGGCGCAGCCGACCAACACCAGTTCGCCAGACGCTGCGATCGCTGTTGCGTTCGAGTCCAGTCTGAACTCCCCTTCGATGTACTCGTCACCGTCGGTCGGTCGCCACACCAGCACGACCGGCTCGCTCCCCACCGAGACGAGAAGGTCCGGACCGCCCCCGAGCGAAACCACCGCCAGATGCTCGATCGATGCTCGATGCCCCACCAATGGAGTACCAACCGCACGACCGGAACGCGGATCCCAAAGCCGAATCGTCCGGTCTGCACCGGCCGAGGCGATCCGAAGGATACCGTCAGCGTTGCGCACCACCGCCAGCGCATGGATGGTGTCCTGGTGTCGTTGTAGCGGATCAACGACCGAGTCACCGGTACGCGCGTTCCAGATTCGGACCAGGCGCTCGGTCCCCGCGGTAGCCACCACGGTCTCGTTACCTAGGTCGACAGCTACGAGCGCGTAGATGGCTCCGCGATCCTCAAACCGTAACCCCGGTCGAGCATGCCCCGAGCGGATGTCCCACGTCTGGACGACACCGCGATTGCTCCCGGTGGCCAGCACCTCGTCTGGGCCGAATCGCGTGGTTGCGCAAACCGTCACCAGGTCCAAATCATCGGCGGCCGGGCGATCCTCCGGGGCCGTGTCGGGGTGCCACAGCCGTACGGTCGCGTCTTCACCGCCGGTGACCAGCATGGTGCGTCCGTCGGTCAAAGATATGCTCATCATGCTGACGATCGCCCCGGAGTGACCAGCCATGGCGGTCGTGGGATGCCAGGCGTCGCCGGTGTGGCGCCACAGCCGGATAAGCCCGCTTCGATTGCCGGACGCGAGAATCCTCGCATCGCTGATGACGGCAACACATGCGATACGGTCGCGTGGCGACCGCAGAGTAGTCCGGTGGGCACGAAAAGGCAGGTCATCATCGACGGCGATTAGGTCAAGGCCCTCCCCGTCCTCAGCGACCACGAGCATATGTCCGCCATCCGGGGCTTCCGCCCCAGCGATCGCCTCGATGCCGCCGCTGGCGTACGCGGCCAAGCCCACGACAGCCTCGGTTGGAACGTCCCAAAGATGGACGGCCCCGTCGTACCCGGCGGTTACCACTGACGTGCGGCCATCGTCGCGCGGTAGCGACGCGATCATGCGGACGGGGCTAGGCGGGATCAGAGCAGCGGCGAGCGTCAGGGTTCCGTCGGCCCCAACCTGCCACACTCTGAGGTCGCCCCGGACAGTGCCAGCGCACAGGAACTCGCTGCCATCCGGTTGCGGAAGGGATGCGAGTAGCCCGCGCCCGGTCGGTCTGCCGGCTGGGATCGCAAAGATCTGCGCGCCGGTTTGCCAGTTCCAGACCTGTACAGCACCGCCGTCGCTCACTCCCGCGAGCAGCCGACCGTCGGCGCTCCTAAGTCCCACCACGGTCGTGACGACGGGGCCGGTATCTATTTGGTGGCGGGCTGCACGGCCTGTCGTGGGGTTCCAGATCCTGAGGGTCGCATCATTGCCCGCACTCGCGATGGCGATGCCGTCGAGGGTGCGCAACGCTGCCACGGAGAGCACTGCGCCGCGATGACCAGTGAGGACGATGTGCGCTGGCTCGCGGTAGCCGATATTGGCCCAGGCTCGCGGCTCCGCGTCTGGCGCCGACCAGCCGCAAGCCGCGGCTATCCACCTGGTCATCAAGCGGTCTGGTGGTTGGAGTCGCTTCAGCAGATGCCGGGCTGACAGGGAGGCGGCTATGGCGGGCGGCAGCGCGGATCTCCCGTACGCCGTCCGCAGCGCTGCTGCTGCCACCGAATCCGGATCCAGCGTGTCCAGGAGGTAGGGACGATCTGACAGGTCCTGCCACTTATCGGCGGCGCCCACGTGCTCCGCTAGCCGAGTGACAATGTATGGGCTCGGCATCTCGTCGAAGGGTGCGTTCATCAGGGCGTCGGCGATCAGCGCATGTCCCGACGTGATAGCCATCTGACCCCTTAACCACGCTGAGCCATGAATATTTACTTATCGTAGTCGTGGTTTAAAGCAGCCAACAGTCCTGATCGATCCGTCCGGCCATGTGCGCCCACGTAGGCGGAAGCCCCCCCACGATTTCGTGAAGGCCAGGCGACGATTCACAAGGACGCAAGCCAGCGAAGGCTTACGAATAGGGCCCGGCATCGCCTCGCCGATGTCAAGCAGGAGGCGTAGCACCGACGGCAAACTGCTTCTGAAGTGCCTGCGTTCGCGGAGTTCGAGCGCTACACGATCAACCATGCTGCCCGCCTCTCGCCATCAAGCGGCGGGCCGTGGCAGACGCTACCTGCCAATCACCTGGACCGCCAGATCGCTGATCAGGTCGCCGCAACCGTCTACGGCAGGCGATGAACGCGTTCAGACGGCTGAGCGCTGCCGAAGAGCATCCGTAGGACAAGACCGCGATCGAGCTATGCGCGGCGAGTCCCGACACCCCGGGAAGCCAACAGCCGGAAACCGTCACAGATAACCAGGAAGCCCGCGCAACTCGTGCGCTCGCTGCACGATGCGCAGCGCTCGGAGCACTAGATAACTGATGAGGTTCGAAGCGGGAGGGCTCACGTTGCGTCCGTTGGAGGCCGGCTGGCGGGTTGTGAACTGCTTCGAGCATCAGAATTCCGTTCCGGACCCCTGGAGCAAACATGAAGGACGAAACAGCGAAGTCTGAAGTTGCCGGCCCGGAAGATCGTCATGAAGACGGTGACCGATCCCGTCGGATGTCGATAACGCCGAGCAAGGTTGAGCGCGACACCGAGTTCGAACTGTTCTATCTGCGGGAACTGCCACGTCTCGTAGCTTTTCTCGCGACCCACGGCGCCAGAGTCAGCATGGCCACTGACGTGGCGCAGGAGACGATGATGCAAGCCTACCGTCGGTGGGACGACTTGGAGAAGCCGCGTGCGTGGATTCGTACCGTGGCGTCACGGACGTGGTGGCGGCAGGAGCAGCAGCAACGGCAGGAGATTCCCCACGACCAGTGCCCAGATAGCCACACCCTACTCGATGTCGACGCCGCGACAGAGATCGAATCCCGGCACGAGGTGCTGTCAATACTAAAAACGCTACCGATACAGCAACGGCAAGTGATGGCGTGGTTCTACGACGGTTACCAGCCGAATGAGATCGCTGCTGTGCTCGGTAAGCCCGTGACAACCGTGCGGTCGCTGCTACGACATGCACGGGCCGCGTTGCAGAAACACCACGAGACCGGGGAATAGCGAGGATAGTTATGACACGCCGAGACCCAGAGGCTCCGACCTCGATTACCGAAAATATGGACATCTTTGATTCTCTCAGAGGAGTCACGGCCGGCGTCAGGCTTAGTACGCTTCCTTACTCGGCGGAGTATGACTCCCTATGCGAGAATCTCGGAGCCGTGTTGCCACTGACGGAAGGACTGGTGAAGACCCCAGGTTTCCGCTCTGCGGATCCCTTGGTACGACCGTCGACTCACGAAGCGGACCAACGTTCGTACGCGGCGCTGGTATCGGATTTGACAGGAGCAATTTCAGCGCGTGACGGTCTTGCGAGGATTTTTTCACTTGAGAGTGGGCACGCGGCCCTGATCGATGACCTGACAAGATCGATCGATAGCACGTCCGGTGTTATCGCCATTCTTCGACCGGCGAGCTTTCATACCCCAGCGATAGCGGGGGGCACGACTGAAGCCAACTCCGAGGCACCAATCACCGGTGCATCCAGCCCATTTACCACCAGCCTGGCGAAGATCTATGACGCTGCGAGCACGGACCGGCTTTACCTACGTATGGGCCACCGCCACCACCATCTGCGCCGAGCGATCGAGCACGTAAGCGACATTCGCGTTTACCTGAGCAGAGTCCGCCCCGGATCTGGCTGTATGGATCGGGCGATCAGCGACATACCAGTTGTACTAAGCCTCCAGCATGACCGCCTAGTGTCCGCGATCGCAACTCTCGCGGAGACTCTTCCAATCAGCCGACCGGTCGGACCGGTTACGATCAAAGGCTCGGAGATGCTCCCCCGCACCTCGGCCGAGGCGTTCAACGCCGAGCTCAACCAGCGTTCACACCTACCCTCGCTCTTCTCACGCCTGCCCTATCTTGGGCTGGAGGACGCACGCGGCGACGATTTGACGATGATGGCGCTCCGCGCTTTTGCGACTGAATCCGGCGAGGCTGCCACATGTCTGGCGGAATATCTTGTGCATCTTGGGCGGCACGACGAAGCCATCGCCATCCTCAAGCCCCATGCTGGTGAGTCGCCGGACATCATCGGACGCCTCAGCGATCTCATAGGGGGAGACGACCCTTCTGGTCAGCCGAATAGAAGCACTAAGGCTTCTGCCGCTGGCAAACGCCGTCAGGGGCTTGCCAACCGATATGCAGACCGCGCCTCCAAGTCCCGGGAGCAAGAACCCGCAATTCTTGGGCTATCAAAAGTTGGCGATCTCCTCGGGCAAATCGAAGATGACCTTGAACGCCTTGGCGAGCCTCTCACTCGCGGCTTCGCCATCGACGTCTCAGTGCTGTGGCACAGCACATTAGCTGCTGACAAACTTGCGCAAGTTCTGAGCCAAGCGTGGGATGCGCTATCCGACTTCCAGGGGGCCGATCTCCACACTGCCACGGTGGACCCAAATGACACGGACGATCTTGACGGAATCCGCTGGTCTGACGCGACAGCACCCGATGGTGCCACCAGATGGCCACCGGCGATCCTCGGCCTGGTCGTTAACCACTCCGCTGCGAGTGGCACTCAGTCTGGAGAATTCACCATCAGGTTCGGGCTCAGTACAGGGTTGGCCTATTGACCGTTTCGCTGTCTCGAAGTGCCCAGCGTTGGGGGAGCCATCGCCCCAAGAGGACTCGCGTCCGCGTCCGCCGGCAAAGCGCATCTTGACGGCGTCGCGTAGACCATACCGACCGACACCTCGGGCGACACTCGGACCACCTCGCGCAAGGGTCTGTCAGGACTCTGAGCGCCCGATAGCGCAGACCATGGCGCGCTGCGGTGCGACGGCCTAAACGGGCGCAGGCTAAGCGGGTATCGAGCGGAGCGACCCATCCAGATGCAGGGATCCGGCGACGGCGTCTCGCTGATCAACGCGGCCGAGAGCTGCGCGACAGCGGTGTGGCAGTGGCAGCAGTTCTTCCCGGACGAGGCGCAGCCATACATCTGGAGGGCCCACATGATCCTCGATGAGATCCGCGACCTGTCCGTGGTGATGGTCACCGTGGACTCGGCTGAGCGCCGTGCTAAGCGCTTCGGGTGTGTATCACCAGCTCGGCGGCACGTTCCAGGAGAGCACGACAACAGAGAGACTCGAAGCAGCATCGCACCCAGAGTCGGGCAAAAGGAACCGATCAACGACAGACCCCGAAGCGACCTCCATCGATCATCGCACCGGAGGCACTATTAGCGAAGTGTCTATGCGATGTATGACTTGAAGTTGCCCGGCACCCTAACGATCATCTGCCAGTGAGAAACGGCAGCGGCCGGGAGCGCGCCGGCATCGTCCAAGGGGCGACCGCACCTGCAGGTCCACAATTCGCCCGAATCGCCAGCGTTCGGCGGCCAAAAGTTCAGGCGGACGTAGGACGGCATGTTGGTGCCGGTATATCCGACGAAGAATTTGGTTGGCTCGCCGGTTCGGACGATATCGCTCTCGGCGCCGAGTGCCCCCAACGCGCCATTGTCGAACACGACCACTCCGGTTACGCGATATGGGTGGCCAAAGACGAGCGCCAGGAATACCCCTTTCGCGGTCGGGTCGGCACGGCTCGGCACGGTGGGGAAATTCTGGTCAACGGGGTTCGGTCGATACGACTCGTGATCGCGATCAATTCGATCTGTGCAACCTTGCCGTCCGCGTCCGCTGACTTCTCCGCGGCCCGCGCCGACGTTTCGGCGCTGTCGGCGGACTTGTTGGCCGCGCTAGCGGATGTCTTGGCGTAGTTGGCGGAGCGGTGTCCGGAGACGGAGGCCCACACAGAGACGCCGAGTGCGGCGAGGCTAAGCGCTGCAGCTGCCAGCGCCACCCAAAAGGCACCCTCGTCGGTCCACGGAGGACTTTCGGCGGCGAACGTGAATGTCACAACCGTGCACGATAGAGCAGCTCGGGCGCTGGCGCGGGAAGCTCTGGCCAGCCGAGCGGTCAGACAACCTGGCCCGTTCTACGGTTGCCACGCCCGGACGGCCGCGGCCTGTCGTACCGTCCTCGACGCTCACCATCATGGAGGCGATCGAAGGTGTTTCCCTGTCATGCGAGCTGTGAAAGGACCAACTGCAGCGGACGGACACGCCAGTCAACTCGCAGGACTAGCGTATGGTCCCCAGCCCGTTCTGGTTCAGGTTCGTTCGCGGCGAGGACTTCACCCCTACAGACCCGTTCGTACTCAAAGGCATGTACGTGTCAGCCGACTACCTACGACGCTCGATCACCGACAGAACCTTGCGCACCGGCCCCCGCACAGGGTTCGGAGTCACCTACCGCAACACCGATACTTCCCGAGAAGTCTTCTTCGCCTCGTACGCCGCGGATTCGCCTGCCGCCAAGGCTGGCAGTGAGGCCGTACGAGAAGTCGCCGCTGAACGAGCTCAAACACGCAAGGTCGTACTGGCGATGAAGACGCGGCGCGGCGATCACGAAGGTTCAAAGGCGTCTCTGGTCGGAGGCGTAGTGCATCGGGATAAGCTCTCTGATCATGACCTCACACTGGACTTATTGCGGAGAGTAGTCGACAGAAAATCGGGTATATCAGGAGGATTTGCATCCTGACTCGAGGAGATGTCATGAGGCCGAACCCACACCGAGGCCGCGTGTACCGCCGCTGTTCCTGCCGCGACGACGGCGGCAAACAACTCGGCACACACTGCCCCCAGCTAACCAGCGGCGGACACGGCACGTGGGCGTTCGCCGTCGACCTGCCCTCAGCCGATGGCCGACGCAAGACCAGGCGCCGCAGCGGCTTCGCCACCAAGGCTGAAGCCGCCGACGCACTCGCCAAGGTCCTGGAGTGCGAACACGCCGGCATCCAGCTCGACGATACCGAGACCGTCGCCCACTACCTGTCCGGATGGCTTGAGGAGAAGACCAGAACGCTCAAACCGAACACCGTCCGTCGCCACCACAACTACCTCACCAATGACCTGATCCCCGCCTTCGGCAACATCCGGCTGGAACGACTTACCCACGCCGACATATCCCGGTACATCGCCCAGCAGCAAGCCGCCGGCCGCGGCCCAGTGACCCTACGACGCTGCATCACCACCCTGTCCAGCGCGCTCAACTACGCCGTTCGCACCCACCGGCTGCCCTACAACGCCGCCCGCTTCGCACGACTGCCCCGACCCGCCCGGCTGGAACTCGTCTGCTGGAGCAACGAAGAAGCCGGCGCCTTCCTCCGCTACTGCCACGATGTCGACGACCTACTGGCCGACCTGTTCGAGCTAATGATCTGCACCGGCATGCGCAAAGGCGAAGCCCTCGGCCTGAAGTGGACCGACATCGACTTCGCACTCCAGATGCTGTTCGTCCGTCGCACCCTGATCAGCGTCGACAACTGCCACACCGAATTCAGCGACCCCAAGACCCCATACAGCCGCTCCTGGATCGCGCTGTCCCGGCGCGCGGTTGACGCCCTACGCCGACAACGAGACCGCCAGTGGCGCCAGCGGCTCGCGACCCGACGATACGAGGACACGGGTCTGGTCTTCAGCCGACCCGACGGGCAGCCCCTGCGGCCGCAGTACGTCCTCGACCACTTCCGCAAACTGACCGCCGAGGCCGGCGTACCGACAACCCGGCTGCACGACCTGCGGCACCTGGCCGCCACCATCATGATCAATAGCGGCGTGCCGCTCGGCTCCGTCTCCAAAACCCTGCGGCACAGCACCGTCGCCACCACGGTCGATATCTACGGCCATCTCACGCCACAGGTCGCCCAGGACGCCGTCGACGCGGCCGCAGCTGTCCTCGACGACGTCGCGCCCCCGACTGCCGCATGAGCAACCGCGTGGCTTCGTTCGTGAGTTCGGGCACCAGATGTTCGCGAGTTTCGGCGCCACGTTGCCCGCTCCCTGGGCGGCGATGTGCACGAGAACCGGCGCCACTGGTGGATCTCGACTTCCTCCGCTGTTGCAGTCGGTGGTGGCCGCGCTCATTCACTCTCTGAACAAACGATCATGAGGCGACTCGGGTGGCAAGGTGCGCGGATCTGGCGGATGAGCGTGCACTCGATCATGGGCCAGCAGATGGGAGCGCTTCGCGGACATTAGGTCGTTGCCTAACGAGGAACGACGTTGCCGGCACGACTCGCGACTATGTCAATCCTCGTCGTCGGCGGCGAATAACAGCATGTCCGCGATAAAGCACGACACGGCGCCGCCGGCCTCGTAGCCGATCCAGATGGGGTACGAGCCGTCGCCCCAGCCGCTGGACCAGGCGACCATCGCACCGGCCTCTACCGTCAGGTAGCGAGGTTCGACAAGCCCGTCGAACGTCCGCCAGCGGTCCTTGAGCCGGTCACTGACTTCCGCGTCTACGAAGCAGGCCATACCAGCGTCGACACCAAAGCCGAGAAACTCGCCGTAGCCGAGATCGATGGTGCTCTGCCCTTCGCGCAGCGCGAGTTCCCACCGTACTGGTGGTTGATCGCCGACGTCGAGGCGCACGGCGCAGACCCGACTATGGCCGGGGTCGTCGGTGAAAGTGGCCAGGCTGATCGAGACCGGATAACTCCCTGGCGGCACGGTGACGGTAAACGGCTCGGCGTCGTAATCGAGCGACGAAGGATCGGCCGCAATCACGCGGCCGGAGCTCACTCGCAATGCCCCAGCGTTGTGGACCGACAGCCGGATTTGCCTGCCGTGAACCTCGACGATGGTCCCTGCCACGAACAGTTGCTCGATGCTCTGCGGCCGCAGCGGCCGGGGTGGTCGCCATGGCGGGCGGCTCTGAGAGCGAACCGGTAGCCGGTGTCGCTCAGCATCGACGATCTCCACGCTGGGATCCCCGGCGAGAGCCAGCAGTCGCTCCCAACGACCGAACGCGGGCAGGGGCAGCCGCGGTGGCAGCTGCGCCGAAGTCGCCTCCTGCCTCGTTCCCAGATCGCCGCGCGGCTCGACGATGTCGATTCGAGGACCGGCGACGCCGTACGTTGTCTTCGTCCTGGCCGCAACGTGGGGAAACTCGTACTTGCCGACACCGGGTGGCCCGTCCCAGGTGCGTACTTCCCGCAGGAAAAGGTCTCCCTCGCCGGTACCGCGCAGCAGATGGCGCGACAGTTGCCGATCATCGGCATCGAAACGTGCTATCAGGCAGTACGCGTCGCTCCAGGATAGATCCAGCACCGCATGCAGCAGGCCGTCGAGCAGTAACACGACGGTATACGGGTTGCCGGCCGTATCACGCGCGCGAGCTGCGGCCGGCGTCACCGGGTTGATCACACCCGCGTCCCACCCGTCGCAATAGACGGCTTCGAGCCTGTACGCCACGACGCGACCTTACCCACCGAGCGGCCGCGCAAGATCAGGCGAGCACATCAGCTGCAGGCAGGGCGCGCCCCGCTTCCCGGACGCAGTCACAGAGCGTGAGCGAAACATGGTCTGAGTGCGGCCATGGAGGGCCTTGGCCGGCGTGGTGCCCAAACTCGCGAACATTCACAGCGGCGAGATCCCGCTGGTACCGAAACTCGCGAACATCTGGTGCCGAAACTCACGAACAAAACCAACCGCGTCACCCTTGAACGGGCGACAAGGGCGTGACGTCTCAGCAGGGCAAACACAGCATGTGGTCGCAGTGTGGTCGCATCCGCAGAAACAAGACCGCCGTGAGCGTTCCAACCCTGACGGCCGAGGCAGCCGGCCGGGTCCGCCAACTTCAGAAACCACGGGAGCACCGGCCGCACCTACCCATGAGCACCGGCAGGGCACGGCATCCCCGCAACGCCGTATTCGTAACGGAGCCAGGAAGGCCACGAAAGATGCGACCACATTGCGACCACAACGGCCCAGAAACGAAACAGCGGACATTCCCCATCAGGAATATCCGCTGGTCAGAAAAGTCGGGCTGACAGGATTTGAACCTGCGACCCCTTGACCCCCAGATTAAACACCTTTAAATGGTGTCGTTTCATACGCAGAACCGGACACAACGGCATGGCGACGCCGTCCGATTTCAACCAATCCTAGGGGCCTCGACCGACGCCGTGACCAGGTCTGTGACCACGGCCGATCAAGTGGGATCGCCACCATTTAGTACGGACCATTGGGCTGATGCTTTCGCACCTTCGTGAACGAGGTCTCATGAGTTGCGGGGCCCCTGAACAATTCAAAACCGCGGGGCTGGCGCTCTAGGCGGGCACTTGACAGCATATGAGAAGCTGCCCTCGCTCCGCACCGGAAGCTCTCATAGCGACTCCGGGGCCTCAGCTGTTTACAGAATAGCAGCAAACGAGGTCAGTTCGCGCCAAGGCACATCGAACCCTGCCGGGTGAGGATCATCAGGTGCTGGGCAGCGCGAGACATCGCCACGTAAATGATCCGCTCGGCTTCGCAGGTGGACATGGGATGCTTGAAGCTCTTCCGCCAAGCGGCTGCCTCTTCTGGGCAACCGCGTCGCCCTGCCGTCTTCTTTGTCACGAGAAGCACTGCGTCGCGGGTCTCACCTTAGAGGAATGCGTCGTCCCAAAAGCAATACGCACATCCATTTGATGTTGGCGGTGCCTACAGTTCCAAACCTCTCGAACGCCAAAATCGACTATAGCAGTCGGTCCTTTGTCTAGGCCGGCTGTGCGGAATCGGCGGGGTCGGAGTCTGGGCGGCCGAGGCCGAGATAGGGCATGAGCGCGTCCAGCACTGCTGGATTCTCGGATCCGTGGCTCACGGCTGGGGGTGCGTTGAGAGGTGCCTGAGCCGAGGGGCGTAGGAGTTGGATCATCGCGGCGGCGTGGTGAGCAACTCGGTCGGTGTAGAGGTCTTGGCAGGCCAGGACAATTGTCAGGCCGTATTTTTCGGCTACTTGTCGTAGGACGGAGGCGACGCGGCTGAGGTTTGGTCCGTCGAGGTTGTTTCCGGATTCGTCGAGCACGAGCATGCGGCCTTGCGGGTTTGTCGCGGCGACGAGTGATGCAGTGGCCAGGAGTGTGTGAAGGATGATGAGTTCGGCGGTGTTCGGGGGGTTGGAGTATTCGACTGGTTTGGCTCCTGGGGGTTGCCATTGCGGGTGTAGCTCCCAGCGCAGGGGTTGGCCGGGGTCGCCGAGGTCGATGTGTTTGGGACGTAAAGCGATAGGGTCTTGGTTTACTGATTTGAGGAGTTCGTTAAGTTTTTTCTCGACATTGTCAAAGGATCGGGTGATAATAGCGATTTGATTTTCGCGTTGGCTTTGGATCCACAGGCGGGTTTCGGCGGCCTGTTTCTCGGCCGCGGCGATCTCACCTTCTTCGGCTTGTCGTTTATCGTCGATCTGGGATTTTCTGGTGTCGTCTTCGGCCCCGTGCCAAGTGAGCCACGCGAGTAGCGGCACTGCGACGGCGTCGAAGGGTCTGATGGAGTTGCTGGTTTCGCGAGGGTCGTCGCACCAGGCGTGAAGGTTGTACAGGTTGGCGTTGAGGTCGGCGTGAAATTCGTCGGCGTTTGCTGCACCTGGCGTCGAAGCGTCTGGTTCGCGGTTGGCTTTGTCGATGAGTTTTTCGATCGCGCGGCGCAGCTGGGTGCGTGCTTCACGGAAACAGGTATCCCGGGTGAGATCATCGAGGATGATTCCCTTCCCCGCTATTTCGGCCTGCGCGCTGCCCAGGTCGATGATCTCGGAGGCCTGTTTCCAAGTCTCCGTCACCTCCTTGTTTATTCTTCTCTGCTCCCGTGTGGCGGCGGCTTTCTGGAGAAGGGAACCGAGACCAACTTCGTCGCTTGACTTGAGTTTTTCGATGACGATGCGGAGTTCACGGCGATCTTTTTCTAAGTCCTTGAATTTTAACTCTGCTGCATGCAATTTTTTGCCGGTCTCGTCAGCCACGTTTTTCGCGCCCTCTACCGCGTCCAGCAGTTGACGCTCATGAGCACGGATATTTTCGAGTTCAGTTTCTATCGCGGGGATAGCAGCTGCTGCTTTAGCGGCGTCAAGAGAATCTTTCGCAGCTTGATGGACCTGTTCTTCGTCGGGTAGCAAGCTTTCTACGAGTTCCCGCTCGGCTTTAAGGTCATCGATGTGCCGCTGCAGCGCCCGGATCTGGGCTGGGCGATCGGTCAGTGGGACTTCGTAGCCGCCGGGTATCTCGAGTTTCAGGCTGCCGTCCAGAACCCAGGTGGATCCGTCGGGCGGCATTCGCCTTTCGAGTTCTTCCAGGAATTGGACGATGTTCTCGTCGGCTTGCGGGGTGACGCTCCCGGCAACCGGTCGTTGAGGATCGCCATGGACGAGTAGCGGGGTTCCGGGGTGGTTCGCCAATACGGACCGGGCCCGCTGGTGATCTTTGGGTGCAACAACGATGGCTTTCGCGTACGGGCTCAGGCGAGCCTCCCATTGTGCGCGGGAGTCGCCGATCAGGCTTATGAGATCGGTAATCGCTGTCGCGGTGACGCCTTCGGCGTCGAGTGCTTTGATCGCGCCTCCTGCCGGCCCGCCTCGCCCGGAGGTCAGGTCTTGGAGGCGAATCGTGGCCTCGTCGAGGGACTCCTGGAGTTTTTCGACTCGCCGTTGTGCGACGCGATATTTTTGTTCGGCCTCGATCAGCTGGGTTTCGGCGGAGGGCACGTCAAGGCCGGGTGCGATTGCCGCCGTTTTACGTAAGTTGGCTATTTGCTGTTCGCAGGTCTTGCGTTTTCCCTCCGCTTCGCCTTGCTGACGAAGCAGTTCGTCGCGGGAACGCTCGGCATCACTCTTGGCTCTCTTGGCCTTGCCGATTTCTGCCTGGAGCGTTTCAGAGCGGGGCAGCTCGGCAGCCTTCTTTTCTTCTTCGGCGATCTGAAGTTTTTTGTCTTCAACTTTATTTTCTATCGCGGTGAGGTTTCTGGTCAGCTCCTCCGAGCGTTCGTGCGCCAAGATCGCGCCGAGTGTGAGATAGGTTTCCCAGGATTCTCGTGCCTGCGTGAGCAACTCGCGGGCGCCGTTGCGGGCTTTTATCTCTAAAAGTTCTTTTTCTTCTCTTTGGTATTGGATGCGGTAGGTTTCTTTCTTGCTGGCGAGTCGTGTTTCGTTGGCGTCGAGGTCTTTGCGGAATTCGCGTTCGTTGTCGACGGCCTGCAACTTGCCGGAAAGGGTGATGACTTGGGTTGCCAGGTCGGCGGGGCGGAAGGGGCGTTGTCCGAGGGCGAGGAGTCCCCGGTCCTGGTTCTCCTCGCTGCCGCGTGCACGGATGTAGGCGATGCAGCGAGGCGCTTTTCCGAAGAGTGCGGCGGAGTACGTCGTGACACTCAGGGAGTCGTTGTCCCGAAGATCGCCCCATAGGTTGTTCGCTTGATGGAACCTTTCCTCCTCGGTGGTACCGCGTACCAGGTGGATGCCGTGCCGCCAGCGGACCTGGACGTGTGTGCTGGAGTGGCGTTCGATGCGCATCCAGACGGTGATGGCATCATCCGGGGCGGAATCGTGCAGATAGACGCCAGCGATGTAACCGTGAGGCGCGTCGGCGAATCGGGCGTCACCTACGCGGGCGCGGTTGTGGTCGAACAACAGCCTCGCCGCGTTCGGGCCGGTTCCTTGCCCACCGTTCCATTGGGGGTCGCCGTTGTGCAGGGAGATCGCGCCGAGGAGCACGGTCTTTCCTGCGCCGTTGGAGCCGGCTTCCGGGCCGCGCCCGCTGACGACCCAGATGCCGCGTGCGGGGATCAGGACGGCGGTACCGGGGTGCCGGCCGATGCGAATGAGTTGCATCGCACGTAGTGATCTGGGCCCGACGATCCCGAGGTCGTCGATATCGATCGGTAACGTGGGGCCGGTCATAGTGGATTCTCGATTCGCTCTTCTGATTCTCGGGCGATGCGGATGTCGCGAGCCCAGATGCTGTCGGGCCGCAAAAGCAGGACCAGGTTGTCCTCGAGGCGGTCTCGTTGCCGACGGCTCAGCCTGCCTAGTGCCGGTCCCGTTTGGTTTCGCCGGTTGATCAGTTGGTGGGCGCGCAGCCGTGCGAGGCTGTCGGCCAGGCGTTGGCCGCGCACCACGTCGCGGCCGGTTTCGCCGGTGTGAGCGTCCAGTTGCTCGCTGATCGAGGCAAGGTCCTCACCGAGGATGCTCCCGAGCACCTCGGTGTGCAGGTAGATGATGGCCAGTACGGCGAGATCGCCCGGCTGAAGATAGTCTTGCCGGCCAGCTAGGTGCGGGACCACGTCGTCGGACCAGTCGCTGAGATATCCATCTACCGGGCCACCTTCGGTCCGGCTGACCGTGATCAGTTGCCGACCGATGCGGTGCAGGCGCCGGCTGACGAGCTCTCTGAGGTGTCGATCCTCCAGTGCCTGCCAGTCGCGTGGCCGCAGCGGCGTGTCTGCGGCTTCCAGCGCGCGCATTGCCTCGAGGATGGCGGCCTCGTCGCCGGCGTCGTCACGCATCCGGGGAAACCGGCCAGAGCGGATGCCCCCGCAGCCGGCGAGCAGCGTGTGTCATGACATCTCGGGTGGGGATGTCCCAGATAAGCATCGCAGGCCCCGGCCGCCATCCGAGCTCGCAGGCGGTGAGCAGGCCGGCGCGTGGGAGGCTGTCGCGCAGGGCGGGCAGCACCCAGATGTTTCCGGGTCGGGCTGTCAGCAGCTCGACGGCTGTCAGCACCTGGTCGGTGGTGGCCGCCTGCCGGTCGGTTCGCGGGTCGGTCAGTAGCGCGTAGGTGACGATGAGCGTCTTGGTTTCGCGGCGGTTCAGGGCACGCCGTGACAAGCGCGGAGCTTGGGCGCTCGCGGCCGGGGCTGCTCCCTGCCAGCCCAATACGACAACAGAGTTCCCGTCGTCGTCGACGATGTCGGCCTGCCGGCCGACCGACGCGGCGGCCTGTTCGACGTCTGCGACCTGCACGTCATCGACCGGAAGGTGCCCATGCCGGCGCAGGCAAGCCAGGGTGATGGCGATCGGCAGATCCGGATCGGTCATCGCGTGGTGTCGTTTGAGGTTGCTGCCGGGCGAAGGTCACGGTGGCGTAGCACCAACGCGGACACGAGCCGGGTTCCTGGCGGGCAGGGCCGGGTCGCAAGCGGTCCGGGGTGATGCAGTTCGTAGCCGATGTCGAGGCCTTCCAGGGTGCTCAGCTGAGCGAGCAGGACGGCAGGGCCGGGCCACGGCCGGGTAAGCAGCACCTCGGTGATGTCGCGCTCCGGTTGGCCGTCGAGGAGGCGCTCGGCGATGCTTCGCAGGGTGTCTTGCAGTGACGGCAGCGGGTCCGTAGGGGTGTCGGCTACTGCCGGCTCCGGGATCGGATCGGGGATCGCCTCGTAGGTCAGCTCGCGGACGGCGCCGAGGACCTGGGTGGGATCGATCCAGATGGGAGATTCGTCGAAGGCGATGCCGTCCCACAAGGCGGCCAGGCGGTGCGTCCCGGCGGTCCGCATGACCTCATGTACTTCGTCGCGTTGGACCCAATGGCCCAGGACGCCGCGGGATCGGCTGAGCAGTTTCAGCAGGCGCAGCTGCTGGGCGACGTAGCGGTCGCCAGCCTCGTTGAAGCGTTCCAGGTCGTCAGTCAACTGGTCGGCGAATCTGGCGACGACTGAGTCTCTGAGCTGGCTGATCCGTGTCCGCAGTACCCGGTCATCGGTTTCTCCGGCGAGCTCGAGGATCGAGGTCGTCTTGCGGCTGTCCACGGCGCGTCGAACCTCGTTGGCGAAAGTGGACAGGACCCGCCGTAGTTCGGCGAGGTCGGCTCGGATGTCCTCGGCGGAGGCCTCGGACGACGACGCCCGTGCCTGCGCCCGGCTGAACATCTCCAGCAGGGCCTTCTGACCGGACATGGTCTTCAGCCACGGAACGAGGATGAGGCTCAGTGAACCGGACAGGGTCAGGCGCACATCCTGCTCGTTGATGACCTCTTTCTCTTTTTCGACCGCCCCTGCGGTCATTAACGCGGACAGGCGGCGTTCAAGCACTGATCGGCGATGGCGGGGTTCGAGTCGTTCGAACAAGCGGCGGGTGGCCACGCCGTCGCCGTGTGGATCAAGGTCGGCGAGTGCCCGGCAAATGTCGACCGCGGCGGCGATTTCCTCATCTGAACTGTCGAGTGCGCCTGCTTCTTTGAGCATGATGCCGAGAACGCCGGCGACGCGCTGGGCTTGGCTGCTGCGGAAGGGGTACGGCGATCGCGGAAGCGTGGCGGAAGGATTTGCCGACATCGTGTCGCCGGATGTATTCATGTCCGGTGCGGTCACACTGCCGAAGGGTAACGGATGTCAATCAGGCTGTAATCGGCTGCTCGGACGATGCACCTCGCACGCGTTGCGGTATCCGCCCCGTCGATGCCCGGCCCGGCGTGATCACCCCCTCGATGGGAAGGGATTCGTGGAAGGTCCAGAGCTAGACGGCGGCCAGACTCCGGCCGGCAAAGCACCGAAGCTAACCTCCACACGGGTGACGAGAGTCGCCACCAGTGCCGTGCCCATCGCAGGTCTGCCGAGCAGCCTCGATGCGTATCCCGTTTACCAGATCCGGGTCAAAGACGGGGCGGAGCAATCTGCCACGCTGCTGCGCCTGCACATACGCGCGGTGAGCGCGGCACGTGCGGCGACGTGGCCCGCGGCGCTCGCGGCCATGGACGACGCCACCACCCGATGGCTGTTCAAGCACGGTGCAGGTAAAGCCAAGCGGTTGCGTGATCGATTCGGTGATCAGACGCTCGACCTGCTTTACCGGTGGAGCTCCGCCGGGGTCGTCGTCTTCGAAGTGGATCCACCGGCTCAGCCAGGCGGCCCCCACGGCAGCGTTTACGCCTGGCGGCTCAGCGACGCCGTGAAGGCGCACGCCGACGAGCTGACGCAGCGGGCGCGCCAGCAGCAGACCCTTCTCCAAGATCAGGCACGTGAGCTGGCCGAGCAGCTTCGGTCCTGGCCTGCGCTGCAGCTGCTGTCACAAACCCTGATCGAGGCGCCCGACGCCGCCTTCGCCGAACACGCGATCACCGCAGCCGAATCCCTCATCGACGACCTGCGCCAGAAACCGCGGATCGAACAGGTCGCGTCGGCCGGGGATGCGCCCGCCGCCGAAGACATGATCCTTCAGCGGCTTGGCCGGGGCCAGATGCGCGACTACCTCGTCGAGCGGGAGCCGATCGCCCGCGGCGGGCAGGCGGTGGTCTCGGTTGCCACGCACAAGGCCACCCGGCACAGGGTCGCCTACAAACGGGTCCGCGTCCGAGACGCCGACGCGCGCGCCCGGATGCGTCGGGAGATCGATTTCGGCCGCCTTTTTGGGGACCATCCTCATGTCATGCCCATCCTGGATGCCGACCCTGACGGCTTCTGGTTCGTCATGCCCCTGGCGAACGGGACAGCGTCACAGCACGCGCCGAAGCTACAGCATGTCGATCAGCTGAAAACCATGGTGATCTCCGTTTGCGAAGGTCTCCGCGAACCGCACCGGCAGGGTCTGGTGCACCGGGATCTCAAACCCGACAACCTCCTGCTTCTGCACGGCCGGTGGACGGTCGCCGACTGGGGACTGGGCCGCCGCCCTCGCGGGGAGACCACTGAGCCCGAACGCACCAGGACCGGATCAGGGTACGGGACGGTAGGTTTCGCCGCTCCCGAGCTTTCCGTAGACGCCCACGACGTCGGACCATCAGCCGACATTTACAGCATCGGCCAGATCATCGGAGCGATCCTGACCGCAAAGACGCCCCAAGCGAACATCCCACTCCTACCGGCGACAGGGCCTTGGATCAGCATCGTCGAGCACACGACTCGCTATCACCCGGCCGCACGACCCCAGAGCGTCGACGAGCTGCTCGACGCCGTCAACGCTGTCGGCTAGTCGTGTACGATCCGCGGGTGGTCAGGGTCTCGCTGGAACCGTATTTCCTTCACCACGAACAGGTCGTCGGCCTCCTCGGCACGCAGCGAGCCGCGCAGGCCGCCGACCGGTCGACTCGGCCGGCCGGTCTTGCGGTAACAGCGCCGTATGCGCTGGCGGCGGCGCTCGCCGAGGCCTTACCGATGCTGGGGATCGCAGAGCTGCAGAAACTCGTTCACGAGCAACAGCTCCGCATCGGACAAATTGTCGGCATCGAACAGACCCTCACGTTTCGACGCGCGAAAGAACGCGATCAAGCCGGTGACAAACCGGTGGACTTCCACGCCACGTTGAACACCGACGACAGTGTGACCGTCCACGGATCGTTCAACTCGTCGCGGCTCGTTGCCGATTCGGCCGCCGGCCAACTCATCGGCAGCCGGCCCGTCTACGTCGTCGGCACGGTGATCGCCTTCGACAGGTCTCACATCGAGCTGCGACCGGCGTTCGTCGGGGTGCGGTCGTTCATCGAGGACGACGAACTCGCCGCCTACGGCTTCACTCCGAGCCGCCGCGTCTACCCGGCCGACGTCGATCAGTTCGCGGCCGCGAATTTCCGGAGCCCCGTGACCCAGCAGGACCTGGACGCGCTTCTGGCAACTCCGGAGGAGACTGTCAAGCGTACGCTGGCAGCCATTATCGGCGAATTGTTCGTCCACAAAGATTGGGGTGGAGAAAAGTCTGACCTGTACTCTGCACGGCTTCAAGTCCAGGGGCGCTACATGTCGACGGCCTGGCTACTCAAGGGGCCCGGATTCCCCAAGCCCATGACCGTCAAGGCCCTCGGTAAGAACGGCGACCAGATCGTGCGTCTTTTCAGCGAGCCTGCCGAGCTGCTGGTCATTCAGCACTGCCATGAGATCACCCCAAACGTGGTCAGCACGATGGAAACCTTCGCGCACGACCTCCGCAACCCACGCAAATACATGGTCCTCGACGGCCCTGACACGGCCCGAGTCTTGAAAATGCATGGGATCCTGTAGCAGCGCCGTCGACCGGCAAACGCCCGAAGTACACATGCTCCTGAACGCATTCGACGAGGCGAGGGGTCAGCCGATGGCCATGGGTCGTGAATCACCGCCATCGCCGTCGACCGGCTGACCTGCAAACATATCTGCGCGAAGCGCGGATATGTGCTGGGCTCTCCGCCGCCGAGGCCGATCCCAAGACATTTGGCGTCGGCGATTTCAGCCGCCCAGGCGACCACACGATCCGCGCTCAGCATCGCGGTCTGCTTCGGCGCGTAAAAATAGGCGCAGTGAAGGTCACACGCGTTGGTCAGGAGCTACGGACAGGTACCGTGGAGCCTGGGAGTAGTCGTCGTCCGCAACGTTAAACCTCGTCGGCCAGGACGTTCAGCCCCGAATGGCGATCGAACAGATGCACCCCGGCTCGGGATCGGCGAATCTGCAGCGGCATCGGTCAGTCCTGAATTAATCAGCGATCCAAGTGATCTTGAGGTTCAATTTTACTTCATCGCCTCGCCGTGACGACCCGGCGCACCCATCGGCGTGCTGCGTCGGCGACGGTCCGTCTCGTAGTCCAGGGGTTCGTCGTTGTCGCTGCAGACTCCAATTGAGTGAACGATCGCGCTTGTAGCTGTCGTGGTTCATCCGGTCTAATCCAGACCGCGCAGAGCCTTCAGCCGTCGTCCCGCATCGGTAGGGGCCGAGCGGGCGGAAACGGAGCGAGGGTTACGGCGACCGCGGGTTACCCGGTTAGCTGTAGTTCGCCGTCCGGCAGAGAGCACCGTCCGCCCTCGGTTGTGACGTGCTTGGGGGACTTGCCGTTCTTGTTGAGAGTGAAGGGCCTTTTGCCGCAACACGGACATGTATTTCGGATAAGCGGGCGTTGGCATCTGCCGTAGAGCTGACGGTCGAGCACGTAGCGCATCGTGCCCGATCCAGAGCAAACTCTTTGCTCCCAGGAGAGCCAGCCGATGTCTTCGCCGTAGCCGGTCGCCGCTTAAGACGCCCACCTGTATGTCCCCTAAAGCCTGGCCCTCTAGTCTGCGCATCCCGTCGGTCGAGGTAGATCATTGGGGGAGCCTGCTTAGACGTTCCCGGATGTCGGCTACGAGATCCTGCTTACCGCCCTCTAAGAGGACGGTGATCGCGTGTTCCCCGATGCTTCGGGCACCTGGCAACCCCTCCTCCACAAGGATGAAGAAGAGGCTGCCTGCGGTCAGCCCTTCTTCCGGCCGTGCGCCAATATCCCTGAATATCTTTAATGCCTGATAGTGAGTTAGAACGGCGTCATCGATCCGACCTACACCGAATAAGCTGATGCCCAGCTGCCGGTATGCCTGCCCCTCGCCGTACCGGTCCGCGAATGCTTGGAAGATTTGTCCAGCTCGGGCGTGTGCATTGATGGCCTCGTCGAGATGGTTGAGTCCGGACAACGCGCGTCCGAGGCCAGCCCAGGTTTGCGCAAGTCCGTACTGGTCCTGAAGTTGATCAAAGATCTTGTAGGCCGCGGTGTGGGCTTTGTATGCCTCATGGTGTCGGCCTAGTTGATGCAGAGCGATGCCGAGATTGTTCCAGGCCAGACCTTCACCTTGACTATCGCCCGTCTGCTGAAAAATGTCCCGAGCTTGGATGGCCGCGTCGACGGCCTCGTCAAGACGGCCGACGTTAGCGAGCGCAAGGCTCAGGTCGTTTGACGCCACTGCCGCGCTGTGTAAATCTCCCGCCTCCCGGAAGAGCCTACAAGCTTGCGCCTGTGCTTCCGCTGCTTCGTCTTCCTGTCCGTTCTCGGCAAGAGCTCCCCCGAGGTTGCCCCACGCTTTGGCTTCACCGTGTTTGTCGCCGGTCGTCCGGAGGATGTCGCGCGCGTCGATGCTGACTTCGATAGCTTTGTCGAGCTGTTTCGTCTGGCGTAGAACGATGCCGAAGTCGTTCCATACGCGGGCTTGCCCGTGCGTATCCCCAACTCTATCCAGCAGTTCGAGGCTGTTGCCGAACGCGGCGGCCGCCTCCTCGAAACGCTGCATCGCGGTCAGCGCGAGTCCGAGGTGGTTCCACGCTGCGCCTTCGTGCTGCTGGTTGCCGAGCTGGTGGAGTATCTGCTGGGCATGGGTCGCTGCCTCAGCGGCCGCATCATGGTTCCCAGCTTGGTAGAGCGCGAAACTGAGGTTGTTCGAGGCAATGGCTTCGCCGGATCGGTCCTCGTTGCGGTGGCAAAGTTGCCTTGCCTGGCTGGTGAGAGTAATCCAGTCTTGGAGATGGCGACGCAGGCTTAGGTATTCACCGAGGGTCAGGGCGAGATCGATTGTTATCTCGGTCATCTGGAGGTTCGGCGCGTTCGCGGCCACCGCCATCAGATTGGCAAGCTCGCCGTCCAGCCACATCAGGGCATCGTCGCGGCCGGCGAAGGTGTGTAGCTCGGCCGCCGCAGTCGGGATCAAGTGGGTACTCGCCGCGCTGGCAGCCCATTGGTAGTAGCGGTACAAGCGCTGCCGCGCCTGACTCGCCTCGGACTCATTGTCGCCGTCATTGGTTTTCTGCTGTTCGGCTGCATGCAGGCGAAGTAGGTCGTGCATGCTCCAGCGTTCCGGCGCAGGCTCGGTCACCAAGTGCGCTCGATGCAGGTCGGCGAGTAGTTCCGCGGCTTGATGCTCCGAGTACCCGGCGAGGTGGGCGGCGGCGATGGTGGCGATGTCGGTGCCCGGATTGAGCGGCAGGAGTCGAAAGAGACGGGCCTGCGCATCGGTGAGATGCTGATAAGAGAGATCGAATGCCGAGCGTACGGCCTTCTGCTGGCGGGTCAGGCTGGATAGGCGATGCTGTTCGTCGCGCAACCGACCGGCCAACGTTCGTGTCTCGAGCTGAGGCCGGTCGACCAGTAGCGCCGCCACAATGCGCAAGGCGAGCGGCAGCCCTGCACACAGGCCGGCAAGATCGGCTAGTGACTTTCGGCCATCCGCCCGCAAACGTGGGTCGTCCGGGCCGAGGCGAAAACTGATCACCTCGGCCAGCAGTCCGGTGGACGGATCCTGGCCTAGGATGTCCAGGTCATGCAGCCGGGCATCCAAGTCGAGCGTGTGCCGGGAAGTCACCAGTACAGGTATCCGGCCGTCGCTCGGCAGCAGCGGACGCACCTGTTCCTCGCTGTCGACGTTGTCGATGACCAGCAGGAGCCGCTTGTCCTGGGCGGTATAGGCATCTACGATGCTGCGCCAGAGTAGGGATCGGCCGCTCAAGTCGGTCGGGATGTGTTCACCCGGAATCCCCAGCGCCGCTAGCCATCCAGCCAGCGCTTCCTCGGCGGTCACTCGGCGTTCGGGGTCGTAGCCGAACATGTCGATGAAGAGCACTCCACCAGGGAACCAGCCGTCGGCGAGGACTTGGTGCGCGGTGTGCAGGACCAGCTCGGTTTTGCCGACTCCAGCCATCCCGGCCACCGCGGACACCAGCTGGACTACGCCAGACTGGCCGGGCCTTAACGCGTTACGCAGGGCCTCGGCGGCATGCTCACGCCCGGCGAACACGGGCGTGGCCGGCGGAAGTCCTGTCAGGGCCGGTTTGATCTCGGCCGGCAATGTGACTGAGATGTTTCGGCCCATGATCACCGTGCTGAAGAACTGTCCTCCGGTGATTCGGTTCGATACCCGACCGAAGCTCACTTCGTGGTTCCCGGTCCGTTGGGCTCGGGCGGAGAGGCAGGTGGCAATGTGACGTCTTCGATGTCCCGCCCCATGATCAAGGGCCCGTGGAAGGTTCCGCCCTGTACCTGGTTGCGGACCTCCGATGGCTCCTGCTCGCGGTGTGGCGCGGCATCAGCGGACGCGGGGCGACCGCTCGGGCCGACGCGTCGTACGTCCCGACCGAGCAGGGCCAGCCCCTCCACCGAGGCGTTGGAGACCGTGTTGTGAACCTTGTTCGTCGGCCCGGAGGAATCGCCGCGCGCCTTGACCGTGCTGTACACGCTCAACGCTAGCCCGGCGATGCCGAGGAACAAGCTGATCACACTGGACCAACGGTCGGCGTCCTCCAGCCCGGCTCGTGCCAGCGCTACCGCTACCGCCAGAACGATCAGCCCGGCCACCAGACCCACGATCCACCACGGCTTGCCGATGCGCACAGTCACCCTTGCATTGTTGCCTGTCACCGCAATCCCCAGAGCCCTGGAGGCCGCGCGAGCCGCCAGGAGGCACGCTGACGCGCCTCCGCCGGGCTCGGCGGGATCAGTCTTCGAACTCGGATTCGTCGAACTTAAGCGTGCTGGCGTTCTCTGCGACGGTGCGGACCTTGGCGGTGTCGAAACCCGCGGTGGCGATGGCCTCGACCTCCACTCGAACGACAAGTTGCACGTTCTGGGTGGCGGCCAAAGGGGCGAGGACTTCATCGGCGATCTTCTTGAAGTCGGTTCCGTACCGTGCGGGGTTCAGCTTCTTACTGCCGAAGTAGCGGGTCTTGTGGTTGCTGACCACCGCCGGTTTCCCGTCCGGGCCGATCGGATTCGCCCGGTCCACGAAATCTGGAGCAACAGGATCGGGATCCGGGTCTCGTGTCTCCGACGCTCGTTGGGCCTCCGCCAGCTGGGGCTTGACTATCAGCGTGGCGTCGGTGATCGCGGCGTCGGTGTGCTCGTTCGGGATCATCAGACCGCGGTAACGCTGGGCGTCGTGATCGTAGCCGTCGGCGAGGGCGAACCCTTCCTGCTGCCAGAGGATCATCGCTTCGGTGAGACCGGCATTGAGAACGGCGCGGTCACGCAGGCGCGGCATGTAGGGGTATGCGGTGTACACCCGCCACAGATCGGCCACGCTGACGTGACCGCCGGCCCACAGGGTCGGCACCTTGGCGTCGAGGACGTGCCGGATGGCCCGTGGTGCTTGCTGGTCGCAGAGAGCACCGTCGTTGGCGAGGCGTTTGGACACGCGTTCGGCCAGGAAGGCTGCCTGCCCTTCGGCCTTGCGTGCCTGGATCGTGAAGGGCTGGTCGGGCTGGGGCTGCTCGGGGATGAGGGCCCAGTGGTAGGTGCCGAGGAGCCGGGCGTTGACGGTTTCGTCGGCGTGCCGTCGCTTGTCGTCGGCTTGGTTCTTCTGGTTTTGGGTCAGGTCGAGTTCGTTCTGTCTGGCCAGGACGTCGCTCCAGCCGAGGTAGTCGCGGACCGCGGTGTCCAGTTCGGCCATCCGGTCGATGTCGGCGGCTAGGTAGACGACCATGTTGCGACTCGCCCGGTTGGCGGTGCCGCGGTGTTCGGTTGCAGACCGGGCGAACGTGGCGGCGGGGTTGTCGGGGTCTTTACGGTCGTAGGTGGCCTTCGGGTGCAGGATGACGAGTCGGGCCTCGTCGGTATCGGGGATGTCGGCGGTGTCTTCGGGGCAGATGTGAACGCCAGCGAACGCGCCATGGCTCTTGCCTTGGTTTTTGAGCCTACCGGCGATTTCCTTCCAGACGTCCTCGGGGTGCAGTCGTTCGGCCTGGTCCTTGGCACGGCGGGAGATGTTGGCCTGCAGGTCATACCAGTATTTGCCGCCGCCGGCGTAAAAGTAGGTGGCCTTGTCGGCGAGGGCGCCCAGCGCGGAGTGGAAGTTGCCGGGTACGTCGCCGGGGGTGGCGACGCCGAGGAAGACCCGCTGCGTTTCCAAGCCCCGGTGCGCAGCCCCGATGGTGGGTGCGGCGCCGAAGAATACGGTGCGGGCCAGTCGCTTGGTCAGGTGCCGCTGCCCGTAGAGCGGTTTGCCTGCGTCGATCTTGGCGGGCTCGGAGTTCGGCCCGTCGACGTCAGCGTCGATGATGGCCTTCCAGGAGTCCTGGAGATATTGGGTCAGCTCACTGTTCACTGTCGCGGTGGCGAGCGGGATGGACCCGGGAAGGATCAGCGAGCCAGCGTCCTCCCCCACCCACAGGGCGTGGATGACGGTGTTCATCAGACGCAGCACGCCACGGGTGCGTTGGAACCGTTCCAGGCTCGACCAGTCCTCGTAGAGCCGGTCGAACAGTTCCGGGTGGATCGGGTACGTGTGCCGGATTCGGTCCTCGTAGGCGTGGTCGTGCGCTTCCTTCGGGAAGTCGTCGGCGTGTTTGCGGTAGAACTCGCCGAACGCCCGGGCGGTCGCCCCGATCGCCGCGAGCGCCTCGGCGTCGGGTGTGGTGAACAGACGCTGTCGGACGATGTGGTATGCCTCGTCCGACGAGGCCGGAACCCATTGGTGGGCGATGCGGCGCACGACGTTCTGCAGTCGTTTGAGCGCCTCGAGCCCGTGCGGGCCGCCGACTTCCTCGGCCGCGCCGACCACGGTTGTCTGGTCGGGATTGTTCGAGGCTGGAATCGAGATCGCCAACAGCACACCGGAGGTCCCCTTGGCCGCCTCGGTCAGCGATTGCGCGAAGGTGAACTGGGTGTCGAAGGTGCCGCCGGCGAGATCGTTCTTGTCGTAGAGCTGCCGGGCATAAGCGACCCACTCGTCGATCAGGATCACCGCTGGGGCATGCGCAGCGAGCAACTCATGCAGCGCTCCCCCAGGCGCAGTGCCTTGTTGGTCGGCCTCAGCGACCTTCGCGTACGCGTCGGGGCCACCGAGTTGCCAGGCCAACTCGCCCCAGAGCGTGTTCACTCTGGTGCCGTCGGGTTTCGTTTCACCGGATGGGGCAATGTGGTTGCCGACGATCGCGACCCGACGGACCTCACCACCGATGCGGTCGTAACCGCAGTCGCCGAGCAGTTCTTGAAGCTCCTGCGGGTAGGTGCCGCGGTCGAGGCCTGCGGCCAGATGCCAGAGGGACAGCATCGAGTGGGTCTTGCCACCGCCGAAGTTGGTCTGCAGGTTGATCACCGGAGAGGCGTTGCCGTCACCGGCAAGCCTGTGGACCGCCCGGTCGATCAGGTCCTTTAGGCCCTCGGTGAGATAGGTACGCGTGAAGAACTCCACCGGGTCGGCGTAGTCGCTGCTGGTGTCGACCTTGGCGGCCACCTTGTACAGGTCAGCGGCGAACTCGGCGGCTTGGAAGTTGCCAGTCGCGACGTCCTCGTGCGGCGGCAGTACCTCCCGCCATGGGCGCAGGCCGGCCGATTCCGGGCTGCTGATCAGGTTCTTTAGGGTGCGGCGGTCGTCCTTGTCGGCCGTGACCCGCCGCAGGTCCAGCCGGATCTTCGCCACATGATCGGCAACGGCCGCGAGGTTCAGCGCGGCGAGCAGCCGTTCGGCGGTGTCCAACGCTCGGTAGGTATCGTCGTCGGTGAACGACGCACCGTGCGCCCACCTGTTGCGGACCTCTCGCAATTCCCCGGCGAAGCTTTTATGTATTGGGCCCAGCACGCCCTCAAACGGGAACCAGCCGGGCTTGAGCTGACCTGTGATGTTCTCCGTCAGCATCCGCAGCTGCACCTGCGGGTCGCGAGTGTCGTAGTCCTTATTAGCACCGGTCTTCTTGGCGTCCTTCGCGGCAACCAGCGTCGACCACGGCACGTTCGGTGGCAGCTCAGGCTTCAACACACGAGTAATAAACTGGTCCAGCGCCGGAGATAGCAGGTCGAACATCCGCCCAATCCGGTCGCGGTTCGACAGAGCCATCAGCGAACCCCCTCCAGATCAAGAGCGATCTGCTCGACATCCAGGCCGCCTGCGGCGTCGGTGATCTCCGTCCAGGACGTTGCGAGGTTGTTGAAAGAAACGGCGTCCTTGGCCCAGCCGCTGCCGTCCGCAACCCGGAACAGCAGAAACGCCAACTCCTTCACGAGGTTGGCATCGATCCCCCCGCCCGCTCTTGCTCGAGCGTGCATTAGCATCTGGCCTGCTGCGGGGATCCCCTCAGTCTCTAAGGCTCGCACAAGGTGATGGGTCACCTCCCATACACTGATTCGATCATCGTCGCGCGGGTCATAGCCGGCTGGCAGTTCGGTCGGACGCAGCAGTGTGACCTTCCCAGCTCGGGAAGTCAGAATCCCGTCACGGTCCAGGCTCTCCACCGCGGTACCACGTGCTCGGGCGACGTTGTCAGCGTCACCGAACTTTCCAGTTGTGTAACCGTGCTGGCGATACCAGGCGACCGCAAACCGGGTTGGCCCGTCAAAATCGCCCTCTTGTTCGTTGAGTACTTGGTCGAGTACCTCGTTGATCCGCGCCAATGCGGCTCGCACCGGCATCGGCGACCCATCGGCCTCGATTACAGAGGAGTACCGCGAAAAAACTGCCATCCCTGGCCCGATTGCGGCCTGCGGTAGGTCCACCGGCGCAATCACTCCCTGTTGGAGATCTCGCAATGCCTTCGGTAGCTCCGCCTGCAACGCCGCTATGAACCCTCGACGGTCGATACTTGGTGCATTTGCCGCCCGTGGACGCAACACAAGCACAATAGACGAGGCCAATGCATTACTTCCTTGGCTACGGATTCGATTCCCAAGTTCGCTCCGCATCGGCCAAGTCGCCGTAACACACCAACGAGACTGAATCATCCCGTCAAGGAGCGTCTCCCAGCCCGTAGACGCAGCCCCGTCATCATCGCTATCAGACTGCTTAAAAGCGTAATAGACAGTAATTGGCAAGTCTGGCCATGCAGATGACCTAACCCGCGCAAAGACCTTGCGGAATCCGTTCTCAAAGAATCGCTTCGCCGCTTCGCGGCCGCCTTGTCGATACTGATTTGCCACCAACTCTTCAGACTTCGGCACGAGCAGAGTACTGAGCAAGTCGGGATGGATCGTCTGTAGGGACCGCCGAAGCCAGATGTAAAAGAAGTCAGATAGGTCCGAGTATCCGATATTGTCATAATACGGCGGATCCGTGCTGATCAAAATTCCCGAGAAGTGTTCGGTTGCGGCATCACCCTGCCAGGCCCTACCTATAGGTCCCGGCATTAAGTTGTCGAGGGCCTTCACAATGAAACGGAATGCCGGAAGCCACCCACCGGCAGAATTACTCCACGGCGACGACTCCGCAAAATCCCACACCATCGCAATCGCTTGACGAGCGAAAAGATGACCAACCTGCTCTTTCCCTGCATCCGGACGCCATTGACATAGAGAATTAATAAAATTGCTGTACCGACTCACCCCTATTCCAAGATATGTTGCTACAGCGTCGGCGTAGGCTTCGGCATCGACCCCACCTTCTTCTAAGCGATCGCCCGGGGCACTGCCCGCGCCGAGAGCATCTTTGAGGATCCGCTCTCGCGCCTCCTTGACCAAATCACTAAATGTCGTCAACGCCACCAACTGTCGACTGATGAACAAATCCGACCAAGCCGTCATGCCATAGGCCTGGACTCGGAAGCCCAGCGCTTGCTTCGGCAGTTCACCGTCTGGAGCCGATGGCGGCCGCGCAATCCGAGCCGCGGATTCTTGTTCGTCGGTCGACGCCAGATACACCCGTCTACGATTTCCCTCAGCCGCGACCGCAATGAGCTTTACACCCAGACGGGACGCAACACCCTCTGCCCGCACATATGCCAAATCAACGCCGCTATTGCACGCCAAACAGACCGCCCCGTGTGGCCGACCGTACCGTCGGTATCGAGCTGAGGTGTGTTAGCCGGGTCGTGACCGATGTTGTAGGTGATTCGTTTGCCGCTGGGGTGGGTGGGATCGTCAGTCACGGACGGGACAATGTATGCCTCTTTGCCTTTCTTCTTGCCGAGCCACCACGAGCGGACGAGCGGCATTTCGATTCCGCAGCCGGGGTTGGGGCAGGTGACGGTGCGGGCCCAGATCCAGGCGATGATGCTGGCATTCGTACCGTCTGGAAGGGTGGCCTTCGGATAAAGGTGGCCAATGCGTTGTTCGGCTTCGTCGCGCATCCATTCGCCGTAGGCGCGAACATCGGCTGCCAGCCCCTCCGCCCCATGCCAGCCGCCAAGCCGGGATTCGGCGAGGTCGGGAAACACCGGCGGCTGGTCGCGGAACTTCGGCGGAATCTCGATGAGGGCCTTGCAGATAAGCACGGCAACCGGGTTGAGATCGGAAGCGTGTGCCTCCAAGCCGAGCCGCTGAGCCTCCAAAGGAATGGAACCGCCGCCAGCGAACGGATCGAGGATCGGCGGCGGGTTGCCGTCGCAGGATGCGACGATCTCGGCGCGCGCCTCGGCGAGCAGAGCCCCATCGCGGGTGTTCTCCCACACGACCAGGCGCTCAATGAGCCTGTGCAAGCGTTCCCGCTCGGCCTTCTGCGCTTCGACCGTGGGGAACTTCTCCGGATGCCCGGACGGGTCGTCGACGAGTTGCGCGAAGAGCACAGCTCGAGCAGCGGCAAGCGGTCGGCGGGCCCACCACAGGTGCAGGGTCGACGGGTGTCCGTGGCGGATGGACTTCTCCCGCGCCGATTCCCGATTGATGGCTTCGAGGGGCAGGGCGACCTCGATGAGCTTGGGACGAGGCGTGGAGACCATGGCGGGCTGTCCTTCGCGGTACGGGCCCGTCGGGCCGAAGCTAGTGATCTATGCCTTCCTGCCAGCTTCACCCAGCCCATCACGCTATGTGAGTAATATTCAGAATGGTGGTTGCGCCGCCGCCCAAGTCTTGGCCCAGTCGGCGCGCACGCCGGTGGCGGCGAAGTCTCCGATCTCCACGCCCTTAAACGGGTCGCCGAGGTAACGCACCTCGTCGTGCTCAGAGCCGCGCGGGTCGACACAGACCAGGGCCAGCCGATAGCGCGGCGCCGCGTTGCGTCCGAGCACGACCTCGTTGTGGGTGACGTAGAAGTCTTCGGCGCCGGCCAGTCGCGCCTTCACCTCGATGCGGATCGGGTCCTCGTCATTTACCTCGGAGAGCACGTCGAAGCCAGGATTGGTGAACGGTTGCTCGGTTGGTATACGGCCGAGCTTGCGTTCGGTGGCGAGGACGAGGTCAACGCCACGTCTTTCGACGGCCTTGGTTTCGACGGCGTGGATCGGCGCCTCGGCCGGCAATTCGGCTTCCACGGACGCGAGGGGCAGCACGATGACGGCGGTGACGACCCGAGGCGGCCTGGTCGACATCACAGACTGTTGATCCAGCTCGACCGTACGCCGTTCTAGCCGCTCCTCGAGCTCGGCTGCTTTACGGGTGAGGCTGTCGGCGGTTTCCTTGGGCTTGCCACCGGAGGCTGCCTTCTCGCCGGCTTCGAGCGCCTCGGCTGCCAGTCTGTTGATTTCCGCGTCGAGTCGAGCGACAACTTGCTGGCGGGTGTGTGCCAGCTCGACGCCTCGACGCTCGCGTACCTGGGCCAGGTACTCCGGTAGCCGCTCGGTGATGATCCAGCTGGTAGCCGTCTCCTCGGCCGAGGCGAGCCACGACAGGGCGCGGGCTGTCTCCGTTGCCGTTCCGGACGGGGCAGCGACGCAGTCGAGGTAGGGTGCCGGGCCGGCGGCCGTCACTTCGCCGGTCGCGTTGACGTAGGCGTACCCGAATCGGCGGGCCACCGACGCGCCAGTGGCGTCGACGACTTCCTCGAGCACCCCCACGAGCAAGTGCGGAGCGTCCAGCGCTGTCGACACGAGTACGGCACCGCGTTCCAGGCCGGTCCCCCATCGCTCGATGACCTGTGCGGCGACGGTGTCGTGCAACGGGTGGCCCGGTGCCAGCAGGACGGCTCGGGGTTTGCCATCGGCGTCGATCGCTGCAAGGTCGAAGGTCACGCGCTCGTACCGGGTCGCAATCGGACCGCGTCGGGCCGCCGCGCGTACGGTGGCGGGGACGTTGTTGATCTCGAAGCGGTTCTTCTCGCGGCGGGCGAGCCGGCCGCCGAGGCGGGTGAATCCGTTGCGGAAGGCCCATTCGATGTAGTGGGGTTGGAGACGGCGGGCGCGGGCCTCGTCCATCTGCCGGGACAGCGCCTCCAGGTCGGTGTGGCTGAGGGTGTCGTGGGCGAGCGCGTGGTCGTTGACCATCTCGGTGACGCCGTCGGCGATGCCGGCGTCGATGACCTGGTGCATGCGAGCGCGTACTTCTGGTTGTTCGCCGTAGCGGATTGCCTCGATGAGGAGCGTACGCAGCGGGGTTTCCGCGAAGGCCAGCCCGAGGACGTCGAAGACCTTGCCGCCGTACGCCTGGCGTTGCTCCTCGATCTTGGACAGGAGCCGGGTGAAGACTTCTCCTTCCCGGGTGTTGCTGGCCACCAGGTTCCATAGCCGGCAGACTTCGGTTTGCCCGATGCGGTGGATGCGGCCGAAGCGCTGTTCGATGCGGTTGGGGTTCCAGGGCAGGTCGTAGTTGACCATCAGGTGGGCGGCCTGCAGGTTGAGGCCCTCGCCGGCGGCGTCGGTGGCGACCAGTACCCGGCAGTCCGGGTTCTTGGTGAACTCCTCGGTGATTCGACGGCGCTCGTCGCGGTGCACCCCGCCGTGGATGCCCTCCACGGCGCGGGCCCGACCCAGCAGGGAAGAGATCCGCCCTCGCAGGTACTCCAGCGTGTCGCGGTGTTCGGTGAACACGATGAGTTTGCGGGGCGTGCCGCCGGCTGTGGTAAGCAAGGCCTCGTCTTCAAGGATTCGCCGTAGCTCAGCCCATTTGCGGTCTTCGCCCTTGTCTCGTACGCGTTTGGCCGCGGCGGCCAGTTCTTCGAGTTCCGCGAGTTCGACGTCGAGTTCTTCGATGGTGCGGGCGGCGGTTGCCGCGTCGAGTACGTCCTCTTCGACGCGCTCGATCTCGTCGGCGCTGTACTCGTCCGGGTCGTCGAAGATTTCTTCGTCGCGCAGCGTAGGCTCGTCGTCCGTCGCGCCGGTCATGATCTGCTGCCTACGTCGGCGTAGCCGCTCGGTGCGGCGTACCAGCGACTGGTAGATCGCCTCAGGGCTCGACGCGAGCCGCCGCTGAAGCACGGTCAAGGCGAAACCGATCGTGTTCTTGCGCTTGTCTTCCAGCTTTGCGGCTCGGTTCATGCCTTGCCGCACGTATTGGGTGACCTGCTCGTAGAGGGCTGCTTCGTCGTCGGTCAGCTCGTATGGGACGGTCTGAGCCATCCGCTCGGGGAACAGCGGCCGCCCCTCGAAGGTCAGTAGGTCTTCCTTGATCATGCGACGCATCAGGCCGCCGGCGTCGTCGCCGTGCACACCTTTGCGGTACCGGCCGGCGAAGCGGTCGACGTCGAGCAGTTGGAGGAAGAGTTGGAAGTCCTCGTCTTTGCCTGCGTGCGGGGTGGCCGTCATCAACAGTAAGTGCCGGGCGCTGTCGCGCAGCAGCTCACCAAGCTGATACCGCTTGGTCTTCTCCAGTTTCGCGCCGAAGTAGTGCGCGCCCATCCGGTGTGCCTCATCCACCACCACGAGGTCCCATTCGGCGTCCTCGAGCTGGCGGCCGATCTCGTCTTCGCGGGCAAGGCATCGCGAGAGCTGATCCATGCGGGCGATCAGCAGCGGGTGGGCATCGAAGACCGATTCTCCGATCATGCCGTTGGCCGTGCCGGCAGTCAGGATGTCGAAGCGCAGGCCGAATTTGAGGTACAGCTCGTCCTGCCACTGCTCCACCAGCCCGCCCGGCGCGACGATAAGGCAGTGGCGTACGTCGTCGCGCAGCAGCAGCTCTTTGACATACAAGCCGGCCATGATCGTTTTACCTGCGCCGGGATCGTCGGCGAGCAGGAATCGCAGCGGTGTCCGCGGAAGGAGCTCGCCATAGACCGCCCGCAACTGGTGGGGCAGAGGTCGCACGTCGCTCGTGGCCACCGCCACCATCGGGTCGTGGAGACCGGCCAGGCTGATCCGCTGTGCCTCGGCCACGAGCTTGAAGTCTGCGGCGTCGGCGTCGAACGGACGCGTCGATCCGGCGTCCAGGGTGAGCTTCTCGACGTCATCTCGATGCAGGATTTGCTCCACCAACGCACCCGCTGCGTTGCGGAAGATGATGGTCGCCGCGTTGTCGCCGTGGGGGATCAGCGCCTGCACCGTAACGGCCTCACCAGGGACAACACCGGTAACACGGGCCAGCGGTGTCAGCTCCGAAAACTCCACCCCGCCATTCCACCTGCTACGGGGCGCTGGCCCGCACGAAATCGCGTAACTCGACGACAGGAAACTTGGTAGGGCTGGGTACGAGATGCGTTCCGGCGTCGGCGAGCGGCGCAGCCAAGCGATCGAGACCGCGACCGCCGCTTCGCATCGGATCTCCGGACCCGCTGACAGGCCTCGGCTTAGGGCAATAGCCTGCTTCTATGACTGCGGCGGAGCCGCCGGGCACGCCATATTCGTACGCGGCGCTCGGCGACGGCGGGCCCTGGGTTGCCGCGCTCGCGCAGGCCTGGAGCGCGGTGGCCGACCCGCAGGGCGCGCATCTACCGCCGCCGGATCCGTTAATCATGCGCGAGCGAACGGATGGCGCGAGCGATCATCTCGGGGAGCGCATCGCGTACTGGGGACCGTTCTTTCACTTGGTGGTCTTCGGCATGGGATGGAGGCGCCCCGACCTCGGAATCGAACGATGGCACGAGCTCGGACAGCCGACAGACCATCCAATCCTCGCCGTCGTCAAAGGCTGGTGGGGCCACTACGTTCCAGACGTGCTGGCGTGGGCGGCCAATTCGCCGTACTTCCTTCTGGAGAACCAATACCTAGGCGCCCGTCACCCGTCATCCGATCGCGACCAGATCAACCCGAAGTGGCTCGAGGCGAGCCGCAGAGACTCACGGTGGATGTACATCTTCGGCAGCGGCGACACCATGCATCTTTCGAGCCACGCGACCACGCCGGTCAGCACGAGTTCCGAACCTACAAGCCACCTGACGACTGGACCCGACGAGTCGGCCCGGGCCGTACTCGTTTGTGAAACCTACCAAGGCTGGTATCACGAGCTGTCCACCTGTGGGCTTACCCAGACTCGGCACGGCTCGTCATGGAAGGTCGACGTCTTCGTGAAACCCCTCGGTTGGCTCGGCACCTACAGACTTTCGCGGCAAACTGGCGCCTGGTTCTCCGGTCAGCACCGCTGGCACCAACTGGGCTGGCCACGTTCATAACGCGGAGCCGCGCCAGAAGTCGATCTTGATTAGCAGACTCAGCGACTGCACCACTTTGACTGCACCCTCGACCAAACATCCCGCCGATACGTCTTCACCCAACTTGTCCAAGGCGATCAGCAGACGGGAAGCGGTCTGGGAGCTGGCGCCGCCGCCTACGCGGCTAAGACTGGGCTCCGACCTGCGTAAGCTCCGCATCGAGCATGCCCGGCTGCCGGAGATAGCCGCACGCATCCGTGCACTCGAACACGAGCTGCAGGTGTGTCGCGACAACGGAGTACTGCAAAAGCTCGACATGCACCGGCGCCTCGACCAGGTCGACCAGCAGTTGGCTGACAACGTCGAGGCTATCGAGTCAGAGGAGCGGTGGGGATCCTCGCTAACCGATGTGAAGGATCAGTTCGCTGACCTGCAGGCCAGCCTGACCGCCATCGAGGACGACCTCACCCGGCAGGCGACGAACGTGCTGGCCGAGACTAGCGTCGCAATTGATCGCGCCTATGCCGACGCTGTCGCGGCCATGCGGTCGGCACACCACCGCCTCACCGGTCTGCGTGGTGCCCACACGAGCCGAGTGCGGGCGCTGACCGACGAGCTCAACGCCGTCAAGCAGGAACTCCACGCCGATAAGATCGACGCAGACGCAGTGCTGCGTTGCACCCGCGAGCTCGATGCCCTACGAATCGAACACGAGACGCTGGTCGGTAAACAGGCCGACATCGCGCGACTGGGCCACGAGCGCCGCGGGATCCTCGACGAGCTGAACAAGGCGCGCGAAAACCAGAGCCGGGTCCGCCAAGACGCCGCCGAAGTGATCAACAATCGGCTGTCGCAACGGCTCCAGGTCGTCGTGACCCCCGATGGCGACAACGAACAGTTCGCGACCGCTCTGAAGAACCTGCTTGCCAGGTCCAGCACCCAGGCGACCGCGGTAGCCGCGATCACGGCCCAGGAGGGCATCGACGGCGCACAGATCGCCGCCATCGTCGAAGCCGGCGCCGACGAGATCGCCCGACGCTTCAGCATCAGCCGCACTCAAGCCGACAAGATTTACGCCTGGCTCACCGACCCCGAAGCTGACCGGCTTGCCGAGCTAGAAGGCCTCGCGCCCCGCGACGGAGTCAACGTCCTCCTGAACACCGGCCAAGGCAGCAGCGATCTCGATCACCTGTCGACCGGCCAACGGGCTACCGCCATCCTCCTGCTGATCTTCACCGTGGACGGCCGGGCGATGCTGCTCGACCAACCCGAAGACGACCTTGACAACCAGTTCATCTTCGACGACATCGTCACGATGATCCGGCAGCAAAAGGCTCTCACCGCGCAGGAGCACGATCGGCAGATCATCGCCGCCACCCACAATCCGAACATCCCCATGCTCGGCGACGCGGAACTCGTGGCGGTGCTCGACGCAACGAACGCCGGCATGGTCGTCGGCAGTCAGGGATCAATCGACAACTTGCAGATCCGCACGCACATAAGGCAGGTCCTCGAGGGCGGGGAGGAGGCCTTCATGCGCCGCTACCAGAAGTACGGCGGGATGCGCCTGGCTCTGCCAACCGGACCGGCACGCTACGGTAGCGGCGCGCCGTGATTGCCCCACGGCGGTGCGCCGCCGAAGCCTCGGGCGGGCTGGCACCGAGATGGGTGATCAACCTCTTGGCTACGGAGCGGTGGCGGCGAGGTCGTTGAGAGTTGCGTTCACGACCGAGCGGCACATGGCGAGGGTGTCTTTGTCCGGTGGATCCTGCAGCTCCGGCTGGACGTTGGGGTGTACCGAATTGCGATATTGGCGCAGAGGGTCGAGGAATCCGCGGGCGTCGCGTTGAATCCATTTCTTTTGGTGGGCAGTCTGGATCAGTGTGCTTAGCGTCCATTTTTCGGGTGGTTGTTGGGGGTGCGGGAGCCTGACTGCGGCGGCATCGAGCAGGACGCCTTCGAGAAGGCTGCCCAGCATGATGACCGCGCTGACCCACGCGCCATGACGTTCGCAAATGCGGGCCTCGTTGAGCCGGTTCTGCAAGATGGCAGCCAATGCTGGGTCGCGGACGAGGTCGGTCATCGCGGTGTGCAGTGCGGTGTCGGCGTCATCGGCAGGTTCGGCGACGCTGTGATCGATCCGGCGGACGGTGGGGCGTCCAAGGCTGTGGGCAACTTCGACGTCTTCGATAGCCAGGATCTTGTTGAGTTCTTCGGTGATCTGGGCAGCGGCAAACGGGAGGTTGCGGTGTACATATTCGCGTCGGTCGGCGAGGCGTTTGACGACGGCTTCGACGGCGCCAGGCTGGTTGCGGCGGGTGCGGAGCTGGCCGGTCAGCCAGTTGCGGCGCGGTTCCTGGAAGCGGGGTACGTTCTGCCAGCCGGCCTGTTGCAGCAGTTTGGCGAGGTCGTTGCCGGTGCGGCGGACCAAGGGTCTGCCGTCGTCGCCGCAGGCGATGCGGGCGATTTCGGACAGGATGTTGTCATCGAGTGCTTCGAGCATCAGCCTTGTCCTTCGTCGTAGTCGTCGTCTTCGTCGCTGTCGGGCATGCTGACGCGTGACCAGGTCTCTTTGCCGGGGGGCGGTGGAGGTCGTAGCGAGGTGGGGCCGATTCCTCGTACCTCCAGGTGCTTCCACAGCGGGGCCAGCGCAACTTTGGGATCGTGCAGGTATTCACTTTCTCGAATCCGGACGATCTGCCAGCCGGAGCGCAGTAGTTCACGTTCGCGTTCGATCTCGCGTTCGATGTCCTCGAGGGTCATGGGTAGCGCGGCGCAGTGGCATTCGACGGCCAGTTGGCTGTTGTCGCCCACGACCAGCAGATCGATCGGGTTGCCGTCGAGTGGGTAATGGGCAATGACGGTGTAGTCGCGACGGCGCAGTTCGAGGAACACCCGTTGTTCGAGCAATGATTCGAATGGGTCGCTCAGCAGGTCCGGCGACAGATGGTCCAGGTCGGGGTCCATGGCGAGGCGGATGGGCGGATTCTCCATGTAGACCAGCAGGGAGCGGCGCAGGTCGGTGAGCCCAAGTTGGTCGTCCGGTACGGAGGTGAATAGCCACAGTTGGTCGCGGGCGCGGGTAGCGGCGACGTTGAACCGCTGCCGGGCTTCTCGTCTGGTGGCCGGTTCGGGGCTCTTGTCCACGACCATAGACAGCAGGATGACGTCACGTTCGTCGCCCTGGAAGGCGGCGGGATCGCCGACTCGGATCTTAAAACGGCGGCGTTTCTCCGGGCCGATGAAGGTGTCGATCATCCGGTTCAGAACGTTGACGTGTTCCTTGGATGTAAGCAGGAGGATGACGCCGATGGTCTTGCCGCGGTAGAGCGGGTTGTCGACCATCTTGCGTATTTCATCGACTATCTTTGTGGCTTCGGCTTCGTTGTACCGGTTGGTGCCGACGCCCATTGTGGTGGCGTGTTCGACTCGGACGACGTTGAGTGGGTCGAGACGTTGCGCCTGTAGTTGCCTGAGCGGGCGGAGTCTGCCCTCGTAGAATTCGTCGGTGGACCAGCCGATTATTTCCGGGACGCAGCGGAAGTGTTCGACCAGTCTTACGACGTCGAGTAGGTGGGTCGAGAGAAGTTCGTACAGGTTCGAGTCTGGACCGAAGTCCTGTCGGAGATGGTCGGGGAGTTCTTTGAGGTATTCGTTGGCCATCCGCCAGTAGGCGGGCAGTTTCTTCGGGGGAAAGCCCGGCGTGCATTGCCGGTCGTCGCCGACGATGACGGCGCGGGGCGCCGGCCACAGCAGGAAGGCCGCGTCGACGGTCACCTGGCTGGCCTCATCGATGATGAGCACGTCGAATGCGTCGGGTTCGGCGGGGATGTCACTGGCTACGTCCTCGACGCGCATCAGTAAGGCTGGCACGGCGCGGGTTGCGTCGCGCAGCGCCGAGCGTAGGCCTTTGGTGCGTTGGATTTTGTAGTCTCCGCCGTCCCTGCCGTATCGGTTGACCGCAGAGCGGTATGACTGCAGCGCTTGCCACTGTGGCAGGCCGCGGCGGTGAATGAAGTGCAGCAGCGCTCGTTTTGCGGCTAGGTGTTCGGTGACCTGCCGCAGCTGCCCTTCGGTCTCATCGAGTGCTTGCCGGTATTGCTGCTCGCGTTGCGCTGCCGGAACTCCGTCGACGTGGGCGGCCGCCCGTGCCCAGTTCCATGCGGCCTGAAGGGCTATCAGCCGTGGCCGCCAGGCCGGATCGGTGGTGGCGCGCAGGTGTTCGGCGAGTTTCGGGTGTGCTGAGGCTAGCTGCTGCAGCAGTTCGTCGCGGCGGCGGCGTTGCAAAAGGCGATGACGAGTGTGCGCGATGTCTCGATGGGCCTGCGTGTAGTTGGCGGCGTCCCGCTCATCGACGGCTTTCAGTAGCCGGTCGAGCAACGGGCCGGGGCGGGCCGTAGTGCTCGCAGCGAGCAGTGTTCGGGTCATCTGCTCCAGCATGGTGGTGAACTGTGCGGCCAGCATGATCCGGCTGGCGTTGCGCACGAGCCGGACGATCAGGTCCCAACGCCCTGGCGCGGTGACGAGGTAGCGGGAGTCCGGGCGTTGCAGTGCCTGCTCGATCGGGCGGCGGGCGGCGGCGAGCTGGATGATCGCGTCCAGGCTGGTTTTGATGTCCCGCAGCTGGGTCATCTGCAGCCGGTGTGTTCCGGCTCGCCAACCGATGCCCATGGTTCGGCACATCTCGATCACGCCTGCGCAGGCTGCCTCTGCTCGTAGAGCGGCGATCACCGTCTGCGCCTGCTCGAGGTTTGCCAGCGGTGCCCCGCCGACCGTGCAGCACTGCAGCAGTTCGGCGGCCTGGGCTTGCTCCGGCGCCGGGAGCAGGCGCCGTATCCGGCGGCCGCCTTGCCGGATACGAGTGGGTTGTTGCAGATAGTGACGCAATCGTTTGGCCTGCCGCAGCAACCGGCCGACGTCGGTATGCCCGTCGGTAGCACCCCAGTCGATGTCACGGTCGTCTGCGGATACGGCATCCTGCAGCACAGGGCTGACGTGGTCAAACGCGGCTTGCAGCGACGCCCACGACGCGCCACTGCCGCCTTGCAGTAGATCCGTGGCGGCGACCAGCCGCCAGTCGTCGCGCTGCCACAACGACAACGTCTCTGACAGGCCGCAGCCACTGAGGGCGTCGGACACCCGGTTGACGGTGTCGGTCAGTTGCTGCAGCACCGGCCCGCTGAGCCCCTCCATCAGCGTCTTTACCTCGTCGAAGTCGTCGCTGAAGATCCGTTGCGCCTCCGCGATCGCCCGCACGGCACGCACGATCGTCGCTGGCTCGGACACCATCGCCGGATCCGGCACGTGCACGTCGTCATCGAGCCCGGTGTAATCCGCGTCCAGCAGCTGCAGCAACTCGTCAGCTTCGTGGCCGTTCAGCGGCGCCGTGACCGCAGCATCGGGCGGCAGCTCACCGATCCAGCCGTGTATCGCACGGTCGTTCTCAACCGCGGCGATCACCTGTGCTGGAATTCCCCGGTAGCCGTCGATGTCCAGGTGCTGCGGCCGGTACTCGGCCGCGCGGAGATCGCGCAGTTCCTCGGTCACGCAGGCCAGCCGGCGGCGAAGCTCGTCGTGTCGTTGCCGCAGTGTCGCGATGTCGCGGGACAACAGCTGTGGGTCAGCGGCCGACGACAGCTCGGACAAGGCGATCAGCGTCCGATCGAGGTCTTTGCGGTCCTCGGCCGATTTGCCCTGCGCCAGCACTGCCAGGTCACGCACCCCATCGGGAAGCAAGTCGTGAACGACCTTCAAGGGCTGCCGGTGTCTGCTGGTCACCAATACTCGCAGCCCATCGGCGAGTAACGCACAGATCAGGTTTGCAATCGTGTGGGTCTTGCCTGTTCCGGGCGGGCCCTGCACAACGACGGCGGCGTTGGTACGCAGTTGCTCGATCACGCGCCGCTGCTGCCGATTCGACGCTAACGGCAGCAGCGGGTCGTCGCTGATCGGTGGGACCGTTTTGTCGTTGATCCACGCCGTCCGCTGCTGACGATCCAGGGGCTCGATCAGTTGCGTAAGCCCCAGCGGGGAACGTGCGTCGACCGCGTCCAGCGTCTCGGCGATCTGCTCATAGAATGAAGCCACTCCGCTGCTTTCCCGCGGCCGCAGAAATAGGGCCGGCGACAGGGTCAGCAGCAGACGGCTCTCCGCCGCCGGCTCTGGCTCGGCCAGCACCGGCTCCCACCGGGGAGGTGTCCGCCATCGCAGTTTGAGCCATTGCTCCAGCCACACCGCAACGTCGGGAGATAGCGGTTCGAGACTTGACCAGGCCGGCAACGGCATGCTGGTAGACGTGGCGAGGTAGCCGTCGTTGAGGTCGAAGACGTCCTCGTCGGTGCGGTGCAGGCCATCGGTCAGCGCCAGCCGGATCACATCGTGGTCCGGGTCGATCTCTGCCTCCACCTGTCCGGCCAGAAAATGCTGGCGTAACGACCAACGACCCGTGTCGAAGTCGCTAACCAGCCCCGACGCCGAGGACCAGCTCGTGCTCATTCTTGCCGGCCTTCTCGATCATCTTTTTCAAGCTGGCGAAAAGATCATCAGCTGTTTGCGCGGCCTTCTGCTGTTTCATCCACTCCGACCATCCGGCAGACCAGTCTGCAAAGACCGCGAGAACATGGTCCGGAACCTCCGCATCGCCGGCCCCAGAGCGGTCGTGGGGAGGTTCGCGCAGCGACGGCTCGGGCCCCCACGGGTCCGTCGCAACAAACTCCGGGCTCAACCAGCCTGCCAACCCCGGCGGCGGCTCGGGGTACGGCACCAGGGACGGCCGCTCGAGTACGAGGAACGAGCCTTGCTCCGGGTCCGCCTGCAAGGCCAGCAGCTCCGCCAGCCACAGCGGGGACGCACCTTTGAGCGAGTCCCGGGCGCCTGAGCGCGAGTTGCGACGGACGAAGCGCAGGTAGGTGACAAGGCGCCGCGTACGGTCGATCAGGTCAGCATCGGTCGGTGACAGCAGCTCAGGCACGCATCCTCCTCAACAGCCCAGCAACACAGAATGTGGGAGAACGACCACTGAAAGCAACATGGTGAACATGAATGAACCCACTGTTTCGGCAAGAAAGGGGACTGCGAAATGACGGCACCGGGCGACCAGACGCCGATCGGTGGTTACCGGTGAGTGGTCGCCCACCCGCCGCCGGCCCGCTGCTCGCCGACCAGGTCGGCTATCGCGGCAGCGACGACGTCCTACTGCGCGGCGCGCTCTACGAGGTCTGGGGCGCCATCTGCGTCGGTTGTGGACGCGCCAAGGTCTTCACCGAGACGCAGATCGAGCACCTGATCCCGCGCACCGTTGACCCCTCTGTCCTCGACGAACTGATCATCTACCACGGGCTCGACACCGATTTCCACGTCGACCAGCCTGCGAACCTAACCGTGATCTGCGGGCCCTGCAATAACAAGAAACGCGACCGGATCCTGCGTACGCCGGGGATGACCACCCTCCTGCATATCGCCCGCGACCATAGCCCGCACGTGATCCGGCTCGTCCGCGAGCACGCCACCGCGCGCCAGGTCGCCCGCGGACTGACCACCGCTGTCCGGGCCGACATGCGTGACGCGAAGACCCGCGCCGAGTTCATGCAGCATGCCCCCGCCGTGGTGCAGACCTTGGCGCTGCTGGACGAGAAGAAGGCAGATTTCGTCGTGCACCGAGATATCCGGCTCTCCCTCTGCGGCGACATCGTCAGTGCCTCGCTGACCCTTGACGCCTACGGCCGCGCAGTGTCCACCTGGGTCGAAGAATTCTGTGGCCGGCCGTGGCGCGAGGTCCTCGAAGACGGTGTACGCGAGCTGATCACTTATGTCGCCGACCGAGCTGACTGGGCCGCGCGCAACGAATTTGATGAAACCGGGAACCTTGCCTCCATCAGCACCGACGCCTTGTTCACTCCCATGCGCATCAGCGGATGTCATCGTGATGGCACGAGGATGACCGTTGAAATTAGCGGGCAGATGCACGGCTACTACACCGCAGTCGTGAACGACATCGACCCGTGGGGTCCCGACCCCGAGATCATCGACATCGGGGTCGACGTGCATGTCATCGCGCAGTACACCATGACGATGAGCTGGGACCTCACTGCGGCCCCCGTTATGCGCGTCAAGACCGACGTGTGGATTCCCGGCACCGCCGTTGATGTCGAGACCAGCCGGGCGTGAACGGCGCCGCCGACCAGCGGGCCCGGCAGGAGCCCTGGACGATCCGCTTCACTGGTCCCGTCGAGGAGGAGTCCCTCTTCTTCGTTGCGCGCCGGCCGGCCTCGCACATCTGCCAGACACGACTGCACCGCCGCTCCGAGAGGGAGCGTTGAAGCAGCCTCTGCTGCGGCTCGAACGCTCTCACCCTTGGCTGCGGCATTCGAGCGAGCCCCTCTCGGTCCCTCACGCCCCGAGGCCAGCTGTTTGCGCGCGGGCTCCGACCTGCGCCAGTCGCGTATCACGCTGCGCGTGGCTCTGATCGCCGCCACTGTCTGGATCGGAACTGTCGTGCTCCGCCCTCATGCTCGGGGAGCATCGCATGACATCGAGGATCAGCGAATGCCGTAGCGGGCGTACCCGGACGTACGGTCTGCCCGGCTGGCGCGGACACACGCGACGTTTCCCTGTCCAACTTGTCCTTCTTAGCGGATGGCACAGTTGGCACAGGCTTCGCTTTCGGCACTGTGCCATTTGTGCCGTCGTTGAGTTATGACTCCCATTCCTCTGTCCCAATGGGCCGACCGCAACGGCATCCCGCGGCGCACCGCCTACAACTGGGCAAAGAACGGCAAGCTCAACGTGCCGATCCACCGCACCCTCACTGGGCGCCTCGTCGTCCTCGACGACGAGGATCAGATCCCCGGCGAGGCACACCCGTTCGTTGCCGCCTATGCCGAGGCGCTGAGCCTGCCGGTCGGTGCGCACCTCGGCGACCTGCACCACTCCCCTGTGCTCGAGACCTGGGGCGCCGACCTGTATGACACCGTCGCCGACGATCTGCGGCCCGTCGTGCTGCAGCTGGCGTTGACCGCCGCGTGTGCCCGGCCTAAACGTGACGTCTGGTGGCGGCTGAGCGACTGGCTCGGCCGGGTGGAACTCGCCGATTGGTACGCTGCCACCGGCTTTCCCCAGGTCGCTGCCCTTGTCCAGGACCGGCAGCCGATCACCGACCAGGAAAGCTATCTGGACTGGTGGCCCTGCGGTGTCGGCTCCCACCAGTTCTGGCAAGACTTCGACGCCGCCGCCACGCAAGCCGCCAAGGACGCCACACTCGGTCCGCCCGAGGGCAACGACGCCGTTTCCTGGCTCAGCGAGAACTCCTTGCCGGACAACTTCGCCATCGCCGGGCGACGGGAAAGCCTGCGCAACCGGCTCGACAAGCTCGCCGGCACCACCACCGGCCACGAGCAGATCCCCACCATCCCCGACCGCAGTGACTTGTGGAGCTTGCGAGGCATGTACCCCGAACCGGCATGGGCCCTGGCCCGCCCATACACCCGCCGGACGGCCGTCGAGATCTGCGCGATCGTCGGGTGGGATCCCGAGGCGCCGGCACCACCCGACGGTCACCCACTCCGCGAGATCGGATACCGCGCCTGCCTGCACGCGGCCGAAGCCGCGCTTGTGCCGCACGTTCATGATGCCCACATGCGGGAGATCGAGGCTTTCCGTCGCATCGCCCTGGGCCGGCCTTGGTAGACGGCAGGCACATCGATCTCAATGGTCGTTCGAAAGCTGAAGGGCACCGTCGCGAACCGCACCGGTCGACACTCCCCGCGGCGCGTTCCTCGTAATGGCGTGGGCGACTAATATTCAGGCGGTCTGCGGGTGCTGTGGCTAACTTCGTCGGCGGCGGCGCGCAGCAGGCGTGCCTTGTCGCCGAGCTTCAACGTACTCAAATGCGTGGCGGCATCCGACAGGGCCGTTGCCGTCTCTTTCAGCTTCAATGAGGCATAGATGTCGGCCGCCTCATTGAGCGCGCGGGCGGAAGCGGCGAGACGATAGGCGTCGGTTTCGGCCAGCATGGAAACGACCAGACGTAGTTCCTGGACGGCGCTGCTGCTGATGCGACCGGTGCTGTCGGCTTCGTCGACCACGGTTTCCAGGCGGTCGATCAGCGAGGCGAGGCGTTCACTGGGGTCCTCGAAGTACTTCGCCAGCATCCGTTCCATGGAGTCCTGGGTGACGCTGCCAGTCAGGACGCCGAAGATGGCGATCTCTTTGTCGTTCTTCCACGTCAACAGGGTTTCGGCTGGATAGAGTCGTGCCCCGCTGGTGGGGTCGTCGACGGCGTTGTGATGGGCTTTGCAGAGCAGAAGCAGGTGACGCCAGTCGTCGCGTTCGCGGTCGGTGAGGTCGTCGCGGAACCGTGGTGCGTTGCGTTTGACGCCGTAGATGTGGGCGACCTCGACGTTCATCCGCGGTCCGCCGGCTCCGGTTTCGAGGAACGCCGGTTGGACACACCCCGGTGCGTAGCAGGTGCCGTTGCTCATTGCGTAGAGCGCCCGCTTGACCGTCTCGGAGATTTCGCTCCGCTTCCCGGTACCGCGGGGCTCCTCGCGAGCCAGGTCCGCCGCATCCACACTTGCCACTGTCTCATGAAAAGCGAGAGGCGTGGACCGCAGGTGACCGAGCGGCATCTCCGCGTCGATTCGGCCGCACTACCGAACCTATGGTCGTACATGATCGACACGCCCGGCCATCGACCCTCCACTGGCTGGCGCCAAGCGGTGCTGACCGCGGCGAGCACGATGCAGCTGATCAGCAAATGCGCGCACCACGGCACGCCGATCACGAGCGCGCCCAGAAGCTGGCGCCGATGCCGGGCAGCGCCTGGCCTCCGCCGAACACCACGATCAGGCTCGGTCCGAGCGCCTGGCCGAGGGACGCGGCGAAGGTGCAGTGCCCCGAAGTCGGAGTCGTACTTGTCAGCCGGGACAGTGTTGGCCATCAGGGCCGCCGCCCAACGACCGAGCACAGATGACCGGTGCCCAGAATCATGCTGGCCACGATCAGTCCGGCCATCGATTCGTCCAGCGGCAGGAACACGGCCGCCGCCGCCGCGACGACCAGCAACACCGGACCAGCGATCAGCGCACGGCGCTCGGCGAACCGGCGCTCGGCCTGAGCAGACGGCGACGGGGGGCGGCAGCGGCGCGACCGCGAAGCTGGCCCCGAGAACACTGAGTCCCCCTGAAGGGTGACCTGACCCAATCGGTGTACACGACACCCCACGAAGGCGAGAAATCCTCGGGTCATGGCGTACATCGAAGAGACCGGAACCTCAGCGGAAACTGAACCTACGGCGACACCGTTGCTACGCGACTGGATCGAACGATGGATCACGCTCAAGATCGACGTCTCCCCCGGCACCCACGCCGAATACGCGCGCATGCTGCGGCACCGCGCTGCAATCGATCTCGGTGACCTGCGAGTGGGTGACATTACCCGGCACGATCATCTGGATCCGTGGAAAGCCTCCCTCGCCCAGCAACTGAGGCCGGCGAGCGTGCGCAAGCTCTGGACAGTGCTCAGTCAGGTGATGCGCGACGCTGTCCCGCGATACCGGCCCGACAACCCGATGCGGCGACCGGAAGGCAACCGGAGCAACGGCCTGCCCCGCATCACCGCGTGGCAGGCATGCCTGTTGGATCGCGAGGAAGCTGACATTCTCATCGCGCACTGCCCGGCACCCATCAAGCCTCTGGTGCTGGCGGCGCTTGGCACCGGCATGCGCCTGGGTGAACTACTCGGCCTACGAGCCGGCAACGTGAGTCCCGAAATGCCCGTCCCGGCCATCAGAGTCGAGCAGACGTTGTCACGCTCGGGCACGTTCGGGCCAGTGAAAACGCCGCGGTCACGGCGCACGATCCTGCTGGCCCCGCACACCGCCCGCCTGTTCGCCGCAGTTGTCGCCGACAAGCGCCATGGCGAGCTGGTCTTCACCGCACCCGATGGTGGACCGTGGGATGCCGGTAACCTCCGGCAGAGGTACTGGCGGACCGCAGTCATAGCAGCGCAAACCTGCCGCGTACATCCTCCGCAAGCTTCCGCCGACACGGCGGCGGGCCCCAGAGCGGTCTCGGACTGTCGGTGCTCGACCCGGTTGTTCTCCGCGCCACGGTTTCACGACCTACGGCACTCCCATGTCGCGTATCTGATCGCTGCGGGATGGGACTTCTATATGATCCAGCTACGGCTGGGACATGCCTCGATCAAGACGACGTTCGACATCTACGGGCATTTGCTGCCCCACGGTGAGCGTGATCGGTTACAGGCTCTGGATGAGCAACTCCCGGCCGACCCAACCGCCGCGCACGGGGCAGTCTGAGTAGGGCAATGAGCACTCATCCAAGTCCTGAATGGATCATTCACGCCCGGATGTTCACCGGCTTGGCCGATCACGAAGGCGGTTTGGCCGATTACGTGGTGGAGTCCGGGTTCGGTAACGTGCTCGGCGTTTCCGCGGGACCTGGAGGGGTTCGTTGGCTCGGCGTACAGGCTTCATCGCTCAAATCCAGCGCGAACACGCGCGTCAGGTTCGAGCAGCCCAACAGGCTCAGACGGCGTACGTGCGTCAGCAGCAAGCAATGCACCGGGCGGCTGAACAGGCGGCCAAGGCAGCTCAGCGTGCCGCAGCGGCTGACGAACGTGAACGCAAACGCCTGTACGCCGAGGCACGCGCCGCCGCGGTCGCCGCCGACAACGCGGATGTCCAGGCCCGGCTGGAGGAGCTTGAGCAACTCCTGCAGGCCACCTTGGACGTCGACGACCACATCGACTTCGCCCGGTTGAAGAAACGGATTCAGCATCCGCCGTTCGATCCTGGGCAGCTGGCCCAGCCGATCCCTGCGCCCGATTGGCAGCGCTTCGAACCCCCGGCACCAGCCGGGCTCGGAAAATTGTTCGGTGGGCAAGGCAAATATCAGCAGCAGCTGGCGGCGGCGCAAGCGCAGTTCCAGACCGCTCAAGCTCAGCACGCCGCGGCGGACGCCGACCGGCAACGCCGTCTCGCTGCCGCCTACCAGAGCTACCAGCAGCACTGCCAGCGAGTCGAAGCGCAGGCCGCCACCCACAACGCGGAGGTAGACCGGTTCGCGGCTGCGTTTGCCGCGGGCGAGCCGCAGGCCGTGGTCGACTACTTCAGCATGGTGCTAGCCAACTCGGTCTACCCGGACGATTTCCCGCAGCAGTACCGCCTGGCCTACGTCCCGGAATCGCGTCAGCTCGTCGCCGAGTACGAACTACCCACCCTTGATGTGGTGCCCGCGGTCCGGGAACACCGCTACGTCAAGACTCGTGACGAGATCACGTCCACGGCCAGGCCGGCCAAGGACATCCGCGAGCGCTACACCTCGGTGGTCACCCAGGTCACCTTGCGGACCGTGCACGAGCTGTTCGAGTCTGATCGCACCGCCCTGGTGGACACGATCGTGTTCAACGGCGTCGTGGACACCTCCGATCCGCGCACCGGCCAAGCCGTCCGGCCGTGCCTGGTCACCCTGCGCACTACCCGTGAGCAGTTCACTGCCCTCAACCTGGCCAAGGTCGATCCGGCAGCATGCCTGCAACACCTGAGCGCATCGGTGTCCAAACGACCTGAGGAACTCGCCGCTGTACGCCCGGTGCTCGAGTTCGACATGGTCGACAAACGGTTCATCGACGAGGTGGACGTCCTGGCCGACCTCGACGAACGTCCGAACCTGCTGCGTCTGACCCCGTCTGATTTCGAATCGTTGATCCAGAACCTGTTCACCAAGATGGGCTTGGACACCAAGCAAACGCGGGCGTCGCGCGACGGTGGCGTCGACTGCGTCGCGTTCGATCAGCGACCGATCTTCGGCGGCAAAGTCGTCATCCAGGCCAAACGCTACCGCCACACCGTCGACGTGTCTGCCGTGCGTGACCTGTACGGCACCTTGCAAAACGAAGGCGCGTCCAAAGGAATCCTTGTCACCACCAGCGGCTACGGCCCTACCTCGTACGAGTTCGCGTCCGGCAAACCCCTCGAACTCATCGACGGCGCGAATCTGCTGTATCTGCTCGCCGAACACGCCCAACTCAAGGCCCGTATCGACCCCACCGAACTCGACTAGCCAATTCAGGAATGGCTCAGGCAGCCCTGAAGTAGCTGAGCCGTCGTGACCACGGACAGACGACTCTCCTCTTTCAACCCCAAGGTCAGCGGGGCAGCACTGAGCTACCCAGGGCCGGGACCGCGAGCGGGTTCGGGCAGCGGGCCGGCGCTGGTGTCATCGGGTCGGGCGCGGACCGGGGTGCTCCGCCCGCGAAATCGCGACGGCCCAAGGTGTCACGCCGCGGCTTCATGGTAGAGCCGCTTATTCTTTCGATGCGGGTCGTACCGCTGTCGGGATTTGCATCACGCTTCGTGAGGGGCGCCGTCAGAGCGATGCGATGGTCGCCCGACTGTCTCGAACTTCCCTTCGGAGACTGCTTGCGGTCCGACCACATGTTGTAACGCGTGGAGGCCATCTACGCCGTGCTTGTCGCTGATATGACGTACTAGTCCGATGTACGAGCGGTATCGCAGATAAGGGAGCAGGGCCGACAGGGCGGCAGCCGCCGGGATCAGGCCCAAGACGAAAATGGACACAGGAACTAACCCTCCGTGGGTCGTTCCCGGTGCTCATCTCCGGGCGACTGCGGCCGGGTCTCAGCTTTCGAGACGCACAATGCCCATGCAGCGCGAGCGGTAAAACAAGGGTGTAGCCGCAGTCTACCTGATGCGCCACGTCTCCGAAAGCGGGTGAAACACGCGTCGAGCGATGCCCTTACGGTCGTGTTCAGGTGCTTGGGCTCTCGCCTCCTCGATCGTTTCCAGAGCGTGGTGCCAGCCGCGTACCAAGCCCACAATATCCAGGAGCCAAGCACGCTCCAAGCGTGCGTGGCCATGTCGGCATCCAACCTCGTACCAAACGGTGGGTCCGTGCCAGTCGTCGGTGAACACCCAGTTCAAGAATCCTTCGTGGCGGCGCCCACTTCGCGAGATACCCACGAATAGAAACCGCTCGCCGCCCTCGGACAGTGGAAATCTGTAGACCTCTCCCAGGCGACACCCACGGGCTGGACATCGAATCTCAAGCACCTGCATCCGTGCCTGAGTAGCGCTGGCGAGACCGCCAAGCCATGCCGCAGCGTTCTTCGACGCCTCCGCATGTTCACGCTTCTCGAGCGGTGTTGCTTCGGCTCGAAGCCTGAGCCACGCGTCGTGCTCGTCCCGACCATAGGTCATAACCAATAATGGACCCGCACCGCGGCCTCACGACAAAGGCAGGACCGCCGGGGCTATTGCAACGTGACTTCGCAGATCGCCGTCGTAGCGGCAGGGGCCGAGAGGAATCCGGCTCCCGGCCCCTCTCGTTCCCGGTTTCCCCGTCTCGATATCCGAGACCGCTGAAGGCCTTTCTGTAAGGACGCAGCCACGCCCTGGACCCACGCGACGGCACGAAGTGGCGTAGGCCTGGCGGCGCCAATCCCCCGGTGCACGATGACGAAGCGATCCCGAACGAGCCGTCGTACGGAGTGGCTGCAACGCAGGGCGCGTTAAATGTCGTCGCGCTGCCCGCCATCATGCCGTTGCGGTGAACGCGCGGAATCACACCGACGCCGCCGGACACGGTGATCAAACTGATCCGAGCTCGCCTTCGCGTCGGAACCCGAGCTCTGACACGCAGGCGACCGGCGTGCGCTGGTCTACCCGCGGCGGGGAGGATGGGTGATGTGGCTGCGGGTGTTTCGTCCCGGCCGGCACCGCAGGTGCTCGAAGCGGTGCTGGAACGGTTGACATACGTGAACGAGGAGACCGGGTACACGGTGGCCCGGGTAGCGACCGGCCGCGGGTCGGACCTGATGACCGTGGTCGGCGCCCTGCTGGGCGCACAACCGGCGAGAGCCTGCGAATGCGCGGCTGGTGGTCCTCACACGCCCAGCACGGCCGACAGTTCGAGGTGGTCTCCTACAGCACCGTGCTGCCCGCCACGATCCAGGGCATCCGCCGCTACCTGGGCTCCGGGCTGATCAAAGGGATCGGGCCGGTGTTCGCCGAACGGATCGTCGACCACTTCGGCGAAGACACCCTGCGGGTCATCGAAGAGGAAGCCGGTCGACTGGTCGAAGTGCCGGGGCTGGGCCCGAAGCGTACGGGAAAAATCACCGCGGCCTGGCAGGAGCAGAAAGCCATCAAGGAAGTGATGGTGTTCCTGCAAGGTGTCGGAGTGTCCACATCGATCGCCGTGCGGATCTACAAGAAATACGCCGAGAAGTCGATCGACGTGGTCAAGACCGAGCCGTACCGGCTGGCCTCCGACGTGTGGGGCATCGGCTTCAAGACCGCCGACACGATCGCGCAGGCCGTCGGGATCCCGCACGACAGCCCCGAACGGGTGAAAGCCGGCCTGCAATACACCCTGTCGCAGGCCACCGACAACGGCCACTGCTACCTGCCCGCCGACCAACTGATCACCGACGCCACCAAAATCCTCGACGTGCCCACCGGTCTGGCCGCCGGCTGCCTGGACGAACTGGTCACCGAGGAAGGCGTCGTCCGCGAGACCCTGCCCGGCCCGGACGGGCCGACCGCGGCGATCTACCTGATCCCGTTCCACCGGGCCGAGATGTCGCTCGCGGGCTCGCTGCTGTCGTTGTTGCGCGACCGCGACGACCGGATGCCGCACTTCGCCGCCGTGGACTGGACGAAAGCCCTGGCCTGGCTGAAAGCCCGCACCGGCACCGACCTCGCCCCCGAACAAGAGCAGGCCGTGCGGCTCGCGCTGACCGCCAAGGTCGCCGTCCTGACCGGTGGTCCCGGCTGCGGAAAGAGCTTCACCGTCCGCTCGATCGTCGAGCTCGCCGCCGCGAAGAAGGCGAAGATCCTGCTGGTCGCCCCGACAGGGAGGGCCGCGAAACGCCTCGCCGAACTCACAGGCCAGCCCGCGGCCACCGTGCACCGGCTGCTCAAGCTGCAACCCGGCGGCGAGGCCAGCTACGACCGGGACAACCCCCTCGATGTCGACCTGCTCGTGGTCGACGAAGCCTCCATGCTCGACCTGATCCTGGCCAACAAACTCGTCAAGGCCGTCCCGCCCGGCGCACACCTGCTGCTGGTCGGCGACGTCGACCAACTTCCCTCGGTCGGCGCCGGGGAGGTGCTGCGCGACCTGCTCGCCGCTGACACCATTCCCCGCGTACGCCTGACCAAAGTGTTCCGTCAGGCCGCCGACTCGGGCGTGGTCAGCAACGCCCACCGAATCAACGCCGGAAAACCGCCGATCCTGGACGGCATGCGCGACTTCTTCCTGTTCGCCTGCGACGACACCGAAGCCGCAGCCGACCTCACCGTCGATGTCGCCTGCAACCGCATCACCGCGAAATTCGGCCTCGACCCCCGCCGCGACATCCAAGTGCTGGCCCCGATGCACCGCGGCCCCGCCGGAGCCGGCGCGCTCAACACCCTGCTGCAGCAGCGACTCACCCCGCCCCATGACGGCTTGCCTGAACGCCGGGCCGGCGGGCGGGTGTTCCGCGTCGGCGACAAGGTCACCCAGATCCGCAACAACTACGACAAAGGCCAGAACGGAGTCTTCAACGGCACCCTCGGCGTCATCACCGCCCTCGACCCCGACGAGCAAACCCTGACGGTCCGCACCGACGAGGACGAGAGCATCGACTACGACTTCGACGAACTCGACGAGCTGGCCCATGCCTACGCGATGACCATCCACCGCTCGCAAGGCTCCGAATACCCCGCCGTGGTCATCCCGATCACCACCAGCGCCTGGATGATGCTGCAACGCAACCTGCTCTACACCGCCATCACCCGCGCCAAAAAGCTCGTCGTGCTGGTCGGCTCCCGCCGAGCGCTGGGCGCCGCCATCCGCACCGTCAGCGCCGGCCGCCGCCACACCGCCCTCACCCACCGCCTCGCCAGATAGGACACCAGACGCGCACCGATCCATGCGCCGCTCGCGCCTCGGCGACCCCTCGCTGGCGGCAAAGCACGACCCGCGGCCGAGCTACCGTCGCTACACGATCGCGGCGTGCAAGGCCACCTCGGCGCCCTGCGCAACACCGGCACCGTCTTGGACGTCGATCGTGACGCGTCTCGGCCTGCGAGCAATGGTCATCGGCAACGGTTACATCAACCTCGGCCGCCGTGATCGCCCCTGTTGGCCGCCTAACTGCCTTGTGGCCGGCCTGTCCGCGGCGCGGATACATCGACTGTGTACGGGTGGACGTGCGCATCTGAAAGGTTAACCGGCCGAAACCATTCCTCTACCCGCATGTTCGTCACACGCATCCTGGAAGTGAAGTCTTCGTCGTCTTCGAAGCCGTCGAGCTCCCTGCGGTACAAAAACTCGTGGTCCAAGTCATCGAACGCAGCGTCTTCAAACGCGCTGTACAGATCGCCGATCGTGTCGGCATCAAGCAAGTCGTGCATCTCGAGGAACGCGCGCGCCCGCTCGACGAGAACGTGCAAAGCGAGCGCTTCGGCGACAGAGGCCGGCGACGCCCAGTGCGGCTGAGTGAGCCGCCCGGTCACCACGATCGTGACAATGAGGAAGTTGCGGGTAAATCGAAGGTCGTAGCGGTGCGCGAACCTGTCCGGTAAGCCACCCAACACGAAGTAAGCGTGGTCGCCGTCGGTGGGGGTGTCATTGCCGCTGTCACGCAACGTCTCAATATCTTCGAACAACTCGTCGACAAGTAGCGTCGCCGCAAAGATCAGCGCCCCGGCGGCTAAACGCGCCTCGTCTGACTGACCATCCACGCCGTCGAACACCTCACGATTGAACGCGCGCATCTGCTCAGCATGTCGCATCGTCCACCCGCGCCAGTCAATCTCGCCCTCCGAACGAGCCGGGTCAGCCAAACCCCGCTGCTTGTGCCTGTGCCAAATCGCCCGTTCGGCCGGGTCAGCCGGCGGAAGCTCGGCGTCGTCCGGTACTTGAAGGCCAACCTCGGCAAAGCGCTCGTCCAACGCCACTTCGCATTTGACCAGTCGCCAGTCAGCGAGTAGCTCAGAGCGTTTTAGGACGCTGACCACGACCTCACGCGCCGCCGCCTCGGCAACCGGCAGCGAGTCAGCCTCGATTACCAGAAGTACCGAAGCGCCTTCAGGGTGGGCACCGACCCAATACCGGTCCAGCACCACGTCGACGCCCTCGGGCCCGTCGACGGCATCGATCTCGTCCAAGATCCGGCTCAGCAGCGACGCAGCACCTTCGACTTGCAGCGGGTCCATCTTCGGGCCGCCGCTCGACAACCCCAGAACGACAGAAACTCCATACTCCACGGGCCGAGCATACGAGTCCGCCGATGATAAGGCCTCCCCGTGAGCTGGTATCCGGTCGGCTTCCTCATTCGCGAGCGGTGCGGCCCCGAAGCTTCCCCTTCACGCCAGGCAGGGGGCACAACCATAATCGATAAGCATCCTAGGAACCTGGGCTGAAACCATTTCGTCAAGTGTTTGGGATCCACCAACGCTGCAACCACAATGAAGTCGCGAACACCGCGCCGACTAAATCCATCAGGAGACATCGATGGGACGCTTCCCCCTGACCCCCACACTGCCAGTGTGGTGCGCAGGGCTGGCTGCGCTCGGGGAACGAGTGGCTCGACAAGCATAGCCATGCCCGCCCAACGAGACGATGCGCTGACTTGTTCTGCGGAAGACCAGTAAGCCGCCAGGCCGCAGCGCTCCACGCGAGCGATCGAGGGCGCGCGGCTGGAAGCCTTCTTGGGTCTGGCTAGCACTCGGCTAGAAATGAATGGATATCTGTCTCAGACGTCGCTTCAAACCACAAGAGCTGACGGTCATCGGCGGCGCGTGGTTGCTCTGTGCCATCAGCACCGGCATTCAAGCCACTCAGCTTGGCGTCATAGAGCCACTCATGATCGAGGTCCTCGAACGCCGCGTCTTCAAACGCTGCGTACAGGTCGTGCGCCTGACGCCCGTCGAGACATCCGTGATCGCTCAGGAGCTCCTGAGCGCGTCGCACAACGATATGTAAAGCGAGCGCCTCGGCAAGGCAGGCCGGCGGTTTCCAGTGTGGCGCCGCCATTCTCCCGGTGACCATGACGGTCGCGACAAGAAACTTCCGGGCGAAGCGGCCGTCGTAGCGGTCCGCGAAACCTGGCGGCAGCTCGGCAAGCGCAAGGAAGTGCGAATCGTCATCTGCGACGACTCCGCCGTCCCGCGCCAAGGTCGCGATGTCCTCCATCACCTCATCGATGAATATCTTTGACGCGACGACCAGCGAGCCGGCAGCGAGCGCAGCGGTCTGATCGTCATTCCCGCCGTCGCCGGCGAAATCGACCGCATCAAAGGCTCGAAGCGACGCCGCGTACCCGGTCACCCGCTCACACCAAACGCCCTCCTCCCCCACGCCTTCGTCAGCGCCGGCCGCTTCCAAGCCGGGAAGTCGGCCAGCCTCCGCCGACGATTTAAACGCATTACTCACCCTGTGCTCCCTTCTTGCCCAGCAGGCCGCGCTTTTCCCTCGGCGTTTGACCCATGCCAATTCTCACCCGATCGTTGACCGTGATCACCGTGCCGGTCACTCACCCGCCTCGGAAACGGCGACGTCGAGCAGCGTAAGCAGGCCCTCGACCGGCACGACATAGCTCTTGCCGATCCGCAGCACGTTCACCGGAAACGTTCCTTTCTTGACCATCCCATAGGCCCTCGTCCGCCCGATCCGCAAAACCGAGGCAGCAGTCTCGACGTCCGTCGCCAATCCCAATCGTCGAACCTCATCGATCGTCCACACGCGTTTGGGCATCGCTTGCTCCTCACGCCAATTCATCAACTCCGAAGCGAGCGCGGCCGTAGAAGCTACCGCCAATCCAGCCCACCACAACGTGAGACCGCGTAACAGTTGACAGGGGGTGACAGGGGGTGACGCGCCCCGTCATCACCCGGCGGAACCCGGCACCACCACGGCTCCCGGCCAAGCAGCGCCCGCACGCCATCCGAGCCAACCTAAGCCCGTCGCGGCGCCACGTTCCGACCGCCGAATACCCTGCGCGCCAAACCGCCTACGCCGCTTTCATCCGTCAGCGCGACGTCCATCAACTCGGCCGCTTTGCGCTCGCTCTCCGGCAACACGTGGGTATAGACCTCGCGCGTCGTCCGCGAGTCGGCATGCCCGAGCCGCTTCTGCATGACATGTTCAGGAACACCCGCGTCCGCGCCCGTGGTCGCCGACGTGTGCCGGGCGTCGTGCAGCACGATGACCGGCACACCAGCGGCGTTGCACGCGCCTTCCCACTGATCGGTGAAGTAGCGCGGATAGTAGGGCTCGCCGTCCTCACGGGGGAACACATAACCCCGGTCGTGATACAGGAGACCTACCTCGGCCTTCTCCTCGTCCTGGCGCGCTTTGTGCTCCCGCAGAACCTGCACCATCGCCGGCCCGATCGCGACAGCGCGCCGGCTCTTGCCCTTGGGTGACTTCTCGAGCACTTTGTTGCCGCAGATCGTCCGCTGGAGATGGATGTAGACGATGCCGTTGTCGAGATCGACCTTCGACCACCGCAGACCAGCGATCTCACCACGCCGGGTCCCCGCCACAACAGCAAGTGCCCACGCCGCGTACAAACGGGACTCACGGTGGAACTTGAGGAACTGCTTCGACTCCTTCGGCGTCCACACGCCCTTACGGCCGTGGCTATCGCGCTCCGCCGGCCGCGGCTGCCGTATCGGGCCGAGATCAATACCCAGGTCCTTGAACGCCTTCTGCAGCACCCGGTGCACCGTTCGCACCGTTGTCGGCGATAACGACTTCTTGTTAGCGCCGCCCTCTCTCAGCAGCGTCTTGTACATGTCCTGGATGACCCGCTTGTCGAGGCTGTACAGCTGCCGCCCACCGATGTGCGGGATGACATACATCCGGACGATGTTGCGGTAGCTGTCGAGTGTGGTCTCTTCGACGTCGAGTTCGCGCTCGGAAAGCCAGCCGGTGAGTTCGGCCGCGACGCTGCCGTCCGCGCCAATGCTGGCCTCGCCGTACGCCTTGCGCGCTTCGGTTTCCGCTTTCTCCGCCGCGGTTTCGCTGGGAAACCCTCGTCGCTTGTGCTGGCGCCGTTTCCCGTCGTCTGCGACGGGCAGGTCGATCACGAAGTACCAGTTGGTCTTGCCGTTACTGAGTTGGTACGAGCTGACGGTCATCGAGCACCCCCGTGGTCACACGATCCTGCAGGTGTCATCCACGGTAACCATCGATGTGACCACGCCCGTGACCACAAGATCCACTACAGCGATCTTGGCCCAGCGATGCCAGCCAATGAAAAAGGCCGCCGACCTGGACTTTCGTCCCAGTCGACGGCCTGAAAAAGCTGGTCGGGCTGACAGGATTTGAACCTGCGACCCCTTGACCCCCAGTCAAGTGCGCTACCAAGCTGCGCTACAGCCCGAAACCGCCCAGAGCCGAAACCCCGCGCAGCAACCCCCACAGCTTACAACCACCTACCCATGGGCCTTTCCTCGACCCCCCGGGCCCGTCTTCTTCCGGGGCTTCACCGATACCTCGATCGGCGACCCCTCGAACCCGAACTCCTCGCGCAGCTTCCGCTCGACGAACCGCTGATACCCCGCGTCCAGCGGCCCGGTCGTGAACAGCACAAACCTCGGCGGCGCCACCCCAGCCTGCGTCGCGAACAAAACCCGCGGCGCCCGCCCACCCCGTACGGGATGAGGGGTTGCCTGGGTCAAGGCCGTGAGCCACTGGTTCAAAGCCCCCGTCGGCACCCGCTGCTCCCACGACGCGAGCGCCCGCCGCAAAGCCGGCGCCAACTTGTCGACAGCCCGGCCCGTCTTGGCGGAGATGTTCACCCGGATGGCCCACGGGATGCGCTTCAACTCACGGTCGATCTCCTTCTCCAGGTAAACCCGGCGGTCGTCGGACATCAGGTCCCACTTGTTGAAGGCGATCACGAGCGCCCGGCCGGCCTCCACCACCTGGGTGAGCACGCGCTGGTCCTGCTCGGAGATGGTCTCGGCCGCATCGAGCAATACCACCGCCACTTCGGCAGCTTCCACCGCCCCGGCCGTGCGCAACGAGGCGTAATACTCGGTGCCCGACGCCTGGTTGACCCGCTTGCGCAGGCCGGCGGTGTCGACGAACTGCCACACCTCGCCGTCCATCTCGACGAGGCTGTCGACCGGGTCGACGGTGGTGCCGGCGACCGAGTCGACGACGGCGCGCTCCTCCTTGGACACCTTGTTCAGCAGCGAGGACTTGCCGACGTTCGGGCGGCCGACCAAGGCCACCCGTCGGGGCCCGCGCGGGCCCCCTTCAATGACAGGCGGCGTCGGCGGGAGGGCGGACAGAATGTCGTCGAGCAGATCGCCGGAGCCGCGGCCGTGCAGCGCCGAGATCGGGTGCGGTTCGCCCAACCCCAGCGACCACAACCCGACCGCTTCGAGCTCGAGGTTCTGATTGTCCGCTTTGTTCGCGACCAGAATGACCGGTTTGTGCGAGCGGCGCAGCATCTTGACGGCCGCCTCGTCCACGTCCGTGGCGCCGACGGTCACGTCGACGACGAAGATGACGACGTCGGCCGTCTGCACGGCGATCTCGGCCTGCGCGGCGATCGCGGCGGCACGGTCGCGCGCATCGGGCTCCCAGCCACCGGTGTCCACGACCGTGAAGCGGCGCCCGTTCCACTGCGCGTCGTAGGGCACCCGGTCGCGCGTCACCCCGGGTACGTCCTCCACGACCGCCTGGCGGCGGCCGATGATGCGGTTGACCAGCGTCGACTTGCCGACGTTGGGGCGGCCGACGACGGCGACGACGGGAACGGGAGCCGAAGGCGAGTCGAGAACAAGCTCGACCGGAAGCTCGCTCACTGTCGCACCTGCAGAAGCCCCAGCACGTACGCCACGACCTCGTCGATGCCCATGCCGGTGGTGTCGACCTCGATCGCGTCGCCGGCCTGGCGCAGCGGGTCGGTCGCGCGGGACGAGTCGAGCCGGTCGCGCCGGGCCAGGTCGGCCTCGGTGGCGGCGACGTCGGTGGCGTCCTCCTGGCTGCGGCGCTGGGCGCGCGCGGCGGGCGAAGCGGTCAAGAACACCTTCAGGTCGGCGTCGGGGGCGACCACCGAGGCGATGTCGCGGCCCTCCACGACGATGCGCGGGTGCGACGAGATGATGTCCTGCTGCAGCGCGACGAGGTGCTTGCGGACGGCCGGGACCGCGGCGACGGCGGACACCGCGCCGGTGACCTCGGGTCCGCGGATCGGGCCGTCGACGTCCACGCCGTTGGCCGTGAAATGCGGCGCGGCCGGGTCGGTGCCGATGACCAGCTCGGTCTCCACCGCGATCTTCGCGATCGACTCCTGATCGGTCAGGTCGGCGCCGGCCTGCAGCACCGCCCAGGTGACCGCGCGGTACATCGCTCCGGTATCCAGGTAGACACCCTCGAGGGCGGTCGCGAGACGCCGGGACACGGTGGACTTGCCCGAGCCGGACGGCCCGTCCACGGCCACCACGCACGTGCCTGGCCGTACTTCTTCCGCCACCGTTACTCCTTCGTTCGCCACCCGACTCGTCCCCCTTATTGTGCCCGTCGCCAATGCCAACGACGAACTAGGGTATGTTACCGACCGGTAGCCGGGTTACTCCTCCTCGGCCTCCTTGAACAGGGCGGCCACCTCGGCGTTCGACAGGTGCCGGAAGCCGCCCTGACGCAGGTTGCCCAGCCGGATCGGGCCCACCGACGTGCGGACCAGGCGCGTCACCGGGTGGCCGACCGCCTCCATCATGCGGCGCACGATGTGCTTGCGGCCCTCGTGCAGCACGATCTCGACGTGTGCGGACTTGCCGATCGCGTCGACCAGGCGGAACTTGTCGGCGCGCGCCGGGCCGTCCTCCAGCTCGACGCCGGCGAGCAACTGCCGGCCGACGTTGCGGGCGAGCGGGCCGTTGGTGACCTCGGCCAGGTACGTCTTCGAAATCCCGTACCGGGGATGGGTCAGTTTGTTGGTGAGGTCGCCGTCGTTGGTGATCAGCAGCAGGCCCTCGCTGTCCGCGTCGAGCCGGCCCACATGGTAGAGACGCTGCTGGAACTGGCCGAGGAAGTCGGCGAGCTCGGTGCGGCCCTTCTCGTCGTCGAGTGTGGAGACGACGCCGCGCGGCTTGTTCATCGCGATATAGACGAGCTTGGTGTTGGTGACCACCCGCGAGCCGTCGACCATGATCACCGCGGTGGCGGGATCGACCTTGTCGCCGAGCTTGGCGACCTTGCCGTTGACCGTCACGCGCCGGCGGAAGATCAGGTCTTCGCAGGCGCGGCGGGATCCAACACCGGCGGCCGCCAGCACTTTCTGGAGGCGTTCGGCGGTGTCAGCCTGAGGCATCGAGTACTTCTTCCACGTCGTCGGGCAGGAACGGAGCCAGCGGCGGGAGCTGGTCGATCGAGTTCAGCCCGAGTTTTTCCAGGAAGAGCGGGGTCGTCCTATACAGGTATGCCCCGGTCTCGCCCTCGGTGCCGCTCTCTTCGATCAGGCCGCGGGTAGCAAGCGTACGCATGACGCCGTCGCAGTTCACACCTCGGATGGCGGAAATGCGTGATCGGGTCACCGGTTGCTTGTAAGCCACGACGGCCAATGTCTCCAGCGCCGCCTGGGTCAGCCGCACGGACTGCCCGTCGAGAACGAACCGTTCCACATATGCCGCGTATTCCGGCCGCGTGTACAGACGCCAGCCGCCGGCCACCCTACGCAGGTCAAACCCGTGCCCGGCCGCCGTGTACCGCGCCGAGATGTCGTCCAGCGCGGACGCCACCCGCTCGGTCGGCTGCTCCAAGATCTCCGCCAGCTGCATCTCGCCCACCGGCTCGTCCACCACCAGCAAGATCGCTTCGAGCGCCGCCGCCAGCTCCGCGTCGTCCTCCAACCCCGGAAGATCAACTTCTTCAGATGTACGCGACGCCGGGTCCCCAACCGCACGTTCGGAGTCCCGGGCTCTGGATGCTTGCCCAGGGAGCACCACTGCCGAGGCAGCCTCCCCCAAGTCGGAAGTCATGGCATCCCCGTCAAAGGGGATATCGACCTCGTCGTCGTCGCTCACGTCATCGTCGGCGGCCGCGTCGAAGACGTCGCCCGCGTCGTCGCCGTCCGCCGGGAGCGGCTCATCAACGGCCTCACCGTCGTCGTCATCCTCGACGTCCGCGACCGCCTCGGGCACCGGAAGCTCCGGCCCCACCCGCACATCGGTGGGCTCCTGCTCCGCTTCGTCGGCCGGAGCGTCCACCACCGCAGGCTCGCCCTGCTGCTCGTCGCGGGCGGCCCGCTCGGCGGCCTCCTGGTAGGCACGATCCGGCTCGCGCGTCGGCCGTTCCCACGGTGGCACCCAGGCCGCCGCCTGCGCCGCCAGGGAATCAGGCTGTTCCTCGTTGCTCACGATCGTTCCTCCACCGCGGGGTCGCCCCCGTCGTCCTCTTCCCCGCCGGAGCCGAGCGACGCCTCATCGCCGCCGTCGAGTGACACCTCATCGCCGAGCATCACCCCGCCATCGAGCGACTCATCGTCGCCCGGCAATTCGTCGATCGCCGACACATCGTCGCTGTCGGGCGTCTCGTCGGCGTCCGCCGCGTCGCCGTCCTCCGGCGCCGGCTTCGTTCCCTCGTAGTCGTCGATGTCCAGTTCGGCGTCGGCCGCGTCGCCGCCGACCCAGCGGACCGTCAGCTCGTCCAGCGACACCGGCTGCTCGAACTCGACCAAGCCCTCCCGATAGAGCTCCAGCAACGCCAGGAAGCGGGCCACCACCTCGAGGGTGCTGTCACAGTCGGCGACCAGCAGGCTGAACGTGGCGTGGCCGGCGCGCCGCAGCCGCTCGCGCAGCAGATTCGCATGCTCGCGGACGCTGACCCGCACCTGGTGGATGTGCGCGATGGACACCTGCGGCGGGCCGGGCTTGGGCGCGAACTGCTTGAGGGCCAGCTTGAACAGCCGTTCCGGGCCCACGCCGAGCACCAGGTCGGGCAGGGCCTCGGCGTACCGGGGCTCCATCGACACCGCCCGCGGCCAGCGCTTGGCGCCGGTGCCCTCGAGGTCGGCGAGGTAGGCGGCGGCCTCCTTGTACGCCTTGTACTGCAGGAGGCGGGCGAAGAGCAGGTCGCGGGCCTCGAGCAGGGCGAGGTCTTCCTCGTCCTCGACGTCGGCCGCCGGCAGCAGCCGCGCCGCCTTGAGATCGAGCAGGGTGGCCGCGACCAGCAGGAACTCGCTGGCCTCGCCGAGGTCCCAATCGTCGCCCATGGCGCGGATGTAGGCGATGAAGTCGTCGGTGACCTGGTGCAGCGCCACCTCGGTCACGTCGAGCTTGTGCTTGCCGATGAGCTGCAGCAGCAGATCGAACGGCCCGGTGAAGTTCTCCAGCCGCACGGTGAACTTGCCGGAGTCGGCCTCGGCCGCGACGTCCGATCCGGAGCCGGCCTCGGCCTCGACAGCGACGGCCGACCCGGAGTCGGCCTCCGGACCCGCCGGAACCGGCTGCGCCGAGGCATCGGCGGAAGGGCCGTCGGGCGAGGACGACTGCGGGCTGACGGACTCTTCGGGCACGTGCTGACCGTAGACCAAGGGTCCGACAAGTTGCTCGCTGCTCACCCCGTCACTCCCGTCACTCCTGGTGGTCAACGCCCGAGCGGACCTGGGGTGACTGGCGACGGCGCAAGATCAAGCTGCCAGGGCCAGATCGGTACGTTCCGGCCCGTACACGGTCAGAACGACCCCTCGTGCCCACCTCATCCGGGGCGCCGCGGTCTCGGGGCATTCCCCGTACGCGGCGGCCAGCGAGGCAACGCAACCGCGGCTGCCCCCGCACACGTGGATGGCATGCGCGATCGCGGCGGCCACGTCGCCTGCCGACGGGCTGGAACCGGACGGAAGGTCGCTGGCGAACAGGGCGGCGGCGCGGGCGGCGACTAACTGGGTCCTCATCGCGATCAACTCCGATCGATGGCTTCTCTGGCCTTCAGAGTGCACCCGCCCGGCAAGCCCGCGCCTCCGGGATTCCACCCGAGGGGTGAATAGGGGATAGGGGGTACCCCCCCCGGTCAGACTCTCGCCCAGAGATTGACCACCAGCAGGCCGATGAAGTTGAGGATGCGCAGCAGGAACGGCGACCCGAGCGGGAACAGCGAGATGACCAGCAGCACGACCACGCCGACGTTCTTGTGCTCGAACCACAGCCGCATCCACTGCATGCCGTTCCCGGGGCGGCGCAACGCGTAGTAGAGCACCCCGAACCCGTCCAGCGGCGGGATCGGGATCAGCTCCAGGATCCCGAAGCAGAGCAGCCCCACCGCGAACGAGAGCAGGATCTGCTGGCCCGCCGCCCCGTCCACGCCGTGCAGCACGATCTGCGGCTCGGCCAGGAACCCGAAGGGATAGGCCAGCACGTACGCCAGGAAGAAGAGCTGGGCGAGCACGAGGCACACCACCGGACCGGACAGGAACACCGCCACGGCCCGGCCGCGGCCCCGGTATTGGGGGATGTCGTCGACGCTGAGCATCTTGCCCCAGCCCATGCCGGCGACGGCGGCCGCGACCGCGCCGAACGGGTCGATGTCCTCACGGAGCCGGGGCATCACCGAGTCGTAGCGGTCGGCGAGGCCGAAACGCTTGGCGGTGTACCGGATCGCGATCGCCCGGAGCACGATGCCGAGCAGGAAGCTGGCGACCAGGGCCACGAACGAGACCGGATGGACGAGCGCGAAGAGCACCGGTCAGCCGCGTTCGGCCTTGGCGGCGATGACCTCGCGGGCGAGCTGCCGGTAGTTGCGGGCGCCGGACGACGCCGGGTCGAGGCTGGTGATCGGCGAGCCGGCCACCGTGGACTCGGGGAACTTCACGGTCTTGGTGATGACCGTCTGGTAGACCTTGTCGCCGAACGCCTCCACCACGCGCTGCAGCACCTGGCGGCAGTGGGTGGTGCGGGAGTCGTACATGGTGGCGAGGATGCCCTCGAGCTCGAGGTCGAAATTGAGCCGCTCGCGCACCTTGTCGATGGTGTCGAGCAGCAGGGCGACGCCGCGCAGCGAGAAGAACTCGCATTCCAGCGGGATGAGCACGCCGTGCGCGACGGTGAGCGCGTTGATCGCGAGCAGGCCGAGCGAGGGCTGGCAGTCGATCAGGATGAAGTCGTACTCGTTGCGCACCGACCGCAGCACCCGGGCCAGCGCCATCTCGCGCGCGACCTCGTTGACCAGCTGGATCTCGGCGGCGGAGAGGTCGATGTTGGCGGGCAGCAGGTGCAGGCCGGCGACGTCGGTCTTGATGACGACGTCCTCGGTGGTGACGTCGTCCTGCATCAGCAGGTTGTAGACGCTGAGGTCGAGGTTGTGCGGGTTCACCCCGAGGCCGACCGAGCAGGCGCCCTGCGGATCGAAGTCGACGAGCAGCACCTTGCGGCCGTACTCGGCCAGAGCCGCGCCCAGGTTGATGGTGGTCGTCGTCTTTCCGACACCACCCTTCTGGTTCGCCAGGGCGATGATCCGCGCCGGGCCGTGCCGGTGGGTCGGCATGGGCTCGGGGATCGGACGGCGCATCGTGTAGGCCGTGGGATCGGCCGGTCCGAGGTCGGCGCCGAGGTCCAGCGAGCCTTGCTGCTCCCGGAGCGCGGACGTCCATGCCTCAGCACGTCTTCCGTTGTCCGACACAGTCCTCGCCCCCTCCCGACCCGAAGAAACCGAGCCGATGCCCGGCCGTAACACCCGGAGCCGATGCCCGACTGTACGCCACCCCGGCCGCCCGTCCGGGGTCAGCCGTTCGGCGTGTCGCCATCTATGGGTGCGCAGCGTCTAACGAGCGCGCGGGTGCGCGGTCGCGTACACCTCGCGGAGCCGGTCCACGGTGACCAGCGTGTACACCTGCGTGGTCGTGACCGAGGCGTGCCCGAGCAATTCCTGCACGACCCGGACGTCGGCGCCACCGTCGAGCAGGTGCGTGGCGTACGAGTGCCGCAACGTGTGCGGGCTCACCGCGTGCGGCCCGTCCACCGGCAGGTCGGCGGCCCGTGCGGCGCGGTGCAGGATGGTCCACGCGCTCTGCCGGGAGAGCCGTCCGCCGCGCGCGTTGAGGAAGACGGCCGGTGTCCCGCGGCCCTTCTCGGCGAGGGCGGGGCGACCGCGTACGAGATAGGCGTCCAACGCGGCTTTCGCGTAATCACCCACCGGGACCAGACGGGTGCGTCCGCCCTTGCCGTGCAGCGTGGCCGAGGGATCGACGGCCAGGTCGAGGTCGTCGATGGCGGCGCCGACCGCCTCGGAGATGCGCGCCCCGGTGCCGTAGAGGAACTCCAGCAACGCCTTGTCGCGCAGGCCCAGCGGGGTGTCGTCGGCGACCGCGAGCAACCGGGTCACCTGGTCGACGTCGAGGGCCTTGGGCAGGCGCTTGGGTGGCGCCGGCGGTTTGACCCCGGCCGCGACGTCGGTGCCCACCAGGCCCTCCCGGGTGGCGAACCGGTGCAGGCCGCGGACCGCGCTGATCGCCCGTGCCGCGGACGACGACGCGAGCCCGGACGAGCGCAGGTCGGCCAGGTGCCGGGTGATCTCCGAGGCACGCACCGCGGCGAGATCGTCGATCCCGGCCGCGGCGAGCGCCTCGGCGTAGCGCTGCAGATCCCTGCGGTACGACGCGAGGGTGTTGCCGGAGAGCCCACGCTCGACGCTGAGGTGGTCGAGGTAGGCGGTGACGGCGCGGTCGAGGGTCAGTTGAGCACCTCGGCGAGGGAAAGGGTCCGCATGCCGTGCGCCTCCGCGACCGATCCGTAGGTGACGTGCCCGTCGTGCGTGTTCAGTCCGAGCGCGAGCGCGGGGTCGGCCCGCAACGCGTCGCGCCAGCCCAGGTTCGCCAGTTCGAGAGCGTACGGCAGGGTGACGTTGGTGAGCGCGTAGGTGCTCGTGTGCGGTACCGCACCCGGCATGTTCGCCACGCAGTAGAACATCGAGCCGTGCACCTGGTAGACGGGGTCGGCGTGGGTGGTGGGCCGCGAGTCCTCGAAGCATCCGCCCTGGTCGATCGAGATGTCGACGAGCACGCTGCCGCGTTTCATCCGGCGCACCAGATCGTTGGAGACCAGGTTCGGCGCCTTCGCCCCGGGCACCAGGACCGCGCCGATCACCAGGTCGGCGTCGAGGACGGCCTTCTCGATCTCGTACGCGTTGGAGGCGATCGTCTGCAGATGGCCGCGGTAGTCGGCGTCGGCGGCGCGCAGCCGGGCGATGTTGCGGTCCAGGACCAGCACCTCGGCCTGCATGCCGAGCGCGATCGCGGCCGCGTTCATCCCGGAGACGCCGGCGCCGATCACCACCACCTTCGCGGCGTAGACACCGGGCACGCCACCCATCAGCACGCCGCGGCCCCCGCCGGAGCGCATCAGGTGGTACGCCCCGACCTGCGGCGCGAGCCGGCCGGCGACCTCGGACATCGGGGCCAGCAGCGGCAGCGAGCGGTCCGCGAGCTCGACGGTCTCGTACGCGATGCCGGTGACCTTGCGGTCCAGGAGCGCGTCGGTGCACTCCTTGGACGCGGCCAGATGGAGGTACGTGAACAGGACCTGACCGGGCCGCATCCGCGGGTACTCCTCCGCGATCGGCTCCTTGACCTTGAGGATCAGGTCGGCGGCCGCCCAGACCTCGTCGGCGGTCGGCAGGATCGTGGCGCCGGCGGCGACGTAGTCACTGTCCGTGATCGAGGAGCCGAGGCCCGCTCCGGACTGTACGAGGACCTCATGTCCCGAGCGCCGGAACTCGAAGACCCCCGCGGGTGTGATGGCCACCCTGAATTCGTTGTTCTTGATCTCGCTGGGAATGCCGACCTTCACAGCCGACACCGTCCTTTCTCAACGCTGAGTGACGTTCCCAGGCGACTCTTGGCCGCCATTGCCGCAGCGTACCCCCGCGACCTGGCGAAATGTCCGCTTGCTCACCTTTGTTCATGACAGTGGATCTATGAGCGATGTAGACGGTGCGCTAACGTTCCCTGCATGGCAGTTGATCTCAACACGTCGGTGCCGCACTCGGCGCGCATCTACGACCATCTGCTGGGCGGCAAGGACAACTTCGAAGCCGACCGCAGCGCCGCCGCCGAGATCGTCAAGGCGTCCCCGAGCATCCCGATCTCCATGCGCGCCAACCGGCGCTACATGGCCCGGGTCGTGCGCTACCTGGCCGCCGAGCGCGGGATCCGGCAGTTCCTCGACATCGGCACCGGGCTGCCGACCTCGCCGAACCTGCACGAGGTGGTGCAGGGCGTCGACCCGGCGACCCGCATCGTTTATGTCGACAACGACCCGATCGTCCTGGTCCACGCGCGGGCGCTGCTGACCTCGACGCCGGAGGGCTCGACCGCGTACGTGGACGCGGACCTGCGCGACCCCGTCGCGATCCTGAACTCCGCCGAGGTGCGCGAGAGCCTCGACGTGTCCGAGCCGGTGTCGATCAGCCTGATCGCGGTGCTGCAGTTCATCCCGGACGAGGACGAGGTGCACAAGATCCTGGACACGTTGCTGGAGCCGTTCCCGTCCGGCAGCACCCTGGCGATCTCCACGGTGACCGCGCACAACGAGCAGGCCGTGGCCGGCGCCGCCGCCTACCGGTCGCGCGGCATCCACGCCGTGGCCCGCACCGACGACGAGGTCACCGCCCTGTTCCGCGGCCTGGACCTGGTCGATCCGGGCGTCACGCTGGTGCACCGGTGGCGGCCCGGCCCCGAGGACGAGGGCGTCGAGGACTTCCACGTCCAGATGTCCGGCGGCGTGGCCGTCAAGCAATGAGCGAGGAGCCGGCCGCCGTCGCCGCGGCCCGTGACGCCGCCGACGCCGAACGCTACGACGAGGCGATCGCGTTGTTCCGCGGCCACCTCGACCGCAACCCCGAGGACGCGCGGGCCTGGCACGGGCTCGCCGGCGCTTTGTCCGGCTCCGACCGCAAGCGGGAGGCGCTGGAGGCGGCGAACCGGGCGACGGCGCTGGCTCCGGAGAACGCGGACGCGCACCGCATGCGGGCGATGGCGCTGGTGTCCCTCAAGCGCTTCCCCGAGGCCGAGCAGGCCGCGAAGCGCTCGATCCAGCTCGACGGGCACCACCCGGAGGCGCACGCGCTGCTCGGCGAGGCCCTCAAGAACCAGCGCCGCAACAGTGGCAACGACGCGATCCGGGCGGCGCTGGCCCTGGACCCGGTCAACCCGGTGGCGCGCGCGACGGCCGAGCGGTGGGGTGTCTCGGCACGCAAACCCGGTTTCCTCACGATGCGCCTGCCCCCCGAGCGTCTGGCCTGGTTCGTGTACGCCCAGCGAGCCGCCATCCCGCCCGCGGTGGTGCTCGGCGTTCTGTTCCTGCTGCTGGCCGGCGGCCCGAGCGACGCGGTGCTGGTGGGCACGACGGTGGCGCTGATCGCGTTCGCGGTGCTGCTCTCGTACGGGATCCGCCTGGCCGTCCCGCATCCGCTGGGCTGGCGGGCCCCGGCCGCGATGAGCATCGGCGGCGGCGTGGTGACGCTGGCCGCGATGCTGGCGATCGGCGCCCCCTGGAAGCCGATGCTGTCCGCGGCCGGCCTCACCGTCGTGATCGAACTGATCACTTGGTACACGACCCGGCCCGCCTCGACCTGAACCGGTAAGGTTCCCCGATGATCAACTCGGGGGAAGCCGGCTGGGACCCACCGTTACCGCGCAAGCCGGGCGCTCTGCTCGCCGTCATCGCGCTGGTCCTCATGATCGCGGCGACCGGTTTCGGGGTGTACGAGCTCAACGACGCGCTGGGCAAGAAATACGAGCCGAAGGCCGACGGATGCATGGCCACCGACCTCGGCGCACTGTCCACATTGACTACTGACGCCAAGCCGGACATCGTGCGCGACGAGACCTCCGCGAGTGTCTGCCGCATCCAGTTCGTACGGGCGGACGGCACCCCCACCGCGTTCGGCCTCGTGACGCTCGACTACACGGGGAGCCGGCTGGCCTCGCGGCTGCAGCTGGCGTCGCACGAGGGTGACGAGCAGTGGACCACCGTCGCCGGCCTGGGCGAGGAGGCCTGGCAGTCGTTCACGCCGGACGAGTGCTCCTTCCAGGTCGCCGTCCGCGACGTCAACACCGTGCTGCGGGTCGAGCTCTCGGGCATCCCGGGCGAGCAGCTCTGCAGCGCGTCGAACGCCGACGCGCAGAAGGCGCTGACCGCGACCGCCAAGGCCACGCTCGCGAGACTATGAGCCGACTGATATGACTATTTAGACGTTGATCAATGTAATGCTCGCCGCATGCGAGCACTCTCCCTCTTCGGAACCGCCGTCCTGGCCGCCGGCATCGTCGCCGTGCCGGCCACGGCGGCATACGCCGCGGCACCGGACATCCCGGTCGCCAACGTCAAGGCGCACCTGGCGCAGTTGCAGAGCATCGCCACCGCGAACGGCGGCAACCGCGCGCACGGCCGTCCCGGCTATCTGGCCTCGGTCACCTACGTCCGGAACCTGCTGAACCAGGCCGGTTTCACGACCCAGCAGCAGTCGTTCACCTACAACGGCGCGACCGGCTACAACCTCATCGCCGACTGGCCGGGCGGCGACACCGCGGACACCCTCATGGTCGGCGGCCATCTCGACAGCGTGACCGCCGGTCCGGGCATCAACGACAACGGCTCCGGCTCGGCGGCCAACCTCGAGGTCGCGCTCGCCGTCGCGCGGGCCGGCCTGCAGCCCCAGCGCCACCTGCGGTTCGCCTGGTGGGGCGCGGAGGAGCTCGGGTTGCGCGGCTCCACGGCGTACGTCAATTCGTTGAGCGCGGCGCAGCGCTCGGCCATCACCGGGTATCTGAACTTCGACATGGTCGGCTCGCCGAATCCCGGCTACTTCCTCTACGACGGCGACAACTCCGACGGCACGGGTGCCGGTCCGGGGCCGGCCGGCTCGGCGCAGATCGAGCAGACCCTCGCCGCGTACTTCACCTCGATCGGCGTGCCCACCCGCGGCACCGACTTCGACGGCCGCAGCGACTACGGCCCGTTCATCGCGGCGGGCATCCCGGCCGGCGGCATCTTCACCGGGGCCGAGGGCCGCAAGACCGCGGCGCAGGTGACGTTGTGGGGCGGCACGGCGTCCACCTTCGACCCCTGCTACCACGCCTTGTGCGACACCACCGCGAACATCAACGACACCGCTCTGAACCGCAACAGCGACGCCATCGCGTACGCCGTCTGGACGCTCGCCGGCACCGGCGGCACCAACCCCGGCACACCGGTATGGTCGGACGACTTCGAGACGGCGACCGGCTGGACCAGAGGCACCGGCGACACCGCCACCTCGGGGTTGTTCGAGCGCGGTGACCCGGCCGCCACCAGCTCGGGCATCGCCACCCAGCTCGGCACCGCCGCGAGCGGCACCTTCGACCTGGTGACCGGCGCGACCGCGGGATCCAGCGCGGGCGCGAACGACGTCGACGGCGGCATCACCTCACTGCGCTCCCCCGCGATCACGCTGCCGTCCGGCACGCTCACGCTGAGCTTCTCCTGGTACCTCGCGCACCTGAACAACGCGACCAGCGCCGATTACCTCCGCGTGCGGGTGACCGCCGGCTCGACCACCACCACGCTGTTCAGCCAGGCCGGCGCGGCGAGCGACCGGGCCGCCGCGTGGCAGACCGCAACCATAAACCTTTCCCCGTACGCCGGTCAGACCGTGACCCTGCTCGTGGAGGCGGCCGACGCCGGCACCGCCTCGCTGGTGGAGGCCGCCGTCGACAACGTCCGCATCACTCGGGCGTGAGCACGTAGACGCCCGCTCGCCCCGCCGGTGTACGGTCGCTGGCCGTGAACTCCCCCATCCCCGGCGTCGACGTACCGGATGCTCGCGGCCGTGTCGGCCTGGACCGCACCGGCCGCGAGCTCACCGGCAACCCCGGCGTCGTGATCCGCGACGTGGAACTGATCGCCTCCGCCTGGCACGTGCTGCGCCGCACCACCTACGACTACCGCCGCCGCGACGGCAGCTGGACCCGAGAGCAGCGCGAGACGTACGACCGCGGCGACGGCGCCACCATCCTGCTCTACGACCCGCTGCGGCGCACCGTCCTGCTCACCCGCCAATTCCGGTTCCCCGTGTACGCCAACGGCCACCGCGACGGCATGCTCATCGAGACGGCCGCCGGACTGCTCGACGACCAGGACCCGGCGAGCGCGATCCGCCGCGAGGCCACCGAGGAGCTGGGCGTCACGGTCGGCGAGCTGGAGCATGTCTTCGACGCGTACATGAGCCCCGGCTCGGTCACCGAGCGGCTGCACTTCTACGCCGCCCCCTACTCGGCCGACTCGCGCACCGGCGACGGCGGCGGCCTGGCCGACGAGGGCGAGGACATCGAGGCCGTCGAGCTGGCCTTCGAGGAGGCCCTGGACTGGATCGACGACGGCCGCATCGCCGACGCGAAGACCATCATGCTGCTGCAGTGGGCGGCGCTGCGCGGACCGTTCCGCGCACATGAACAGGATTGAACCCGGCGTCATCACCCGCCGGCCGATAACCTGATCATGTGAAGCTGAACCTCAAGCTCAGCAAGCGCCCGATGATGATCGCGGCCGTCGCCGTCCTGGCCATGGGCGCGGTCATGGTCAGCCGCTCGTCCCACGACGACTCCGCCGGCAGCCTCGACGACGCGGCGAACCGCGCCTGCAGCGACTTCGCCGCGGGCTATCCCCAGGCCCGCACGAAGACCGCGCGCCTCGCCCTCGCCGACCGGGTGACCGCCTCCTCCGGGCGTACCGGCAACCGGCAGATCTCGCAGCGCGCGGTCGACGTGGGCCGCACCGCCGACGACGGCAGCACGGCGTGGCGGGACAGCGCCGAGGCACTGACCACCGCCTGCCGTGCTGCCGGCTGGCAGGCCGCGTAGGACTACGGCGCGGTCCACTTCTGGTTCGCGGCTCCGGTGCACGTCCAGATCTGCAGCCGCGCGCCGTTGGCCGTGTTGTTGTTCGTCACGTCCAGGCATTTCCCGCTGCCCACGTTGATCAGGTCACGGCCGGACGTGTACGTCCATCGCTGGTTCGGCCCGGCGAAACAGTCCCAGAGCTGCACCGCCGCGCCGTCCGCGGTGCTGTTGCCCGTCACGTCCAGGCACTTGCCGAGCCCGCGGACGGTGCCGTCGGTGCCCAGCGTCCACGTCTGGTTCGGGCCCGCGGTGCACGACCACATCTGCGGCGGGTTGCCGTTCGCCGTGGAGCCGTTCGTGACATCGAGGCACTTGCCGCCGAGCCCGCTGATCGGACCGGTGCGGCCGGTCGGCGGGTTGGTGGTGCCGCCGCCGTCGCCGGGCCAGGTGAACGTCGCCATCGAACCGGCCGGCATGGTGTAGCCGAACGACGAGCCGCCGTACGCGACGCGGAAGCTCTGCGTGCCGCCGGTGTTCACCGCGACCAGCGCGATGGTGCCGTCCGGGTTGCGGAAGGCCACGTTCTCGATACCGCCCTGACCGTAGTTCGTGGAGTCGACCCGGACCGCGCCCGGCTGCACGAACTTGCTCAGATGCCCGAGCACGTAGTACTCGGCGTTGTAGGTCACCGATCCGCCGTTGACCGTGACCACCCCGGTGCAGTTGGTGCAGCTGCCGATGACCGGCCCATGCTGCGCGTTGAGCGCCATGTTCCAGGTGGTGACCGTCCGGGCCCAGTTCCGGGTGGTGCCGATGGCCAGGTTGCGGCCCTGCCACCACAGGCTGTCGGCGAACGTGTTCGCGGACTCGGTGCCGCTGCACTCGGTGAAGAAGATCTCCTTGCCCGGCTGGGCGTTGCGCACCACCGACTGCCCGCCCGGGTTGCCGCCGTAGCAGTGCCACGCCGAGCCGGCCACGTTCGCGCCGGCCCCGTTGTTCACGGTCTGCGGGTACGACGTCTCGTCCCAGTTGTGGTCATATCCCAGGATCTTGGTGGTCAGACCCGCCGCGCGCAGCTTGGGCGCGAGCGTGTTGATGATGCTGACCTGCTGCTGGGCGCTCATCCGCATGCCCGGATAGGCGGGCGGCGAGAAGTTCGGCTCGTTCTGCACGCTCAGGTATCCGATCGGCACCCCGGCTGCCTGGTACGCCTGCACGAACTTGACGAGATAGTCCGAGTAGACGCCGATGTTGGCGTCACGCAGCGACCCGCCGATGAGCGAGTTGCTGTCCTTCATCCAGGCCGGGGCGCTCCACGGCGTGGCCATCACGGTGAGCCGCGGGTTCAGCGAGCGCGCCTGGTTCACCAGGGGCACGATGTACGACGTGTCCCGGGCGATGGAGAACCGCGACAGGCTCGGATCCGCACCGCCGTCGTCGTAGGTGTAGAAGTCGCGGGAGAAGTCGGTGGCGCCGATCGGCTGCCGCAGCCAGCTCAGCCCGATGCCGGTGCCGGACGTGCCGAACAGGTTGCTCATGATGGTGTTGCGCTGTGACGAGTTGGTGATGTTCCAGGCGGCCGCGTCGGTGAGCGAGGCGCCGAACCCGACCATCGACTGGTAGGTCACGTTCGGGTTGACCGTGATGGTCGACCCGCCGCCACCGCCGTCGAACACGACGCCGGCCTGGGGTTTGAGCAGATTGTTGCGGTCCGGAGTGGTGAGCCAGACCGCGGCGGTGGTGGCCGCGAGGGATGGGGTGGCGGTGGCGACGACCGCGGCGCCGGCCACCACTGTCGCGGTGGCCGCCAAGACGGCGAGACGGGGTTTCCACAGATCGATCACAGTGCTCCTCGGGGAGTGTCCGCCGGCGCGCCTCATCGGGGGAAGGCGGCCTAACAGATAGGAGACTTTAAATATAAGCTGGCCGCCGCGTGGGTCAAGCCGCGACGTCCGCCCGGGGGTGGGAACGGTCACGGTCACCCGCGATCACGCGACGCGGCTGATGTCGCTCGTCTTCGAGACACCCGAGGGCAAAACCATCCCGGTCGTGCTCTCCACCGCCGAGATCAGGACCGTGGCCGACGTGCTCGAGAGCATCGCCGAACCCGAGCTGAGCGCGGACGCCCTCAAGAGGTCGGTGATCGCCGCCATCGGGCGCGACCCGTTCGCCCAGGCCTAGACGAGTAAGTCCTGACCGTGGGGATTTTGTGAACCTTGGAGAGTTGCGCCCACATACGAGCCATAACTCTCCAAGGTTCACATTCGGCCGGAACAATCCGCCGGGCGAAAGCCGCGTTACATGACAAAAGTATTCTCTACAATGGACGCGGGTCTCACATCGCGGACGGTCGGTCCATGATGCGGGCACGGGTCTCAGCAGGCGGTCACCCGTCTCACGGAATGGAAACGCCGCGCGGCCGCGCGCCGAGCCCGCCCGTCCAGCGGCCCATCTGATCTGTAAAATATCGGGAAATATCGGATATGCGAGACGGGGTGGCGGGGGCTGGCGGAGCGACGGCGATCAAATCGCTGATCGCTTACGGTCGCTGACTCGCCTTCGGCTGCTGACTCGCCTGCGGCTGCTGACTCGCCTGCGGCCACTGACTCGGCAAGGGCCGCCCCGCGCAGCCGTGCTCGGCCGCGCGGGGCCCTGCGGTCAGGGCAGTGGGAAGTCGGCCGGGCGCAGCGTGGCCCAGCCCTCGTCGCGGGCGCGGGACGCGGCCAGCAGGCCGCCCACCGCGGCGGCGTTGGTGATCTCGCCGCGGAAGACCATGGCGACGGCCTCGTGCAGGTCGAACCAGGCGATCTCCAGGTCGGCCTCCTCGTCGGTGCGGGAGAAGCGTTCCGCGTCCGGGACCGGCGACAACGAGCGGGCCAGGAAGATCCGGATCGACTCCTGGGTGAAGCCCGGCGACGTGTGCAGGTCGATCAGCAGGTCGAAGCGGCCGGCCCGCAGGTCGGCCTCCTCGGCCAGCTCCCGCTCGGCGGTGCGGACCAGCTCTTCGCCGGCCACGTCGCGCAGGCCCGCGGGCAGCTCCCACAATCGGGTGCCGACCGCGTGCCGGTACTGCCGGATCAGCACCACCCGGTCCACGTCGTCGAGGGCGACCACCCCGACCGCGCCCTTGGCGACCACCACGTCCCGGCCCACCGTACGGCCGTCGGACATCGTCACCTGGTCGGTGCGGACCGTGAAGATCGGCCCCTGGTAGCGGGGCGTGCTGGACACCGTCTCGTGCGTGAAAGCCGTCATAGGGCCGCTTCCACCTCGACCGGCAGCTCGTCGGCCGCCGCGTACTCGACGGCCGCCCGCACCAGGCCGTCGAAGAGGGGATGTGCCCGGGTCGGGCGGCTCTTCAGCTCCGGGTGCGCCTGGGTGGCCACGAAGTACGGGTGGGTGTCGCGGTCCAGCTCGATGAACTCGACCAGCCGCCCGTCCGGCGACGTGCCGGAGAAGACCAGCCCGGACTGGGCCAGCTTGTCCCGATAGTCGTTGTTCACCTCGTAGCGGTGCCGGTGCCGCTCGGAGATCTCGGTCTCGCCGTACACCTCGGCGATCACCGACCCCTCCTTGAGCACCGCCGGGTACGCGCCCAGCCGCATCGTGCCGCCCAGGTCGCCCTTGCCGGCCACGATGTCCTCCTGATCGGCCATCGTGGAGATGACCGGGTACGGCGCGCGCTCGTCGAACTCAAGCGAATTGGCGCCGGTCAGACCCGCCAGGTTCCGGGCCGCGTCGATCGTCATGCACTGCAGGCCCAGGCAGATTCCCAGAATCGGGATCAGATGCTCACGTGCGTACCGGGAAGTGTTGATCTTGCCTTCGATGCCGCGGACGCCGAACCCGCCGGGGATCACGATGCCGTCGACGCCCTTGAGAGCGGCCGCCGCACCCGCCTGGGTCTCGCAGTCGTCGCTGGGCACCCAGCGCAGCGCCACCTTGACGTTGTTCGCGAAACCGGCGGCGCGGATCGCCTCGGACACGGACAGGTACGCGTCCGGCAGGTCCACATACTTGCCGACCAGCGCGATCGTGATCGTGCGCTTCGGGTGGTGCACCCGGTGCAGGAGATCGTCCCAGGTGGACCAATCCACATCACGGAACGAAAGACCCAGGCGGCGTACGACGTACGCGTCGAGCCCCTCGCGATGCAGCACCTTGGGGATGTCGTAGATGCTCGGGGCGTCCGGCGCCGCGACCACGGCCTCGCGGTCGACGTCGCAGTACAGCGCCAGCTTGTGCTTGAGCTTCTCCGGGATCTCCCGGTCGCTGCGGCAGACCAGCGCGTCCGGCTGGATACCGATGTTGCGCAGCGCGGCGACCGAGTGCTGGGTGGGCTTGGTCTTCAGCTCGCCGGACGGGGCAAGATACGGGACCAGCGACACGTGCAGGTAGAACACGCGGTCGCGACCGACCTCGTGGCGTACCTGACGAATCGCCTCGAGAAACGGTAACGACTCCATGTCTCCGACGGTGCCGCCGACCTCGGTGATCACCACATCCGGGACCCGACCCGATTCGTCCGGGTCGGCCATCGCGAAGATGCGTTCCTTGATCTCGTTGGTGACGTGCGGGATGACCTGCACGGTGTCGCCGAGATATTCGCCGCGGCGCTCCTTGGCGATGACCGCCGAGTAGATCTGGCCGGTCGTCACGTTCGCCTTGCCGGACAGCGCGCGGTCCAGGAAGCGCTCGTAGTGCCCGACGTCGAGATCCGTTTCCGCGCCGTCCTCGGTGACGAACACCTCACCGTGCTGGAAGGGGTTCATCGTGCCGGGATCGACGTTCAGGTAGGGATCGAGCTTCTGCATGACGACCCGCAGTCCGCGCGCGGTCAGAAGGTTGCCGAGGCTGGAGGCGGTGAGGCCCTTGCCCAGCGAGGAGGCGACGCCCCCGGTGACGAAAATGTGCCGCGTGTCGCGCACTGATGAGGCCAAGGCCTTGCTCCCGTGGTCGTCTGATCGGACGTGCAGACTGGGCCTGAATAAACGCCCTATCCACGGGAGTCCACCGTAACACTTCCACCCCCGGCATCTCGTCCGGGCTGGTGGCGGCGCGTGTCACGTTCCTGCTCACCCTCCGGCCTCGTACGGTCGGCGGAGTGCAACAAAACGCGCAGCGCCGTCAGCACCGCGACCGGGACCGCGACCGCGGCGGCCGCCCCGGCGACGGTCAGCGCCGTGCCGCCGAGCACCCCGGCCAGCAGCGTCGCCACCGTGGTGCCGGCACCGGCCGCGCGCAGCGCCGGATGCAGTCCGAAGACCCGGTTCAGCCCGCCCCACGGGGAGAACTGGCAGAACGCCAGCATCAGCACCCCGATGATGGCCAGCAGCGTCAGCGGGCTGCCGAGCAGCGCCTGCCCGTTGGCCGCGGCCGCGCGCTGCATGGCCGGCCCGGCGGTGCCGTTGCCCAGCTCGTTGAGGAACCGGCCGAGGCCGCCCTGTTCGAGCGCGGGACGGCGCAGGTCGAGCACGGCGAAGCCGATGGTGACCGCGAGACCGGCCAGCGCGGACCAGGCGAAGCGCGGGAAGGTGAGCCAGCCACCGCCGCTGATCGCCGCGGCCACGCACACGCCGGCCGTGACCGCGATGGCGCCGACCGGGTCGGCGCCCAGGTACGGGCTGCCGATCATGATCACGCCGATGCCGCCGAGCAGCACTACGACCACCGGCCGCCACTGCCGGCGCACCCACTGCCCGACCCACCCGGCCGCGACCAGCAGCCCGCACACGAACACGCCCAGCCCGACCCCGCCGACCCCGGCGTAGCGGGCGCCCTGGATCGCCGAGTACCCCGCCACCCCGTTGAACTGCAGTTGCGCCCCGGTCAGCAGGTCGGCCCCGACCACGATGACGCCGATCGCCGCGGTCGCGCCCAGCGGCCACAGCGTGCGGTGGTAGCGCGGCGCGGCCCGGATCGCCGCCGTGCCGATCAGGATCAGCGCGAACGTGACCAGCCCGAACACCCAGGCCGGATGTTTGGCCCGCCACCACGGCGAGGCGTCGGCGAGCAGCGCGGCCGGAATGGCCAGCGCGGCCGCGATCAGCGCCATCTCGAACACCTCGACCACGCGCCGGGGCGGCAGCGCGGGACCGGTCGGCCCGGCATGCCGGCGGGCGCGCGCCATCACCGGCACGATCAGCACGAACAGCAGCAGTTCGAGCGCGGCGAGCACGGTGAAGAAGATCGCGGCCACCGAGAACTGCGCGGAGGCGCGCTGGTCGGCGTTGTGGTCGCCCTGCACGGCGGCGGCGACCGAGTGCGGTTTGCCCGGCACGATGGTGGCGGCCCGGCCGGCGAACAGTTTCTCCGGCAGTGGGCGGCCCAGCGCGGCCAGCACGGTCGGGGCCAGGTCGATCAGCTGCAGGTAGCCGTCGCGGCCGGTGCCGGCCGAGGTGAGCCAGCCGCCGTCCCAGCCCTCCCCCTCGGCGATCGCCAGGTGCAGCCGGGAGGTGCGGTCGGTGTCGGAGACCCCGGCGATCAGCATCAGCGACCGCGGCGGGCGGGCCGCGAGCACCCGGGCCAGCGTGGCGTCGGCCTTCTCGACCTGCGCCTCCCGGGCCGCGCCGGAGCCGGTGATGGTGCCGAGGTCGACCATGCTGAGCAGGCAGTCGGACAGGTCCTTGGCCGGGTTCGCGGGCAGCTCGGCATGGTATTTGTCGACCCGGCCGACCGGGCGGGCCGCCGCGATCGCCGCGCCCGGGCCGATCGCCGTGGTGCACCGCACCGAGTCGGCGAGCGCACCGGGCACCGCACCGTAGGGCAGCCGGTTCGCGTTGTCGGCCACCACCGTGCGCTGGTCGGTGAGGTTCGCGCCGATCGCGTCCGGCTGGGTGAGCGCCGGTTGCACCGGATCGCAGGTGGTGGTTCCGGGCCGTCGCGGCCACGCCGCGTAGTTGCCGGCGCCGAGCGTGAGCCACCCGTCCGAGGGACAGGTGACCCGCATCGCCGACTTGACCGACAGCCAGCCGATCGAGCCCTTGGTGGCCTCCGCCCACAGCGCCGGGGTGCGGTGCGGGTCGAGATCGTCCCAGCGCAACCCGGCCGCCCCGGCCACGATCACGTAGTCGACCCGGTCGGTCGGGGCGGCGCTGGCCGGACGGAACGCGAACCCCGCCACGCTGGCCACCACCGCGGCCAGGATCAGCGGAACGGCGATCCAGCGGTCTTTCACCCGTGCTCCGTCACTTCGGCGTATGCCGCGCGTACCAGGGCCACCGTGCCGGCCTCGTCCGGCCAGGTGGCCGCCTGCCGGGGACCGCGCGCCGCGTAGTCGGAGCGCATCCCCGCGTCGCCGAGCAGCTCGCGGACGGCGTGGTCGAGCGCGTCCACGTCGCCCGGCGGGATCAGCAGGGCGGCGTCGTCGACCAGGCCGGGGATCCCGCCCACCGCGGTGGCGATCAACGGTACGCCCGCGGCCAGCGCCTCCTGGGTGAACAGCTGGCGGGCCTCCCAGTCGCTGGTGACCACCGCGAGGTCGGCGGCGCTGAGCAGATCGGGCACGTCGGAGCGGCGGCCGAGCAGGTGGATCGGGGCGTGCTTCTCGGAGGCCAGCTGGGCGATCGTCATGTAGCTCGGCCCGGAACCGGCGATCGCCACGAACGGGACCGGCGTCATGTCACGCCACCGGGCGGACGCCTCGACCAGCACGTCGTATCGCTTCTGCGGGTGTAACCGGCCGACCGAGAGGATCAGCGGGACGTCCGGGCGCATGTGGAACTCGGCGCGGATCGCGGCCCGGCTGCGCTTGGGCGGGGCGAGCACCGGCGCCGCGACCGGGCCGAGCCGGGCCTTGCGGGCGCCGAGCGCGGTGGCCCGTTCGACGAGGTCCTCGGACGCGCCCAGGGTCAGCGCCGCGGTCCGGGCGACGATGCGTTCCACCAGGGCCGACGCCTGCCCGCGCAGCCCCTTGGCGATCACCGCGTTGTGCCAGGTCACGACCAGTGGGACGCCGCTGCGGGCGATCCCGGCCACGAATCCGGCGCGCAGCCCGTGCGCGTGCACCACGTCGAGGGCCCGGCTGGACAGCGCGGCGCGGAGCTGCCGGATCGCACCGGCGTCCTGTGCGCCCGGGTTCGCCGGGATCTCCACCGGGACGAAGACGGCGCCGTCCGCGGCGAAGCCGAACAGCTCGTCGGTCTCGGCCGGGCCGCAGACCAGCACCTCGCAGCCGGCCGCCCGCAGACCCCGCGCGAGCGAGGCGACGTGCTGACCGATGCCGCCGGTGCTGGACGCCAAAACCAGCGCCACCGAGCCGCGCCATCCCTCGTCCACGTCTCTCCCTCACTCTCCCCGGCGGCGCAGCCGCCGGCTCACCGCCGCCGCCAGCGGTGCCATGTCGCGCTTGTCCAACGCGTACGCCACCGCCAGGTAGACGGCCGCGACCACCACGCCGCCGAGCACCCCTTGCACGAGGGCCGCGAACACCGTCGGAGTGGCACCGGCCAGGTGACCGAGACCGTCCACCGCGAGCCAGCCGGCGAGCGCGGCGATCCCCGCGGCCACGATACCGACGGCGAGCGCGCGGCCGAGTCCCGCCAGCGCTGCGGGCCCGGCGTTGCGGCGTACCGCGAGGATCAGGAGCAGGCCGATTACGCTCATCCCGGCGGTGTTGGCGAGGCCGAGCCCGAGGACCTGATAACGGTCGTCGAGGCCGGACATCCCCAGCGCCGCCGCTGCCGCGACCAGCCAGCCGGTCGCCGTCGCCGCGGCGGCTGCCGCGGTCGCCCCGCGTGCGTACAACGCTCTCGACAGCAGTGCGAACAAGGCGTACCCGAAAAGGCCCGGGGCGAATCCGACAATTCCGGAAGAGGCTGGTTTGGCGTTGATCAGGTACGCCGTGGGGGCGGCCAGCGCGATCAAGGCGGCCACCCCGAGGCCGGCGGCGAGCGACACCGACCGGGCGGTGCTGGACAACGCGGCGTGGAAGTCCCCGTCCCGCGCCGCCGCCAGGGTCGGGTACACCGCGGTGGCTAGTGGGACCGCCAGCACGGCCCAGGGCAGCAGGAACACGGTTTGCGCCGCGTTGTAGAGGGTCAGGCCGCTGTCCACCGCCAGCAGGATCACCACGGCCGTCATGACCTGTTGCGAGCCGACCGTGACAGCGCCGGCCCACCCGAGGCGTACGGCCTGGCGGCCCTCGTCGCCCGGGAACCGTAACGCGGGCCGCAGCCTCAGGCGGAGTCGCCGCAGCGGGATGAGCAGGCAGAATGCGAGCACGACGACGCCGAGGGTGGTGCCCACCGACAGGATCAGCTGCCCCCCGGTCGATAAACCGGAAAAATCCGTCTTTGCCCCGTCGACCACCGCGTACGAGAGATAAGCGACCATCACCGTCACGGAGGACAGCAACGGCGCGATCACCGGCCACGCGAACCGGTGGTGCGCCTGCAGCACGCCGGTCAGCACGATCCCGATCCCGTACAGCGGCAGCTGCGGCGCGAACACCCGCAACATCTCCGCCGCGACGTCACGGTGCGCGTCCGGCACGTTCAACAGGCTGGTGATCGGCCCCGCCAGCAACCACACCAGCACGGCCAGCGGCACCAGCAGCACGAGCACCCAGGTGAGCAGCGCGGACGCGACCGCCGACACCCGTTCCTTGTCACCGCCCGCGACGTGCCCGGCGAGCAGCGGCACCACCAGGCTGGCCAGCGCGCCGCCGGCGACCAGCTCGAACACGATGTTCGGGATGGTGTTCGCGGCGTTGTAGACGTTCGCCAGCCCGTCGTGCCCGACCGTGTGCAGGAAGACGAAGGTGCGCCCGAACCCGGCGATGCGGGAGACGACGGTCAGAACCGTGATGAGCGCCGCGGCGCCGGCGATGGTCGCCCGCTGGCTCATGCGGGCCGGCGGCCCAGCTCGTCCCACCGGCGCAGCCACGGCGTGTCCTGGATGACCTGGGTGAAGCTGACCTTTTCGCTGGCCGCGGTCAGGGCACCGAGCGCGGCCAGCGCGGCGATCCGGCCGGCCGGTCCGCTGCGGGCGACGAGAGCGACCCCGAGCAGCGCGCCCAGCGCGTTCGCGCCGGCGTCGCCGAGCATGATCTCCTCGCCGAGGTCGTCGGCGACCAGCGCGGATGACGCGCCGAGCGCCCCCGCCGCCAGCCCGCCGCCACGACCGGCGGTCAGCGGCACCCCGATCACGGCGCCCGCCTTGATCGCCCGGCCCGGCCGCAGGTCGAGCAGGTTGACCAGGTTGGCCATCCCGGCGATCACCCCGGCGCCGACCAGCACGTCCGCGGCGCCACGCACGCCGGAGCGGCGGCTGCCCACCAGCGCGCTCGCGACGAGCCCGGCCGCGCCGACCCCGGCGATCTTCACGAGGCCGCTGGTCACCCGGCCCTCGCGCAGCGCGCCGAGATGGCCCTTGAAGCCCTTCGCGGCCTTCTGCGAAGGCCGGTTGCCGACCACGTCGTCGTAGAGGCCGACCGCCCCGGACACGACACCCGCGGTCATCGCCGCCGCGGCCGCCCGCGCGCTCGGCGCGCCCAGCGCGGCACCGACGCTCGCGCCCGCCGCCAGGGCCGGGCCGCCGGCCAGGCTGACCGTCTTGCCGTGGAAGTTCACGCGGTCGAGACGAGCCGAATGCGGATCGCGGCGGATCCAGGTCAGAGCGGCGCGTGCGACGCCCGCTCCGGCACCGAACGCCCGGAAGACTCCTGTGGCCATGGCTGGGAAGTTTAGAGACCGGCCGCTACGGCGCGGTCTTCGGCACCATCGAGGTCGAGCCCGCAGCGAGCCCGTATTGACCGACCTTGTTCTGGATGAAGCGCTCGACGGCGGTCATCCCGGTCGCCAGCTGTCCGTTGACGGTGCTCGCGTTGTCCACCGTGGAGATGTCCTTGGAGAGGCTCGGGTCGCCGCGCACCGCGGAGATGAGGTTGCCGTCGCCGACGCCGTCGCCGGCCACCACCTCCGGCCGCTTGTTGGTGCCGGCCCCGAGGAACTGGGTGGTCAGCGTAACCGCGTTCTGGCTCTTCTTCGCCGCGTCCTTGTCGATCGCGGGCGCCCCGGAGATCACCACGGTGCCGTCCGCGAGGCCGGCCGCCTTGTCGTCGGTCGAGATGTAGCCCGCCTTCGAGTACGCCGTGAGGATCGAGGTCACGTCGGCCGGCGTCGCCTGAACCGCGCCCGGCCGCTGCAGTAACGCGAGCGCGAGCTGCGCACTGGCCGTCTCCACCCCGTCGCTGTTCACCGGCAGCCCCTCGATCGGGACACTCGGCTCGGACGACTGCCCGGCCAGGTCGAGCAGCTCGAACGAGTTGTTCGGGTCGAGGAACTTCTCGTTGATCGTCACCTTCGCGGTGATCGTCGCCCCGGCCAGTTTCAGCATCGAGATCACGCCATCGGCGTACACATCGGTGTCGGGCAGCGCCAGCACGACGAGCTTCTGCCCGGTCAGCTTGCCGGCGAGAAGAGCCGGGGCGATCTCGGTAGCGAAGCCCTGGCTGCGGTTGATCTCGTCGCGGTACTGCGAGATCTGGTCGCGCTTGTTGCTGTTGTCCTTGTTCAGCGCGACGATCTGGCTCTGGAGACTGTCCGCCACCGGTCCGTTCAGCGCCGCCGTGCCCACCACGAGGCCGATGGCGAGCGCCAGGAAGACCGCGGTGAGTGACACCACGTGGTACCGGAAATTGATCACGACAGGCCCCGTCGATCGTCAGAAAAGCTGCCCGAGCTGGAAGACAAGATTGTCCCACCACTCGGAGACCACGGTGAGGTACGCCTTACCGACCGTGGACACGGCGACGGCGGAGGCCATCGCGAACAGCGCGGACAGCACCAGCAGCAACAGCGCCGAGCCGGAGATGTTCTGCTTGTACAGCCGGCTCACGCCCTTGGCGTCGACGAGCTTTCCCCCGACCTTCAGCCGGGTGAGGAACGTCGAGGCCATGCCGCCGCGGCCCTTGTCCAGGAACTCGACCAGGTTGGCGTGCGTGCCGACCGCGACGATCAGGGTGGCGCCCTTGTCGTCGGCGAGCAGCATCGCCAGGTCCTCGCTGGTGGCGGCGGCCGGGAAGGTGAGGGCGTCGACGTCGAGCCCGGCGACCCGCTCCAGGCCGGGGGCACGGCCGTCGGGGTACGCGTGCACGACCACCTCGGCGCCGCACCGCAGCACGTCGTCGGTCACCGAGTCCATGTCGCCGATGATCATGTCGGGTGTGTACCCGGACTCGACCAGCGCGTCGGCGCCGCCGTCGACGCCGATCAGCACCGGCTTGTACTCGCGGATGTACGGCCGCAGGACGTCCAGGTCTTCCTTGTAGTCGTAGCCGCGGACCACGATCAGCACGTGCCGGCCGGCGATACGGGTCCGCACCTCGGGCACGCCGACGCCGTCGAGCAGCAGGTCGCGTTCCTGCTTCAGGTAATCCATGGTGTTCGCGGCGAACGCCTCGAGCTGCACGGACAGGCCCTCACGCGCGTCCGCCATCGAGGTGGCCACCGAGTCGGCGTCCTGGCGTACGCCGCCGGCCACCGCCTCGCCGTCGAGCAGCACCGTGTCGTCGACGATGCTGATCGTGTCGCCCTCGTGCAGCCGCTCGAAGACCTCCTCACCGAGGTTGTCGACGAGCAGGACGCCGTTCTTGACCAGCACCTCGGGGCCGAGGTTCGGATACCGGCCGGAGATCGACGGCTTCGCGTTGAGCACGGCCGCCACCCCGACCGCGACCAGCGCGTCGGCGGCCACCCGGTCGATGTCCACGTGGTCGATCACGGCGATGTCACCGGGGCGCAGCCGACCGGTCAGACGCTTGGTCCGACGGTCTAGGCGCGCGACACCGGTGATCGCGTCGGGATCGACGGCGCGGACACGGCGCAAGGTGGGGATACGCATCAACGTCATCCTGACACGCCGACGCACGCGCCTCACGCGCGACATGCGCATTCTCCCCAACAAACGGGGCAAACCACGCAGGTCAACCCCTCTTTTCCCGGCCGGCCACGGCCAGCAACTCCTCCGCGTGCGCGATCCCCAGGTCGGAATCGGGCAGCCCGGCCAGCATGCGGGACAGCTCCCGCGCCCGCTCGGTCTCCTCCACGATCCGCACGCCGCTGGTGGTGATCGCGCCGCCGGTGTCCTTCTGGACCACGAGATGGCGGTCGGCGAACGCGGCGACCTGCGGCAGGTGGGTCACCACCAGCACCTGGTGCGTGCGGGCCAGCCGGGCCAGCCGGCGGCCGATCTCGACCGCGGCCTGGCCGCCCACGCCGGCGTCCACCTCGTCGAAGACCAGGGTGGGCGGGCCACCCGCCCCGGCGAAGACCACCTCGATCGCGAGCATCACCCGGGACAGCTCACCGCCGGACGCACCCTTCTGCAGCGGCAGCGACGGCGCGCCCGGGTGCGCGACCAGGCGCAGCTCGACCTCGTCGGCGCCGTCCGGCCCGAGACCGTCGTCGGCGGTGCGCGGCACCACCGCGACCTCGACGGTGGCGTGCGGCATCGCGAGGCCCGCCAGCTCGACGCTGACCGCCTCGGAGAACCGGCCGGCGGCCTCGACCCGGGCCGCGGTGAGCCGCGCGGCCAGCTCGCCGACCTGCGTGGCCAGCCGCTGCCGTTCCTTGTCGAGCTCGTCGAGCAGCTCGTCGGACGAGTCCAGCGCGGCCAGCCTGGTCTGCGCGTTCTCCGCCCAGGCGATCACGCCCTCGACGTCGTCAGCGTATTTCCGGGTGAGCGTGCGCAGCTCGGCCCGCCGCTCGTAGATCTGCTCCAGCCGGGCCGGGTCGGCGTCCAGCGAGCTCAGATACGTGCTCAGCTCGGCGGAGACGTCGGCGACCAGGGTGGCCGCCTCCTCGACGCGGGCGGCCAGCTCGCCCAGCGCCGGATCCACCGCGGCCTGCGCCTCCAGCGTGCGGCGGGCGGTGCCGAGCAGCTGCGTCGCGTCCGGCGTCTCGTCGGTGACCTCCACCCCGGCGGCGAGGGCCTGCGCGGCCAGCGACGCGGCCACCCGCAGCCCCTCGGCATGCTCCAGCCGCTGCACCTCGGCGCGCAGGTCGTCGTCCTCACCGGGCTGCGGGTCGACGCGGGTGATCTCGTCGAGACCCAGTTTCAGCAGGTCGGCCTCTTGCGAACGGGCCCGCGCGTTACGCCGGCGGTCGGCCAGATCGTCGACCACGGCACGCCATCGCCCGTACGCCTCGCGGTATGTCTCCAGCAGCTTCTCGTGCTCCGGGCCGGCGAACCGGTCAAGAGCGCCGCGCTGCTCGGCCGGGCGCAGCAGCCGCAACTGGTCGGACTGCCCGTGCACGGCGAGGACCTGCTCGCCCACCTCGGCCAGCATCGCCACCGGCATGCTGCGGCCGCCCACGTGCGCGCGGGACCGGCCCTCGATCGTCACGGTGCGGCTGAGCAGCACCGAACCGTCCTCGTCCACCTCGGCGCCGGCCTCGGTGATGCGGGCGTGCACCGCCCCGGCCAGCCGGCCGGTCAGCCGCAGCCGGCCCTCCACCACCGCACGGCCCGGGTCGGCACGCACCCGGCCGGCGTCGGCCCGGCCGCCGAACAGCAGCCCGAGACCCGTCACCACCATGGTCTTTCCGGCACCGGTCTCACCGGTGATGACGTTCATGCCCGACGTCAGCCTCAACGTGGTGTCATCGATGACGCCGAGCCCGGTGATGCGCAACTCCTCCAGCACACGGCGAACAGTATCGGTACCCACCGACAATCGCCCAGCGCGATCATCGTCGATTGCCGCGCCACCCCTCCACCGGAAGCGCGAACTTGGCCACCAGAACATCGGTGAACGGCCGCGGCGTGAGCCGGACGAGGCGTACCGGAAGATCCCCCCGCTCGACCGTGACCTTCGCCCCCGGCGGCAGGTCCCACGTGCGGCGGCCGTCGCAGCACATCACCGCGAACGACGTGTACGGGTCGACGGTCAGCGTGAACGACGACGACGGCCCGGTCACCAGCGGCTTCGAGAACAGGGCGTGCGCGCTGATCGGCACCAGCAGCAGCGCCTCCACCTCGGGCCACACCACCGGTCCCCCGGCCGAGAACGCGTACGCCGTCGAGCCCGTCGGTGTAGCGCACACCACACCGTCGGCCCCGTAGCGGGCCAGCGGCCGGCCGTCCACATCGACGAGCAGCTCGAGCATCTGCGCCCGCTGCCCCTTCTCGACGCTCACCTCGTTGAGCGCCCACGACTGCGCGATGAGCCGTCCGTCGTACTCCGCCCGGACGTCCAGCGTCATCCGTTCGTCCACCTTGTACGAACCGTCGACGATGTCCTTGACCGCCTGGTCGATGTGCTCGCTCTCGGCCTCGGCCAGGAAGCCGACCTTGCCGAGGTTGATGCCGAGCAACGGCGCCTTCACCGGACGGGCCAGCTCGGCCGCGCGCAGGAACGTGCCGTCCCCGCCCAGCGCCAGCACGATCTCGACGCCGTCCGCCGCGTGCGGGCCGTCGACCCGGGCCACCTCGGGCGGCAGCTCGAGATCCGCGCCCTCCTCGGCGATCACGCGCACCTCGAACCCGGCCGCCACCAGATCCCGCGCGACGTCCCGGGCGTGCTGCGTGCTCTGCCGGCGCCCGGTGTGCGTGACCAGCAGGGCCGAGCGCGTCATCTGTCCTCCAAGGCTTTCGGCTGGTCTTCCGGCTCGCCAGAAGCTACCCGCGTACCCGGTCCGGCGGCGACCACTCGCTCGACCTCGTCACGATCGGCGGCCTCGGCGTCCCGCCGGAACCAGACGAAGAACTCCACGTTGCCGCTCGGACCCGGCAGCGGGCTCGCGGTGACCCCGGCCACCCCCAGACCCAGCGTGGCACCGGCGGCGGCGACGTCCAGCACGGCCTCGGCGCGCAACCGCCAGTCCCGCACCACGCCGCCCGATCCGACCCGCTCCTTGCCGACCTCGAACTGCGGTTTCACCATCAGCGCGAGATCACCGTCGGGCGCGGTGCAGGCGGCGAGCGCGGGCAGCACCAGACGCAGCGAGATGAACGACAGGTCGGCCACGGTGAGATCGACGGTCCCGCCGATGACGTCCGGCGTGAGCGTACGCACGTTGGTGCGCTCCAGCACGACCACGCGATCGTCGGTGCGGATCGGCCACGCGAGCTGCCCGTAGCCGACGTCGACCGCGACCACCTGGGCGGCGCCCGCACGCAGCAGCACGTCGGTGAAGCCGCCGGTGGAGGCGCCCGCGTCCAGGCAGCGCCGTCCCGCGACGGGCAGTTCCGGGAAGGCCGCCAGCGCCCCGGCCAGCTTGTGCCCGCCCCGCGACACGTACTCGGTGGCCGGATCCGCGCCGGTGACCAGCACCGGATCGGCCGGGTCGATCATCGCGGCGACCTTACGGGCCACGATTCCCTTCACCTGGACGCGACCGGCCTCGACCAGCGACGCGGCCTGTTCGCGGGACCGGGCGAGCTTGCGCCTGACCAGCTCGGCATCAAGGCGCGCACGACGAGCCATGAAACGTCAAATCCTCTTCCCGTACGGCGTCACCGATCGATCCCGGCCAACGTCTCCTGAAGCACCTGATGCGCGGCCTCGTACTCGGCGATCTGCTCGCCGGGCGCGAGCCGCGCGGCGTTCGCCAGCGACTGCAGCACCGCGTCGACCGCCGGATGCCCCGTCCCGTCCGCCGGCTCGTCTCCCACGTGAACCGGGGCGGGTTCCGGGGTGCCTCCGGCGCTTTCCGCGACCGGCCGCCGCGCTCCACCACCGGCGGGCGGCCGCGCTCCACCACCGGCGGGCGGCTGCGGGCCCGCGCCGAGCGGCGGCTGCGGGCGGAATCCGCCCGGCGGGGGGCCCGGGCGCGGGCCTTGCTGCTGCGGGAACGTCATGCGGTCTCCTCCGGCCTGCCCGGCTCGGCCTTCTTGGCCGGCGCCTTCTTAGCGGCGGTCTTCTTCGCCGGCGGTAACGCTGTCCCGGCGGCGGCGTCGCGGACGGCCGCGGTCGGGGCCTCGGCCGTTCCCGCCGGGACGCCGCCGGTGGTTGCCTCGGCCGTGCCGGGCGCCGCCTTCGCGACCGCCTTCTTCGCGACCGCCTTCTTGGCGGCCTTCTTCGCCGGTCCTAGGAACGCCGCCTTGGCGACGGTCTTGCCGGTCGCCTTGGGCGCCGCCTTCTTGGCCGGTGCCGCCGCGGTGGCCGACGTGGCGGACGCGGGCGGGGTTGCCGACTTGGCCGGCGCCGCCGAGGTGGCCGCCGAGGGCATCGCGTTCGGGGTGGCCTTCTTCGCCACCTTCTTCGCGGCGAGCTTGCGCGGCAGCGGCGCCGGCTGGTCGAGCCGGGTGCCGCCGGTGCCCGGCTGGCCGGACTCGTCGTCGATCGCGAGCCGATCCTTGGCCTCGCGCAGCTGACGCTCCAGATCCCGGACCCGGGCGTTCAGCTCGTCGACCTCCTGGACCGTCGCGAGGCCGACCACGCCCAGGGCACGGTCCACCTCGTGCCGGACGATGTTGGTCAGTGCCTCGCGGTTGGCCGTCCCCGCCGACGTCAGGTCGTCGACCAGGCCCTGCAGCTGCGCCGCCGTGGCCCCGCCCCGGCTGGCGAGATCACCGACGACCTTCTGAGCGCGCTTGCGCGGCGCCTCGGTCAGACCGAGCGCCATCTCCAGATACGCCCGCCATGCGTCCGCCATGTTCCGCTCCTCTCGCGGCTTGTCGTGTGCCACGCTACCGGGCGGTTCCCGGGAGTCCGTACGGTACGGTGCGATACGCGGGCGGGTGTCGTGAAGGGGTTGTGATGGCGACGGTGGACGAGTGCCGGCAGGCGCTGCATGATCTGGCCGCGCGGCTCGACGCGCACGTCGAGGCCCAGGGCAAGCTCGACCTGGACCGCACGGTGGCGCTCCGCCTCACCGACCTCGGCGCGGCGTTCCACTGCCGCCTGACCGGGGGCCGGCTCGTCGACATCACCGACGGCGACGACCCGAAAGCCAAGATCGCTCTGATCACGACAAGCGACAACCTGGTCGCCATGGTGGCCGGCAAGCTCGACCTGACCCGCGCGATCGCCACCCGTCAGGCCTCGATCAAGGCGAACCCGTTCGACCTGCTGAAGCTGCGCAAGCTCATGTGATCGAGCCGATCGCCAGCCGCGACTCGCTCAGATTCCCCAGCTCTTGAGCAGGCTCCTCGCCTCGTCGCCGTCCGCGTGCAGGTCGGCGACGCCGGTCCAGGTCGCGGCGCACAGCAGACGCAGCGCGGTGATCGGGTCTCCGTTGCCGCTGAGCGTGGCCGCGTCGCCGTCGCGGGTCACGTGCCAGCCGCCGGCCGCGTCGGCGTCCAGCGACAGGCGGGCCTCGTCCGCCGGGCGGAACAAACCACCCAGATCCCTTGCCACGTACGCCGGTCGGCGCTCCGGCGGGGCGTGCAGTAGCTCGGCCGCGTCGCTGACTCCGGTCAGCACCAGCAAGCTGTCCATTCCGGCGCCGACCGCGCCCTGGATGTCGGTGTCCAGCCGGTCGCCCACCACCAGCGGTTTCGTGGCGTCGTGCTGGGCCGCGGCCGTGCCGAACAGTCCCGGTTCCGGCTTGCCGACGACCAGGTCCGGGTCGCGGTCGAGCGCGGTTCGCAGCACGGCCACCAGCGAGCCGTTGCCGGGCAGCGGGCCGCGCGGGCTGGGCAGGGTGCGGTCGGTGTTGGTGGCGACCCAGATCGCCCCGGCCCGCACGGACAGCGCGGCCTCGGCGAGGATCCGCCAGCCGACCTCCGGGCCATAGCCCTGCACGACCGCGGCGGGGCTGTCGTCGAGCCGTTCCACCGGGGTGAGGCCGACGTCGCGTACCTCTGCTCGCAACGCCTCCGCACCGACCACCAGGACCGGCGCGCCCGGCGGAAGTTTCTCCGCGAGCACGGCCGCCGCCGCACCGGCCGAGGTGAGGACCTCGTCGGGTGCCGCGGGTACGCCCATGCCGGTAAGCAGGGCGGCGACGTCCGGCGCGCGGCGCGAGGCGTTGTTCGTCGCGTACGCCACCGGGGTGCCCTCGGACCGCAGCCGCTCGACGGCCTGGACCGCGCCCGGAATCGGCTTGTCGATCAGGTAGATGACGCCGTCCAGGTCGAAGATGACCAGGTCGTGGGCTGCGGCGAGGGTGTCGGTCATCCCCGCGGCCGCTTCGGCTCGTCCTCGTCGTCGCGGTCTTCCGCTTTGCCGCCGGCCTTATCGGTGGCGGTCTTGGCGGCTACGTCCTCGGGGCGATCGTCGTCCTCATCGTCGCCGTTGACGTTGAAGTCGTCGTCGTCCTCATCGTCCTCAACGACGTCGAGATCATCGTCGTCTTCGTCGTCCTGGACGACGTCGAGGTCGTCGTCGTCCTCATCGTCGTCGTCCTCGAACTCGTCCGCCTCGGCGCGCTCGTCCCCGGCGCGCTCGTCGTCGTCCTCGAACTCGTCCTCGTCGTCTTCATCTTCGTCGTCAACGTCGAGGTCGTCGTCATCCTCGTCGTCGTACTCGTCCCGCGCCGCCCGGCCGGACTCGCCTTCGCCGGCCTCCGCGTCGTCGTCCTCGTCGCTTTCCTCATCGCCCTCGAGGGTGACGCCGTCGAGTTCGAGGAGCCGCTCGGCCGCGTCGGTGAGCTGGTCCTCGTCGACCGCGGCAGCCCGCGCGAACCACTCCCGGGCCTCGTCGCGGCGCCCGGCCGCGAGCAGCGCGTCGGCGTACGCGTAACGCAGCCGGGCCGCCCACTCGGCGTCCTCGTCGCCGGTCAGCTCGCGCACCTGCAGCATCGCCACCGCGGCGTCGTGCTGCCCGAGGTCACCGCGCGCACCGGCGGCCACGATGAGCAGCTCGATCGCGCCGGCCTTGTCCATCTTCTCGACGTCGGCGCCACGATAAAGGTCGATGGCCCGCTCCGGCCGGCCCAGCGCGCGCTCACAGTCGGCAAGCTCGGCCAGGTGGGTCTGCCGCCCGGTCATCCGGTGATAGGTCCGCAGCTCGGCGATCGCCGTGGTCCAGTCCCCCGCGGCATACGCGGCAAGACCGACAGCTTCCCGTACGACAGCGATCCGTGACGCCAGACGACGCGCCGCGATCGCGTGCTGCAGTGCGAGCTCGGCGTCCTCGTCGATGATCTGTCCGGCGGCGACGAGGTGCCGGGCGACGCTCTCGGCCTGGTCCCGGGCCAGCGAGACGAGCTCGCCGCGCACCTCCGGGTCGAGATCCGCCGCGGCGATGTCCTCGGGAATCACCGGAGCCTGGAACGACGGCGTCGTCTGCTCGTCGCCCTGCTCCCGCTCGGCGCGGTCATCCCGGAAGCCCCGGTCATCCCGACGGAAGCCGCCGCGGTCACCCTCGGACCGATCCCGGTAGGACTGGTCACCCTGCGGACGGTCCCCGTAGGACCGATCCCCCTGCGGACGGTCGCGGTAGGGGCGGTCGCCTTGCGGACGGTCGCCCTGCGGACGGTCGTTGTAGGACCGGTCACCCTGTGGACGGTCCCGGAAGCCACCGCGGTCGCCTTGCGGACGGTCGCGGTAGCCACCGCGGTCACCCTGGGGACGATCGCGGTAACCCCCGCGGTCACCACCCTGCGGACGGTCACGGAACGGCCGGTCGCCCTGCGGGCGGTCGCGATAGGGCCGGTCGCCCTGGGGACGGTCGCGGAACCCGCCGCGGTCGCCCTGCGGACGATCCCGGAACGGCCGGTCGCCCTGTGGGCGATCGTTGTAGGGCCGGTCGCCCTGCGGACGGTCCCGGAAGCCGCCACGGTCGCCCTGCGGACGGTCCCGGAAGCCACCGCGATCACCCTGGGGACGATCGCGGAAGCCCCCGCGGTCACCACCCTGCGGACGGTCACGAAACGGCCGGTCACCCTGCGGCCGGTCGCCTTGCGGACGGTCGCGGAAGGAGCGTTCACCCTGCGGGCGATCGCCGAACGGCCGGTCACCCTGCGGGCGATCGCGATACGGCCGGTCGCCCTGCGGACGGTCACGGAAGCCACCACGGTCACCCTGCGGACGGTCGCCCTGCGGCCTGTCCCGGAACCCGCCGCGGTCACCCTGCGGGCGGTCCCGGTAGGGCCGGTCGCCTACCGAACGGTCACGATCCGAGCTGCGGAACCCACCCCGGTCGCCGTAGCTACCGCCGCTGCGGAACCCACCACGATCACCAGTGCTGCCGCCACTACGGAATCCGCCGCGGTCGCCGGAGCCACCGCCACTACGGAACCCGCCACGGTCGCCAGAACTGCCACCGCTGCGGAAACCGCCACGGTCGCCAGAACTGCCGCCACTACGGAAACCGCCACGGTCGCCGGAGCCACCACGGTCGCGGTCGCCGCCACGGAACCCGCCGCGGTCCTGGAAGCCACCGCGGTCGCTGGAGCCACCGCGGAAGCCACCCTGCGGACGGTCACGGTCTTGGTAGCCGCTGCGGTCACGGTCGCCGGAGCCGCCGCGGTCCTGGTAAGGGCCCCGGTCTCGATCGCCGCGAATGCCTCGGTCGCCGCCGGCGAATCCGCGGTCGCTGCGACCCTGGTATCCACCGCGGTCCCGGTCACCGCCCCGGAAGCCACCCTGCGGACGGTCGCCGCGGAAGCCGCCCTGCGAGCGGTCGCCACCCTGCGGACGGTCGCTACGGAAGCCGCCACGGTCACGGTCGCCGCCCCGGAACCCGCCCCGATCGCCGGAGCCGCCACGATCGCGGTCGCCACCTCGGAACCCGCCGCGGTCGCCGGAGCCGCCACGATCGCGGTCGCCGCCCCGGAAGCCGCCCGAGCCGCCGCCGCTGCGGAACCCGCCGCGGTCGCCGGAGCCACCGCGGTCCCGGTCGCCCCGGTAGCCGCCGCCACTTGGGCGGTCCCCGCCGCGATAGCCGCCGCGGTCGTCTCGGTTGTCGCCGCCGCGGCTGTCACCGCGGCCCTGGTAGCCGCCGCGGTCGCGGTCGCCGCCGGAGGATCGGTCACCTCGGGAGGACGAGTCGCCCCCATCACGTCCGCGGCCGCCCTGGCGGTCGTCGTCGCGGTCGCGGGAGCCGCCGTCGTGCGGTCCTGAAGTCACGGATCAATCCTTCCGATACGGCTGGCCCTCTGAACGGCGGGCGCGGCCACAACACTCAAGCTACTCGGGGGCCGACATAGAAAAGCAGCCGAGGGCCGACCCCTCATAGGGGTGGCCCTCGGCT
>NZ_JABBNC010000014.1 GCF_012933445.1 Actinoplanes sp. TBRC 11911
CGCGCCACCGCGCCACCGCGCCACCGCGCCACCGCGCCACCGCGCCACCGCGCCACGGGCTGCACCGGGACCACGTCACTCACCGCCTACCACCACGGTTAGGACTTGCCGGCCTGGAGCCGCGCACCGGCCGGTCGTCGCGACGGCCTGGCGTGGCGACGGCCTCGTCGTTGCCCACGAGCGCCATTGCGATGATCCCGTACGGCTAACGGGGTTTGCCGAACGCAACGCTGACGCCAGGAGAGTAGAGCGTGCTCACCGGTGGGCCACTCACCCCGATGCCGGCGGTGGCGAGCAGTGTTTCGTCGAGGTCGAGCAGTTCGGCGCGATGCAATGGCCAGCGTGAATGCTCATTGGGCAGGTGGATGGTGCGGCCCCAGGCGTCGGTGTGCAGTCCCCAGCGGGCGGTCAGGAAATGGTCGAGCGGACTCGGGTCGGGGATTGCCGGGCCGGTGCGGATCCGGATCCGGGACGTCGCGGGAGGGCCCGGCCAGCGGCGGCGTGAGCGGTAGTCGAGGACGTCGCCGGTGCGGGTCAGGCGCATGCGGGACCAGACGTACGGCAGGCGCAACGTCACGCGGGCGACCAGAACCGGCAGTAAACGCTCCGCGTCGAGTGAGAGGAAGACGACGGCGCGCCGGCCCTCGCCGTCCACACTGTATAGACGGATGTTGGTCTCGCAGAAGGTGCCGAAATAGGGGATCGGGGGGCCGCTCAGGAAGCCGATGTTTTCCATCCGGAAACCGATCAGGCCGGCGTACGTCACGCCGTCGATCGTGTCCGGGACGGTGCCGGGCGGCAGCAATGGCGCCACCCGCGCCGGATCGACCGGCCAATGCAGGAAGGCCAGGTCGGTCCAGCGCTGGGTGAGGGCGGGCGTGCGGACCGGCCGGGGCGTCTCGGCGCTGATGTCCTCGACGAAGGCCGGCATGCCCGCATTCTGCCCTAGAGGCCCGCCTGCGCGGCGTTGATTCCGACGTAGCGGTCGCCGGCCGCGGGCTGCAGGCCGTCGAGGCGAGCCAACTGGTCCTTCGTGAGCTCCAGGCCGTCGGCGACCGCGTTCTCCTCGAGCCGCGCCACCGCCTTGGTGCCCGGGATCGCGGCGATGTCGTCGCCCTGGGCCAGCACCCACGCGATCGCGACCTGCGCGGGCGTGGCGCCGGTCTCCCGGCCGATCGCCTCCACCTCGTCGACCAGGGCCAGGTTGTGCGCCATGTTCTCGTCGGCGTAGCGCGGGTTGCCGTAGCGGAAGTCGGTGGGGTCCATCGCCTTCGTGTCGCGCACCTTGCCGGTGAGGATGCCGCGGCCCAGCGGCGAGTACGAGACGAAGCCGATGCCCAGCTCGCGGGACAGCGCCAGGATCTCCTCGGCGGGCTCGCGGGTGAACAGCGAGTACTCGTACTGCAGCGCGGTGATCGGGTGCACGGCATGGGCCCGGCGGATCGTGCTCACGGCGGCCTCGGACATGCCGATGTGCCGCACCTTGCCCTGCTGCACGAGCTCGGCCATCGCGCCGATGGTGTCCTCGATCGGCACCGTCGGGTCGACCCGGTGCTGGTAGAGCAGGTCCACGTGGTCGGTGCCGAGACGCTTGAGCGAAGCCTCCAGGACGAAGCGCACGTTGTCCGGGTGGCTGTCGATCTGGCGCTCGGTCGGCTCGGCGGTGCCGTCGCGATGCGAGTAGTAGCCGAACTTGGTGGCGATCACCACCTGGTCCCAGCGGCCGGCCAGGGCTTTTCCGGCCAGGCGTTCATTCGTGTACGGACCGTACGACTCGGCGGTGTCGAAGAACGTCACGCCCAGGTCCAGCGCCCGGTGGATGGTGCGGATCGACTCCGCGTCGTCGGAGTGCGCGCCGGTGTAGGCGGAGGACATGCCCATGAGGCCGAGTCCGAGGCGGGTCACGTCTAATCCCGCGAGTGATAGATGCTTCATACAGCGAAAGCTACGCCGGCAATGAACGAGTCGCCGGGTGACACATGTAACCGGCGCCTGCCTTTGTTGCGGCGTACCGGGAAGAATGGCGATTGATGAACACACGACAACCCGCCGCGGTTCTTTTTGACATGGACGGCACGCTGGTCGACAGCGAGAAAGTCTGGGACATCGCCCTGCGCGAGCTGGCCGTTCGCGCCGGGGGCACGCTCTCCGACGCGGGCCGCAAGGCGATGATCGGCACCAGCATGGCGGTCAGCATGCAGATCATGCGCGACGACCTGGGTCAGCCCGACCGGCCCGAGCCGCCGGATGTCGCGTGGCTGGTCGCGCGCGTGCTGGAGCTGTTCGCGGAGGGTCTGGTGTGGCGGCCGGGCGCGTGTGAGCTGCTGCACGCTGTCCGGATGGCGGGATTGCCGACCGCCTTGGTGACCTCCACCGGGCGGGCCCTGGTCGACGTGGCGCTGAAGACCATCGGCGCGGAGAACTTCGACGTCGTGGTCTGCGGCGACGACGTGCGCATGCCGAAGCCGGACCCGGAGCCGTACCGCACGGCGGCGACGCTGTTACGGGTGCCGATCGAGGACTGCGTGGCCATCGAGGACTCGCCGACCGGGGTGGCCAGCGCGCTCGCCTCCGGGGCCGCGGTGCTCGCGGTGCCGGCCGAGCTGGAGCTGCCGCCGACCGACGGGGTCCACCTGCGCACCTCGCTGGTGGGCGTGGACCCCGCCTATCTGGCGAACCTGCTCGTCAGTCGTGAGCTATTGCGGCCAGAACGTTGAGCCGCGCCGCCTTGATCGACGGCAGCACCGCGGCGAGCACCCCGACCACGGCGGCCAGCACCAGGTAGAGGCCCATGTTGGTCCACGGCAGCACCAGGTCGGTGATGCCCTCGCCGTTCAGGGCGCGGACCACCGCGGCGCCCAGCCCGGCCCCGACCGCGACGCCGAGCAGCGCCCCGAAGACCGAGATCACCACGGCCTCGACGGTCACCATCCGCATGGTCTGCGCGCGGCCCAGCCCGACCGCGCGCAGCAGGCCCAGCTCGCGGGTGCGTTCCAGTACCGACAGCGCCAGCGTGTTCACCACGCCCAGCACCGCGATCAGGATCGCCAGCGCGAGCAGCACCTGCACCATCGTGATGACGGTGTCGAACGTCGACGCCTGTCCCTCGATGAACGCCGTCCGGTCCTCGGCGGACACCTCGGGGCTGTCCACCAGCAGCGCCTTCACCTGCGGCAGCGCCTGCGCGACCGGGGTGCCGTCGGTGAGCCGCACGAAGCCGAACACCGGCTGCGGAACCGAGAACTCCTTGGTGGCCGCGGCCGGCAGGAAGTAGCTGCCCGGCATCGTGTCCTCGTCGTAGGTGGCCGCGATCGTCAGCTTCTCCGGGTCGCCCCGGGACAGCTGGACGTCGAGCGTGCTGCCGACCTGCCAGTGCCGATCGGTGGCCTCCTGGGTGCTGACCGCGATCTGGTCCGGCTTCAACCTCGCCAGCGCCGGGCCGCCGAACGCCTCGCTGAGCTGCGCCAAATCCTCGGTCGCGTGCACGTACGTGCGTTTGCCGTTCACCACGGCCTGGTCATTCCACAACCCCGCGACAGCCCGTACGCCGGTGATCCCGCTCGCCTGACGCAGCACGGCCGGGTCGAAGCTCGGTGGACGCGGACTGTTCTGATCGCCGTTGATCACGATCTGCGCCTTGATGGTGTCCTCGGCCTGCGCGCTCAGGCTGGTCTTCGCCGAGTTCATCACCACGGTCACGCCGGTGACCAGGGCGATGCCGACCATCAGGGCGGCCGCGGTTATCGCCGTACGCCTCGGGTTGCGCCCCGAGTTGAGCCGGCCGAGGCGTCCGGGCACTGACCATGCGAACAACCGTCCGAGCAGGGCCACCACCGGCTTGGAGAGCAGTGGAGTCAAAAGCGCCACGCCGATGAAGGTGATGAGGATCCCGCTCAGCGTCAGGATGAGGCTGCTGGTCGCGTACAGGCCGACGCCGAGCAGGGTGGCACCCGCCGCGCCGACCAGGGCGCCGGCCACGCTGACCCGGGTGAGCGGCCGGTCCGGGGTGGCCACGTCCTGCATGGCGGCGACCGGCGCGATCCGCGACGCGCGCAGCGCCGGCATCACGGCGGCGACCACGGTGACCACGACGCCGACGATCAGCGAGCTGAGGATCGCCGACATCGGCACGGCCAGCGGGGCCAGCGCGAACCCGCCGCCGCTGAGCTGCACGAACAAGAAGCCGAGCAGGGCGCCGACGCCGACCCCGGCGGCGAGCCCGAGAGCCGCGGCGACCAGGCCGATGATGATGGCCTCGAGCAGCACCGATCCGATCATCTGGCGCCGGCTCGCGCCCAGCGCCCGCATGAGTGCCAGCTCCCGGGTGCGCTGCGCCACGATGATCGAGAACGTGTTGAGGATCAGGAAGACGCCGACGAACAGGGCGACCCCGGCGAACCCGAGCAGGATCTTGTTGAAGAAGCTGAGCCCCTCCTTGAGCTCCTTGGAACTGTCCGCGGCGAGCTGCTTGCCGGTGCGGACCTGGTAGTTGTCGCCGACCGCGGTGGCGATCCGGTCGCGTACGGCCTCGGGGGTCTCGCCGTCCTTGACCTTGACGTTGATCATCGTGAAGGCGTTCTTCTCGCCGATCATCAGCTGCTGGGCGACCGGGGTGGTGAAGGCGACCTCCTGCAGGCCGCCGATCGAGTCCCGGTTGCCGCTGTAGCCCCAGATGCCGACCAGGGTGAACGTCTTCTTGGGTTCCAGCGTGAGCACGCCGACCCGGTCGCCGAGGTGGATGCCGGCGGCCTTCGCGACGGCGGCGTTGACGGCGATCTCATCATTCTTGTCCGGGCCGCGTCCCTCGCGCAGCTGGAGCAGGGCGTCCTCGCCGACCCAGTTCTGGCCGATCCTTGGCGGGCCGTAGCTGGTCAGCACCTTGCCGTCGGAGCCGATCACGCGGGCGCCGTCGGCGTTGACGATGCCGGTGGCGCTCTCGACGCCGGTTGTTCCGGATATTTGTTGAATTATCGACGCGGGCAGGGGAGTGGCGACCTGCTCGCCCTCCGCCTCCGAGACGGCGATCTTCGGCTTGGCCTCGACGGCCACGTCGGTCTGCGAGAACCCGTCGGCGAACAACGAGTCAAATGAGCGTCCCAGCGTGTCGGTCACCACGAAGGCGCCGGCCACGAACATCACCCCGAGCACCACCGCCAGACCGGAGAGCACCAGGCGCAGCTTGCGGCCGAGCAGGCTCTTCAGCGTCGCGCGCAGCATCAGACCAGCACCTCCCGGGCCTTCATCTTCTCCAGCACGGCCTCCGGGGTCGGGTGGTCCAGCTCGGCCACGACCTCGCCGTCGGCCAGGAAGATCACCCGGTCGGTGTAGGAGGCGGCGACCGGGTCGTGCGTGACCATCACGATGGTCTGGCCGTGCTCGCGGACACTGGCCCGCAGGAACGACAGGATCTCGGCGCCGGCGTGCGAGTCCAGGTTGCCGGTCGGCTCGTCCGCGAAGATGACGTCGGGCCGGCTCATCAGGGCGCGCGCACACGCGACCCGCTGCTGCTGGCCGCCGGAGAGCTGGCTGGGCCGGTGCGACAGCCGGTCTTCGAGGCCGACCGTCTCGATCACGGTGTCCCACCACTGCGGGTCGGGCTTCTTGCCGGCGATGTCCAGCGGCAGCCGGATGTTCTCCGCCGCGGTCAGCGTCGGCAGCAGATTGAACTGCTGGAAGATGAAGCCCACCCGGTCGCGCCGCAGCCGGGTGAGGGCCTTGTCGCGCAGGCCGCTGACCTCGGTGCCGCCGATGTGGACGGTGCCGCGGGTCGCCGTGTCGAGGCCGGCCAGGCAGTGCATCAGCGTCGACTTGCCGCTGCCCGAGGGGCCCATGATGGCCGTGAACCGGCCGCGCGCGAAGCTCGCGCTGACGTCGCGCAGGGCGACGACGCGCGCGTCTCCGTCGCCGTACACCTTCCACAAGCCGTCGGCGCGCGCCGCTACCGGCTCCAGCGCCTTGGTCCCGATCATCTCTGCCTGCCCCCTTGGTTTCCGGCGTGCGGCCCGCCCCCGTCTGGCCGGGCCGTTCGTCTGGTCCGGCCGGGCTTTTCCACCCGGCCGGCACGCTCAGTGTTTCGACGTGCGGACGCGGAATCGTCCGTCCCGAGGCGGAACCGGACACCGGTCTTCGGGTACGGGTGGCACCCAGGGATGTCTCAGGGGTGACCCTGAGTTTCTTGGTTTGACGCTTGACTGACGTCATCGATGACGTCATAGTGGTGTCATGGATTTGACGCCATACCTCGAAACACTCCGAGCCGACCTGGCCGCCGCGGCGGCCCCCGGCGGCGAGGAGACGACCCGGGCCGCCGAGCTGCTCGGGCACGCGCTGGAGTCCTCGGCCCGGCTGGCGCTTCTCGAGGCGCTGTCCGACGCGGCCGCGGAGATCACTACCCGGCTGCCGGACGCGAGTGTCGACGTCCGGCTGCGCGGCCGCTCGGCCGATCTGGTGGTCACCTCCGCCGCACCGGATGTCACCGCCGCCCCGGCTTTCCCCGCCGCCCCGGCTTTCCCCGCCGCCGCGGCTTTTCCCGCCGCCGCGGCTTTTCCCGCCGCCCCGGCGGCGCCGGTGCCGGACGGCGGTGACCTCACCCGGCTCACGCTGCGCATGCCCGAAGCACTCAAGGCTCAGGTCGAACAGACCGCCGCGGCCGAGGGCATCTCGGTCAACGCGTGGCTGGTCCGCGCGGTCTCGCAGGCAATCGTTCCGGCTACCCCCACGGTGCGCGCGGGCAAGCGCGTCACCGGTTTCTTCCAGGCCTAGGAGGGCTGATTCATGTACGAGTTCCCCCGTTCCACCCCGGTCACCGTCGCGCTGCGCACCCAGACCGGCACCGTCGAGATGGTCGCCGAGGAGCGTGACGCCATCGTCGTCGAGGTGACGCCGGTCAGCAGCAGCGCCGGCGCCCAGGAGGCGGCCGACAAGACCCGCGTCGAGATCGAGGGCGACACGCTGGTGATCCAGACACCGGGTTCCGACTCCTGGATGTGGCGGCGCTCGCACAAGCTGCGCATCGTCGCCCGGGTGCCGATCGGCAGCGCACTGACCGGCCGGGCCGCGGCCGCCGACGTGCGGGCGGCCGGCGTGTGGTCCGCGGTCGAGCTGGAGACGGCCTCGTCCGACGTGGACCTGGCCGAGGTCACCGGCGACGCCGACGTGCGCGCTGCCTCCGGCGACATCACGATCCACCGGGTCGGCGGGACGCTCCGGGCGAAGAGCGCCTCGGGCGACGTGAACATCGGTGACGTCACCGGTGACGTCACCATGGAAACGGCGAGCGGCGACCTGCGGCTGCGCTTCGGCGGCGGCTCGTTGCAGGCGTCCACGGCCTCCGGCGACATCCAGGTGGGCCAGTTGCGCGCGGGCCAGGCCCAGCTGAAGAGCGCGTCCGGCGACATCCAGGTGGGCGTGGCCCCCGGCACCGGCGTCTGGATGGACCTGAACACGATGTCCGGCAAGACGATCAGCGACCTGACCGCCCGCGGCGAGGCCCCGGTCCCCGACTCGACCGCGACCTTGGAGCTGCGCGCCCGCACCGCGAGCGGCGACATCCACATCCACCGAGCCGCGGTCCGGGCGGCCGCCTGATGCCGGCCGGGTCCCTGGGCCCTCGAGGCCGGGGGTTCGCGATGCGGGCTGGGCGCTTGGGTCCGCGGAGCGGGGAGTTCGTGATGTGGGCTGGGCGCTTGGGCCTGCGGAGCGGGGAGTTCGTGATGCGGGCTGGGCGCTTGGGCCCGCGGAGCGGGGAGTTCGTGATGCGGGCTGGGCGCTTGGGCCCGCGGAGCGCGGATCTGGTGATGCGGGTGGCCGCGTCGATCGGCGGCCGGCCGCGCCCGGCGTCAGCGCGCGGGCAGGTATCAGCGGCTCTCGGCTTCCTGGAGCGTCCGTTACCGCCCCCGGAAATGCCCAGGCAGCGGGCCCCGGCGTGACCGGCGCCGGGTGTGCGGACTCCGAACGGCGGGCTGGCGCACTCCCCACACCTCGGGCTCGGGGGCCGAGGTGTGGGGAGTGCGGGCGGTGCCGGCGTTGGTGCCCGTACCGCCGGCGACTATGCGTCAGAGGTCGCGGGGTTGGTCGGCTTTGCCGCGTGCGTCGGGACCAGGTGGTTCGGCAGCAGCCGGGCCAGGATCGCCGGGCGCCGGACAGGATCGTCGCGGGGGTCGGGTTGGCCGGGCGTCGGACGGGGTCGTCGCGGGGGTCGGGTTGACCGAGCGTCGGACGGGATCGTCGCGGGGGCCCGGGTTCGCTACGCGGCGGCCGGGACGCGTAATCCGCACGGCGGCCGCCGAGCCGGCCAAGCGGCGCCCGCCGTCCTACGCGGCTCATGATGTGGGACATGTGTCCGATGTGTGGGACCGGCGACCACATCCTGGCGGCGAGTCCATGATGTGGGATTTAGGTCCACCGTGGAGGCTCATTTCGTCCGCTCACGCGGCTTTTGTGCGGTGGTTTTCCGCCCTGTTTTGTGGACCTTGGATATTTATGGCTCGCATATGGGCGTAGGTCTCCAAGGTCTCAAGAAAGTCCAGGATGTGGTCGGGATCGCCGCATAGTGGGATCGGCGACGAGGCTTGCGGCCACCACGGAGAGGCCCGGACCGAGCCCCGAACGGGGAACTCCCGAAGTTTTGACCGGACGGCTAGGCGGGCGCGGGTCGCACGCTCTAGGCGCCGGGCTTCACCAAGCCTGTTTCGTAGGCGAGGACCACTGCCTGAGTGCGGTCGCGCAGGCGCAGCTTGGTGAGGACGTGGCCGACGTGGGTCTTGATCGTCGTCTCGCTCACCTGCAGGGCGGCGGCGATCTCGGCGTTCGAGTGGCCGCGGGCGACGTACACCAGGACCTCGCGTTCGCGCTCGGTCAAGGCGTCCAGCTTGGACGTGGTCGTCGTCTCCGGGGCGGGCAACGCCTCGGCGACCCTCGTCAGGATCCGGGCCAGCACCGCCGGGGTGATCACCGCGCCGCCGGCCGCCACCGTCCGGACGGCGGCCACCAGCTCGGCGGCGGGAGCGTCCTTGCGGATGAACCCACCCGCGCCCGCCGCGATCGCGCCCAGCACGTGCTCGTCCTCGTCGTGCGCGGTCAGCACCAGCACCCGCACCGGCAGCCCCGCCTCGGTGACGGCCCGGGTCACGCCAAGCCCGTCGACGCGCGGCAGCACCAGGTCGGTGATCAGCACATCGGGCAGCAGCCGCCGGGCCAGCTCGACGGCCTCCCCGCCGTCCCCGGTCTCCCCGGCGACGACAATCTCGACGTCATCAGCGCCGCCCGCACCAGCGCCGCCCGCACCAGCGCCGCCCGCACCAGCGCCGCCCGCGTTACGCGAGCGCCCGTCATTCGCGCCGCCAGAGCCCGCGCTCCGCGTGCCGCCAGCGCCGGTGCCGCCCGTGCCGCTCGTGCCGCCAGCGCCCGTGCCGCTCGTGCCGCCAGCGCCCGTGCCGCTCGTGCCGCCAGCGCCCGTGCCGCTCGTGCCGCCAGCGCCCGTGCCGCTCGTGCCGCCAGCGCCCGTGCCGCTCGTGCCGTCAGCGCCCGTGCCGCTCGTGCCGTCAGCGCTCGTGCCGTCAGCGCCCGTGCCGTCAGCGCCCGCGCCGTCGCCGAAGGCGGGGGTCGGGCGGCGGGCCGCGGTCAAGGCCGCGCGCAGGCCGGACCGCTGCATCGGCGCCGCGTCGACGAGCAGCACCCGTAAAGGCATGACCGTCACCCTAGGCGATCGTCGCTCCCGTCAGTGTCCGGTGTGGCCGGTGGCGCCGGCTCGGGGAACGGCGGGGGCGTGCCGCCGAACTCGGGGCACACGGCCTGGTGGCTGCACCAGCCGCACAGGCGGCTCGGTTTCGGGCGGAAGTCCTTGTCCTGTTTGGCGCGTTCGATCGCCTGGGACAGGGCGACCAGCGTGCGCTCGAAACGCTCCAGCTCCTCGGCCTCGGGGCTGTAGTCGAGGATCTCGGCGTCGCGCAGGTAGACCAGGCGCAGCACCCGGGGGACGACACCGCGGGTGCGCCACAGCACCAAGGCGTAGAACTTCAGCTGGAACAGGGCGCGGCCCTCGAACGCCTCGCGCGGGGCGCCGCCGGTCTTGTAGTCGACGACGCGCAGGTCGCCGGCCGGGGAGATGTCGAGCCGGTCGACATAACCCCGGATCAGCAACTCGTCGTCGACCAGCGTGGACACCAGGGTCTCGCGCTCGGCGGGCTCGAGCCGGCGCGGGTCCTCCAGCGCGAAGTAGCCGTCGAGCAGATTGCCCGCGCTCTCCAGGAAGGCCGCCAGCCGCGCCGGCGCGTCCGGAACGGGGATATCGAGGAGGCCGGTCGCGTCCGCCTCGGCGGCCAGCGCGGCCGGATCGGTGAGCGGCGGCGCCGCGGCCGTGAAGATGTCGGCGAGCGCCGGCTCCTGCTCCAGCAGGCGCGCCCACGACGGCGCGACCAGCGCCGCGGCCGCCTCCGGCGTGCGCTCGGCGGCCGGCAGGTCGAACAAGCTCTCCAGCACCGCGTGCACCAGCGTGCCCCGGGCCTGGTCGGCCGACGGCAGCTCGGGCAGCTTGTCGATGGTGCGGAAGCGGAACAGCAGCGGACAGGTCTTGAAGTCGGCCGCGCGCGACGGCGAGAGCGAAGGACCCGTGAACGCTTCGTTCGCAGGCTGCGGGGGAACTGTCGGGGCCGTCATGGAAAGCAGGCTAGGCCAGGGGTACGACAAAAACGCCGAGGGCACCCGTAAAACGAAGAACGAGCCGGGGAAGCCCTGTGACACGCGTTTCGTAGCATCAACGTCGTGAGCAACGGCCGGGTCGAGAACAGTCCACCGCCTCCCCGCCGGACGGCGCGTGGCGCCCGGCCGGTGGGCCAGGTCATGGGCATCCCGATCTTCGTGAACGGATCGATGCTGCTGCTCGCCGCCCTGGTGACCGTCGTCTACGGGAACTACGTGCGGGAGCAGCTCGCCCTGGCCGACCCGTTCAGCTATCTGGTCGGGCTGGGTTTCGTGGTCTGCCTGCTCGGCTCGGTGCTGCTGCACGAGCTGGGCCACGCTCTCACCGCCCGCCGGTTCGGCATCGGCGTGCGGGGGATCACCCTGGAGCTGCTCGGCGGCTGGACCGAGATGGACCGCGACGCCCCCAGCCCGCGGGTCGACGCCCTGGTCAGTCTGGCCGGTCCGGCCGTCTCGCTGGTGCTGGGCGGGGCTGCCTCCGCCGCCTCGTTCGTGTTACCGGACCGCACCGTGGTCGGGCAGATCGTCTTCCAGGTGGCCGCCAGCAACATCCTGGTCGCGATCTTCAACGTGCTGCCGGGCCTGCCGCTGGACGGGGGCCGGGCGTTACGGGCCGGCCTGTGGGCGCTGTTCAAGGACCGCAACCGGGCCACCGCGGCGGCCGGCTGGGCGGGCCGGGCGCTGGCCGGGGTCACCGCTCTCGTGGCGGTCTGGCTGTATCAGCTGAACACTCTGACGATCTTCGGCCTGCTCTTCGTGCTGCTCGTGGTCTTCACGTTATGGCAGGGCGCCGGCCAGTCGATCCGGCTGGCCCGGATGACCAGCCGGTTCCCGCTCGTCGACCTGGCCAGCCTGACCCGTCCGCTGCTGGTCGTCCCGGCCGGCACCCCGCTGGGCGAGGCACAGCGGCGCCGCTCCGAGGACCCGCGCCCGAACGTGGTGCTCGCCGTCTCGGACTCGGCCGGTAATCTCACCGCACTGGTCGATCCGGTCGCCGCCGAGCGCGTCCCGGTCGACCGGCGCCCGTGGGTGGCGGTCGACACCGTGGCCCGTTCCCGTGACGCGGTTCCCGCGCTGCGGCTCGGCCTGACCGGCGAGCAGGTGGTGCGCGCGCTCCAGGCGCACCCGGCCGCGCAGTACGTGGTCACCTCGGGCGAGGATGTGGTGGGGGTGCTGCGCGTCGGTGACGTCGCCGCGATCCTCGAGCCACGCCGGCCCCGCCCGGCTCGGTGACCGACCAGAGAGAAGAGCTTTGACCATCACGCACGCCGCCGACCAGGAAGAGCACGACGCCGACCGGCAGGAACCGGCCGCCGAGCCGGAAACACGCCCGGGAACGCGGCAGGAGGCACGCCGCGGCGAGTTCCACGCCGGCGACCGCGTCCAGCTCACCGATCCCAAGGGACGAATGCACACAATCGTGCTGGAGCCCGGCAAGTCGTACCACACGCACCGCGGCGCTCTGGATCACGACGCCCTGATCGGCCTCCCCGAGGGCAGTGTCGTGACCTCCGCCGGCGGCACCCCCTACCTGGCGCTGCGCCCGCTGCTGAGCGACTACGTGCTGTCCATGCCGCGCGGCGCCCAGGTGATCTACCCGAAGGACGCCGCCCAGATCGTCGCGATGGGTGACGTCTTCCCCGGCGCGAAGGTGCTCGAGGCCGGCGCCGGGTCGGGCGCGCTGAGCTGCTCGCTGCTGCGCGCCGTCGGCGACGAGGGGCAACTTCACTCGTACGAGCTCCGGGAAGATTTCGCCGCGATCGCCCGCAAGAACGTCGAGGCGTTCTTCGGCCGTCCGCACCCGGCGTGGCATTTGCACCAGGGTGATGTGGCGGACAACACGGAGACCGGTTTCGACCGGATCATCCTGGACATGCTGACCCCGTGGGAGGCCCTCCCGATGGTCGAGAAGGCGCTGATCCCCGGTGGCGTCTTCATCGGGTACGTGGCCACCACCCCGCAGCTGTCCGAGCTGGTGGAGGCGCTGCGCGCACGCGGCGGGTGGACCGAGCCGCGGGCCTGGGAGTCGCTGGTCCGGGACTGGCACGCCGAGGGCCTCGCGGTCCGGCCGGACCACCGGATGGTCGCCCACACCGCGTTCCTGGTCTCGGCCCGCCGGCTGGCCCCGGGCGTGATCGCCCCGCCGCGCCGCCGCAAGCCCAGCAAGGGTGCCGAGGCGTACGCGCAAAAGAAGGCCAGAGATGTGACGCCGGGCACTGAGCTCGGGTAGCTTCCCCAACTGGCAGGCAACGCACGACCGGGAGGATCGGGTGGGCGCGATGAGTTCTCCGCCGTTCGGCGGCAGCAACGAGATGCCGGCGGTCTTCCCGGACTGGTCTCCGTACCAGGACCTGGACTCGGCCGCCCGGGCCTATCTGCGCGATCCCGAGGTGGCGCTGGACGCGCTGTTCGGTGTGCTGCGCGGCGCCTCGGTGCTGTGCTTCACGCTGGAACGCTTCGTCAACGAGGTCAACGGCGTCTGGCAGGAGGTCGTCATCTGTGACGGCAGCCGTCTCGTGCTGTGGCACGGGGAGGATGTGGCGCCCGGCGACGGCCCGGTGGGCTCGATGACCAGTTCGTTGCGGGTGGTGCCGCTGTCCACGGTCACCGAGGTGGGCTGCCGGCGGCGCCTCACCCGCACCAGCAACGGGCAGGCGCGGGTCGACAGCATCGACGTCTACCTGCTGCTCAGCTCGGTCGACGACGCGGTCCCGCCGCCCGGCATGGACGAGGGCGAAAGCCGCACCACGATCCGGCACGACGCGCTGCGCTTCGGCAAGACGCTGGACGACGGCGGCCCGGGCCAGATCGCCCGTCTGGAGGAGTTCAGCCGGGTGGTCGCTTCATTAGTGGGACGTCCGACACTCTGAGACGCGCGTGACTTTTTTTCGCATGCCGGCCGGGCCGGCTACAAGATCACCAAGGCCCGGTTAGACCTGACAAACCCGGCGGTCATTCCGCGTCGGGACCGGCCACCTCGACGTCGTCGGAGGCCCGCCGCACGTGGATGCAGTCGCCCGGGCACTCCTTCGCCGAGTCGATCACCTCGAGGCGGAGGTGGGCCGGTACGCCAACCCGTGCACCGGGGGATTGCTGCAGGTCACCGGCCTTGTCCTTGACGTATGCCAGCCCGTCGATGTCGAGCTCGAACACCTCCGGCGCGTACTGCGCGCAGAGACCGTCGCCGGTGCACAGGTCCTGATCCACCCAGACCTGAAGCTCATCCGTACCGGTCTGCACCGACACTTAGTACCTCCCGCAATTTGCCCCACCCGACGGTACCGGATCTCTCCGACGACCAACCGTCGCGTACCGGCCGAATGGATCAAGAGTCGGTGACGAGGGTGTTGCAGGGACCGGATTCGGTGTCACAGCGGCTAATGTTGAGGCAAGACGTTCGAGCCCCCGGGGAGGTGGGACGTGGCACGTAACGACGACGCGGATACACGCGCCGCACGTTGGGAGAAAGAGGCCAACGATCTCTCCAGCCAGGTCGCGTTCCTTCAGGAGGAACTGGCGCTGGTTAGGCGTAAGTTGACCGAGAGCCCCCGACACGTCCGGCAGCTCGAGGAACGGCTTGCGGCGACGCAGGCGCAGCTGGCCCGACTGACCGAGAACAACGAGCGGCTCGTGGCGACCCTCAAGGAAGCACGAGCCCAAATCGTCACTCTCAAGGAAGAGATTGACCGGCTCGCCCAGCCGCCCAGCGGCTACGGCGTATTCCTGTCCGCCCACGAGGACGGCACGGTCGATGTCTTCACGGGTGGGCGCAAGCTTCGCGTGGCGGTGTCGCCGTCCCTCGAGGTGGAGGAGCTCAAGCGCGGCCAGGAGGTTCTCCTCAACGACGCGCTCAACGTGGTCGACGCGTTCGGCTACGAGCGCACCGGCGAGGTCGTGGTGCTCAAGGAGGTGCTCACCGGCCCGCATGGCGAGCTCGGTGACCGCGCCCTTGTGGTGTCGCACGCCGACGAGGAACGCATCGTGTCCCTCGCCGACTCCCTCCAGGTGGGCCTGCTCCGGGCCGGCGACTCGCTGATGATCGAGCCCCGCTCGGCGTACGCGTACGAGCGGATCCCGAAGAGCGAGGTCGAGGAGCTCGTCCTGGAGGAGGTCCCCGACGTCGACTACACCGACATCGGCGGCCTGCACACCCAGATCGAGGCGATCCGGGACGCGGTCGAGCTACCCTTCCTGCACTCCGAGCTGTTCCGGGAGCACCAGCTGCGCCCGCCGAAGGGCATCCTGCTCTACGGCCCGCCCGGCTGTGGCAAGACCCTGATCGCGAAGGCGGTGGCCAACTCGCTGGCCAAGAAGATCGCCGAGCGGATGGGCGAGGAGAAGCACACCAGCTACTTCCTCAACATCAAGGGCCCGGAGCTCCTCAACAAGTACGTGGGTGAGACCGAGCGGCACATCCGCCTGGTCTTCCAGCGGGCCCGGGAGAAGGCCAGCGAGGGCACTCCGGTGATCGTGTTCTTCGACGAGATGGACTCGATCTTCCGGACCCGTGGCTCGGGTGTCTCCAGCGACGTGGAGAACACCATCGTTCCTCAGCTCCTCAGCGAGATCGACGGCGTCGAGGGCCTGGAGAACGTGATCGTCATCGGCGCCTCGAACCGGGAAGACATGATCGACCCGGCGATCCTGCGGCCCGGCCGGCTCGACGTGAAGATCAAGATCGAGCGTCCGGACGCGGAGGCGGCGAAGGACATCTTCGGCAAGTACATCCTGCGGGATCTGCCGCTGTCGGACGACGACCTGAACGAGCACGGCGGCGACCGTGACGTCACCGTCGCCGCGATGATCGAGGCAGTCGTCCTGCGGATGTACACGGAGAGCGAGGACAACCGCTTCCTGGAGGTCACCTACGCGAACGGTGACAAGGAGGTCCTGTACTTCAAGGACTTCAACTCCGGCGCGATGATCCAGAACATCGTCGACCGTGGCAAGAAGATGGCGATCAAGGAGTTCCTCACCTCCGGCAAGAAGGGACTGCGTCTCCAGCACCTGCTCGACAGCTGCGTCGACGAGTTCCGGGAGAACGAGGACCTGCCGAACACGACGAACCCGGACGACTGGGCCCGGATCTCCGGCAAGAAGGGCGAGCGGATCGTCTACATCCGTACGCTCGTCTCCGGCGGCAAGGGCGCGGAGGCCGGCCGTTCCATCGAGACGGCGACCAACACCGGTCAGTACCTGTAGCAAGAAGCCGTGCCACCGCGGGCCTGGACTCTCCAGGCCCGCGGTTGCAGCTCAAACAGCAACCCGACAAAGATCCAGAGGTACGGCGCGCGAAGAGTCCCCTGGGTTTTACGGCCGCTCTAGCTGCCACAACAGGCCGTCCCCGGCCTCCGGCCCTTGCCCAGCCAAGCCCCGCGCCCCCGGCTTCTCGGCCGCCCCCGCGCCGCCGCGGTTTTCGGCAGGCACCGCGCCGCTGTCGTCCGTTCTCGGTTGCAGCCGCCGGCGTCCGGGTCCGGTAAGTCGGTATAAAACGTCGTTTGTCACCCTCGGGTGGGCATCTGCGCGCCGAGGCGTGACGCTCGTGCTCGGCGGTTGTCTCACGATTCGGTCAGAGATGCCCGCATCGTGAGCGATCATCCAAACAGGACGGTCATTTTATCCGCTTTCGGGGGTTTTCTGAGCGCGGCTGACCCCTCGATTTCGAGACCTTGGAGAGTTGCGCCCATATGCGAGCCCTAACTCTCCAAGGTCTCGAAATCCGACCGTGAACGCCTGACAACGGCGGCTCGATCCGCACAAAGGCACCAAAAGCGCATGGCGGTTGACCGCGTCGCGTCCGTCGGCGGCGCCGACCGCCGGGCTCGCGAAGACGATCCGAGGCGTTCGGATCAGCCCTGCGGGACCATCGCGGCCAGGGCGCCTCTGGTCCAAGGTGGGTGTCTGCCGATCCGCTGCTTCGTTGCACCAGCGTGAGTTCCACCGGCGTCCCCGCTCCAAGCCCTGCCCGGCTCGGCTGGCTCGACGCGCTCCGTGGCTGGGCCGCGCTCGTCGTGGTCGGCTTCCACCTCAGCCCGCAGATCCTGGGCACCGAGCGGCACCTCGCGATCATGCGGTTCATCGACCTCGGCAAGTACGGCGTACTGCTGTTCTTCCTGGTCAGCGGCTATGTCATCCCGATGTCGCTGGAGCGGCACGGCAGCCTGCGCCGCTTCTGGATAGGCCGCCTATGCCGGATATATCCGGCATATCTCGCTACCATCGCGGTCGTCGGCATCCTCGTGGCGACCGGCTTGATGAGCTGGCAGGCGTCGCTGCGCGCCGAGACGGTCACCGGCGTCCTCGCGCACGCCACCATGACGCCCGACCTGCTCGGGCTGCGCGGCGCGGTCCGGGTCTTCTGGACGCTCGCCTACGAGATGACGTTCTACCTGGTGGTCGCGGGCCTGTTCGCCTGGCGCCTGCACCGGCACAGCGCGCTGTTCGCCGCCGGCCTGGCGCTGACCGGGCTGCTCCTCGGCAACCACCTGCCGGACGACCTGCTCGGCGGCACCTTCGCGGACCGGCGGCTGCTCGCGGGCGTACTGGCAATCGTGTTTGCCCTGAGCATCACCGCCTACCTCAAGCGCCGCCTGGTACGTCTCGCCGGCGCGGCCGGGATCGCGATGCTGCTCGTCCCCGCCCTCAACGGCCACGCCACCGCGAACAGCACCGTCATCGCCTCCTGGCAGGGCCTGCTGTTCCTGGCCGTGATGTTCGCCGGCACCGTCGTCTACCGCGTGCAGCACGGCCAGATCCGGCGTTCCGTCGCCATAGCGTCACTGTCGGTGGTCACGCTCAGCGTGATCGGTGCGCATGCGACGAACGGCGTGGCGCCCCGGACCTGGGCGATCAACGTCGCGGCCGTCGCGGGCACATTCCTGCTGGCGTACGCCTGGAGGCAGCGCACGGTGCCGGGATTTCTCACCTGGCTGGGCCAGATCAGCTATTCGCTCTACCTGCTGCACGCCGTCGTGCTCGTGATGCTGCCGCGGATCGGTGCCGATCTCGCCGCGTGGCCGGCGCCGGCCCGGGTCGCGGGCGGCCTCGCCTACCTGGCCGTCGCCCTGACGCTCGCGTGGCTCTGCTACCGGTTCGTGGAGCGGCCGGGCCAGGCGCTGGGCCGCTGGGTCACGAGCCGCCCCCTTGGGGCCACCGCGCGTCCTGCCGATTTGTCAAGTGGCCCGGAACCGGCGAGCGGCCGGTCGGTCGAGCGCTACCTGGGCAAACGTCGGGCACCCGATCAATCACGGCGGGCCGGGACTGCAGATGGTGCCACCCAGAGTGCTGTCTCGCGCACGGGGCGGGGCGAGAACGAGCGCCGGAGCGTCTAGGCTCGATACATGAGCAGCAGGGTCAGTGTCGTGGCGGGCAGGGTGGTCGCATGAGCGTTCGACGAATTATGGGCACTGAGGTCGAGTACGGCATTTCGGTGCCCGGCCAGCCCAGCGCCAACCCCATGGTGACGTCCTCACAGGTCGTCAACGCCTACGGGGCGCGCCCGGAGCTCAATCGAGGTGGTCGCGCCCGCTGGGACTACGAAGAGGAGTCGCCGCTGCGCGACGCCCGCGGGTTCACCTACTCGGGTGCCGCCTACGACCCGGCCGACGCGCTCGCCGACGAGGACCTCGGCCTGGCGAACGTGATACTGACCAACGGCGCCCGCCTCTACGTCGACCACGCCCACCCGGAGTACAGCACGCCCGAGTGCACCAACCCGCTCGACGTGGTCCGCTGGGACAAGGCGGGCGAGCGGGTGATGGCCGAGGCGTCCCGGCGCGCGGCGACGATCCCGGGCACGCACCGCATCCAGCTCTACAAGAACAACACCGACAACAAGGGCGCCTCGTACGGGTCGCACGAAAACTACCTGATGCGCCGGCAGACCCCGTTCGCCGACATCGTCGCGCATCTCACCCCGTTCTTCGTCACCCGGCAGATCTTCACCGGGGTCGGCCGGGTCGGCATCGGGCAGGACGGCTCCGGCTCCGGCTTCCAGCTCTCCTCGCGGGCCGACTTCTTCGAGGTCGAGGTCGGGCTCGAGACCACGCTGAAGCGCCCGATCATCAACACCCGCGACGAACCGCACTCGGACGCGGACAAATACCGCCGGCTGCACGTGATCATCGGCGACGCGAACCTGTCCGAGATCGCCACCTACCTCAAGATGGGCACCACCTCGCTGGTGCTCAACATGATCGAGGAAAAGGTGTTCACCGGCGAGCTGGGCATCGCCGACCCGGTCAGCGAGCTCAAGTCGGTCAGCCACGACCCGTCGCTCAAGCACCTGATCCGGCTCCGCGACGGCCGCCGGCTCACCGCTCTCGACCTGCAGTGGGCGTACTACGAGCGGGCCCGTGACTTCGTGCAGGACCGCGAGGGTGACGACGCCGACGACCAGACCCGCGACGTGCTGGACCGCTGGGAGGCCGTCCTCGACCAGCTCGGCCGCGACCCGATGGCGCTGTCCGACAGCCTCGACTGGGTGGCCAAGCTGCGGTTGCTCGAGGGCTACCGCGAGCGCGAGAACCTGGGCTGGTCGTCGCCGAAACTGCAGCTCGTCGACCTGCAGTACGCGGATGTCCGGCCGGAGAAGGGCCTCTACCACCGCCTGGTCGCGCGCGGCTCGATGAAGACGCTGCTCGACCCCGAGCTGACCCACACCGCCATGTACGAGCCGCCGGAGGACACCCGGGCCTACTTCCGCGGCCGCTGCCTGGCGCAGTACGCGTCCGAAGTGGTCGCGGCGAGCTGGGACTCGGTCATCTTCGACGTGGGGCGCGAGTCGCTGGTCCGGGTCCCGATGATGGAGCCGGAACGCGGCACGAGGAAGCACGTGGGCGCGCTGTTCGACAAGTGCGAGAGCGCCAAGGATCTCCTCGAGGCGATTACGAGTCGCTGAGGAAACACCCGTCACGGCGGGCAGGTTTTTGTCGTAGCCGCGAGGTAGGTTTTCTTCACCCGTAGTCGCAGGCTCCGGGTGGCTGAGGAAGGGGACATCCATGGCAGCCCGAGACACCGGTGGACAGTCGCAGTCGAGCAAGAGCCGGACGGACGAGGAGATCGAGGACGTCACCACCGAGGCCAACCCGGAGGTAGCCGAGCGGCACGCCGAGATCACCGAGGACGTCGACGACCTGCTCGACGAGATCGACTCCGTCCTGGAGGAAAACGCCGAGGAATTCGTGAGGGGCTATGTCCAAAAAGGGGGGGAATAGGACTAAATGTCCGATTCGTTAGGATCGGGCGGCAAGGTCTGCCCTCAATGCCGCCGGACGTTGCCGTTCTCCGAGTTTCACAGCAACGTCCGGCGTTCCGATGGTTTGGCTTTCTACTGCAAGAGTTGCGCGAACGTCCGGTCGGAGCAGAGCCGGCGAAAGCGCGGCGTTCAAGAGCGGCGTCAGTCGACCGAGCCGGTTCCGCCAGGATCGAAATGGTGTCCGGATTGCGACACCATCAAGCCGTTGGCAGAGTTCGCGCAAACCAAGAGCAAGGCCAGCGGCTACCACTCCTACTGCCTTCCGTGTCATAACGCCCGAGGCATCGAGACGAATATCCGCCTCCATGGCAGCAGCCGTGAGTATCACCTTCGGCGGCGCTACGGGATCGGGCAAGCTGAGTTCGACGAGTTGGTGGCCGAGCAAGGGGGCGTCTGCGCGATCTGTGGCGGCCCCGACCCTCAACACGTTGATCACGATCATCGCACTGGCTGGGTGCGCGGGATATTGTGCTTCAACTGCAACGGCGGGCTGGGGCAGTTCCGGGACAGCCCAGAGTTCCTCGCCGGTGCGATCACGTATCTGAAAGGAACCACGTGGCAAAGGACTTTGATCCATCCGGGCGTCTACCGGATATCTTCACCAATGCGGGGACGTCCTCCTTCACGCAGTTCCTGACCCATGCGGCGCCCGAGTTGCTGCCGGGGCGCCGCCCGCTGCCGCCGGGCCTGTCGGCGGGCGGCGTCGCCCCGCACGGGACGACGATCGTGGCGCTCACCACGGCCGAGGGTGTCGTCATGGCCGGCGACCGCCGCGCGACGATGGGCAACCTGATCGCCAGCCGGGACATCGAGAAGGTGTACCCCGCCGACATGTACTCGTTGATCGGCATCGCGGGCACGGCCGGCATCGGCATCGAGCTGATGCGGCTGTTCCAGGTCGAGCTCGAGCACTACGAGAAGATCGAGGGCATCATGCTGTCCCTCGACGGTAAGGCCAACCGCCTCGCCGGCATGGTGCGCGGCAACCTGGGTGCCGCGCTGCAGGGTCTCGCGGTGGTTCCGCTGTTCGCCGGGTACGACCTGGCCCCGTCGGATCCCGCGAAGGTGGGCCGGATCTGGAGCTTCGACGTGGCCGGCGGGCTGTACGAGGAGACGGGTTACGACTCGATCGGCTCGGGTTCGCTGTTCGCCAAGTCGGCGCTGAAGAAGAAGTATCGGCAGGGCATCAGCACGGACGAGGCGGTGCGGCTGGCGGTCGAGGCACTCTACGACGCGGCGGACGACGACACCGCGACCGGCGGGCCGGACATGACCCGCAAGATCTTCCCGGTGGTCATGTCGGCGACGGCCCAGGGCACGCACCGGCTGAGCGAGGACGAGATCACCGCGGTGGCCGAGCAGGTGGTGGCGGGCCGGATGGAGAATCCGGGCGGCTGAGTCCAGCTGTGCTCCAGGGCGACATGACGAGGGACGAGAGGGAGTAGCCACCCGTGGCCATGCAGTTCTACGCATCACCCGAGCAGGTTCAGCGGGACCGCTCGGAGTACGCCCGTAAGGGCATCGCCCGCGGCCGCTCCGCCGTGGTGCTCACCTACGAGGGCGGCATCCTGCTGGTCGCCGAGAACATCACCACGCTCCGCAAGATCAGCGAGATCTACGACAAGATCGGGTTCGCCGCGGTCGGGCGGTACAACGAGTTCGAGAGCCTTCGCCGGGCCGGCATCCGGATGGCCGACGTGAACGGCTACAGCTACGACCGGCGGGACGTCACCGGGCGTGGGCTCGCGAACGCGTTCACCCAGACGCTCGGTGCCATCTTCAGCGAGACCCAGAAGCCGTACGAGGTGGAGATCTGCGTCGCGCAGGTGGGCGCCACCCCGGAGACCGACGAGCTGTACCGGATCACCTACGACGGTTCGGTGATGGACGAGCCGGGCTTCATGGCGATGGGTGGTCAGGCCGAGGCGATCGCGAACGTGCTGCGCGAGCGGCACGACACGGCCGCGGGGCTGTCCGACGCGCTGGCGCTGGCCGCCGAGGCGCTGGGCAGCGTGGGCGGCGAGAACGGCCAGACCCGCAGCCTGGACGCCAAGATGCTCGAGGTGGCCGTGCTGGACCGCCGGCGCAAGGGCCGCGCGTTCCGGCGGATCGCCGGCCCGGCGCTGATCCAGCTCCTCGAGGGCACCAAGGACGTGCCGGAGGAGAAGCTGGGCGACGTCGACTCGGCCCCGCCGCACCCGGGCGAGGACAAGCCGACCGCGTCGGCCGCCGCCGTGGTCGAGGAGCAGCCCACCGACGAGACGCCCGCAGACGAGACGAACGGCGACAACTCGTAAGACCGGTGTGCGCCCTCTCAGTAGTAGAGGAGGGGGCGCCACCAGTCCGGGTTCTGCCGGTACCACCGGACGGTCGCGCTCAGGCCGGTGAGGAACTCGACCTCGGGCTGCCAGCCGAGCTCGCGGCGGATCTTGCCGTCGTCCAGGGCGTAGCGGCCGGCCGGCGGCTCCGGTCCGACGGCGACGCGGTCCCAGCCGGCGCCGAGCTCCTGGAGGATCTCGCCGATCAGGTCCCGGTCGGACAGTTCGACGCTGCCGCCGATGTGGTAGATCTCGCCCGCCCGGCCACGTGACAGGGCCAGCGCCAGCGCGCGGCAGTGGTCGTCGGCGTGCAGCCATTCGCGGACCGCGCCACCGTCGGAGGCCAGCGGCACCGTGCGCCCGTCCAGCAGGTGGATGACGGCCCGGGGGATGGTCGCGGTCAGATGCTGCCGCGGTCCGTAGGTGTCGGCCGCCCTGGTCACCACCACCGGCAGGCCGTGCGTGCGGTGCGACGCGAGGGCCAGCAGGTCACCGCCGGCCTTCGTCGCGGCGTACGGGGTGACGGGTGTGACGCTTGTGGTCTCGTCCCACGCACCGTCGTCGATGGACCCGTACACCCGGCCCCCGGAAACCTGAACAAATCGCCCCACGTCGTGGCGTATCGCGGCGTCGAGCAGCACCTGCGTGCCCAGCGCGTTGGCCCGGGCCAGGATCTCCCCGCCGGCCGCCGGGGTCGCGGCGGCGAAATGGACGATCGCGTCGTGACCGCGCACCGCGGCCCGCACCACCGGCGCGTCGGTGACGTCGCCGGGCATGAAATCCAGGCGATTGTTCTCGGCGACGGCGCCCAGGTTGGCGAACGCGCCCACGTACGACAGGTTGTCGAGGACGGTGACCGTGGCGCCTTGCAGGCCCGGCAGCCGGTCGGCCAGGACGGCCCGCACGAAGTGCGAGCCGAGGAAGCCGGCCCCGCCGGTCACCAAGAGTTTCATCTCTCACGGGAGTCTATCCGCAGGTGAGCGGCGCGCCGGGGGGCCGGTGCGGGGGACTGACGGGGAATGCGCGAGTGGTGGCTGCCAATGGCAGTGCAATCCGGCTAATGTTTCGACATGGAACGGCGAATTTTCGGCCTCGAAACCGAGTACGGAGTCACGTGCACGTACCGGGGGCAGCGGCGGCTGTCGCCGGACGAAGTGGCCCGGTACCTGTTCCGCCGAGTGGTGTCCTGGGGACGCAGCAGCAACGTTTTCCTCCGTAACGGCGCCCGTCTCTACCTCGACGTCGGTTCCCACCCTGAGTACGCGACTCCCGAGTGCGACTCCGTCACCGACCTGGTCGCCCACGACCGGGCCGGCGAGCGCATCCTGGAAGGCCTGCTGGTCGACGCTGAGAAGCGCCTGCATGACGAGGGCATCGCCGGCGAGATCTATCTGTTCAAGAACAACACCGATTCGGCCGGCAACTCCTACGGTTGCCACGAGAACTACCTGGTGTCCCGGCACGGCGAGTTCGGCCGGCTCGCCGACGTGCTGATCCCGTTCCTGGTGACCCGTCAGCTGATCGCCGGTGCCGGCAAGGTGCTGCAGACCCCGCGCGGCGCGGTGTTCTGCCTGTCACAGCGCGCCGAGCACATCTGGGAGGGCGTGTCCAGCGCCACCACCCGGTCCCGCCCGATCATCAACACGCGGGACGAGCCGCACGCCGACGCCGAGCGGTACCGCCGCCTGCACGTCATCGTCGGCGACTCGAACATGAACGAGGTGACCACGCTGCTGAAGGTCGGCAGTGCGGACATCGTGCTCCGGATGATCGAGGCGGGCGTGGTGATGCGCGACCTGACCCTGGAGAACCCGATCCGGGCGATCCGCGAGGTCTCGCACGACGTCACCGGCCGCCGCAAGATCCGCCTGGCCAACAACAAGGAGGTCAGCGCCCTCGAGATCCAGCAGGAGTACTTGGCGAAGGCGACCGAGTTCGTGGAGCGTCGGGGCGGGGACCAGACCGCCAAGCGCGTCGTCGAGCTCTGGGGGCGGGTGCTCAACGCGATCGAGAGCGGCAACCTCGACCCGGTCTCCCGCGAGATCGACTGGGTGTCGAAGTACAAGCTGATCGAGCGCTACCAGGCCAAGCACGAGATCCCGATGAGCCACCCGCGGATCGCGCAGCTCGACCTGGCGTACCACGACGTGCGCCGCGGCCGCGGCCTGTACGCGCTGATGGAGAAGCGCAAGCAGGTCGACCGCATCTCGAACGATCTGGAGATCTTCGAGGCCAAGGAGACGCCGCCGCAGACCACCCGGGCGCGGCTGCGCGGCGAGTTCATCCGGCACGCGCAGGAGAAGCGCCGCGACTTCACCGTCGACTGGGTGCACCTGAAGCTGAACGACCAGGCGCAGCGCACGGTCCTGTGCAAGGACCCGTTCCGCGCCTACGACGAGCGTGTGGAGCGCTTGATCGCGAGCATGTAGCAGTTGAGGCCCCGGCATTGCCGGGGCCTCAGCACGCTCGGCTAGCATTGCCGGTCAATGACGACCGAGAAGCCCGACAGCGCCGCCCCGGCGGAAGATGAGCACCCCGAGTACACGGCGGCCGATGTCCGCTGGGCGCGGGTGCAGCGCAAGCAGGCCCGTATCCGGGCCGAGATCGAGCGCAACCGGGCCGGCGACCACAAGGTGCCCACCTGGGCCCTCGCAGCGCTGCTCGGTCTGGTGATTCTGGCGTGGGTCATCCTGGTGATCGCGTCCTGAGAGTGAGGCCGGCATGGCGGACATCATCGATCCGGACATCAGCGACTATCTGCTCGCCCACAGCACACCCGCCGACGACGTCCTGCGCGACCTGGCGACGGAGACCCGCCGCACGTACGGCGGGATGGCCGGCATGCAGATCTCGCACGACGAGGGCGAGTTCCTGACCATGCTGGTGCGGCTGATCGGCGCCCGGTACGCGGTCGAGGTCGGCGTCTTCACCGGCTACTCGTCCACCTGCATCGCCCGCGGCCTCGGCAAGGACGGCCGGCTGATCGCCTGCGACGTGTCGGAGGAGTACACGTCGATGGCCCGCCGCTACTGGGCGCGCGCCGGCGTGGACGAGCTGATCGACCTGCGGATCGGCCCGGCCGCCGACACGTTGCGGGCGCTGCCGCGCGAGCCGGCCGTCGACTTCGCGTTCATCGACGCGGACAAGACCGGCTATCCGGACTACTACGCCGAGCTGGTGCCGCGGATGCGTCCGGGCGGCCTGATCGCGCTCGACAACGTGCTCCGCGGCGGCAACGTCCTGTCCCCGTCCAGCGACAGCGACCGGGTCGTCGCCGGGCTCAACGACCGCATCGTCGCCGACGACCGGGTCGAGTCGGTCATGCTGCCGCTGCGCGACGGCGTCACCCTCGTGCGCAAGCTGGGCTGACTGCGCAAGCTGGGCTGACTGCGCAAGCTGGGCTGACTGCGCAAGCTGCGCTGACTCACCCCAGCAGCGACACCGCGTGCCGGCCGGCCACCGCGGCGGCCAGGAAGTAGAGATGGTCGCCGTCCAGCCCGCGGCCCATCGTGGACAACGGCACCGGGCTGGCCCGCAACGCCTCGTCCAGGCCGTCCGCCGGGACGCGGACCAGCCGATGCCGCTGCGCCAGCGGCATCAGCGCCTCCTCCAGCGCGGGGTCGAGCTTGTCGGGCACCGGCAGGTCGGCGGTCACCAGGGCCACCTTCCCGTACGCCGTGAGGCTGTGATGTGACACGCCGAGGTGCCGGGCCCGTCCGTCCCCCTCGGAGAGCCGCAGCGATCCGACGGGCCGGCCGCCGAGGGTGGCGATCGCGTTGACCGCCTCGCCCAGCGCGACACCGGAGAAGCCCCAGGTGGTGCCGGTGCCGAGGTTGCCCGGTCCCTGCGCCACGACGGTGACGTCGGCGGCCAGCACGTGCCGCGCGGCGAGCAGCCCGGTGTGCACGGTGCTCGCCTCGAGGTCGCCGCCGAACGCCTGCCCGGTGGTGATCGTGCCGGCCAGATGGTCGCGCAGGCCGTCGAGCGTGCGGGAGAACCAGGCCGGCAGCGCACCGCCGTCGGTCATCACGTACGCCACCCTGGTCTCCGGCCGGTCGGCGCGGATCCCGGCCAGGATCGCCGGCAGCGCCGAGTGCAGGTCGGCGGTGACGACCGGCATGCCGTCCAGCGATTCCGCCGCGGCCATCACCGTACGGTGCGGGGAGGCCTCCTCGTCGACGCCGAGCCGGATCGTCTGCAGCGGGGTGTAGCGGGCCTTGACCAGGTGCCCGGCGTCGCGGCTGGTGCCGTCGTCCGGCGGGTCCGCGGGCAGCCGGTCGGGCAGTGCCACGACCAGCGCGTACCCGCCGGTGCCCAGGCCCATGACCAGCGCGCCGACGTTGAGCAGCACCCGATCGCCCGGCTCCGGCGTGCCGACCAGGTGCGGGTAGGCGAGAGCGCGCACCTTTTCGCCGTCGTCGACGGTCACGTCCAGTTCGGCAGCGCCGTGCCATGTCCGTCTTGTCGCCTGAACCGTCCCGGATCGCCACCGCACCATGGCGCGAACCTTACAAGTCGAGCCCGCCGTCGACGTGGCTGCGCCCGGGCATGCCGCGCGTCGGGTCCAGGAACACGTACCGGATGGCCGGGTATCGGGCCCGCAACCGGCGTTCCGCCTCGTCCGAGGCCGCCTCCACCTCGGCGGCGGAGACGTCGTCGCGGAAGTCGACCTTCGCGGCCACCAGGATGTCGCCCGGGCCGAGCTGCATGGTCATCAGCGTCGGCACGTCCTCGACGATCGGGATGCTGTTCAGGTCTTCCGCGATCTGGTTGTGCATCCGGCGCGGCACCGCGCGGCCGACCAGCAGCGACGCGTTGCTGCGGGCCAGGATGCCGGCCACGAAGAACAGCAGCACGCCGATCGCGATCGATGCCAGGCCGTCGAACATCTCGTCGCCGGTGAGCTGCGAGAGGGCGAGACCGGCGGCGGCCAGGATCAGGCCGATCAGGGCCGCCGAGTCCTCGAAGAAGACCGCCTTGACCGTGGTGTCCGGGGTGAGCCGCAGGAACCGGAACGGGGAGATGCCCCAGCGCGCCGACTCGCCGGCCACCTGACGCTTGGCGCGCAGGAACGAGGTGCCCTCGGCCAGGAACGAGACCCCGAGCACGATGTACGACCAGAGGTAGTCCCCGGTGTGCTCGCCGTCGATGATCGTGGTGACGCCGTGGTAGATCGAGAACCCGGCACCGCCGATGAAGGTGAACAGCGCCGCGATGAAGGCCCAGACGTAACCTTCCTTGCCGTATCCGAACGGGTGGTCCTCGTCGGCCGGGCGGCTGCCCCGGCGCAGAGCCACGAACAGGAAGATCTCGGTCACCGTGTCGGCCAGCGAGTGCGCCGCCTCGGACAGCATCGCGGCCGACCCGGAGAGCACGCCGGCGAACAGCTTGGCGGCGGCGATGACGAGGTTCGCGACGCCGGCGATGATGACCGTGCCGACGCTTTCGTTCTGCGGTTCTTCGGACTGGTCGGAAGTTTCCGGCAAAGGGAGCGGCTCGGCGGCCGCGAGACCGACGCGTGCCTGGTCGTCGGGGGTCTCGGGTGGTGTCACCTGATCGATTCTTCCCCTAGCCGGTTACGAATAACCACACGGGCCTTCCGCGTGCGTCACAGAGTCGTCCAGGCTGTTAACGTTGCCTCTCGTGTCGCGGACCCGCACCGAGCGTTTGGTCAACCTGGTCATCTGCCTACTGTCCACGCGACGGTTTCTCACCGCCGCGCAGATCGCCGCGACCGTCCCCGGCTACGAGCATGACCCCGAGGACCCGAAGGACCACGAGGCGTTCCAGCGCAAGTTCGAGCGTGACAAGGCGGAGCTGCGCGAGCTGGGTGTCCCGCTGGAGACCGGTACCGCGAGCGTGTTCGATCAGGAACCGGGGTACCGCATCGCCCACCGCGAGTACGCCCTGCCGGACATCATCCTGGAACCCGACGAGGCCGCCGCCGTGGGCATCGCGGCGCGGCTCTGGCAGCACGCCGGGCTCGCCGCCGCCGCCTCGTCCGGGCTGGCCAAGCTGCGGGCGGCCGGCGTCGAGGTGGACCCGCAGGCGACCCTCGGGGTGGAGCCGGTGGTCACCGTCGACCCGGCGTTCGGCCCGCTGACGACCGCGGCGCGTGACCGTCGTGCGGTGACGTTCAGCTACCGGGTGCCCGAGGTGGACGACCCGATGACCCGCCGGCTCGAACCGTGGGGCGTGGTGTGCTGGCGCGGCCGGTGGTATGTGGTGGGCCACGACCGCGACCGCGACGCCACCCGGTGCTTCCGGTTGTCCCGCATCGTCGGCAACGTGCGGGCGGCCGGCCGGCCCGGCGCGTTCACCCCGCCCGAGAACGCCGACCTCATCAGCCACGTGGTCGGCTGGGACTCGTCGGTGCCGCACACCGGGCGCGCCACCGTGACGGTGCGTCCCGGCCGCGCGGCGGGTCTGCGGCGCTGGGCCGTGGAGGCGCTGCCCGGCCCGGACGGCGACCGGCTCACGGTGCCGTACTCGGACGCCGAGCGCCTCGCCTCGACGCTGGCCGGGTACGGGCCGGACGTCCGCGTCGACGGCCCGCCCGAGGTGCGCGAGGCGGTCATCCAGCAGCTCAAAGAGGTCGTGGCGAGGCACGAGGGAGTCCCGGCATGACCGACTGCACGCGCAGGGCCAGGAGGGCATGCCCAGGAGGCTCAGCATGACACCATCCGTGGATCGTCTGGGGCGGCTGCTCAACCTCGTGCCGTACCTGCTGACCCGGCCGGGCATCCTCATCTCCGAGGTGGCCGCCGAGTTCCATGTCACCGAGAAGCAGCTGAACGAGGATCTCGAACTGCTCTGGGTGTGTGGGCTGCCCGGCTACGGTCCGGGCGACCTGATCGACATGGCGATCGACGGCGACCGGGTGACGATCAGCCACGACGCCGGCATCGACCGCCCGCTGCGGCTCACCCAGGACGAGGCGCTCGCCCTGGTGGTGGCGTTGCGGATGCTCGCCGAGACGCCCGGCACCGGCACCCGGGACGCGATCGAGCGGGCGCTCGCGAAGATCGAGCACGCGGCCGGCGACCTGGCCGGCACTCCGGTCGAGGTGCGGCTGCCGGCCAACGCGGAACGGCTGGACCGGCTGCGGGCCGCGGTGGAGAGCGGGCACGCGCTGGCGATGACGTATTACACGGCGGCGCGCGACGAGACCACCGAACGGATCGTCGACCCGATGCGGGTTCTGATGGTGGGCGGACGGGCGTACCTGGAAGCGTGGTGCCGCCGGGCCGAGGCGACCCGGCTGTTCCGCGCCGACCGCATCGACGCGTTCACCGAGCTGGACGAGCCGTCGGCGCCGCCGCGCGAGGCGGTGCCGCACGACGTCAGCGCCGGCGTGTTCCGGCCCACCGCCGACCTGCCGCTGGTCACGCTGCGGGTGGGGCGGCACAGCCGGTGGATCACCGAGTACTACCCGGTGGAGGAGATCCGCCGGGACGGCCACGAGTGGATCGTGACGATGCGGGTCACCGACCTGGGCTGGGCGCAGCGACTGCTGCTCGGCATGGGCCGCGACGTCACCGTGCTCGGCCCGCCGGAGCTGCTGGCCCGCATCCGTGACCAGGCCACGGCCGCGCTCGACCAATACAGCGCCCCGGCCCGGTAGGGTGTCGCCGTGCTAGTGCTCTGGATCTGGATCGCCGTCGTCGTGGTCGCGGTGGTCATCATGGGAGTCGTGGCGGCCCGGCTGCTCGGCCGGCTGGGCGGGCTGGCCCGCGCGGCCGCCAAGCTCCAGCACCGCCGGGACGAGGCGATGGCCCTGCAAGCGGTCGCCGAGGAGCTGCAGCGGACCGTCGCAAACCTGGAGGAAAGGGTCGGCGAGCTGAGCCGCAACCGCAAGTAATCTTTACAGCGCGGTTTCGTGGCCGGTAGCGTGATCTGTTCCTTCCTTGTTGTCCCAGACTTCGCCGGAATGGCGCGAAAACCGCAACGGTCCGACGGGCTACTTCATCGGAATTGACACGTACGATGGAGCCCGCACACCCTGATCCGATCGACTGGAGTTCTCCATGGGCGCCCTCAAGCCATGGCACATCGCAATCTTCGTTGTCGTCCTCGTGCTGCTGTTCGGCGCGAAGCGGCTGCCGGACGCCGCCCGGTCGCTCGGCCGCTCGCTGCGGATCATCAAGGCGGAGACGAAGGGCCTGGTCGACGACAACAACGACGTCGCTGAGAAGGCCGAACCGCAGTACGGCCGCCAGCCGCTGCAGGGTGACGTGCAGCAGCCCGGCCAGCCGCAGGGCTACCAGCAGGCGCCGCCGCCGCAGGGCTACCAGCAGCCGCAGCCCCAGCAGCAGCCGCCGTTCGTCGATCCCGTGCAGCGCACGAACGACCGCTGACCCGGCACCATGGCTCTGACCCTGCGCCGCCGGGGGCCGACGAAGTTCCAGCAGGCGGCCGATGGCTCGATGACGCTCATCGAGCACATCCGGGACTTGCGTAACCGCCTGTTCTGGGCGTCGCTGGGTATCGTCGCCGGCCTGATCGTCGGTTTCATCATCAGCAAGTGGGTCTTCCACCAGCTCGAACAGCCATATTGCTCGCTCGACACGTCGTGGCAGCTCAACCCGAAGACCGGCCAGCTCGAATGCCGGTTCCTCGTGCTAGGCGTCGGCGACCAGCTCATCCTGCGCCTGAAGATCGCTCTGTGGGTGGGCCTCATCGTGGGCGCCCCGGTGTGGATGTACAACTTGTGGGCGTTCATCGCGCCCGGCCTGCACAAGCACGAGCGCAAGTGGGCGTACGTCTTCGTGGCGATCGCCGCCCCGCTGTTCGTCGCCGGCGCGATCCTCGCGTTCCTCGTCGTGAAGCACAGCCTGGCGTTCATCATGGACGCCGGCGTCATCGGCGGCACGACACAGTTGGAGGTCACGAAATACACATCGTTCGTGACCAGCATGATCCTGCTCTTCGGGGTGGCGTTCGAGTTCCCGTTGATCTTGCTGATGCTCAACTTCACCGGTGTGGTCTCCGCGCGGCGGCTGGTCAGCTGGTGGCGGATCGTCATCTTCCTGTCGTTCGCGTTCGCCGCGATCGCCACGCCCGATCCGGGCCCGTTCGGCATGACTCTGCTGGCGGCCTGCATGACCATCCTGTATTTCGCCGCGGTGGGCGTGGCCGCCATCAACGACAAACGCAAGGGCCGCGGCAAGGAGATCTACGCGGACCTCGACGACGACACCATCTCGCCGCTCGAGGACGACCGGGTCCCGGTCGGCGCCTCCGACCCGATCGACGGTCCGACGCCGATCGACGCGCCCGAACCGGTGGCGAAACCCCGCCCGTTGGAGGGTCGTTTCGACGACATGACGTAGTACCCTCCCGCCGTGAAAAGCGACGAGATCGCGGTGCTGGCCAACCCGAGAGCGGGGCGCGGCCGGCACCGCGATCTGGTTTCCGGGGTGGTGCGACGGCTCGGGGCGGCCGGTCATCCGGTTCGGACCCTGACGGCGGCCAGTAGTGAAGAGGCCGAAGAGGCGTGTCAGGCGGCCGTGGCCGGTGGTGCGGCCGCGGTCGTCGCGATCGGTGGGGACGGGACGGTCCATCGTGTCCTGCAGGCCGTCGCGGGGACGACGGTGCCGCTGGGAGTCGTGCCGGCGGGTACCGGCAACGACTTCGCGGCGGGCACCGGCGTACGGGGAAACCTGTTTGAGGCCGCGGAGGCGATCGGCGCGGCCCTGCGTGACGGGAGTGACCACCGCATCGATCTGGCTCGCATTGAGCGAGCGGGGCAGTCCGACCGGTGGTTCGGGGCGGTGCTGGCGGCGGGGATCGACGCGCTGGTCAACGAGCGGGCGAACCGGATGCGCTGGCCGCGTGGGCCCCGGCGGTACGACCTGGCGATCGCGCTGGAGCTCGTGCGGCCGCGGCCCCGGGTCTACGAGCTGGTGCTCGACGACGCCGATCACGGATTCGAGGGGACGCTGGTGGCGGTCGGGAACTGCGCCAGCTACGGGGGCGGGATGCGGATCCTGCCGGACGCCGACCCGGCCGACGGGTTGCTCGACGTGGTGATCGCGGAGCCGTTGGGGCGGGCCGCGCTGGTGCGCCTGAAACCGCGGATGCGTCGTGGGACGCATGTGCGTGACCCGCGGGTGACGGTCTTCCGGGCGAGGCGAGTGCGGCTGCGGTCCGAGGGCGTCGTCGGGTACGCGGACGGGGAGCGTGTCGGGCCGCTGGCCTTCGAGATCTCGTGTGTGCCGGGTGCGGTTCGGTTGCTGCGGTGAGTTCGCGGTCAGATTCCGTGGGGGCGGCCGAACGGGTAGGCATGTCGCTCTCGCTCGGTTCGTTCGCGTCCACCGCCGTTTCGACGTTCAAGGGGCTGGCCGTCGCGGCCGCCGGCACCGAGGCGCGGTCCGCCGGGGACGCCGCCGCGCAGGCGCGGTCTGCCGGGGACGCCACGCAGGCGCGGCCCGCCGGCGGGGACGCCGCGTCGGTCGCCGTGGATGCTGCCGCTTCGGCGCCCGTCGTTGCGGCGCCGGTCGCGACCTCCGCCGAGCAACGCGAGCCGAAGGCCGCCATCGGTCGCCGGCAGGGCGCGAAGCTCGACGCCTACGCCTGATTCCCGCTTACCGCCCGCCTGAGCGACATTTCCGAAATTTCGGAAATGTCCGGCGGGCCCCATCAGCCGTCGGCCGGCCCTCAAGCGGTGCAGTCGGCTCTCAGGCGGAGCAGCCGGCCAGCGCCAGCGTGGCGCCCAGGCCGTTCGGACGGCCCGGCTCGGCCGCCGGCAGCACCAGCGCCGCACAACCCGCCTGGACCGCGCCCGCGTCCGCCGGGGAGTCCCCGACCATCAGCGTGCGCTCCGGGTCGGCCCCCAGCATCCCGCAGGCGCGCAGGAAGATCGCCGGGTCCGGCTTCGTGCGGCCGACCTCGTAGCTCAGCGCGAACGCGTCGACCAGGCCGTCCAGCCCCCACGCGGCGAAGTGCGGCCGGATGTCGAAACCGATGTTGCTGACGACCGCGACCTTGACACCCGCTTCGTGCAGCGTACGCAGGGTGGCCTCGGTATCCGCGTACGGAAGCCAGCCGTCGGGGTCGAGCAGCCGATCGTAGAGCGCGTCCGCCAGGCCGTCGACATCCGTGGCGACCGTCGCGGCGAGTCCCGTGTAGGCGGCGCGGTGGCTCTCGGCGTACAGGTCACGGCTGGACCAATGATCGGCCAGATGCGGCGGCACCCGATGGGGCAGCGGGCCGCCCGCGCGCCCGGCCGTGACCAGGCGGTCGGCCAGCACCGTCGCACGTGCCTTGTCGATCTCGCGACCCCGAGCGAGCGCGGCCCTCTGGACCCAGCGAACCGAGTCCTCGACCTGCGCGAGCGTGCCGTGGAAGTCGAAGAGCACTGCATCCACGGGTGTTTGGGTCCTTTCCGCGGCTTCCGGCACGTGCTGCACCATACCGACCGGTCCCAGGCGATCGCGGACCGACTGCCGGTGCTGCAACTTGTCGTACCGACGAACTAGCCTTGTGTTCATGACGAGTCCCGCCGAACGGTATGCGGAATCGAAGCGGCGGGCGGCCCGGCAGGCCGAGTTTCCGGCGCTCGACGACTTCATGCTCGACATCGGCTTCGATCTGGACGATTTCCAGCGGTCGGCCTGCGAGAGCCTGGAGCGTGGCAGCGGCGTGCTCGTGTGCGCGCCCACCGGCGCCGGCAAGACGGTGGTGGGCGAGTTCGCGGTGCACCTGGCGTTGCGCGCGGGCCAGCGCAAATGCTTCTACACCACGCCGATCAAGGCGCTGTCCAACCAGAAGTACCACGACCTGGTGCAACGCTACGGCGCCGACAAGGTCGGCCTGCTGACCGGCGACAACGCGATCAACGGGGACGCCCCGGTGGTGGTGATGACCACCGAGGTCCTGCGCAACATGCTGTATGCGGGGTCCGCCAGCCTCAACGGCCTGGCGTACGTGGTGATGGACGAGGTGCACTACCTCGCCGACCGGTTCCGCGGCGCGGTCTGGGAAGAGGTGATCATCCACCTTCCGGCGTCCGTGACCCTGGTCTCACTGTCCGCGACGGTCAGCAATTACGAGGAGTTCGCCGACTGGCTGGTCACCGTGCGCGGCGAGACCGAGGTGGTGGTCAGCGAGCACCGTCCGGTCCCGCTCTGGCAGCACATGCTGGTCGGCCGGCGCATGCACGATCTGTTCCACGACGCCGACGCCGCCAAGAAACACGACGTGCACCCCGAGCTGCTGCGCTACACGCGCGAGATGATGCGCCGGCTCGATCTCACCGAGCGGGCCGGTCCCGGCGGTTATCGCGGCGGCCGTGGCCGGCGCTGGCAGCCGCCGCCCCGGTACGAGGTGGTCGACCGGCTGGAACGCGCCGACCTGCTGCCCGCGATCCTGTTCATTTTCAGTCGTGCCGGCTGCGACGCCGCCGTGCAGCAGTGCCTGGCCGCCGGGCTGCGGCTCACCAACGCCGACGAGCGCGCGGAGATCCGGCGCATCGCCGAGGCCAAGGTCGCCTCGATCCCGCGGGAGGATCTGTCCGTCCTCGGCTATTGGGAGTGGCTCGACGGGCTCGAGCGTGGCGTCGCCGCGCACCACGCCGGCATGCTGCCCGCCTTCAAGGAGGCGGTCGAGGAGTGCTTCGTGCAGGGCCTGGTCAAGGCGGTGTTCGCCACCGAGACCCTGGCGCTGGGCATCAACATGCCGGCCCGCTGCGTCGTGCTGGAACGCCTGGTGAAGTTCAACGGCGAGGCGCACGTCGACCTGACGCCGGGGGAGTACACCCAGCTCACCGGCCGGGCCGGGCGCCGGGGCATCGACGTCGAGGGCCACGCGGTGGTGCTGTGGAGCCCCGAGGTCGACCCGCGGCACGTCGCCGGTCTGGCGTCCACGCGGACTTATCCGTTGCGGTCGTCGTTCCGCCCGTCGTACAACATGGCCGTCAATCTTGTCGGCACGGTCGGCGCGGACCAGGCGCGCGACCTGCTGGAGTCGTCGTTCGCGCAGTTCCAGGCCGACCGCTCGGTGGTGGGGCTGGCCCGGCAGGTGCAGCGCAATGTGGACACCATGCAGGCGTACGCCGAGGACGCGGCCTGCCACCACGGCGACTTCGACGAGTATTTCGCGATCCGGGTCGCCATCGCCGACCGGGAGCGCGCGATGGCCCGCCAGGGTGCGTCGCAGCGGCGGAACGCGGCGGTGCAGTCGCTGGAGAAACTGCGCATCGGCGACGTCATCCGGGTGCCGCAGGGCCGCCGGTCCGGGCTGGCCGTGGTGCTCGAGGCACCGAGCGGCGGGTTCGGTGAGCCGCGGCCGCTGGTGCTCACCCAGGATCGCTGGGCGGGCCGGGTCAGCGCCGCCGACTTCTCCGGCGAGGTCGAGGTGCTGGACCGCATCCGTGTCCCGAAGCACTTCAACCACCGTTCGCCCGCCGCCCGCCGCGACCTCGCCGCCCAGGTCAGCGCGACCGGTCTGGACCGCCACGACGCCAAGAGCCGCCGGGGTCGGCGGGGCAACCCGGGCGAGGACGCGGAGATCGCGCTGCTCAAGGTGCAGCTCCGGCAGCATCCGTGCCACGCCTGCCCGGACCGTGAGGAGCACGCCCGCTGGGCCGAGCGCCGGCACCGCCTGCAGCGCGACACGGATGCGCTGCGCGACAAGGTGGCCGGGCGGACGGGTTCGCTGGCCCGCACGTTCGACCAGGTCTGCGCGGTGCTGACCGAGCGCGGCTACCTGTCCGCCGACGGCGAGGTCACCGAGGCGGGCCGCATGCTGGGCCGCATCTGGTCCGAGGCGGATCTGCTGGTCGCCGAGTGCCTGCGCCAGGGCGTGTGGGAGGGTCTGGACCCGGCCGAGCTGGCGGCCGCGGTGTCGATGATGCTGTACGAGTCGCGCCGCGAGGGCGACGACCGCGCCTCGGTGCCGAAGGGCCCGATCACCGACGCCGTCGACGCCGGCACCAAGCTGTGGGCCGAGATCGCGGGCGACGAGGCCGAGCACGGCCTGTCGCTGACCCGCGAGCCGGACCAGGGTTTCGTGTGGCCGATGTACCGCTGGTCCCGCGGCGAGCCGCTGGCGAAGGTGCTGGCGAGCGGCCACAACTACGACGCCGACATGCCCGCCGGTGACTTCGTGCGGTGGGCGCGGCAGGTGCTGGACCTGCTGGGCCAGATCAAGGACGCGGCGTCGGCGTCGGCCGGAGTGCGGGAGACGGCGCGCAAGGCGATCAACGAGGTCAACCGGGGGGTGCTGGCCTACCAGGCCGGGATGTAGTCACGGCGTACGCCCGCTGCCCGAAAACTGACCGTGGCTGTCGATTCCGGGGTGTCCCCGTTCGTGTAGGGGTAGACAACGAACGAGGAGGACACCATGAAGCAGTACCTGCTCAGCATCTACCAGCCCGACGGCGACCCGCCGCCGCCCGAGATCCTCGACCCGATCATGCAGGGCCTGGCCACGCTGAACGACGAGATGCGCGCGTCCGGCACCTGGGTCTTTCACGCGGGCCTGCACCCCGGCTCCACGGCCACCGTCGTCCGCGCGGGCGGGCTGCTCACCGACGGCCCGTTCACCGAGGGCAAGGAACATCTCGGCGGCTTCACCGTGATCAACGCGGAGGACCTGGACGAGGCGCTGACCTGGGCCGGACGCATGGCCGACATCGTCGCCCCGCTCCCGATCGAGGTTCGCCCGCTGGCGTGAGGAGGCTCGTCGTGGTGGACCGTCGTGGGGTCGAGGGGGTCTTCCGGCGCGAGTACGGGCGGGCCGTCGCGGTGCTCATCCGCTACTTCGGCGACATCGACCTCGCGGAGGAAGCCGTTCAGGAGGCTTTCGCGGCGGCCCTGGTGGACTGGGCGGCGCACGGGGTGCCGCCCAGTCCGGCCGGGTGGATCATCACGGCGGCACGGAACCGGGCGGTCGACCGGGTCCGCCGCGAAGCGGTGCGCGGCGGTAAGGAGGCGGAGGCGGTGCGGCTCATGGACACCTCACCACGTGCGGACGAACTGCGGCTGATCTTCATCTGCTGCCACCCCGCGCTGGGGCTTCCGGCGCGGGTCGCGCTCACGCTCCGGCTGCTCGGCGGGCTCGGCACTGCGGAGATCGCGCGGGCGTTCCTGGTGCCGGAGTCCACCATGGCGCAGCGTCTCGTGCGTGCCAAGGGGAAGATCCGGGATGCGGGCATTCCCTACCGGATACCGCGCGACGAGGAACTGCCGGACCGGCTGCCCGGGGTCCTGGCGGTGCTCTACCTGATTTTCAACGAGGGGTACGCGGCGAGCGGCGGCGACACCCTCACCCGCGACGACCTGGCGGCCGAGGCGATCCGGCTGGCGCGGCGGCTCGTCGCTCTGATGCCGGACGAACCCGAGGCGCGCGGGCTGCTCGCGCTCATGCTGCTCATCCACGCGCGACGCCCGGCCCGGGTGGGTGCCGACGGGCGGCTGATCCGGCTCGCCGACCAGGACCGCGGCCGGTGGAACGCGGGGCTTGTGTCGGAGGGGCGCGAACTCGTCCGGCAGTGCCTGCGGCGGGGGCGGCCCGGCCCCTACCAGATCCAGGCGGCGATCAACGCCGTGCACAGCGACGCCGAGACCGATTGGCGACAGATCCTTTCCCTGTACGACCAATTGACCGTCCACGCCGGAGGGTCCGTGGTCGCGCTGCACCGGGCGGTCGCCGTCGCCGAGGTGCACGGTCCGGCCGTCGCGCTGGAGATCGTGGACGGGCTCGACGGGCTGGACGGGCACTACATGCGGGATGCCGTCCGGGCGGATCTGCTGCGGCGCCTGGGCCGGCGGCGGGAGGCGGCCGAGGCGTACCGGGAGGCTCGGGAGTTGACGTCGAACGCCGCCGAGAAGCGGTTTCTCGCGGAGAGCCTGGAGTCGGTGACCGGGCCGCCCGAGGTGGCCGAAGGCAGCACCGGGCCGCCCGAGGTGGCCGACGGCAGCGCCGGGCCGCCCGGGGTGGCCGAAGGCAGCGCCGCGCCGCCCGAGGTGGCCGACGGTGGCCGGGCTAGCCAGTGAGAGCCTGGCTTATGTGGCTGAGGCTCTCGGCCATTCTGCGTCTCAGCGTGAGTCGCTGTACTGAGAGGCATGAATAACACGACGCTTCTCATCGGCGGTACCGGCAAGACCGGGCGCCGGGTCGCGGAACGACTGACTGCACAAGGGATCGATGTCCGAATCGGATCACGACGGGGTGAGCCGCGCTTCGACTGGGACGACGAGGGGACGTGGGCGCCGGCGCTGGACGGGGTGCGCGCGGCGTACATCACCTTTTATCCGGACTTAGCGCTCCCGGGCGCCGCCGAGAAAGTCGGCAGAATCGCGCAACTGGCTGCTGGTATGGGCGTACGGCATCTGGTCCTGTTGTCGGGGCGCGGTGAAGAGGTCGCGCAGGCGGCGGAGCGCGCGATGCAGGAGGCCGGCACCGCCTGGACCGTGGTGACGTGCGCCTGGTTCAGCCAGAATTTCAGCGAGGACTTCCTGCTGGACGCGGTGCTCGCCGGCGAGATCGTGATCCCGGCCGGGGCCATGGTGGAGCCGTTCGTCGACGTGGACGACATCGCCGACGTGGTGGCCGCGGCCCTCACCGACCCGCGTCATCACGGCAAACGGTACGAGCTGACCGGACCGCGCGCGCTCAGCTTCGACGACGTCGCGGCCGAGCTGAGCCACGCCACCGGACGGACGATCACGTACCGGCCGGTGAGCGGCACCGAGTACGCCCAGATCCTGCGCGAGCACGGCCTGCCGGTGGAGCTCGGCGACGTGTTCACGACCGTGCTCGACGGCCGCAACGCCCAGCCGGCGGACGGCGTGCGCGAGGCGCTGGGCCGGCCCGCCTAGGATTTCGCGGACTATGCAAGGGACGCCGCGGCCACCAGCGTGTGGAAAGTCTGAGGTCTTGCCGGCCGGGTCTCTCCGGGCCTGGCCGGCTGGTGTGGAAAGTCTGAGGTGGTGCCGGCCTGGTCTCTCCATGCCTGGCTGGCTGGTCTGGAAAGTCTGGGGCATGGCCGGCCGATGGGCAAAGTCCGGCCGCCCGGCCTGTGGAAAACCTGGGGCGAGGCCGCCGCTGTGGAAAACGCCGGCTCGGGCCGCCGGTCTGGAAAGCTTGACGGATGGATGCGCTGACAGGGCTGCTGGACGGGCCGCGTGCTCGCGGGGCCTTTCTGCTCCGGTCGATCCTGGATCCGCCGTGGTCGCTGCGGATCCGGGACCGGTCGCCGCTGTCGCTGATCACGCTCGTCCGGGGGGATGCCTGGATCATCAAGGACGACGCGCCCGCGACGCGCATCGCGCCGGGGGACGTCGCGGTCGTGAACGGCACCGAGGCGTACACGATCGCGGACCGCCCGCAGACGCCGCCGCAGATCGTCATTCACCCGGGTCAGCGATGCGAGTCGGTGGACGGCACCGAGATGACCTTCACCGATCTGGGCGTGCGCACGTGGGGCGCGGGGCCGGACGGCGCGACCGAGATGCTCAGCGGCACCTATCAGATGCACAGCGAGGTCAGCCGCCGCCTGCTGGACGCGCTGCCCGGCCTGCTGATCCGTCCGGCCGGGGCGGGCGATCAAGCGCTGATCGACCTCCTCGTCCGCGAGATGGCCGCGACCGGGCCCGCCCAGGAGCTGGTGCTGGACCGCATCCTCGACCTGCTCCTGGTCTCGGTGCTGCGCGCGTGGTTGGCCGGTGCGGACGACGGCGCCCCGGGCTGGCACAGGGCCCAGGCCGACCCGATCGTGGGTGCCGCCTTGCGGTCCATGCACGAGGATCCCGCGTACGGGTGGACGGTCGCCGAGCTCGCCGCTCGCGTGGGAGTCTCCCGGGCTTCGCTCGCCCGCCGGTTCACCGAGATGGTCGGCGAGCCACCCATGGCGTACCTGGGAAGCTGGCGCATCACGCTGGCCGCCGATCTGTTGCGGCAGGAGGACGCGACGATCGCCGCGGTGGCGCGGCGCGTGGGGTACGGCAGTGCGTTCGCGCTGAGTGCGGCGTTCAAACGCGAGCGTGGCGTGAGCCCGCAGGACTATCGCCGAAGACCGGCGGAAAGCGTTGTGCCGCAACGATATCGCGGAGACGTGCTGTGGCTGACCGTGGCCGCGCACGGATGATGGCGGCACCCCCACGCGGCCACGGTGTCCTTTACCCCGCAGCCCATTGCACACGGAAAGAACCGTACGCGCAACACCTCTGTCGGCAACTGGGCAAGATATTCGGCGGCGCCTCAGCCCAGGATTATCTCCAAGGTGATCTCGTCGCGGATCGGGATGCCGTAGTCGCCGATCCGCGGAATCGTGGGTTTGATCCGGCGGGCCTCGTCGGCGGCGCCCGGGGAGACGGAGACGATCCGCAGGTCACGACGCTGGTAGAACCGGATGGCGTCGAGGTTGTCGTTGGTCGTGATCAACCACAGGCGGCCGGTGGGCTTGGCTCGGCGCTTCGCCTCCTCGAGCAGGGCGGTGCCGATGCCGCGGCCTTTCGCCACCGCGTCGAGGGAGACGACTTCGAGACCGTCGCCGCCGACGGCGTAGGTGAGCAGCCCGGACATTTCCGATTTATCCGTCGTGAGGATGCCGGGGAGCCGGGCCGCGTCGTACGTCGTGCCGTGCCCGACGACGATCGTGCCGCCCCAGCGCGTCTCCAGGAAACGCTCGACCGCGGGTTGGTCCTCGGGTCTCTTGTCCCGGATCCTCATCGCCACACCCCGATTTTTGTCGCACCCGCCGCGTATGTTGTGCGGCATGCCGAAGGTTCTCGACGATCAGCTCACCACAATGCGTGGCGAGCTGGTGGGGTTCGCCTATCGGATGCTGGGCTCGCCGTTCGAGGCCGAGGACGCGGCGCAGGAGACGTTGCTGCGCGCCTGGCGTCACGGCGACTCGTACGATCCGGGGCGCGCGTCGCTGCGCACGTGGGTCTACCGCATAGCCACCAACGTCTGTCTGGACATGTTGCGCTCGGCCCAGCGCCGGTCCCGCGCCACCGACTTCACCTGCGACGGCGACTTCGGGCCGCCGCTGCCCGAGTCCACGTGGGTGCTGCCGTTGCTGGGCGACCCGCCCGCCGAGGCGGAGCGCCGCGAGACGATCCGGCTGGCCTTCGTGGCGGCCCTGCAGCATTTGCCGCCGAGGCAGCGCGCGGTGCTGATCCTACGCGACGTCCTCTGCTGGCCGGCCGTCGAGGTGGCGGCCCTTCTGGACGCGAGTGTCCCGTCGGTGACCAGCGCGTTGCAGCGGGCCCGGGCCACGCTGCGCGCCGCGTCGCCCGGCTCCGCGACGTCGCTGTCCGATTCCGCCCAGCGTGCTCTGGTCGATCGCTACGCCGATGCCTTCCAGCGGCACGACATCCCGGAGCTGGTGTCACTCCTCCAGGAGGACGTGACCACCGCGATGCCGCCGTTCGCCTGGTGGCTGCGCGGCCGCGAGACGGTGGGGGCGGTGATGGCGGCGTCCGACGCGTGCCTGGAGGACCGGATGGTTCCGGTCCGGGCGAACGGCGGGCCGGCGCTCTGGCAGCTGCGGCCCGCGAGCCCGGGTGGCGCGCCCGAGCCGTTCGGCCTGCTCGTCTTCGATTTCGGAGATTCGCTGATCTCCGGCGTGACGACTTTCCTCGGCTTCCAGGAGGTACGCGTCGGGTAGACCTTTGACAACTTCGTGATCGGGCCCGGGCATCGGGGCGCGGGCCGGGCCGGCGGCTTACTCACGGCTACGACTCGGTGATCACGTCCAGGGTGGACTTGAGGAGGGGCTCACTCCCGGCGTAGACCGAGGCGCCCGGCCCTGGCCGGCGGCTGCCGTTGACGCCGGAGTAGGCGCCTCCGGCCTCGGTCACGATCAGCGACGTCGCGGCGAAGTCCCAGATCTGGCCGCCGGTCTGCACGGCCACGTCCAGGTCGCCGCGGGCGATCATCAGCGCGGGGTGGATGGGCCACGGGCGGGCCGGGGTCAGAGCCTTCAGCGGCGCCACGATGTCGGAACCCCAGCCCTCGGGGACCACGGCAAGGCGGCTGCCGGCGGGTGACGACGGGCCGTCGGGGGAGACGCGGACGGCGGTCTCCGCCACCACCCGGCCGCCCACGACGCGGCCCTCGAAGGCGCCGGCGTCGCGTCGTGCCCACCAGATCGATCCCTGCGCCGGGTGGGCGGCCACCGCCGTGGTGATCTCGCCGGCCTCTTCCAGGGCGATCAGGATGAGCCACCGGTCCTCGCCGTTGACGAACAACGCCGTGCCGTCGATCGGGTCGACGATCCACCGCCGGGCGGCGGTGGCCATGTCGCCGGTCTCGCCCTGTTCCTCGCCGAGGACGGCGTCGCCGGGACGTGCCGCACCCAGGACGTCACGGATCGCCGACTCGACGGCACGGTCCGCCGCGGTGACGACCGAACCGTCCGACTTCAGCTCGCGCGGCAGGTCGGCCAGGGCGGCGAAGTGCGGCAACGCTACGGCCGCGCCGGTGATGGCGGCGCGCTGTGCCAATCGAAGGTCGGTCTCCACTCGCTCATCCTGCCCTGGCCGCCGTGTGCGGCGCCGCAACCGAGCCGCATGTCACCTGACGTACGGGTCAGGCTGCTGCGGTCTGGTGGGAGTCGCGCGGGCGTAGGCCCTCGCCGAGGTGGGCCGCCACCGCGTCGCGGACCTGCAGGTCGGTGGGGACCGGGCGGCCCTGAGCCTCGGCCAGGCGCCGCAGCGAGGTCATCTCGACGCCCGGCAGGCTGCAGGCGGTGAACCGGTCGAAGACCGTCAGGTCGGGGTCGATGTTCAGGGCGAAGCCGTGGCTGGTCACGCCGCCCCGGATCCGCATGCCGATGGAGACCAGCTTGGCGTGCGCCGGAGTCCAGACGCCGACCAGGCTGGCCGCACCCTTCGGCGTGTCGCGGCGGACCGTCTCGAAGCCGAGCGAGCCGATCGCGGCGATCAGTCCGTTCTCCAGCCAGCGGACCACGTCGGCGGGGCCGGACTTCTGCCGCAGGTCCATGATCAGGTACCCGATCAGCTGGCCGGGACCGTGGTACGTGGCGTGCCCGCCGCGGTCGACCGGCACCGTCGGGATCTCGTCGCTGGACGGCAGGTCGGCGGGCGGGGTGAGCTTGCCGTACGTGATGACCTCGGGATGGCTCAGCAGGAACAGCCGGTCAGGCTCGGAGCCGGCCTGACGCTCGGCGACCCAGCGGGCCATGTCGTCGGTCGCTTCCTGATACGGCACCTCGCCGAGATCCACACGTTGCAGCACCCATCGATCCTGCCAGCCGCAACCCCGCAACGGTTGTGGTGTTGGACACGAGCCGGCTAGATCGGCGCGTGCAGCGTGATCGTCGTCCAGGCGCCGACGTGCACCTGGTCGCCGTCCTTCAGCGCCCGCGACTGCCCCGCCCCCATCGCCTGCTGCTCGCCGTTCACATACGTCCCGTTGGTCGAGCCCAGGTCGGACACCAGCCACACCCCGTCCACGCTCAACGTCAGCAGCGCGTGGCTGTGCGACACCCCCGGATCGGTGTCGGACAGGTCGATCTCCGGGTTGGTGCCCTTCGACGAGCTGCGCCGGCCGATGCGCAGCTGCGGGGGCGGGAGCGCGACCGTACGCGACGGCGTCTCGTCCGGGAAGTCGACGCCTTCGATCGCGTTGTCCTCGAAGTATTCCCGGTCGACCGCGATCGTCGCCGTCCACGCCGCGACGGGGGCCACGACCGGCGGCGCCACCGACAGCACCGGGATCTTCCCCGTGTCGTGGTCGTACCCGCAGTCCTCGCAGAACCGGGTGCCGCCCGCGCGGGGAGCACCACAGTTCGGGCAATCCGCTACGGGCTGGGGCACCGGCGTACGGGGAGGGGAGACGCCGTCGATCTTCGCGCCGCAGGTGTCGCAGAAGTCGTCGGTTTCCGACGAATGCCCCTTGGGGCACGTGTATGTCGTCATTGCGAACGGCCCACCCGGACCGTCTTCGTCGAGCGCGTGTCCAGCGCCATCTCGTCCTCGGCGTTCACCTTGCGCCGCAACCGGACCGTACCGGTGGCCGCGTCCTCGATGTCGACGACCGTGGCGAGCAGCTCCTCGGTGGCCGTGTTACCGCTCTCGTGCGCGAGTTGCGCGGCCCGCCCGAACTTCAGCGTGGCCGTGACGTCGTCGCCGTGCTCGCGGGCCTTGATGCCGTCCTGGATCGCCTCGGCCAGCTCGGCCTGCCCGGTGTAGTGCGCCACCTCGCGGCTGATCCGGGTGGACAGTGCCGTGTCCTCCGTCCACACCGCCCGGATCCGGGCCTGCACCAGCACGTCGTCGCCCTCCATGACGGACACGCGAGCGGCCAGCATCTCGTCGCCCGCGGACCCGGCCGGCACGTCGACGCACAGGTGGTAGTCACGGCTCTCGGCACCCCACGAGCCGAGCGGGTAGCGCCCGGCGCGCGGCCCGTCCTCGATCCGCTTGCCCGTCAGGTCCATGACCTGCGGCTCGACCAGCTTGACGAAACGCACCGACGCGTTGACCGGCGTCCACACCTTGAGCTGGACGTCCGCGCTGGTCTTGCCCATCGCGGCGGTCATCATCTCCTGGAACGCCTGGGCCAGCCCGGACGGGTGCGCGACGATGTCGACCGTCCCGAGCATCGCCTCGGCGATCTTGCGGAGCTCGGAGACCTTCCAGTTCACGCCGACGCCGCGGCAGTCGCAGGTGAACTGCCCGGCGATCGAGGCGAGCACGGTCTCCAGATAGCCCGAGCGTTCGCCGTTGTCGCCGTCGGTCAGCAGGATCGCGTGCGCGATGTCGCCGGGCCGCAGCCCGAACAGCTGGGACGCGAGCAGCAGCCAGGCGCCCATCGCGGTGCCGCCGCTGGCCTGCAGCCGGTCGATCGAGCGGATCGCGTCGGCCCGGGTCTGCGCACTGGCCACGGCCAGCTCGCCAGGCGCCGGGTAGAGCTGCTGCGCCGTGCTCACTCCGGCGATGATCGCGAAATGCACGCCGTCGTCGATGCAGTCGACGGCCGCCTTGGCGGCCTGCCGGGCGGCGCTGATACGGCCCTCGGCCTGCATCGACCCGGACGCGTCGACGATGATGATCTCGGTGGCGCCGGACGTCCGGTGGCCGCCTTCGGCCCCGGACGACGTCACCGTGACGATCGCGTTGACCTCGGTCGCGCCCAGCGCGAGAAATTCGTTCTGGAAGGCCTCGGCGGTGTACGGCATCCCTACTCCTTGACGTCTGCTGGGTGTACGGGAATCAGGGCCACGGTGATGTTGTCGGCGCCGCCCGCCTCGTTGGCCAGATCCGCCAGCGCGCGGGCCGTATCGATCAATGTGCCCTGCGAGCGCAAGGCCGCCCGGACGACGTCGGCGAAATCGCCCGCGTCCGGCAGGTAGTTCCACAGGCCGTCACTGCACAGCACCAGGTGACCGGGCACGGTCACGGTGAACTCGCCGGTCCGCGGCGGCACCGGGCCGGCATCGGCGCCGAGCCACGCGGTGATCGCGTGCGCCTTCGGGTCGCGCAGCGCCACCTCCGGGTCGGCACCCATCTTGATCACGTGGGTGGCCCAGGAGTCGTCCTCGGTGAGCTGCTCGGCCGGGCCGTCGGCGGGCAACCAGTAGGCGCGGCTGTCGCCGACCCAGCCGATCGACACGTCGGCGCCGCGGACCGCGGCGACCACGATCGTGCAGGCCGGGTTGGACATCTGCCGCCGCGGGTCGTCGCCTTCGGAGGCCAGTGCCGCCACCGCCTCCTTCGCGGCGACGATGGCGGCGGCGACGTCGGCGGCGGCGACGTCGGGCGCCTGGGCCAGGAGCGCGCCGGCCGTCTCGGCGGCGGTCAGCGACGCCACGTCCGGATCGAACGACGCCGACACCCCGTCGCTGATCACCACGTCCACATCGGTGCCGCGGGTGGCCAGCCACATCGCGTCCTCGTTGCGGTGGTGGCGCTGCCCGCGGTCGGTCACCGCGGCGGCCACCTCGCCCGCGTCGGCCTCCAGGTGATCGCGGGGCCGGACCGCGAGCATGCCGCAGTTCTCGCAGTAGCCGTCCGCGCCCACCGAGCCGGCGGTACCGCAGTTCGGGCAGGCCGGTTCGCCGCTCAGCTGCCGTCCGCACGCTTCGCAGAAGGCCGCGCCGGCGGCCCGCTCGTCCGCGCACGAGGCGCATTCGGTCATCGTCATCGTGCCTCGTTCCTCAGGTCCGGGTCCGCGGACGGCTGGCGTTCGCGAGATCGACGAGGCGGATCTTCTCCGGCCCGTGAGCCGCCTGCGCCATCTCCCGGTACGCGCTCTCCAGCGCGAACCGTACGTCCCGTTCCCGGACCTGCCCGACGCGGGTCGCACCCAGCACTGTGGCCGGTATCGTGTCCCGTCCGCCGATCCCGCGCAACGCCTCCTCCAGCAGTTCCGCCCGCAGCGCGGCGAGCTGCGCCGCCTCGATCTCCAGCCGGTCGAGCAGCGCCGCCGCCGCGGACAGCGAGTCGTGGTCGGTGGCCCCCTGCACCAGCGCCCGGATCGCGCCCACCTGCGAGCTGCGGTACGCCGAGGAGGTGCCCGGCACCCGGTTGTACGCCTCGACGGCCCCGCTGCGGTCGCCGGCGTGCAGGCGGCAGCGAGCCAGCCCGGCCGCCGCCGTCGTGTACGCCGGATCGGTGCGGCTGACCACGTCGTAGTACCCGGCCGCGGCCTGGTGCGCCCCGGCCAGTTCCAGGCAGAGGCCGAGCGCCAGTTGCGGGGCCAGCTCGCCGGGGAGCGCCGAGTAGACCGCGTCGAACCGTTGCCGCGCGTCGTCGTACCGGCCGGTGGCCAGCGCGAGCAACCCGTCGTACCAGGCGACCCGCCAGTCCGCGTTGTCGATCGCCCGCAGCGTACGGGCGGCCTCGTCGAACTGCCCCTGGTCGATGCGGGCCCGCAGCTCTCGCAGGCGCACCTCGAACGTCTGCGCCGGGGCGGTCCGGAGCAGGGTGAGCACCTCGGCCGGGTCGGTGACGGTGACCGAGGCCAGGAACGCCGCGGCCTCGTCGGTGAGGTCGATCAGCGGGGTCGGCAGGTCCTGCCAGCGGGGTATGTCCGACTTGAGGTCGGTGCGCAGCTCGCCGGTGAACAGCCGGGACGGCGCCGGTCGCGGCGTGCCGTCGGTGGCCAGCACCTGCCGCAGCACGCCCAGCATCTGCTCGGTCATCTCGGCGGCGTCGACGAACCGGGCGGCCGCCTCCTTGCGGGTCGCGCGCAGCAGCAGCCGGTAGAACGACTCGAACCGCTCGTAGACGTCGAACTCGGTGCGAGCCGGCAGGCTGTCGGAGAACGTGGACTGGTACCCGCGGAAGTCGGTGGTGAGCACCGCGAGGGTGCGGCCGATCGTGAACAGGTCGGACGCGATCGACGGCCCCTCGGCCGCCATCTCCGGCGCCTGGTAGCCGGGCGTGCCGTAGATGTCGGCGTCCAGGTCGTCGACGCGGACGACGGCGCCCAGGTCGATAAGCCGCATCTGGTCGCCGGACTGGATCACGTTGTCCGGTTTGAAGTCGCAGAAGATCAGGCCACGGTCATGCAGATAACCGAACGCCGGCATGATCTCCAGCATGTACGCCAGGGCCTGGTCGACCGGGAGCGGATCGATGCGCCCGCCGTTGGCCGTCATCCGGTCCTTGAGGATGGTCTTGAGCGACTTCCCGCCGACGAACTCCATCACGATGTACCCGGCGCCGTCGTGCTCCACGAAGTTGTAGATCTTGACGATGTTCGGGTGCTCGACCTGGGCCAGGAACCGGCGTTCCGCGACCGCCGCCGCCAGCGCGTCCTCGTCGTCGGAGTTGAGCAGGCCCTTGAGCACCACCCACCGGTCCGAGACGTTGCGGTCGACGGCCAGGTAGATCCAGCCGAGACCGCCGTGCGCGAGCGCGCCGACCACCTCGTACTGCCCGCCGATCAGGTCGCCCTTGACCAGTTTCGGGGTGAAGTTGAACGGCTCGCCGCAGGCCGGGCAGAAGCCGGAGGGCCGTCCGGGCCGGTCGCCGCGCGAGCGCCCGACCGGGTTCTTGCACTTCGCGCAGTAGCGCTTGTCCTCGGCGATCTCGGCGTTCGCCATGATGGCGGTGGCCGGGTCGGCCTGCACGATCGGCGCGACGTCGACCAGCCCGCCCCCGAAGCGACGGCGGGACGCGGTGCGGGAGCCGGTCGTGCGGCCGCTTCCGGCCGATCGCGTGGACAGTGGACCGGTGCGGGCGGACGGGGAGCTCGCCGCCGTCCCGGGCCGCAGTAACGGCGCCAGGCCGCAGGTGTCGCAGTAGCCGTCGTCGATCGTTCCGTCGCAGCCTGGGCGTTCGCATCTCATCGGTGGTACCTCGCGATCTCGGCGGTCAGCGCTTCCTGGTAGGCGTTCACGGCGGCGCGGGCGGCCGCCAGGTCGCAGGGTGCGGTGTAGAGCGCGGCGCGGGCGGCGTCGTGCAACGGGGTCAGCGCGGTGTGTTCGCCGAGCCCCCGCGACAGCGCCTTCGCCCGGAACGCGTCGAGCCGTCCGCGCAGCTCGTTGCGGGCGGCGAGCAGTCCGGCGTTACCGGCGTCGGCGGCGCGCAGCGCGGTCAGGCGTTCCCGGGCACGCCGCGTCCACTCGGCCAGTCGCGGGCTGATCAGGGTCCATTGACCGGCCGCGGCGAGCGCCTCCACGGCGGTCAGGTCCGGTCGCAGATCGCCACTGCGTACGCGCATGATGTCCTTCTCCTCGAATCGGTCCGCGACCGCGAACGCCCCGGCGTCCGCTTTCGTCCGGGCCTCGTCGAGTTCGAGAGCCAGACGATGTGCCTCGGACAGACGATGGCTGAGAGAGTCGCGCAGCTCGGCGGCCGAGGTGCGCTCGGCGTCGGCTTTCACGATCATTTCCCGTACGCCGGAAAGGTCGTTCTCCGGTGCGCCGAGGGGATCGGTCGCGAGCAGTGCCGTGAACCGTCCCAGCCGCCGGTCGGCCTCGTCGATCGCCGCCGTCGAGCCGCCCGCGGCCCGGGTCAGCGCACGCACGTTATCGACCGCCGCGGCCAGTTCCGCCGCGACCGGCAGCATCCGTTGCCACGCCTCACCGGCTTTCACCGCGACGTCGACCGCGGTGGCGAACGCCGCCTCCATCGCGGACAGCAGCTCACCCGGCGTGCACGTGGTGCGCACCTGCCCGGCGCCGAGCAGCCCGCGCTGCGCCAGCGGCACCGTCGCCGTGGACAGCGTGACCGACTTGCCGAGCACCTCGTGCACGAACGCGGCCCGATCGGCATCGCTGAGCCTGCGCTGGTCGCGCAGCGTGCGGGCACGCGCGATCAGCTCGGTCAGCATGCGGTAGCCGTCCCACAACTGGCCGAGAGCTTCGGTCGCATCCGCCCAGGCCGCCGCCGTACGCCCGGTCAACGAGGTCTTGTCCAGGTCCTTGCGGGCCGGGTTGTCGTCCAGGTCGACCAGGTTCGTGGCGATCGCGGTCACCGCCGTCTCCAGGCGCAGGAGCTCGGCGTCGGCCGGGGCGATCGAGGGCGCTGTCATTTGTACTGAGCCGCCGGCGGTTTTGGTGCCGGGCCGAACGCACCCAGCCATTTCTTGTACGTCGCTGCCCATGTCCCGTTCTCGCGGTTCTTCTGCAGGACAGCATTGACGAACGCGGTGAACTCGGGATGATCCGCCGACATCGCCATGGCGTACGGCTCCTCGGTGAAGCGGGGCCCGATCACCTTGGCGAAGGGGTCCTGCGCCGCCATTCCGGCCAGGATCGTGTCGTCGGTCGAGATCGCGTCGACCTGTCCCAGCTGGAAGGCGACCAGGCAGTCGCCGAACGCGGGCATGGCCACCGGGATCGGTTTGGTCTTCACCTTCGCGATGTTGTCGTACGACGTCGACCCGGCCGCCGAGCAGATCCGCTTGCCGCCGAGGTCCTCGATGCTCTTGGCGGGCGAGTTCGTGGAGACCAGGACCTTTTGCCCGGCCTCGTAGTAGATGCTGGAGAAGTTCACGTCTTTCCAGCGTGCGCAGTTCGCGGTCATGGTGTCCGCGACTATATGCACATCCCCGTTGCGCGGGGCATCCACGCGGTCGTCATAGGCGATCACCTTGATCTGTATCTTGTCCGGATCCCCGAAGATCGCCTGCGCGATCTGCCGTCCCATGTCGACGTCGAAGCCCTCGACCCGCCCGGTCAACGGGTTGCGCGAGCTGAACAGCAACGTGTCCTGGCTGGTCCCGAGGATGAGCCGCCCGTCCTTCTGAATCTTCGCCATGTACGTGCCGGCGGGCATCTTCCCCGGTGGGGGCAGCGGTGTCGTGGGGCGCACGCTGGCCCGGGGATTGCAGGATTCGTCCGTTTTCTGCGCTTCGCCGGGCTGTGCGGGTGGTGTGGGCTGTGCGGGCATCATGCGGTGGCCCGGCGCGGCCTGCGGCTTCGGCCGGTCCAAGGTGGACGAGTCGCCCGCGCACCCGGCGGCGAGGCCGAGCAGGGCCAAGGAGGCGATCACGGCTACCACACGACGACGCATCATCGGTACTCCTCAAGCCGCGGCCGGACGCCGGCGATCACCAGCGCGCAAATGATCAGTGCCAGGACCAGCCCCAGCACGGTGAACACGCCCAGCCCCCGCCCCGCCGAATGGATCTCCTCGGTGAACACGGCCTTGCGCCCCTCGAACGCCTCGTCCATCGCCGAGCGCACGTTCTCGAACGTCGCCGTCGTGTCCGTGCCGATCGCCAGCCTGACCGCGCCCTCGTAGTCGCCGCCGGTGTCCATCGCATGCACCTTGGTGTGCAGGTCGGCGTACCGCTGGAATTGCGTCGCCGCCTGCCGCATCCGCAGGCCCAGCCCCGGATCGATCCTCGCGTAGGCCGGGTCGGTCAGCGGCCCGTCGCGTGCTTCGAGCTGCTGCTTGGCCGCCTGCAGCTTCTTCTCCGACTCGGTGTCGCTGCCGCGCGCGGCCAGCGTCAGCGCCTCGTCGCCGCGGATCTGCAGCGCGAGGATCCGCCCGTCCGCGATGCTCTTCATCGGCGTGGACCCGTCGTGCGCGGCCCGGTGCAGGTGCACGTTCTGCGCGATGAACAGTCCGGTGGCGCCCACGGCCAGCGCGACGGTCAGCCCGGTCGCGGCGATCAGGCGCACGTTGAAGGTCCGCCGCGTGGCCCGGCTCAGATAACGCTGTGCCCGCAGCAGCGCGACGACCAGCACGACCAGCAGCAGCCCCAGGAACACCAGCCACAGCACACTGCGCGCCCCGGCGAACCCGTGGTCCACTTCGCCGCGCGACAGCGTGAACAGCGCATCGGCACGCGGCAGCAGCGTGTCGCGGTTGAGCCGGGACGCGGCCGCGAGATAGGACGCCCCGACCGGCAGCCCTTGCCGGTTGTCCGCGCGCGCGGTGGCGACGAGCTCCGCGTACCGCGAAACCCCTGACGTCAGGTCCCGCACGGCCGCCGCGGTCGCGCTTCCTTCCCCGGTACGCCGTGCCGCCGCACTCAGCGCGACCGAGGCTCGTTCGAGATCGTCCTCATAGCGCCGGGTCAACGCCGGGGGCTCCAGCCCGCCGGCGAGGAAGGCCTGCGCCGCCGTGGTGTCCGCGTCGGCCAGCGCCGAGTAGATCGTCTCCGCTTCCACATAGAGCGGTTGCGCCCGCCCGCCGAGATCGCTGGTGCCGGAGCGTGTCGAGTATCCGGCGAGCCCCGCGACCAGCCCGACCAGGATCGCGAGCCCGACGAGCAGGCCCATCATGAGCTGCAGGCGCCCCGGCGAGGTCCGTCGCAGCCCGCGGACCCGCCGGGCGAGCCCTCGCCGCCGCGTGAGCTCGCCACCTGAGGGAGCGGTTTTGCGGAGCTCCCGTCCACCCGGCGCAGGCCGGGTCGCTAACGCTGTACTCACCTTCCAGTCCCCCGTTCCGTCCCCGGTCGCCCGGTTCCTACTGTGCGGTACGAACGCAAGAATCAAGGCCTGGCACCCGATCCCGTTGCCGCCGTTGCCCCTCGCGCTGACCATCGCCCGGACGGCGCGCTTGTCCGCTGAGGGTGCGGCCATGCTCGCAGGCCCTGCTCACCGAAGCCGGCGGGCAGGGGTTCGCGGGCGCTGCTTACCGAGGCCTGCGCACAGGCGTTCGCAGGCCCTGCTTGCCGAAGCCGGTGGACAGGCGTTCGTGGCCCTCCGCTCAGCTGCCGTCCACTGGCAGCGGCGTCCTCGCCGCATGGCATGCCGTGCCTGCCGCAGGCAACGGCATGCACGCCGCGACGCCGGGGCTGCGTGTCCCCGCGCGGCGGCCTGCCCGCCGCCGCAGTCGCGCCGCGGCTGCACGCCACCGGCAGCGGATGCCGGCTGTCAACCGGCGTCCACCACACGGCTGGCTTCCGCGTGATCGGCTGAGTCTATGGATGGCTCGGTCTCGGTGCGGTCCGCCAACGGTCTCGATCGATCACACCACGCTTACGAATCGGCATCGGCCGATCACCGAGCGCGCGCGTTTGGTCCGTCTCGCCCATCGGAGCCGGAAAGGTCGCGTCGCGCGACTCTCAGCTCAGGGCCCGTTTGAGCAGTTTACCGGTGGCCGTCATCGGCAGCGACTCCACAATGGCGACGATCCGCGGATATTTGTATGCCGCCATCTGCTCCTTGCCCCACTCGACCAGTTCGTCCTCGGTGACCGCCGCACCCGGCTTGAGGATCACGAACGCCTTGACCTCTTCGCCGTGCCGCGGGTCCGGCACGCCGATCACCGCCGCGAGCGAGACCGCCTCGTGCATCATGAGGACCTCTTCGATCTCCCGCGGGTAGACGTTGAACCCACCCCGGATGATCATGTCTTTGGCGCGGTCCACGATGTAGTAGAAGCCGTCCTTGTCCCGCCTGCCGAGGTCGCCGCTGCGGAACCAGCCGTCCCGCATGACCTCCGCGGTCGCCTCCGGCCGGTTGTAGTACCCGCGCATGATGTTGTGCCCGCGGATCGCGATCTCGCCGATCTCGTCCACGGCGTCGATCGTGTTCCACAGCTCGTCGATGAGCTTCAGCTCGACGCCCCAGATCGGAATCCCGATCGATCCCGGCCGAGGATCGCCGTTCGGGTCGCTGAACGTCGCCACCGGCGAGGTCTCCGACAGCCCGTACCCCTCGAGGATCGTCACCCCGAAGCGCTCCTTGACCTCCCGGATGATCTCGATCGGCAGGCTCGACCCCCCGGACACCGCCCGTCGCATGTTCCGCGCGATCCGTTCCACGTCCACGCCGGCGGTGAGCGCGTTGAGCAGCCCCCAATACATCGTCGGCACCCCGGCGAAGAACGTCACGTTCTCCTTTTCGAGCAGCTGGACCGCCGCCTCCGCGTCGAACCGGGGGAGCAGCACCAGCGTGGACGCCGTCGCGAAGCCCGCGTTCATGTTGACCGTCGAGCCGAACGAGTGGAACAGCGGCAGCACGGCCAGGTGCGTGTCGGTCCCCGGCACCGTCTGGAACAGCCGGTTGCACGTGAGGGCGTTGAGGACCAGGTTCGAGTGCGACAGCTCGGCACCCTTGGCCTGCCCGGTCGTCCCGCTCGTGTAGAGGATGACCGCCGGATCCGTCTCGGTCAGCAGCACCGGCTCGAAGACGGGGGACTGCCCGGTCAGCGCCGCCCCGAGTGTCTCCGTCCCGTCGATCGGCGACGGCGCCGCCGGATCCGCCGTGATCAGGAAGAAATGCTCGCAGTGTTCCACCTGCCCGAACCCGGCAAATCCCTCGGTGCCCATCGGCAGGTCGGCGGTGCCCTGGAAGCAGAAATACGCCTTCGCGTCCGAGTCGTCCAGGTGGTAGGCGATCTCGCGTCCCTTGAGCAGCACGTTCAGCGGCACGACCACCGCGCCGGCCTTGAGGATGCCGTAGTAGACGATCGGGAAGTAGGGAAGATTCGGGCAGGACAGCGCCACCTTGTCGCCGGGCCGGATCCCCCGCGCGACCAGCATGCCGGCGACCTGATTCGCCGCGGCGTTGACCTGCGCATACGTCAGCCGCTGCTCGCCGAGCACCACCGCGGCCCGCTCCGGATTGGTCCGAGCGCTGTCCTCCAGCAGGATCGAGAGGTTGAGCATGCGGTGGGGTCCCTTCCACGCGTGGGTGTGACGGCCGTCTCATCCCAGCATGCCCCGACGGGATGAAGAACCCTACGTTCCGGTCGTGTTTCGCCCCCGACATTGTCCTCTTCCCGATCATGTCACCGTCCGCCCCCGCAGAATCGGAACCGCGGTGGCGATCACGGCCACCACGACACAGACCGCCATCACCGTCAGCGCCGCCGGCCAGGGGATCACCACGTCCACCGCCCGGTTCAGCTCGGCCGCGACCGCCGACCGCATGCCGTCGAGAGAGACCGCCGCGACCGCCGCCGCCAGGCCGGTCCCGATGACGACCGCCAGCACCGCCTCCGCCGAGGTAACCCGCAGCACCTGACCGGTGGTCGCGCCGGTGAGCCGCAGCGCCCGGAATTCCGCCCGCCGTGCGGCCGTAGCCATCAGCAGCGTGTTCGCCACGGCTAACCCCGTGTAGCCGACGGTGAGCCCGATCAGGACCACCAGGAACAGGTCGAGGAGCCGGCCCTCCTGGTCGATCTGACCCTGGACGTACGCCCGCGCGGACATCACCTGGGCGCCGGGCGCGGCGACCGCGTGGCCGCGGAGTTGCACGGCATCGGTGAGCGCGACCGGATCGTGCCGTCGCACCAGGTCCCGGGGCACCGCGACACCCGGCTCCGTGTCCGCCACGACGGCCGTGACCGGTAACCGGTCCGCGGAGCCGTCCGCCCAGCGGACAGTAAGCGTCGTCCCGGCGGCGGCCTTCAGTTCCCGAGCCGTCGACCGGTTCAGGACGGCACCCCGGCTCGCGCGATCGTCGTCCACCCCCGCGACGTCGTAGCCTTTTGCGCCCGCCGCCGTTCCGATGAGCACCCGGGTCGGCAGACTGGACGTCCCGCTCTGTGCGCGGACCACCGCGTCGCTGAGTCCCGGTGTGCCGTCCGGCGCCAGGATCTCAGCCACCGGGATCTTCGCGGTCTCGTCCGCGCCGGTGGCCCGTTCGATGGTCGCCACCGTCCCGGTGAGAAGCACCATGAAGCCGACCGTCAGCAGCACCGGCACGGCGGTGGAGGCCACCCGGCGAACCGCGACCAGCGTCCCCTCCCGCACCAGCATGCCGGTCGCCGCCCGCCGCCACGGCCAGGTCACCACCCGCACCAACGGCACGATCAGCGGCGGCGCCAGCATCGCGGCCGCGGTGAGCAGCAGCATCGCCGCGCCCAGCCCGGCGGTCGACCGGGTGGTGATCGGCATCGACGGCAACCCGGCCAGCAGCGCCACCCCACCCGCGGTCGTCCCGACCCCGGCGATCCACCGCACCGCCGTCATCGGACGCCGGTCGGCGGCAGCCTCCCGCAACGCGCCGAGCGGGGAGATCCGGCTGGACCGGCGGGCAGCGGCGGTGACGCCGGCAACCGCGACGACCACGCCGAGAACGAACGCCGCGACCCAGGCCATCGGCTGCGCCGGCACCACGAACGTGGCGGGCTCGACTCCGACGTCGATCATCGGCCGTGCCAGCAGGGGTGCCGCCAACGCGCCGGCCGGCACGCCGACCAGCCCCGCGATCGTCGCGACCACCAGCGTCTCGGAATACATCAGACGCCGTACCTGGCCCGGCGTGGCCCCGATCGTCCGGAGCAGACCGATCTCGCGGGCACGCTGCCTGGTGCTCAGCGCACACGTCGAGGCGACGACGAACACCATGACGAACAGACTCAGCCCCATCATCGCGATGAGGAGCTGCGCGCCGATCCACCGGACGCGGGACTCGCTGCCGGGTTCGAGCACGCTGCGTGCGCCACCGGTCAGCACTGTTCCGGCGCTGCCCACCACACCCCGCGCGGCAGCCGCGACCGTTTCGGGATCGCCGGTGCCGGTCAGTCCGATGACGCGGACCCCACCCGCGAGGCGCGACGCGGTGGTGTCCGCGACGTACAAGCCGGGTCCGTCGAGTGTCCCCGTCACGGTCCAGGTCGCCGGCCCGGCCGCGGTCACCACCTCGATCAGCGATCCCGGCGTGGCACCCCCGACGGCGACGTCACCGTCGCGAGCGGGTGCCCGTCCGGAGGTGAGCCGGTAACCACCGAGCGCGGCCGCGGACCACGCGTGCCCGTCGGAGCGTGCGGTTTCCGGGTCGCCGGTAGCGTGCCCACCCGTCAGACGCTGCACGTAGAAGATCGGATCGGGCACGGCTGCGGTGACCCCCGGGAGCGAACCCAGCCGGGCGGCGAGCCCGGCCGCCTCCGGCGGCGTCCACGAGCGATATTCCGGGTGGCCCAGGTCGTCCTGACCGACCGCCGGCGATTGCACCATCACCGGTGCGGCGGAGTAGCGCTCGGGCGTCGCCGGGCGGGACGCGAGCAGTAACGTGCCGGCGCCCGCGACCAGCGCCACACCGGCCGCGATCGCCACGAACGTGCCCGCGAAGCTGCCGAAACGGTGCCGCACCATCTGCCAGGCCAGGGTCACGGCGCCACCGCCGCGGTGCCACGGCCCGGACGGGCCTCCTCGAGCCGCGCGGTCCGCACGGCGATCTCCCGCGCGCCGGACGGGCTGTGGAGATCGTCAACGATCCGGCCGTCGCCCAGGAACAACACCCGGTCGGCGTGCGCGGCCGCGAACGGGTCGTGCGTGACCATCACGATCGTCTGGCCATGCCGGTCCACGGCCTGCCGCAGCAGTCGCAGCACCTCACGCCCGGACGTCGCGTCCAGCGCACCGGTCGGTTCGTCCGCGAACACCACCGCCGGGCGGGTGACCAGGGCGCGCGCGATGGCGACGCGCTGCTGCTGCCCGCCGGACAGCTCCACCGGGCGATGCGCGGCCCGCTCGGCGAGCCCGACCTCGCCGAGCATGGCCGTCACCTCGCCGGGCGCCGGCGACCGCCCGGCCAGGCGCAACGGCAATGCCACGTTCTGTGCCGCGGTCAGCGCGGCGATCAGGTTGAAGGCCTGGAAGACAAAGCCGACTCGGGACCGTCGCAACTCCGTGAGGATCCGCTCGGACAGGCCCCCGATCGCCGTGCCGTCGATCATCACCTCGCCGGCGCTCGGCCGGTCGAGCCCCGCCGCGCAATGAAGCAACGTCGACTTGCCGGAACCGGACGGACCCATGACGGCCGTGAACGTTCCCCTCGGAAACGCGATGTCGAGCCGGTCCAGAGCGGTGACGCGGTGCGGCCCGGTGCCGTACGTCCTGGTCACCTCGTGGAGCTCGACCGCTGGTGGTGTGTGCTGCCTCGTCATGGCGTCCAGCTAAGCGGCCGGCGGCGGCGAGCACAGTGGAGCTGGATGGAGTCTTGAAGGTATATCCAGCACTACCGACAGGGCCCCGGCCGGGCCGGTACGGTGCCTCGCATGCCGGTTCGCAACGCGCTCGAAGCGCTCACGATGCGGCCGACGCAGTTCCTCTGCTCGGCCTGGCCCTGGCGGTCCCTGACCTACCTTGTCGGCGGCGTCGGCTTCGGCCTGGTGACGTTCGCGCTCCTCACGGTCCTGATCGGCGTCGGCGTCATCCTGTCCATCGTGGTCGTCGGCGTCGCGGCGTATGTGGGCACCGTTCTCGCCGCCGTCGGCATCGCGCGCATGGAGCGCTGGCGCATGAGACTAGTCGACGACGACACCCTTCCCGACCCGCACGGGCCACCACCACGGCGTGGCATCCGCGGCTGGGTAATGTTCCGCCTGCGCGAGACGGCGACCTGGCGCGAGCTCGGCTATACCTTGTTGTCAGCGCTCATGCTGTGCTGGATGGACGCCGCGGTGCTCGCCGGGGCGATCCTGATCCCGTTCTGGGTGATCCTGACCCCGTTCTATGCCAACGACCAGTCGCTGTGGGTGACGGTCCCGGTCGCGTTCGGGGGCGTCCCCTTGGCGATCATCATGGCCTATCCGGTGACCGCCTGGGCCGGTGCTCGCGCCGCCATGGCACGAGCGATCCTCGCGCCCCGGGCCGACGACGCCGACGTGAAGCTGGTCGAGGTGACCCGCTCCCGCGCCCGGCTGCTCGATGCCTTCGAGCTGGAGCGCCGCCGCATCGAGCGCGATCTGCACGACGGCGCCCAGCAGCGTCTGGTCGCGCTCAGCATGAAACTCGGTCTCGCACGGCTCGAGATACCCAGTGGCTCAGCCGCAGCCGAGCAGGTCGCCACCGCTCACGAGCTGGCGAAACAGGCGCTGACCGAGATTCGTGAGCTGATCCGGGGCGTACACCCGAAGGTCCTCACCGACCGCGGTCTGGAAGCCGCCGTCGGCGAGGTCGTGGCCACCGTGCCCATACCGGTCGACGTGACGATCGAACTGCCCGGGCGTCTGTCGCCGATCATCGAGGTGACGGCCTATTTCGTGGTGGTGGAGACCCTGACGAACGTTGCCAAACACAGCGAGGCGCAGCGCGTCTCGGTCACCGGCGAGCTGGCCGGCGGGCAGTTCGTCCTGCAGGTCCGCGACGACGGGCACGGCGGCGCCGACCCCACCCGGGGCACCGGGCTGATCGGCCTGGCCGACCGGGTCGCGGCGGTCGACGGCACGGTCGCGCTGAGCAGCCCACCGGGCGGGCCGACCCTCGTGCGTATCGAGATTCCGGTGCCGGCATGACGACGTCCACCGCCCCGGAGAACCGTGCACTACGCGTTGTCATCGCCGAAGACGGCCTGATCGTGCGCGAGGGCGTCGCGGTGATCCTCCAACGCTTCGGCCACGAAGTCGTCGCGGCCGTCGGCGACGCGGACGCGCTGCGCGACGCGGTCGTCGAGCTCGCACCGGACGTCGTGGTCACCGACGTGCGTATGCCACCCGGCTTCAGCGACGAGGGCCTGCAGGCCGCGATCGCGCTGCGCGCCGCCGATCCGGACCTGCCGGTCCTGGTGCTGAGCCAGTACGTCGAGCAGACGTACGCGTCCGAGCTGCTCGATTCGGGCCGCTCGACAGCTGTCGGATACCTGCTGAAGGACCGCATCGGCGACGTGACCGAGTTCGTCGACGCGATCCTCGCCATCGCGGACGGCCGCACGGTCGTCGACCCCGAGGTGGTCCGCCAGCTGCTGGCGCGCCGCCGCGACCCGCTCCTGCTGCTGACACCGCGGGAACGTGAGGTGCTCGCCCTGGTGGCGGAGGGCCGGTCCAACACCGCGATCGCCCGTGCGCTGGTCGTCACCGAGGCGGCCGTCGCCAAACACATCGGGAGCGTGCTGACGAAACTGGAACTGCCACCCGACGCCGACGACCACCGGCGCGTCCGGGCCGTCCTCGCCTACCTGCGCGCCTGAAAGGACGTACGCCATGTTGATGCTCGTTGATACCGTCGCCGGGCATGGTGGACGGTTTCCAGGCCGACGCGACCCAGATCCGGCGGCACGCCACGCAGGTCGACGCCGTGCGCGCCCGCTTCGCCGCGGTCCGGTCAGCCGGTGCGCACATCACCCAGGACGACGCCGCGTACGGGATGTTGTGCTCGTGGATCCCCGGCATTCTCGAGGGCCGCCGGGTACGCCATGACACCCTGCTCGCCTACGTCGAGGAGAACCTCGCGCTGGCCGCCGACGCGCTCGAACAGTCCGCCGAGGCGTACGGGCAAACCGACGACGCCGCGGCCCGGACCATCCGCCAGGCGGGCGGCGGCGGCGCATGAGCGACGCCCTGATCGCCCCGGTCGTCTCGACTCGCACCCCGTGGACCGGCACGTCTCTGCCCGACGGCATCTCGGGCCTGACCAGTGCGATCCGCAGCGAGGGCTGGGTCGACGACCTGCTGGCCGGCGGCTCACTCGCGATCGAGGGCGTGTCCATCACGCTCGACCCGCTCAGCGCGCTGCTGGCGAACGGGCTCGGCTGGGCGATGGAGTATTTCGACCCGCTGCGGGAGATGCTCGACAGGCTCACCGGCATGCCCGACGTGGTCGCCGCGCACGCCGCGAGCTGGGACCGGATGGCTACCGAGCTCGCCGACGTGTCCGCCACCCTGCAGTCGCAGGTGTCCGCCGACCTGCCCGACTGGCAGGGCGCCGCCGCCGACGCGTACCGGGCGATGATGACCTGCAACGTGCAGGCCGCAGGCGGCTTGGGCGCCGCCTCGTCGGCGATGGCGGCCGCGACCCAGGCCGCCGGAAACCTGGTGCGGTTCACCCGCGACATCGTCCGCGACCTCATCGCCGACCTGGTCGCCCGCGTGATCGTCTGGGCGGCCGAGGCCCTCTTCGTGGTGACGATCCCGCTGGTGGCCGCCCAGATAGCCGGCGCGGTCACGAAGTGGGCGGGCCGGCTACTCGGCTACACGAGCGCCCTGGTCACCAGCCTGCGCAACCTGTCGAGAATCGTGGGCGCCTGAGCCTCACTTGGCTCGCAGATGCTCCAGCACCAGCGGATCGACGGCGCCTGCGACGATGCGCTCCTCCAGGTTCTCGACGCCTGCCCAGGAGGCCAGTGCCTCGTCCAGGTCCGCGGCCTCGAACCCCTTGGCGGTCAGCAACGCCCGCACCTCGGCCGCCGCCTCGGCCTCCAGGGGGATCAGCGTCGCCGGGTCCGGGCGCTCGAAGTACAGCGAGTGCATCGCCAGCAGCCGGGCCATCTCGGCTACCGGGTCCGGGTGGTCGTCGACGCGCAGGTCGACCCACACGTCGCTGGTGCCGCCGTAGCCCATGCCCTTCGCCGCCACCAGCAACGCGGCGCTCTGCCGGCCGCGCCGGTCGCCGCCCGCGAGGTCGCCGGCCCGCAGCGCCGCGAGCAAGCGGTACGCCAGGCGGTCCTCGCCCGCGCCGGCCAGCCAGGTGCTCTCCATGTCCGCGACGACCTGCGGGCCGGCGAGCATGTTTCCCTGGATCGCGTAGCCGTCGCCGGCCACCCCGCCCGCCCATGGATGGCACGCGGTCCCGGTGAACGTCGCCCCGTCGCCGCTCGGCGCCACCACCCCGACCTGGCGCTGGTCGACCGCGCCGGCGTCCCCGGCGATCAGCGCCTTCACGGTTTCCGCCGCCGCCGTGCCGGTGCCGAGCATCGCGAGCGCCTGCGGCTTGTACGCGAGGTTCGCATACGACTGGGTGGCCACGGCTCCGACCTCCGCCGACGCGGCCGGCACCGCCGCTCCCACCCCCAGGAACTTGCTGGCCACGGCCACACCCAGAGCTTTACCGTCGGCGGATCGCGCCACGATCGAGAACGTCATGGCACGGCAGGCTAGTCGCGATTCCGCCCCGGGCGCGAGGGGCGCCGAAACAAAAGATCACCTACGCGCCGGGAAGCGGAACCTCGTCTGTGAGTACGGTTCGCCCTTGCCGAACGCCAGGATCTTCGACGGGGGCACGGCGAAGACCAGGGCCACGGTGCCGTCGTCGCCGCGGAACGCGCCGTCGCCGGGGGTGAAGTCCCAGCCCAGGCGGGTCTTCCACAGCCCGGCGAGGGTGCGCAGGAGCCCGGGGTCGCCGACGCGTCCGGCCGCGCCCTCGACGATCACGTCCAGACCCTGGTCCTGGTGGTCGGTGCCGGTGGTGAGGACGCACCGCGGCTCGTGGGCGAGGTTGCGGGCCTTCTGCTCCTCGGCGCCCGTGCAGAAATGCAGCGCGCCCGTGGTCCAGACGCCCGGCAGTGGAGTCACGTGGGGGCGCCCGTCGGTCCGCACGGTCGACAGCCAGAAGATTTTCGCGTCGGTGAGCACCCGGTCCACGTCATCCCAGGGCCGCGCCACCGCGCCGGGCGAGCTGAACCGCGCGTCCAGCTCCGCGAGAGGTTCGGTCATTGCCGCATGCTATCGGCGGACGAACCCGGTCGCACTCACCTGATCTTTCGCAGCGCCGGCGCCGAGGCGGTGCTGTACTGCCGCGCGTTCGCCGGGCGGCGACGGCTGTTCAGGCGCCGCGGCACGACTTCGACGCGCGGTTCCCGATCCGGGTCGAGCTGCTCGGCGGAGGCGACCACGACCACCCCGGCAAGCCCCTCGTTGAGCATGCGCATGGCGGCGGGCCAGTCGCCCGGAATCAGGCCGATCACGTTGTATCGCTTGGCGGCGCAGTAGTCGAGGCATCGCGCGGCGGTGACTCCGTAGTTTTCCGGGCGCACGAAAATCACTGCGTTGATCACGGACTCCGTCCCCTTCACTCGGCCGCGCCGCCGGGGCGCGAGCCACTCCACCTAACCGAATTGGGCACTCTCCGCGCATCGGCCGTTGTGGATGAGTAACCGTCCGGAATCACACCGATAAGCATCGATCGGTCGTTTCGTATCATCCGACCGGGCAATTTCCGCCCGCGGGGTTGCTTTTGTACGCCTCGACGAGAATCCTGCGCGCGGAATTGAGCATGGTCGACAGTGGACTGGCCTGCGTGTCGTTGATATGACGGGCCGGGGGTTTGGCCGGGTCGGCGTCGCCCCGGCGGTGCGGCGGCGCCGGGCGGTATTGACGGACGTTCCTATGACGGGCAGTGTATTGGCGTTCACTTTAGGTGGGGGTGCTGCCTTGAAGGTCACGGTCGACACGAGGCTGTGCATCGGCTCCGGGACCTGCGCGATGACCGCTCCGGCGGTGTTCGACCAGGATGAGGAGCAGGCGCTGGTCGTGGTGCTCGATGAGGCGCCCCCGGAGTCGGAGCGGGCGGCGGTCGCCCTCGCCGTCGAGCGATGCCCCGCCGCCGTGATCCTCATGCACTCCTGACAACCTCGCCCGTGTCGCATGTCACGGCCGTTCCGAGCGGAACAACCGCTGATCTTCCGGATCCGGCTTGCCGGGCCGCGGAGCGCAAACCACGATGGATTCATGGGCGAACCGCTGCTCCACCCCGACCGGCTGCTGCCCGCGCAGCCCGAGGTGCGGGCGATCGCCCGCCGTCTCTACGACGAGGTGCGGCACCTGCCGATCATCTCGCCGCACGGGCATGTCGACCCCCGCATGCTGCTCGACGACCCGCCGTTCCCCGATCCGGCGGCGCTGTTCATCCAGCCCGACCACTACGTGACGCGGCTGCTGCACGCCGGTGGCGTCACCCTCGACCGGCTCGGCGTCGGTGAGGGGCCGCTGCCGGCCGACCGGGCGCGGGCGGCCTGGCGGCTGCTGTGCGAGAACTGGCATCTGCTGCGCGGCACCCCGGTGCGGTATTGGCTGGACGCCGAGCTCGGCGACATCTTCGGAATCACGTCACGGCCGGACGCGAACAACGCCGATGCCCTGTACGACCGGATCGCCGAGCAACTGGCCGCGCCGAGTCACCGGCCGCGGGCCCTGCTCGAGCGGTTCGGCATCGAGTTCCTGGCCACCACCGACGACCCGGCCGACGACCTGTCCCCGCACGCGGCGCTCGCCGCCGACCCCGCGATCCGCACCCGGGTGGCGCCGACGTTCCGGCCGGACAAATACCTCGAGGCGGGCCGCACCGACTGGCCCGACCTGGTCAAGACCCTCGGCGAGGCCGCGGACGTCGACGTCAGCACGTACGGCGGGTACGTGGCGGCGCTCCGGCAGCGCCGCCGGCACTTCGTCGAGCACGGCGCCGTGTCCGCCGACCACAGCCATGCCGACGCGTACGCGGAACCGCTGGGTGGCCGGGAGCCGGAACGGATCTTCCGGCGTGCCCTGGCCGGCCAGGCGACCAGCGCGGAGACCGTGGCGTTCCGGCGGCACATGCTGTTCCAGATGGCCCGCATGTCGGTCGAGGACGGACTCGTGATGACCCTGCACCCGGGCATCTACCGCAACCACCACCCGGAAACCCTGCACCGGTACGGGCCGGACACCGGTCACGACATCCCGGTCGCTGTCGAGTTCACCCGGGCGTTGCAGCCGCTGCTCGCCGCGTTCGGCACCGAACCGGGCTTCCACCTGGTGCTGTTCACCGTCGACGCGGACGTGTTCAGCCGCGAGATCGCGCCGCTCGCCGGGTTCTACCCGTCGGTGTACGCGGGCGCGCCCTGGTGGTTCCTGGACAACCCGTCCGCGATCCGGGAGTTCCAGCGGTCGGTGACCGAGATCGCCGGGTTCGCCCGGCTGTCCGGGTTCATCGACGACACCCGCGCGTTCTGCTCGATCCCGGCCCGGCACGACATGTCCCGGCGGCTCGACGCCGGCCACCTGGCCCAGCTGGTCGCCGAGCACCGGCTCGGCGAGGACGAGGCCGCCGGCACGCTGCGCACGCTGGTCGCCGAGCAACCGAAACGAGTGTTCAAGCTATGAGGATCGTGCACCTGGGCCTGGGCAATTTCTTCCGCGCGCACCAGGCCTGGTACACGTCGGCCGCCCCGGACGCGCAGCAGTGGCCGATCGCCGCGTTCACCGGGCGCTCGCCGACGGCGGCCGACGCGCTGAACCGGCAGCACGGGCGGTACACGCTGCTGGTCCGCGGGCCGGTGACGGACCAGGCGTCGATCATCGGGGCGGTCGATCGGGCGTACGCGGGAAATGATCTTGAAGCCTGGCGGACGCACCTGGCGTCGCCGCACACCGCCGTGCTCACGCTGACGGTGACGGAAGCCGGCTATCTGCGCGGCCCGGACGGGCGGCTCGACTCGACCTCCGAGCGGGTGCGGGCCGACGTGGCGGCGTGGCGGCGCGGCGATCCGGTCCGCACCGTGCCCGGCCGGCTGATGGCGGGACTCTCGGAACGTCGCGTCTATCGCGGAGGACCGATAGCGATCGTCCCGTGCGACAACCTGCCGGACAACGCGGCCGCCGTCGCCCGGGTGCTCTACGACTTCACCGAACTGGCCGAACCCGCCCTGGTCCCGTGGATCCGCGACCACGTCTCGTTCGTCTCGACGATGGTCGACCGGATCACCCCGCGCAGCACCGACGACGACGTGGCCGCCGCCCGCGCGCTGACCGGTTTCGACGATGCCGTCCCGGTCGTCACCGAGCCGTTCACCGAATGGGTGCTCAGCGGCGTGTTCCCGTCCGGCCGCCCCCGCTGGGACGACGCCGGCGCCCGTTTTGTCGCTGATGTCACGCCGCATGAGCAGCGCAAACTTCTGCTGCTCAACGGCGGGCACAGCCTTCTCGCGTACGCGGGGAGCGCGCGCGGCCACCAGACCGTGGCCGACGCCGTCGCTGACGACACGTGCCGCGCCTGGCTCGGCGAATGGTGGGACGAGGCGAGCCGTCACCTGCCGTTACCCGCCGCGGAGCTGACCGCCTACCGGGCCGCGCTGCTGACCCGGTTCGCCAACCCGCGGATCCGGCACACCCTGGCGCAGATCGCCGCCGACGGCTCGCAGAAGATCCCGATCCGGGTGCTGCCGGTGCTGCGCGCCGAACGCGCCGCCGGCCGGATGCCGCCGGGCACCGTCCGGATCGTCGCGGCGTGGATCGCCCATCTGCGCGGCGCCGGAGCACCGGTGGCGGACGCCGGCGCCGAGCCGTACCGGCAGCGGGCCTCGGACGTGCGGGCCGTGCTCGGGCTGCTGGCCCCGGAGCTGGCCGGCGACGACGACCTGGTCGCCGCGATCGAGAAGGCTGTCTGACGGCGCCTCGTCACGAAGCGCGATCGAGAAGCCGGTCTAACCAGGGCGCCCGGTCCCGCAGCCCACGTCCAGGGCCGTCCGCGCGTCCAGGTCGGCCGCGATCGCCACGTACGCGTCCAGGTCGTCCCGGTCGTCCTCGAACAGGTCGTACAGCGCGGCGAGCCGCGGATCGGCGTAGATCGCATCGACGGTCATGCGCACACGCTACTTCTGGAGGGCGTCGGGTGTGCGGGCGTGTCACTCTTGGTGCGGGACACTGCCTGGCCCAGGTCGGAGGAAGACCATGTCAGACGCGAGCTTCGCACGTCCGCGCGGCGAGACTTTCGAGTACGCCGGAGCCACCGTCGAGCTGGTCGACGCCGGCACGATACTGGCGGCCGCCCGGGTCAACCCGGTCGAGCTGCTCCGCCGCAGCACCTGGCCGGCGCCGGTGCAGCGGGTCGACCTGACGGTGGCCAGCGCGGACCGGCCGGGCGGGCCGGTGCACACGTTCGACGCGGCGATCAGCACCGCCGACGAGCCGATGTCCAAGGAGCGCATCCGCGCGCTGGTGCTCGGCAACGACCCGGTCGGGCTGCTGCTCGCGAAACGGATCGAAGCCGGTGATCCGGTCGCCACCCGCATCGTCGATGGTGTGGGTGCGGCGGCCGCGGCGGCGTACCGGAAACTGGGTCTGGATCGCCCCGCCCAGCCGACGCCGAACCGCCCGCCCGCCACTCTCGCGGATGCCGTGGTCGGCCTGCAGGCCGGCGTGACCTACGACGAGAGCGGAACCGTCGTGCGGCTGCACGCCGAGGTGCCGCGCGACGACGTCACCCCCGCCCACCTGCAGGCTTTCACCGGGCTGATGCTGCAGACCGTGCTCGAGCTGACCGGCCCGGACGCCCTCCGCGGCCGGCGCTACGTGATCAGCCGGGAAACCGTGTCGAAGGTGCCGCCGACCACCCAGACGGTCACGCTCGACATGGTCGGCGGACTCAACGATCTGGTCGCCGAGCTCCGCCAGATCGCCGTGTCGTTCCGGCATCCCGAGGCGATGGCCCGCTGGGGTGCCCGCCGGCCGCAGGGCATCCTGATGTTCGGGCCGCCCGGCACCGGCAAGACCATGCTGTCGCGAGCGCTCGCCAACGAGATCGGCGCCGACTTCCGGGAGATCCGCACCCCGGAGATCCTGGACAAGTGGCTCGGCGGCTCGGAACGCAACATCAAGCAGATCTTCCGGGACGCCCGCCGCTACCGGGTGCCCACGCTCATGCTGTTCGACGAGTTCGACTCGATCATCAGCTACGCGGGCGCCGGCGGCGACGCGGCCAGCCAGGCGATCAACGCCGTGGCCGGCATCTTCAAGCAGGAGATGAACGACCTCATCGAGGCCAACCCCAACGTGATCGTGGTGGCCACCACCAACTTCCCGCACCGCGTCGACGACTCGCTGATCCGCTCCGGCCGCTTCGACGTCAAGATCAACGTGCCGCGGCCGGACGAGGCCGGGCGCGCCGAGATCTTCCGCAAGATGATCCGCAGCCTCATCGCCGCGCACGACGCGCCCGGCTTCCGCATGTTCGCCGAGGATCTCGACCTGGACGAGCTCGCCCGTGCCAGCGCCGGCATGACCGGCGCCGACATCAAGGAGGTGCTGCGGCGGGTGCAGCTGGCGAAGGCGATGCAGGACGCCCGCAGCGGCGGCGGGCAGGTCGAGCCGATCTCTCAGCAGGACCTGCTCGGCAGCATCCGGGAAGTGCTCACGTCGCAGTAGCCGACAGGTGCCGGGCGAAGAACCGGTTCCCGGCGTCCCCCTCGAACCGCGGGACGCCGGTGTGGCCGCCCATGTTGGCGTGCAGCGTCTTCTCCGTCGAGCCGAACGCGTCGAACAGGTCGAGCGCCATCTGCCGGTCGTTTCCCTGGTCGTCCCACTGCAGCAGCACATGCAGCGGAATGGTGACCTGCCGGGCCTGCTCGATGATGGTGCGCGGCACGAAACTGCCGGCGAACAGCAGGGCGGCCGAGATGCGGGGCTCGACCACCGCCAGCCGTACGCCGAGGGAGATCACCCCACCCGCGAATCCGACCCGGCCGGCGATCTCCGGGAGCGGCAGGAGGGCGTCGAGCAGAGCCCGCCATTCCGGGGTCGCGTCCTCGACCAGCGGAAGGATGAGCCGGTCGACGATGTCGTCGCTGACCGGCTCGCCGGCGGCCAGGGCCCGGCGCAGGTCGGCGCGGGCCTGCTCGGCGACGGCGGAAGCGGGCCGGTCGCCGCTGCCGGGGAGCTCGATGGTGGCCGCGGCGAAGCCCTCCGCGGCGGCGTGCCGGGCCCGGCCGGCCAGCCGCGGGTACATGCGGTGCAGTCCGCCCGGATGGCCCAGCAGAAGAAGCGGTGCCGGCGCGGAAGCCGGGGTCCACAGGATGCCCGGGATGTCGCCGAGGGTGAACCGGCGCTCGAGGACACCGTCGTCGAGGTGCTGTTCAGCGGTGAATTCCATGGGTCGTGCCTTTCGGGAGTACGCGATGACGGTGCTCCCGGACGACCTATCGCCCGGCCGTGACCCCGCGGGGGAGCACCCATGTCTGCTGCTTCACGGGTACCACCTCCTCGGTCTCTCGCACGGCTGCCGGGAACCTTAGCACTAGGCGGGTGCCGCCCGGTCGACGAGTGCGGCCGTGTCGACGCCCCGCGGAAGCGTGCCGAAGGAGTGTCCCCAATCGCCGGCCAGGCGGCTCGCGCAGAAGGCGTCGGCCACGTCGGCCGGTGCGTGCCGGACCAGCAGGGACGCCTGCAACACCAGCGCCATCCGCTCGACCACCCGGCGGGCCTGCCCCTCCGGGTCGTCGGTCAGCTCACTCTTCAGGCCGAGCAGCGCGTCGTCGAGCCGGCGGTCCGCGCCCGCCGCCGCCGCGACCTCGTCGAGGAACACGTCCAGCGACGACGGGTCGCGCCGCAGCGTGCGCAGCACGTCCAGCGCCTGCACGTTGCCGGAACCCTCCCAGATCGAGTTCAGCGGGGCGTCCCGGTACAGGCGCGGCATGCCCGACTCCTCGACGTAACCGTTGCCGCCCAGGCATTCCAGCGCCTCACCCACCAGGGCGGGCTGGCGCTTGCACACCCAGAACTTGCCCACCGCGACCGCCAGGCGCTTGAATCCCTGCTCGCCGCGATCCACCGCACCGGCCAGCCGCACCGCCAGCAGGGTCGCGGCCTCCGACTCGAGCGCCATGTCCGCGAGAACGTTGCGCATCGCGGGCTTGCCGGCCAGCGGGCCGCCGAACGCGTTGCGGTGCCGGGTGTGGTGGATCGCCTGGCTGAGCGCGGCGCGCATGCCGGCGGCGCTGCCGATCACGCAGTCCACCCGGGTCATCGCGACCATCTCGATGATCGTGCGGATGCCGTCGCCCTCGCCGCCCACCAGCCAGGCGGTGGTGTCGTCGAACTCGGGCTCGCTGCTCGCGTTGCTGCGGTTGCCGAGCTTGTCCTTGAGCCGCTGGATGCGGAACACGTTGCGGGTGCCGTCCGGCAGCACCCGTGGCACCAGGAAACACGACAGCCCGGCCGGCGCCTGGGCCAGCACCAGGAACAGGTCGCACATGGGTGCGCTGGTGAACCACTTGTGGCCGCGCAGCCGCCAGGTGCCGTCGGCCGCCGCGGTCGCGGTCGTCGTGTTGGCCCGGACGTCGGAGCCGCCCTGCTTCTCGGTCATGCCCATGCCGGCGAGGAGCCCGGCCTTCGCCGAGGGGGTGCGCAGACCCGGGTCGTACGCGCGTGCGGTGAGCAGTGGTTCGTACCGCGCGGCGAGGTCGGGGGCGTGGCGCAGGGCGGGGATGACCGCGTACGTCATCGAGATGGGGCAGGTGTGGCCGGACTCGACCTGTGACCAGACGTAGAGAGCGGCGGCGCGGGCGACGTGGGCCCCCGGGTGGCCGGTGCTCCAGGCGGTGCCGGCCAGGCCCTCGGCGACGGCCACCTCCATCAGGCGATGCCAGGAGGGGTGGAACTCGACCTCGTCGACGCGATGCCCGAACCGGTCGTGGGTGACCAGGCGCGGGGGGAAGCGGTTGGCGTCGTCGGCCCAGCGCTGCGGCTCGGCGGAGCCGGTCAGCTTGCCGAGGCGGTGCAGGTCGCCGACCGACCACGGGGCGCCCTCGCGGGCCACGGCGGCCAGCAGCGCGGTGTCGGCCGCGACGTCGTAGCCGGCCAGCGGGGGCGCCTGATTGAAGACCTCGTGGGTTTCGCTCACCACCGCAATGTACCGCCGGGTAACTTCGGGGCCAACCGGCTCCGCCGCCCCTGTGGATAACTCGGGATCGATGCGCCGGGAGGGCTAAGGTCGCCCGCATGGAATACGCGACCCGGGACACGCTGACCGCCGATCTGCGACGGCTCGGGCTCGGTGATGGTGCGGTGGTGGTGGTCCATTCGGCGTACCGGAGCCTGGGGTTCGTGGTGGGTGGGCCGCAGGCTGTCGTGGAGGCGCTGCTCGGCGTGGCGGGGACGCTGGTGGTGCCCACGCACACCTCGGAGAACACGGATCCGGCCAGCTGGGGCAATCCGCCGGTGCCGTCGTCGATGTGGGAGGCGATCCGGCACGAGGCGCCCGGGTTCGATGTCGGGCGCACGCCGGCCAGCCGGTGGATGGGCGTGCTGGCCGAGCTCGTGCGCAACTGGCCCGGGGCGCTGCGCAGTGATCATCCGCAGGTGTCGTTCGCGGCGGTGGGGGCGCGGGCCGCGGAGATCGTGGGGGATCACGCGCGGGCCGACGGGCTGGGGGAGCGGTCCCCGATCGGGGCGGTGTATCGGCTGGACGGGCGGATCCTGCTGCTGGGCTGCGGGTACGAGTCGAACACGTCGCTGCATCTGGCCGAGTCGCGGATCGCGGCGGCGCCGCGGCACGTGACCGGCTCGTCGATCCGGGGGCGGGACGGGCGGGCGCGCTGGGAGACGTGGTCGGAGGTGGCGGTCGACGCGAGCGATTTCGGCCTGCTGGGGGAGGCGTTCGAGAAGACCGGGGCGGTTTCGGTGGGGGCGGTCGGGTCGGCGACGGCGCGGTTGATGAGCCAGCGAGAGGTGGTGGATTTCGCCGGGGACTGGATTCCCCGGCACCGGGCGGGCTGGTCCTGAGAGGACATTTTCTCTCGACATAGGACACAAAGTCTTGATCATCGACGTCGATGACCGGGACGATCCTATGCACCCCGGTCGATCTTTGTGGCCGGGCGAGAGAAAGCGAGACTTCATGCCTGCATCGCGTCGCAGGCCCGGGTGGCGACGGACCGTCGCCGCCGGGATCCTGACGCTGGCCGTCACCCTCGCCGGACTGCCCACCGGCGGCCCGGCGGTGGCGGCCGAACCGAGACCGTCCGTGGCCGGCGAGGCTACCTGGTCGGCGGGTGCGTGAACAGCGGCTGCGACACGTCCGCCTCGACCGTGGTGTTCGACTCCACGACCGGCAGGTTCAGCGCCGGCGCCGCCTATCCACCCGAGGTGGCGTGGGCGAACTGCGGATCATCGGCAGCCTCGTCTAATGCGCCGGGCCGAGGCGGACGGCGACACCTCGACGAGCACGCTGTTCCTGAACGGCCTCGGTGACTGCTGCTCGCACGGCGGCGCCACCTGGCTCTCCGCTCGGCCGGTCGGCTTCACGCTCGCTCCGGGCAAGTCTCGTACGGTCCAGGTCACGTTGACCGCGACCACGGCTGCGGGCGTCACCGGCCCCGGCGTCTGCTCAGCGGAGACGGTCCTGCTGGGGCGACACCCCGTACAGCGCGCCGGCGGTCCCGGTCACGTGACCATCTCCCACCATATGCGGCCCGGCCTCACCCTTCCGGAGCAGTCAGACCGCTAGCGCGGTTGGGGCCGTCGTCAACCCGCTGTCGGCGCGGGCTGCTTGCTGTACAGCTCGCCGAGCAGCAGCCCTCAACGTGTCGAGTGATGCCCCGTGATTCGTAGTAGACTTCCGAGCTTGTGGACTTGCTCGAACTGCTCAAGCGTCCAGAGGGTAAAACGCTCGAGTTCAAGCGCGACGTTTCTTCACCGCGCGGCGTGCTCAAGACCATCGTTGCGTTCGCTAATACCGCCGGCGGCATCATCGTCATCGGTGTCGAGGACGGGACCCGCAACGTGCGTGGGGTCCCCGATCCCCTCGATCTTGAGGAGCGGATAGCCAACCTGATAAGCGACCAGATCTCACCACGCCTGGTCCCAGAGCTGGAGATCGTGCCCTGGCGCGGCACCCACGTTGTGGCCATGCAGATCTTTCCTAGCCCGACGCGTCCTCACTTTCTTGAACGCGAGGGCCTCACCGACGGCGTGTATGTCCGGGTCGGTTCGACCAACCGACTGGCTGATACTGAACTCATCGAAGAACTCCGGCGCTACGCACGCGGCGAGGCGTACGACGAGCAGCCGTTGCCGGAACTGAACTCAGAAGCAGTCGACTTCCGAGCAGCTTCCGAGTCGTTCGCTCCCGTGCGGACGCTACGCCGCCCAGATCTGGAGACCCTCCGGCTCGTCACCGCGCATCAGGGACGCATGGTCCCTACCGTAGGTGGCATCCTCTTGTTCGGGCGGGATCGTGAACGGCACTTCCCCGACGCCTGGCTGCAGGTCGGCCGTTTTCACGGGACGGATAAGAGCCGGATCATCGATCACACGGAGATCCGAACTCATCTGGTCAGAGCTGCGGATGACGCAATCGCGTTCGTTCGTAAACACAGCCTGCATGGGGCAGAGATCGGCCCGGTGCGCCGCACCGAGCTGTGGAGCATCCCGCCGGTCGCCGTACGCGAAGCGGTCATCAACGCGATCGCCCACGCCGACTACCGGCAACGCGGCGCTCCCATCCGAGTCGCGATCTTCGACGACAGGATGGAGGTTGAGAACCCAGGATTGCTACCTTTCGGCCTCACCGTCGAAGACGTGCAGCGTGGCGTCTCCAAACTCCGCAACCGCGTCATCGGCCGCGTCTTCCACTCGCTCGGCCTCATCGAACAGTGGGGCAGCGGCATCCAACGCATGACCTCCGCATGCCGCGAAGCCGGCCTCGCCGCCCCAATCCTGGAAGAGATCGGTACTCGGTTCCGGGTCACTCTGTCCACCACGCGGGTCAAGGTATTGACGCTCGGCGAGAAAGACCAAGCGATCCTCAACGCTTTCGAGAATGTCGACCACGGCATGTCAACCAGCGAGATAGCCAAAATTGTCGAGATGAGCACGCGCGCTACCCGAACTCGGCTGGCCGGCCTCGCCGAGCGCGGACTCGTTCGCGAAGTCGGCACCGGCCCGCAGGATCCAAAGCGACGCTACTACCGCACAGATCAGTACTCCTGATCGCCACCGCCACCTGCGGTTTACTCATGGCCGGCGATTCGCCTGCGAGCCTCGCGGCTAGCGCACCGGACCACGAGGACAGATCGAGGGAGTCGATGACCCCGCGGTAGCGGCCGGATCGATCTTCACGACCACTCGATTGTCCGGCGACGCCTGACGAGACACTGCGATGGAACTTCGATTGCGCTGTGCAATCGGCGACGGTGAATAGATTGTCCACCTCCTCGGCGTTCGGGGTACTCGGCCTTAGCGCTGGCGTCGATGACCTTGTTCAGTTGAAAAGAGGCGTGACGCGACTAAGGAAAGCTTGCTCGCAGTACGTGAGCGAGGTCCGTGACAGAGCCGAGGACGGGAGTGGGCGACCTGGACACCACCCGTCCGTCTCGGCAGCCGGATGGGCGGGCCGAACGGACTCGAACGCTGGTACGGCCGTGGCTGGGGGGCTCCACGTCCCGCAACCGAGCCATCGGCAGGCCCGGGCTCGCGCTATGCTGGCAGCGTGGCTGAGGCTCGCACCGTTACAGTGCCCGTCGTCGTTGAGCGCGATGAAGACGGCGTGTGGGGCGCTCATGCTCAACTACGCCCGGGCGTGGGCGCACACGGCGAGGGTGACACCGAGGAAGCCGCACTGGATGACCTTCGCGAGGCGTTGATCGGCCTCATCGAGGAGGACGGCCGGGGCGAAAATGCGGCACCGCCGGTGTCGGCGGTGCCGCTGTAGTACGTAACAGGTCAGACAACGGTCAGGCCGCTAGCGCCGCGCGGGCCGTCACCCCGCTGTCGCCGCGGGCCAGGTGCCGCAGATAAGCCGGCAGCGTCAGGAACTCCGTGCACACCCGCTCGGAGAGCAGCACCGACAACAACATCCGGGCCTGCCCGAACCGCCGCGCCGACTCCTCGTCCAGCGCCCCGGTCTCGCTCAGCACATCCAGCTCCTCGCGCAGCATCCGGCCGACCAGCGCCGCGTTCACCGGCACCCCGTAGTCGGTCGGCGTGCCGTTGCTGATCCACTGCCAGAGCTGGGCGCGGCAGATCTCGGCGGTGGCGGCGTCCTCCATCAGGCCGCCCAGGGCCACCGCACCCCGCCCGCCGAGCCACGCCGCCACGTAGCGCAGGGCGACGCTGACGTTCGTGCGCAGCGCCACCTCGCTCACCCCTACCGTGCTGGGGCGCACGTCCAGCAGGTCGGCCGCTGTCACCCGCACGTCGTCGCGCTTGCGGACGATCTGGTGGGGCTCGTCGCCCAGCCACTGGTCGAACACGTCGCGGCACGCCGAAACCAGGCCGGGATGCGCCACCCAGGAGCCGTCGAAGCCGTCGCCGACCTCGCGCCGCTTGTCCTGGCGCACCTGGTTGAGGGCGCGCCGCGCGGCGACCGGGTCGCGGCTCGGCACCACCGCGGCCATCCCGCCGATCGCGTGGGCGCCGCGCCGGTGGCAGGTGTGGACCAGCAACTCCGTGTACGCCCGCATGAACGGCACCGTCATGGTCACCTGGGACCGTTCGGGCAGCACCACGTCCGGCCGGTGCTTGATCATGCTGAACAGGTAGTCCCAGCGGCCCGCGTTCAACCCCGCCGAGTGCTCGCGAAGTTCGTACAGGATCTCGTCCATCTCGAACGCGGCGGGCAGCGTCTCGATCAGCACGGTTGCCCGGATGGTGCCGCGTGGGATGCCGAGCAGCTCCTGTGCGTACACGAAAATGTCGTTCCAGAGGCGAGCCTCCAGATGCGACTCGAGCTTCGGCAGGTAGAAGTACGGTTGCCGGCCGCCGCAGTGGAACAGGTACATGCCGAAGTCGAACAGCGACGCCGACACCGCCCGCCCGCCGATGCGCAAATGACATTCCGGCAGGTGCCAGCCGCGCGGCCGCACCATGATCGTCGGCATGGACGACCCGACCGCGTACGCCCGTCCGTCCTCGCCGGTGAAGTCGAGCCGCCCGTCCAGCGCGTCGCGCAGGTTGAGCTGGCCGAGCACCACGTTCTCCCACGTCGGCGACAACGCGTCCTCGAAGTCGGCCATCCACACCTTCGCGCCCGAGTTCAGCGCGTTGACCGTCATCTTCCGTTCCGGCGGCCCGGTGATCTCGACGCGCCGGTCCATCAGGTCCGGGACCGGCGGCGCGACCTGCCACGACGGGTCCGACCGGATCGCGGCAGTCGACGCCAGGAAGTCCAGCGAGGTGGTGCGGGTGGCGTGCCGGCGACGGCGGCGTTCCAGCAACTGCACGCGCCGCGCCCCGAACTCCCGGTCCAGCGCGACCACGAACGCGATCGCCTCCGGCGTGAGAATCTCCGCGTACCGTCCGTCCGTCGTACCGGTGATGGTGATTTCCTCGACGCTCATGAGAACTGCTCCGCTTCGGTCGAGCCGTGCAGCGCGGTGGTCGAGCTGTCCGGGTTGAGGGCGGTCGAGACGGCGTCGAAGTAGCCGGTGCCGACCTCGGCCTGATGACGCGTCGCGGTGTAGCCGTCGGCCTCGGCCGCGAACTCCGCTTCCTGCAATTTCACGTACGCCGTCATCCCGTCGGTGGCATAGCCCTTGGCCAGCTCGAACATCGAGTGGTTGAGCGCGTGGAACCCGGCCAGCGTGACGAACTGGAACTTGTAGCCCATCGCGCCGAGCTCCTTCTGGAACCGCGCGATGTCGGCGTCGTCGAGGTTGCGCCGCCAGTTGAACGACGGCGAGCAGTTGTACGCGAGCATCTTGCCCGGGTGCTCGGCGTGCACCGCCTCGGCGAACGTCTTCGCGAACTCCAGGTCCGGCTTGCCGGTCTCGACCCACAGCAGGTCGGCGAAGCCGGCGTAGGCGACACCCCGGGTGATCGCGGCGTCCGGGCCACTGCGCACCCGGAAAAACCCTTCGGCCGTACGCTCTCCCGTGCAGAACACCTTGTCCCGCTCGTCGACGTCGGTCGTCAGCAGGTCAGCGGCCAGGGCGTCGGTGCGCGCGATGATCAGGCTGGGCACGCCGAGCACGTCGGCGGCCAGGCGCGCGGCGTTCAGCGTGCGGATGTGCTGCCCGGTCGGGATGAGCACCTTGCCGCCCAGGTGCCCGCACTTCTTCTCGCTGGCGAGCTGGTCCTCCCAGTGCACGCCCGCGGCGCCGGCCGCGATCATGGCCTTCATCAGCTCGAACGCGTTCAACGGCCCGCCGAACCCGGCCTCCGCGTCGGCGACGATCGGGGCGAGCCAGTCCCGTTCGTACCGGCCGGCCGCGGTGTCGATCTGGTCGGCACGCATCAGCGCGTTGTTGATCCGGCGGACCACGGCGGGGACCGAGTTGGCCGGGTACAGGGACTGGTCGGGGTAGGTGTGCCCGGACAGGTTCGCGTCGGCCGCGACCTGCCAGCCGGACAGATAGATGGCCTTGAGCCCGGCGCGGACCATCTGCACGGCCTGGCCGCCGGTGAGCGCGCCCAGCGCGTTGATGTAGTCCTCGCTGTGCAGCAGCTCCCAGAGCCGCTGCGCGCCGCGCGCGGCGAGGGTGTGCTGCTCCTGGACGGTGCCGCGCAGGCGGACCACGTCGTCGGCGGTGTAGCTGCGTTCCACACCCCGCCACCTCGGATCGCCGGCCCACGCCCGAGTGAGGTCCGTGGCGGTACCGCCCCTGGGGGTCAGCTGATCGGTCATCGGAAGTTCTCCCTTCCCGTGGAAGAACTCGACTGTTGCCCACGACCGGTGGGGCGAGGGAGGCATTTGTGAACAGAAGAAACGCCGAATTTCCGTTAACGTGAAAGCCATGGCGGCTTCACTTTCTTCAGTGTCTGGTACATCCCATTCGGTGGACCTTGTCCTGCTCGGCCAGCGGCTCCGCCACCTGCGTAAGGCGAAGGGCATGACGCTGGAGCAGCTCAGCGCCGTCGTCGGCCGCGCGCCGTCGCAGCTGTCGCTCATCGAGAACGGCAAACGCGAACCGAAGCTGTCAGTGTTGCAGGCCATCGCCGGCGCTTTGGGCGTACAAATGCAGGATCTTCTGCGGCCCGAGGCCCCCACGCGGCGCGCCGGACTCGAGATCGAGCTCGCGCATTTTCAACGCTCACCGGCGTACGGGAACCTGGGTCTGCCGTTGGTCCGCGGTGGCCGCAGGCTGCCCGCGGACGCCCTGGAATCGCTGGTCGGACTGCACCGCGAGCTGAACCGGGTGCTGACCGAGCAGGCCGCCACGCCGGAGGTGGCACGGCGGGCGAACGCGCAGCTGCGGGCCGACATGCGCGAGCGCGACAACTACTTCGCCGAGATCGAGCGGGCCGCCGCCGAGGTGCTGCGCTCGGTGCGGCACACCACCGGGCCGCTGTCGCAGCGCGGCATCCTCGACATCGCGGCGACGCTCGGCTTCACCTTGCACTACGTGACCGACCTGCCCGGGTCCACACGGTCGGTGACCGACCTGCGGCATCGGCGCGTCTACCTGCCGCAGGTGGCCAGCGGCAAGGGCCGCGATCCGCGTGCCGTCGTGCTGCAGACGCTCGGCCATTTCGTGCTGGGCCACGCCGATCCGCTGGGCTACGGCGATTTCCTGCGGCAACGGGTCGAGGCCAACTATTTCGCGGCGGCGCTGCTGATGCCGGAGACGTTCGCGGTGCAGTTCCTCAAGGAGGCGAAGGCCGACCGGGCGCTGGCGATCGACGACTTCCGGGACGCGTTCGGCGTGTCCTACGAGACGGCGGCGCACCGTTTCACGAATCTGGCCACGCACCATTTCGGCATCCCGGTGCATTTCACGCGGGTGCACGAGAACGGGATCGTGTACAAGGCGTACGAGAATGACGGGGTGCGCTTTCCAGCCGACGTGACCGGGGCGATCGAGGGGCAGCCGATCTGCCGCCGGTGGGCGTCACGCACGGTGTTCGCGGCGGACGACCCGTACTCGGCGTATTACCAGTTCACTGACACGCCGGCCGGGACGTACTGGTGTACGGTCCACATCGAGTCGACGCGTTCCGGGGAGTTCTCGGTGACCGTCGGTACGCCGTACGAGCATGCCCGGTGGTTTCGTGGGGGCGACACGACGCGGCGTACGGTGTCGCGCTGCCCGGATCCGGACTGTTGCCGGCGGCCGCCCGCCGACCTGGTCGATCGCTGGTCGGGTAACGCGTGGCCGAGCGCGCGGGTGCACTCGCATCTGCTGGCGGCGCTGCCGCCCGGGACGTTTCCCGGGGTCGACGCCCAGGACGTGTTCCAGTTCCTGGACCGCCGTGCCGGTTCCTAGACCGCCGTTCCGGCCGTCAAGCAGAAAACGTGACCGTCCGGGTCGGTGAGCACCGACTGGCGCTCGCCCCACGGCTGGTCCGCGGGTGGGTCGATCACGGTCGCACCGGCTGTCTCGGCGGCCGCGCACACCGCGTCCACGTCGTCGACCAGGAACGACGGCGCCACCCCGGCCGGGCCGCTCGTCGGCGGGCGCTCGTGCAGCAGCATCTCCACGTCGGTGCCCGGGATCGCGAGCATCGTCATCGCGCCGGCGCTGTACTTCTCGGTCAGGCCCAGCACATCCCGGTACAGCACGAGGGAACGCTGCCGGTCGGCCACCGAGACGATGATGCGCCGCAGTCCACGAATCGCCATGATCGACAGCATCTCACGCTTGCTGCAGCGCGCGCCGATGATGCGGGATCGTCCACGACACGGCGCGGTCCAGGATCGACTTTGCCATGATGACCAGGCACATCGAGGCGCTGAACAGGGACGACAGCACGTCCGTCGGGTGGTGCATGCCGCGGTACAGGCGTGACGCGCCGACCGCGAGCGGGACCAGGACGAGCAGCCAGGCCAGCCGTTTCGCCCAGGTGTGGTGCAGCAGCATGGTCAACACGACTGCGAGTCCACAGTAGAGGGCGGTGGCCGCCGAGGTGTGCCCCGACGGGAAGCTCGAGGTGGGCGGCGACTCGTCGAGATGCTGCACGGCGGGGCGGTGCCGGTCGATCGCCAGCGTCGTGAAGAAGAAGATCACGGCCTGGGCGGCGACGGCGGCGCAGAGGAAGATCGCTTCCCGCCAGCGATGCAGCGTCAGCCGTAGCACGATCGCCGCGATCACGGTGACGCCGATGATGGCCGGGGTGCTGCCGACGAAACTCCAGAACGCGGTGATCGCGTTGCCCACCCCGGTGCGGTGACCGGCGAGGAAACGGTTGACCGCGTCCTCCGCGGTGATCCCGCTGATCAGCAGCCCCAGCCCGATCATGACTAATTGGAGGACGGCGAGCGGCAGCAGGATGCGTTTGGCGGCTTGCGCGAGGAGTCCGGACACGCCTGGTCTCCTACCCGCTCCGCGGAAGATCTACGCCTGTCGAACGAGACGGGCATCGATGTCGCTTGGTGCCCGGCGCCGTCCGCGCAGGTAGGCGGCCGCGGTCACCGCGACGACCGCCACGCCGAGCAGCCACCCGGCCACCACGTCGCTGGTCCAGTGCACGCCCAGCGCGACCCGGCTCAGCCCCGTCACTGCCGGGATGAGCACGGCCGCGGCCCACAGCAGCGGCCGCCCCCGGCGTACGAGCGGCAGTAGCACCAGCAGAAACACGGCGGCGAACAGCGCGCTGGTCATCGCGTGGCCGGACGGGAACGCATACCCGGGAGCGCGCGCCACCGGATCGAGCCACTCCGGCCGGGCCCGCTCGAACAGCAGCTTCAGCAGCAGGCCGACCAGCCCCGAGGCCACGAACGTGACCGCCACCCACGCCGCCACCGGCCACGCCCCGCGCCGCAGGAGCCACCCGACCAGCACCGCCGCCGCGATCCGCAGCACCGTCGGATGGAACACGATGCTCCACACGCTCATGAACCGCACCCAGCCCGGATGCCCCACCGCGTAGGTGTGCATCGTCTGCGCCACCGAGACGTCCAGCTCCCGCAGCCAGCCGGCGTGCGCCACCACCAGTGCCGCGATCACGCCGAACGGCACGAGCAGCACGACGGCCCCGACGGTGGCCACCGCCAGGCGCACCCCAAGCCCGTGCTCGCGCATACCGAAGGCCATACCCCCATTTTGTCGGAGGTACGCCGTAGTGTGCTGCTCGTGGAGGTCAGAGCGCTCACCCCGCACGCGCTGCACGACGTGCGCGACCTGTTCGGCACCAGCTCGGTCACCCGTGGTTGCTGGTGCGTGTGGTTCCTGGTTCGCGGCCAGGCGGCCCACGACGGCTGGGGCTCGGTCAACCAGGAACGCTTCGAACACCTGGTCAGCGACGGTGCTGAGCCGGCCGGGGTCCTGGCGTACGACTCCGAGGGCCGGCCCGTCGGCTGGTGCGCGACCGGCCCGCGCTCCCGGTACGCGCGGGTGCTGCGGTCGCCCCTGACGGCCCCGACCCGCGACGCCACCGAGGACGACGCGGTGTGGTTCGTGCCGTGCTTCTACGTCCGCCCAGCTTCTCGCCGCGCCGGCCTGACCCGCCGCCTGCTCGACGCCGCCGCGGCCGAGGCCACCCGGCACGGCGCCAAGGCCATCGAGGGCTTCCCACTGGCCGGCCCCGGCCCGCACCGCGACGACCGCTACCTGGGCACCGAGGGCTTGTTCGCGGCGTGCGGTTTCACCGAGGTCGCCCGCCCGTCCCCCCGCCGGGTCGTGATGCGCCGCGAGCTGTAGCGCGGCCCTCGAAGAAGGCTTCCTGCCCAGCCTCGGGTGGCGACGTACTCGCGGACCATCCAGTACGACACCGTGGGCACCACTTTCGGCACCGGGCCACCGCCCGGGAACGGTGACCGCATGCGACCACAGCCCGGAATCACTGGCCCTACCGAGGTGCCTGGTCATGTGCTGCGCAGGGCTTCGGTGGGCGGTACTGAGTCGGCCCGGAGTGCGGGGTACGACCGACGACGGAGCCGATGAGCAGCGAGTAGGCCAGGTCGAGTCCCACTGAAGCCCAGGTCAGTACGACGGCCCGGCCTTGCGTGGTGACGAAGACGTTGGTGACGAGCACCCCCAGGATCAGGCCTGTGATGCCGCCGACGACATCAACCTCGACACACCTGTTCGCCCCGTGTCCCTGGCGCGACGAAGATCTGCTTGCGCGGTGCCTAATCGGTATTCCCACGACACCTCGCGGGCCCCTCAGTGTTCGGTGCTGAAGAACCGTAGCAACAGCGGGCCGACGGTCTGTGGGTCGACGACGTGGTCCGGCCCCTCGAGGGTCTCCCGTTGAGCGTGGGGTAGTAGGTCTGCAAGCTCGTCGGCTGCGCGGTCGAAGAAGTCCGAGGGCAGGCCTGCCATATAAGGGACCGTGATCGGCCCTCCGGTAGTGACCAGGACCGGTTGGGTGACCGTTGCCAGTCGATCGGCCGGCAATTGGTAGCGGTTGAGGAAGACGCTGTCGTGGACCAGCGTGGGCGCGAGGGCGACCGAATGCGCCCAATGCGCCGTCTGCTTGCCTGCCGCTTTCCTGGCCGCGATGTTGTCGTCGGAGGCGCCGGTCATGCGCATGAACAATTCGAGAACCTCCTCGTCTCGCCCGGCGTCGAAGGCGCGTCGGGTGTCTGCGATGTACTCCTCGAATCGCGGGCGTATGTCGTCCCCGACCGCGTAGGGCACCTCCCAGACGGCGATCGTGTCGATGGCTGACCCGGCCGCGGCGGCTTCCAGCGCCAGCGCGCCGCCTGAGGACGCCCCGAACAGGTGTGCCGAGCCGCCCGCCTCCGCGATCAACGCATCCAGGTCCTCGATCTCCCTTTCCACGGCGTACGGCTCGGTGAAGCCGCTCGCGCCGCGTCCCCGACGGGCATAGTTGTAGACCGTGAAGTGCTCGGCGAGAGCCGGCGCCAAGGGAGCGTTCTCGGCTCCGTCGTCGAGTGCTCCGCCCACCAGAATGACGGCCGGACCGCTTCCCTCCCTGTCGTAGGCGATGGTGGTGCCATCGTTTGATGTCACGCGAAAGGCCATCTCGTTCATCTCACATCTCCGTTCGAGAGGTTTGTCTCAGCGCCTGAGCAGCGTGCCGACGACGGTGATGACAGCACCGGTCAGCAATGCCGCCAACCCAAGACTGGCCAGGCCCGCCAGAGCCGGGATCAGAAGTCGGCGACGACCTTCCCGTGGTCGATCACCGCGATGCGGTCGGCCAGCTGGTCGGCCTCGTCGAGGTACTGCGTGGTCAGCAACACGGTGGTGCCCTCGGCGACCATGCCCCTGACGATCTCCCAGACCTGGTTGTTGCTGCGCGGGTCGAGCCCGGTGAGGCTCACCCGGCTCCGCACCGCCCGGGCGTCACGCACGACGTCGTAGCCGAGCACTTGCGCCTCTCCGGCGTCGGGGCGCAGGAGCGTGGCCAGTATGCGGATCGCGGTGGTTTGCCTGCCCCGTTCGGACCGAGCACGCCGTACACGCCCCCGGCGCTCACGGCCAGGTCCACGCCGGCGACCGCGTGGGTCGTGCCGAAGCTCTTTTTCAACCCTCTCGTCTCGATCGCGAGCTTTCCCATGGGTTCGATTCCTTCCCTCGGTGTTGCGAACGGATTGGTTGAGAGCTAGTCAAGTTTGATTACTTGGCCAGAGTGCACGAGGAGGAAACGTCTAGTCAAGGTTGATTAGACGCGCATCTTGCGGTGATCGGGGACCGTTCGCCACGAACCCGGATCATCGGCCATGGTGTAGGCGCCCTCAGACAGTCGTTTGCTCAGGCTCTTCGCCCACTCCAGTTCGGTGCGTGCGTGTCCCGCCCACAGTTCGGCCTGATCGCGGACGTGCTCGGGGGCGTCCCGATTGGGGTGCTCCCGCCACTTGGCCTGCACTACGAGCTCCGCTTCCAGGCGTGCGACCCGCTCGTTAACCTGCGCGATGGCATCTGTCCTGGTCAGCATGGGCAACATGGCGATGGACGCGTTGAGCATGTCCGCGTCGTTGGTGCGCCGCAGACCGTCGCGGACCAGTTCGACCATCTCGTCACGTCCCCGAGCTGTCGCGCGGTACAGAACGCGCTCCGGCCCAGAGTTGCCCGGCTCGGCGTGTTCGGTGAGGAGGCCATCGGCCGCCGCCTTCTTCAGTGCGTGATAAATCGAGCCGGGCTTGATCTTGGCCCAACTCTCCGCACCCCAGCTCTGCAGTTCGGACCGCACCTGGTAGCCATGCGCGCCGCCGGAGAGGTGCACGATACCGAGTACCAGGAGCTTCGTCGCCGACACGCGCCCACCTCCGCTCAACCCTCTCGTCTCGATCGCGAACCTTTCCATGGGTTCGATTCCTTCTCTCGGTCTTGCGAACGGATTGGTAGAGACTAGTCCAGTTTGACTACTTGGCCAGAGTGCACGAGGGGGAAACGTCTAGTCAAGGTTGATTAGACGCGCATCTTGCGGTGATCGGGGATCGTTCGCCACGAACCCGGATCATCGGCCATGGTGTAGGCGCCCTCAGACAGTCGTTTGCTCAGGCTCTTCGCCCACTCCAGTTCGGTGCGTGCGTGTCCCGCCCACAGTTCGGCCTGATCGCGGACGTGCTCGGGGGCGTCCCGATTGGGGTGCTCCCGCCACTTGGCCTTTGACGTCAGGTCGACAGGAGGCCTCCGATGGCCACATGGGACTCGGGTGCGATTGGGGTCATCCGCCGACGGAGATCTGCCGGCCTGGGCGTGGATGCGTTGCCGGGTGGCGCCGGGCCGGATCGCTATCCGGCACGGCGGGCTCGGGAGCCGCGGGGGGCCATCGACGTGGCGGGTGTTCTTCGGGGAGCGGTGGGATGCTGAGGGGCACGTCCGATGCCAACGCCGGAGAGGACTGATCCCCATGCGACTTACCGCGCACACCCTGGCCAAGCTGCCCGCCGACCTGCCGGTGCCCACATACGACCGAGCCGCGCTGCGGACCGGCATCGTGCACTTTGGGGTCGGTGGCTTTCACCGCGCGCATCAGGCCATGTATCTGGATCGGCTGATGAGCGAGGGCAAAGCCACGGACTGGGCTATCTGCGGGGTCGGGGTGATGCCCGCCGACAAGCGCATGCGGGACGTACTCACCAACCAGGACGGGCTCTACACGCTGGTGGTGAAGGCGCCGGACGGCACACTCGACGCCCGCGTCATCGGGTCGATCAAAGAATATCTGTACGCGCCGGACGATCCGGAGGCGGTCGTCGAGAAGATGTCCGATCCGGACGTGCGGATCGTCTCACTCACCGTTACCGAAGGGGGGTACAACTTCAACGCGGTCACCGGGGAATTCATGGCGGACCATCCCGACGTACGCCACGACCTCGCCCCGGGTGCGGTGCCGCGGACCACGTTCGGGCTTGTCACGGCGGCCCTGCAACGGCGGCGCGAGCGGGGACTGCCGCCGTTCACGATTATGAGCTGCGACAACATCCAAGGTAACGGGGATGCGGCACGGCGCAGCTTCGTCGCGTTCGCCACGCTCAAGGACGCGGGGCTCGGGGCGTACGTGGGAGAGAAGGTGAGTTTCCCGAACAGCATGGTGGACCGGATCACGCCGGTGACCACCGACGACGACCGGGAGCTGGTGCGCGGCACGTTCGGGGTGCAGGACGACTGGCCGGTGGTGTGCGAGCCGTTCACGCAGTGGGCCCTCGAGGACAAATTCGACGAAACCCGGCCCCCGTACGAGGACGCGGGCGTGCAGGTGGTGAGCGACGTCGAGCCGTACGAGCTGATGAAGTTGCGGCTGCTCAACGCGTCGCACCAGGCGCTGTGTTACTTCGGGTACCTGGCCGGCTACCGGCTTGTGCACGACGTCGCGCAGGATCCGCTGTTCGCGCGGTTCCTGATGGCGTACATGGAGCGCGAAGCCACCCCGACGCTGGACGAGGTGCCCGGCGTCGACCTCGGCGAATACCGGCGGCAGCTGCTGGAGCGGTTCTCGAACGCGCAGGTCAGGGACACGGTGGCCCGGCTGTGCGCGGAGAGCTCGGACCGGATTCCGAAGTGGCTGCTTCCGGTGATCCGGCACAATCTGGACAGCGGCGGCGACATTCTGCGCTCGACCGCGGTGGTGGCGTCGTGGGCCCGGTATGCGGAGGGGGTCGACGAGCACGGCAAGCCGATCGAGGTGGTGGACCGGTTACGGGACGACCTGATGGCGACGGCCCAGCAGTACGAGCACGATCCGCTGGCGTTCGTCCGTAACCGAGACCTGTTCGGGGATCTGATCGACAACGAGCGGTTCGTTTCGACGTATAAATCGGTTTTGTCCAGCCTGCACCACAAGGGGGCACGGGCGACGCTCGAAGATCTAGCCGAGGACCGTTGAGAGGCTGACGCCGGCCGCCGTCGTCAACACCAGGTCGGCGTCGGCGAAACGGGACGCCGGCGTGTACGCGTTCGGGATCGCCACGCACCGTAACCCCGCCGCCCGGGCCGCGGCCACGCCGTGCGGGGAGTCCTCGAACGCGACCGCCGCCGACCCCTCCAACCCCAGACGGTGCAGCGCCAGCTCGTACACCGCGGGGTCGGGCTTGTGGGCCGCAACCTCGTCGCCGCAGGCCAGGACGTCGAAACGGTCCAGCAGCCCCACCCGGGAGAGGTTGCCGGTCACCCACGCGGTGGCGGAACTGCTGGCCACCGCGAGCCGCAACCCGAGCGCGGCACCCTCGCCGAGCCACGCGACGATCCCGGGTGCGGGGGCGAGCGAGCGGTGCAGGCCGTTGCGGTACGCGGTGCGCCGGGCGTGGCTGGTCGCCCGGTCGTAGCCCTCGCCGACGGCCTGGGCGAGCCGTAAGTACCGCTCCTCGGACACGTCGCCGCCGTGGTCGGCGAAGAAATTCGTGGCGTCGAGCTCCAGGCCGTGCTGGCGCCACTCGTAGCGCCAGCTCTCCAGCAACGTCGTCTCGGTGTCCATGAGCAGGCCGTCGAAGTCGAACACCAGGGCTTTGATCGTCACCGGACCATTCTGCCCGTCAGGCGGCCACCCGTTTCACCAGACCGTTCAGGGTGGTCATGGCCCGGTCGACGCGCTCGCTGAGGGTGAGGGACTCCTCCTGGCGTACGAGACGGCCCCGGGGTTGCTTCTTGCCCCGCAGGTAGAGCGAGCAGGCCAGGTCGGTGCACAGGTATTCGCCGACCGAGTTGCCGTTGCGCCCGGCCGGGCCGGCCAGCGGCGCGACGAACAGGGTGACGCCGTCCGAGGTGTGCTGGGTGAGGCAGACGCGGCACATGCTGGAGCGCACCACGCTGGTGCGTTTGCGTTCCGGCTTGCGCAGCACGATCCCGACCGGGCCGGGCACCACGATCACGGCGCGCAGCGGAGCGCCCGGATCGGACCAGCCGAGGAAGTCCAGATCCTCCCAGGCGAACGCCGGCGGCATCTTGATCCGGGACGCCTCGCCCTTGCTGCAGTTGATCAGAGACGCGCGGATCTGCGCCTCGGTGAGCGGTTCCATGGCGGTGACGCTAGCTGCCGCACCGCCGCCGGTCAGCCGATTTACCGGCCACATATCGAAAAACTTCACTGCGTCTCTTTACTGTTAACACTCTTCAACATATGTTGACCCCACGCCGTCCCCCACGGTCGAAGGAGTCCCCATGAGACGCAAGTTCGTCCTTGCCGTGCTCTCCGCGGGCGCGCTCGCCGCATCCCTGTTCGTCGCGGTCACGCCCGCGCAGGCGCACGGCTACATCTCGTCCCCGCCCAGCCGTCAGGCCAACTGCGCCAGCGGCGCGGTCTCCGGCTGCGGCGACATCGTCTACGAACCGCAGAGCGTGGAAGCACCGAAAGGCTCGACCCAGTGCAACGGCGGCGGCAGCCGGTTCGCCGTGCTCAACGACAACAGCAAGAACTGGCCGGCCGCGAGCGTCGGGCAGACCGTCACGTTCAACTGGGTGCTCACCGCCCGGCACTCCACCAGCACGTGGGAGTACTTCATCGGCGGCACGCTGCTGGCCTCCTTCAACGACGGCGGCGCGCAACCCGGCGCCACCAAGCAGCACACGGTCAGCATGCGCGGCTTCACCGGCCGGCAGACCGTGCTGGCCCGCTGGAACATCGCCGACACGACAAACGCGTTCTACTCGTGCGTCGACCTGAACATCGGCGGCGGGGGTGGCAGCACGCCGCCGCCGACCACCCCGCCCACCACGCCGCCGACGACCCGTCCGCCGACGACGCCGCCCACGACCACGCCGCCGGCCACCGGCACCTGGCGGGCCGGCACCGCCTACGCGGTGGGCAGCACGGTCACCTACAACGGGGTCACCTACCGCTGCCGGCAGGCGCACACCGCGATCGCCGGGTGGGAACCGCCGAACGTCCCGGCCCTGTGGGAACGCGTCTAATCGCGCTGGTCCTGCTGCTCGTGGTCTCCGGATGCACCCCGCGTCCGGAGACCACGCCGGCACAGGCGAACAACGCGACCGACGTCATGTTCCTGCAGATGGGCCTCGCACAGATCGACGAGGGCGACGACCTGGCCACGCTGGTCGCTCAGCGTGCCGAAGACCCCGCCTTGCGCACGCTCGCCACCGATCTCGGCGGGCAGTGGCGCGAGGAGGACGGCACCATGCGCCGCTGGCTGCTGGGCTGGCAGCAGCCGCTGACCCCGGGCCCCGGCACCGACCACGCCGGCCACGGCCATCTGCACACGCTGCGGCCCGCCGATCTGGCCGACCTCAAAAGCCGGAAATCAGACTTCGACCGTACGGCCGTCGGTCTGCTCCTGAGTCACCTGGGCAACTGTGTCGAGACCAGCCGGATGGAGTCCGCCGGTGGCGCCTACCCACCGGCCCGCGCGCTGGCCCGCACGATCACCGAGAGGCGGCAGTCGCAGGTGCGCGCCCTGCTCACGATGGCGGCGAGTGGCTGACTAGCGCACCAGCCGCCGCTCCCAGGCCCACGCCGCGGCCTCCACCCGGTTTCGCAGCCCAAGCTTGCTCTGCACGCTGCCGAGATGCGTCTTCACCGTGCCGACCGAGATGAACAACTGGCTCGCGATCTCCGCATTCGTCAGCCCGCGGGCGACCAGCTTCACCACGTCCAGCTCGCGCGGCGACAACCCGCCGTCGCCGCCGGCCGGTGCCGGCGCCGACAGATGCTCCAGCAGCCGTACGGTGATCGACGGGCTGATCAGCGCGTCGCCGGACACGGCCGCGCGCACCGCCTCGATCAGCAGCGCCGGCCCCGAATCCTTCAGCAGGAACCCGGCCGCGCCGTTGCGCAGCGCCTGATGCACGTAGTCGTCCAGGTCGAACGTGGTCACCACGACCACCTTCACCGGGTCGGCCACCCCGGGCCCGGCCAGCAGCCGCAACGCCTCCAGACCGTCCATCTTGGGCATCCGGATGTCGAGCAGCGCGACGTCCGGGCGCAGCTTGCGGGCCAGCGCCACCGCCGCCACGCCGTCCGACGCCTCGCCGACCACCTCGATGTCCGGCTGCGCGCCGAGGATCATGCCGAAGCCGGTGCGGACCATGGCCTGGTCGTCGGCGATGAGAACCCGGATCACGGCGCCACCTTGAGGCCGGCGTTTTCCAGCGGGAACGCGCCGTCGACCAGCCAGCCGCCGGCGATGCCGGGTCCCGACGTGAGGTGGCCGCCGACCGCGCGGACCCGCTCGGTCAGCCCCACGAGACCGTAGCCCGGGCGGTCGCGGGCGGGTGCCGCGTCGCCGTCGTTGGCCACCCGCACCAGCAGCCACTGCGGGGTGCGCCGCACCCAGACATCGGCCACCCGCGCGCCGGCGGCATGCTGCCGCACGTTGGTCAAGGCCTCCATCACCACCCGGTACGCCGATGTCGACACCTCCACCGGCAACCCGTCCTGCGGACCGTCGAGATGCAGCCGGGCGAGCGGGCCGTCGACGGCGTTGAACTGCTCCAGCAGAGCCGGCAGGTCGCCCACCCCGGCGATCGGGGCGAGCGGCGCGTCCGGTTCGGAACGCGGGTCACGCAGCAGCGCGACCATCCGCCGCATGGACGCCATCGTCTCGGCCCCGGCCTGCTCGATCTGCTCCAGCGCGAGCAGCACGCGTTTCGGGTCCTGCTCGGCGACGAACTTCGCGCCCTGCGCCTGCACCACGATGCCGGTGACGTGGTGCGCGATGAAGTCGTGCAGGTCACGGGCGAACTCGGCGCGCTGCTCGGAGCGCACCGTGGCCAGCGCGCGCAGCCGGGAGCTCTCCAGGATGCGCAGATAGACGCCGAGGCCGATGACCATGGCGGCGGCCAGCGCCTGGATCAGCCCGAAGATCACGAAGACGGGGTCGGTGGCGCCGCGCAACGGCTGCAGGCTGACCGCGCTGCCGACCGAGATCACCGCGAAGACCGCCCAGCCGGAACTGGCACGCCGGGCCACCACGAACAGGACGCCCAGCAGCCCGAGGGACTCGGCCAGGCCCCAGCTGTTGCCCTCGGGCCCGGCGTGCCCGGCGGTCACGATCGCGGTCACCAGCAGCGACGCCATGCCGAGGCCGACTGCGACTTTCGGCAGAACCGTCGTGTTCTGCCGGTGCCGCGGCAGCCACACCGCGGCCGTCGCGCACGCCATCAGGACCTGCAGCAGGCCGAGTGTCAGATCGCCGCGGACGAAACCGAACGCGACGTCGAAGATGCCCAGCACCGCCATCGCGGCCAGCCCGGCGAGCTGCCCGAGGCGTACCAGGAGGGAAGTGTTGTTGGTCGTCATCGCCTGCCCAGCGTAAACGGCGGGCGCGGCCGCTCCATCGGCCGAAAGTCGCAGGCGCGGCCCTGGCGCGCGGCCGATGCGGACGACCGGGCGCAAACCCGATCATCGGGGCCGACATCTAGCGAGTGGAGAGCTCATGCAGACGCAGGACACGATGGCCGCGGTCGCCGCCGTCGACCTGGTGAAGGTCTACGGCAGCGGGGACACCGCGGTCCGCGCCCTGGACGGGGTCACGGTCGGGTTCGGCCGGGCCCGGTTCACCGCGATCATGGGACCGTCCGGCTCCGGCAAGTCCACGCTCATGCACTGCCTGGCCGGGCTGGACACGGCCACCTCCGGGCAGGCGCTGCTGGGCGGCACCGATCTGACGCGGCAGTCCGACAAGGTGCTCACCAAGGTGCGCCGGGAACGGATCGGCTTCGTCTTCCAGTCGTTCAACCTGCTGCCGCAGCTCACCGCGGCGCGCAACATCACGTTGCCGCTGGAACTGGCCGGCAAACGCCCCGACCCGGGCCTCTATCAGCACCTCACCGACGTGCTCGGGCTGGTCTCGCGGCTCGACCACCGGCCCAGCGAGCTGTCCGGCGGCCAGCAGCAGCGCGTCGCCCTGGCCCGGGCGCTGGTGTCGCGGCCCGAGGTCGTGTTCGCCGACGAGCCCACCGGCAACCTGGACTCCCGGTCCGGCGCCGAGGTGCTGCTGTTCCTGCGCAACTCGGTGCGTGAGCTGGGCCAGACCATCGTGATGGTCACCCACGACCCGGGCGCGGCCGCCTATGCCGACCGGGTGGTGCTGCTGGCCGACGGCCGGATCGCCGGCGAGCTGGACAACCCGAGCATCACCTCGGTCACCGACGCCCTGCAGGGTCTGGCGGCGGCCCGATGAGCGTGCTGCGCACCCAGCTCACCGGGGTGGCCCGCCGCCCGGCCCGGCTGCTGCTCACCGGCCTGGCCGTGCTGGTGGTGTCGTTCGTGGTGTTCGCCACGGTGCTCGCCCAGCGCATCACCGAGCGCAACCTGCTCGACGGCCTCAGCGGCACCCCCGCCGCGGTCGACCTGGTGGTGCGCGACGGCACGGTCACCACCGGCGAACTCGACACGATCAAGAAGATCGACGGGGTGGCCGAGGCGGCCGGGCAGGTCGGCGCGGGCGCCGAGGTCGGCCGCGAATTCCTGCAGATCGACGGCGACTCGGGCACCGGACCGCTGGCCGCCGCGACCCTCGCGTCCGGGCGCTATCCGGCGAAACCCGGCGAGATCGCGGTCACCCCGCGCACCGTCGACCGGCTCGGCCTCAAGGTGGGCACCGACGTCCGGGCCACGATCGGCAACAAGATCGTGCCGCTCAAGGTGGTCGGCACGGTCACGGCCGACGGCGACCACGGCTACCAGGCGTACGCTCCCCAGCCGCTGGTCTCCGCGCTGACCGGCGGGGACGTCCTCGACGAGATCGACCTGCGCCTGCGGCCGGGTGCGGACGCCTCGGCCGTACGCTCGCGGGTCGAGGCCGCGGTCGCGGCGGGCACCCGGGTGCGATCCGGCGACGACGTGCGCCACGAGGAGGCCGAGCAGCAGGCGTCCCAGCTCGACAGCGTCTTCGCGGTGATCGCCATGTTCGTCGCCGTCGCCGTCGTCGCCGCCGGCCTGGTGGCCACCTCCACATTCCGGATCGTCTTCGCGCAACGCCTCAAACAGCTGGCCCTGCTGCGCGCGGTCGGCGCCGGGCGCCGGGCCATCACCGGGTCGCTCGCCGCCGAGGGCGCCCTCACCGGCCTGGCCACCGGCGTGGCCGGCGTGCTGCTGGCGCTCGGAGCGGGACACCTCGTGCCGGTGGTGGTACGCGCGTACGGGGTGAACCTCGCGTCCCCGGGCTTCCCGATCCCGGCCGCGCTCGGCGTGGTCGCGCTGGCCGTGCTGATCACCACGATCGCGGTGCTCGCTCCCGCCGCGTCCGCCTCGCGGGTGTCGCCGCTGGAGGCGCTGCGCAGCTCCAGCGTCACCGGCGCCCGCAGCGACATCGGCAAGGCCCGCGCCACGCTCGGCATCCTGCTGGTGCTCGGTGCCGGGCTCGCCGCCGCGTACGTGGCCATGAATGTGCCCGGCCGCGACCCGGAGAACTACAACGCGCTGCCGTTCCTGCTCGCCACCGTGGTGTCCGGCGCGCTGGCGTTCTTCGCGCTGATCGCGCTCGGCCCGGTCCTGATCCGGCCGGTGCTGGCGGTGCTGGGCCGGCCGTTCCGGATCAGCCCGGTCGGCCGGCTCGCGGCCGGGGGAGTGGGCGGGGCGCCGCGCCGGGCCGCCGCCGTGTCGGTCGTGGTCGCGCTCGGCGTCACGCTGATCGCCGGGGCGCTCGTCGGCGGGGCCTCCATCCGGGTCCTCGCCGACCGTAACGAGGCGAAGTACGCGCCCGCCGACTACGAGGTCACCCCGATCGACGACAAACCGGTCCCGGCCGCGCTGGTCGAGCAGCTGAAGTCCCGCCCGCAGCTGGCGCACGTGACCCCGTACCGGCGGCTCGACGTGAAGATCGGCGAGACCGAGCTGAACGCCAACGACCTGGCGATGACCACGCTGCCCGAACTGAGCAAAGTGGACGTGACGGCGGGCTCGATCGCCGATCTCGCGCCGGGCCAAATGATCATCTCCGGCTTCACGTCCGACAACACCGGCCTCAAGCTGGGCGATCAGACCGAGCTCACGCACGGCAAGTCCCGCGTACGCCTCCGGGTCACGGCCGTGCTGCCGGACACCGCGCCGCTGGGCTCGGCGATGGTCCTCGACCCGGCCGACCTCACCCGGCTCGGGGCGCCGGCCACGTATTCCGGGGTGCTCGCCGACGCGGCCACCACCGGGGAGAAGGCCCGCACCGCCGGGCGGACCGCCATCGACCAGGTGCAGAACGCGGCCGGCGGCGGCTGGAAGATCGACGTGCTCGCCGACCAACGCGACCAGATCGACGGCCTCATCACGATCCTGCTGGTGATCGCGCTCGGCCTGGTCAGCCTCACGGTGCTCGTCGCGGTCGTCGGCGTCGGCACCACCACGGCACTGTCCGTGGTGGAGCGGGTGCGCGAGGCCGGGCTGCTGCGCGCGGTCGGGCTCTCCCGGGGCGGGCTGCGGACCATGCTGACCGCCGAGTCCGCGCTGTACGGGGTGATCGGCGCCGGGCTCGGGCTGGTGCTCGGTATCCCGTACGCCTGGCTGGCCGTGAAAGCACTCGGCGTGAACGCGCCGCTGACTTTGCCGATCGGGCAGCTCGCGGTGGTCTTCGTCGTTCTCGTCGGGCTCACCGCGCTGGCCGGGGTGTGGCCGTCCCGGCGCGCCGCGAAGGTCAGCCCGGTCGTCGCGCTGGCCACCGAGTAGCAGGGCGACCGGCGCGGCTCAGCCCGACTTACGGGCCTGGGCCCGCCGGTCGTTCGGCACCGGCGCGGCCGGCGGCGGCAGCGTGAACCAGAACGTGGCGCCGCGGCCGTCCTCGCCCTCCGCCCAGATCTCCCCGCCGTGCCGCTCGACCGCCCGGTGCACGGTGGTCAGGCCGATCCCGGTCCCGGGAAAGTCCTCCGCCTTGTGCAGCCGGGCGAACGGGCGGAACAACTCGCCGGCCTGCCCGGCCGGGAAGCCGGCGCCGTTGTCCCGCACGAAGAAACCGCGCGGCGTGCAGCCCACCTCGACCGCCGGGTTGCCGACCTTGCGGGTGAACTTGACCGCGTTGTTGACCAGGTTCTCCAGGATCACCCGGACCAGGCCCTCGTCGGCGTCCGCGGTCATCGCGTCCTGCACCGTGAAGTCCACCTTGCGCTCCGGGTCGCGGGCCTCCACCTCGCGGATCACCTGCCACGTCGTGTCCGTCATGTCGAGCGTGGCCCGGCGCAGCTGCCCTCGCGACGCCCGCGCCAGGATCAGCAACGACTCCACCAGATCCGCCATCCGGGTAGCCGCCGCCTGGATCCGGCCCAGCCGCCGGCGGGCCTCCTCGCTGAGCGGGTCGTCCTCGTCGTCCAGCATGTGCTCGGCGAAACTGCTGATCACCTGCAGCGGGCCGCGCAGGTCGTGCGACACCGACCCGGAGAACGCCTCCAGCTCCCGGTTACGCCACTCCAGTTCCTCGACCAGCGCCGCCCGGGTCTCGGCGAGCTGCCGCGCCGCCCGCTCCTCGGCCGCGTCCAGCTCCCGGCGCATCAGCTCCTCACGGATCCGGCGGCTCTCGTCGTGCGACTGCTTGCGGCGGATCTGCGTACGCACGTGCGCCCGCAACGCCTCCGCCCCGGAACCCGCCACCACGTAGTCGTCCGCCCCCGACGCCAGACAGGCCAGCATGTCGTCGTCGGTCTCGCCGGTCATCACCACCGGCGTCTCCCCGATCACCGGCACGTCCTTGATCCGCCGGCACACGTCGCGGCCCACGTCCCCGGACAGGCCGGTGCCCAGCACGATGCAGTCCGCGGGCTGCTCGGCCAGCAGATCCAGCGCGTCGTCCGGCACCGACACCGGGATCACGTCGTAGCCCTCGTCGCGCAACGACGCGGACAGGTCGTCGAGCTGCGCCCGGTCCGGGGTCAGCGCCAGCACCCGGCTCGGCCCGTGCAGGCTGCCGGTCACCTCGATCGGCAGCTGCTCGGCACTTTGCCGCAGCACCGCGTTCAGCTTCGCCGGCACGATCGCCAGGTTCTGCTGCTTGCGTACGAACGCGTCGGCGCCCGCGTCCAGCATCTGCAGCTCGGTCGCGTAGTCGTCGGCCGCGGTCAGCAGGATGCACGGGGTGTCGCGCAGCGCCGGGTCCAGCCGGATCCGGCGGATCACCGTGGCGCCGTCGATGCCCGGCATCACCCCGTCCACGATCACCGCCTGCGGCCGGCGGTCCGCGGCCATCCGCAGCCCCTCCTCGCCGCTCGGCGCGGTCAGCACCGCGTAGCCCTCCGACTCCAGCAGCTCCCGCAGCTCCTCGCGGAAGGTCATGCTGTCGTCCACCACCAGCACCGAGGTACGCCCGCCGGTCTCCACGTCCGGGCGGTCGCCGAGCAGCTGCCGGGCCCGCGCCACCACGTACCCGGAGTGATAGGGCTTGCCCACGTACTCGTCGGCGCCGGTCCGTAACCCGGCGAGCCGGTCCACCACCTCGTCCTCGGTGGACAGCAGCAGGATCACCACCCCGGACCGGGCCGGCAGCGCGCGCAGCTCGGCGAGCAGGTCCAGCCCGTCCGCGTCCGGCAGCATCACGTCCAGCACGGCCACGTCGAACACCGCCGACTCGAACGCGGCCCGCGCCTGCTCCCCGGTCGAGCACAGCACGGTGCCGAACCCGTCCGTCTCGAACGCGTCGCGCAGATCCATCCGGACCGTCAGGCTGTCGTCCACGATCAGCACCCGGTGCGTCATCGCTGACTCCCGGCGGGCTGCATCTCGACCAGCCGGGCCGCGATCCGGGCCGGCGGCAGCACGTACGCGGCCGCGTCCAGCAGCGCCGCCTCCCGCGGCATCCCGTACACGACACAGCTCGCCTCGTCCTGGGCGAACGTGATCGCCCCGCGCCCGCGCATCCGCAGCAGCCCCTCGGCGCCGTCGCGGCCCATCCCGGTGAGCAGGCACCCGGCGGCCGACGGCCCGAACTCGGCGGCGATCGACTCGAACAGCACGTCCACCGACGGGCGGCACGAATGCCGCGGCGGCGCGTCGCTGAGCCGCAGCACCCCGTCGCGGACCGTCAGATGCCGGTCCGGCGGGGCCAGGATCACCCGGCCGCCCAGCGCGCCGACCGGCGTGCCCTCACGCGCGTAGCTGACGTCGCGGCCGGTCTGCCCGGCCAGCCAGTCCGAGAACGCCACCGCGAACGGTTCGCTCGCCGCGATGTGCTGCACGCACAACACCGGCGGGTGGAACACCGCGGGCAACGCGCGCAGCAGCTCGGTCAGCGCACCCGGCCCGCCGGTCGACGCGCCCAGCGCGATCACCCGCAGCAGATCGCCGACCCGCGGCTCGGCCACGGGCTCGGCGGAAGCCGGCGGCCGGCCGCGCCCGTCCAGGCGCGCCCGCGGATGGGTGATCACCCGGATCCGGGACACCAGCCGCACCGCCGAGCGCAGCCGGAGCCCCCAGTCCGCGTCGCTGGCGTCGCCGCGCGGCTTCTCCAGCACGTCGACCGCCCCGGCCGCGAGGGCGTTGTAGGTGGTGAACAGCTCTTGCCGGTCCGCCGAGGACACCACCAGGATCGGCGTCGGATGCTCGGCCATGATGTGCTCGGTGGCCACCATGCCGCTCATCGTCGGCAGCATCATGTCCATCGTGACCACGTCCGGGCGCAGCCGGCGGACCAGGTCGACGGCCTGCGCGCCGTCCGCCGCCTCCCCGACGACCTGCAGTTCCGGGTCGGCGGCGAGCGACTCGCGCAGGTGGTGCCGCATCGTCGGCGAATCCTCCACGAGCAGGACACGGATCATCGCAGGATCAGCCTCCGGATGTGGGCGAGCAGTTCCTCCTGGTTGAACTCGCCCTTCACGACGTACGCGGCGGCCCCGGCGGCGGCCCCGCGCTGCCGGTCCTCGGCGCTCGCGCGGGAACTGACCAGGATCGCCGGGACGTGCCCGGTCGCCGGGTCGGCGCGGGTTTCCGTGACGAACGCGAACCCGTCCTTGCCGGGCATGTCGATGTCGGTGAGGAACAGCCCGTACGCCCGTGCGGCCGCCTTCTCGAGGCCCTCCTCGGCGGACGCGGCCAGGTCCACCTCGTAGCCGGCCGACTCCAGGATGGAGCGTTCCAGCATCCGGGTGGTCAGCGAGTCGTCGACCACCAGCACCGGCAGCGGCGGCGCCGGTTTCTCCGGGGCGGCCCCGGTGGTGGCCTGGTCGCGGCGGCACTCGGCGATCAGCCCGTGCGGGTCCAGCACCAGCCGTGGATTGCCCTCCACGTCGATGGCCACGCTGCCGATCACCGCGGCGGCCGGGGCCAGGTCGGGCAGCGGCCGGGCGACCAGCGTGGTGGTGCCGCTGAGCCGGTCCACGCCGACCGCGACCGTGTCGTCGTCGGCGGTGAGCACCACCGCGACTCCGGCGCCGCCGTCCTCCGGCACCGCCGGGCCCAGCGCGAGCGTGCGCGACAACGCCAGGAACGGCACCACCCGGCCCTCGTGCGCCAGGCGCCCGGTGGCCAGCGCCCCGGCCGTCTCCTCCGCGGTGAGCCGTACGCACCGGCGTACGGCATCGAGCGGGACCGTGGCCACCATGCCGCCGGCCTCGACGATCAGGCCGTTCATGCTGAGCAGCGTGAGCGGCACGACCAGCTCGACCGTGGCGCCCCGCCCGGGGGTGCTGCGCAGATGGACGTCGCCGTGCAACTGGACCGCGACGTCGCGCACGACGTCCATGCCGATGCCCCGGCCGGCCACGTCGGTCACCGCCGGCGACGTGCTGATCCCGCCGCCGAGCACCAGGTCGATCAGTTCCTGCGGTTCCGGCTCGGCGACGCCCGGCGGCAGCAGACCGCGGGACTGCGCGGCCCGGCGCAGCGCCGCCAGGTCGAACCCGCGGCCGTCGTCGACGCAGCGGAAACTCGCCCACCGGCCGCGCCGCACCACCTCCACGGTGATCGTGCCCTCGGCCGGTTTGCCCGCCGCCAGCCGGTGCGGCTCCGGCTCGATGCCGTGCACCACCGCGTTGCGGACCACGTGCAGGAACGCGCCGCTGACCTGGTTCAGCAGGTGCGGGCCCATGCGCACGTCGCCACCGGTGCCGGTGAAACGCACTCGCTTGCCCTCGGCGTCGGCGGCGTCGCGCACCGCCCGGTGCAGCGCCGTGAAGATCGTCCCGGCCGGGACCAGGCGCAGGCCCTCGGCCCGGCCGCGCACCTCGTCCAGCTCCCGTTCGATCTGGTCGACCGCGTCGGTGAACCGGCGGCCCAGCGCCCCCAGGTCGCCGGCCACGCGCTGCACGGCGGTGCGGCAGGCGGCGTCCGCGGCGGCCAGCCGGCCCGAGCGCAACCCGTCGGCGAGCCGGTCCACGTCGCGGTTCAGCCGCGCCAGGGTGCCGCCGCTCTCGCGCAGCGGGGCTATCCGGGCGTTGGTCTCGCCGATCGCGTCGAGCAGGTCGTCCAGGTCGGCGGTGGCCGCGCGCTCCGGCGGTTTCTCCAGCTCCTCGGGCACGAGCGGCACCGGCTCGCTCGGGGTGGCGGCCGGTTCCGGGGCGGGGGTGAGCGCGTCCACCCGCTGGGCCATCTCGTCGTTGAGGCGCAGCAGCTCGCGCATCTCGTCGGCGGCCAGCGGCCCGGGCTCGGTGCGGTGCGGGACCAGCAGTTCCTCGAAGGCGTGCGCGTGCTCGGCGATCTCCTGCTGGCGGACGACCCGGGCGGCGCCCTTGAGGGTGTGCGCGAACCGCAGCAGCCGGGCCACCAGGTCCGGCCCGTGCTGCTGGTCCAGGTCGAGCACGCCCGCGCTGATCTGGTCGACCAGCTCGCGCGCCTCGACCCGGAAGTAGCGAAGCGGGTCCCGCACTTCTCCCATCAGTGCTTCCCGGAGCCGACCAGGTTGGCGAGGTCCCCGGACAGCGAGCTCAGATGCGCGGCGGTCTGTTTCGTCTGCACGGCGCTGGCCTCGGTCTCCCGGGTCACCCGGGCGGTGTCCGAGGCGGCCACGTTCACCTGTTCGACCGCCGTGGTCTGCTGCTTCGTGGACAGTTCGATCTCCCGGGTGGCGTCGCTGGTGGTGGCGACGAGCTGCGCGATGCGCCGGAACGAGTTGGTGGCGTCGTCGAACTGCCGCGACCCCGCGTCCACCGCCTTCGCGCCGATCTCGGTGGCCATCACGGTCGTGTTCACCGCACCCCGTACGTCCTCGATCAGTGCCCGGATCTCCTTGGCCGACCCGGCCGTACGGTCCGCGAGCTTGCGGATCTCCTCGGCCACCACCGCGAACCGGCGGCCCCACTCGCCGGCGCCGCTCGCCTCGATGGTCGCGTTGATCGCCAGGATGTTGGTCTGCTCGGCCAGCTCACTGACCAGGTCGACGACCCCGCCGATCTGCTGCGACTTCTCGCCCAGCGCGAGCATGTGCTGCACGATCTGGTCGACCTGGGTGCGGATCGCGGTGATCGACGCGCGGGTCTGGTCGATGGTGGCGTCGCCGTTGCGGGCCGCCTCCGCGGTCTCCTCGGCGATCTTCGAGACTCGCTGCGCGCTGTCCGCGATCTGCCGCGAGGTGATCAGCAGTTCGCTGATCGTCGTGGTGATCTCGTTCATCGCGCTGGCCTGGTCGCGCCCGCCGGTGGCCTGCTGCGCGGCCGCCGACTCCAGCTCCGCCGAGGAGCTGCGGATGTGGCCGACCGCGGAGGCCACCTCGCGTTTCAGGTCGCGGCTCAGCTTCCACGCGACCGCGCCGGCGCCACTCACCAGAACCACGCCGATACCGATGATGAAGATCATCGCCGCGGTGGTGCGGTCCGAGGAGTCGTTGCGTTTCGACTCGACGACCGAGCGTTCCCGGTTGATCAGCGTGTCCAGCGCGCTCTGCACCGCCACGCGGGCCGGCTTGATCTGCCCGCTGCTGCCCAGCTGCCGCACGTCGCGCAGGTCGGTGATGCCGGCGCGGCGCTCCAGCACCGGGTTCAGCACCTCGTTGAGCGCCGCCTCCTTCTCCACCACCACCTCGAGCTGCTTCATCGCGGCCGGATCCTCCAGGGTGGTGCGCAGCGCCTCCACCTGGTTCAGGAACGCGGCCCGGTCCGCGTTGGTCGCGGTCAAGTTCTCCTGGTTGCCGCCCAGCAGGTAGGCGCGGTAGTCGGAGATCCGCGACTCCATCGTCTTGCTCAGCGCCTCGGCCCCGAACAGATTGATCCGCGCCGACTTGATCACCGCGTCCTTGGCGCTCATCACGTAGCGCAGCGCGAGCACCGAGGTCACCGTCATCAGCAGGGTCAGCGCCAGGGTCAGGCCGAATCCGGCCGCCAGCTTCGCGCCGAAGGTGCGTTCGCCCATCATGGTCGGGTCTCCTCGTCGGCACCGTGCTCGGTGCCATGGTCATGTCCGGTCAGGGTGTGCACGGCGGCCCGCGCGGCCGGGACGTCGATGATCGGCCGGGTGCCGCCGGGCAACGCGACCATGCCGCGTACCGGGCCCTGCCCGCCGTCCTGCTCGCCGACGATCGCCGCCGCGTCGACGCGTACGTGCCCGTCCAGCTCGTGAAAGGCCAGTCCGAGCGGCGGCCGGCCGGTGGCCAGCACCAGCCAGCGCGGCCGCTCGCTCACCGGATGGCCGAGCAGTGCCGCCAGGTCGTAGATCGGCACCGCGGTCCCAGCGAACCCGGCCAGCCCGAGCAGCGAGGGCAACGGTCCGGGCAGCGCGGTCACCGGCCGGTCCGGGTGCAGTCCGGAGGTCTGGGACAGGCGGATCGCGTACGGGCGGCCCCCGGCCCGGATCGCGAGCAGCTCGACATGCTCGACGTCGTGGCTGCGGGCCGGCTCGGTGAAGGAGAAGTCGAACTCGCCGCGCAGCTGGTCGATCCGGCTTTTGACGTCGGTCACCGGCGCACCTCGCATCCGTCCAGTTCGGAGCGGCACAGCACGGTCAGCGAGATCCGGCCGAACCCGCCGCCGAACAACGCGATCCGCTCCTCGTCCTCGTGCGGCAGCAGGTCCAGCGCGCGTTCCAGGTCACCGGCCGCGGCCCGGTCGTCGCCGCGCCGCCGGGCCAGCTGCCCGAGCCGCAGCCGGGGCAGCGCGAACCCGGTGTCCAGGAAGGCGGCCAGCCGGTACTGGCCGATCGCCTCGTCGGTGTCGGACACGTCCTCCAGGCACAGGCCGAGCAGCTGATGCGCGTCCGCGTACAGGCCGTTGCCGTCGATCAGCCGGCGGGCCAGCGCCATCGCCTCGGTGAGCCGGCCGGCCTGCGCCAGCAGCACCCCTTCGAGCAGCCGGTCACGTTCCCGGGGGCGGCCCGGCAGGCCCGCGGTGATCAGCTCCAGCGCCTCGGCGAACTGTTCCTCGCGCAGCAGCGAGATCGCCCGGTTGTAGGCGTCCTCCTCGGTGCAGGCCGGGGCGGTCGCCGGGGGAGCGGGCCGCGGTCCCGGCGAGCGCCCGCCCGGCCGCCGGTAGTAGAAACTGTGGTGCGTGTGCAGCAGCTCCAGGCCGGCCGGGGCGCTGCCGAGCGAGTCGGTGTGCCCGAGGAACAGGTAGCCGCCCGGCACCAGCGCCTCGGTCATCCGTGCCACCAGCGACGACGCGACATCCGGGGTCAGATACATCAGCAGGTTCCGGCAGAAGATGACGTCGTACTGGGCGGGCCGCCACAGCGACTCGTCCGCGTCGGTCACGTTGTAGCGCCGGAACCGCACGCACCGGCGCACCTCGTCGCGCACCCGGTAGCCGCCGTCGCCGACCCGGAACCAGCGGCGCTGCGCCGCGTCCGGGGTCTCCCGCAACGACCACGACGAATACCAGGCTTCCTCGGCCTTGCGCAGCACCGCCGGGTTCGCGTCCACCCCCAGCACGTCGACGATCCAGTCCGGGCCGGCGCACTCCTGCCGGGCCACCATCGCCAGCGTGTACGCCTCCTCCCCGCTCGAGCACGCCACCGACAGCATGCGCAGCAGCCGTTGCGTGCCCCGGTCCGCCACCCGCTCCGGCAGGGCCTGCTCGGCCAGCGCCCGGAACTGCTCGCCGTGCCGGAAGAAGTAGGTCTCGGTGATGCTCAGCCGTTCCACCAGGTAGGAGGTCTCGGCCGGCCACTCCCGCGCGGCCAGCCGGATCACGTAGTCGGCGCCGCTCATCCCGTGCAGCGCGGCCCGCTCGCCGATCAGCGCGGCCAGGGCTGCGGCGTCGGCGTCCGCGAAACTCCAGCCGAGTGACTTGCCGAGCACCTCGCGGAAACGGCTCACCCCGGCCTCGGTCACGGCGCGCCCGCCGCGGCCGCGGCTTCCCACACCTCGTCCGGCACCGTGCGCATGCTCTGCAGCAGCAGCAACGGGTCGGCGCCGATGGTGGCGACCCCGGCGACGAGCCGGCTGCTGCCGCCGCCGGTCAGCAGCGCCGGATGCCCGCCGGCGGACTCGGCGGTGACCGGGCGGATGCCCAGGATCGCGCCGGTGGCCAGGGCGACCGCGCCACGCTCGGTGCGCACCGCGACATAGCGGTCGATCTCGCCCTCGCCGCCACCGAGCAGCCGGGCCACGTCGACCACCGGGGTGGGGACGCCACGCAGCACGCTGATGCCGCGCACGAAGGTCGGCGTCCCGGCCAGCGGGCGGGTCTCCAGCGGGCGCATCGTCTCGATGACCTCGTCGAGGCTGAGCGCGCACAGCAGCGATCCCGCGCGGAAGACGAGCGAGGTGACGGCGCCCTCGTCCGCGGACACCGGAGCCTGTCCGTACTGCCGCATTTCCTCAGGTTAGCGAGATTTCTTCACTCTCGCCTGGCTCGTACGGATTCGTCGCCGTGTTTCCGAGGTAAATCGTCAGGGCTTGAACCACTCCGAGGGCTGGTCGGGGGTCAGTGGTTCGGCCGGGCGCCCGGCGATCGGCATGCCCGGGTCGCGGCCGGGGGGTGGCGTCGCCGGGTTGCGCCCGGGCGGTGGCGTCACCGGGTTGCGGCCGAGCGCGTGCTCGGTCCGCGGTGCCGCCGCGTCGGGGCTCGCGGCCTGCGCGGCCGGCCAGGCGCGGACCGCCAGTTCGCCCACGGTGGGCTCGGGGCGGGCGTCGCCGGCGTCCTGCTCGTCGCGGGCGCCCCGGGGTTGCGGCGGCCAGTTCGCCGGCATCCGGTGCATCGCGGCGGCCGCGGTCGTCCGGCGGGCCACGGCCGGCTCGAAGTCGACCGGCATCCCCGGCGGCGGCGTGACCGGCTTCTCCTTACGGGGCCGGGTGGCCGGCCACAGCGACGGGCGCTTGCGGGCGCCGAGGTCCTCGGCCCAGCCGAACGCGAGCACCGCGAAGAACGTCAGCGCCAGCGCCACCGCGAACTCGGTCAGGCCCTCCAGCCGGGCGCCGAAGTCGTCCAGCGCGAGCACCGCCAGCACCGGCCACACCACGGCGATCGCCAGGTTGTGCCACAGATAGACGGTGACGGCCCGCGCGTTGAGCACCGACACCGCCGAGTCCAGCGGCCGGATCCGGGCCAGCCACTGCATCGGCGGCTGCCAGCGCAGGGCCAGCAGCACGAACGCGATCGACCACAGCGCCTGCGACTCGGACACGTCGTTGAGATCCCACGGCGTCTCGCCCTGGTGCCCGGCGTGGTACCACAGGGCCGTCGTGCCCAGGACCGCCGCGACGGGCAGGAGCAGCCACGGGCGTACGCGCTGGAGCCGGCCGTCGTGATGAGCGAAACCCAGCGCCCAGCAGGCACCGTAGGTGACGAAGTCCCACATCTCGGCGTCGGCCGAGCCAGGCAGCTCGACACCGGTCAGGTCGAGCGCCGCCATGATCACGAGCGGCAGCGCGATCGCGGCCCAGCCGACCTTGCGGTACACCGCGTACATCACCGGCGACAACAGGGCGAACCAGACGTACGCCCGGATGTACCACAGCGTCTCCCACACCGCGGCCCCCCGGTCACTGCCCGGCGGGTCGGCCAGCGGCAGCACCCAGAACAGCAGGTGCGACGGTTTGAACGGGTGCTCGCCGCCGTCCTCGTGCGCCCAGCCCGCCACCAGCATCACCGGCACCGTCAGCAGGCCCAGCAGCCACAACGGCGGCAGCAGGCGCCGCAGCCGGGACACGACCACCTGCCCGGCGGCGCGCTTGTCCAGCGACGCGGCGGTCAGCGAGCCGGCCAGCGCGAACATGATCCCCATCGCGGGCAGCACGATGGACAGCCACGGCCAGCCGAACAGGTGGTAGACGATCACACGGACGATGGCGGCGGCACGCAGGAGATCGAGGTAGCGGTTACGCACCGCGTGAACCCTGCCAGGGCGGGCACCGCGCCCACACCGTCCGGCCGGTCGGCAAGAAACGCCCCCGCGGCTTACCCCCAATGGATGATCTGTCCGGAATGTCTGTGCGGTTGTGCGATTCGTCTGATCCCCCCGTCACGGTCAAATTCCCTGGTCGTACGCCTGCACCCCGCACTTTTGGTCGCCCGGCGCCCGGTGACGGGTCCGGCCGTGGGAAGTGTCCGTGCCCGGTTCGTGACGTTGACCCCTGGCGTGGGCGCCCCGGAACGGCCGGGGCCGGCGATCGGTGGGGATTACGGGGCATGCGGAAACCTTTGGTGGTGGTCTGCGCGGCGACGGCCGCGGTGGTGCTCGCGGGCGGGGTCGCGACCGCGGCCTATGCCGGGGAGACACCGGACGGGCCGGGGTTCTCGCTGCCGGGGTGGGGATGGCCGGACTTCGGCGACGAGGACGACTCGGGCTCGGGGGAGTGGGGGTGGTCGGCCGGGTCGGGGTCGGATGCCTCGGGGGTTGATGGTGGCGGTGCGGATGCGGATGGGTCGCTGTTCGGCGATTCCGCGGGGAACGGGTTCTCCGGGGATTCCGCGGCGGGGGATGGTTCGGGTGTGGGCTCCGCCGCTGATGACGACGGCTCGGCTTCCGGCTCCGTTGCTGACTCCGGTGCTGACGGCGGCTCCGCTGCCGGCCGCGGCTCGGCCCCTGGATTCTCGGCGGGCGGGTCGGATGCGCACGGCGTTGCCCCTGGTGCTTCCGGTGCGCGCGGTGGTTCGGTCGCCGGCGGTGGTTCGGTCTCCGGCGGTGGCTCGGCGTCGGGTGGGTCGCACGCGGCCGGGTCGGATGCGAGCTCCGGCTCCGGCTCCGACGACGCTGCCGCCGCCCGCAATCGTCCCGTCGCCCCGCAGCAGGACGGGGGAGCGGCCCGCCAGCGTCCGGCGGCCACCCTGGCAACCTCCGCGCGGCGTGCGGTCACCTCGGCGGACGTGTCGTCGAGCCCTTCGTCGCCCGTACAGCGGCAATTGCTGGCTTTGATGAACCAGAGCCGGCGCGGCGGGGGTTGCGACGCGCTGTCGCTGGACCGGCGCCTCATCGACGCCGCCAACGAACACGCCGCCGACATGGCCCGCCGCCGCTACTTCGCGCACGAGTCACCCAACGGCGACAGCGCCGGCGACCGGGTGAGCGAGGCCGGCTACCGCTGGAAGCGCTACGGCGAGAACATCGCCCGCGGCGCCGACAGCTCCTACGAGGTGTGGAACGGCTGGATGAACAGCCCCGAACACCGCCACAACATCCTCGACTGCCGCCTGCACCAGATGGGCATCGGCCTGGCACTCTCCGGCGACGGCACGCCGTACTGGGTCCAGGACTTCGCGACCCCGATGAATTAACTCAGCTCCACCGGGCGCGCGCCGATTGCCCAGGCAGGCGCGCGCCCCCTCGTCCTTCCCCCAGGACCGCGCGTCCCCCGGAGGACGACGTGCGACAGAGCCCCACCCCCTTGCGCCTGGCCGCCTCGCTGGCGGCCGCCGGCATGCTGGCCGCCGCCGGCGTTTTGCTGGCCGCGACCCCCGCGGGCGCCAGCTCCGCGACTGCCCCGTCCGCGGCTGCCGCTCCGGTGGGTGCCAGCCCTATTCCCGTAGGCGCCGTCGGTCCGGGCCGGAAAAGCGCCGCAGCCAGTGCGGCCAGCTCGATCGCCGCAACCGTGGCCGCGCCGCTGACGGCGGCCGCGGCATGCCCGACTGGCAAGTATCAGCGGCAGGTGGAGGGCTACCTGCGCAAGATCGGCGGATACGGGACCCTGACGGTCGACGGCCGGCAGTCCGCCGCCGACTGCGCCGCGATCAAGAAGTTCCAGCAGCGCTTCGGCATCGTGCCCGCATCCGGCGCGGCCGGCCCCACGACCTACGACGTGGCCAAGCGCATCGCCTCGACCGACATCGCCGCGTGCAAGGCCAGGAGCTCCGGCACCACCTTCTGCGTGGACCTCACCCACCAGACCTCCTGGATCATGCGAAACGGCCACCGGCTCACCACCCCGACGGTCGTCCGCAGCGGCAAGAAGGGCTACCGCACCCCGGCCGGCTCGTACGCGATCAACAAACGCACCAAGAAGGAGTGGTCCAACCCGTACCACGTCTGGCTCCCGTACTGGCAGCGCTTCAATGGCGGCCGCGGCTTCCACCAGACGACGACGTACATCCACGACAAGTGGCGCGGCTCGCACGGCTGCGTCAACTTGCTGCCCCAGGACGCCGGCACGTACTGGTCCTACGGCCAGAAGGGCATGACCGTCAAGCTGTTCGGCCGCCGCCCCGGCACGTAACCCACGCCGCCCGCCGATCCGCGCTCTCCGCGCCGGCGGCCAGTCCGCTCTGCCTACCGGCGGCTGCGCCGCCCACCTGGGCAGCGGGTCCGCTCTGCCTACCGGCGCTGCGCCGCCCACCTCGGCAGCGGGTCCGCTCTGCCCACCGGCGGCCGCACCGCAGCGGCCCGTGCACCTCGGGTTCGTCCGGTGCCCCACCTCGGCAGCGGGTCCGCTCTCCCCGCGACGGCGGGCGGTCCGCTTTGCCCGCTAGCGACCACTTTGCCTGCGGCGACGGCCGGTCCGCTGTGCCCGCCGGCGGCCGCCCCGCCCACATCGGCGGCCGGTCCACTCTCCCCGTAGGCGGGCCGAGGCACCAGTGGCCCCGCCGATGCTCGTTTCGACCCTCACTGCCAGCTTTTGGCGTCCGATTAGTCCGTACCGGATGCTTTTAGCCCGGATTCGTCTCATCGTTCGATCGACATTGGTCGGTGTCTGACGCCCGTGGTCTCACCATTCGGACTCGGATGGCTGAATGGTGGACGATCGTCCGAACAGGACGGTCGTTTTAGCTAGCCATGCCGCTTTTGCGACGGCGGTCAGGCGCCCGATTGGGAGACCTTGGAGAGTTACGCCCACATACGAGCCATAACTCTCCAAGGTCTCGAAAATCGCGCGGTTAGCACCTAACGGGCCAGCGACAAATGGGATCAAGGCATAGGAAGCGGGCCTCAATCGTGCTCGTGGCAAACCTGGAGCCACGACTGCGGAAGACGGCGTGGCCAACACAGCCGACTAACTGCGCAGCGCATCGGGAACGGCAGCCCGGTCTCGATGCACGAGACGTGGACCGGGGCGGCGTGGGATATATACCGCGACAGGCGGCAAATCGCGTTATAAGGACGATGCTTCCGCGTGGCCGCACCGCGTATCCGGCGGCATACCGCGACCGGCGGCAGTCGCGTTGCCACGCGCGCCGCCTGCGTGGCTGCGCAGCGTATCCGGCCTCCGGGCGCGTCCCCTTTGCCGCGCGCCGCCTGCGTGGCTGCGCAGCGTATCCGGCCGCCGGGCGCGTCCCCTTTGCCGCGCGCCGCCTGCGTGGCTGCGCAGCGTATCCGGCCGCCGAGCGCGTCCCCCTTGCTGGCCTCAGGCGGCGTCGCAGTGGTGACGGGCGTGGGTGGTCAGGACCAGGTGGCTGGGGAACAGGCGCTCGCTGCCGGCTGCCGTGATCAGGTGTAAGCCCTCGCGGGTCAAGGTGTAGCGCACGTCGGTGAAGCGGCTGACGGTGTCGTCGTGGTGTACCACGGTCAGTTCGTCGGCTCGTTGCATGTCGGTCACGTCCTTCGCGGTTGCTGCCACGGGGTACGGACGAACGCGGGGAACGGTTCACTCAGCGTGCGGGGTGGTGTCAAACGACCTGCCCTTTTAGGCACGGTTCGTCACTGTCGGCAACGGGACCTGTGTGGTTTTGGACAACCGGAAGCGATCACGGCCGATATTTCGCACCGGTGCGACATAAAGTGGCCTGCGTGGCCCGCGAGGAGAACGCGCTGACGCCGACCGACGCCGAGGGACGGCGGGGCGGTCACGGGGTCCGGGCGTACCGGGGAAGGCGCAAGCAGACCCTGGTGATGGCGCTGGCGGGGGTTCTGGTTTTCTCGATGACGGCGGCGTCGTGCGGCGGCAAGACCAGCAGCGTGAGCATGGGGCAGGTCGGTCGCGGCACGGTCGACGAGGTGGTCGAGGCGCCCGGGTCGGTCACCGCGCGGGCGGCCGCCACGGTCAGCGCGCCCTCGTCGGGGACGCTTGAGGAGCTGCGCGTCGAGGCCGGGCAACGGGTCGGCAAAGGCCAGGTCCTCGCCGTCATCGACGCCCCGGAGCTGGAACAACGGCGCGACGACGCCGAGCGGGCGCTGCAGCAGGCGGGGTCCACGGGCGTACCGGCGGGAGGCACTTCGGGCTTCACCACCGTGCGGAAGCGGACCGACAAGCAGGCCGAGAAGGCGTTCGCGGATGCCCGCGCGGCGGCCGCGAAGATCACCGATCCGAATGTGAAGGCGGCGCTGGTCAAGCAGGTCGACGCGGCGCAGCAGCAGTACGAGGCGGCGTCCGGTGCGGCCGCGGCGGCGGTCCGGTCGGTGCAGCGTGGCGTGGCGTCGCTCGGTGCGGCGGTCAGCTCGCTGTCCAAGGCGCAGGAGCTGCAGGCGCGGCAGGCGTTCGAGCTGGCCGACGCGGCCGTCGATGCCCTCACGCTCAAGGCGCCGGTCGCCGGTACGGTGCAGCTCGGCGGACCCGGGCCGGCCAGTGGCAGCGGCTCGTCGTTGTCCGATCTGCTCAACGCGGCCGGCGGCGCGACCGGCGGCACGGGCGCCGACCCGGCCGGCGGCACGACGAGCACCGGATCGGCCGGCGTCGACTCCGCGGTGCCGCAGGGGGCGTTCGTCGCGGCGGGCACCCCGATCGCCACCGTCGTCGATGTCAGCACGCTCGGCCTGACCGCCGCGGTCGACGAGACCGATGTGCTGCTGGTCAAGACCGGCGCCGCCGCCACGGTCGAGCTGGATGCCGCGGAGGGGGCGACCTACCGGGCGAAGGTCAAGGCCATCGACATGCTGCCCACCAACTCGGCGCGGGGTGGCGTCTCCTATCAGGTACGCCTCGACCTCAGCGCCGGCAAGAACGCGGACGGCACCACCGCCCCTACGCCGCGGCCGGGGATGAGTGCGGTGATCCACCTGCAGGTTCGCCAGGCCACGGACGCGGTGACGGTGCCGGCGTCGGCGATCGTGAACACCGACGGACAGAACGCGGTGTGGGCGGTGCGGAACGGGCGCTACGAGCGGGTGCCGGTCACGCTGGGGGTGCAGGGCGAGGACGTCGTGCAGGTGACCGACGGGGTCCAGCCTGGACAGAGCATCGCGGTCTCCGGAACGGATCAGATCACCGCCGGCGACAAGCCATGAAATTTCCGGAAATGTCGGACGCAGCGGACGCGCCCGGCGCGCCCGGCGACGCGATCGTCGCGGTCGACGTCACCCGCATCTACGAGCTGGACGGCGTCTCCGTGCCCGCGTTACGCGGCGTCTCCCTCACCGTCTCGCCCGACGACTACGTCGCGATCGTCGGCCAGTCCGGCTCCGGCAAGTCGACCCTGATGCACCTGCTCGGCGGCCTCGACCGCCCCACCAGCGGCACCCTGCTGATCGGCGGCCGCGACGTCGCCAAACTCACCCCCGGCGAGATGGCCCGCCTGCGCAACGAGACCATCGGCTTCGTCTTCCAATCCTTTCACCTGCTTCCCCGTACGACCGCACGCGACAACGTGGCACTCCCGCTCGTCTATCGCGGGGTCGGCCGCCGGGAGCGCCGGGAACGCGCCAGCGCCATGCTCGAGCGGGTCGGCCTCGCGCACCGCCTGGACCACCGGCCCAACCAGATGTCCGGCGGCGAGCAGCAACGCGTCGCCATCGCCCGCGCCCTGGTGACCGGACCGTCCGTGCTGCTCGCCGACGAACCCACCGGCAACCTCGACTCCACCACCGGCCAGTCCGTGCTCACGCTGCTGGAGTCGCTGAACGCCGAAGGGGTCGCGGTCGTCCTGGTCACCCACGACCGCGACGTCGCCGGGCGGGCCCACCGGCAGATCGTGATGCGCGACGGCCTGATCGTCTCCGCGACGGATCTCGTCCGGTGAGGATCGCCGAGGCCTGGCGCGTCGCCCTGGACGCCTTGCGTGCCAACCGGCTGCGCAGCGTGCTCACCATGCTCGGCGTGGTCATCGGGGTGGGTGCGGTCGTCGCGCTCGTCTCCATCGGCACCGGCACCAAGCAGCTCATCGAACGGCAGGTCGAGGGGCTCGGCTCGAACCTGCTGGTGGTGGTCCCGGGCCGGGTCGCCGCCGGGTCGCCGCCGACCGTCTCGCCGCTGACCCTCGACGACCTGGACACGGTCAACCGGGTGGTCGGCGATCCGTCCCGCGTCGCGGTCACCATCGCGTCCGGCGAGACCGTACGCGCCGGGTCGCAGTCCGCCTTCGCCAGCATGCAGGGGGTGCTGGAGACGACGCCGTCGGTCTTCGTGCGCAAGCTCGACCGCGGCACCTATCTCACCCGCACCGACGTGACGACCGGCCGCCGGGTCGCGGTGCTGGGCGCCGGCGTGGCGGGCTCGCTGTTCGGCGACCGTGATCCGATCGGGCGTCAGGTGACGATTGCCGGCGTACGCTTCCGCGTGATCGGCACCTTCGAAAAGCTCGGCCAGAGCCTGGGCGTGGACCGCGACAGTGAGGTGCACATCCCGGTCACCGCGGCGCAGCGTCTCCTCGGCACCGACCGCATCGACGGGCTGGCGATCCGCGCCCCCGACCGCGACACCATCAACCAGCTGGGCGCCTCGGTGGTCGCCGCGTTACAGAAGGCGCACCCGGACACCGACTTCAGCGCCGTCACCCAGGAGCAGATCCTCGGGGTGCTGGGCCAGATCCTCGGGGTGCTGACCGGGGTGCTGGCCGCGATCGCCGGCATCAGCCTGCTCGTCGGCGGGGTCGGTGTCTCCAACATCATGCTGGTGTCGGTTCGCGAGCGTACGCGGGAAATCGGTCTGCGAAAGGCCGTCGGCGCCAGGCCGCGGGACATCGGGGTGCAGTTCCTGCTGGAGGCAGTGCTGCTGACCACGATCGGCGGGGTGCTCGGGATGGCGCTCGGGATCGGCACCGCGCTGGTGGTGGACCGGCTGTCCCCGGTGCCGGCGGCGATCACCTGGTGGGCGCTGGCGCTGGCGTTCGGGGTGTCGGCGGCCGTCGGGATCATCTTCGGGGTGGTGCCGGCGCAGCGGGCCGGCCGGCTCGATCCCGTGGTGGCGCTCCGCACCGAATAGTGTCAGTCGACACAAAGGGTCTCCGCGGCGGATCGAGTCCAGCACCATAGGACGCTCGCCACCCTACGACCCGAGGCATCATGACATCGCGTACGCCGCCCGCCCCTCTGCTCGTTCTCACGTCGATCGCCTCGGTGCAGGTGGGCAGCGCGGTGGCCCGGACACTCTTCGACGACCTCGGCGCCGCCGGCGTGACACTGCTGCGTCTCGGCCTCGCCGCCGTGATCCTCGCGGTCGCCACCCGGCCGCGCCTGCGCACCTGGTCCGGTGCCGCCTGGCGGGCCGCCGTGCTGCTCGGCGTCGTGATGGCCGCCATGAACCTGATCTTCTACCTGTCGCTGCGGACCGTGCCGCTCGGCATCGCGGTGACCGTCGAGTTCCTCGGCCCGCTGCTGCTCGCGCTCGTGCAGACCCGCCGCGTGATCGACATGCTGTGGGCGGCGCTGGCCGCGACCGGGGTCGTCCTGCTCGGGCTGGCGAACGGCGGCACCGCCCCGATCGGCGGCCTGGTGCTGGCGTTCCTCGCGGGTCTGTGCTGGGCCGGGTACATCGTGCTCAGCTCCCGGCTGGGCCGCGTCGTGCCCGGCACCTCGGGGCTGACCGTCTCGGTCGGGGTGGCCGCGCTGCTGGTGCTGCCGTTCGGCGTGTCCGGCGCGAGCGCCGTCGTGGACCATCCCACGCTGCTGATCGGCGGATTCGCGGTGGCCATGATGTCGTCGGTCATCTCGTACGGGCTGGAGATCAACGCGTTGCGCCGGATCCCGACGCGCGTCTTCGGCATCCTGATGAGCCTCGAGCCGGCGGCCGCGGCCATCGCCGGGCTGCTGGTGCTGCATCAGCGGCTGGGCGGGGCGGAGGTGGTCGCCCTGGTGCTGGTCACGGTGGCCAGCGCGGGCGTGACGCTGGCCCGGCGTGAGCGGGCCGCCGCCGCCGAGCCGGTCGCGCCTCCGGTACCGGCGTCGATCTCGGGCTGACCGCTTCAGGCTTTGGCTTTCGCCGGTCCCAGGATGTCGGCGGTCTCCCGCGGATACGGTCCCCAGCCGTCGCGCAGCACGTGAATGTAGACGGCCTCGAGGCACACCCCGACACGCTCGGCCAGGTCGGTGTCGTCCTGCTTGCCGAGGCGTACGGCGCGGGCGAAGTGATCCAGCGCCTCCATGTGCCGGCCCTGATCGAAGCAGCTGCGTCCGGCGTTCTCGTGGACCACGCTGCGCAGCGCATCCGGAACGGCCGCACCGAGCGCCTTGGCGAACAGCCGGTCCGCCTCCTTGTGGTCCCCGCGCAGCCGCAGCACGTGCGCCAGCTCGGCCTGGGCGATCACCATCGACTGCGTGTCCCCGGCCGACTCCGCATGGGCGAGCGCGAGCCGGCTCGCCGCAGCGGCCATGCCGAGCTCGTTGAGCAGGCGGTACACCTCGGCCCGTACGCTCAGCAGCCCCGCCTTGGCGATGTTGTCCTCTTCGTCGGCGAGTGGCCCGTCGAGGCGTTCCCCCAGCTCCCGGAGCGCGTCCCGGTCATCGACGACTTCCCGCAGCGTCCCGCCGTCCAGCCGCCAGCGGATCGCTTCGAGGTCCGCCGCGGACAGCGCCGGCCGCTCCGTGCCGGTTTGATCCGATTCTTCGGTGGTGCCACCGCCGGACACGACCGCGGCCACCCGCTCGGCGACCTCGGCCCGTACCGCGGCCGGGTCGAGCCCCGACCGCGTCACCGGTGGCGAGCCGTCCGAGGAGCGCACGGTGATCGACGGATCCCCGGTGATCGCGACCCCGTTGAGCAGCCCCGTGATGTCCATGTCCACGACGAGGTGCTCCTGCGCGGCGGCGGGCTGGGACTGTGCCGGAGCCGCGGCCGCGTTGCCGTTCGGCTCGGGGTGGTGGGGTGCACGCGCGGTCCCGCCCGTGGGACCGCGCTCGGCAGCGCGCTGATTCACGGCGGCCTGACCGTGCTGGTCCTGCGCCGCCCCCGCTCCGCCGCCGTGCGACTCGCGGGCCGCGGAAGCCTCGTCAGCGGCGCCTTCTCCACCACCCGCACCCGACGCCGGTTTGCCGGACTCCGGCTCCGCGGAGAACCACATCCCCCCGAACTCGCTGTCCCCGACCCGCAGCGGCTCCGGATCCGCCCCGGACAACTCCAGCCGCCCGATCGGCCGCAGATTGTGCAGCGTGCCATCGGCGTCCATATAGGGCGCCGCGTGCGCCCCCAGCCGACGTTCCCCGTCGCCGTCCGCACCGCCCGGCGCGCTCGGACCCCCCACAGCCTCATGCCGAGGACCAGCCATTTCCCGTACGCCGGCGCCCTCCGCCCCCGCGCCACCCTTCTCGCGGGCCCCCGCATCGAGAGGCACCCGAGGCATCGGAACCGAAGCGACGCGCCCATCCCGCTCGGCGGCGTTTGGCTGGGCATCTTGTTGTTCGCCCGCCTGCCCGGCATGGCCCTCGCCTGTCCGCCCGTCCCCGGCCGGAACCGATCCGGCGTCCCGCGGACCCTGCGCCCGGCTCAAGGCAACACGCGGATCCAGCGCCTGCGTGGTCGCCGACGCCTGAGCCGCACCGGCCCGCGGCACGTCCCCGGCCTGCGCTCCTCGCGACCCGCCCGCCGACTGTGCTTCCGGTCGCCGGCCCGGCACCGAGGGGGAGTTCGGCGCCGCTGTCTCCGCCGGTGGGGGAGCGCTACGCCGGCCCGACGTCTCCGCCGCATCGCGGTACTGCGGTGCCGCCGAGCCCTCACCCGACGTCCGTTCCGGCGCCACCGAGTGCGGCGTTGTCGGCGGCCCTTGGCCGCCCGAGGCCGACGGCGCGGGAGGCCGCGGCGCCGATGCGGGCGGTGTCTCGCGCGGCATACCCGCCTGCGTCTCGACCGCCCCCGCGCTCCGCTGGTCCGGCCCGGCCAATGTGGGCGCGGGCGAAGACTGCCCAGGCGTTTGCGGCGCGGGCGCCGAAGGTCGCCCAGGCGTTTGCGGGGTGGGCGCGCCTTGGCGGTACGCCTGCGGCGGGACAGAACTCGGAGCTTGCGGTGCCGTCGCACCCGAGCGACCGCTCGGGTTAGAGCCAGACGCGGCGGGCGAACTGATCGGCGCGGTCGCCAACGTGGTCGGCCGCGGCGGCGCGCCGCCCGGCTCGTCCACCGGCATCGGCGGCCCGATCTGACTCGGCGCGTATGCGACGGTGGGCCGCCCAGAGACGTCCCCCGAGAAGCCAGACCGCGTTGCGTCCGGGCTCACCGCATCGCGGACGTCGTCGCCCTCCGCCGCCTGTCCCGGTCCAGACGCGACTCGCCCGACGCCAGGCGGCTGCGAAGCCGCCGGACGCGACGTGGGCTGGCCGTCGACTTCCCAGGCGCCAGCGGTCTGCTGCGTCGCGCTTGCGGGAAGGTCAGACTGGCCGCCCGAGGCCAACGGCGAGGCGGCCTGCCGCATGTCCGCCGGCGGCGACGCAGGCTGCCTTGTGTCGCGACCGGGGGCGACTGGCTGCCATGTCTCCGGCGTCGGTGGCGCAGGCTGGCGTGTGCCAGCGGACGGTGGAGCAGGCTGCCGTGGGCCGCCCGGCAGGGAAGTGGCCTGTCGTTGGTCGCCTGAGGGCGATGCGGCCGGCCGTTGCTCGGCCGACGGCGATGCGGCCTGCCGTGTATCAGGGCCGGGTGCGACCGGCCGCCAAGTTTCCGGCGCCGATGGCGCAGGCTGGCGTGTGCCAGCCGACGGTGAGGCCAGCTGTCGCGTGGCCGTTGGCGGGGAAGTGGCCTGCCGTTGCTCGCCCGACGGCGATGCGGCCTGCCGTGGGTCGGCGGGCTGCGGCGCGGGGTACCGTTGCTCCGCCGGCGGCGGTGCGGGCTGTCGTAGGTCGGCGGGCGGCGATGCGGGCTGCCGTGGGTCGGTCGGCAGCGTTGCGGGCTGCCGTTGCTCGGCCAACGGTGATGCCGTCTGCCATTGCTCGTGCGGCGGCGATCCGGGCTGCCCTAGGTCGATCGAGGGCGATGCGGTCAGTCGCGGGTCGGCCGAAGGCGACGCTGGCTGGCCTGGGGCGGCGGGCGGTGAAGCTGGGCGCCACGTGTCGGACGGCGCTGATGCCGGCTGACCCGTGGTCGCGAGCGCGTCCGCACCCGGCGATGCGGGCCAAGGCGTGGCCGCGGCAGCCCCCTGCGGGCGGGCCGTAGGCGTCGCTTGCTGGTTTGCATTCGCCGGGACCGAAGCCTCGTGTCCCGGATTCGCCGGTGCGGCAGCGGATGGCTGCGCGGCCGTCCGCTGAGCCGGCTGCGGTTGCGGAGTGGGCTGAGCCGAACCCGGTCGCTGCGGGGCAGTGCCCGAGACGGTCCCGTACGTGGCAGGGAACTGCGGGACGTCACCGACGCCGTGCGCCGAAGCGGCAGCCGCAGGCTGCGAAGCCGGACCTTGATTCGGAGCACCAGCATGCGGGACGGCCGGCGCGGCAGGAGCGCCCGGTCGCGGAGCCCCAGGCGACACCGGTCGCCCAAGCCCGGCGCTGGGCAACGCCGCAGGCGGCGCTTCGTCCGGCACCATCGACCACGGCCCGTCCGAATCGGAAACAAGCACGTGTGCGGTGCGCGGGCTACGCCGCGAACGTGGCACATCCTGCGGATAAGGCATGCCGAGCCGCGACCCGGTGTCGGCCGGATCGCCGCCTTGCTCGACCGGCGCCGCCTCACTCCGCTGCGGCTCTCCCGCAACGCGCGGAGCATTCCCGAGACCCTGCGACCCTTGCCACCCAGCCTGCGCGGACTGGCCACCCTGCACGCCCGGCGCCGCAGGCGGTACCGGCCCTGCCTGCGGCATGTATCCGCCCTGCGGAACCTGCCCGCCCTGCTGGACGTACCCCTCCTGCGGAACCCATCCACCTTGTTGAGCGTGCCCACCGTGCGGAGCCTGCCCGCCCTGAGCCGGACCGTAACCCACCTGAGCCGCGTACGGGGCCTCGCCAGTCTGCGACGATCCACCAGTGCCGTATCCGGCCGCTGGCCCCGGCGGAATCTGCCCATCTTGTACCGCGTACGGCCCGGCCGGTTGGTAGCCGACCGGCACACCACGTTGCGGGCCTTGCGGAGTCTGGGTTCCCTGCTGGACCGGTCCGTATGCGCCTTGCGCGCCATGTCCCGCCTGAGCAACCTGCGCGTTTTGGGCAGCATGCGGCCCCTGCGGAACTTGCTGACCGTACTGATTCGGCTGAGGCTGCCCGCCCGATGACCCATAGCCCTGAGCGGGAGGCTGGCCGCCCTGCGGCATTTGCCCGCCCTGCGCGGGATATCCACCCTGCGCGGCGAGAGCCGGCGGCTGCCCCTGCACGCCTTGCGGTGACGGCACGCCTTGCGGCCCGTAGCCGTACACCGGGGCCTGACCGCCCGGCAGACCCCCGCCACCGTTCGGCACCTGGCCGCCCTCAGGCGTCCACTCGTTCGGTGGCGTCGCGGCATATCCCTGAGCCGACGCCGCAAAGCCGTGCGGCGGCATGACGGGAACCTGGCCGTACTCGGCCGGCGGATACCCGCTTTGCGAGCTCTGGCCGCCATTCGGCATTTGTCCCGCTTGCGCTGCGGCGGCCGGTGCCACGGGACCACCCTGCGGAACCGAGCCCTGGCCCCGATACCCCTCTCGCCCGCCATGCTGACTCAAGTCATGCGTAGGCCCCTGCGCCGGATAGCCCGCCGGCGAAGCCGCACCCCCATGAACCTGCGGCTCCGCACCGGCATATCCACCGGCGTACTCCTGCCCAGAAGCCGCCGCCGGCCGCACACCTTGACCACCCGCCGGCGCCCCACCCCGAGCAGGCGACGTAGGCATCGGCAACGTAGGCGCCCCCGCGGCCGGCACCACACGGGCCGGCGGCGTAGGCGCCGACGTCCCCACGACCTTGGGCGGCGCGACCGGCTCCGCCTTCTTGATCACCTTGGGCAGTGCCGGCGGCGCCTCCTTACGAACCACCCGCGGCTGCGCGGGCGGCGTCGCCTTGCTGATGACCCGAGGCGCGGACGACGCCGGACGCTCGTCGTCACCCCCGACGAGGTCATCCGGCCCGTACTCCTCGGTACGCGCCCCGCGCCGCGACACCGGCCGGAATCCGCGGTCGTAGTCGGCCGCCTCTTCCTCGTCCCGCGCACGCCGCGAGTCGTACGCGACCATGTCCTCGTCGCGCCCGCGCCGCCGATCCCACGACTCGTCCGCGCCCGGCCGCGCCTCGTCCGGCGACGAACCAGGCCGCCGCCGCTCACCGTCAAGCGGCGGCCGGCGCCGCTCCTTCTCAGCCGGCGCCGGGGGCCGCCGCACCTCTCCCTCAACCGGCACCGAAGCTGCCGAGCGACGCCGCTCGCCCTCAACCGGCCGCCGTCGATCAACCTCAACGTCAAAATCCGCGTCCACCGGCCGCCGACGATCCCGGCGCTCGTCGCGATGCGGCTCCTGCTCACGCCGCCGCTCCGGCGCCGCCTCCCCACGCCGCCCTCGCCGCCCCCAGCGCCCACGCTTCTGGTGCTCCTCCGGCGACGGCCCATTGGCCCCGACGACCTTGGCGCCCCCGGCACCTTCCCGATGGTCGTACGGCTCATCGATGTCGTCCGCGAAATCCCCGAACCGGTCGTCGCGCCTCGCCGCCGGGCCGACCCCGAACTCGGGCGAATCGAAATCGGCCCCCAGCTCAGGCCGGTTGAAGTCGACATCGTCGAACTCGCTGCCGGCCAGATTCGGCCGCGACGTGTCGATCGGGACGAAGTCCGGGTCGTCGAGCCAGCTGGGCCGCGCCGCGTCGAACGAGCCCCGCCCGCCACCGGCGCGCCGCTGCCGCCGTTCGGCCAGCTCGTCCACCGACTGGTCGGGATCAGACGGGCGCCGCCGGGTCGGGATCACCGGGTCCGGTTCGCTCCGCTTCGTGAAGTGGCGTTCCTGCACGACGGCGGTGTTCGGCATGAGCGAGTACTGGTCGTACTCCTCTTCCCAATATTCGTCGTCCTCGAAGCTCATACGGCGGCCCCGGGACAACCGAAAACGAACGCGAAGCGGCCGGGGGAGTGCTTCTCACCCCGTCGCCGCATCGTTCCCCCGTTCCTGACCCCATGTCCCGTACGCGTCCGGATCGTCCCTCCGCGCGATGGATGTGGAAGGTTAACCATGGATTTGCGAAGCGCGCTACCAGCCCCCCGGTGCGCTTCGTACGGCGCCGCGATCATGTCATGACCCTCGGTGGATCACGTCCGGCTTCGCCGCCGCCCGGCTCCCTTCGGCGGAGAGTACGTGTTCGGGCGGGGAACAGTTCAAATGCCGGGAGCTCCTATGGAGATCGTCGATGCGATCCGGGGTGGACGGCGTTCGCGGCGCCCGGGTTACTTAAGCAATTCTTAAACCCGAATTGAGGATCCCCACGGATAACGGCCGACCCTGTTCGAGCGACCCGGCAGCCGCCGTGACGCCACGTGACACATCAGACGTGGCGCATCACACCCCCGCCGCGGGCGGATCAAGGTAGGCATGGATGTCACGGTTGAGGGGCTCACCCATGAGCCTCGGATCCCGATTCCCCCGGCCGGCGGCTACCGCAATCCCGTCAATGCGGGCCCGCCACCGTGTCCTCACCTGGGACGCTCGCACCGAGATGCCCCCCATCGGGTGCGAGGTCACATCGGCGCGGATCGGCCGGGAAGGAACGGCGGCGGGGTGCACACCGCCGCCGTTCCGCCAAACCTTTTTGTCGTACGAGAGCGGTAGCGTTTGTCCGTGAGCAGCTTCGAAGCCGACCCCGAGGTGCTGGGGCGAGACACGAGCAGTGCCGGTGACCAGGCCGGCCTCGAGTTGCTGGAGGGTGCGCCGGTCGCGCTCGGCGGCCCGCGCGGCTTCGCCGTGACCCGCACCCTGCCGAACAAGCATCGACGCATGGTGGGCGCCTGGTGCTTCCTCGACGCGTACGGGCCGCAAGATCTCACCGGCACGCCCGGCATGCGTGTCGCACCGCATCCGCACACCGGCCTGCAGACGGTGACCTGGCTGGTCGCCGGTGAGGTGCTGCACCGCGACAGCCTCGGCACGCTCCAGGAGATCCGTCCCGGCAGCCTCAACATCATGACGGCCGGCCGCGGCATCTCGCACTCGGAGGAGACACCCGCCACCCACACGCCGGTCCTGCAGGGTGTGCAGCTGTGGGTCGCGCTGCCGCACACCGACCGCGACATGGCGCCCGCCTTCGACCACCACAGCGATCTTCCGGTGCTCACCGACGGCGGCCTCAGCGCCACCGTGCTGATGGGCACGCTGGCCGGCGTCACGTCACCGGCGCGCTGCTACACCCCCCTGGTGGGTGCCGAGATCACCCTCACTGCCGGGGCCGAGGCCACACTGCCGCTCAACCCCGCCTTTGAGTACGCGGTTCTCACCCTCGACGGCGCCCCCACGGTTCGCGGCGTGACGGTCAAGCCAGGCCCACTGCTTTATCTGGGTTCAGGCCGCGATTCCGTACGCCTCGAGACCGCCTCCGGCGCGCGCCTGCTGCTCCTGGGCGGCGAGCCGTTCACCGAGCGCCTCGTGATGTGGTGGAATTTCGTGGCCCGCGACCACGACGAGATCGTCCAGGCCCGCGCGGACTGGTCCGCCGCCACGCCCCGCTTCGGCACCGTCCGGGGCTACGCCGGCGACCCCCTGCCCGCCCCGCCGATGCCCATCGCCCGCCTCCTGCCCCGCGGCCGCGTCCGCTGACCGGGGCACTTTCCGCAGGAAGGAGCACATCCGGGCACCCAGCTTGACGACCGCCGTGGACGGGCGGATCGTCACCCGGAGACGGCCGTCAGTCCCGGCCACCTGGGAGCCCGTCGTGAACGCCGTGGATGTGGCAAAACTAGTACTGATCGTCGCCACGCCGACCCTGCTCGGCGCGCTGGTCGTCTACGGTCCGAAGTGGTGCGCCAGGCTGGCCGACCGCTGGCGCGACTCCCGCCGCCAGCCCTTGAGACCGCTGGGGCCACCCATCGAGCAGCTGGCCGCCGACCTGCGCCGCCTTTTACGCCTGCACGGCGAGCTGACCGCCTCCGCCCACCTGGCCATGCGCGCCCACCGCCTGTGGGCCGTCGAGGCCGCGATCGCCGCCCGCGCCGTCGAGGCCGCGAAGGCCCTGGACGTCCCCCACCGCGACCCCGACGTGCCAGGCGCCCTGTCCCGAGACGAGCTGATCACCATCCTGCGCGACCTGTCCCGCGCGGGCCTGGTCCTCCCGGCAAAGGTCGGCCCGTTCACCACAGACGGCCGCTTCTAGCCGCCGCGGGACGGCCGCTTCTAGCCGCCACGGACGGCCGCCTCTAGCTGCCGCGGACGCCCGCTTCCTGCCGCCGCCACGGACGCCCGCTTCTAGCCGCCGCCACGGACGGCCGCTTCTGGCTCCCACGGCCTGCCGCCCAGCCACCCATCGGTGGTCATGTCGGCCGCCGTTCGATGTGACGTCCTGTGCTCGGCGTGACGCCCTGTGCTGGGATGACGCTCTGCGCGGGGGGTGCCCCTACGCTGCCCTGCCGGCAAACGCCGCTGGTCACACCAGTTACGGTCGGTCGCCGTGCCCGGGTTCGCGCGCCGCGCGCCGACGCCGGGCGACGTGGCTTGACGATGGCCGCCTGCGGCCGGGGTGGGTGCGCTGGGCGGCCATGCGGGCGGCGTGCGTGGTGGCGCGGTGTGGGGCGGGTCGCGGTGCGGGGGTGGGTGCGCTGGGCGGCCATGCGGGCGGCGTGCGTGGTGGCGCGGTGTGGGGCGGGTCGCGGTGCGGGGGTGGGTGTGCTGGGCGGCCATGCGGGCGGCGTGCGTGGTGGCGCGGTGTGGGGCGGGTCGCGGTGCGGGGGTGGGTGCGCTGGGTGGCCATGCGGGCGGCGTGCGTGGTGGCGCGGTTTGCGGCCGGTCGCCGAGCGAGGGTGGATGCGCTGCATGGCCAGGCTGGCAACTTGGGCGCGTCGTCTGCCGCCGGTCGCGGTTGTCGGGCCAACGGGCAAGATCGATGCCTCCTTTGTCACCTTCCACCACATTTGTCAGCCGCCGTTTAAGTGCTAGCCGCGCGATTCTCGAGACCTTGGAGAGTTATGGCTCGTATGTGGGCGTAACTCTCCAAGGTCTCGTAATCAGGCGCCTGGCCGCCTTCGCAAAGGCCGTATCATCGGACAAAAGCGCTGTCCTCTTCGGACGAACGTCCACGATCCAGTCATCGGAGTCCGAATAGTGAGACCGCCGGCATGGCGAGCGCATATATGTCGGGCCTGCGCCGCCACCAATCCGCACCAAAATCGTCGAATACGTGTAAACCGGACGCCAAGTGGCCCGGAGGGGGACGTCCACGCTCGGCGGCGGGCACATCAACGCGGGCATGGCGCCACACCCGGACTGTGACCCACCCGTCCGGTCACGGCCCGCTCGGTCTTGACGCGTTTCAAAGCCAACGCGGCCGCTCGCTGGCGGCGCGGCGCAAGGAGAGCGGCACCTCGGTGGGTGAAAGGGCCGGAAGAGGGGCTTGAGTCCGGCTCCTCCGTGATCGGCCCCGGTGGGCGGCGCGCGGGTCAACGGCAGTGGGCTTGAGCCCAGCACCGTCGTGGTCGGCGCCGCGGTGGCCGGCATGCGGGTCAACGGCAGTGGGCTTGAGCCCAGCACCGTCGTGGTCGGCGCCGCGGTGGCCGGCATGCGGGTCAACGGCAGTGGGCTTGAGCCCAGCACCGTCGTGATCGGCGTCGCGGTGGCCGGCATGCAGGTCAACGGCAGTGGCCTTGAGCGCAGCGCTTTCGTGATCGGCAGCGGTCGGCCGGCGCGCCGGTCAGCGGAAGCGGCTTGACCCCAGCACCCTCGTGACCGCCACCTCGATGACCACCCGCGCGGGGTTCGGGCGCGGCGTCCGATACCGCTGCGCATACCGCCGCTCCGCCTCGGCCACCGAAGCCGGGTCGTCGCGGATCACCGCCCGGCCCTCGAACGTCGCCCACCGCGCACCGTCCACCTGGCACAACGCCACCCGGTCCTGTCCCTTCAGGACATGCCGCACGTGGGCCGACGACCGTGACGAGATCACCCGCAGCAGCCCGGCGGCCGGGTCCAATGTCGAGCCCACCGCCACCACGTGCGGCGAGCCGTCCTCGCGCAGCGTCGTCAGCGTGCACAGGTGCCGCTCGGTCCAGAACTCGCGCAGCCCGGGGTCGGCCGGGTCGAGCACGCCGCTCACGCGACCTCCGCCGGCAGCACCCCGGTGCGGACCGCGCGGGTCAGCAAGGCGTGGTCGGATTCGACCTGGTCGGCGTACGTCCGTGCGAACCGGCACAGCGCGTCCGCCAGTTTGCCGCTGCTGCCGATGTACCCGGCGATCATGGAGGCTCCGCTCGTTCGTGCATGCGATTTCGCCAGAAGGTAGCCGCAGATGCCGGCGTAGTCGGCCAGGGCCCCCGCGTCTATGCCCTCGACCACGATCGCGCCCTTCATGTCGCGGAACTGCCGCACGTAGTACTGGATGCTGCCGACCGTCGTCCAGCCGAGTAGCGGGTCCGACACCGTCTGCAGGGCCTGCTGGTACTCCACGACCCGCTGACCCTGATGCCGGTGCCACGCCGCCTCGCCGTGCTGGTGCACCGCGATCACCGACCGGCGGGCCTGCTTGAGCTGCAGGAACACCACGTCGTCGGGGGTGCTTCCCTCACACAGCGCCACGTACGCCCGTAGCCCCACCGACCCGACCCCGACCACCTTGTGCGCGATGTCGACGATCCGGTACCCGGCCAGGATGCGCGCCCAGTGCGGCGGCAGCGTGTTCAGGTACCCGTCCAGCGCCTCGGCCAGCTGTTCCTGTTCGGCGGGCGACGGCCGGGTGATCAGCGGCGGCTCCTCGACCAGGCGGGAGCTGCCGCCGGTGAACCGGGGGAGCGCCCGGTCACTGGTCCGCCGCCGGGCCCGCCGCGCCGCCCGTTCGATCTCCGACCGGAAGCTCTCCTTGGACGCCGCCGAGCGCAGCCCGTCCACATCCAGCCGGTCGAACGAGCGCGCCAGCAACGGCCGCTCGGCGAGCTGCGCCAGCTGCTCCTGATACTCCTCGACGCAGTGCCGCACGGCCTCCTCGCAGGCGCTCTCCCGGAACCCGTTCTGCCGCCCCGCCACGTACACGCTGACGGTGAGCCGCCGCAGATCCCACTCCCACGCGCCGGGGTGCGCCTCGTCGAAGTCGTTGAGGTCGAACACCAGCTGCCGTTCCGGCGAGGCGTAGAAGCCGAAGTTTCCCAGGTGCGCGTCACCGCAGATGACCGGCGTGATCCCGGTCGACGGCAGGCCGGCGAAGTCGTCCGCCATCACGTTCGCCGAGCCGCGCAGGAACGCGTACGGCGAGGAGATCATCCGCCCGATCCGGACCGGGATGAGCCAGTCCTGGCGGCCCTGGTTGGCGTGCGTGATCTGGGTGACCGGGTCGGCCCGCCCGGCCGGCGCCGACCAGTACCCCATCTCCGAGCGGTGCGCCCGCTCGCGCAACGACCGGCCCAGCTCGTAGCGCTCGGCACGTGGCCGGGCGGCCCGGCGCAGTGAGGCGAATCCGCCCTCGTGCCCGGTATCGACGACGATCCGCCCGTTCGCTGGTTCCATTGCGCCCAGCCTAAGCCTGGGACGTCAGGAGCGCGCCGCGGCCAGCCCGAACGTCGACGGCGCCACGGACGGGAAGACGTCGCCGAGAGCGCCCGTCCCGCACCGCTTCTGCAGCACCTCACCGATCACCGCGCGGTAGTCGGTGGTCGCCGCCAGATCACCGGCCACCAGCGCCCCGGGTGCCAGCGTCGGCCACTTCGTATAAACCTTTCCGCCCCGTACGCCTCCCCCCAGCAGAAACATCGCGTTGCCGTGCCCGTGGTCGGCCCCGCGCGACCCGTTCTCCGCCACCCGACGGCCGAACTCGCTGATCGTCAGCAGCGTCACCGACGCCATGCCCGCCGGACCGAGGTCGGTGGCGAACGCGGCCAGCGCCAGGGCCAGCTCGTTCAGGTTGTCGTACATGCGCTGGCCCTTGCCCGCCGCGCCGAGACCCTCGTGCATGTCCCAGTCGCCGCAGTCCACCGCCGCGGTCGCCAGCCCCACGTTCGCCTTGATCAGCCGGGCCACGTCCTTGAGCGCCGCCCCGAGGTCGGTGGCCGGGTAGACCGCCCCGTTGGCCGGCGTGTACGCCACCCCGCGCAGCGCGGACGTGGCGGTCAGCGCCTTGTCGGCGGCGAGCGCCGGGCCGGCCTGCGCGGCGGGCGCGTCCGCGTACATGGCCCGCAGCGCCGCCGCGATCGGACGTTTCGCCGAGTCCCCGGCGAGGGTGAGCGTGTCGACGCCGGTCATCGACACGTCCGACGCCGGGCCCGCGAACAGCCGGTTCGGCCGGGCCGAGCCGAGCGACACCCCGGCGAGCGGGCCGGACGCGCCGGTGGTCCCGAGCATCCGGTCCAGCCAGCCGCTGCGCAGCGACGTGCCGGGCGCCGCGTTCTCCATCGCCTCCATGGCCGCGAAATGCGAGCGGGTCGGGTTCGGCTGGCCCACCGCGTGCACCGCGGCCAGCTTGCCGCCCTGCCACAACGGCAGCAACGGGGTCAGCGCCGGGTGCAGGCCGAACGTGCCGTCCCCGGCGATCACCTGCGATTTGGGTACGCCGATCCCGGGCCGCGCCTTGTAGTAGTCGGCGTCCCCGATCGGCACGATCGCCGACAACCCGTCGAAGCCGCCGTGCAGCGACAGCACGACCAGCGTGTCCCCGGTGTAGCCGGGCGCCGCGTACGCCGTCCGGGTGGACACGCCCGCGGTGGCGAGGCCGCCGAGCACCGCGGCCCCGGCACCCAGCACCGAGCGCCGGGAAAGTTCGTCACAGCCCGGGAACTTCATGATTCACCTCAGCTGGAAGGTCGGCGAGTCCAGGACCAGCGCCACCAGGTACGGCAGGTGCCCGGGAAGCGAGGAGTCCGTGGCGGTCAGAGGACTCGTCGGCAGCTTGCCCGCGACACTGAGCACCGCGGCGGTGTGCGTGGCCGGCAACGGGGCCCCGGCGAGGCGTACGGCAAGCTTGTCCACCAGCGCGCCCCACGTCCCCGGCAGGACCGGCACGAGGTGCTTGAGCATGTCCGTGGGACGGATGAGCTGGCTGGGATACCAGCCGGTGGCCAGGTTGAGGTGGGTGTTGCAGCGCAGCAGGAAGCCGGACGGCGACGACCAGGCCGCAGCGACGTCCGGGAAGCCGTTCGGCGGGCTCCAGCGGTACGGCGCGTTGCCGGCGTTGACCAGGCCGTTGTAGAGCGCGTCGAGCGACTTGATCCCGGACGCCTCCGGGCCCAGGCCCAGGGTGCGGACCGTGGCGATCACGTCCTCGAACGGGGTGCGGGTCTTGCGCCCGATCGACGCCGCGAACTCGGGCGAGGTGAACAGCGCCCGCAGCATCGGGACGATCGCGGTCCCGTTGTCCAGGTAGATCTTGGCGAGCTTGGCGACCAGCGTGGCGGGCGCCTCGTCGGCGACGAACCGCACGCACAGCTTGGTGGCGATGCGCTCCGCGGTGGCCGGGTGCGTGGCCAGGTAGTCGACGAACGCCAGCGCGGCCGCCTCGCCACCGCCCGCCGTCGCGTTCGGGTGGCTGAAGCCGAGGATCTTGACGGCGCCGGTGACGTGCTTGGACGCGTCGTACGTGTAGGTGCCGTTGGTGCCCACGGTGAGGCCGGTGAGCAGCCGGGCCGCCGCCTGCACGTCCTCCTCGCTGTAGATCATGCCGACGGTGTGCAGCTCCATCAGCTCACGGGCGTAGTTCTCGTTCGGGCGCGCCTTGCTCGACGAGCGGTTGTCCAGGTACGTGAGCATGGCCGGGTGCTTCGCGGACGCCTTGAGCATGTCCGCGAAGGTGCCGAAGGTGTGCTTGCGCAGCACCGTGGTCTCGTAGTCCATGCGGCTGTCCCAGACCCCGCTGGACGGCGCGGTCACGTGCAGGTGGTTCGCCCAGAACGCGGCGGTCGTCTCGAACAGCTGCCGCTCGCTCCACGCGGCCCGGGCCACGGCGGCGCGGCCGAGCTGCCCGAACGCCTCGTACGAGTGCACCTTGATCGCGGCGCGCACGGCGGCGATCGACGCGCCGGCCAGCGGCAGGCGGGCGAGGACCTTGTCGCAGACGGCGTCGTCGATCGCGGCCGGGTTCAGCTGCTTGTCCAGCCAGCCGGAGACGCCCAGCTTGGCGGCCTCGGCCAGCGCGGACGGGGTCGGCCCGAAGGTGGCCCGGCGCAGCAGGTGCGCGATCGGGTCGTTGCCCAGCAAGGAGGTCTCGGCGGTCGCGGGAGCGGCGGCGGCGGGGGCGGCCCCCAGCGCAACGGCGACGGTGGTGGCGGCTCCGGCGGCGAGAACGGTGCGTCGGGTCGTCATGCCGAACCCTTCGGCCCGGACCGGCGGTCGCGTCGCGGCTGCAACCGTGACTAACGAACCCGCAATCCGCTCGCACCCGTACCGCGCGGGCGGAACCGGACGTACGCTCAGCCGTGTGGATCAGCTTGAATCGGTACGCACCCCTTCCTCCTGGGTCGTGGTCGGTCTCGACAACGGCGGAACCTGCAACAACGCCACCGTCCTCGACGCCACCGGCCAGTTCCTCGTCGACCACCTGGTGGAGAACCCGAGCCTGGTGACCGAGGGCCCCGAATCGGCCGTCGAATCGCTCGCCGAGGCCTTCGAGAACATCATCGAGCTCACCAGCACCCCGCGAACCCTGGTCCGCGCGGTCGGCCTGGACACGCCCGGCCCGGCCAGCGCCACCGGGGTGATCTCCTCCAAGGGCGGCACCAACTTCGGTCACGTGTCCTGGCACGGCTACGACATCCGGGGCGCGCTGGAGTCCCGCATCGGCCTGCCGGTGATCTACAACAACGACGCCAACGCCGCGGCCCTGTACGCCCACCACCGTCACTTCGGCGCCGACGCCATGACCCGCTCCTCGGTGTCCGCGATCGTCGGCACCGGCCTCGGCGGCGGCGTGGTCGAGAACGGCCGGGTCATCGGCGGCGCGGCCGGGATGGCCGGCGAGCTCGGCCACGTGCAGATCCCGCTGCACGACGTGCTCGAGGACGACCAGCCGGTGCCCGCCTGCAACTGCGGCTTCGAGGGCGACGTGGAGAGCATCGCGTCGCTGACCGCCATCAAGAACAACCTGCTGCCGTACTGGCTGAAGCGGTTCCCCGAGCACCCGCTGGCCGCCGAGCCACTGGCGAAGGCCGCCAAGAAACTACGGGCGTACGGGGAAAAGGAAGACCCCCTGGCGATGGCGGTGTTCGGGCAGCAGGCCAAGGCGATCGGGAAGTTGTTCACCATCGCCGCGAACTTCACCGACCCCGGCGCTTACCTGCTGGGCGGCGGGGTGGTCGAGGCCGCGCCGCGCTTCCGCCAGTGGTTCCTCAACACCGTCCGCGAGCACACCCAGCTGCGCCAGGAGCAGCAGGCGGTGGCGTCCTTCGCCCTGGTCGCCGACCTGGACATGGCCGGCGCCCGCGGGGCGGCGGTGGCCGCCCTGGAACGGGTGAACGCCGGCTGACGCTTACGACCGCGCCGGCTCAATCCCGCGGGTCGACGATCGAGATTCCCGCGTCCTTGGCCGCGGCGGCTAACCGGTCGTCATAGGTAGCCAGGCCATCTAGATCGGGCCCGAGCACCCGGGCTGTGGCGAGGTGGATCGCGTCCAGCGAACGCCGCATCCGGTCCGGCTCGTTCATCGCCGCGTCCACCACCTCGTCATCGATGCTCACATAGTCAAAGGCCAGGAGAAGGGCCCTTGCATCCGGCAGCGCGGCCGGCATGACGCGGCCGACCGCGCGGATCACCTCGATGCGCAGAAGCGTCGAACTGGCCCATGACGCGCCCGTGCTGACGTCATAGAACTCGGCGAACGCTCGTGAATGGCTCTCCTCGGCCAATAATTTGAGCGCAGCGGAGGTGTCGATGTAGTAGAGGCTCACCAGCGCTCCTCGTCACGCAGCGTCGCGAGCGCATCGCTGAGCCGGTTCGTGCCATCCCCGGCACGCATCCGCGGCCGGAACCCGGGTCGCACTGCCAGACGCGCCCGGCCCTCTTCGACCAACCGGTCCAGCACCGGCGTCGGTTTCCGGTCGCCGACCGGGACGATCCGCGCGACCAGCTTGCCGTACTCCGTTACGTCGATCGTCTCGCCGTGGCGCACCCGCGCCAGCACCTCACTGGTGTTGTGCCGTAGCTCCCGAAGACCTACCGAATGCTCACTAAGAGTCGTCACAACCAAAAGGTATCACAAATTTGTGCCACATCCGGAGGAGCGATGGTCGCCTCTAGATATAGACAGTAGTCGTTATGTAGCGTCCCCCTTGCCGTCCGTGGCCGCCCCGGGTCCGGACGATGAGAAGGGGGAATTGATGCGACGAAGCATCACGGCCGCCACGGTCGTGCTCGGCCTCGTGTTCCTCGCGCCCGGCCCGGCACTCGCCGATCCCACTCCCACGCCGAAGCCCACCGACCTCACCCCCGCCGAGAAGGCCTCCCTGGCCGCCGGCATCGGCATCGCGCCCAAGGCCGCCTACGGGACCCGACCCAAGGGCCCCAACCCCTACCTGGCCCAGGTCAGCGACGCCTCGAAGATCGACTGGTCGGGCTGGGGCAACTACATGAAGACCCAGTCCGCGGCGAAGGCGAAATCGCGTACGGCAAGCAAGGCCTTGAAAGCCCCGCCACCCACCGTGGTCGTCGACGAGGACGAGATCGACGGGACCTGGGGTGCCAACGACGGCCCCGGCGCCTACGCCCAGCGGGTCGCCGGCTTCGGCACCGGCGCCAAGCAGTATTCGCGCATGCGGGTGCTGGGCAGCCTCGACCACGAGAGCATCAGCACCCCGGCGGTGGCGGCCGCCCCCGAGGACGACGGCGCGATCCCCCTGGCCGGCGACACCGGCATCGGGACCGTGCGCACCGGCGCGAGCATCGACTCGCAGCTCGGTGACGGCCCGCACGGGCGCTCCGGCGGCGGCGACGGCAGCAACGACTTCGACTTCTACAAGATGCACGCGGCGGCGGGTAAGACGCTGACCGTCGCGACCGCCACGCCGGACGGGCCGCTGGACACCGTGCTGCTGCTGTTCGCGGCCGACGGCACGCTGCTGGCCAGCAACGACGACTCGGTCGGGCTGGACAGCCGGATCGTGTACAAGGTTCCCGGCGAGGGCGACTACTACGCGGCCGTGGTCGCCTACCGCGGGCTGCCCGGCGACCCGTTCGACTCGGGCAGCGGCGACGGCATCGGCAACCCGAGCCCGCCCAGCGAAGGCCCGTACACGGTGACGTTGAGCTCCACCGGCGTCGACGTGGACTACTTCGCGGTCAAGCTCAAGCCCGGCGACGTGCTGGGCGCCTCGGTCACCGGGTCACCGGCCTATCTGACCGTGTACGACACGACGCCGCGTGAGGTGCACGGATCGGACCAGGACGCCTCGTACATCTACCCGCTCGCCAGCCCGCTGCCGGCCGGCGGGAACGCGGTCACCGACTACGTGGCCACCACGGCGGGCTGGCACTACGTGGGAGTCGAGCGCGGCACCGGGGCCTACCAGCTCACCGTCGAGGCGTACCGGCCAATTCTGCAAGGCGCCAAGCCGACGCAGACCCTCTACCTGGACTTCGACGGCGCCCGGGTGAACACCGGGGTGTTCGGCGGGTTCGGCAACCGCGACCTCAGCCCGCTGTCGTCGTTCCTCGCGAGCTGGGGGCTGACCCGCGCCGACGAGGACGCGCTGATCGACGGCGTGGTGGCCACGGTGACCGAGAACCTGAAGAAGGACATGCAGGTCAGCGGCCTCAACGAGCGGTTCAAGCTGAAGATCGCGAACAGCCGCGACGACGCCGACCCGACCGGCGGCGCCAACGTCAGCCGGATCGTCGTGGGCGGCACGATCGACGAGTCGGGGGTCGACACCATCGGCATCTCGCAGAGCATCGACCCGGGCAACTTCGAGCCGGAAGAGCTGGCGCTGGTGCTGCTGGACGTGCTCAGCGCGCCGGCCGGCGACTCGGCCGCCTCGCTGAACACGTACCTGACCCCGGCTAGTGACCGGATCACCTTCCTCGGTCACGCCCTGGGCAACGTGATCTCGCACGAGGGCGGCCACTTCTTCGGCGACTTCCACACCGACAACGCCGACGCGGCGGCCAACATCATGGACGCCGGGGGCAGCGGCTTCGCCACCCTGTTCGGCGTCGGCCCGGACCAGGTGGGCGGCACCGCGGACGACGTGGACGTCGACTTCGGTGACAGCCCGTTCCTGCCCGCCGAGGGCTTCACCGGCACCCAGGACACGCTCGGCCGGATCGTTTTCGGCGTCACCAGCTGACGAGAAAGGGAGACCGTCCTCAGTCCTTGAGGGCGGTCTCCACGTCGTCGAAGATCGCCAGGTAGTCGAGCAGGCCTAACGTGCTGAACAGCCGTTTCAGGAAGCCGGACGGTGCGGCCAGGCGCACCCAGCCGCCGCGCTCGGTGGCCCGGCCGTGCGCGGTGACCAGCACGCCCACCCCCATCGAGTCGCAGAAGTCCAGGCCGGACACGTCCACGATGACCCGGGGAGCGGGCCGTTCGACGAGCCGGTTCAGGTTGGCTTTCAGGGACGGTGCGGTGTCGATGTCGAGTGACCCGCGCAGCACCAGGACGGCCGTGTTCGGGGGATGGTGCGCGACCGAGACCTGCATGACGTGTCGCTTTCCAAGGGGCTATATCGATAAGGGACCCCTATGTTAGGGCCTCGGCTGTCGATCATGAAATGCCGTGATACGGCGGACAGGCCGCCTGGTTCACTCGCGAAGTAACTTGTGGGTATGGCGTTAGACATAGGCGACACCGTCCCCGATTTTGAACTCCCCGACCAGGACGGCACCCCCCGGCGGCTGAGCACGCTGCTCGAGGACGGCCCGCTCGTCCTGTTCTTCTACCCCGCGGCGCTCAGCGGCGGCTGTACCAAGGAGGCGTGCAGCTTCCGCGACCTGGCCGCGGAGTACCGCAAGGCCGGCGTGCAGCGCGCCGGCATCAGCCGCGACCTGCCCGCGAAGCAGAAGAAGTTCGCCGAGCTGAACAACTTCGACTACCCGCTGCTCAGCGACCCGGATTACCAGGTGGCCGAGGCGATGGGCGTCAAGCGCAAGCTGCCGCTGGGCCCGATGAGCACGCGTCGGATGACGTTCGTGATCGGCACCGACCGCCGCGTCATCGAGATCATCCACGACGAACGGTCCCCGGAAGACCACGCGGCCAGGGCGCTGGACGCCCTGGCCGCCAAGAAGAGCTAGATCTTAATTACGCCACTGCCGGCCCGACCGTCCGATGAGGCGGTCGGCGTCGGTCGGCCCCCAGGACGCGGCCTCGTAGGTGGGGATCGGCGACGCGTCGTTCGCCCAGTGCTCGATGATCGGGTCGACGATCCGCCAGCACTGCTCCACCTCGTCGGTGCGGATGAACAGCGTCGGGTCACCCAGCAGGGCATCCAGAAGCAGGCGCTCGTACGCCTCCGGGGACTCCTCGGTGAACGTCTGGTCGTACGAGAAATCCATGCTGGCCGTGCGCACCCGGAACGAGTGGCCGGGCACCTTGGCACCGAAGCGCAGCGAGATGCCCTCGTTCGGCTGGATCCGCAGGATCAGCGCGTCCGCCTCCAGCTCGGTGAGCTGGTCCTGCGGGATCGGCAGGTGCGGCGGCCGCTGGAAGGTCAGTGCCACCTCGGTCACCCGGGCTGGCAGCCGCTTGCCGGTGCGCACGTAGAACGGCACCCCGGCCCAGCGCCAGTTGTCCACGTTGAGCCGCATCGCCGCGAACGTCTCGGTACGCGAGAGCGGATCGACGCCGACCTCCTCGCGGTAGCCCGCCATCAGGTCGTCGCGCGTGCCGCCCCGCGTGTACTGGCCGCGGACCGCCAGGTCGGCGATGTCGCGGTGGGTGGGCAGCCGGATCGCCTGCAGCAGCTTCACCTTCTCGTTGCGCAGCCCCTCGGCGTCGAACGAGGCCGGCGGCTCCATCAGCGACAGCGCCAGCACCTGCAGCACGTGGTTCTGCACGATGTCCCGCATCGCGCCGGCGTTCTCGTAGAAGCCGCCGCGGGTGCCCACGCCCAGCGTCTCGGCCACGGTGATCTGCACATGGTCGACCCAGGACCGGTCCCAGATCGGCTGGAAGATCGAGTTGGCGAAGCGCAGCGCCAGCACGTTCTGGACGGTGTCCTTGCCCAGGTAGTGGTCGATGCGGAACACCTGGTGCTCGTCGAACGCACTGTGCACCACCGCGTCGAGCTCGCGCGCCGTGGTCAGGTCCCGCCCGTACGGCTTCTCGATCACCAGGCGGGAGAAGACGCCCTCCTTGGTGTGGTTGAGCCCGGCGGACGCCAGCCCGTTGATCACCGGCTCGAACGCCTCGGCCGGGGTGGACAGGTAGAACAGCCGGTTGCCGGACGTGCCGCGGGTGCGGTCGAGCTCGTCGAGCGTCTCGGCCAGCCGCTTGTACGTCTCCGGGTCGTCGTAGCCGCCCGAGACGTACCGGATGCCGCCGGCGAGCTGAACCTTGTCGGCGAGCTTGAGGCCGCCGAGCGCGCTGTCCGCGAACTGCTCGTCGAGCATCGGCGTGCGCGCGACGCCGACCAGGGCGAACTCGTTGGGCAGGCGGTGGTGACGGGCCAGGCTCTCGACGGCGGGGAGCAGCTTGCGGCGAGTCAGGTCGCCCGAGGCGCCGAAGATCACCAGCGTGGCGGGTGGGGCGCTGCGCTCCTGAATGAGCTGGGGGGCGTTGTCCATGGTCTCCGAGTCCTCATACGGAACTTGTTTTCACCGAAAACCTTACGCAGCCCGCGGCTCCCAAGTTCGATCTCATCCGTCGATGCGACCAGGGCCTCAGCGGCAAAAGTGGCAAACTGGGGTGAATCCGAACACACTCAGGGGAGAGCCCGTGAAGTACCGCCTGGTTACGCGCAGTGACTTCGACGGCCTGGTGTGCGCGGTGCTCCTGCGCCACCTGGACATGATCGACGACATCACGTTCGTGCACCCCAAGGACGTGCAGGACGGTGCGGTGGAGATCACCGACAGAGACATTCTGACCAATCTCCCGTACGCCTCGGGCGCGCACATGGTGTTCGACCACCATCACTCCGAGACGCTGCGCAACGCGGGCGGCCTGGCCAACCACGTGATCGACGCCGACGCCCCGTCCGCCGCACGCGTCATTTACGAGCACTTCGGCGGCCAGCAGCGCTTCCCGCAGGTCTCCTACGGCCTGATGCGCGCCGTGGACCAGGCCGACTCGGCCGACTACGCGCTCGAGGACATCCTGCGCCCGCGCGGCTGGACGCTGCTGAACTTCCTGATGGACAGCCGCACCGGCCTGGGCCGCTTCCGCGACTTCCGGATCTCCAACTACGACCTGATGATGAACCTCATCGACTGGTGCATCGCCCACGACGACGTCGACGAGATCCTGGCCCAGCCGGACGTGAAGGAGCGCGCCGACCTCTACCACGCGCAACACGACCCGTTCGTGGCCCAGCTGCACCGGGTGAGCACCCTGCACGGCGACGTCGTGGTGGTCGACCTGCGCGACGAGGAGGTCATCCACGCCGGGAACCGCTTCATGGTGTACGCGCTGTTCCCCGAGGCGCGCGTGTCGGTGCACGTCATCTGGGGCCGCCAGAAGCTGAACACCGTCTTCGCCTGCGGCAAGTCGATCCTCGACCGCACCTCCCCGGTCGACATCGGCGAGGTGATGCTGCGTTACGGCGGCGGCGGCCACATCGCAGCGGGCACCTGCCAGGTCCCGCACGACCAGGCCGGCCAGGTCGAGAAGGAGCTGATCGAGGACCTGAACGCCCGGCGCTGACGGCACCGGGCGGGCTGCTTGCTATGGTGGAGATGTATGAGCGCGTTGTACATCATCAACAGGAGGTCGCCGTGGCCATCACTCAGATCGATCTCGATGACGACGCGCTGGCCGAGGCCATGCGGCTGTCCGGCGCGCGCAGCAAGAAGGAGACGGTGAACCTGGCCCTGCGTGAGTACGCGGCCCGGCATCGCCGCATCGCGGCACTCGAGCACTACGCCGCCGCGGCCCAGACCTGGGACTACGAAGGCTGGCAGGACATGCACGCGGCCGGCAAGGGGCCCGCTGCGTGATGCGCTATTTGGCCGATTCGTCGGCTCTGTGGCGATTGCTGCGCGATTCCGAGGTGCGAGCCGGCTGGTCCGACGTGATCTCTGACCACGCGATCGGATCATGCCAGCCGCAGCGCACCGAGTTTCGCCGCTCGGCTCGCAACCTCGACGACTACGAGCAGATGACCGCCATGTTCACCGACTTGTACCCCGACGTCCCGGTGCCGAAGTCGGCGTGGCAATGGGTCGAGTCCGCGCAGTATCGCCTGTTGCGTGCCGGAGCGCATCGCGCGTTGTCGTGCGTCGATCTGCTGATCTGCGCGTGCGCCGCCGTCCGCGGGCTGGTGGTCCTGCACGACGACAACGATTTCGTCACCGCCGCACGACACCTTCCCGACTTGGCCGAACGCCGGGTCCAGACGATCCCGTCGTAAGGGCGACCTCCTCGTCCGGGCCGGAGTGCCCACCGCGGAATGACTAACGCCAATATCTGGAGTTATCGATTCAGAGGGCGGGCCCCAAGGGGTTGGGGCCCGCTGCTTCTGCGGGATCAGCCGGCGGCGGGGACGTCGACGGTGGAGCGGACGAGGATCTCGAAGACGTTGATGTCGGGCGGCTGGCCGACCGTGTAGGCGATCGCGTCCGCGATGGTGGAGGCGGGCATGTTGCGGGTCGCGGCCATCTGCCGCACCCAGGCCATGGTGCCGGGATCCCCGCCGTCCGAGATCAGGTCGGATTCGACGAAGGACGGACTGATCACGGACACCCGCAGGGTGGGGTTCTCCATGCGCAGTCCCTCGGAGACGGCGCGGACGGCTGCTTTCACGGCGCTGTAGACGGCGGTGCTGGGGGCCACCTGGTGGGCGAGCGTCGAACCGACGTTGATGACGTGGCCGTGTCCCTGACCGCGCATGATCGGCAGGACCGCGGCGATGCCGTGGAGCACGCCGCGGAGGTTGACGTCGATCATCTGCTGCCAGTCGTCGACGCGTAGCGCGCTCAGCGGGGACAGCGGCATCACGCCGGCGTTGTTGACCAGCACGTCGATCCGGCCGTGCCGGTGGGCGGCCTGCCGCACGAAGCTGGTGAAATCCTCCGGGTCCGCGACGTCCAGGACGGCGTATTCGGCGGAGCCGCCGGCTTCGGCGATCTCCTCGTGCACCGCGGCGAGCCGGTCCTTGCGGCGGGCGCCGAGGACGACGTGGTGGCCGGCCGCGGCCAGGCGGCGGGCGGTGGCCGCGCCGATGCCGGTTCCGCCGCCGGTGACGAGGACAACCTTCGAGTCGGACATGGTGATGCGATCTCCTTGATCGGGGATGCGACTTTCGGGCGCGGTGTTTCGCGTCCGCTCATCACAACCAAGAACAAGCGGCTGGAATGCAGTTCGGTCGGCCTCGCGTTACCTAGGACTGCCAGTACTCATCAGGGCAGCCAGAGGAGCCGATGAACGCCAGGGAAGAGTTCGGCGGGTTTCTGCGTGCGGCCCGCGCCCGTACGGCGCCCGCCACCGTGAGTGGACTCCGCAGCTCCGGCGCCGATCCCCGGCAGCGCCGGGTCAAGGGCCTGCGCCGCGAGGAGGTCGCCCAGCTCGCGGGCGTCAGCTTCGACTACTACACCCGGCTCGAGCAGGGCCGCGTCGGCCACGTCTCCGACGCGGTGCTGAGAGGCGTCGCGGACGCGCTGCGGCTCGACGAGGCGGAGCGCCGCTACCTGCGCGATCTGACGGAGGGGCCACGCCGGCGGGCCGGCACCTCGCCGTCTCGCCGGGAGCGGGTGCGTCCGACGATCCGGCACCTCGTGGACGCCTTCAGCGACGTCTCGGTGATGGTGACCGGTCGCGGTATGGACGTCCTGGCGGTGAACAAGCTGGCGGCCGAGATCTTCTTCGACCCGGCCGCCGCGCCGGCCGCCGAGCGGAATCTCGCCGTGTGGACCTTCCTGGATCCGGCGGCCAGGCAGCGGTACGTCGAATGGCAGCGGATCGCCCAAGGCATGGTCCACGGCCTGCGCCTGCAAGCGGCGGGCAATCCCGGCGACGCCCGGGTGGCCGAGGTGATCGCGACGCTGCGTGAGCGCAGTGCGGACTTCCGTGTGATGTGGGCGAAGCCGGGCGCTTTCGAGTGCACCCTCGCCCGGATGGTGATGCGCCACCCCGCCGTCGGCGAGTTCCGGCTCGACTGCGAGGCTTTCCCGGTACCGGGCGACGCGGTCCAGAAGATGAACGTGCACAGTGCCCCGGCCGGCTCGCCCGCCGACGGCAAGCTCGCCGAGCTGCGTGGACTCCTCGTCTGAGCGAAGTCTCAGCAAGGGATTTCAGCGAGGGATTATTGAGGGGGATGGGAGAGCCGAACCCTCTCCCATCCCCCTCGTCGCGGGTCGTGGACCTTGCCCAAAAGGTCCCACCCGCTCGGTCGTGCTTCGCGCCCCACGCGCGTCGGCACGACATCGCCCGCGTCCACCACGCGCGGGAGTCTTTCTCAGCCCTTGAAGCTCCACTTGCTGGTCCCGGCGGTGACCGGCTCCTTCTCGTCGCCGTCGGACGAGGACTCCGTCTCGTCGTCGTCCGAGGACGATGAGGAGGACGACGAGGGCTCCTCGTCCTGCTCGGCGCGGTGCCGGCCACGCAGCATCATGACGGCGCCGGCCAGCACGGCCAGGCCGGCCACTACCCAGCCGAGGATCGCCCAGATCGACGTGCCGCGCTGGGCGTCGGAGGCGGTCTTCGCGAAGAACTGGTTCTCGGCGTCGTCCGAGCCGGTCGTGGTGGTGCCGGTCGCGGCGGTGCCGCCCTCGTGGGCCGCGTGCTCGGCCACCGACGGGTCGTTCGGGTCGGCCGGGGTCAGCTTCACGACCGGGGCGGTCAGCGCCGGGCCGGGCTTGCCGTCGCCGTACGTGGCGGCGAAGTTCCACTTCATCTGGCTCAGCGCGGGCAGCGGGCCGAGCGCGACGGTCAGGTCGGCCGACTTGCCCGGGGCCAGCGCCTTGCCGGGCATCGCGATCCAGGTGATCGCCTCGGCCACCTGCGTGGTCGGCACCCCGCCGTGGATCTGCGGGATCGGCGTGGCCAGTGTCTTCGTGTCGATCTTCGGAGCCCAGCCGTCGACCGACAACGGGTACAGCTCGGCCACCGACGTGTCGGCGGGCAGGCTGAGCTTGACCTGGGTCATCGCGGCGGTGCCGTCGTTGGTGACGTGGAAGACGAAGTTCTGCGCGCTGCCCTGGGGTGCGCTGGGCGGGTTGACCGAGACGTCGGCGAGGGCCGGGCCGGCGGCCAGCACGCCGAACAGCACGGCGGCGGCCGGGACGCCCGCACGGCGGGCCAGCTGGAAGTACCTCACGACGGGTAGTTCGTACCGGGGCCTCGAAAGGTTCAAGCCCGCCGGAAAGTTTTCGAACCCGCCGGTAGATGATGGGGGCATGCGTGATGTGCCGATTGATGGCGACATGATCCGGCTGGGGCAGTTTCTCAAACTGGCCGACCTCATCGACACCGGGGGCGAGGGCAAGATTCTGATCGCGTCGGGTGACGTGACGGTCAACGGCGAGGTGGACACCCGCCGGGGCCGCCAGCTGCACCCGGGCGACGTGGTGGCGGTGCTCGGCCAGCAGGCACGCGTTTCCTCCACATAGGACTTTCGGCTAAATCGGGTAACCGTTCGTCGATCGGAGCGCGACGAACGGTTGACATGTTCGAGATCGACAGCATTAACTGGCTGGGTGTTACCGGCGTCACACGACCGACCGGGAGGGCCCATGCTTCGCAGGCGCATCCCCGCGGCAGCGGCCGTCCTCGTCCTCGCCGTCAGTGGCTGCGCGGGCTGGGGCGGCGGACCGGGCGGCGGCGGCCCGGACAGCATCAACGTGCTGATGGTGAACAACCCGCAGATGATCGACCTGCAGCGGCTCACCGCGGACAACTTCACCAAGCAGACCGGCATCAACGTGAACTACACGGTGCTGCCGGAGAACGACGTCCGCGACAAGATCAGCCAGGAGTTCTCCAGCCAGGCCGGACAGTACGACGTGGCCTCGCTCAGCAACTTCGAGATCCCCATCTACGCCAAGTCGAAGTGGATCGCGCCGCTCGACGGATACACGCAGGCCGACACCCAGTTCGACCAGTCGGACATCCTGCCGCCGATGACCCAGTCGCTGACCGCCGACGACGGCAAGCTCTACGGCGAGCCCTTCTACGGCGAGTCGTCGTTCCTGATGTACCGCAAGGACGTGCTAGACGCGAACGGCATCACCATGCCGGCCCGGCCCACCTGGCAGCAGGTCGCCGGCATCGCCGCCCGCGTCGACGGCAAGCAGCCCGGCATGCGCGGCATCTGCCTGCGCGGCCAGCCCGGCTGGGGGCAGATCTTCGCGCCGCTCACCACGGTGGTGAACACCTTCGGCGGCACCTGGTTCGAGAAGGACTGGACGCCGAAGGTCGACGCGCCCGAGTTCACCGCCGCCACCAAGTTCTACGTGGACCTGGTCCGCGCGCACGGCGAGAACGGCGCGCCGCAGGCCGGCTTCACCGAGTGCCTGAACAACATGGTCCAGGGCAACGTGGCGATGTGGTACGACGCGACCAGCGCGGCCGGCTCGCTCGAGGCCGACGACTCGCCGGTCAAGGGCAAGATCGGGTACGTTGCCGCGCCGGTCGAGCAGACCAAGAGCTCCGGCTGGCTGTACGCGTGGTCGTGGAGCATCCAGGAGGCCAGTAAGAAGAAGGACAACGCCTGGAAGTTCATCTCCTGGGCCTCCAGCCGTCAGTACGAGGAGCTCGTCGGCCGGCAGGTCGGCTGGTCCAGCGTGCCGGCCGGCAAGCGCGCCTCGACGTACGACAACCCGGACTACCTCAAGGTGGCGTCCGCGTTCGCCGAGCCCACCCGCGCGTCGATCGAGAGCGCCGACCCGCGCAACCCCGGCGTGCAGCCGCGTCCCGCCATCGGCATCCAGTTCATCGACATCCCCGAGTTCACCGACCTGGGCACCCAGGTGTCGCAGTACGTGAGCTCGGCCATCGCCGGCCAGATGAGCGTCGACGAGGCGCTCGAAAGGGGTCAGCGGCTCGCCGAGGACGTGTCCGAGCGCTACCAGTCACGGCAAGGGTGAGGGAGGACCGATGACGTCCGTTGCCACGCAGACCGGCGAGGGCACCGTCGAGGCGCGCCCACCGAAACCGCCGCGCACCGGCGGCCCGCGCGCGGCCGGCTGGGCGCGCCGGGCACCGCTGCTGCCCGCCCTGGTCTTCATGATCATCGTCACCCAGTTGCCGTTCGTGGCGACGCTGGTCATCTCCTTCATGGACTGGAACGCGTACTACCCGCAGGAGCGGGGCTTCGCCGGCTTCGCCAACTTCAAGCGGGTGTTCACCGACGTGAACATGCGCGACGCGGTGTGGACGACGATCCTGCTCACCGCCGGCGTGGTGCTGCTCAGCCTGCTCCTGGGCCTGGGCATCGCGCTGCTGCTGGACCGCAAGTTCCGGGGCCGCGGCGCGGTCCGCACCCTGATGATCGCGCCGTTCCTGGTGGTGCCGGTCGCGGCCGCGCTGCTCTGGAAGCACGCCCTCTACAACCCCGAGTACGGGCTGTTCAACGGCGCGCTGACCTGGGTGTGGCGGCTGTTCGGCTCGGACCACCCGCCGCAGCCGGACTGGATCAGCAACATGCCGCTGTGGTCGGTCATCTTCGCGCTGGTCTGGCAGTGGACGCCGTTCATGATGCTGATCCTGCTGGCCGGGCTGCAGGGCCGGCCGCTCGACGTGATCGAGGCGGCCCGCATCGACGGCGCGAACAGCTGGCAGATCTTCCGCAGCATGACGCTGCCGCACCTGCGGCAGTACCTGGAACTGGGCGCGCTGCTCGGCTCCATCTACATCGTGCAGAACTTCGACGCGGTCTTCACGATCACGTCCGGCGGGCTGGGCACGGCGAACCTGCCGTACACGATCTACCAGATCTTCTACCAGGCGCACGATTACGGCCGGGCCTCCGCGGCCGCCGTGATCGTGGTGATCGGCACCATCATCATCGCGACGTTCGCGCTGCGTACCGTCTCGTCGCTGTTCCGGCAGGAGGCAGGCCGATGACCGCCGTGACCGCCCCGGCAGTGCCCAAACGCAAGGACCGCGGCGGTCCCTGGCTCAGCCTGCTCGCCTGGGTGGTCGGCATCCTGTTCGTGCTCCCGGTCCTGTGGATGATCCTCACCTCGTTCCACTCCGAGGAGCAGGCCGCGCAGAACCCGCCGGCCCTGTTCGCGCCGCTCACCCTCGACGGGTACCGCGAGTTCTTCTCCGGCGGCGCGAGCCCGTGGCCGCCGCTGCTGAACTCGCTCACGGCCAGCATCGTGTCGACGGCGCTGGTGCTGCTGCTGAGCATGCCGGCGGCGTACGCGCTGAGCATCAAACCGGTGCGCAAGTGGACCGACGTGCTGTTCTTCTTCCTGTCCACGAAGATGCTGCCGGTGGTGGCGGGGCTGCTGCCGCTGTACCTGTTCGCGCAGTACGTGGGCCTGCTCGACAACATCTGGCTGCTGATCATCTTCTACACCTCGATGAACCTGCCGATCGCGGTGTGGATGATGCGCTCGTTCCTGTCCGAGGTGCCGGTCGAGATGCTCGAAGCCGCCTCGGTGGACGGCGCCGGGCTGATCCGCACGCTGCGCTCGGTGGTCGCCCCGGTGGTCACGCCCGGGATCGCGGCGACCGCGCTGATCTGCTTCATCTTCAGCTGGAACGAGCTGCTGTTCGCCCGGGTGCTGACCGCGACCGTGGCGGAGACCGCACCGGTCTTCCTCACCAGCTTCGTGACCAGCCAGGGGTTGTTCCTCGCGCAGTTGTGCGCGGCCGCCTTCGTGGTGTCGCTGCCGGTGCTGGTGGCCGGTTTCGCGGCCCAGGACAAGCTGGTCCAGGGGCTTTCCCTGGGATCGGTGAAATAAGAGGAGGCACACCAGCCTCACTCCGCCCGAATAAACGGTGGCCGGTCCCTGGAGAAAAGGGGCCGGCCACCGGACGGTCAGCGGAAACCGGGTGAAATATCCCGCCAGGGCGGAACCGGTGCACGCTCCGGATCGTCGAACCGGCATGACTCGACTTCACGGCACCCTGATGGCCGCCGCCGTGCCCCTGGTCCTGCTCGCCGCCTGCGCCCGGCCGGCCGGGGACGCCGCCCAGCCGGCCGCCCCCGCCAAGCCCGCCGCCGACGCCGACGACCTGGTCGTGCGCTCCGAGTCGTACGGCGGGTTCGTCCCGGCCAGCCTGACCGTGGGCCGGCTGCCGGAGATCAGCGTCTACGCCGACGGACGGGTGATCTCGCAGGGCCCGGTCCCGGCGATCTACCCGGGTCCGGCGCTGCCCAACGTGCAGGTCACCACGATCAGCCAGGCGAAGATCCAGGAGATCGTGAAGCAGGGCGAGGCGGCCGGGGTGCGCAGCGGCGCCGACTTCGGCCGGCCCAACGTCGCCGACGCGCCGACCACCCGGGTGACCGTCGGTGATCAGTCGGTCGCGGTGGAGGCGCTGCAGCAGAGCCAGCCCGACGACCCGATGCTCACCCCGGCGCAGCGCGACGCCCGCACCAAGCTCACCGCCTACGTCAAGAGCCTCTCCGAGCTCACGCTCGCCGGTGGTTCCGCTTCTGCGCCGTACGCCCCGGACGCCGTCGCCGTGCTGGCCCGGCCCTGGCAGAAGCCCGGCGACGGGATGCAGAGCCCGGCGAAGGCGTGGCCCGGCCCGGCGCTGCCCGGCACCTACGTGAACCCGAGCTTCAAGATCGGCTGTGTCACGGTGACCGGCGCCGACAAGGACAAGGTGCTCGCCGCCGCCGAGTCCGCCACCTCGATCACCCCGTGGACCTCGGGCAAGGACAAGTACCTGATCACGTTCCGTCCGCTGCTGCCCGACGAGAAGGGCTGCGGCGTGCTGATGAAGGGCAACCGCGGATGATCCCGATCGGCGAGGAGCCCGGCGAAAGGCCGGAGCGGGACGTGCCCGCCCCGGCCCCGCGGACCCGCCGGCGTTACTGCACGCCGAGCAGGTCCACCACGAAGATGAGGGTCTCGTTCGGCTTGATCACGCCGCCGGCGCCGCGCGCGCCGTAACCGAGCTGCGGCGGGATGGTCAGCTTGCGCCGGCCGCCCACCTTCATCCCGGCCACACCCTGGTCCCAGCCGGCGATGACCTGTCCGCCGCCGAGCGGGAAGGCGAACGGCTCACCACGGTTGTACGACGCGTCGAACTCCCGGCCGGTCGAATGTGCCACACCGACGTAGTGCACATTCACGACGTGACCGGGAGTCGCCTCCGGGCCCTCACCGACGGTGATGTCCTCGATCGTCAGCTCCGCGGGCGGGTCACCCTGGATCGGGCCGACCTCGGGCTTATCCATGACGTTCTCCTTCGTTTCCTCTGGGCAGGGGCCGGTTCGCCGGTAAGAGCGTGATCGGCGAGGCCGGGCCCCACACCATGCAATCACAGCCCGATGCGGCCGGGCTCGTCCGGATCGATCCCCCGATGTGCTGAACGACTCAAGCTCTCTTTCCGTATCCCTGCGCGGCACCGCCGGAGAAGCGCAGCAGGGAGAGCCACCATGATCATCCGTCGTCTCGCCGCCATGGCCGGCGTCGTCACCGCCGCGGCACTGCTGCCGGCGCTGCCCGCCGCCGCGCACGGCGCTCCGACCACGCCGATCAGCCGGACCGCCGCCTGCGCGTCGGGCGGCAGCGACACCGGGGCCGCGGCCTGCAAGGCGGCGAAGACGGCCAACGGCGGTGCGCTGGGCAACTTCGACAACCTGCGTATCCCGGACGTGAACGGCAACGACCGGGCACGCGTGCCGGACGGGAAGCTGTGCAGCGGCGGCCTCGACGCGTACCGGGGTCTCGATCTCGCGAGGGACGACTTCCCGGCCACGTCGGTGTCGAGCGGGCAGACGCTGAAGGTCAAGTACCGGGCGACGATCCCGCACGCCGGATCATTCCGGATTTACCTCACGAATTCGGGATATAAGGCGACGAAGAAGCTGGCCTGGTCGGATCTCGGCAGCAAGCCCCTGGCCGAGGTCAAGGAGCCGGCGCTGCACGACGGGGCGTACTCGATGACGGTGAAACTGCCGCAGCGCACCGGCCGGCAGATCCTCTACATCGTCTGGGAGACGTCGAGCACGCCGGACACCTACTACTCGTGCTCGGACCTCTCGTTCAAGGCGGCCGCGAAGCCGAAGCCCACCACCAAGGCCCCGGCCTCCTCGGCGCCGGCAAGCAAGAAGGCCACGGCGAGCCCGGCCGCGGCCGCCCCGGATACGACGACGTCGGCCGCGCCGGCCGCGACCACCGAACCGTCCGAGCAGGCGCAGGTCCTCACTCCGGTCGGTGACCAGAGCAGCGCCACGCTCGGTCACTCGCTCATCGCGGGCGCGGCGGTGCTGGGCGGCGGCGCGGTGCTCTGGGCGGCGATCGGCGGAATCCGGCGGCGACGGCGGCAAAGCTGACCACAACGGTGTCGCACCTACGAAAGGTCGGTATGTCAGCGCAGCCCAGTGATCTGTACGCGTTCCGCAGCCCGGACAAGCCGGACACCGTGACGATCATCGCTACCTACGCGACGTCCCAGCAACCGGAGGCCGACTTCGGCGACGACGTCCTCTACGAGATCCACCTCGACGTCAACGGCGACGCCCGCCCCGATCTGTCCTACCAGTTCCGCTTCCGCACCGAACTGCGCGAGAACCGGCGCCAGTTCTACTCGGTGACGACCGTCGACGCGTACGGGAAACACCGCGTGCTGGCCGATCACCTGGCTTGCGACCAGGGGGTTTCGGTGCTGCGCACCGGGGAGAAGGTGTTCGCCGGCGAGCGCGCCGACGCGTTCTTCGTCCACCCGGGCGCGATCTTCGACCTCGGCGAGCAGGGCCCGTACGCCTTCGAAAGGCCGAGCCGGCCGAGCCGGTCCACTGTGCACGCCATCGCCGTGCAGATGCCGCGGAGCCTGCTGGACTGCGCGGTGGCCGGCGTGTGGACCTCGGCCAGCCGCCGCGAGGTACGCCTGGACACCGACAGCGACGATGTGGTGGTCGGCCCGCACCTGCAGGTGGCCCGGCTCGGCAACCCGCTGGTCGGCGACGTCGTCATGCCGGCCGCCGAGCGGGACACGTGGAACACGCTGCCGCCCGCCGAGGACAAGCGGTTCGCCGCGTTCGTCGAGAAGCCGGAGTTCGCGGACCGGCTCGTCGCGCGCTACCCGCGGGCCTTCGGTGCCCTGGCCGGTCTCGTCCGGGCCGGCACTCCGCGCTCGGATCTCGTGGCGCTGCTGCTCACCGGCATCCCGGACGGGCTGGTCGACGGCTTCGGCAACGCCACCGGCGAGACCCAGGCGGACATGCTGCGCCTGTCGCTCGCGGTGCCGCCGAGCGCCGACCCCAACCCGTTCGGGCTGCTCGGCGGCGACCTGGCCGGCTTCCCGAACGGCCGCCGGCCGGGCGACGACGTCGTATCGATCATGCTGCGGTGCTTGGCCGGTGCCACGTTTCCGCTGGTGGACGAGGACTTCCGGCCGGACGACGCGGCCGCGCTGGCCGAGCCCGGAGAGGGTGCCGGGGTGGACGGACCGCTGTCGACGTTTCCCTATCTGGGGTCGCCACGGGTCTAGGGTGGACCCATGGCAGGCGGAACGCTCTTTGAACCGCCGGTGCACGTCGCGTTACGAACGACCGACGTGGATCAGGCACGCGCCTTCTGCCGCTCGATGTTCTACGGTCCGCTGCGGATGGAGCCGGTCGGCGACCGCACCCGGTTCGCCTTCGACGGCGACGTCGTCGTGCTGGGCTCCATCACGGTCGGCGAGATCAGCTACGCCAGCGACGTGCACCTGTGGATCGCCGACCTCGAGACGGCCTACCACGTGCTCGCCCCGCTGACCGGCAGCCTGAAGTCGCGGCACGGCGGCACCACGGTTGTCGCCGACCCGACGCTGGCCGCGGTGTACCGCCCGGTCGGCGACATCGACCTGGACTGGCCGGGTGGCTGCCGGCTACTCAGCGTGAAGGTGGACCGGCACGCGCTGGAACGCGAACTGGACGCCGGCTCCGACTCGCGGATCGTTTCGCCGCTGCTGCTCGGCGCCAGCTTCGACCTGGCCGACGGCCCCGGGCGCACGTGGGCCGCGCTGGTCCGCCTGCTGCACACCGAGATGCGCGACGATAAGGGTCTGGCCGCCCAGCCCAGGGTGGCGGCCCGCTGGCGGGACATGCTGATCAGCGGGCTCGCGCTGATCGTCGAGCATCCGTACGGCGCCGAGGAACCGGCCGGCATGCTCGGACCGCGCCGGCCGCGCACGGTCAAGCGGGCCCTGGACGCGATGCACGCCGAGCCCGCCAAGCAGTACACGGCGGCCGAGCTCGCCTCGATCGCCGGGGTCGGGGTGCGCGTGCTGCAGGAGGCGTTCCGCCAGCACGTGGGCTTGTCGCCGCTGTCCTACCTGCGCCGGATCCGGCTCGACGGGGTGCACGCCGAACTGTCCCGCGGCGACCCGTGGCGGGCCAGCGTCAGCGAGGTCGCGTTCCGCTGGGGCTTCACGCACCTCGGGCGCTTCGCCGGGGCGTACCGGGAAAGGTTTGGGGTTCTGCCCTCGCACACCCTGCGGGAAAGGCGTTAGAGCTCCACCCGTTGGCCCTTGCCGATCACCACGATGCCGTTGTCGGAGACGGTGTAGAGCTTGCGGTCGCGGTCCAGGTCGACGCCGATCTGCGCGCCCTCCGGGATCACCACGTTCTTGTCGATGATGGCGTTGCGCACGATCGCGCGGCGGCCCACCGACACGCCCTCCATCAGCACCGCGCCCTCGACGTGCGACCACGAGTTCACCCGGACGTTGGGGGAGACCACCGACCGCTCGACCAGCGACCCGGACACCACCACCCCGGGCGAGATCATCGACTCGATGGCGCGGCCCTGCCGGTCGTCGTAGCTGTGCACGAACTTCGCCGGCGGCCACGAGCCGCCGTTGGTGAAGATCGGCCAGTCGTGGTTGTACAGGTTGAAGATCGGCAGGGTGGCGATCAGGTCCATGTGGGCCTCGTAGAACGAGTCCAGCGTCCCCACGTCCCGCCAGTACCCGCGGTCGCGGTCGGTGCTGCCCGGCACGTCGTTCTCGCGGAAGTCGTAGACGTTCGCCTCGCCACGCTCGACCAGCATCGGGATGATGTTGCCGCCCATGTCGTGCTTGGAGTCCGGGTCCTGCGCGTCCTGCGTCACCGCGTCGACCAGCGCCCGGGTCGTGAAGACATAGTTGCCCATCGACGCGTAGATCTCGTCCGGCGCGTCGGGCAGGCCGTCGACCTCCTTCGGCTTCTCCCGGAACGCGCGGATCCGCTTGCCGTCCTCGGCGACGTCGATCACGCCGAACTGGTCGGACATCGACTTCGGCTGCCGGATGCCGGCCACCGTGACCGCCGCGCCCGAGGCGATGTGGTCGTTGACCATCTGCTTCGGATCCATACGGTAGATGTGGTCGGCGCCGAACACGATCACATAGTCCGGCGACTCGTCCCGGATGAGGTTCATGCTCTGGTAGATGGCGTCGGCGGACCCGGCGAACCAGCGCGGACCGAGGCGCTGCTGGGCCGGCACCGGCGTGACGTAGTTGCCGAGCAGCGTCGACATCCGCCAGGTCTTGGAGATGTGCCGGTCGAGCGAGTGCGACTTGTACTGGGTCAGGACGACGATCTTCAGGTAGCCGCCGTTGGCCAGATTCGACAGCACGAAGTCGATCATGCGGTAGATGCCGCCGAACGGAACCCCGGGCTTGGCCCGGTCGGCCGTCAGCGGCATCAGGCGCTTACCCTCACCACCGGCCAGAACGATTGCAAGCACCTTGACAGCCATGGAAGGACGCTAACTTTCCGCCAGCGGTAACGCCAGCCGATGGGCGGAACAGGGCGAGACCAACCTACCCGATCTTGTACGCCATGGCGCCGCCGGTCCGGTGAACCATTAGGCTTCGGGCGTGACCGAGCTGCGCGTCGATCTGATGACCCGGGAGTACCCGCCGGAGGTCTACGGCGGGGCGGGTGTCCACGTCGAGTACCTGGCCCGTGACCTGCGGGCGCTGGCCGACGTGCGGGTGCACTGCTTCGGCGCCCCGCGCGACGAGCCGGGCGTCACCGCCTACCCCGAGCCGGTCGAGCTGGCCGGGGCCAACGCGGCGCTGCGCACGATGGGAATCGATTTAGCGATGGCGTCCGGGGCGGCCGGCACGGACATCGTGCACAGCCACACCTGGTACGCGAACTTCGCCGGGCACAGCGCCAAGCTGCTGCACGACGTCCCGCACGTGGTCACCACGCACAGCCTGGAACCGTTGCGGCCGTGGAAGGCCGAGCAGCTCGGCGGCGGCTACGCGCTGTCCTCGTTCTGCGAGCGCACCGCCATCGAGAACGCCGACGCGATCATCGCGGTGTCCGGCGGCATGAAGCGCGACGTGCTCCAGGCGTACCCGTCGGTCGACCCGGACCGCATCCGGGTGGTCTACAACGGCATCGACACAGAGCAATACCAGCCCGACTCCCGTACGAACGTGACCCAGCGCCTGGGCATCGACCTGAGCCGTCCGAGCGTCGTCTTCGTCGGGCGCATCACGCGGCAGAAGGGCCTGCCGTACCTGATGCGGGCCTGCCGGAGCCTGCCCGCCGACGTGCAGATCGTGCTGCTGGCCGGGGCGCCGGACACCAAGGAGATCGCCGCCGAGGTCGAGGCCCTGGCCGCCGAGCTCAGCGCCGAACGCGGGCCGCAGGGTGTGATCTGGGTGCAGGAGATGCTGCCCAAGCACGAGGTCGTGCAGGTCCTCACGCACGCCACCGTCTTCGTCTGCCCGTCCATCTACGAGCCGATGGGCATCGTCAACCTGGAGGCGATGGCCTGCGAGACGGCGGTGGTGGCGACCGCGACCGGCGGCATCCCCGAGGTCGTCGCGGACGGCGAAACCGGCCTGCTGGTCCCGATCGAGCAGCTCCAGGACGGCTCCGGCACCCCGGTCGACCCGGAGAGGTTCGTGGCCGACTTCGCCGCCGCCATGAACGACCTCGTGGCCGACCCGGCCCGCGCGAAGGCGATGGGGCTGGCCGGACGCCGCCGCGCGGTCGAGAAGTTCAGCTGGTCGCGCATCGCGCAGGACACCATGCAGGTCTACCAGTCGGTGCTCTGACGCCGCTGGATCAGGTCGCGGGCGGCGGCCCGGCCGCTGAGCCAGGCGGTCTGCACCCGCGGCCGGCCGAACGCGTCCCCGGCCAGATAGACGTTGCCGTGCCGGGCGAAACCGCCGTGCCCGGGCCGCGGCGCCGCGTACCGCCAGCGGATCAGCTCCACCTCCGGCTTGCCGCCGATACCGATCGCCTCGCCGACCGCCTCGGCCAGCAGCATCCCGGCCGGCCCCTCGTCGTCCCCCTCGTGCCCGGCCGCGAACGCCGGAGTGGAATGCGCGACCAGGACCGGCGCCAGATCCCCGCGGCGGTCACCGTCGTCGCACACCGTGGCCAGCACCGGATGGTCGTTGACGAACGCGCCGGCGAACGGGCGCCACGTCCTCTCGGCGTACGTGAGGATCGCCGTGACCACCGGCGACCAGACCTGCTCGCGGGCCGCCGGGATGTCCGCCAGGCGCAGCGCCTCCGGGCCGGGCATGGCCAGCACCACGGCCTCGGCCTCGGGCAGCTCGGTGACCTCGGTGCGGTAGCCGATCTGCAGCTCGCGGGCCAGGTCGGCGGCGAGGCTGCGCAGCCCGCCCGGGGCCGACCAGCGCATCGGCGCGGTCCCGTGCTGCCCCTGGAACGTGTCGGTCCACGGATGCGCCAGCCCGTCGATCCGCCAGGTCTGCAGTCTGCCGTGGAAGGCCGGGTCGTCGGCGGTCACATAGGCGGCGCCGACATCCACCATCCGCCCGTCCCGTTTGATCGAGGCCAACCGCCCGCCGGGCTCGCCGGATCGCTCCAGCACCCGCACCGGCACCCCGGCATCGACCAGTTCACGAGCACACGCCAGGCCGGCCATACCGGCTCCCACCACCACGACTGTCACACGTTCGCACTCTAAAGGCACACTGGTCGCCATGCGCCGCCCCCCGCTGAAGCTCACTCTCGTTCTCGCCGCCGTGCTCTTCGGGGTGGCCGTGCTGGGGCTCGGGCTGGTGCGCGCCGCGACCTACGAACCGCCCGCGGCCGCCGTCCCGCCGGACGTCGTCGAGGCCGCCGCCGAGACCGGCAGCTGTGCCGGGGTGCCCGCTCAGGCCCCGCGCGAGCTGCGCGGCATGTGGCTCACCACGGTGACGAACATCGACTTCCCGAGCCGGCCGGGCCTGAGCGAGGCCCAGGTCAAGGCCGAATATCTGGGCTGGCTCGACCTGGCCGTGGCGCAGCACCACAACGCCATCTTCGTGCACGTGCGCCCCAGCGGCGACGCCTTCTGGCCCTCGGCGTACGCGCCCTGGTCGGAATGGCTGACCGGCAAGCGCGACGGGAAGTCGCCGGGGTGGGACCCGATGGCCTTCATGGTCGCCGAGGCGCACGAGCGCAACCTGGAGTTCCACGCCTGGTTCAACCCCTACCGCGGCACCCAGCCCGGCCCCGACGGACCGGGCGCCGACTTCAGCAAGCTCGCGCCGGACCACCCGCTGCTCAAGCACCGGGACTGGGCGATCTCGTACCCGACCGGCAAGCGGGCCCGGCTCTACTTCGACCCGGGCAACCCGGCCGCCCGCAAGTACGTCGAGGACTCGATCCTGGAGGCGGTGCGCAAGTACGACATCGACGGCGTGCACTTCGACGACTTCTTCTACCCGTACCCGGAGGACGGGCAGGACTTCCCGGACAACGCCAGCTTCACGAAGTACGGCGCCGGGCAGTCCCGCGCCCAGTGGCGCCGCGGCAACGTCGATACCCTGATCCGCGAGCTGCACGAGCGGATCCACCAGCTCAAGCCGTGGGTGAAGTTCGGGGTCAGCCCGTTCGGCATCTGGCGCAACAAGTCCACCGACCCGCTCGGCTCACCCACCAACGGCCTCGAGTCGTACGACGCCCAGTACGCCGACACCCGCAAATGGGTCAAGGAAGGCTGGCTCGACTACATCGTCCCGCAGCTGTACTGGCAGATCGGCTTCTCGAAGGCCGACTACGCGAAGCTGCTGCCCTGGTGGTCGGACGTGGTCAAGGGCACCGGCGTGCAGCTGTGGATCGGCCAGGCCGACTACCGGGTGGGGGAGAAGGGCGCCTGGAGCGACCCCACCCTGCTCGACCGGGAGATGACCCTCAACGAGAAGTACCCGGTCCAGGGCGAGATCCACTTCAGCGCCGCCTCGATCCGGCGGGACAAGCTGGGCGCGGTGACCCGCTACCGCGACGACCACTACGCGACGCCCGCACTGGTACCGCTGATGAAGCAGCTCCCGGCCAACCCGCCGCCGGCGCCCAAGCTCACCGACGCGACCCGCGGCCAGGACGGCGTGCTGCGCTTCACCAGCACCGGCATGACGGGGACGAGCTGGGCCCTGTACCGGGTCGACGGGAAGGCCGCGACGCTGGTGAACACCGGACGGGCCGGCGTGCCGGTCGCCGACCCGGCGCCGCGCGGCGGCCCATCCACCTACTGCCTCGGCGGGCTCGACCGCTCCGGCAACCAGGGACCGCTCAGCGCCCCGCTGTCACGGTGAGCGCCAGGTCCCACAGCCGGTCCGCGGCGGCCGGGTCGACCGACCAGTCCGCGACCGTGCCCGCGGGCGCGTCCGGTCCGCCGGGCCCGGTGGGGGCCTGCCGGTTGTCGAGGAAGTAGCGGCCGGTCACGCCGTCGAGCAGCGGCGACGCGACGAGCAGCACGGACGTCGCGGCGCCCTGCTCCGGGGTCTTGTAGAAATCCGGCATGATCAGATTGCCGTCGGCGTCCATGCCGCCGAAGCCCCGCATCGTCGCGCGGTCGACGTGCCGCTGGAGGCGGGTGTGGATGTAGCCGGGGTCCAGCGCGTTCGCGGCGATGCCGTCGCCCGGCCAGCGCCGCCCGATCGCCACCGCGAGCAGCACCCCGGCGGTCTTCGACCGGCTGTAGGCGGCCCACCGGTCGTAGGGGCGCCGCTCGAACTGCGGGTCGTCGAAGTCGAACGGCGCCCGGAGCTGGGCGCCGGACGAGACGATCGCGACCCGCCCGCCGCGCAGGTTCTCGCGCAGCCCCGTGATCAGCGCGAAATGCCCCAGGAAGTTGGTCGCGAGCTGCAGTTCCCAGCCGTCACGGGAGGTCTCCCGCCGCGGCAGCGCCATGATCCCGGCGTTCGCGACGATCCCGTCGAGCGGCCCGGACCAGCCGGCCACGAACGTGGCGACCGAGTCCAGATCGGTCAGATCCACGTGACGTTCGCCGGGCCCCGGGCTGCGGGTGGCCACCGTGACCTCGGCGCCCGCCCCGCGTAACGCCTCGGTGGTGGCGCGGCCGATGCCGGACGAGCCACCGGTCACGATGTAGCGCCGGCCGCCCAGATCGACGCCGTCCAGGATCTGCGCCGCGGTCGCCTTCGGTCCGAAAGGGGTGGTGATCAATGTCATGCTTCAAAATTAGGACCGCCGATCTGGACGGTGAATCGCTCAGCGTCCACCATGGTTTCGTGAGCGTCCAGATCGATCCCCTCGAAGACGTCCTGGCGCTCGTCGGCACCACCAGCCACCTGTCCATCGGCATGCGGGCCGGCGGCGACTGGGCGCTCGCGTTCGACGCGCCTCCGGCGGTGAAGTTCAATGCCGTACGCCGGGGCCGATGCCTGATCGTGGTCGAGGACACCGAGTGGTGGCTCAACGAGGGCGACTGCTTCCTGCTGACCCGTTCGCTGCCGTTCGTCGCCGCGTCCGGGCCGGGCCTGGCACCGGTGGCCGCCGCGCCCTTCTTCGCCGAGGCTCGCGACGGCGTCGCCCGCGTCGGCACCGGCGACGAATTCCACATGATCGGCGGCCGGTTCGGGCTCGGCGACCGCGGGCGGAGGCTGCTTCTCGACGGCTTGCCCCCGGTGATCCACGTGCCCGGCGACACCGCGGAGGCGGCGACCCTGCGCTGGGCGCTCGCCCAGATCGACGCCGAGCTGCGCGACCGGCCGCCGGGCTCCACGCTGGTCGCCGAGCATCTCGCCCTGGTCATGCTGATCCACGTGCTGCGGCTGCACCTGGCCCGGGCCGGCGCCGCGACCGGCTGGCTGGCCGGCCTGGCCGACCCGATGATCGCCACGGCGTTGCGGGCCCTGCACGGCCGGCCGGACCGGCCGTGGACGGTCGCCGATCTGGCCGCCGAGGCGGCCGTGTCCCGCTCCACCCTGGCGGCCCGGTTCAAGCTGGTGGTCGGGCAGGCGCCGCTCGACTACCTGACCGGCTGGCGCATCGAGCTGGCCGCCGACCGGCTCCGCCGCGGCGACTCGGTGGCGGCCATCGCGCGGGCCGTCGGCTACGGCTCGGAGAGCGCCCTGAGCACCGCGTTCAAGCGGGTCACCGGCTCGTCGCCGCGCGCCTTCCGGGCCGGGACGCTCAGCCGGTGACCTTGCCGTCGGCGACCTCGAGATGCCGGGTCGTGTGCACCGCCGCCAGCATCCGCCGGTCGTGCGTGACCAGGAGCAGCGTCCCCGGGTAGGAGGCCAGGGCCGACTCGAGCTGCTCGATCGCCGCCAGGTCCAGGTGGTTCGTCGGCTCGTCCAGGACCAGCAGATTCACCCCGCGCGCCTGCAGCAGCGCCAGCGCCGCCCGGGTCCGCTCGCCGGGGGACAGCGTGCCCGCCGGGCGCAGCACGTGCTGGGCGCGCAGCCCGAACTTCGCCAGCAGCGTGCGCACGTCGGCGTCGCTGAGATCCGGCACCGCCTTGCCGAACGCCGCCGCCAGGGCGTCGTCGCCGAGGAACAGGCCGCGGGCCTGATCGACCTCGCCGACCACCACACCCGGGCCCAGGCTCGCCGTCCCCGACTCGGGTTCGAGGCGGCCCAGCAGCGCGGCCAGCAGCGTCGACTTGCCCGAGCCGTTCGCCCCGGTGATCGCCACCCGGTCCGCCCAGTCGATCTGCAGGGTGACCGGGCCGAGCACGAAGCCGCCGCGCCGGACCACGGCGTCGCGCATGGTCGCCACCACGGCCCCGGCGCGGGGCGCGGCGGCGATCTCCATCCGCAGCTCCCACTCCTTGCGCGGCTCCTCGACCACCTCCATGCGCTCGATCAGCCGCTCGGTCTGCCGGGCCTTCGCCGCCTGCTTCTCGCTGGTCTCGCCGCGGAAGTGCTTGATGTTCTTGTCGTTGTCGGTGGCCTTCTTGCGGGCGTTGCGCACGCCCTTCTCCATCCAGGCCCGCTGCATCCGGGCGCGTTCCAGCAGGTCGTCCTTCTTGTCGGCGTATTCGTCGTACGCCTCGCGGGCGTGCCGGCGGGCCCGCTCGCGCTCGGAGAGGTAGGCCGCGTATCCACCCCCGTACAGGTTGATCTGCTGCTGGGCCAGGTCGAGCTCGAGCACCTTGGTGACCGTGCGGGTGAGGAACTCGCGGTCGTGGCTGACCACCACCGTCCCCGCGCGCAGCCCGGTCACGAACATCTCGAGCCGGCTCAGGCCGTCCAGGTCCAGGTCGTTGGTGGGTTCGTCGAGCAGAACGATGTCGTAGCGGCTGAGCAACAGCGATGCCATGCCGGCGCGGGCCGCCTGGCCGCCGGACAGCGAGGTCATCGCGGCGTCCAGCGCGAAATCCAGGCCCAGTTCGGCGGTGACGTGCTCGGCGCGCTCCTCCAGGTCGGCGCCACCCAGACCCAGCCAACGTTCCAAGGCGATCCCGTACGCCTCGTCGGCGCCCTTCGCCCCGCTCGCCAGCGCGGCGGCGGCCTCGTCCATGGTCGTCAGGGCGGGGCCGACACCGGTGCGGCGGGCCAGGAACTCGCGCACGGTCTCGCCGGGCCGCCGCTCGCGTTCCTGCGGCAGATAGCCGACCGTGGCGGTGGGCGGGCTCAGCGACACCGTGCCGTTCCCGGCCGGGGCGAGGCCGGCCAGCGTGCGCAGCAACGTGGTCTTGCCCGCGCCGTTCACCCCGACCAGGCCGATCACGTCGCCGGGCGCGACCACGAGATCGAGGGAGCTGAACAGGTGGCGGTCGCCGTGCCCGGCGGCGAGGTCCCGGGCGATCATCGTGGCACTCATCTCGAGCACCATGCTAAGGCGCGGCTCAAGCGGTTATCGGCACCGCCGTGCCGGTGACCCGGACGCCTGGCTCGCCGGGGGTGAGGCGGACCGTGATCCGGCTCGGCCGGCCCAGGTCGTCGCCCTGCGCCAGGTGGATCACCGCGTCGTCCTCGACCAGCCACAGGTCGCGCAGGTAGGCACCGAACGCCGCGGCGGCCGCCCCGGTCGCCGGATCCTCGTAGACGCCGCCCACCGGGAACGGGTTGCGCACGTCGAACGAGTCGTCGCCGGTGCGGAACACCAGCTGCACCGTGGTCCAGTCGTGGGCCTCCATCAGCGCTTTCAGCGCCGGCACGTCGTAGTCCAGCTCGGCGAGGCGCTTGCGCGAGGCCGCCGCGATGACCGGGTGGTACGCCCCGGCGTACGCGACCCGGGGCGGGAGCGTGTCGTCGAGGTCGAACTCGCTCCAGCGCAACGCCGCCAGCAGCGCGGTGAGCCGGTCACCGCCGAGATCGCCGACGCTTGCCGCGACGCTGGTGAGGGTGGCGCGTCCGTGATCGTCCACGGTCACCGGGACCTCGCCCGAGTTGGTCACGAAGACGTGCTCGCCCGGGCCCAGCGCGACCGCGGCCGCCACCGTGGCGTGACCGCAGAACGGGACCTCGGCGAGCGGGCTGAAGTAGCGGACGCGCCGGGGCGCCGCGGCTGCGCCAGGAGCGGGCACCGCCGCGGCTGCGCCAGGAGCGGGCACCCCCGCCGGCTCGGCATCGGCCCGGCCGCCAGACATTTCCGGCTTTCCGGATTTGTCGGGCGACGCGGAGGTCGGCGAAGGTGCCGGTCCGGTGAGGAATGCCGACTCGGAATAGCCCAGGTCGGCGGCGATCGCGAGCATCTCGGCGTCGCTCAGCTTCGACGCGTCCAGAACCACCCCGGCCGGGTTGCCGCCGCGCGGGTCGTCGGTGAACGCCGCGTACCGCAGAATCTCCGTCATCCCGACAGCCTGCCCGGCACCGATGCGGTGGACAACTTGGCGTGCCACCGACGCGGAGTAGCGTTCTTGCGGTGACAGACGCACCAACAGCGATCACACCCACCCCACCAAACGATCTGCCGCGCACGCTGGGCGAGTTGCGGGCCGCGGGACACGAGTTCCGCACCGTGAAGGAAGAGCTGCGCGACAACCTGCTCGACCGGCTTCGCAGCGGTGCGCCGCGCTTCCCCGGCATCGTGGGCTACGACGACACGGTGCTTCCCGAGGTCGAGCGGGCCCTGCTCGCCGGCCACGACATGGTCCTGCTCGGCGAGCGCGGCCAGGGCAAGACCCGGCTCATCCGCGGCCTGGTCGACCTGCTGGACGAGTGGACGCCGTACATCGCCGGCTCCGAGCTGCGCGAACACCCGTACCAGCCGCTCACCCCGGCCTCCCGGCGGCTCGCCGCCGAGACCGGTGACCTGCTGCCGATCGCCTGGCTGCACCGCAGCGAGCGGTACGGCGAGAAGCTGGCCACCCCGGACACCAGCGTCGGCGACCTGATCGGCGACGTCGACCCGATCAAGGTGGCCGAGGGGCGTCCGCTCGGCGACCCGGACACCATTCACTTCGGCCTGGTACCGCGCACCAACCGCGGCATCTTCGCCGTCAACGAGCTGCCCGACCTGGCCGAGCGCATCCAGGTGTCGCTGCTCAACGTGCTCGAGGAACGCGACATCCAGGTCCGCGGCTACCAGCTGCGGCTGCCGCTGGACCTGCTGCTGGTCGCCTCCGCGAACCCGGAGGACTACACCAACCGCGGCCGGATCATCACGCCGCTCAAGGACCGGTTCGGCGCCGAGATCCGCACCCACTACCCGGTCGACCTGGCGCTGGAGACCGCGCTGGTCCGGCAGGAGGCGACGCTGGTCGCGGCCGTGCCGGAACACCTGATCGACGTCCTCGCGCGCTACACCCGGGCGGTGCGGGAGTCGCCCGCGGTCGACGCCCGCTCCGGCATCTCGGCCCGGTTCGCGATCGCGGCGGCCGAGACGGTGGCCGCGTCCGCGCTGCGCCGGGCCGGGCTGCGCGGCGAGAACGAGGCCGTGGCCCGCATCGGCGACACGGTCTCGGTCACCTCGACGCTGCGCGGCAAGGTCGAGTTCGAGAGCGGCGAGGAGGGCCGGGAGACCGAGGTCCTCGCGCACCTGCTGCGGATCGCCACCGCCGAGACGTTCCGCGACCGGCTGGGCGGGCTCGACCTGTCCGGCTTCACCGACCTGGTCGCCGAGGGCGCCATCATCGAGACCGGTGACCTGGTCTCGGCCGACGAGCTGCTCGGCCAGATCGGCACCGTGCCGGGGCTGGCCAAGGTGCTCGACCGGCTCGGGCTCGGCGACGCGCCCAGCCCGGCGCAGGCGGCGTCCGGCGTCGAGTTCGTCCTCGAGGGCCTGCACCTCACCCGCCGGCTGGCCAAGGAGCTGACCGACGACGGCCGAACCCTGTACGGGAGCTGACATGGCCGGAAGCAGATTCCGTTACGGGGCATGGCGGGACGGGCCCGATCCGCTCGCCCCGCCGTACGACGTGCGGGCCGCCGTCGACGAGGTCGGCGAGCGGGTGCTGGCCGGCGACAGCCTGCGCGACGTGCTGCGCGACCTGATCCGCCGCGGCCCGCGCGACGGACGCGGCCTGGACGCGCTGCGCGAGCGGGCCCGCCGGATGCGCAAGGAGGCGCTGCGCCGGGGCAACCTGGACGGCGCGGTCACCCGCGCGCAGCAGATGCTCGACCAGGCGTTGTCCACCGAGCGCGAGGAACTGGCCCGCCGCGACGACGACGCGTCCCGCTTCAACGAGGCGGTGCTGGACAGCCTGCCGAACTCGACGTCACGGGCCGTCGAGGAGCTCTCCTCGTACGAGTGGGCGTCGGACGAGGCCCGGCAGATGTACCAGCAGATCCTCGACGGATTACGGCGCGAGGTGGTGGAGCAGCGGTTCGCCGGGATGAAGCAGGCCCTGGAGAACGGCGACATGCAGGGCGTCTCCGACATGGTCTCGGACCTCAACGACCTGCTGGCCAAGCACGCCCGCGGCGAGGACACCTCGGACGCGTTCGCGCAGTTCATGGACAAGCACGGGCAGTTCTTCCCGGACAACCCGGCCAACGTCGAGGAGCTCATCGACTCGCTCGCCCGCCGGGCCGCGGCGGCCGAGCGGCTGATGCGCTCGCTCAGCCCGCAGCAGCAGGAGGAGCTGTCCCGGCTGATGGACTCCGCGCTCGGCGACGGTCCGTTGCGCGGGCAGCTCGCCGAGCTCACCGACAACCTGCGGGCGTTGCGGCCGCAGCTCAACTGGGGCCGCGGCGAGCGCATGCGCGGCCCGAACGATCTCGGCTACGGCGACGCGACCGCGGCGCTCGGCGAGATCAGCGAACTGGACGAGCTGCTCGACCAGCTCGGTCAGCAGCATCCGGGCGCCACGTTGGACGATGTCGACGTCGAGATGGTGGAGCGGCAACTGGGCCGGTCCGCCGGCGACGACGTGCGGCGGCTGCGCGACCTGGAACGCGAGCTGCGCCGGCAGGGGTGGGTCACCCGCGACGCCGAAGGGCTGACGCTGTCGCCGAAGGCGTTGCGCCGGCTCGGGCGTACGGCGCTGGCAAAGGTTTTCGATGATTTGTCCGCCAAGCGCCAGGGCCAGCACGATCTGCGCGACGCGGGGGCGGCCGGCGACCTGATCGGGTCGTCGCGGCGCTGGGAGTTCGGCGACGAGCAGCCGCTGGACGTGGTCCGCACGATCGGCAACGCGGTGCGCCGCTCCGGTCCCGGCACCGTCCCGGTCCGGCTGCTGCCCGAGGATTTCGAGGTGGCCGAGACCGAGCGGCGGGCCTCGTCGGCGGTCGCGCTGCTGGTGGACCTGTCGTACTCGATGTGGCTGGACGACCGCTGGGGGCCGATGAAGCAGACCGCGCTGGCCCTGTCACACCTGGTCGCCACGCAGTTCCCGCAGGACTCGCTGCAGATCATCGGATTCGGCCTGTACGCCCAGACGATGTCCGAGGCGGAGCTGGCCGCGTTCGACCCGAACGCGGAGAAGGGCACGAACCTGCAGCACGCCCTCCAGCTGGCCGGCCGTCACCTGCGCCGGCACCCGGGCTCGGAGCCGGTGGTGCTGGTGGTGACCGACGGCGAGCCGACCTCGCACCTGGAGCCGGACGGCGAGGCGATGTTCTGGTGGCCGCCGCTGCCGGAGACGATCCGGGCGACGGTCCACGAGGTGGATCACCTGACCCGCTTCGGCGCCACGCTGAACTTCTTCATGCTGGGCGAGGATCCCGGCCTGCAGCGGTTCGTCGGGGCGGTGGCCGAGCGCAACGGCGGCCGGGTGTTCAGCCCGGACGCCGCGGAGCTCGGTCGATACGTGGTCGACGACTACGTCCGCGCGCGCCGCGGTCGTGGCCGCGGTCGATCCGCCGCCTGATCAGGTATTTCGGGAAGCCCCGGCCGGTCGGCCGGGGCTTCCTGGCGCCGGTCCACCCTGGAGTACTAGTTTCCTAGGACGACGCACACGGTGTGCGGGACGTGACGGGGTGATCAGGCAGCATCGGGCGCTGGTTATAGTTGCTCGGCGAGTTTCGGGGAACCGCCGCCCGGGTGCGTCATGCCCGGGTTCGAACTGGGGGAGAGGGAAGCGCGATGTCGCAGCAGCCTGCGCCGTCCTACGTTGCCTCGAACCGCATCTGGACGATTCCCAACGTCATCAGCTTCATCCGGCTGCTCGGCGTCCCGCTGTTCCTGTATCTGCTGCTCGGCCCGCACCACGACGTGGCCGCGGTGATCGTGCTGGCGGTCGGCGGCACCACCGACTGGGTGGACGGCTTCGTGGCCCGGCGGATGAACTCGGTGAGCCGGCTCGGCGAGCTGCTCGACCCGTTCGCGGACCGGCTCTACATCCTGGCCACGCTGATCGGCTTCACCGTGCGCGGCGTCGTGCCGTACTGGCTGACCGGCGCCCTGCTGCTGCGCGAGGTCGTCCTCGCGATCGCGCTGCTGGTGCTGCGCCGCCACGGGTACGGTCCGCCGCCGGTGCACTACCTGGGCAAGACCGGCACGTTCGTGTTGCTCGCCGCGTTCCCGGCGATCCTGCTCGCCAAGGCCGTCCCGTCGATCGACTCGTGGATGGGCCCGATCGGGTGGGCGCTGGCCTGGTGGGCGCTCGCCCTCTACTGGGCCGCGGCGGCGCTCTACCTCATCCAGACCGCCCAGCTGCTGCGGGCCGACCGGGAGGACCGTGCCGGGGCGGTCGTGAGATGACCGCGCCCAAGCGCAACTACACCCCGGACTTCCTCACCGAGCTGTTCCGCAACCCCCTCGACCCCGGGTACGCCGACGCGGCCGCCCGCAAGGCACGCGACGGTGAGCCGCGCGGCCCCCGCAAGATCGCCGGGAGCGGGGTTCTGCTGCTCACGCTGGTCCTGCTGGGGTTCCTGCTCGTCGTGGCGTACCAGCAGACGGTCGCCGACGAGCCGGCCCGCAGCAAGGCCCGCGCCGAGCTCATCGACCAGGTGACCAAGCGCCGGGACGCGACGGCCGCGTTGCAGGACCGTGCCGACTCGCTCGGCGCCGAGGTCAACGACCTGCGGGAGAAGGAGCTCGGCTCGTCGGCGGTGGCGAAGCTGCGCAACCTGGAGGCGCAGACCGGGCTGGCCTCGGTGCACGGTTCCGGGGCGAAGATCACCATCGGGGACGGTCCCGCCAAGGTCAATCCGGTGACCGGGGATGATCAGAACGGCGCGGCCCGGGTCAAGGACACCGACCTGCAGCTCGCCACCAACGCGTTGTGGTCGCAGGGCGCCGAGGCGATCGCGATCAACGGGCAGCGGCTGACCGCGACCTCGACGATCCGGCAGGCCGGCGAGGCGATCCTGGTCGACTTCCGGCCGGTGACCACGCCGTACGAGGTGGTGGCGATCGGCCCGGACTCGCTGGCCGCCGACTTCCGCGACGGGTACGCCGGGAAGTTCTTCAAGCAGCTGGCGAGCCAGTACGGGATGTCGTTCAGCGCGTCCGGGGTGAAGGACGTGACCCTGGACGCGGCCACCGAGCTCAAGCTGCGGGTGGCGCAGCCGGCGCCGACGCCCTCGAAACCCTCACCGTCCTCGTCGGAAGGCGGCAGATGATCGCCGTAATCGCCTTGATCGCGGGTGCCGCGCTGGGCATCGTGTTCCATCCGGCGGTGCCGCCCGCCCTGCAGCCGTATCTGCCGATCGCGGTGGTCGCCGCGCTGGACGCGGTGTTCGGCGGGGTGCGGGCGAAGCTGGACGGCATCTTCGACGACAAACAGTTCGTGATCTCGTTCATCTCCAACGTGCTGGTGGCGGCCCTGATCGTCTACCTGGGTGACCAGCTCGGGGTGGGCGGGCAGCTGTCCACCGGCGTGGTGGTGGTGCTCGGGGTGCGCATCTTCGGCAATGTCGCGGCCATCCGACGTCACCTGTTCCGGGCTTGAGGTGGTGCGCCGGTGACTGACGAGCCTGAACTGCCCACCGCGGGGCGTAAGCCGCCGCACACCGACGAGCCGGTGGCGATGCTCGACGAGTCGCCGGCCGAGCCCGCGGCCTCCGCGTTCCCCGCGGCCGCGGACGACGAGCCACCGCCGGTCGAGCCCCGGCCCGCGGACGATTCCGTGGCGGACGAGGCGGACGGGCGTACGGGAGAGGAAGCGCAAGCGGAACCCGAAAGGGTGACCGACGCGAAACCGGGCCGTAAGCGCCGCCTCACCTCGGCCGGTGCGTTGATCGCCGTACTGCTGGCCGTGTTCGGTTTCACGCTCGTGGTGCAGTTGCGCAGCAACGACGGCGACCAGGGCCTGGCCACCGCCCGCCAGGAGGACCTGGTGCGCATCCTCAGCGACCTGGACTCGCGCGACAGCCGCCTGCAGTCCGAGATCAACGGGCTGGAGAGCAGTCAGCGGCAGCTCACCTCGGGTGTGGCGGGCCGGCAGGCGGCGCTCACCGAGGCGGACAAGCGGGCCGACGAGCTGGGTCTGCTGGCGGGCACGCTGCCCGGCCGGGGACCGGGCCTGCGGATCGTGATGGACAAGGTCAACGCCGCCGCGATCCTCAACGCCGTGCAGGAGTTGCGCGGGGCGGGCGGCGAGGTGATGCAGCTCTACGGCTCGGACGGGACGGCCGTGCGGATCGTGGCGTCCAGCTTTTTCGTGGACGCGGACGGTGGCGGACTCGTCGCCGACGGCATCGCCCTGTCCGGGCCGTACACGTTGGATGTGATCGGCCCGCCGCAGACGATGCAGACCGCGCTGCAGATCCCCGGCGGGGTGGTGGCGTCCGTGAACAGCGACGGCGGTAGCGTGACGCTGGAGCAGCGCACCATGGTCGAAGTGACCGCGTTGCGTAAAGCGACGACATTGCAATATGCGCGTCCGGCGTCCTGAGGGCGCCGTCATAGGGGCAGAGCGTGATACGGGAGAGATGGCGTGATTCCTGAGGACCTGCGGTACACCGCTGAACACGAGTGGGTGGCCGGTGACGGCAGCGGGCCGGTGCGGGTGGGCATCACCCACTACGCGCAGGACGCGCTGGGCGACATCGTGTTCGTCCAACTGCCCGACGAGGGCACCGAGGTGCAGGCCGGCGACGCGTTCGGCGAGATCGAGTCGACCAAGAGCGTCTCCGAGATCTACGCGCCGGTGTCCGGCACTGTCGTGGCCAAGAACGCTTCGCTGGGCGACGAGCCGGAACTGATCAACGCGGAGCCGTACGCGGCGGGCTGGCTGGTGGAGATCGCACCGAGTGATCCGGGTGCGATCGCCGGTCTGCTCGACGCGAATGCCTACAAGGCACTGACGGAGAGCTGATCGATATCCGCGCGTCCGGTTGCCCCGCGATATTGGCACTTACTAGGCTCGCGGGGCACAACAACTGTTATTCCTTTGAAACCTGAAACCGATAGTCGTGCGTCCGGGCCTTTTGGCCGCGGTGGGGGAGTTCCCGTGCCGCATGGCGGCGACCAACTGATCCGTGAGGTGGTCCGATGACGCGCCCAGACGACGAGTTCCCCCCACTCGACGTCACGTCCACGCTGAACCTCGGCGCTCTCGACGAGGTGCTCGAGGGTCCTGACACCGACGTGGTGCCGAGCCGCATGTCCGGCTCGCTCCCGCCGGGGATGGCATTGCTGGTGGTGCGCCGTGGCCCGAACGCGGGTGCCCGCTTCCTGCTCGATCACGACGTGACGACGAGCGGCCGGCACCCCGACAGCGACATCTTCCTGGACGATGTGACGGTTTCGCGCCGGCACGCGGAGTTCCACCGTGAGGGCGGCACCTTCACGGTCCGCGACGTGGGCTCGCTCAACGGCACCTATGTGAACCGTGAGCGGGTCGAAGCGGCGACCCTGAGCAACGGTGACGAGGTGCAGATCGGCAAGTTCCGCCTCGTGTTCATCGCCGGCCCCCGGCCGGAGGGCGAGGGCAGCCGGGCGTGAACTCGTCGGGGGCGGCAGCGCGCGACCCAGGGGCTCGCCCCGGGGCCGGGCGTGAGGCCGCGCTGATGAGCATCGGGGAGGTGCTGGCCCATCTGCGCGCCGAGTTCCCCGACACCACGATCTCGAAGTTGCGGTTCCTGGAGGCGGAGGGGCTGGTCGACCCCCAGCGCACCGCCTCCGGGTACCGCAAGTACTCGTGGAACGACGTGGCCCGGCTGCGTTTCGTGCTGACCGCGCAGCGAGATCAGTATCTCCCGTTGCGCGTCATTCGCGAGCAGCTCGACAGGATGTCCGATGAGCCGCCCGTGCCCGCCCGGCCGACCCTGGTCGCGGTGGGCACGGAGAAGGCGGCCGATCCGTCCGACACCCGGATCCCCCGGGAGGATGTGATCGAACGCACTGGGGTGAGCGGGGAACTGCTCGACGACCTGGAGCAGATCGGTCTGGTCACGGCCAAGCCGCCCGGCTGGTACGACGGCGACGCGGTGATCATCGTCGAAGCGGTCGTGGGTCTGACCCGCTACGGGTTGGAGACGCGTCATCTGCGTGCGTTCCGGGCCGCCTCCGATCGGGAGGTCGGCCTGTTCACGCAGCTTCTGGCGCCGCTGGTGCGGCAGAGTGATCCGGCGGCCCGGGCGCGGGCCGCGGAGACGGCACGCGAGCTGCAGGCTCTTTCGCAGCGATTGCACGCCGCATTGGTGCGGGCGGGCCTGCGCGGCGAACTCGGTCGCTGAGCCGATTCACCTACGCTGCACGGGGTATGCCGCAGCGGTTGGATCCGTACGGCGTGCGTGTACCGTGACTCAAAGGGCGGCCGTACGGGTGCACCTCAAGTGCGGAGCACAACGACAAACGACACGGAGGCGGGCGGTGCGCGAGCTGAGCGTGGTCGGAGTTCGGGTGGAGCTGCCTAGCAACCAGCCGATCGTCCTGCTGCGGGAGGTCGACGGTGATCGGTACCTGCCGATCTGGATCGGTGCGGTGGAAGCGACCGCCATCGCGTACGAGCAGCAGGGTGTGAAGCCCGCCCGGCCGCTGACGCACGACTTGCTGCGGGACATTCTGGCGGCGCTGAAGGCGCCGCTGAAGGCCGTGGAGATCACCGAGCTGAAGGACAACGTCTTCTACGCCGACCTGCTGATCGGTGAGGATGTGCGGGTGTCCGCCCGGCCCAGCGACTCGATCGCGCTGGCGTTGCGGGTGGGCGCGCCGATCCGCTGCGCCGAGCAGGTGCTGACCGAGGCCGGCATCGTCATCCCGGACGAGCAGGAGGACGAGGTGGAGAAGTTCCGCGAGTTCCTCGACCAGGTGCGCCCCGAGGATTTCGCGGGCTGACCTGCGCCTCACCAGTTTGATCGACAAAGGGCTAGCCCGTAAGCGGCGTGTCATGGCGTTACCTCCCTGTTTCGGCGGCCACTGAGATATACGCTCGTGAAGTCCAGGTGAAGCGGCATCGCGCAGCGGGGAGGTAGTCGCGTGCACGAGCAGCCACTCGAGGGCCCGTTCGTCGGCGAGGACGGCTCGGTCGGTTATCGCGGCGTCACGGCTTGCCAGGCGGTCGGTATCAGCTACCGTCAACTGGACTATTGGGCCCGGACGTCGCTGGTCGTACCGAGCATTCGCGACGCCGAGGGGTCCGGCACCCAGCGGCTCTACTCGTTCCGCGATTTAGTGGTCCTCAAGGTCGTCAAGCGTCTGCTGGACGCCGGGGTCTCCCTGCAGAACATCCGCCGCGCCATCGAAACGCTTCGCTCACGCGGCGTCGAGGACCTGGCCGGCATCACGCTGATCTCGGACGGCACGACGGTGTACGAGTGCCGCTCCCCGGAGGAGGTCGTCGACCTGCTGCAGGGTGGTCAGGGGGTGTTCGGCATCGCGATCGGGGGAGCGTTCAAGGAGATCCAGGGCTCGCTGTCGCATCTGCCGGCCGAGCCCGCCGCCGGGCCGCAGCCGGTCGGCGGTGATCCTGCTCCGGCCGCCGCGGGCGATGAGCTGGCGGCCCGCCGGGCACGCCGGCGCGCCGGCTGATGTTGCCGTTTTGGCAATGAATTTTGCCCGATCTTCGCGGTCCGGCGCAGGCTGAGCGCATGAGCGACGAACAAGCATGGGATTCCCGGTACGCCGAGAGCGACCGCATCTGGAGCGGCAAGCCCAACGACGCGCTGGTCGCCGAGGTGTCCTCGCTGACGCCCGGCAGCGCCCTGGATCTGGGCTGCGGCGAGGGCGCCGACGCGGTGTGGCTGGCGACGCAGGGCTGGGATGTCACGGCCGTGGACATCTCGACGGTGGCGCTGGCCCGGGCCGCCGCGCACGCGAGTGACGCCGGGGTGCGGGTGCGCTTCGAGCACCACAACTTGGAGCACTCCTTCCCGTCCGGCTCGTACGACCTGGTGTCCGCCCAGTTCTTGCATTTCTGGGGCGATTTCGACCGCGAGAAGATCCTGCGCACGGCGGCGTCCCACGTGGCCCCGGGCGGCACGCTGCTGATCGAGGGCCACATGGACCCGGGCCCGTTCCACCACGAGCACCAGCACGAGATGCGCTTCCCGGCCCCGGACGAGGTGATCGCCGCGCTGGCCCTGGACGACACGTGGCAGGTGGAGACGAACCAGATCCACCCCCGGACCCAGACCGGCCCGGACGGGAAGCCGGCAACCCGCACCGACGCGACGGTGAAGCTGCGGCGCCGCGCGTAGGGGTCAGGCGAGGTCGTGGTCGGTGGGCGTCGTGTTGAGGACCCAGGCCAGGGGCATCGTCGCGCGCACGGTGTAGTGGCCACCATCCAGTTGATGCATGGTCACCGTCTGGCCCTGGTCCTGGTCGATCACCCAGTACTGCGCGATGCCGGCCGCGGCGTACTCGGTGCGTTTGGTGACGGTGTCGATGCCCTCGGACCCCGGGGAGATGATCTCGGCGACGAGCATGACATCGGTGACCGGCAGCCAGACACCGTCGGTTTGCGGCTTGCTCCAGACGACCAGGTCGGGAATCCGGCCGCCGACGCCCCCGTCGCGGCCGGGTATCCGCAGGCCGACAGCCTGAGCGACGCGTTCGGCAGGAACACCGGCCGCGGCCAGCCACATCATGAGGCGGGTGGCGATGATCGCATGTGCATACCCGGGAGGGGGCATGACGGAAAGGATCCCCTCGGGGCTGATCTCGTAGCGGTGGTGTTCGTCCGCGGCCATCATCGCGGTGAGGTCGTCGAGCGTCACGTCCGCTGGCATGTACCTGCCGACAGCCTCTGAGCTCATGCGGGCATCGTATCCGTTTCGCCGGCCGGGCTCACTCCCTGTCCACAGGACGCACCGTTCCGCCTACGCCGGTCCCGCAGCCGGTGGAAAGCCCCACGTGTCCCGGGCGGCACGCTGCTGATCGAGGGCCACATGGACCCGGGCCCGTTCCACCACGAGCACCAGCACGAGATGCGCTTCCCGGCGCCGGACGAGGTGATCGCCGCGCTGGCCCTGGACGACGCGTGGCAGGTGGAGACGAGCCAGGTCCACCCCCGGACCCAGACCGGCCCGGACGGGAAGCCGGCAACCCGCACGGACGCGACGGTGAAGCTGCGCCGCCGCGCCTAGCTGCCCGCTATACGAGGTCGTGGTCGGCGGGCGTCATGTTGAGAAGCCAGGCGAGGGGCATCGATTCGCGGACGGTGTAGTGGCCACCGTCGAGTTCATGCATGGTGACATTGTGAGCCGGATCCTGGTCGACGAGCCAGTATTGAGGGATGCCCGCCCCGGCGTATTCAGTTCGTTTCGTGACTGTGTCGACACCCTCGGACCCGGGGGAAATGATCTCGACGACGAGGAGGACGTTGGTGACCGGCAGCCAGACACCGTCGGCCTGAGCCTTGCTCCACAGGACAAGATCGGGGATCCGGCCGCCGAGGCCACCGTTCCGGCCGGGAATCCGTAGTCCGACGCCCTGGGCGAATCGATCCAGAGGGAACCCGGCTGCTATGAGCCACGCCGTAAGGCGGTTGGCGATGATGGCGCGCGCGAGGCCCGGCGGGGGCATGACAGACAGGACCCCGTCGGGGCTGATCTCGTAGCGGTGGTGTTCGTCCGCGGCCATCATCGCGGTGAGGTCGTCGAGCGTCACGTCCGCTGGCATGTACCTGTCGACAGCCTCTGAGCTCATGCGGGCATCGTATCCGTTTCGCCGGCCGGGCTCACTCCCTGTCCACAGGACGCACCGTTCCGCTTATGCGCGACCCGCAGCCTTTCGAAAGCCGTCGGGCCGGTCGGCCGGCTACGCAGGAACGCGCCGATTCGCGCGGCCGAGTCGGCGTTCAAAGCCGTCGTGTCGAGCTCCAGGTCGTACCGGCGGTGGGCGTGGACCAGGGCAAGCTGCGCAGCCGCCTGTCCGGGGGTTCGGTCGCCACGGGCCAGTTCGCGGCGGGTCAGTTCGGCCGCCGAGCAGTGCAGGCCCACGAACACGACGTCGAACGGCTCGAACAACGTCAGGCAGTCGTCGAGGCGCCACGGCTCGCTGAAGAGGTGGTCGACCACCACGTCGTTGCCGGCGGCGGCCATGCCGGCCACCGCGCGGTGGAAGCCTGCCCGGGTGCGGGCCAGCATCGCGTCGATGTCGGCCTCGGGGACGCGGACCAGCGCGCGCATCTCCCCGAACGCGTCGACCGACAGGTGGAACCATGGCGTGTCCAGGGTTTGCAGCAGGCTGCGCGCGACGCTCGATTTCCCCGAGCTGGACGTGCCGTTGAGCAGCACGATCCGGCCGGGCGGTCCGGGCGGCGGCCTCACGCTGGTGCCGAGACAGACGGTGGCATGCCCTGACCGTATCGACAGTCCTGACAAGAACTCGCGCCGGGATTCCGCTGTCAGAAGAGGGCGAGCTGCCCAGGGGTCGGGTCGCGGCGTGAGGTCAGGCCACCGCGGAACGCCCACGGGTGGAACTCGGGTACCGAGTCGTCCGGCGGGGGCGGGGCATCCACCAGCGCCCACAAGGACGGGCCCAGGTTGATGCCCCGCTCGCGGAACGCGCGCCGCATCACCGGAAGGCTCAGCGGCAGCCGGGCGGTGGCCAGGTCGGGCAGCGGCAGGTCGTCGCGCATGCGCATGATCAGGCGATTGCGTTCGATGGTCGCGCGCGCGGACGGGTCCAGGAAGTACGAGGCGGCGTGGTCGCCCACGGTGGAGCGGACCAGCGCGTGGTCGGCCTGCCAGGCGGCCTCCACACTGCCGAACACGGCGAGCAGTTTGGCTGCGGTTGTGGAGCCGAACCGGCGTACACCGGGAAGGTTGTCGGAAGGATCCCCGCGCAGGGCGGCGAAATCGCGGTACTGGCCCGGGTCGACGCCGTAGAGCGCCGGCAGGCCCGCGGTGTCGATCAGGGTGGCCTCGTCGAAGCCGCCGTTGCGCACCCGCAGCACCGAGGTCTGCTCGTCGATCAGCGCGAACGCGTCCCGGTCGCTGGTCATCAGAACCGAACGCCAGCCCGCGCGCCGGGCCGCTGCTGCCGCGCTGGCCAGCACGTCGTCGGCTTCCCACGAGGCCGGTACGACCGTGCAGACCCCCGCCGCGCGCAACAGGCCCGGTGCGACGGCGAGCTGGGCCGTCAGGTCGGCGGGTTTGTCCGGGCGGTGCGCCTTGTATTCCGGGAACTGCGTGCGGCGCGCCGACGACACCGGACAGTCGAAGCCGATGACCACCGCGTCCGGGCGGAGCTGAGCGGCGCCGCGAGCCAGGTAGCCGATCAGGCCGCGCAACGCCCAGATCGGAGCACCGTCCGGGGAGAGCATCGCCTCGGCCGCACCCGCGTGGTAGGCGCGGTGCAGCAGGCTGTTCCCGTCGAGGACGAGCAGCAGCGGCGGGGCGGCAGGCACCCGATGAGCGTACGCGCGACCCGCCGGAACCATCACTCCCCTGATGGCCCCGGCGGGCATCCACGCAGGCACGGGCCGTCGATGTTCACGTTCACAAGAGTGAATCTTGCAGCGGGTCGGCTCGCGCGCTGCATAGAATGTGAACGATAACAACGTTGGAAGTCAATACACGAAATTCGCGCCACCCGGACAGGGCCGCCGACCTGCGCAGCCCCGCGGCAGGCGCGGCCGCGAACCGTCGGGGGCGGCCTCCCTTGGTTGCCCGCGCGCGCCAGAGCGGAGAGCTACGACCGCGCGGGTCACCGGTGTGCCGCGGCCTGGTGTGGGGAGTTCGGGCGGTGGGGGCGTCGCTGGTTCCCACACCGGGGTGTGTCGTGGCGTGGTGTGGGGAGTTCGGGCGGTGGGGGCGTCGCTGGTTCCCACACCGGGGTGTGTCGTGGCGTGGTGTGGGGAGTTCGGGCGGTGGGGGCGTCGCTGGTTCCCACACCCGCGTGTGCTGCGGCTTGGTGTGGGGAGTTCGGGCGGTGGGGGCGTCGCCAGTCCCCACACCCGCGTGTGCTGCGGCGTGGTGTGGGGAGTTCGGGCGATGGGGGCGTCGCCAGTTCCCACACCCGGGTGCGGCGCGGCCTGGTGTGGGGAGCCCGGCCGTCGTGCCTTCCCACACCGCGGTGCGCCGCCGCCCCATGTGGGGAGCGGAAACGGCGGGCCGGCAGGCGTACGGGGAAATCAGGCAGGGGGTGCGACGCTGTCGCGCACGACCAGGGCCGGAGCGATCGTGCGCCGGGTAGACGTATCCACCGTGCCCGACTCGATCTGGGCGAGCAATAACTCCAGGCTGGCGGCCGCCGCCGCGTCGAAGTCGGGCCGGACCGTGGTCAGCGGCGGGGTGAAATAGGCCGCCTCGGGCACGTCGTCGAACCCCACGATGCTCACGTCCTCGGGCACCCGCCGGCCGTGCTCGTTCAGCGCCCGCAGCAACCCCAGCGCGATGTTGTCGTTCGCCGTGAACACCGCCGTCACCTCCGGCAGGCGGGCCAAAAGCTGGCCGTTGCGGTAGCCGGACGCCGCACTCCAGTCCCCGCTCAGCAGCGGCGGGATCTCGGCCCCGGCGTCTTTCAGCGCCGACTCCCACCCCCGTACGCGTCCGGCCGCGTCGAACCAGTCGGACGGCCCGGAGATGTGCCACACCGACGGGTGACCCGCCGCCAGCAGATGCTCGGTCGCCGCCCGCGCCCCGAAGACCTGGTCGACCGTCACGAGGGTGCTCGCGCGTTCCGGGTCGCCGTCGATGGTGACCAGCGGGACGTCGTCGGGCAGGTGCTCGAGCGCGGCGCCCGCCCCGGCCACCGGCGCCAGCACCACGAGGCCCGCGACCCGCTGATCGAGGTGGCGTTCTACGGCCTCGGCGATGGAGCGCTCGTCCAGGTTGCGGACGCTGCCCACGTTCACCGCGAAGCCGGTCGCCTGGGCCGCCTCCTCGAACGCCGCCAGCATCGACGAAGGCCCGAACAGCGACGAGTTCTGCGCGACCACACCGATCACCTTGGAGGTGCCCGTGACGAGGGCGCGCGCCGCCCGGTCCGGCCGGTAGCCCAGCTCGGCGATCGCCGCCCGCACCTTCAGCCTGGTCTGCTCGCTCACGTTCTTGTGCTCGTTGAGCACCCGTGAGACGGTCTGGTGCGACACCCCTGCCAGCCGGGCGACGTCCATCATGCCCGGCGGACGTCCGCGCTTCACGCTCACTCGTACCCCGCATCCGCCTGTTGCAGGCAGAATAGCCCCAGCGGCTGTGATCAAGCGGGCCGGGCGGCCACCGTGTCGCGGCCGATCAGGACGGGTTCGACCAGTGCCGACTCCGCGGAGCGGGCCCCGGTGGCGAGCTGTTCCAGCAGCAGGCGCAGGGCTTGGCGGCCCACCTCGGCGAACTCCTGGCGGATCGTGGTCAGCCCGGGATGGAAGTATCCGGCCTCCGGCACGTCGTCGAAGCCGATCAGGCTGATGTCGTCGGGGATGCGCTTGCCGTGCTCGGCCATGGCCCGCATGACGCCGAGCGCGACGTGGTCGTTGGCCGCGAAGATCGCCGTGCAGTCCGGGATGCGGGCGAGCATCCGGCCGCACTGGTAGCCGGACGCGGCCGACCAGCCCGCCCGGGGCATCGGCGGGGCCTGCGCTCCGGCCTCGGCCAGCGCCGCCCGCCAGCCCTGTTCGCGGGCGCGGCTGCCGTGCCACTGTTCCGGGCCGGCCACGTGCCAGACGGTCTTGTGGCCCTGGTCGAGCAGATGTCTGGTGGCGAGCATGCCGCCGGCGTACTGGTCGACCGAGACGTTGGCGACCTCCCACTCGGGCAGGCCGTCCACGGTGACGATCGGCAGCCCGGACGGCACCAGGGCCATCGACTCGGCGGCGGCGTCGACCGGCGCGATGAACACGAGCCCGGCGGCGCCCTGCTGCACCAGCCGTTCCACGATGCGGCGCGAGGCGGCGGTCGCGTCGTACCCGGCCACGTGCCCGACGGTCAGCGACAGGTCGGCGCCCAGGGCGGCCTCGCCGATCGCCTGCACCATGCTGGACGGCCCGTACAGCGTCGTGTTCTGCGCGACCACTCCGACCACATTGGACCGTCCGGTCGCCAGCACGCGCGCGGAGAGGTTACGCCGGTAGCCGAGTTCGGCGATCGCGGCGAGAACCCGGGTGCGGGTGGTCGCGGAGACGTGCGGATGTCCGTTGAGCACCCGGGAGACGGTCTGATGCGAGACGCCGGCGCGGGCCGCCACGTCCGACATCACGGGGCGGCGGCTCATACCGGTCCGGCGGACAGGATTGCGGGCATGCGAGACCGTCCTTCGCGGGTATCGACCGCCGGGGATGAAAGGCGGATTGTGAACGCAAACATGCGTGCCGGACGCCCGTACTGTCAAGGGACCGCAACCCGCCCGTTACGTTTTCGTGATATTCGACTTCGCCTAAACAAGCGGGTGAACCGGGGTCTGCAGGCGCGTCGGTGCCCCGCGGAGAAGGTCAAAGGCCTCCCTCCCGTACGCCGTCCGAGTGTTAACGATCTCAGGTGCGACAGCACGCGACCGGCCGACGGGATCACCGCCGGCCGGTCTCGGGTGGGAGCGGGTCAGGTCAACGGGCAGGTATTGCGGTATTCCTCGATCTGGCTACCCGTGGGCCCCGGGCAGATGAACTGGTCGTAGCGCGTGTCGTTGTCCACGAACCGCTTCAGCCAGGACACCGCCAGCCGCGCCGTCGGCGTGTTCACCGACTGCGGGAAGAAGTGCGACGCGTTGTTCAGCTCCAGGTACGCCTTCTCGGCCGACGACGGGATGCTGGTGTAGAACGGCACCGAATGCGACGCCACCGGCGCGACCGTGTCCGACTCGCCGCCCACGATCAGCGTCGGCACCCGCAGCGTCGACCACGACTTGGTCGTGTTCCAGGGCGCGAGCGGCACCGCGGCCTGCAGCGACGGCCGGCTGCGGGCCGCCTCCAGCGTGCCGCCACCACCCATCGAGTGGCCGGCCACGGCGAGCCGGGTCGCGTCGATGCGCCCCCGCACCGAACTGGACCGGGTCAGATAGTCGAGCGCCGCCAGCAGTTGCTGACCCCGCGACGCGGGCTGGTCGAGCAGCGAATTGGTCTCGATGCCGATCACCACGAAGCCGTGCGAGGCGATCCGCGGCCCCAGCCACGACAGGCTCGACCAGGTCGCGGTGAAGCCGGGCGAGATCGCCACCGCTCCGAACGTGCCCTGACTGGTGTCGGTCGGATAGTAGATGACCCCGCCGCCGAACCCGCTCACCAGCGACGACACGTTCTCAGTGCCCACCGAGAACGGCCCTCGGGAGGCATCCAGCACGGACAGGGAAGGCGCCGGCCCGCGCTCGTAGGGATTGTCGGCGGCCAGGGCGACCGACGTGCCGGAACCGACGGTCATCGCGACGGCGGCGGCGATCGTGGCGAGGAGACGGAGTGGCTTCACCGTTCACGCTCCAGGGGATAGGGGATCGATGGTCGTCAGTGTTTTCCGCCCCGCCGCGAGCGCGCATCGGCGAAATCACCGGCCTGTCGAAATCGCATCCCTCGAAAAGAAAGTCATCGATGCTTCCGGTACGCCTCGACGACCGGCCACACTCGGCCCATGCTTGTTGCACAGACAGTGCAGGAAGTTCTCCTGCTCGGCGGCGGCGCGCTCGTCCTGACGGGCGGCCCGGGCGAGGGCAAAACCACGCTTGCGTACGCCGTGAGCACCGTCCCCGGCAACCGGAGAGTCATCGCGGTCCCCGGCCACGCCGACGAATCGTCGCTGCCCTACGCGGCCACGCACCGCCTCCTGACCCGCCTGAGCGAGTGCCCGTCCACGCCGCGCGGAGGCGTGCGGCCCCACCCGGACGCCGGTCTCCTCCCGCGGGATGCTCTCGGCGCCGCGCGCGTCGTGCTCGACCGGCTGGCCGCCGCGGATCGTCCCGTGCTCCTGCTGCTCGACGACGCGCACCTGCTCGACGCGGAATCGCGCCGGCTGTTCACCCTCGTGGCCCACCGCCTGGACGGTGTTCGCGCGGCCATCCTGGCCACCGCCCCGGCACCGCTGCCCGGCCTGCCGCACCTGCGCCTGAGCCCGTTGACCCGCGCCGAGAGCCGCACCCTGCTGCACGACCGCGCCCCCGGCCTGGCCGACGACGTGGCCGCGTCCCTCATCGACCTGGCCGGCGGCAACCCGGCCGCCCTCGTCGAACTGGCCGCCGCGCTGAGCCCCCGGCAGCGCCGCGGCCTCGCCGACCCGCCCGCCACGCTGCCCCCGTCCAGCCGGCTGCGGCAGCGCTTCCGCGCCGAGGTGGCCGCCCTCCCGCCCGGCACCCGCGACCTGCTCCTGCTCGCCGCCGCGGCCCCCGAACTGCGCCCCGCGGACGTCACCGACCCGGCCGCCCTGACCCCCGCCGAACGGGCCGGACTGGTCAGCGTCCACGACGACACGATCGCCTTCACCCCGCCGCTGCTGCGCTCGCTGATCTACCACGACGCCCCGCTCGCCGACCGCCACCACGCCCACCGCCGGCTGGCCGACAACGGAAGCCTGCTGCACCGCGCCCAGATCACCCCGGCACCCGACGACGCCTTGGCCCGCGCCCTCACCGCCGCCGCCCGACACGCCACGCCGGACCGGGCCGCCCGCGCCCACCTGCTGGCCGCCGGCCTGTTCGACAGCCGGGCGGACAAAGCCGGCGCCGTGCTGGCCGCCGCCCGCGCCGCCGCCGACGCCGGGCGCCCGCACGAGGCCACCCGCCTGCTGCGCCGCCTGGGACGCGAACAGGCACCCGCCGTGGTCCGCAACCGGGCCCGCGCCCTGACCGCCCGGCTGACGCTGCACCACGACCCGGCGGCCGCCCGCGACGTGCTCCTGGACGTGGCCACCGAACTGCTCCCGCACGACCCGCAGGGCGCCCTCGAGGCACTCCTTGCGGCCGGCGACGCCTGCGGCCACTGCGGCGACCCCGGCGACTTCCCGGCCGTCGCCCGGCACGCGGCCGCCCACCACCGCGACACCTCCGACCCGCAGACCAGGCTGGCCGTCCACCACCTCTGCGGCCTGGCCGATCTGCTCACCGGCGCCGACGATCAAGGATTCGGCCACCTGCACGAGGTGCTGCGCCTCGCCGGCCACGTCACCGACCCCGCGCTGCTGATCGCCGCGGCCGCCGACGGCATCCTCACCGGACGCGACCGCTGCGCCGCGACACTGGCCGGACGGGCAGCGGCCCTGGGCACAAAGGGGCAGATTCCCGCGGCCCTGGAAGTGGCCGCGTTCGCCGAGTTCGCCGCCGGCCGCTACGACGCGGCGACCGACGCCGCCCTGGACGGAGCCGCCGTCGCGGGCCGCCCCGGCGCGCACCACGCACTGCTGTCCGTGCTGGCCGCCCTACGCGGTGACCGAGCCTCGATGGAGCCGGCGAGCGGTGGCGCGATCAGGGACGCGGCGGGGCACTACGCGACCGGCGAGTTCGGCGACTGGGCGGCCGGCCTGCTCGACCTCGTCGAGGGCCGCCGCACGGACGCCCTGGCCCGCCTGTTCCCGCTGGTCACCGGCCACGGCTCACCGATTCTCCGGATCGCCGTCACCCCGCACCTGATCGAGGCCGGTGCCCCCGGCGACGTGGCCGGCCCGTTCGACCGCTGGGCCGCCCGTACCGGCGAAAGCTCCTGGCTGGCGCTGCGCGCCCGGTGCCGGGCGCTGACCGCGTCCACTCCGGACGACGCCGACGACCTCTTCCGCGAGGCGATCGGCTGGCATCGCCGCGACGGCGCCGCCTTCCCGGCCGCGCACACCGCCCTGCTCTACGGTCGTCACCTGCGCAGATGCCGGCGCCACGTGGAGGCCCGCGAGCACCTGCGCCGCGCCGCCGAGACCTTCCGCCGCCTCGACGCCGCCCCGTGGGCCGACCAGGCCACCCACGAGCTGCGGGCGGCCGGCGAAAGCGCGGGCGGCGAGGGCGCGGCAGCCGAACGGGCGCCGGCCACCGAGCTCACCGCCCAGCAGCAGCGCATCGCCGGCCTGGTCGCCGACGGCGCCACCAACCGTGAGGTGGCCCAGCACCTGCACCTTTCCCCGCGCACCGTCGACCACCACCTGCGCAACGTCTTCGCCCGGCTGGGCGTGCGCTCGCGCACCGAGCTGGCCCGGTTGGTCGCGACCGGGCGCGTGCCGCCGCGGCGGCGGGGACCTTTGGACGGTGTCGGTCCCCGCTGAAGTGCCGGGCGGCACGCGGTCCGATCCGGTCAGGCCTTCTGCACCTCGACCGGAGTCGTGAGGACGCGGTCCCGGCCCACTTCCCGGACCGCGCCGGTCAGCGTGACCGTGCCCCGCAACGGAAGGTCCGAACAGGACGTGCCGACCATGATCTCGATCGTGCCCGGCTCGACGATCCGGGTCAGGTCGCGCCCGGTGAACGCGGTGCGGTCCGCGTGCACCGAGAACGTCACGTCCTTCGCCTCGCCGGCCTCCAGCGGCACCCGGGCGAACCCGGTGAGCTGGCGGACCGGGCGGGTCACCTGCGCGACCACGTCGCGAAGATACAGCTGCACCACCTCGTCGCCGCCGCGCGACCCGGTGTTGCGCACCCGCGCGGTCACCGTGAACGCGCCGTCCACCGGGATCGAGGACGCGCTGATCCGCAGGTCGTCCACCTCGAACGTGGTGTACGAGCGGCCGTACCCGAACGCGAACAACGGTGTCGGGTCGAGGTTGCTGACCCCGCTGTTCTCCGCGCCCAGCGGCGGCTGCAGGTAGGTGCCGGGCTGCCCGCCCGCGTGCCGCGGGATCTGCACCGGCAGCTTCGCGCCCGGCTGCACCCGGCCGGAGAGCACCCCGGCGATCGCGGCGCCACCCTCCTCGCCCGGCATGAACGCCTGCACCAGACCCGCCGCGCGAGCGTGGATCGCCCCCAGCGCGTACGGCCGGCCGGACACCACGACCACCACCACGGGCGTACCGGTGGAAAGCAGTTGATCGAGCAGTTCGCCCTGCACGCCGGGTAACGAGAGGTCCTCGGCGTCGCAGCCCTCGCCGGAGCTGCCGTGGCCGAACAGGCCGGCCAGATCACCGACCATGGCGACCACCAGATCGGCGTCGCGGGCCGCGGCCAGCGCCGCCTCGAACCCGGACCGGTCCTCGCCTAGCACCGGGCATCCCTGTTCAAATACGAGCGAGGCCGCGGGAAACTCCGTTCGCAGGGCATCGACCGCGGTCGGCACCGAGATGCCCAGGCCGACGTCGTGGTAGCGGGGGAGGACATGGTTCGGGAAGGCGTAGCAGCCCATGAACGTCCGGGGATCGGCGGCGGCCGGCCCGACGACGGCGATGCGGCGCACCGACGGCGACACCGGCAGCGCGGTGCCCGCGTCGAGCAGCACGACGGAGCGCTCGGCCATCTCCAGCGCGAGCGCGCGGTTGGCCGGCGAGTCCAGGTCGACAGCGGCCGCGGCGGCCACCGAGCCCTCCGGCGTCCAGTCCGCGTCCAGCAGCCCCAGCGACGCCTTCTGGGTGAGCAGGCGGCGGGCGGCCCGGTCGATGACCTCCTCCGGCACCCGCGAGGCCAGGCCCGGCCCGAAGCCGAGCGTGTCCGGCAGCTCCACGTCGATGCCCGCGACCAGGGCCTGCGCGCCGGCGTCGTCGGTGTCCGCGGCGGTCCGGTGCATGGTGGCCAGGAACGGCACCGCCCAGTAGTCCGACACGACCGTGCCGGTGAACCCCCACTGCTCGCGCAGCACCTCGGTCAGCAGCCACCGATCGGCGCCGGCCGGCACCCCGTCGAGATCGGAGTAGGAGTTCATCACGGACTCGGCGCCGCCCTCGCGGATCGCCGTCTCGAAGCTCGGCAGGATGACGTCCATCAGCTCGCGGCGGCCCATCGGGACCGGGCCGTGGTTGCGGGCGCCCCGCGACGCCGAATAGCCGGCGAAGTGCTTCAGCGTGGCGATCACCCCGGCGCTCTGCAACCCTTTCACGTACGCCGATCCGAGCATCGCCACCAGGTAGGGGTCTTCGCCGATGGTCTCCTCGACCCGTCCCCAGCGATAGTCGCGGACCACGTCGAGCACCGGGGACAGTCCCTGATGCACGCCCACCGCTGCCATGTCCCGCCCGATCGCGGCGGCCATCCGCTCGACCAGCTCGGGGTCGAAGGTGGCGCCCCACGCGATCGCGGCGGGATAGACGGTGGCCCCGTACGTGGTGAAACCGGTCAGGCACTCCTCGTGCACCATGGCCGGCACGCCATGACGCGAGTTGCCGAGCACGATCCGCTGCTGGCGGACCACCTCGGCGGCTCCCTCGGCGGCGGTGCGCGGCACGCTGCCGAACACGCGGGTGAGCTGGCCCAGGCCGTCGCGGCTCGCGTCCTGCAGCGAGATCGTCCCGGACGCCGCGAAGACGTCCTGCATCGGGGCGACGTTCATCTGCTCCTCCGGGTCGGCGCGGGCGTCGTCACCGGTGTCCTGCATGTCGTTGCCCAGCCATCGGCTGCCGAGTTGCGCAATTTTCTCGCTCGTCGTCATCCGGGAGAGCAGCGCCTCCACCCGGTCGGCGATCGGCAACGCCCGGTCCTGCCATGGCTGATTCGCCCGATCTGTGGTCACGGCGCACGTTCCTCATTTCCGAAAGTTTCGCTGTTACCAACGCGCAATGTTACGACGCGGCGGATCTTGAACGGCCGCATTCGGGTTCCTCACGAATGCGTCCACTCTTGCGCTGGGAGCGCGACCAGGGCAAGACCCTTGACATGATCAAGCTGAAACCCTACGTTAACGAAACCTCACGTTAACTTGCGGTCGTTTCGCGAAAGTTGCAGGATCTGTGACAGAGGCGACCTTCCAACCACGACGATCCACTCGCCGCAGCTGAAGCGGCACTTCGAGTACGGAGATCACCGTGATCGATAGCAACTACTCCAGGCGCAGGTTCCTGGGTCTGGTCGGGGGAACCGCCGGTGCCGCGGCTCTCGCCGCATGTGGCAGCTCCGGCCCGAGCGAAGATGGTGGCAGCTCGGGCGGTGGCGGCGGCGGTGCGGCCAGCTACTGGTCCCTGAGCGGCCCGCCCGGCCAGGAGTACCGCCAGGCCTCGGTCGACCGGTTCAACAAGGCGAACCCGAACACCAAGATCACGCCGACGTTCTTCCAGAACGACGCGTACAAGCAGAAGATCACCACCTCGATCGGCGCGGGCCAGGGCCCGACGATGATCTGGGGCTGGGGCGGCGGCGGCCTCAAGGCCTATGTGGAGGCCGGCCAGGTCGAGGACCTGACCGACTGGTTCGGCCAGAACGCCGCGGTCAAGAGCAAGATCCTCGACTCGTCGTTCGGCGCCGCCACGGTCAACGGCAAGATCTACGCGATGCCGGTCGAGACGGTCCAGCCGATCGTGCTGTTCTACAACAAGAAGGTCTTCGACAAGGTCGGCGTGCAGCCCCCGCAGTCCTGGGGCGACATCATGGCCCTGGTACCCAAGTTCAACGCCGCGAAGATCGCGCCGTTCTCGCTGGGCGGCCAGTCCCGCTGGACCAACATGATGTGGCTCGAGTTCCTGCTCGACCGCACCGCCGGCTCCGACGTGTTCAACAACGTCTTCGCCGGTCAGAAGGACGCCTGGTCCGACCCGGCCGTGCTGACCATGCTGACCCAGATCCAGGACCTGGTGAAGGCCAACGGCTTCGTCAAGGGCTTCTCCTCGATCACCGCGGACTCCAACGCGGACCAGGCCCTGCTCTACACCGGCAAGGCCGCGATGATGGTGCACGGCTCCTGGTCGTACGGGATCCAGAAGGCCAACGGCGGCAGCTTCGTCAAGGACGGCGGCCTGGGCTGGATGAACTTCCCGGCGGTCGAGGGCGGCAAGGGCGACCCGAGCAACACCGTCGGCAACCCCGGCCAGTACCTCTCGATCTCGTCCAAGGCGAGCGCCGAGGCCAAGGACACCGCGAAGAAGTTCTTCTCCACCACCCTCGTGGACAACGACGAGATGGCCGGCTGGATCAAGTCGGGTGGCGTGCCGGTGCTCAAGGGCGCGTCGTTCACCGGCTCGGACGACGCCGAGTTCCTGACGTCGATGGCCGACATCGCGTCCAAGGCCAAGATCTTCGCGCAGTCCTGGGACCAGGCGCTGAGCCCGACCGCGGCAGAGACTTTGCTCGATAACATCGCTAAGCTGTTCCAACTGCAGATTTCCCCGCAGCAGTGGGTCGACAGCATGAACGGGGTCATCGGTAAATGACGACGCTCGCTCCGCCCGCCGTACGGGTGAAGGAGCCCACCAGGACCAGCGGCGGGCGGAGCGGCGCCGTCCTATGGATGGCGCTGCCGGCTCTGGTGTGGTTCGTGATCTTCGCGGTCATTCCGCTGATCGGCGTGCTCCTGCTCAGCTTCACCACGTGGAACGGCATCGGCACGATCCATGGTTCCGGCCTCACCAGCTGGAAGGCCGCGCTGACCGACCCGGGCCTGCCCCGGGCCCTGTGGGTCACGTTCGTGATCATGGCGCTGTCCTGGCTCGTGCAGACGCCGATATCCATTCTGCTGGGCGTCTTCATCGCGGCCCGCTCCAAGTACCGCGGCCTGCTCGCGGTGCTGTATTTCGTGCCGGTGCTGCTCAGCTCCGCGGCCATCTCGATCACCTACAAGGCGCTGCTCGACCCGAACTTCGGGCTCAGCGCCGGCCTCGGCGTGTCCTGGCTGGCCCAGGACTGGCTCGGCCAGAGCGGTCTCGCGCTCGGCGTGGTCGTCTTCGTGGTGTCGTGGCAGTACATTCCGTTCCACTCACTGATCTACCAGGGCGGCGTGCGGCAGATCCCGCAATCGCTGTACGAGGCCTCCCAGATCGACGGCGCCGGCCGGATGCGCCAGTTCTTCAGCATCACGCTGCCGCAGCTGAAATACACGATCATCACGTCCTCGACGCTGATGGTGGTGGGCTCGCTGACGTCCTTCGACCTGATCTACGTGCTGACCGCCGGCGGCCCCGGCGACTCCACGCGCACCCTGGCGCTGCAGATGTACCAGTTCGGCTTCCAGGCCCGCCTGATGGGCCCGGCGAGCGCCATCGCCGTCATCCTCGTCCTCATCGGACTCGCGATCTCCCTGCTGCTGCGGCGGCTGGGTGGCCGGGCGGACGAGAGCCAGCTGGAAGGAATGTGACATGGCGACCTCCACCATCACCCAGGAGTCCGCGCCGCGACACGGCGGCAAAGCACCGCAGCGCGGCACGTCGCTGGGCGGCCGGCTGCTGCGCCTGAACTGGGTCGGCGGCAGCCTCGGCTGGATCTGGCTGCTGATCGTGATGCTCCCGCTCTACTGGATCGTCATCACCAGCTTGAAGACGCAGTCGAACTACTTCATCACGAACCCGTTGAAGCCGCCGACCGACATCACCTTCGAGAATTACAAAACGGTGATCGAGGCCGACTTCGTCCGGTTCTTCTTCAACAGCGTGATCGTCACCGCCGGAGCCACCATCCCGGCCGTGCTCTTCTCGCTGATGGCGGCGTACGCGGTCGTGCGGGGCGCGACCAACCGGTGGCTCAAGGGCATCAACGCGCTTTTCCTGATGGGTCTCGCCATCCCGCTGCAAGCCGTGATCATCCCGGTGTATCTGATCATCATCCGGGCGCACCTGTACGACTCGCTGCTGGCGATCATCCTGCCGTCGGCCGCGTTCGCGATCCCGCTGTCGGTGCTGGTGCTCGGCAACTTCATCCGGGACGTGCCGAAGGAACTCTTCGAATCGATGCGGATGGACGGTGCCACCGAGTGGGGCACGCTGTGGCGGCTCGCCTTCCCGCTGACCCGCCCCGCGCTGGTCACCGTGACGATCTACAGCGCGCTGCAGATCTGGAACGGCTTCATCCTGCCGCTGATCCTCACCCAGAGCCCGAACCAGCGCACCATGCCGCTGGCGCTGTGGACCTTCCAGTCGGAGTTCGGCGTGAACGTGCCCGCGGTCGCCGCCTCGGTCACGCTCACCACCATCCCGATCGTGCTCGCGTACGCCATCGGGCGCCGCCAGCTACTGAGCGGACTTACCGCCGGTTTCGGCAAATAGGGCGGTGCTCTCCCGGATCACGAGCTCGGTCGCCAGCTCCACCCGGGGAGTTTCGATGGGCTCGCCGCGTGACAACCGCAGGACGGTGCGCGCGGCGAGCCCACCCATGTCCGCCAGCGGCTGACGCACGGTGGTCAGCGGCGGCGACGACCAGCGCGCCTCCGGCAGGTCGTCGAAGCCCACGATGCTCACGTCGTCCGGCACCCGCAGACCGCGCAGTCGCGCCGCCTCGTAGACGCCCAGCGCCATCTGGTCGCTGGACGCGAAGATCGCGGTCGGCGGGTCGTCGCGGTCCAGCAGCCGCACCCCGGCGGTGAAACCCGACTCGTGCCGGAAGTCGCCCGGTTCGATCAGCCGCCGGTCCACCCGCAGCCCCGCCTCCTCCAGCGCGGCCCGGTAGCCGTCCAGGCGGGCCCGGCTGCACTGCAGGTTCTTCGGACCCTCGACCAGGCCGATCCGGCGGTGCCCCAACGCGATCAGATGCTCGGTGGCGCTGCGCCCGCCGGACCAGTTGGTGGCGCCGATCGTCGGCACGTCCGCGGCGTTCCCGCCGGCCGGATCGATGATCACCATCGGCACGTTCAGGCGGTGCAGCTCGGCGCTGACCGGGCCGGCGCCGTCGGAGATCACCAGGATCACCCCGTCGGACTGGCGGGCCCGCAGATTCTGCAACCATTGCCGCGCCGACGCCGTACGCCGGTGCACCGCCGACACCACGGTGCCGACCCCGGCGGCGTGCGTGACCTCCTCGACGCCGCGGATCAGCTCCACCGCCCACGGGCTGTCCAGGTCGTGGAAGACGAGGTCGATGAGACCGGCCCGCAGCGGTTGCCGAGAGTTGCGAGGACGGTAATCGTGCTCCCGGAGAAGATGTTCGATGCGGTCGCGCGTCTCCGGTGACACATCCGTACGCCCGTTGAGCACCCGCGACACGGTAGGCACCGACACTCCGGCGGCCTCCGCGATGGTCGCGATAGTTACGCGTCGTCCGCCCGCGGCCATCGATCTCTCCTCGTCTCCAGGCAAAGGCACCCCCGAAACTTTCGCACTCGGGTGCGGGAAGTATTGCACACCACACCGATTTCACCAGGTCCGGGTTTCCCCTGGTGGCATTCGCGCCACGATGATGGAGCCGTTTCCATCACCGCTTTTCACCTCGGGGGACCCGCCATGACCACCCAGCCGCCCGCCGCCGTCCAAGCCGCGCTGGACGCCGCCAACGCCAACGACACCAAAGCCTTCCTGGCCTGCTTCCCGGCCGACGGCGTGGTCGACGACTGGGGCCGCGAGTTCCGCGGCCACGACCGGATCCGCGGCTGGAGCGACGGCGAGTTCATCGGCGTGAAGGTGAGCCTGCGGGTCACCGACGTGCAGATCAACGGCGACGACGTGGTGGTGACCGCCCAGGTCGGCGGCGACGGCTTCAACGGCGAGTCGCACTTCACCTTCCGTGTGGCGGGCGACCAGGTCAGCCGCATGACCATCCGGGCCTGAGGTGCGCCTTCCCCGGTTACTGCTGGCCGGCGTGCTGCTGTTCACGGCGGTCCTGCTGCTGACGGCGTTGTTCGCGCAGCCCCCGTTCCGGTCGGTGGGCGTAACCGCGTTCGCGGTCTTCACCCCGCTGTGGCTCGCGGTCGCGGTCGTCAACGCGGCCATGGGCGTGTACGCGGCGGGCTACCGGCCCGCCGAGGAATCTGTCGTGCTGGCCCCCGTGTTCGGCGTGCCCGCGCTGATCGCGGGCCTGGTCTGGTGGTGGACGTGGGACCGCTGGCACGGCGGCCCGCTCATCGGCGCGGGCCGCGCTCCGGCGATCCTCGGTGCCGGCATGGCCCTGTGGCTGGCGATCACGCTGCTGGCGGGCCTGCTGGTGCCGAATGCCACGGCGGCGGCCGCCCTGCGGGTCGCCGCCGTGCTGTTCGTCCCGCTGTGGCTCGCCCTCACCGTCGTCAATCTGCTGATCGGCGTGTTCGCCGCCGGTTACTCGGCAGCCGAGGAGATCCCGGTCCTGCTGCTGAACCTGTTGCCGCCGGTGGCGGTGGCCGGTGCGGCCGCGGTGGCGGTTGGCCGCTCACCGCGGCGCGACGCGGTCGCCGCCCCTTAGCGCACGGTCAGTCGAACAGTTCGTCGACGGTGATGGAGAACGGGAACGGGAACGAGGATTTCAACGTCTGCCCGGCGACCGCGACCGCGTGCTCGAAGTAGCGGTCGCCCTGCAGTCGCTGTAACCGCACGACCGCCGGCTCCAGCTCGACCGTGAGGAACCAGCCGATGCCGGCGGCGGCGTACAGGTGCGCCTTGAGCACGCGGTCGATCAATTCGGTGGTGGGGGAGATGACCTCGCCGAGCAGGATCACGTCGGACACGTCGGTGACGTCTTCGTTCTGGCGTTTGTCCACCGCGACGACATCCGGTATCACGATGGTGTCAGCGGTCAGGCGTACCCACACGTTACCGACCGCGTGAAGGCCGGCTTTTCGCGCCGCGCGCATGGTGCCGAAGACCAGGGGCGCGAGGGCGATCTGATGGCAGTTGTCCGGCCAAGGGCTGACGAGGAGATTGCCGTTGATCAGTTCGACCCGGTTGATGCCGGTGTCGAGGCCCAGGTAATCGGCTTCCGCCCAAGGCCCGAAGTGCTCCGTGATGGTGGTGGTCACTAGAACATTATCAAGAGACCAGATGTCACTGGTCAATCCCCGGCGAAGTCCAGCAGATGCTCAGTGCTGATCTCGACCGGAAAGGGCAGGTCGGTGATCAGTGTTTCGCCGTACTCGGCAAAGGCGTGCTCGACATACTTCGTGTCTTCGAGGCGAAGCAGTCGCAGGAAGATGCTCTGGTAAGTCCCATGATCCGGCTCGACAAGCAGGTACCAGCCGATGCCCGCCTCGGCGTAGAGCAATTTCTTGAAGCGGCGGTCGGCGGTCGCGTTGCTCGGCGAGGTGATTTCGGCGACCATGACGACGTCGGCGGCTTCGGTCCGAGTTCCGGGCTTGCTCGGCCGTCTCACCGTGATATCTGGCGAGACCAGCCGGTCGGGCCCGAGGCGCACGTTGCCTGCCTGTGTGACGCAGAGCTTCGCCGCGCTTGCCGGCGGTCGCAGGATGGTCGTCAGTAGGTACGAAATTTCCTGATGCTCGTTCGTTGGTGCCGGACTCACCCACAGTCCCCCGTCGATCAGTTCGATTCGGCTGTTTGTCTCGTCGAGCGCGAGATATTCGGCCTCGGTCCACGGATCCGGGTGGTTGAAGTCCGCCTTTGTCATGGTCAGAGTGTCGCACGCGGTCATGCCGAAAAGTGTCTCATGCCTAGTTGGCGCTGAGCAACCCGGATTGTGACAGTACGTTTCGGGCATTGTTCGGTGCGTGGCTGGTACGTAATGTGCGGGCATGATTCGTATCGCGCACTGGATCGGCGGCGGCGAGGTCGCCGGCGCCTCGGGCCGGGTCGGGCCCGTCTTCAATCCGGCCGCCGGTGAGCAGACCGCCGAGGTCGCCCTGGCCTCGGCCGCCGAGGTGGGCCACGCCGTCGCGGTCGCGAAGGAGGCCGGCAAGGCCTGGCGCGCCACCTCGCTGTCGCGCCGCTCCGCGGTCATGTTCAAGTTCCGGGAGCTGCTCGCCGCCCGCGAGGGGGAGCTCGCCGCGATCATCACGAGCGAGCACGGCAAGGTGCTCGCCGACGCCGCCGGGGAGATCGCCCGCGGGCTGGAGAACGCCGAGTTCGCCACCGGCATCCCGCACCTGATGAAGGGCTCCTATTCGGAGCAGGCCGCCACCGGTGTCGACGTCTACTCGATCCGCCAGCCGCTCGGCGTGGTCGCCGGCATCACCCCGTTCAACTTCCCGGCGATGGTTCCACTGTGGATGTGCGCCACCGCCATCGCGGCCGGGAACGCCTTCGTGCTCAAGCCGAGCGAGAAGGATCCGTCGGCGTCGATCTTCCTGGCGCGGCTGTGGCGCGAGGCCGGGCTGCCCGACGGCGTATTCACCGTCGTCAACGGCGATGTGGAGGCGGTCGACGCGCTGCTGACCCATCCGGACATCGCCGCGGTCAGCTTCGTCGGGTCCACCCCGGTGGCCCGGCACGTGTACGAGACCGGCACCGCGCACGGCAAGCGGGTGCAGGCTCTGGGCGGTGCCAAGAACCACATGGTGGTGCTGCCGGACGCCGAGCTGGACGCCGCCGCGGACGCCGCGGTCAGTGCCGCCTACGGCTCGGCGGGGGAGCGGTGCATGGCCGTCTCGGTGGTCGTGGCCGTCGGCGACGTGGCCGATCCGCTGGTCGACGCGATCGCGGCCCGGCTGCCGAAACTGAAGATCGGCGCGGGTGCCGACCCGGAGTCGCAGATGGGCCCGCTGATCACCGCCGAGCACCGCGAGCGGGTCACCGGCTACATCGAGGCCGGCGCCCGCAGCGGGGCGACCGTGGTCGCCGACGGCCGGGACGCGGACCTGCCGGCCCACGGCTACTTCCTGGGCGTCACGCTGCTCGACAACGTCACCCCGGACATGGCCGTCTACACCGACGAGATCTTCGGCCCGGTGCTGTGCGTGCTGCGCGCCAGGACGTACGCCGAAGCGGTCGAACTGATCAACAACAATGAATATGGAAACGGCACCGCGATCTTCACACGGGACGGCGGGGCGGCCCGGCGCTTCCAATTCGACGTGGCAGCGGGCATGGTCGGGGTGAACGTGCCGATCCCGGTGCCGGTCGCCTACTACTCGTTCGGTGGCTGGAAGGCCTCGTTGTTCGGCGACACGCACATGTACGGCCCGGACGGCATCCACTTCTACACCCGCACCAAGGTCGTGACGTCACGGTGGCCCGACCCGGGCACCTCCACCGTGGATCTTGGCTTCCCGCAGACCCGATAACGAAGCCCCGCGACCCCCGGCGTACGCGCGAATGCGTACGTCCGGGGGTTGTTGCGCCTCTGATTCCGTTTCGCTTCGGGAAAATCCTTTCGGATTCCCTTGTCTTCCGTCCTCACTTTGTGTCAAGGTCTCGCAGATCGTTACATGTGGGAGCTGTCACAGGCTGGGAGCGGGAGGTCCGATCGGTGATTGCCGCTTTGCCCGTGTTGCGCAACTTTGTCGGTGGACAACACACCGATACGTCGGAGGGCGCCACCACACCGGTAATCGATCCGGCCACGGGCGACGCGTATGCTCTCGCGCCCTTGAGCTCGAAGCAGGATGTCGACGCCGCGATGACCGCGGCCGAGGCCGGTTTCGAGATCTGGCGCGACACGACACCGGCCGAACGGCAGCGCGCGCTGCTGCGCCTGGCCGACGCGGTCGAGGCCCGGGCCGGCGAGATCGTCGCGGCGGAATGCCGTAACACCGGCAAACCGGTCGAGGCCACCCATCGCGAGGAAATGGGACCGCTGCTCGACGAGCTGCGCTTCTTCGCGGGCGCCGCGCGGATGCTCGAGGGCAAGTCGGCCGGGGAATACCTGCGCGACCACACCTCCTACGTGCGGCGCGAGCCGATCGGCGTGTGCGCGCAGATCACCCCGTGGAACTACCCGATGGTGATGGCGGTCTGGAAGTTCGCGCCGGCGATCGCGGCCGGCAACGCGGTGGTGCTCAAGCCGGCCGACACCACCCCGGTGACCACGCTGCTGCTCGCCGAGATCGCCGCCGAGTTCCTGCCGCCGGGCGTGCTGAACGTGGTCTGCGGGGACCGCGACACCGGCCGGCAGATCGTCGCCCACCCGGCGCCCGAGCTGGTCTCGATCACCGGCTCGACGCGGGCCGGCACGGAGGTCGCCATCGCGGCCGCCGCCGACCTCAAGCGCACCCACCTCGAACTCGGCGGCAAGGCGCCGGTCATCGTCTTCGAGGACGCCGACATCGAGGCCACCGCCGCCGCGATCGCCGCCGCCGGATATTTCAACGCCGGGCAGGACTGCACCGCCGCGACCCGGGTCCTGGTCCACTCGGCCGTCGCCGCGGACTTCACCGACGCCCTCGCGGCCGCCGCGCGCGCGACCAAGACCGGCAGCGACCCGGACGCGTTCTTCGGCCCGGTCAACAACGAGAACCAGCTCGCCCGGGTGCGCGGCTTCCTCGACCGCACACCGGCGCACGCGCGGATCGTGACCGGCGGCAACCGGGTCGGCGACCGCGGCTACTTCCTGGAGCCCACCGTTGTCGCGGGACTGGATCAGCGGGATGAGATGATCCAGGACGAGGTCTTCGGACCGGTCATCACGGTGCAGGAGGTCGACGGCGAGGACGAAGCCGTCCGCTGGGCGAACGACGTCCGATTCGGTCTGAGCGCCAGCGTCTGGACACAGAATCACGGCCGCGCGATGCGCGTCTCGCGGCGCCTCGACTTCGGTGCCGTCTGGATCAACACCCATCTGCCCTTCGTCTCGGAGATGCCGCACGGCGGGTTCGGCCACTCCGGCCACGGCAAAGACCTGTCCATGTACGGGTTCGAGGAATACACCCGCGTCAAACACGTCATGAGCTACCTCGGCTGACCCACCCCACACCGCGCGAAGAGGACCACCAAGATGACCACCACCCCCCAGCACCTTGCCGGCAACGGCCGGACGGCGACCGGCGACCACCCGGCGATCCGGTTCGACGGCGTCGTGAAGAACTATCTCGCGCATGGCGAGACCGTGGCGGCCGTCAAGCGTACGGACATGGAGATCGCTCAGGGTGAGTTCTTCTCCCTGCTCGGCCCGTCGGGGTGCGGCAAGACCACCACCATGCGGATGATCGCCGGCTTCGAGGAGCCCACCGCCGGCAAGGTCTACCTGGACGGCCGCGACGTCACCGGCGTCACGCCGAACCGGCGCGACATCAACATGGTGTTCCAGTCGTACGCCCTCTTCCCGCACCTCAACGTGTTCCAGAACGTGGCGTTCGGGCTGGAGCGCAAGAAGGTCGCGCGCGACGAGATCCGCCGGCGGGTCGGCGAGATCCTGGAGATCGTCTCACTGTCCGGGATGGACAAGCGGGCGCCGCGCGAGATGTCCGGCGGCCAGCAGCAGCGGGTCGCGCTGGCCCGGGCGCTGGTGAACCGCCCGCGCGCGCTGCTGCTCGACGAGCCGCTCGGCGCCCTCGATCTCAAGCTGCGCCAGCAGATGCAGGTGGAGCTCAAGCGGATCCAGCGCGAGGTCGGCATCACCTTCGTCTACGTCACCCACGACCAGGGTGAGGCGCTGACCATGTCCGACCGGATCGCGGTGATGAACGCCGGCGTGATCGAGCAGCTCGGTTCGCCGCGCGAGATCTACGAGAAGCCGGCGTCGCGGTTCGTGGCCGGCTTCATCGGCACGTCGAACATTGTGGACGGTCACGTCGAGCGGATCGAGGGCGGACTGGCCCTGCTGAATTACTCCACACAGGACCGCGTGGTATGCCCCGTACCCGGTGCGGTGCGGCGTGGCGACAAACTCGAGGTCTCGGTCCGTCCAGAGAAGATCGATTTGCACCGAGGTGTACCCCCCGTTACCGCAACCGGCGGCAGCGTTCTCTCCGGGATCGTCAATGAGGTCGTTTATCACGGAACTTCGACCAATTACACCGTAGCCACAGCGGCCGGGGCCGACTTTACTGTCTTCGATCAAAACGCGGCCAACGCCGACGATCTTGCGGATCGCGGCGACCGCGTCTACCTGACCTGGGCCCCCCAGCACTCATATCTGATCGGAGTCTGATGTCTGCGTCGAATATTCCCGACCCCTCCCTGGTTCGTGGCCTGTCCCAGCGCCGGCTAGGCCGGCGGGACGCGCTTCGGATGTCCGGGCTATCGGCGCTCGGCATGGCGTTGGCGGCCTGCGGCGTCCAAGGCAAGGGCACCAAGGCGCCGGCGAGCGCCGCGCCCGACGCCGTCCAGCAGTACTGGTCCGACAAGAAGCAGAACAACCTGGTGCGCTTCGCGAACTGGCCGCTCTACATGGACCCGAAGCAGCCGGAGCTGAAAGCGTTCAAGGCGAAGACCGGCATCAACTTCACCTACAAAGAGGTGATCCAGGAGATGGGTTCCTGGTTCGCCAAGGTGCAGCCGCAGCTGTCGGCCGGCCAGGACATCGGGTACGACCTGATGGTCATCACCAACAGCTTCCAGTTCTCGCAGTTCCGCGACTCGGGCTTCCTCGCGCCGCTGGACCACGCGAAGCTGCCCAACTTCGCCAAGTTCGCCGGCGACGCCTACAAGAAGGAGGCGTTCGACCCGGGCAACCAGTACAGCATTCCGTGGGCGTCCGGCATCACCGGCATCGCGTACGACCGCACCAAGACCGGCCGTGACATCACCAAGCTGGCCGACCTGTGGGACCCGAAGTTCAAGGGCAAGGTCGGCATGATGTCCGACGTCCAGGAACTGGGGAACTTCGGCCTGATGGCGGTCGGCGCCAACCCGGACAAGTCGTCGGCGTCGGACTGGGAGAAGGCGGCGAAAAAGCTCCAGGACCAGAAGGACGCCGGCATCGTCCGCAAGTACTACGACCAGGGCTACATCGACGCGCTCGGCTCGGGCGAGGTCTGGCTCACCCAGGCGTGGTCCGGCGACATCTACCAGAAGAACCTCTCCGAGCACCGGGACCTCAAGTTTGTGATCCCGGAGGAGGGCGGCACGATCTGGACCGACAACATGACGATCCCGATCACCGCGAAGAACCCGGTCGACGCGATCACGCTGATGGACTTCTTCTACGAGGTGCCCAACGCGGCCTCGCTCGCGGAGTACATCAACTACGTCTGCCCGGTCCCGAACGCCCAGGCGGAGATGCGCAAGGAAGCGGCGAAGCTCTCCGGCGAGGACAAGACCGACCTGCTGGCGCTGGCGAGCAGCCCGCTGGTGTTCCCGGCCCAGGCCGCCTACGCCAACCTGCACTACTACGTCGCCTTCGAGTCGGTCGCCGAGCAGCAGCAGTTCCAGAAAACATTCGACCCCATCGTGCTGGGATAACATGAGCCGTCTCAAGCGCACGATCGCCCCGTACCTGCTGGTCTTACCCGGCGGGATCTGGCTGATCGTCTTCTTCGCCATCCCGATGATCACCATGCTGTCGCTGTCCCTGCAGGAGGGCGACATCGTCAACGGGTACACGTTCACCGGTCACTGGCAGACCTATGTGGACGCCCTCGACGACTACCGGACGCAGCTGATCCGCTCGCTCATCTACGGCGCCATCGCGACGATCATCCTGATCGCGCTGGCGTTCCCGATGGCGTACTGGATCGCCTTCTACGGTGGCCGCCGCAAGGCCACGTACCTCTTCCTGGTGTTGCTGCCGTTCTTCGTGTCGTTCGTGCTGCGGACGATCTCGTGGCGGCAGATCCTCACCGACGACGGGCCGGTGCTGTCGCCGTTGAAGAGCGCCGGGCTGGTGCCCGAGTCGTTCCACATACTCGGCACACCCACCGCGGTGATCTTCGGCCTGGTCTACAACTTCCTGCCGTTCATGGTTCTCCCGATCTACGTGGCGCTCGAGCGCATCGACCCACGCGTGGTGGAGGCCGCACGGGACCTGTACGCCGATCCGGCGACCGCGTTCCGCAAGGTGGTGTTCCCGCTCGCGCTGCCCGGTGTCTTCGCCGGCGTGCTGATGACGTTCGTGCCGACCAGCTCGGACTACGTCAACTCGACGGTGCTGGGCGGAACGGACACCACGATGATCGGCCAGGTGATCCAGGCGCAGTACCTGGCGAACTCCGATTACCCGACGGCCTCGGCGCTCTCCTTCGTGCTGATGGCGGTCCTGCTGATCGGGGTGTTCGCGTACGCGAAGGTGCTCGGCACGGAGGACGTCATGAAGGTGGCGGCGCGATGACGGCTCAACCCCAGACACTGCAACGACCGGCCCGGACGGACAAGGGCGCGGACCTGCGGCCGAAGCGGCGGATCACCGGTCCGGGCGTGATGCGGGCGTACACCTGGTTGATCATCCTGTGGTTGATCCTCCCGATCTTCGTGATGATCCTGTTCGGGTTCAACGACACCTCGGGCCGGTACAACCAGTCGTGGGAGGGCTTCACCCTCAAGTGGTACGGCCGGCTCTTCGACATCGACGACCTCACCAGGGGTCTGATCACGTCGCTGGTGGTGGCCGTGGTCAGCAGCCTCGCCGCCGGGGCGCTGGGCACCGGCATCGGCTACGCGCTGGGGCGCTACCGGTTCCGCGGATCCGGCTCGGTCAACCTGATCATGTTCGCCACCATCTCGTCGCCCGAGCTGGTCATGGGGGCCTCGCTGCTCACGTTCTTCGTCTCGCTGGGCGTGGGGCTGGGCGTGGTGACGCTGACGATCGCGCACATCATGTTCTCGATCTCGTTCGTCGCCACCGTGGTGCGGGCCCGGGTGATGACCCTGGACCGGTCGATCGAGGAGGCGGCGGCCGATCTGGGCGCCACCGCCTGGACGACCTTCTGGAAGATCACCTTCCCGATCATCCTGCCCGCCGTGTTCTCCGGCGTGTTGCTGGCGTTCGCGTTGTCCATCGACGACTTCGTGGTCAGCAACTTCACCGCGGGCAACGCTGTCACGTTCCCGCTGTGGATCTGGGGAGCGACCCGGGTCGGCATCCCACCCCAGGTGAACGTCATGGGCACGCTGATCTTCGTGGCTGGCGTGGTCATCGCCGTGGCGTTCAACATCCGGTCGCGGCGCGCCCAGCGTGATTGATGCCCGGCCCGAGCCCTACTGGCTCACCCAGGCGGGGGCTCCGGCCCCCGCCGCCGCGCTGGCCGGCGCCGACCGGGCCGATCTGGCCGTGGTCGGCGCCGGATACAGCGGCCTCTGGACGGCGCTGCTGGCCAAGGAACGCGATCCGCACCGCGACGTGGTGGTGATCGAGGCGGGCACGGCCGGCTGGGCCGCGTCCGGCCGCAACGGCGGGTTCTGCTCGGCGTCGATCACGCACGGCTTCGACAACGGCATGTCCCGGTTCCCCGGCGAGATGGACACGCTGGAACGGCTGGGCCGGGCCAACCTCGACGAGATCGAGGAGACGGTCCGGCGTTACGCCATCGACTGCGACTTCGCGCGCACCGGCGAGCTGCTGGTGGCGACCGCGGACTGGCAGGCACGCGAGCTGGCGTCGGCGGCGGCCGCTGCCGCGCGGCGCGGTCTCGACGTGACCTACCTGGACACCGACGCCGTACGCGCGGAGGTGGACTCACCTACGTACGTGGCCGGGCTGTGGGATCGCACGGGCTGCGCGATGGTCGACCCGGCCCGGCTGGTCTGGGGCCTGCGCCGTGCCTGCGAGTCACTGGGCGTGCGGTTCTACGAGAACAGCCCGGTCGAGAAGATCACCGCGTCGACGGACGGGCTGGCGCTGCACACCTGGCGCGGGCGGGTCGACGCGAAACACGTGGCGCTGGCCACCGGCGCGCACGGCCGGCTGCTCAAACGGCTGCGGCACTTCGTGGTCCCGGTCTACGACTACGCGCTGATGACCGAGCCGCTGACCGACGCGCAGCTCAAGGCGATCGGCTGGCAGAACCGGCAGGGCATCGGCGACTCCGGCAACCAGTTCCACTACTACCGGCTGACCGCCGACAACCGCATCCTCTGGGGCGGGTACGACGCGATCTACTACAACGGCGGCCGGATCGCGGTCGGCGACGACCAGCGCGAGGCCACGTTCGAGGTACTGGCGCAGCACTTCGCCGAGACGTTTCCGCAGCTCGCGGACGTACGCTTCACGCACAAGTGGGGCGGCGTGATCGACACGTGCAGCCGGTTCAGCGGCTTCTTCGGCACGGCCTTCCGGGGCCGGCTGGCGTACGCGATCGGCTACACCGGGCTGGGCGTGGGCGCCACCCGCTTCGGCGCGAACGTGATGCTCGACCTGCTCGGGGGTGCCGAGACCGAGCGGACCCGGCTGAAGATGGTGCGCCGCAAGCCGATCCCGTTCCCGCCGGAGCCGCTGCGGTCCGCGGTTATTCAGCTGACCCGCTGGTCGATCGCCCGGGCGGACCGCAACGAGGGGCGGCGAAACTTGTGGTTGCGGACGCTTGACCGGATGGGGCTCGGCTTCGACTCGTAGAGACGCCTTGGGGATGCGGTGGCCGGATTCGGTGTGCTGTGTGCCGAGGAGCCACCACCCCCTGTGGACGACCACGCAAAAATGTCACCCCAGCCTGGTTTAATCGCCCCACCCAGAACAGGGTGGGGGTGGTTAGGGTCTACGCGGCTGTGGATCAAGATCCACCGCGGGCGTGGTCCGCCATTACCGTCGAGATGACGCTCGGCGCGGGCGTTGTAGAGACGCCGGCCTCGTGTCTGGTGCTCGCGGGCGGATTTCGAGACCTTGGAGAGTTCGGGTTCGCATGTGGGCGCAACTCTCCAAGGTCTCGAAATCAACCGTCCGAGGGCCCGCCTAAAAGCCCCTAATCTGGACAAAACTAGTGTCCTATTCGGACTCTTGACCAGTATGTGGACGTCCACGACCGCATCGTGAGACCGGCGGCGGACGACAACGTTACCCGTCGGCTCATCCGTGAGACCTAGAACGGCGAAAGCGCGTTTTACTCGGATTTATCGGACACCGGTTTGTTGTCGCCGAGGCCTCCCACGCCATGTGGATGCCCGTCGCGGCCACGGATCACTGAGCAGGCCGCCGCGAAACGCCGCCCGCTTGCAGGCCGCCGCCCGCGTGCGCGTCGCGAGGGAGCCGAGGCCGCACTGCGAGGTGGTGGGGCGCCGCCATCGCCCCACCACCGGTCTCAGAGGGCGACTCCGGTCAGCACCAGCAGACGCGGCTCCGTGTAGTCCTCCATCGCGCTGGCCACGCCCTCACGCCCCGACCCGCTGGCCTTCACCCCGCCGTACGGCATCTGGTCGGCCCGGAAGCTCGGCACGTCACCGACGATCACGCCACCGACCCGCAGCCGCCGGTGCGCGGCGAACGCCGTATCCAGGCGGTGCGTGAAAACCCCAGCCTGCAGCCCGTACGCCGAGTCGTCGATCGCAGCAAATCCCTCGTCGTCCGAGTCGACGGGCGTCACCACCAGCACCGGCCCGAACACCTCCTCCGCCCGCACCTTCGCGTCCGCCGGCACACCGGTCAGCACCGTCGGCTCGATCGTGGTGCCCTTGCGGCCGCCGCCCGCGAGCACCCGCCCTCCCGCCGCGACCGCCTCGCCGATCCACTGCTCGATCCGCTCGGCGGCCCGCTCGTCGATCACCGGGCCGACGTCGGTGTCCGTGTCGCGCGGATCGCCGGTGCGCAGCGCCGCCACGGCCGCCAGCAGCTTCGGGGTGAACGCCTCGACGTGGTCGCGGTGCACGAACACCCGCTGCACCGCGATGCAGCTCTGCCCGGCCTGGTAGTTGCCGAACACCGCGATCCGCTGCGCCGCGTGCGCCAGGTCGGTCCAGTCCTGGCAGATCAGCGCCGCCGCGTTGCCGCCCAGTTCCAGCGTGACGTGCTTGTGCGGCACCGCGGCCTGGATCTGCGATCCGACCGGTCCGCTGCCGGTGAACGACACGACCGGCAGGCGCGGGTCCTCGACCAGCGCGGCGGCCCGCTCGTTGGGCAGCGGCAGCACCGAGAACATGCCGGCCGGCAGATCGAGCCCGGACATGATCTCGCCGAGCAGCAGCGCGGTCAGCGGCGTCGCCGGGGCCGGCTTCACGATGATCGGCGCGCCCACCGCGAGCGCCGGGGCGACCTTGTGCGCCACCAGGTTCAGCGGGAAGTTGAACGGGCTGATCGCCAGGATCGGTCCGCGCGGCACCCGCCGGATCAGCGCGATGCGCCCGGCCGCGGCCGGATCGGTGTCCAGGCGCTGCAGCTCGCCGGAGAAGCGGCGCGCCTCCTCGGCGGCCCAGCGGAACGTCGACACGGCCCGGGACACCTCGGCTCGTGCCCACTTGAGCGGTTTGCCGTTCTCCGCGGTGATCAGCGAGGCGAACTCGCCGGCCCGGCGCGCGATCTGGGCGCTGATCTCGTCGAGGGCGGCGGCCCGTTCGGCGGCGCTCAGCGCGGCACCTTTCGCCGCTGCGGCCACGGCGCTCGCGACCGCTTCCTCGACGTGCTCCGGGGTGGCGTACGAGGTCTCGCCGGCGATGGAACCGTCGAAGGGGTGACGAATCGTCCGGACATCGGCGCTGGTCATCGCGCGGCCGGCCACGTAATAGGGGGTCACGCGGGCAGCGTACCGGGTTACTTAATACGGAAATAGTTGTCGGGCCTCTTGCATGCGACGGAATCAGTGAAATGATCGGTTCTCAAAGCCTGAAGGAGTTGAGAGATGGCCACCTCGGCCGATCTGCACCGTCGTCGTGGCGCCGCCGTCGCGCGGGGCGTCTCGAGCACGATCTCGTCCTACGTCGGCACCGCTTCCGGTGCCGTGATGACCGATGTGGACGGACGCGAGTGGATCGACTTCTCGTCCGGCATCGCGGTCACCAATGTCGGAAATGCGGCACCGAAGGTGGTCGAAGCGGTCCGCGCGCAGGTGGAGAGATTCACCCACACCTGCTTCATGATCGCGCCGTACGAGTCGTACGTGGCGGTCTGCGAGCAACTGGCCGCTCTGACTCCGGGCGACTTCGAGAAGCGCTCGGCGCTGTTCAACTCCGGCGCCGAAGCGGTCGAGAACGCCGTGAAGATCGCCCGGCACGCGACCGGGCGGCAGGCCGTCGTCGTCTTCGACCACGCCTACCACGGCCGCACCAACCTCACCCTGGCGATGACCGCCAAGGTGATGCCGTACAAGCAGGGGTTCGGCCCGTTCGCGGGCGAGATCTACCGGATGCCGATGTCCTATCCGTTACGCGACGGCCGTGGAGGGGCGGACGCCGCGACGTATGCCATCGGGCTGATCGAGAAGCACGTCGGCGCCGGCAACGTCGCCGCCGTGCTGATCGAGCCGATCCAGGGCGAGGGCGGTTTCGTGGTGCCCGCGCCCGGCTTCCTGCCGGCGCTGGCGCAATGGACGAAACAGGCCGGCGCGCTGTTCATCGCCGACGAGATCCAGACCGGGTTCTGCCGCACCGGCGCGTGGTTCGCCTCCGAGGACGAGGGCGTCGTCCCGGATCTGATCACCACCGCCAAGGGGATCGCCGGGGGGCTGCCGCTCGCCGCGGTCACCGGCCGCGCCGAGATCATGGACGCCGTGCACCCGGGGGGACTCGGCGGGACGTACGGGGGAAACCCGATCGCCTGCGCGGCCGCCCTGGCCACCATCGAGACGATGCGCGAGCTGGACCTCGCGGCAGCGGCCCGGCGCATCGCCGAGATCGCGATGCCGCGGCTGCAGGCGCTGGCCGCCAAACACCCGCAGATCGGTGAGGTCCGCGGCCGTGGCGCCATGCTCGCGCTGGAGCTCGTCGTGCCGGGCGAGAGCGGGCCGAACGGCCCGGCCCCCGACCCGGAGACCACCGCCGCGGTGGCCAAGGCCGCGCACGAAAGCGGCCTGCTGCTGCTCACCTGCGGCACCTACGGAAACGTCATCCGCCTGCTCCCGCCGCTGGTCATCTCCGACACGGAGCTCGACCGCGGCCTCACGCTGCTCGAGCGGGCCTTCGAACCGTCCTGACCCGAAAACAAAGATCTGGGAGCGCCATCTTGTCCGACCTGCAGTCACCTGACTACGCGAAGCTCTCCGGAGCCGCCCGCGACCACCTCTGGATGCACTTCACGCGGCTGAGCTCGTACCAGAAAGCCGAAGTGCCGATGATCGTGCGCGGTGACGGCTGCTACATCTGGGACTCCACCGGCAAGCGGTATCTCGACGGCCTGTCCGGTCTGTTCGCCGTGCAGACCGGCCACGGACGCCAGGAGCTGGCCGAGGCCGCCGGCAAGCAGGCCGGTGAGCTGGCCTACTTCCCGATCTGGTCGTACGCGCATCCGAAGGCGGTGGAGCTGGCCGCCCGGCTGACCGACCACACGCCGGGCGATCTCAACCGGGTCTTCTTCACCACCGGCGGCTCCGAGGCGGTCGAGTCGGCGTGGAAGCTCGCCCGCTCGTACTTCAAGCGCACCGGCAAGCCCACCAAGACAAAGGTCCTTTCCCGGTACGTGGCGTACCACGGCACCTCGATGGGCGCGTTGTCGATCACCGGCATCCCGGCGCTCAAGGAGGACTTCGAGCCGCTGGTGCCGTCGACGTTCCGGGTGCCGAACACGAACTACTACCGTCGCCCCGACGAGTCGATGACGCCCGAGCAGTTCGGCATCTGGGCGGCCGACCGGATCGCCGAGGCGATCGAGTACGAAGGCCCGGACACGGTGGCCGCGGTCTTCCTCGAGCCGGTGCAGAACTCGGGCGGCTGTTTCCCGCCGCCGCCCGGCTACTTCCAGCGGGTCCGCGAGATCTGCGACCGGTACGACGTCCTGCTGGTCTCCGACGACGTCATCTGCGGCTTCGGCCGGCTGGGTGAGTACTACGGCGGTGTTCGCTACGGCTACACGCCGGACATCATCACCGTGGCGAAAGGCCTGACGAGCGGGTACGTGCCGCTCGGCGCGATGATCGCGTCGGAGCGCCTGGCCGAGCCGTTCCTGCAGGGCACCAACTGGTTCGCCCACGGCGTCACCTACGGCGGGCACCCGGTCGGGTCCGCCGTCGCGCTGGCCAACATGGACATTCTGGAGCGGGAAAACCTGCTTGGCCACGTACGGGACAACAGCGACCTCTTCCGTTCGTACCTTTCGCGACTGAACGACCTGCCCATCGTCGGCGACATCCGCGGCGACGGCTACTTCTTCGGCATCGAACTGGTCAAGGACAAGGCGACCAAGGAGACGTTCGACGCCGACGAGTCCGAGCGGCTACTGCGCGGCTTCCTGTCGCACGCCCTGTTCGACGCCGGCCTGTACTGCCGTGCCGACGACCGCGGCGACCCGGTGGTGCAGCTCGCGCCGCCGCTGATCGCCGGCGAGGCCCAGTTCCAGGAGATCGAGCAGATCCTGCGTTCGGTGCTCACCGAGGCCTGGAACCAGCTGTAACACCGGACACCCCAGGGCCACCGCATCGCACCATGCGGTGGCCCTGCGGGTTAGCGTGGTTCCGGTGATGCGGGGTCGGGAGCGCGAGCTCCGCGAGATTCCGTCAGCCCTCCGGCGGCGCACCGACCGGCTGCCACCGGCACCGCTACGGCCGACCGGTTGCCACCGGGCACCGCTGCGGCTGCGGCTGCGCCCGCGGAGATCGTCATGGTCGCACGGCGATCCCGCTCCCGGCGCTGGTTCCACTATGTGGACAAACGCAGCCACATCGTGGACCTTTTGCGAACCTTGGAGAGTTGCGCCCACATACGAGCCATAACTCTCCAAGGTTCACATCTGGCCGGAGAAGCCCGCCGGGCGAAAGCTGCTTTATCGGGCAAAATTATCCTCCATAATGGACGCGAGTCCCACATCTCGGATGCAGAGTCCAGGACGTGGGCGCCGGTCTCACCAGGCGGCCGCCCGTCTCACAGAATGGAAGCGAGCGCGCGATCCGCAGCCCGGCAGCACCAACAGATCGGACGTGGTGACCGAAAATGTCGGATATGCGAGGGGCGCTGGGTGACGGCCCCGTCTAGTGCGACCGCCCCGCCAACCCCGCGAGAACCCGGTCGCGCAGCGCGTTGACCCGCTGCCGCGGCAGCGACGCGTCCGGATCCCGGAGCACCATACGCAGCAGCACATTCACCTGACCTTCCCGCAGCCGGCCTTCGGGCAGTTCCTCCGCCGGGGTGACCGCGAGCAGCCTCACTTCCTCCACCAGACAGGCATCGACCCCGAGCAGCTCACGAACCCGATCCCCGACGTCTTCGGCAGTCACCCCCACCGGCGTGTCCACCGACAGATCCCGCCGCGCCGCCGGTTGCGCCGACACCGGCCGATAGGGCGTCAGATCGGTGAGCTGCACCGCGACCCGGGGATCCACCGACCGCAACAGCCGAATGTCCCCCATCCCTTTGCGCAGCATCACAAGCCGATCCAACCCCAACCCCAGAGCCAGCCCCCGCACGTACGCCGGAAGCCCCGCCCCACCCAGCACATGCTGCCCCGCAATCCCCGCTTCCCCGACCTCGACCCCGTCAACCTCAATCTCCAGCCCGTCGGTCGTATAGGGATGCCGCGCCGCCCGCACCCGCCACCGGCATCCCGGCAGCGCCGCCGTCACCGCGACGTCAATGAGCTCCCACAGGCCGGCAACGTCGTAGAGCCCTTCGCCCCCAACCTCGCAGCCGTCCGCGACCTCGCCCCCGAGCGCCAGCCCGCCGTCGCGTCCATCCCTGAGACCGTTCGACCGACTGCCGTTTCCGGGTCGGTTCGCCCGATCGCCATCTCCGAGTCTGTCCGCCCGATCGCCGTTGCCGTCGTCGCCGCTGTCCTTACGTCCGAGCGCCCGACCCCCGCCACCCCCGCCGTCCTCGAGTGCGTCCCGTCGGCCGCCGTCGCGCTCGTCCCCGGGTCCAACCGCCGGCACCGGCTCACCACTCTTCCGGCGCTCACCCACGTGGCGCCCGATCGGCCAGATGTCGAGCTGATGCGGCGTACCGGTATGCAGCCGATCGATGACGTCCCGGCGATAGACCATCCCTGGGCAGGCGAGGATCCCGGTGTCCATCCCGGCTCGCGCCATACCCCGCAGCCCACCCGGCACGAGCGCCGACGTCTGCGACCGCCACATCCGCCCGGCCCCGACATACCGGCTGTATCGCGCGTCCCGAGCCTTGGCCTCCGCCTCATACCCAAGCCGGTCATAGTTGTCCGCCACGTCGACAACATGCTGCCCGCGATGAACGACGAGGCGTCCAGGCCACCGTTCGTCGACCGCCTGCAGGATGTCGTCGATGATCAGCTGAATAGCGTGCGGCCCGCAAGCCGGATCGCTGAGATCGCGCATCGTTACTCCCCTCTCGTGTGCGCGGGAACGCCCACGGGGGAGAGACCGCAAAGGGCCGCCCAGTGGGCGACCCTTTGATTCGTCACATGCGTGTCCGCGGGTCACCTGGGGGCCCACCAAAGCTCACAAGACACGTCATCCCTTCATGCTGCCACGCCCCGTGCCCCGCCGCCTCCGAATTTCCCCGGCCCGCGTCCTGCGGTGGGCGGCGGCCGATCTATTCCTCCCCGGGGCATCGGCGGTAAGCCCGGCATCGCCCCCACGTTCCGCCTCCACTTGGCCCGCGCCCCACCTGTATCGGCGCCGCCCGCGACGATCGCCCGCACCCGCTGCGCCCCTTCAGCATGCGGAGTTCCCACACCCGTCTGCTGCCAAGTTCCCACACGCCCGTCTGCTGCGGAGTTCGCGCACGCTCGTTGCGGCGGAGTTCCGCCATGCTCGTGGTGGCGGAGTTCCGCCATGCTCGTGGTGGCGGAGTTCCCCTACGCTCGTGGTGGCGGAATTCCCCTACGCTCGTGGTGGCGGAGTTCCGCCATGCTCGTGGTGGCGGAGTTCCCCTACGCTCGTGGTGGCGGAGTTCCCCCATGCTCGTGGCTGCGGAGTTCCCGCACTCTCGTGGCCGCGGAGTTCTCGCACACCGGTGCACTGCGCCGTTTCGGCATGCCGAATCAATTGCGGCCACGCGGATGCGGATCGCCCAAGCGCCTGGATGCCCATTCTTCCCGCCAGCCTAAGCCTCCGCTCGGCGCCGTCGCATCCACTGTGGATAACCTCGTCTAAGGTTGTGCGGTGCGTGCTAAGTTTGTGCCCTTGGTGGCGGGGATTGCTTTGGGCGCAACGGATTCCGTGGTCAACCACGTGGCCGGCCTGCGGGGCGATAGCGTGCTCGCGCGCTCCGACCGTGGCGGCTTGACGCAGGCCGCGGAGTTCCTGGGCATGGTTCTTGACGCAGCCTGGGCGTGGGCCGCGGTCGCCGTTCTGGTGGGGTGGGTCATCGCGCGTCGGGGCGCACGTCTCCCGGCCTCCGCGCTTGCTGGTGCCGTCGTGCTGCTGGCTGCGACCGCGGTCTACTACGGGGTGGACGCGCTGTTCGACGGCGGCGGCTTCTGGCATCGAGCGACCAAGGTGTGGCTGGTCTGCGCCGTCATTTTGGGTCCGCTGCTCGGGGCGGTGGGGGCGCTCACCCGCCGCCCCGGCACGGTCGGCATGCTGGCCGGGATGGTGGTGCCGGTCTGCGCGGTGCTCAACATGGGGCTGTGGCCGCCCCAGCACGACAGCCCGATGGCCCGCCCGGTCGTCGGCGCGGTCTGGCTCGGCGCCGCGCTCACCACCGCGGTCGTCTTCCTGCGCGGCCGGAGCAAGTCGGCTGATGCCGGTGCGCCGTGATTCCCGTTGGCGGGATCGTCCCTAGCCCTCCGCCGCGAACGCCTCGGTGATCTCGTCGCGGTCGGCACCCCGGGACAGCAGGAACTGCAGGAGCAGGCGGGCCTTGTACGGGTGCAGGAAACCGGCCGGGATCAAGCCCCGGCGCAGCAGGTCCTGCTCCGAGCCGGGATAGTCATATGTGCGGTGCAGCACCGAGCCGGCGCCGGTTCGGGAGGTCAGCACCACCGGGATACGCCCCGCGATCCGGGACAGCCGCTCCGGCCACGCCGAAGGAACATGCCCGACGCCGAACCCGGCGATCACCAAACCGTCCAGGGCAGACGCGAATCCGTCGAGCAACTCACCGTCGTCGCCGAGGGTCGCGGTGTAGAGGCCGACGCGCGGCAGCCAAACTGACGCACCCGCGTCGCCGGGCAGCCGCGCCCCCGGCGCGGGAACGTCGAACGGCCGGACCTCCTCGGAGCGGGCATCGGGTGGTTGCTGCTCGTGGGCAGGGAGGTCCTGCGGCCGGGCCGCCTGGTGGCTGACGTCGGGCGGTTGCCGCTCGTGGTCGGGGAGATGAGCTGGCCGGGCCGCTCTGTAGCTCACATCAGGCGATTGTTGCTCGTGGGCGGCGAGGTAGTGCGGCTGCTGGCCGTGGACGTCAGGCGGCTGCCGCTCGTGGGCGGGGAGATCGTGCGGCCGGGCCTTGTGGTCGGAGGCAGGCTGCCGCTCCTCGGTGCGGCCCCAGGGTAACGCTGTCCACCCGGCGCCGGACGTCGGCGCGGGCGAACACCCGGCGAGCGGATACGGCCGCGACCGCCGCGCCGGGCGATTCACGAAGCGGGGGATGCCCTCCACGACGTAGCCGAGCGGGCCGCCCTCGCTGGAGGCGAACGTCGCCACGCTCGTCGCGTGGGTCTTGCGCACGCGCCGCGCGGCGTGGATCTCGTCGGAGGCGACCACCAGGCAGCCCAGGTCGCGCGCCGCGGGCGAGGCCGCCACGGCCACGGCGGCCAGCACGTTGGCGGGGCCGTCCGCCCCGGCCAGCGTCGGGTTGCGCATCGCGCCCGTCACCACGAGCGCCGACGGTCCATCGTGGAGCAGGTCGAGGGCGTACGCGGTCTCCTCCAGCGTGTCGGTGCCCTGCGTGACCACCACCCCGTAGGGCTGACGGGAGCCGATGAGCTCGTACAGGGAAAGGATGTCAAGAATGCTCAGCGACGCGCTCGGCTGGTTGCGGAAGGTGACCGTCTCGAGGGTGACGCCGAGGCGGTCCAGCCCGGGGACGGCGGCCAGGATGTCGTCGGCGGTCATCGTCGCCGTCACGCCGCGGCCGGTGCCGGTCATGGCGATCGTGCCGCCGAGGGCGACGAGCAGGATGCGCGCGCTCATCGATCGAGGACGTCCAGCAGGGACGCGCCGCGTAAGCCCGCGTTGATGCCCATCCACCGTAACGGCTCCGGCTCCCAGCGGCGGGAGCGGTGGCCCACCCACGGCAGCGCGGTCCGCTCGGTGGACCGGCCGAGGATCAGGTCGGCCAGGGTGCGGCCGGCGAGGTTCGACGCGGCCACACCGTCGCCGACGTAGCCGCCCGCCCAGCCCACGCCGTCGCGCAGGCCCACCGACGGCATCCAGTCGCGCGGGATGCCGAGCGGTCCGCCCCAACGGTCCGCGATGGCCGGGCGGATGCCGAACATCTCGGTCAACGTCTGCCGCAAACTCTCGAACACGGATGGCACTAAATCGTATTTGTCCGAAATGTGGGAGCCGAAGTGATACGGCGCCCCGCGTCCGCCGAAGGCCAGCCGATCGTCCGCCGTCCGCTGACCGTAGATGATCATGTGGCGCTCGTCGGTGAAAGTCTCCCGCCGCCCCAACCCTATCCGCTCCCAATCGGACAAAGGCAGCGGCTCGGTGGCAATCATCAGCGAGTACACCGGCGCGATGGCCCGCCGATCAAGACGGGCCGTATACCCCTCCAACGCCCGTACGACCGTACCGGCAGTGATGGTGCCCTGGTCCGCGACAACCGCACCACGCGACAACCCGCGAACCGCAGTCCCCTCATGCACGGTCACCCCGAGCCGCTCCACCGCATCCGCCAGCCCCCGCACCAGCCGCGCCGGATGCAACGCCGCACAGTCCGGGCTGTACACCCCACCCAGCACATGCGACGCCCCGCAGATCGCCCGCGCCTCCGCCGCCCCCACGAACCCGGGATCCGACCGCACCCGCCGTAACTGCGCGGCCGAACGCGCCAGCGAGATCGTCCCACCCTTCACGTAGTGGCAGTCGATCCCTTCCGCGTCGGCGACCCGCCCCACTTCGTCGACCGCGTCCGCCAGCCCCGCGTACATCGCGTCCGCCGCCGCGGCCCCGTACCGGCGGGTCAGCTTCGCGTGCGACACGGGAAACAACCCCGAAGCCCACCCGCCGTTACGCCCCGACGCCCCGTACCCGCAATGCTCGGCCTCCAGCACCACGATCGACAGATGCGGTGCCGCCGTCGCCAGGTAGTAGGCCGTCCACAGTCCGGTATAGCCACCGCCGGCGATCGCGACGTCCGCGCTCCGGTCACCCGCCAGCGGCTTGCGCCGGGCGAGCGGTCCCAGGCTCCGCAGCCAGAAACTCATCGGGTGCCCCAGGCGTACGTCTGCTTCGCCAGCTTGAGGTACATGAACGTCTCGCAGACCTGGACGCCCTTGATGGCCCGCACCTTCTCGTTGAGCAGGTCGAGCAGATGCTCGTCGTCGGTGCAGACCAGCTCCACCAGCAGGTCGAAGCCGCCCGCGCAGATCACCACGTAGTCGACCTCCGGGATGGCGGCGATCTCGTCGGCGATGGCGCGCAGGTCGCCGGTCACCTTGAGGCCGACCATGGCCTGCCGGGCGAACCCGAGCGTCAGCGGATCGGTCACCGCCACGATCTGCATGAGCCCGCCGTCGAGCAGGCGTTGCACGCGCTGGCGCACGGCGGCCTCGGAGAGCCCGATGGTCTTGGCGAGCGTCGCGTACGACATCCGCCCGTCCCGCTGCAGGTGCTCGATGATCTGCTTGTTGATGTCGTCCAGTGCCACTTCCGCCGTCACGCCGCGATTCTTTCCCCTCGTACGGGTGCCAGGCAATGGAATCGCTCGCACGGTTCACCCGTATCGATGGAATCCGTGGTCGCGACCGACACCGGTAGGCCGGGCGACAAACGCTCTTGACAAGTCTTTCCGTGGCCTAGAGGCTCTTGGGAAACGATTTCCTTGGTCAAACCACCCGGAAGGTGTGTTTTCCATGCGCGTCCTGGTTGTCGGCGCCGGCGGGGTAGGGTCCGCGGCGGCCGGCATTGCGGCCCGGCATGACTTTTTCGAGCGTTTTGTGATCGCCGACTACGATCCGGCGCGGGCCGCGCGCGCGGTGCGGGACGACCGGTTCGTCGCCGCCCGCCTCGACGCCTCGCAGGCCGACGCGGTGACCGCGCTCTGCCGCGAACACGACATCACGCACGTGCTGAACGCCGTCGACCCGCGCTTCGTGATGCCGGTCTTCGAGGGCGCGCTCGCCGCCGGCGCCGACTATCTCGACATGGCCATGTCACTCTCCCAACCACACCCCGATCTCCCGTACGCCCAAACGGGTGTCAAGCTGGGCGACCAGCAGTTCGCCGCCGCCCCCGATTGGGAGAAGGCCGAGCGGCTGGCCCTGGTCGGCATCGGCGTCGAGCCCGGACTCTCCGACATCTTTGCCCGGTACGCCGCGGACCACCTCTTCAGTCGCATCGACGAGGCGGGCGTACGCGACGGCGCGAACCTGAGCGTGAAGGGCTACGACTTCGCCCCGTCGTTCTCCGTGTGGACCACCATCGAGGAGTGCCTGAACCCGCCGGTGATCTGGGAGAAGGACCGCGGCTGGTACACCACCGAGCCGTTCGCCGAGCCGGAGATGTTCGACTTCCCCGGCGGCATCGGCCCGGTCGAGTGCGTGCACGTCGAGCACGAGGAGGTGCTGCTGATCCCGCGCTGGGTGGACGCCCGCAAGGTGACCTTCAAGTACGGGCTGGGCAGCGAGTTCATCGACGTCCTGAAGACGCTGCGCAAACTGGGCCTGGACCGCACCACGCCGGTGCGGGTGGGCGACCAGACCGTGTCGCCGCGTGACGTGGTCGCGGCCGTGCTCCCCGACCCGGCCACGCTGGGCTCCAAGATGACCGGCAAGACCTGCGCCGGCACCCTGGTCACCGGCCTGGGCAAGGACGGCGCACCCCGCGAGGTCTACCTCTACCACCTGGTCGACAACGAGTGGTCGATGGCCGAGTACGGCGCGCAGGCCGTGGTGTGGCAGACCGCCGTGAACCCGATCATCGCCCTGGACCTGCTCGCCTCCGGCACGTGGTCCGGCACCGGCGTCCTGGGCCCCGAGGCCTTCGACCCGGTTCCGTTCCTCGACAAGCTGATCGAGTACGGCGCCCCCTGGGGGATGCGCGAGCAGTAGCGGCGCGATTACCCGCCGCGGCCGGTCCCGTGCAGTCACATGGCAGGCGCGGCGGCCACGGCTGCGGTTCGAGACTCGACCAGGCAAATGCAGGAGCCTGGAAAGAGGAAGCGTTGAAGTTCGAGGAGTTTCAGTCCGCCGGCGTTCGTATCGTCCATGTCGCACCCGATACCCCGCCGGTGGGCGCACCTCTGGTGTTCGTCCACGGCGGTGGTGAGGCCGCGTGGGTGTGGGACGAGTTTCTCGCCCATTTCGCCGGACACGGCCGCGACTGCTACGCGTTCGACTGGTTCGGTCATGGCGGATCGCGCACGCTGACCGACGCCGAACTGATACAGCGCTCACTGTTCGACATCACCGAGGAACTGGGCATCGTCGTGTCCCGGGTGGGCCCGACGCCCGTTCTGATCGGGCACAGCATGGGCGCGCTCGTCGTGCAGAAATACGCCGAGGACTACCCCGTCGCCGCTCGCGTGCTGCTGGCGCCGGCCGCGTTCAAGGAGGCGCCGGCTCCGGATTTCCCGTTGCCGCTCGACTTCGCCGTGCCGCTGGCGGTGCCGCCGTTCGAGTTCGTCCGGCAGGCGTTCTTCGCCGATTGCACCGAGGCGGACGCCCGTCGCTACTACGCGATGATCACTCCGGAGTCGCCGAAGGCTTTCGCCGAGGTCGGACGCGCCGATCACCTGCTGGAGCTGGACCGGCTCCGGCTGGGCGGCCCGTCGCTGGTGGTCGCCGGCGAGCACGACATGATCGTCCCGGTCGACGTGGCCCGGCGCACCGCCGAATACTTCGGTTCCGACTATCTGTTCCTGCACGGACGCGGCCACGGTATGACCCTCGGTTCCGAATCCGGCCGGACCGCCGACCGTATTCGCGCCTGGCTGGACACCTCGGTCTGGTAGCCGTCCCGTTACGCTTCGTGGCCGCTCGCGCCGGCGGGGATACACTTCACCGCTGGCGTGGCGACCACCGGAAGCGTACGGGGAATGACGAACGAAATTGTCGGCCGAGGGGACGCCCTGCGCGTCATCGACAAGTTCGGTGACCCCGGCAACGCATTGATCGTCGTCGGCGATCCGGGGCTCGGCAAAACCACGCTTCTCTCGTACGCCTCCCGGCAGTGGACCAGCCGCGGCGGGCGGGTCCTGTCGGCGACCGCCGTGGAATTCGAGGCGGATCTCGGCTTCGCGGGTCTGCGGCAGCTCCTGCCACCCGACGCGTTGCCCGACCTGAGCGGCGACCGATTGTCCGTCGCCGAGTCATTGCTCGATAGGTTGCGGGACGCCGAAAGCCCCACCCTCATCCTCGTCGACGACATTCAATGGCTGGACCGGTCGAGCGCCGCCGTCCTCACCCTTCTCGCGCGCCGCCTCACCGGAACGCGCATCGGTTTTCTCGGATCGACGCGACCGGAGGCGGAGGGTTTCTTCGAACGCGCGCGCCTGAACGAGTACACGCTGACCCCGCTCGATGAGCAGGCGTCCGCCGAGATGCTGACCACCCGGCATCCGGATCTGTCCCCGGCGGCCCGGCGCCGGGTGCTGGCATTGGCGGCCGGGAATCCGCTCGCTCTCGTCGAATTGCCGACCGTGCCGGCGAACCCGGACGTGGTGGCGCTGAATCGACGGCTGCCAGCGGGGGACGCCGACGTCGTTCCGCTCAATCGCCGCCTGCACGCCGCGTTCGCCGACCGCATCGCCGGGCTGCCCGCGGCCACCCGCAAAGCGCTGCTGCTGGTGGCCCTGGAAGCAACCGGCAATCTGAGCGTTCTCGAAGCCGCGGCGGGGGAGCGGTTCCTGGAATCCGTGGCATCCGCCGAACGCGCCCGGCTCATCGACGTGGACGGCCGGGTCGCGTTCGCCCACCCCTTGATGCGGTCCGCCGTCGTCAACGTCTCGACCGCTGCCGAACGCCGCCGCGCCCACCGCAGGCTGGCCGAGGCGGTCCGCGACGACCCGGACCGCAGCGCCGCCCATCTCGCGCGCGGCAGCCACGGCCCGGACGAGCGGGCCGCCGCCGCCCTGGAGGACGCGGCCTACCGCCTGGTCCGGCGCGGTGACACGGTGGGCGCTGTCACCTCCCTGACGCACGCCGCCACGCTCAGCCCCGCGCGGGCCGAGCGCGCCCGGCGACTGGCCACCGCCGCCTACGTCGGGGCGCACCTCGGCGGGGGACTGGCGCGCGCCGAGGACACCCTGCGCGAGGTACGCCGCCTCGAGACGTTCGCGGGTTCGCTCGACATGGCGATGGCCACGTCCTTCGTCATCCTCAACGCGGACGGCGACGTCGACACCGCGCATCGGCTGCTCGCCGGCGCCCTCGACACGGCCGCCGAGCCGTCGTTCCAGACCCGCGAAGCCCTGCTCACCCTGCTGTATGTCTGCTTCTTCGGCGGCCGCGGTCACCTGTGGACGGTCTTCGACGCCCACATCAGCCGCCGGTACGCCTCGGAAGAAGACGTCGTCTCCCTGATGCGGCACACCCATTCCGACCCCGCGTACGCCACCGCGGCCCACTTCGAGCAGCTCGACCGGCTCGTCGAGAACCTGCACACGGTCGCCGACCCGGCCGAGATCGTGCGCGTCGCGCTGGCCGGCTCGTGGGTGGACCGGTTGCCCGCCAGCCGTGCCGCACTGCACCGCGCGCTCGAGCAGGGCCGCGCCGCCGACGACGCGAACGTCATCGTGCAGGCCCTCGCGATGCTGTCGATCGACGCGTACTTCATGGGCCAGTGGCCGGACACCGAACGGTACCTGCGCGAGGCGCAGGAGCTGACCAAGGACCACGGGCTGCGGTTGTTGAGCTGGGCCACCGACCATTGGGTGGCCACGCTCGCCGCCGTCCGGGGCGACGACGCGACGGCCATCCGGATCACCGAGGACCTGGTCCGCTGGGCGGTCCCCCGGGGCGTGGCCGTCGTCAGCCACCTGTGCCATTTCACCCGCGCGTTGCTCGCTCTGGGGAATCAGGACTACGAACGCGCGTACCGGGAACTGGTCTTGATCGGCCCGGCCGGCACCATCCCGCCGTTCCGTCCGGTGGCGATCTGGACGGTGCTCGACATGGTCGAGGCCGCGGTCCGCACCGACCGGCACGCCGAGGCCCGGGCGCACGTGACCGCCGCGACCGGCCTGCGCACGATCTCCCCGCGAATCGGCATGCTGGTCACCGCCGCCGAGGCCCTCGTCTCGGACGGCGACGCGGCGTCCCGGCTGTTCGACCGCGCGCTCGCCACGCCGGACGCCGACCGCTGGCCCTTCGACCAGGCGCGCGTCGAACTCCTGGCCGGCCAGCACCACCGCCGCCACCGGGCCCGGCGCGAGGCCCGCGAACATCTCACCAAAGCCCACGCCGCTTTCGTACGCCTCGGCGCCGCCACGTGGGCGGAACGCGCGCGCCGCGAACTCCGCGCCACCGGCCAGCCGATCGGCGCAGCGTCGGAGCCGGCGCTAACCGAACGCGAGCGGCTCATCGCCCAGCTGGCCGCCCGCGGCCTGACCAACAAGGAGATCGGCGAGGAGCTGTTCCTGTCGGCACGCACGGTCGGCGCGCACCTCTACCGCATCTTCCCCAAGCTGGGCATCACGTCCCGGGCGGGCTTGCGCGACGCCCTGACGCTGGCCCGGATCCCCCCGGGAACCTGACCTTTATCGGCAGCGACGACGATCTCGCGCGTCCTATGCGGCGGTTGAGGTGGGTGGGGCAGAGCCTCGCGTGGCGATCTGCGAGATGCGTTGGGGTGACAGGCCGAGAAGGGCGCCGGCGTCGCGGACCGTGTAGCCGTCACCCAGCAGAGCACGGACCGCTCTGACGGTTGCCTGGTCGGCCTTTTCGTCGGCCTCCCGCGCGGCCTGACGGGCATCGATCGCCTGGATCACCGTGCTCGGAAGCTCCGGCCGGACATCGACGTGCACGGTGGCCGGGTCGATCTCGAGCAGCAACGCGATCGCGTCCCTGGCCATGGCCGCGACCTGATCGAGCCGGCGGGCCTGGGTGTGCACGCCTTTGATCTCGGGCACGCTGATGGCCCACCAGTTGCCCACTCGCCGGCACACCACGGAGTAGGTCGTCATTTCCACCAGTCCTCTCCGAGTTCGTCGTCCAGATCGCGCATGATGCTCCGGGCCGTATGTTCGTTAATTTCCCTGTGTCGTGGAACAACGATGTTCTGGTGGCCGCATCGAAAGATCGAATGTTGCCCGCCTTCTCGTAAGAGAGTGAACTCCTTGCCCGCGATGCTCGCGGCGGCACCGATCTTTCTGATCAGGTCAACACGCTTCACGGCAGCGTAGGCTAGTCGGCTAGACGTATCAAGTAAAACGGACTAGATAACATCGTATGCCTTGCGTGGCGGCCGCGCCGGCCCTCGTGGCGGAGGGTGCGGAGTCCCGGCTGTTCGGCATGCGCACCTTCTCGTTCAGTAGCGGGGACGTTACTTTCCGGGTTCGTGAACCTCAAGTCGCTGTCGCTCGCGCCGACTGAACAGGGCGACCGCACCTTGAGGCGAGCAGAACGGGGACCCAGGAATGTCGCAGAACTCGGCAACGCCGTTCACGGCCACTCCGGCGGGCTGGTACGCCGACCCGAGCGGGCAGCCGGCGCAGCGCTGGTGGGACGGGCAGGCATGGACCGCGCACGTCCAGCCGACCCCGCCGGCGCCCGTTTCCGCGCAGCAGTTCTACGGTCAGACCGCTGACCCGGCGTACGGGCAGCCCGCGGCGGTTGTGCAACCGTCGGCACCGGGCTACGGCGTCGGCTACCCCGGGCAGCCCCAGCCGGGCGGAGGCCTGTACAACGCGGCCGCCGACGTGCCCGGCGGCAAGAACATGCCGGCCCGGAACGCCCTCATCCTCGGCATCATCTCGCTGATCATCAACCCGCTCTGCCTGCCCGCGATCGGCGCGATCGTGTACGGGATCCTCGGAATCAAGAGGGCCGGCGTGCTCACCGAGGCCGGCTTCGGCAGCGCCGGCAAGGGCAAGGCGATCACCGGCCTGGTCCTCGGCTCGGTCGGCCTGGTCGCAACGGTCATCCTCAAGGGCTTCTTCTTCTAAGCCGGCACATCCGGCGGTCGATCGGGTGGGCCTCGCCAGGCGCGTCCGATCGCGGCGCCGGCCGGTTTATAGCGCCGGAGACGCGGCGACCATGAGCGCGCGGCGTCAAAGCGTTTATCTACTCTGTGGCGGTGGTCATAGTGCGCCCCGCGACAGCCGAGGACGTCGCCGATCTGCGGGCGATGGCCTTCGCCGCGTACGAGGTCTACGTGTCCCGCATCGGCAAACCGCCCGCACCGATGGAAGCCGATTACCCCCGAGCCGTACGCGCCGGCCACGTCTGGACGGCCGTGGACAACGGCGTGCTGGTCGGGCTGATCGTGCTGATACTCCAGGAGGATCACCTCCTGCTGGAGAACGTGGCGGTGTCGCCGTCCGCGCAGGGCACAGGCATCGGCACCCGGTTGATAGCTTTCGCCGAGGACTATGCCCGGCAGCACGACCTGAGCGAGGTGCGCCCTCTACACCAACGAGGCGATGACCGAGAACCTCACGTACTACCCGAGGCACGGCTACACCGAGACGCACCGCGCCGAGCAGAACGACTTCCGCCGCGTCTTCTTCCGCAAAATCCTCACCGCTCGCGGGCCGGGGTGAGCACGGCGCGGATCGCCGTATCCGGGTGGGAACGGGCTAGGCGATGCTCACGATGTGGGACAAGCGTCCGTTGTGCGGGACTGACGCCCACATCGTGGCGACGATTCCGCAATGTGGGACCTGAGTCCACTGTAGAGCGCTTTTCGTCCGCTCATGCGGCCTTTGTGCGGCCCCTTTCCGCGATGTTTTGTGGACCTTGGAGAGTTAT
>NZ_JABBNC010000015.1 GCF_012933445.1 Actinoplanes sp. TBRC 11911
GCTGCTGACACCGGAGTCGATCACCAAGGACACCGTCAAGAACGTGATCTCGGACGGCTTCGTGACCAAGGCCGACGTGTGCACCGCGGCGTTCGCCCAGGCATGCACGGCGGCGGGCATCAACTGACCTGAGAGACCATGTCGAACGTTGTGATCGCGGGCTACCCCGAGCTCGCCAACATGAATCCGCTGCTGGCCATCGGGCGAGACCTGGTGGCCCGCGGCCACACCGTGGTGATCTACACCGGCGCCCGGTTCGAAGACCATGTCCGGTCCACCGGGGCGTGTTTTCGCGCCTTTCCCGCGGAGGTCGACTTCGACGACCTCCGCCTCGACCGGCATCTCGCCGAGCGGGAGAACCTGCGGCCGGGTTTGGCCAGGATGGTCTTCGACATGAAGGCCGGTCTGATCGATCCGATCCCGGTGCTGTTTCACGACCTGCGGGCGCTGATCAAGGAATTCGCGGCCGACGTCGTCCTCAGTGAACAGACCTTCCTTCCCGTTCTTGCCCTCGCGGGCCCACAGCGTCCGACCCTCGTGACGCTCGGTACCTTCTGCCCGATGTTTCTCAGTGCGGACACCGCACCGCCCGGGGCCGCCAGGCCGCCGCAGGGCAGGGCCCGAAACCGGGCGATGAACGCCAAGGTTCGCGACTACATGGCCGGGGCACAGGCGGCCGCCGAGGGGACCTTCGCCACGCTCGGCGTGCCACTCGAGGATTACCTCTGGAATGCGGCACTGCGGCACACTGACCACTACCTGCAGTTGTCGATCCCCAGCTTCGAGTACCGGCGCGGCGACGTCCCCGCCCACTTCCGCTTCGTCGGCCCGATCCTCCCGGCACTGGGCGCCGGCGCCGGGCGCCGAATGTTCGTTGGCGGCCGGCCGATCGTCGCCGTCTCGGATCTGGTGGTGCCGAGCATGCTCGCGCTGGCCGACAACGGCCATGCGGAAGCGGCCGCACCGCTTGACGATCTGGTGCCCAGGGCGGAGGTCCTGATAACCGACGGCAATGCCGACGACGTCCACCTCGCGCTACGCCATGGCGTGCCGAGCGTCGTCGCCGCCAGCGCCGCGGAGGAGGCCGAGGTCGCAGCCCGCCTGGAGTGGACCGGGACGGGCATCAACCTGCACACCGGAACACCCACCCTCGCGGACATCCGCGGGGCGGTGCAGACCATCCTGCGGGATCGGAGGTTCCGCACTCGAACCGAGCCGCTGATGCGCGAAGCCACCCGGTCGCGCCCATTCGACGCCATCGCCGAGATCGTAGAAGAGGCGAGCCCTCGGCCACCTCGTTTCCCACCTGGCCGAACGAGCGACGTGAAAGCTCCGCAATCATGACGACTCTGACCGAGATATGCAGCCGAGAGCTGGGTAATTTTCTTCGCCGCCGCCGCGAGGCGCTGTCCCCCAGTGACGCCGGCATCACCACACTAGGCCCACGGCGAACGCCCGGGTTGCGGCGAGCCGAAGTCGCCGCGCTCGCAAACGTCTCCGTCGCCTACTACGAGCGTCTGGAACGCGGTGCTCGCGGCCCGATGCCGTCGCCGGACATGCTCGACGCCATCGCACGCGCCTTACTGCTGAGCCCGGAACACCGTCGCTACATATATCGTCTCGCCGAACAGGCCGTGCCGCCCATTATGGAGCCGGGTGGATCGGCGAACCCGGCGCTCGCCTCGGTCCTACGGGCCGTCACAGCCCTCATACCGGCGGCGGTGATCGATACCATCGGCACCGTGCTGGCACAGAACGCCATCCATGCTGAGCTGTTCGGCCCGATGGCGGACTTCAAGGCGCCTCGGTCGAACATCGTCTGGCGATGGTTTACTGAGCCGGACTGGCGCCGCCGGCTGAAACCGGCCGACGACCACGACATCGGTAGCCGGGTACTGGCAGCAGAACTTCGCAACGGTGTCGCGCTGCGCAGGGCGGACGCCGAGACCTGCGACTTCCTGCAGAATCTGCTTCGGGAGAGCGCGGACTTCCGAGTGAAATGGGAACAACACGAGGTCCTGACCGTCCAGTCGAACCGCGAACGTTTCGCTCACCCGGAGGTAGGGACCATCGAGGTAGAACGCACGGTCATGCTTAGCCCCACGTTGACCCAGCGACTGAGCCTGCTCCAGCCTGCGGTTGGTACGGACGCCGTCGAGCGCCTCGCGAGGCTGAACCGACTCACTCTCCGACAGCCTTCCCCCGCAGCCGCCGACTCGCCCAGCAATCACGGGTCGCCAAGTGGGTAGGTGGACAGTCATGCTCGCGTTTGCACGCGCGGCGGAGGGGATCGGCGGCGGTGACGTCCTGCGGGGAAGTTCATACCTTCACATCAGGGGTTCGCGGCAATTGTTGATCGTTTTCGTCATCAACTGGGAAACGGGTTTGAAGCCGACGCTCTGGTAGAGCCTTCGGGCGGACTCGTTGTAGGCGAACACATTGAGGGTTATTTGTCGCACCCCGCGCCCGACCAGCTCGCGTTCCACAGCTTGGATAAGCGCGCGCCCGTGGCCACGGCCCCTGCTGCCCTCCATCACGAAGATCATGTAAATGTGGGACGTGTTCAATGACTTCAAGGCCAGCCAAACCCAGCCGATCTTCACGCCGTCCGCGAGGCCGTCGAAGAACAGCATGCCCGGCGTATCGATGCCTTGGGGAAAAAGGTCGGCGACGGCTTTCTCGCCGGCCGCACGGGCCGCCGTCGCGTCGACGTGCTGGTTGCGAATGAGTCCTTCGGCATACACGTCGACCGCAATCGGCACGCCGTCGTCGAACCCGGAACGGGCCATGGGGACGAGATGTAGATCATTTGTCACGGCTGCCAGTTTGCTTCATTTTCCCGAGAAGCGTTAGGACGCGAGACACGAATCCTTTGTCCACATCGGTGTCTGTTGAGGCTGGCACACGGCAGTGGTATTGACGAGCACCGTGACGATCTTCACGGCTAGCCCGCTTGGCTGAAGGCGCGGCTTTCCGGCACGTTTGGTCATCGCTTGAGGCAGATATCCTGAGGAGGTCGTTGTATGTCCGGTATGCACCAGACGGTCGAGAAGCAATTGCGCGCGCTTTTCGAACCGGCTTTCGGACGACCATCGGCTATTCGTGACGTCCACGTGTCGGCAGACGGACGTCAGGTCGTGGTGACCGCGGACGTGTGGGAGGAACTTGAGGGAAGACCGCGCAGCGTCGTCCACACCGTCGTGGATGGAACGTTGCGCCCCCTCGCGGATCGGGCCTACGGGGCGCGAATTTCCCCCGACGGGAACAGCACGGCCTTTCTGTCGGATCGAGAACGGCCAGGGGAATTCCAGCTTTTCATCCAGGGTGAGCCGGCTCCGCCAGTGCCCGGGACGATCGAATACGCGTACTGGTCGCCGGACAGCCGCAAGCTCCTCCTCGGCGTCGCGGGTGTCGGCGCCGAGCTGCCCAGCGCCCAAGGATCTGGCACGCTCGGCCATCAGGCGTCGACTCTGCCTTCCTGGTATCCGCGGACCGAGTACGGCTCGGCCGCCGACCATGCCTGGCGCAGCCTTTGGACCTACGAGCCTGGCACCGGCGAACTTACCCGCGTCTCGCGCGAGGGCCTGAATTGCTGGGAAGCCAACTGGGCGGGGCCGGACGCCATCGTCGCCATCACATCCCGTACCCCCGACGAAGACGCGTGGTACAGCGCGGAACTGAGTCATGTCGACTTGGTGACCCAGAAGGTGCGGACGCTTCTGACGAGCACGGTGCAGCTCGGTCTTCCGTCGGGATCACCTGACGGCCGTCAAGTCGCGGTGGTTCAGGCAGTGTGCAGCGATCGCTGGGTCGTCGCCGGCGACCTCCTGGTCGTCGACACCGGCACCGCGGCCGCTCGCCACGTCAACACGAACGGAACGGACGTCACTCGCACCGGCTGGATCGACTCCGAACGGCTTGGCTTCGCCGGCGTGCGACGACTCGACTCGGCAGCGGGCGTCATCGACGTCCTCGACGGAAAAGTCCACGAAGTGGTGGCGACGCCGAACAACTGCGGCGGGAATGCGATCTACCCCGACGCCGCGTTCACCTCCGACGGTCGGGTCGTCACCATCCAGGACTCTTACGGCAAGCCGCCGCAGATCGTCATGTCCGGCCCGGACGGCCACCAGATACTGGCATCGATCGCTCATGCAGGCACCGACCACTGGGCATCGATGTCCGGCCACGCGACGCGTGTTGAGTGGAACGCGCGCGACGGGCAGGAGATCGACGGCATGCTGTTCCTGCCCAGCGGTGACGGACCGCATCCGCTCATTCTGCACGTCCATGGCGGTCCCATCTGGTCTCTGCGGGACTATTGGTCGGCGCGGTACCCGTGGATCTCGATGCTTGTGGCCCGCGGATATGCCGTGCTCACCCCCAACCCGCGGGGCAGCACGGGCTACGGACAAGCCTTCGCGGCCGGGGTCGTGGGGGACATGGGCGGCGCTGACGCGCAGGATTGTCTTTCCGGCATTGACGCGATGGTGGAGCGCGGTATCGCCGACCCGGCCCGGATCGGCGTGATCGGCGCCAGCTACGGCGGTTACATGGCATCCTGGCTGATCACCCAAGATACCCGATTCGCCGCCGCGGTCTCGATCGACCCGATCACCGACTGGTACAGCTGGCTATACACGAGCAACGTCGCAGGCCTCGGCGTCCGCCTTCTGAACGGCGACCCTGAGGTACCGGGCAGCCAGGTATTCAGCCGCAGTCCTCTGGTTCACGCCAGCAAGACGCGAGCGGCATGCCTAAACATCGCGGGGGGCCAGGATCGCAGCACTCCGCCGGGGCAAGCTGAGGAGTTCCACCACGCATTGGTCTTCCACGGAGTGCCGTCCGCGTTGGTCATCTATCCCGAGGAGGGACACGGCGTCCGCGCTTTTCCCGCCGTGACCGACTTCCTCAGCAGAATCATCGACTGGTTTGAGAAGTACTTGCCGGCCGGGTCGATCGTTGGCTGACGCCGGCCGGGTCTGCTAGATCACGTGAATCGCGGGCGTCCTGCGACGTTTGGCCGGTGACAGCTCCGGTTTTCTGTCCAGGAAGGAACGATCGGCATGCAGCATGCCATCGCACACCGGCGGCCCATCGTCGCCGGGCTCGCCGCCGTGGCGGCGCTCACTCTGACCGCGGTGGGGCTCGCCGGGCCGGCGTCCGCCGCCCCGGCGAGCGATCAGGGCAACCGTCCGCACCCCCATCTGACCGTGACGCCGAGCAGGAATCTCACCGACGGCACCGTCATCACGATCCGCGGTACCGGCTTCGACACGCGCACCGCCAACCCGATCAGCCCGGGAACGAACGCCGGGGCGTACGTGGAAATCGGTTGGATCGAGAAGTCCGGGTGGCAGCCCTCCAAGGGCTTCTCGCAGGACACGCACTCCGCCGCCAACCTGGTTTGGGTCCACACCGGCGTCACCCCGGGCAGCGTGGCCCAGGCGGAGCTGCACCCTGACGGGTCGTTCAAGACCACCCTCAAGGTCGACGACAAGGCCCTGCAGAACGAGAAGATCCGCGGCGGCGTCCTCGCGATCTTCTCTGTCTCGGCACTGTTCACGGTTTCCGCCGGTGCCGAGGCCGACGTGCCGATCACGCTCAAGCCCCAGCACTGACGGACCGGCGACGGCCGCGGAGTCCCCGGGGCGCCGCGGCCGTCACATCCCGCGAAACAGCGACTCTAGTCTCTGGTCAGCCCATGGCGCTGACCTCGTCCAGGCGGGCGCGCTCGCCAGCGGTGAGCTCGAGGTCGACGGCCGCGAGGTTCTCCGCCAGTTGCGCGCTGGTCCGAGCGCCGACAACCAGGGAAGTCACCGCTGGCCGCGACAGCAGCCAGGCGAGTGCCACCTGAGCCGATGTCGCCGCACGCTCGGCGGCGATCTCATTCAAGACGTCGACGATGTCGTACAGTCTGCCCTCGTCTCGGACCGGCGGATCGGTCCAGCCGGCGAAACGCCGCGAGCCTGCCGGAGGTCGCTCGCCCCGCCGGTACTTGCCGGTCAGCAACCCGCCCGCTAGCGGGCCCCACACCAGTACTCCGACACCCTGATCGATGGCGGTCGGGAGTAGCCCATCCTCGGCCTCTCGTGAAGTCAGCGAGTAGTAGATCTGCTGGCTGACGACCCGGGTCAGCCCTAGCCGTTCGGATGTTGCGAGCGTCTTCATCAGATGCCAGTCGGAGTAGTTCGAGCATCCGACGTAGCGGACCTTTCCCGTACGCACGAGGGCGTCCAGCGCAGACAGCGTCTCCTCGAGAGGTGTTACGCCGTCCCACGCGTGCATTTGGTAGAGGTCGATGTGGTCGGTGCCGAGGCGCCGCAGGCTGCGCTCGCAGGCGCGGATCAGATGTTGTCGAGATGAGCCCCGGTCGTTGGGCCCGTGACCCATGGGCATGCCTGCTTTCGTGGCGATGAGCACGCGATCCCGGCGTCCTCTCAGGGCCCGACCGACGAGTTCCTCCGACACACCACGGGAGTAGGAGTCAGCGGTGTCGATAAGATTGACGCCCGCGTCGAGCGCGAGGTCCACCTGGCGGGTCGCCTCGGTTCGTCCTACGCTTCCGACGGGGCCAGATCCGTGGCCGAACGTGAGAGCGCCCATCGCCACGGTGGACACCCGGACGCCGGACCTGCCGAGCTGCCGATACTTCATGTTCCGCAGACGTGCGACGGATCTCTGGATTCACGACGCGCAGGACGTATCACGTACGCAGGCTGGCCGCGCCGGTGACTCAACTGCGGTACGCCATCCACTCGATTCCTGGACAACATCGGCCAGCGGTGTGCGGCGTGAAAATCGCGTTCGCGCTGAGCACGTCGCGGACGTCGATGCCGGCCCGATGCCGGGCGAGCAGGGCCGGTGCGATCAGCGCCGTCGTGACGCTCGAGCTGCTCGATTTCGGTGTGTCAACGCCAGGCCGAGTTCAAGGCCGCTTTCGCCGCAGACCGCAGTGTGCTGTCTTTTTCCGCGTCCGAGGCCCAGGCGACGTGCCCGTCGGGGCGAATCAGCGCGCCGCGAACGTCTCGCCATTCGGCAGCACGTGCCCCGGCAGGCGCCGTTGCTCGTGCGTCGCTGGACTCGGTCATGGAGGTCAGGACGGCGTGTCCGGTGAGGTCGAGCAGTTGATATCGGGCCGGTGTCAGCCGGTCGAACAGCGTCCGGCCGTCGTCGAGAAGCAGGTTGGGAGCGCGCCGGCCGGCCAAGGGGTGGGCTTGCGGTGACGGCGGCCGGTAGGTGACGTCGAGTCCCGATGTCATGGCGGCCAAGCGTCGCGAGACCTCGGGAATCTCCGCGATCATGGTGGTCAGCATCGAGCGGAGGGCCAGGGTCTCCTCGTCGAATCGGTTCATCAACGGCATCTGCGCACGGATGGAATCCATGAGTTCGACACCGACCGCGTGCCGCTCGTCGTGGTAGCTGTCCAAGAACTCGTCCGAGGCTTGCCCGCGGACGACGGCGGCGAGTTTCCATCCCAGGTTCGCGGCGTCCTGCACTCCGGTGTTGAGTCCCCGGCCGCCGGCCGGGGCGATCCGGTGCGCGGCGTCGCCGGCCAGCAGTATCCGGCCGGCGCGGTACGTTTCGGCAAGCCGGTTGTCGGTGTCGCTGCGCGATGACCAGAACGAGTCGCGTAGCCCGAAGTCGGTGCCCGCGATGGCCTTGACCTTCGCGGCCAGGGCCGCCGTGGTGGCCGGTTCCGGGTCAGCGGTCTTCGGCTCGATACCGGCGACTCGATGCAGCGTGGGTCCGAGGGGCACCACCAGCAGCGATCCGGCCGGCGACGTCGCCTGATAGTAGGGATCGTTTGGTGGGGCGTCCAACCGCACGTCCGCGACCCACGACAACGCGGTGCCGTCGGTTCCGGGAAAACCGATGCCCGCCGCCGCCCGGACCGAGCTTCGAACCCCGTCACATCCGACCAGGAAAGCGCCCTGCAGTTCGTACGCGTGGTTCGGTCCGGCGATCCGTGCCGTGACGTCATCGGCACGCTGGGTCGAAGAGAGGAAGCTGTGACCTCGCCGGATATCGGCACCTGCCGCGCGGGCGTGGTCTTCGAGCATGGCCTCCACGTCAGGCTGGCCCAGAATGAGGACGAAGGGAAACGGTGTGTCGAGCACCCCGTAGTCCATCCGCTGGTCCAGCAATGCGAAATGCGACGTCGGAACCCGTCTTCCGGCATCGAGGAAGCGGTCCGCGATGCCGCGCGACGCCCACAGTTCGAGGGTCCGTGGTTGGATGGTGAACCCCTTTGAATGGAGATCGCGCTCCGCTCGCCTCTCCAGGACGGTGACGTCCGTCCCGGCGAGCGCGAGTTCGGCGGCCAGCCACAGCCCGGTGGGGCCCGCGCCGACGATGATCACACGTCCCATGCGCCCGAGCCTACTGCGACCAAGACCGGCAATACCTCCACTGTGGGTGGTGATGAAATCGGACTTGCGCGATCGGGGTCAGGGAAACCTGTTCGCCGGCGCCCGGTTACGAGGTGAGGATGCGCACCGCGTCGACCATCCCGACGGCGGTACCCCGGTTGACGACGCGCAGGGTGTGTGTTCCCGCGCTGAGGCCGTCGACGTGGTACACGGTCTGTTGTGCCTGGCGGGTGCCGTCCAGGTGAAGGTCGGCCGTCTGTTTCAGGATGCCGTCGAGGTAGATGTCGATGCTGCCCATGTCGGCGGCGCGTTCGGCGAGCAGGTCGATGCCGGTGCCGGTGAACGTGTAGGTCGCGGCAGCGCCGTTCGTCGTGGTGTAGTGCACGTCGTCGTTGTAGTCGCCCAGACCGCGGCCGTTGGACGCGAACCAGTTCTGGTCGTAGGTGAGTGCGGTGTCGTTGACGAGGGTGGGCTGGCCGGCTGCGGGCGTGCCGAGCGTGGCGGCGGTGCCGGCCAGTGATTTCACCCCGTTGTTGGTGGTGCCGGTGAGCGTGGTGTGCGCGTACGAGGTCAGCGGTTTGGCGGTGCGTTCCACCACGTACACCGTTCCGGCGGTGGTGGGGAAGGCAACCGTACCGGCCGTTGTCTTGGCCAGCATCGCGCCGTCCGAGGCCCGCCGCACCTGGATCTGCTGCGTCCCCCACGGGTTGATGACGCTGGCCTGTTTGCCGTAGAGGCTCTTGATCCCGACGTACTTGGTGTCGTTGTTCTCGCGTTCCGAGGAGACCAGGAACCCGTCCTTGGCCAGCAGGGTGAACTTGCCGGTGAACGCCGGGTCGGTCGGCGCCGCGGGGAAGACGCGGATGCTGTCGTTGTACGACTGCAGCAACGATTCGTTGGTCGCGGCGAGGTGCACGCCCAGGTATTCGAAGACGCCGTTGGTATCGGCGGTGAGCCCGTTCGGGTCGTTCTGGTACTTCTGGAGCATGAGTTTCAGCCCGGCCAGCGTCTGGTCGCCGAGGCCGAGGCGGGCCGCCTGGACGGCGTCGTTGGCCCAGATGGCGCCGTAGGGGAAGGGCCGCGCGTTCCAACTCGCCAGCGCCGTCGCGTAGTCCGGGGCGCCGATCCCCGTGCGGTCGTAGGGCCAGATAAGTTCCGATGTCACGTTCTCGCCGTTGCGGATCTGCGCGTCTGGCGGGTCATGCGGCAGCCACACCCCACCGGAGACCTTGTACGGCTCGAGGTTGTCCAGCACGTTCTGCCAGCCCGCGCGCAGCCCCGCGTCGAGCCCCAACTGGTTGCTCACCGCGATGGTCAGGGGGAACAACAGGCGTACGGCGGCAAGGTCGGTAATGGCGTTTTTCACGTCCCAGTACGTCTCGTGCGCGTTGGAGCTGGCCATGTAATAGTGGCCGGTGGTGGCGTCCTTGGACAGTTTGCTCTGGTAGAACTTCACTACTTCGCGCATGAACGGGTACGCGGTGGTCTGCAGGTAGTTCGTGTCGTTGGTGTAGCGGTACTGCAGGTACATGTTGTAGGCGGCTTCGGTGCCGGTCGAGTAGATGTCCTTGACGAAGTCACTGTCGACGGTGCCGCGTGCGTTGCCGTCCCAGCCCATGGTCTCCGGCACCCAGAGCCCGTCGATGCCGTACCGGGTCTGTGTGTACGCCTTGAGGGCCGTGAAGTTGCGGCTGTAGAGCTTGTTCTCGACCGCGAACATGTCGGTGTGGTTCGAGGCGAGGAACGAGTTGTAGATGTCACGTTGGTTCCAGAACCAGTAGGCGTTACTCCATTTGGTGTCGTCGCCGGTCGCTCGGAAGACGCCGTTGATGAAGTGGCTGGGGTAGTTGCCCTGCCCACCTGCGGCGATCATGTAGGTGGCGAGGTAGTAGATGTTCTCCAGGTAGTCGCCCGTGCCGGCGGCCCCGCTGTACTGCACAAACGACTGGGCCCAGAACTGGTGCCACCAGTTGTGGTAGTCGGTCAGGGTGGCCGCGTAGCCGCGCTGCTTCGCCGCGGTCAGCTCGGTTCGCGCCTGCGCCATCGAGTCGTGGCCGGGCGCGTTGATCCGGCTTGCCGCGGTCAGCCAGATGGTGTAGCTCGCGGCGGGTGTGATGGTCAGTCGTGTCTGGGTGCCGTTGACCACTTTGGTGGTGAACGGTGTGCCGTCCACGGTTGCCGCGAGGGTGTAGCCGAATCCGTTGGGGTCGTCGGTGCCCCGGCTGAAGCCTGCCACCGTGAAGTCGGCGAAGGTGCTGACCGCGCGCCAGGTGGTCAGATCGGGGACGTCGGCGACGTTCTGCACGGTTGCCGGATCCCACATCGACAGGTTGAGCGTGGTCGGTCCCAGCCCGGTGCGGTGGTCGTCGACGTGGATGCCCATGACCTCGGATCCGGGCACCCCGAACATGGTGACGGTGCGGTCGGTGCCGTATCGGGTGGTCAGCGTGCCGTCGTAGAGGGAGAGCCGCTGCTGGTAGGACGAGGCGCCGGTGTCGAGGCCGGGGCTGGTGTTGAGATTCACCTGTCCGGCCGCGTACGCGGACTGCTCGGCCAGGTCGGGGTTGGAGACCTGCATGGTCAGACCGTTGTCGTTCCAGACCATTGCTCCGGTACGGCCGGTGCCGACGGTGAGCCCGTCGCTCGGGTTCGACTGCGGGGCGTTGTAGACGACGTCATGCTTCGACAGATAACTGCCTCGATCCACGTCGAGTGTTCCGGTGGCGGTGTTGAAGGCGGCGTCGGTTGCCGACGCGTTCGCGCTGCTTCCAGGGCCGGCGACGGTGAGGATGCCGGTGACGAGGGTGGCGCAGAACAGGGCCCACCCGCGGGTCTTACGCACAGGCTTCTCCTTCGAGAGAGCACAGGAGGCGGTGCGGGGCCCCGATGGAACCCCGCACCGGTGACACGTCAGGCGGCCAGTCCCCAGTAGTTGAGGTTCGCCTGGCCGCGCACGAACTCAACGCGTACGGTATGAACCGAATTCGCCGGCAGGGTGAAGGTGCCGGCGTCGATGGTGCGGAAGGTCTGGCCGGTTTTCGGCACGGTGATCGTGGGCCCGGCGACACCGTCGACGACGAGGCGGATGGCCGCGTTGCTGACCGTCGAGGAGACCCGCGCTTTCAGGGTGACCTGGCCCTGCAGGGGGATCTCCTGCCATTGGAGCCACTCGCCGGGTGCCGTGTTGGTGACCGCCCACCCGCCGCCGGCGTCGGTGGTCCGGCCGACGTCGATGTCGCCGTCGCGGTAGACGCCGCCCTGGTTGCCCGGCGTGGTGTCGTGGAACGAGTCGGCGCCCTCGGCCTCGACCTTGAGGTCGGTCGGGAACGGGTTCTTCGAGTACCGCCGCAGGATGTTGATCATCTGGTTGGGGTAGTCGTAATGGGTCTGCGCGTAGGTGCCGGGGCGGCCGCGCCACATCGCGCAGTTCTCCTCCCAGTCGGTGAACCCCTCCACGAGCGTGACCTGAGCGCCGGCCTTCACGGTCGCGTCGAGGTTGCGAGCGAACGCGCGCCCGTGGTCGGGGTCGATGGTCATGTTCGTGTCGCCGGCGACGAACGAGAATCCGGGCACCGCGACACCGAATTTCATCCCGTTGAAGTCGGTGACGCTGTGGCCGTTGTCCATGGTGAACCAGGACTGGATCGCGTCCGAGGTGGTGGTCGACGTGGGGTCGACCTGACGCCAGCTCTGATCGGCCACCACGTACAGGTCGGTGCCGAACTCGGCCCTGGCCTGGGCCCGCATGTAGTTGATCATCTTGGTGACGTTGCCGTTGCCCTGGTTGCTGAACAGCGGGCTGCCCAGCGACCAGCCCACGATCATCGGGCGGCCGTCGACCTTGAAACGCATGTTGTCGGGGACCGTCTGGAGGAAGACCTTCCAGTTGTTGTCCCACATGTACTTGTAGCCGCCCTCACCCGTGCTGTCGGCGTCGGCCACGTCGAACGGCGGGTCGTAGCCACCGCGGTCGTGCTTGTCCAGGTTCTTCTTGTCGACCAGCGAGGCCGGGGTGTCGTCGAGCGCGCTGATCTTCAGTTTGTCCTGGGCGCCCGCGCGCTGGATCGCGGCGACGAGACCGGCGAGTTTCCGGGTGTCACCGCCCCCGTTGTACTGATCCTTGCCCGGAATGTAGCCGCGAATGGTCGGCGCGACGCAGTCCACCCCGGCGGCGAGCAGTTCGGCGACGTAGTTGTCCCAGGTCGCGTTCTCGTCCGTGGTGGCCTTGTACATCGGCAGGTTGTAGATCGTGTTGCCCTGGTTCTCGTAGTCTCCGCCGTCCAGCACGGTGTTCGTGATGCCGAACGTCACACACACCGCACCGGGCGAGGCGGCCTTCTTGGTCGTGCTGGCGCCTGCGTCGCCGATCCCCAGCGCGGTCCCGGCCAGCACGGCGATTCCGAGCGCGGCTCCGGCCAGACGACGTACTTTTCTTCGTTCCATTGCACTTCCCGCCGTTTCGGCAATTGACGCTGAAGGGTTAGCACAGTGGATTCCGGTGGGTCAACGCATTCATCACCGGCCGGCGTCGTTATCGGTGGCGATCAGCAGCCGATACGTCCGTTCCATAATTTTTCCTTAAGTGACAATCGGCGTCGCGTGCGCGATCAAACAATCAAATTTCTTGCACGGAGATTTGAATTCGCCGAGTCCGGTTGCGTTCGCTGCCGAACTTTTCATCCCCGTAGAAGGGCGATTCTGTGAAGAAAGTAATAGCGGTCGGTACCGCCGCCGCTGCTGCTCTGGTGGCCATCGCGGCCGTACAACCGGCGCAAGCCGCCCCCGCGGCGACCCCGTTCACCGGCACCTGGGCGGCCGCGCCCCAACAAGGCGGCGCGTCGTTCAACAAGCAGACGTTGCGGCAGATCGTGCACACCAGCATCAGCGGAACCACCGCCCGGGTGCAGCTGTCCAACGCGTTCGGCGCCGGCCCGGTCACGGTGTCCGACATCAACATCGCGCGGCGGAGCCAAGGATCGTCGGTGACCTCGTCCACCAATCGCCGGGTCACCTTCGGTGGTAAGAGCAGCGTGACGATCCCGGTGGGCGCTAAGGCTGTCAGCGACTCGGTCGCCTTCGCCGTGCCGGCCCTGTCCGACGTCGCGATCAGTTTCTATGTGCCGAGCCAGGAGACCATCACCACGCAGCACGGGCTCGGGCTGCAGACCAACTACGTCGCGGCCGGAGACGTCTCCAGCCACGCGACGCTGACCAACCCGACCACCAACGGCGAATACAACCTGTTGTCCGGGCTGGATGTGCAGAACAGCGCCGCGACCGGCTCGGTGGTCACGCTCGGCGCGTCGATCACCGACGGCATCGGATCGTTGAGCGACGCCAACCGGCGCTGGCCGAACGACCTGGCCGTGCGTCTTAACCAGGCCGGCCGTACGGTGGGCGTGCTCAACGAGGGCATCAGCGGCAACGCCCTGCTGCACGACGGCTCCGGGCAGAGCGCGGTCAACCGGTTCACCCGGGACGTGCTGCAGCAGCCCAACGTCAAGTGGGTGGTCTTCGCCGACGATCCGATCAACGACGTGAACAACTCCAACCCGCCGTCGGCGGCGCAGCTCACGGCGGCGCTGACGCAGATCATCAACGCGGCGCACGCCCAGGGCGTCAAGTTCCTGTGTGCCACGCTCACCCCGTTCAAGCCGGACAGTGGATGGACCCAGGCGGGCGAGGATAGCCGGGACGGCTACGACGCGTTCGTTCGCAGCGCGAACAGCGGCTGCGACGGGGTGGTTGACTTCGACACCGCCAGCCACGACCCGGCTAACCCCGAGCAGTACCTTCCGGCGTACGACAACGGCGACCACCTGCATCCGAACACCGACGGGCTCCAGGCGATGGCCAACAGCGTCAACCTCAACCTGTTCAGCTGACAAGGCGCCGGGAACGGCACGGTAGGGGCGCACTCTCCCGTGCCGTTCAGCGTTGCCGCGGCTCCGGCTGCCATCTCGAGATTTTGTTCGCGCTGTCCAGCCGGTCCGGCCGGCTGCCCCGTCGACCTGGTTACGGGTGCATCATCGCGCTGACGAGCGATGGCCCGGCCGCGCCCAGTCCGGTGGCGTCGTCGTAGCCGTCGCGTGACGCGAGGGTGCTGTTCTCGCCGAGCGTGATCAGCGCGTCCGGGTCGAACGAGCCGCCGCTCGCCTGGTCGCCCACGACGATCGGCGGGTCGGCCGGGTTCACCGGGGCGAGGTCGCGGATCGCCGCGCCGGTACCGATGCGGTAGAGCAGGGGATTGGCGAAGCCGAACGCGTGCCCGGCGCCCTGCATGGCGTCCGCCTCCAGGGCGGCGATCAACGGACTCGCGGCGCTGGTGCCGCCGCCACCGGCCACCTCGGTGTAGGCCGGCGAGCCGCAGGAGTCGAACGGCCGCACCTGGGCGGTGTCGTTCGGCGGACATGGGTCGGTGAAGCCGATGAGCCAGGCGAAACCCGCGTCGGCCGAGATGTCCGGCATCACCCGCGCGGTGCGCGACAGCGCGGCCGGGACGGTGCCCTTCTGGTATGCCGGCTGCGCGAACACCTGGCTGATGCCACCGCCGCCACCCCAGTTGAAGTCGCCGGGAGGCGGGGTCTCGTAACCGGTGCGGTCGGCGTCGATCCGGGCGATGTTGTCGCCCCAGGCGTACTCGCCGGCGACCTTGCCGTCGCGCCCGATGGCCAGGCTGGTCCCGCCGACCGCGGTGACCCACGGCGAGCTCGCCGGGAACCACAGGTCGTGCTCGTCGAAACCGCCGGACAGGCCGAGGTCGCCCTCGTCACCGGCGGCAAAGGTGAAGCCGATGCCCTCGACCGCTCCCTGCTCGAGCATCGCGGCCCACGGTGCGATCTGCGCGGGCGAGAGGGTCGACTCCTTCAGGCCGCCGGAGATCGAGACGACGTCGGCGAGGTGTCCGTCGACCACCCGGTACGCCCCGTCCAGCCACGACTCCAGCAACGCTTCGATGGTGGGCGTGCAGTTCACCGCGACGTACACGATCTTGGCGTCGGGTGCGCCGATGTGCGCCGACGTGATGTTGTTGGCCTCCTCGACGTCTCCGCTGTCCGGCCCGCACGTGTCGTCGACGTCCGGGCCGATGTTCTCGGCGTATTGGCCGGGCGCGAACCCCGCATCGCCGTGCTCGTCGAAGAAGCGGTTGACGTCGCTTTCCATGTGCGCCAGGTGGCCGTGCCAGATGATCGCGATGGTGCGGCCCTTGCCGGTGTACGACTTCACGCCGTATGCCGAACGGACCTGGTCGGGCGTGTATCCACAGAGCGTGGTCGGCGCTTTGGTGTGGCCGTACGCCGCCGGGATCGTCACGGTGTGCTCGCCCCAGAAGTGCGAGCACCCGGCGTCCGTGGTCAGGGAACGGCGGGCGGGGGCTGGTTTCGGTGCCGGTGCGGGCAGATTCGACAGGTCGAGCTGCTCGATGCCGGTCACGCTGGTGATCTGGGCTGCGACCGCCGCGGGAGCGGAGAAACCGCCGACGACACCGGGCTGATGGATGACGAAGGGCTGCCCGCCGATCGTTCGCGTGGTGTCGTACGAGCTCACCCGCGTCTGAAAGGCGGCGTCGACCTCGGCCACGGTCGCCGAGACACCGATGTAGTGCGGTGTGGTCGCCGTGACGGTCATGCCCTGCCCGGCCAGCCAGGACGATACGGCGGTGCTCGGGGCGTACCGCTGACGGAATTGACCCGGAGTGAGAAAGTGCGTGTAGTCCGCGCTTCCCGGCGTGGACACCGAAGTCGCCGTATCGGCCAGGCCGGCACGAGGGGTGAGATAGACCCGCAGCGGCACCACGGTGTCCGGCGCGAGCGGGACCGGCGTACCGGTCAGGTCGGCGACGTTGGGGCTGGGCAACGGCACCCGCCCCGGCGGGCTCGCCGAGGCCGCGGCCGGTATGGCCGGCGCGGCGACGACCAGGAGCCCGGCGGCGAGCAGACGACCGCCGGTCCGCAACAGCTGCGGCATAGAAACCTCCACATGAGAAACAGCGTCATTGCTAAGACGCCCGGGAAACGATTTCTGTGGATCCCCGAGAACGTGGCGAGGATCTCGCGTCGCCGCATGAATGGCCGGTAAAGACTCCGGGCCGGGTGGACATCTCCGTGGTGTGAGCCCAGACCGCGTCGGCCCCGGGCGGTCTCTGGGAGCGCCCGGGGCCTGCCCGGATGCCTGTTAAATTATGCCCGCGGTGTAGACGAGATCGTCTGAATACAGTGCGCGGTATTGCCCGTGGATAAGTGCGAGGTGGGGCTCCGTCTTCATGACCCATCGGTCACTGAAGCCGGGCTGCCAGGTCCAGTCTCCGTAGCTGACGGTCGCCCCGTTGGAGTTCTGGCTGATGGTGCCTCCGATGTATACCAGATAGTTGTTGTTCACGTCGCGTCCGCCGACCCGGATGTCGTTTCCCCGTGCCGCCGCCGTAACGTATCCGTCAATGTGGAAGTTTTGCCCGTAATTGTGTGAGCTGATTACTTGCCATTGCGACGCGGCGAATCCGTTGTTGTCGGTGACCCGGATGACGGCTTGAGCGATCTGCCCGTTGGGGAGTGCGGTGAGAAGCAGGGCCCGGTCGAATGACTGGTCTATGTTGGGCAGCGTCACGATGGCGGGTGTGTTCTGTGCGCTCGAACCGGGCACACCCCACGAAACGGCGGTGTTGTTGGCGTGGTAAGTGGTCTGCGTCGGCGAAAGATCCGACCTGACGTTCCAGAACTGCCCGATCGTGCCCCAGCTTGTGGGCGTGTCCGCCATCGCCGGCGACACCATGGCGAACGTTGCAATTAACGCCGCCGCGAGAGCTGCGGCGAGCATTTTCCACCGTTTTGCGAGCTGCATGTTGCTCCTTCGCGGTAACCCTGTGCAAGGGCGGCGGCCCTTTTCCGGCGAGATGATCTCGGCCGGTCGCGCGTGGTGGGCGGTGATTGTCCGTTCAGTTGTTGCCGGCGGCGCGGTGCGTGCGGAGCTCGTCGATCAGCACCCGCTGGTTCTCGCTGTAGTCGATCGGGCACACCACCAGGTGCACGCCGCCCTCGGCGAGCGCGTTTTTCAAGATCGGCACGAGATCCTCCGTGCGCCATACACGGGTTCCCGTGGCGCCGTACGCCTCGGCGTACTTGACGAAGTCGGGGTTGCCGAACTGCAGGCCCCAGTCGGGGAAGCCGGCCGCGCTCTGCTTCCAGCGGATCATGCCGTAGCTGTTGTCCTCGAGGACGAGCATCACGAGGTTGAGCCGCAGCCGCACCGCGGTCTCGAGCTCCTGCGAGTTCATCATGAAGCCGCCGTCGCCGGCGACCGCGATCACCTTGCGGCCGGGGTCGAGCATCGCGGCCATCATGCCGCTGGGCAGGCCGGCGCCCATGGTGGCGAGGGCGTTGTCGAGCAGGATCGTGTTGGCGCGGTGCGTGCGGTAGCCGCGGGCGAACCAGATCTTGTAAGTTCCGTTGTCCAGGGTGACGACGCCGTCGTCCGGCAGGGCCTGTCGGACATCGTGCACGATGCGCTGTGGCAGAGGCGGGAATCGCCCGTCGAGGCTGCCCTCCTGGACGTGCGCGTGGATCTGCTCACGCAGGCCGAGGAGGCCGCCCGGGTCCGGCGCGAGCTTCCCGTCCAGGCGGTCACCGAGGCGGTCGAGGGCGCCCGCGATGTCGCCGATCACCTCGTACTGCGGGAAGTAGACCTCCTCCACGTTCGCGGGGGTGAACCCGAGGTGGACAACCTCGCGCACCGAGCCGGTCATGAGGAACGGTGGCTTCTCGATGGTGTCGTGGCCGATCGACAGGATCAGGTCGGCCTTGTCGATGGCGTCGTGCACGTAGTCGTCCTCGGACAGCGCGGCGGTCCCCAGGTACAGCTCGCCGGCGCCGTCGACCGCGCCCTTGCCCATCTGCGTGTTGAAGAACGGCAGGCGGGTGCGGGCGATGAAGCGCGACAGCGAGGGCACCAGCCGGTTGCGGTTGGCGGCCGCGCCGATCATGACAAGGGGGCGGGAGGCCGCGAGGATTCGTGCCGCCGCCGTGTCGAGCACCTCGTCGGCGGCTATCGGCAGAACCTCCGGATGCGGGGCCACGAGCGGCTCGTCGGCGGCGGTAGCGGCGATGTCCTCGGGCAGTTCGAGATGCACGGCGCCGGGACGCTCCTCGGCGGCGATGCGGAACGCGTTGCGCACCATGGTCGGGATCATCGCGGTGCTGACGATCTGCTGGGCCAATTTGGTGAGCGGTTTCATCATGCCCACGATGTCCACGATCTGGAACTGTGCCTGCGGCGCGGACAGGATCGGCTTCTGACCGGTGATCATCACCATCGGCATGCCGCCGAGCTGCGCGTACGCGGCGCCGGTGGTGAGGTTGGTGGCGCCCGGGCCGAGCGTGGTGAGCACCACGCCAGGCTTGCCGGTGAGACGCCCGTACGTCGCGGCCATGAACGCCGCCGGTTGTTCGTGGCGCATCAGCACCAGCTCGATCGTCGAGGTACGCAACGATTCGAGCACGTCGAGGTTCTCCTCGCCGGGGACCGCGAACACGCGTTCGACCCCCTCGTTCTCCAACGCGCGTACGAGGAGATCGGATCCTTTTTGATGGGTCTTGTCAGCCGTCACGCCCGGCAGACGCAGCGGCGTTCGCAGAATTCATGGTCCGGGTGAATATCCGTCGCTCTCGTCCGTCTGATGCGGACACTCCGTTTGACGATCAAGGGAGACGAGCGTGACCACCCCTGATGGACTCGACGAAGCGCGGTGGAGGGTCTGCCTGGACCTCGCGCGCGACGTGCTGCTGCTCGACTCCGACGGCAGCGACCGGAAACTTCGGTATCTGAAGGTGCTGATCGACGAGGGTCTGCCGCGGGCGGTCGTCGCGAAGCGGGTACTGATCGTCGGGGCCGGCATCGCCGGTCTGGCCGCCGGCTACCTGCTCAAGCAGGCCGGTCATGAGGTGCGGATCATCGAGGCGAACCCGAGGCGGCTCGGTGGCCGGATCAAGACCTTCCGCGACGACCCCGAGCACGGGATGACCTCGCCGTTCGCCGACCCCCTGCAGTACGCCGAGGCCGGCGCGATGCGCATCCCCGACATGCATCCGCTCACCCTGGCACTGGTCGACAAGTTCGGGCTGCGTCGCCGGCCTTTCTACAACGTCGACGTCGATGCCGCGACCGGCCGGCCGTACGGAAGCCCGCCTCCGGTGATCTACCGGGCCGCCACCGGAGAGGTCTGGCGCAACGGGCCGGATCCCGAGGCCGACGACGTGTACGAGGCGCCCACGGCGGCCGGCCGGACCTGGGTGCGGGTCAACGGCGTACAGATGCGGCGCTCCGAATATCAAAGCGACCCGTCGGCGATCAACGAGAGCTTCTCGGTGCGCGAAGATCTGCGGGGCGTCCCGGCCGGGGACACCCTGGACGCCGCGTTGCACCGTGCCTACGTCCAGTACCACGCGGCAACCGAGGGTGCGGGCGAGGCCGCCGAGCAGGTCGAGGCATGGGCGCGGCTGATCTACGAACTCGACGACCTGTCGATGAGCCAGTTCCTCACCAAGGTCGCCGGCCTGGACGGCAACGCCATCGACGCCATCGGCACGCTGGAGAACATCACCTCCCGTCTCCCGCTGGCCTTTGTGCACAGCTACATGGCGCGCTCGATGATCAACCCCAGCACGCGATACTGGGAGCTCGAGGGCGGCAGCTGGCATCTCCCGTACGCCTTCGAACCGCTGCTCGGTGAGGATGTCGTCTTCGATCGGCGCGTTGCCACGATCCAGCACGCCGTCGACGGACCCGGGGTGACGATCGAGGCGTACTCGGAGGCCGGCGATTCGCGGGAGACGTTCATCGGCGACGTGGCCGTCATCACCGTCCCGTTCTCCGGTCTGCGGCACATCGAGATCGAGCCGATGCTGTCCTACGCCAAGCGACGGGCGATCATCGAGCTGCACTACGACTCCGCCACCAAGGTCCTGCTGGAGTTCAGCCGGCGCTGGTGGGAGTTCACCGAACAGGACTGGCGGCGCGAGCTGGACGGCATCGAGCCGGGCCTCTACGACAGCTACGACCGCGGCACCGCCGACGACCGGACCGACCTGGTCGGCAAGGGCGTGACCGGCGAGATTCCGCCGCGGCAGCGGCTTGACCTGGAACGGGCCCGAGACGGTGGGCAGCGCTCGCACCCGGCCGACCGGATCACCGGCGGCGGATCGGTCACCGACAACGCCAACCGCTTCATGTACTACCCGTCGCATCCGGTGCCGGGCAGCCCGGGCGGCGTGGTGCTGGCCAGCTACACCTGGGCCGACGACGCGGCGCGGTGGGACTCGATGGACGACGACGACCGGTACGCGTACGCGCTGCGCGGCATGCAGGAGGTGCACGGCAACCGGATCGAGGTGTTCTACACCGGGCACGGCGCCACGCAGAGCTGGGCACGCAACGACTTCGCGTTCGGCGAGGCGGCGGTGTTCGCCCCGGGTCAGCTCGTCGAACACCATCCGGTGATCGCGGCCGCCGAGGGACCGCTGCACTTCGCCGGCGAGCACACCTCACTCAAGCACTCATGGATCGAAGGCGCCCTCGAGTCGGCGGTCCGGGTGGCACTCGAGATCAACGAAGGCCAGTGATGCAGGATCTCACCGATTTCTACTCGACCATCGCCGGCATCAACTTCACCCTTCTCGGTCTGTGGTGGGTGGCCGTGCAGGAGCTCCGCCATCTGCGGGCACGCAACGGCAAGGCGGGCGGCATGGCGTACGTGGTCTCGCTGCAGTTTCTCGTGCCCGGAACCGCCGCGCTGATGAGCCAGGTCGCACCCGAGGTCCCCACACTGTGGCGGCTGGCCTTCACCACCGCCGGCGTTCTGGGGTTCATCGCCATCCTGCTGATGGTGCCGCGCCTGGCCCACGACGGATCCCGGGTGTCGGCACGCGTGCTGCTGTTCATCGGCCTGCCGCTCAACGCGCTGGTCGCGCTGGTGGCGGCGGTGCCCGCGCTTTACACCGCGCTGGGCTCGTCGCTCAACAGCGCCCAATGGGAGGGCATCCTGTTCTGCCTGCTCGTGCTGTTCAGCGCGCACACGGCGTTCTCGGCCGCGATGTCGGCGCCGGTGCCCGGCGGCGAGTAGTGATCGGGGGCCGCGGCTTGCGGCCCCCGTCACAACAGGCCCACGAAGAAGACGGCGGTGCCGATCCACACCAGGGCGATCAGTCCGCTCGACCATTGCGGGTTGTCACCGGCAACCGAACGGAAAAGCTTGGCGGGCATCAAGATGGTGGCGATCAGCACTCCATAGCAGAGCGTCGACCACGGCTTTTCCACCACGTTCGCCTGCACCAGCACGATAACCACGACACCGAGGACAACCAGTTCGACGGTGTGAGCTGCCAGGGTGCCGTCCACCACGCGATGCAGGAAGGCCCGGCCGTACTCGAGGGTGACGACGCCCAGCAGAGCGACGCCTGCCATTGTCTGATCCGCGCTGTGGAGCACCATTCACTCGTTACCGTTCCGTCCGCCGAATGTGCTCAGCAGACGCACGCCAAGGCGGGAAATTCACCGCCGTCGTCCGTACGCCTGGCGGGTCACCGCCGGGGTCCTGTTCGGCGCGCCGCTCGCCGTCCGAACCGGATGGCAAACGGCCGGGTTCCCGGTGCGAAGGCGAAGATGAGGAATTCCTGAGGGTCTTCTATTTGACAGGTGACCTCCGTCGTACCCGGCATCCTGCGAACATCGGATCGATAAGCACGACGTTCTCTCGCTCGGCGCAAATCCCGCATCGTTCCGCCGACCGCAGTGAAGGGATTTACTTTTGCCGTTTCTGCTGCCGGCCCGCGGAGCCGGGGGCGTCCAATTTTGTTTCTCCAGAGTGACGATTCACTGCCGATCCGCGGCCCGGATTTGCGCCTGGCCGTCAGCCTGTTTTCCCTGGTGGATGACCACATCGGCGCGATGCGAAACGCCATGGGCCGCGGTCGCCGAGGGTCACCTTCGACGATCCGGGCACGAGAGGCGTTTTGAAAGCGAAGAGAGTCTCCTGCCCGGCCAATGATCTTTCGTCCGCGAATGGCGTAGGAGACCGTCAGCGCGTGTATTTTTGACCGTGGCCGGCGTGGTTCTGAAATGTGCTGGCGAAACGACCCGTGCCGATCGATAGTCGCCCGTCACAATTGCTGACCGTTCCCTGTGAAGACCGCGTTTGATGGTCAGCAGGCACGCACAACGATGCGAGCCACAGTGGAAAGGAACCAGGATGCGCAAGCGTCTTACATTGGCTGCCGCCGGCTTTGCCGCGGCGGCCATCGCGGCCACCGTCGTCCCCGGCGCCGCCGCGAACGCCGCCCCCAGCACTCACGGAATCGAGGTCAAGGCTGTGCTGTCGGACCTTCGTGGTGCCCAGCAGGTCGACCAGACCGTGCAACGCTCGTGGGGTGTCGCGCTCGGCCCGACGGGTGCCGGGTGGGTCTCCGAGAACGCTCGGAACATCGAGACTCTCTTCGAAGGAGGCGGCCGCAACGAGGGCGTCTCCCAGAAGCCGCCGGTCCACGTCCAAAACGGCTCGCCGACCGGCGTCGTGTTCAACGACACGAAGGGATTCAAGGGCGCCAAGTTCATCATCGCCAGCAAGGACGGCAGCATCGACGCCTTCTTCAGCGGCACCAACACCTTCCGCGAGGTAAGCGTTCGCGGCGCCAGCTACACCGGCATCTCGCTGATTCACAACTACAAGGGTCACACCGTGCTCGCCGCCGCGAACAACCGGCAGAACCGTGTCGACCTGTTCAACAGCGACTACAAGTTCATCGGCTCCATCCGCGACCCTCACATCTCGCGTGACGCGCGGGTGTTCAACGTCGCGGAGCTGAACCGCAACACGGTTCTGGTCACTTTCGAGTCCAGCAACAGCAGGAACAGCACCAAGGGCTGGGTCGACGCGTACTCAGAGAACATGGGGTTCATGTACCACTACCAGAACCCGCGTAACAGCGTATTCGACGGCGCCTGGGGCGTGGTGAACGCGCCGAGTGGCTTCGAGTTCCCGGGCGCCATTCTGATCGGCAACCACGACAGCGGCACGATCGCGGTCTTCAACGGCCGGGGTCACTTCGTCGGCTTCCTGAAGGGCACCAACGGTAGGACGATCGTGATCAGCGGCCTTTACGGTCTGGCCCAGGCCAACGGTGACGCGGGCGACAAGGGCGAGGTTCTGTTCGCCTCCGCTCCGAACCGCGGGAACGCCGGCATCATCGGCACGCTGCGCGACGCCTGACCAGCAGTGTAACTAGCAAGGCCGGCAACGGCGAACGGTGAGAACGTGGCCCCCGCCCACAACGGGGGCCACGTTGTTCTCGCCCAGCGGGGGCTTACTTGCAGGACTTGGCTCCCGGCGCGTACGCCAGGCCGAAGCCGGACGCCGAGGAGTCCATGTAGACCACCTCGCGTCCCGCTCCCGCCGCCGCGTACATCTGGGCGCCGGGGCTGCAGGAGGCCGGGCCGATGTACCTGCCCTGGAATGTGTACTGCTTGAGCTTCGGGTTGAGCGCGTTGTCCGGGTAGCCGCCGCTGTCGAGCCAGGCCTTCACCGGGGCCTCCTCGGTGACGGTGAGGGTGGTGTCGGAGAGCGCGACGGTGTCGGCGCGGATCGCCTGCGGGGAGTTCTCGTCGAACAGCAGGTGGCTGGTGCGGGTGGCGAAGTCGAAGAGCCGCACGGAGTCGTAGTACGCCCCCTGGGTCCACTCGCCGTCAACAATGGTGCCGTAGTCGCGGTCGGTCATCCAGGCGACGCCGGTGCCGGACAGGTCGGGATAGCTCATCCGCTCGGCGCCCGCGTCGCCGCCGGCGTAGGTCGTGCGCCCGGTCGCGAGGTCGTAGACCTCGACGCCCAGCGACCACCACCGGCCGTTTGCGTCCGGCTGCGTGTAATTCTCGTACCGGATGTAGGAGATCTTGCCGTTCTTGACGCTCGGTGCGGTCGCGCTGCCGGCCCAGCCCGGATGCGCCAGGGTGTGCACGGTCGGCGAACTGCCGCGCAGGTAGCGCACGACGTCGAGGTAGCCCTGCGCCGGGTCGTACTGGCTCCACGTGACGACGTCGCCGTCGAAGCCCACGCCGTCGACGCGTTCCGGCGAGCTGTAGAGCTCCTTGACCGGGCCGCCGCCGACCGGCGCCGACAGGATGCGGTTGGTCTCGCCCGTCGGCGATGACGGGTCCAGCCCGATCGACAACCAGACGACCCGTTTGCCGTCGGTGTGCGGGAAACTGTGGATGGTCCCGTCGTCCGGGGAGATCCGGTACGGCGTGCCCTTGCCGTTGGTGCGACCCACCCAGATCGAGGTCGGCTGGGTGCGGTTCGCGTCCGACCGCGGCACGGCGAACCATCCGCCCGCCGTGCTCGCCTTCATGTCGGCGTACACGCCGGTGTTGAGCCTGTCGATCAGGACGTCGGTGCCCTTGCCGTACAGGTTCGCCTTCCACTTCGCGGTGATCCCCCGCGAGTCGAACGCGGTCTGCACCACCTTGAGGTCCTTCTTGCTCAGGCGGTACGACTTGGCCGAGGCGAGCACCGCGTCGCGCGCGTCGACGAAATCGGACATCGGCGTCAGGTAATCGGTGAGGGCGCGGTAGACGATCTTGTCGGCGACCGTCTTGCCGAGCGCCTGGCGCAGGTCCCAGAGCGCGCCGGACACGATCGTCGAGTTGAGGTGCACGCCGCCGTCGTCCATCGAGGGCGTGTCGATGAGGTGCTGGAAGTCCGCCGTGGTGGCGCCGTCGTCGAGATCGCGCAGGGCGCACTGAGCGGGAGCCAGCGTACGGCAGAGGTCGCCGCCGATCAGGCTCGCCTGCGGGTCGGACATCGACGTGCCCGAGGCGTCGACGTCGATGGCGTTGCCGAAGTAGTCGGCGATCGCCTCGTTGAGCGCGCCCGGTTGTCCGGCGTAGACCAGGCTTGCGGTGTGCTCGACCACGCCGTGCGTCATCTCATGGCCGACGACGTCCGGGTCCGCGGCCAGCGGCAGATACTCGGCGTCGCCGCTGCCGTAGACCATGCGGGTGCCGTCCCAGTACGCGTTCACCCAGGGGGAGCCGCCGTACGTGATGCCGACGATCGAGTCGATCGGCATGCCCGCGCCGTCCAGGCTGTTGCGCCCGAGCTTGTCGCGGTACCACTCGAACACCTTCGCGGCGTCCCAGCCGGCGTCCACGGCGCCGGCGTCGGTCAGGTCGGCGCCGAGCTTGGTCGACGGCGACGCGAACGGCGCCAGGCCCTCCGGCCACTGGTCGCCGAGCAGGTCGTAGTAGTCCCGGCCGCGGGCGTCCCAGGTGGTGAGCGGCGCCGAGTGGGTCTGGTCCTTCATGAGGTAGGAACCGGTGTCGGACTTGACGAGCGGCAGCGACACGGTGGCGCCGTGCAGGGTGGTGCCCTGGCCGACGACCGGCACCGTGCCGTTGCCCGCCGGCAGCGTCGTCGTTCTGGTCTGCGGCGCGGCCGCTTTGCCGTCGGCGGCCAGGGCGACGGCCTGCTGGCCGGCGACGAAGGACTTGATCCGGCTGACGCTGAGAAGCGGCACCCCGTTAGTCGCGCCCACATACACGTCGCGGAGCACGGGCTGGCCGGTGACGGCGTCCTTGCCCTTGACGAGCACACGCCGCGCGAGCACCCCGGTGCCGGTCGGCATGACCACGAGCCCCTGGTCGGTGCCGGCGAGGTCGGCGGCGGCACCCGGGGCGGAGGCCACGACCGCGGCACCGGGGTGCAGGCTCTTTCGGACCTCGTCGACGGCGCGGGAAACGGCGATCGCGGTGGGGATCGTGGTGCCGGCCGTGTCGACGTCCAGGTTCGTGAAGTAGGTACCCGACGTTCCGGTCACCGTACGCTTGCCGGCCGCCTTCTCGGCACGCACCACGTATTGGGCGCCGAACACGGGCAGGCCTTTGTACCTCTGGTCCAGCCGGACCGTCTCGCGTTCGCCTTCGGTCTCGACGCTCGCGGTGGTGAGCGTGCCGGCCGGATCGCTGATCTTGTAGCGGTCCCGATGGCCCGCGAGGTGAGCTTTGGCGGCCTGGTCCGGTGCGATCGTGGCGTCGACCGGGTCGGCCACGTCGTCCACGAGTGCGGGGGTGTCCGTGGCGGGCGCCTCGGTGACCGGGGCGGACCCCTCCGACGCCCTCGTGTCGCTCGGCGTCGGGGTTGCCGCGATCGCCGGCTGGGCGGTGGTGGCGAGAATGGTGACCGCCGCCAGAACGGCGATGGCGGGTAGTGCCTTGGGTCTGCGCAATTGGTGCTCCTGCGAGGTTGTGAACAGGTTTGCCCACCTCACCCCGGTATCGGCTGCCACCACAAGAACGATCTTGTGCATTTGCACAGATGAGCAGGCGCGCGGCGTTCCTGGCATGCTCAGATCGGACGGGTACGGGGGAGCATATGGACGAAACGGATATACCGTGGGCGGCGATCGGTCTTGATCCGCTGGCCGGCCGGGTGTGGGAACACCTGTTGGCCGCACGATCTGCGGACGGTGCGGAGGTGGCGTCCGCGGCCGGGGTGTCGCCCGCCGAGGCGGAGCGGGCACTACGCCTCCTGGTGGATTCGGCCTTGGCGTTGCGGATCGGTGGTGCGGTGCCGCGCTGGGCAGCCGCACCGCCGCGACCGTCGCTCGGCGCCCTGCTGGCCCGGCGGCGGGCCGAATTGGCCCGGGTCGAGGATCTGGTGGACCGGATGCTCGAAGAACACGCCGGGCCGCGCGCCACGGACATGGTGGAGGTGTTGACGAGCGCGGATGAGGTGCCCGCACGCTATGCCCAGTTGCTGAGCGAAAGCTCGTCCGAAGTGCTGCATCTGGCGAAGCCGCCGTATGTGACGGCGGGGTCCGCGTCCGACGAGGCGGTGGGGGTGGCGTCCGGCCTGCGGATGCGATCGGTGTACGAGACGGAAGGTTTCACCGACGCCGTGTCCCTCGAGACGGCTCTGCGTGGGACGGGCCAGGGCGGAGAACTTCGTCTGACATCGCAGATCCCGGTGAAGCTGGTGATTTTCGACCGGGCGGCGGCTCTGCTTCCGATATGGGCGGACCGCCCGTCGTCGGGTTCATTGGTGGTGCACGCGCCCGCGCTGGTGACGGCGCTCGCAGCACTGTTCGAGAGCGTGTGGGATCGCGCCGAGCCGGTGTCGCTGACGAGGCGGCACGACCTGCCGGACGGCGAGGACGGCCTGCCGACTTCGGGGCGGGACCTGCGAACACGGGAAATCCTGCGCATGCTGGCGGTCGGCATGAAGGACGAGACCATCGCCCGAGTTCTTAACATAAGCCGACGTACCGTTCAGCAACACATCAGCGACGCGGGTTCCCTGCTCGGGGCCCGGACTCGCTTCCAGATCGCCGTGCTGGCCGCGAAGCGGGGATGGCTCAGCGGGCCGGGAGTCGCCCGCACGGCTGGCACTGAGCTGGGTGATACCTGAGCGGGCGGTTTGTCCGGATCCGGCGCTTGCCGCATTGACGCCGGTCACAGGGGCGTGAAAGCTGTACCTGCTCCGGGCTGACAAAACCGCTGAAGCGCCGTGGTGCTGTCCGCCGGCATGATCCGACATAGGAGGCATCGTCGTGGTCGTCACGCCTGCACCTAATGCCTACGCGGCCCGATTGGATATCGACTACCCCGAGAGACTCGACCGCTTGACGTCGTTCTTCCGGCTGATCTGGATCATCCCGATTGCAATTGTTCTCAACGTGCTCTCCGCATATGCCAGCCAGACGGTAAGGACGGTCACCGACAGCGCGGTCACGACCACCACGACGACCAGCGGCGGAATCGTGGGCGCGCTCTTCGCCGCGACATTGCTGATGATCCTGTTTCGGCGGCGCTACCCACGCTGGTGGTTCGACTTCGCCCGGGAGTTCACGCGCTTCAGCGCCCGGGTCGGCGCCTACCTGTTTCTGGTGACCGATCGATATCCCTCGACGGTCGAGGAACAGTCGGTGCATCTGGAGATCGACTACCCGGACGTCGAGCAGGACCTCAACCGCTGGCTCCCTCTGGTCAAATGGCTGCTGGCGATCCCGCACTACATCGTGCTCTCCTTCCTATGGATCGGCGCGATCGTCGTCTGGGTCATCGCGTGGTTCGCCATCCTCTTCACCGGACGCTATCCGCGGTCGCTGTTCGACTACATGGTGGGCGTCGGCCGGTGGGCACTCCGCGTACAGGCCTACGCGTTCCTGCTGGTCACCGACCGGTACCCGCCATTCAGCCTCAGGTGATCTGAGGATCAGCGGCGAGACTCATCCATTTCGGGTTAGTGATTTGCTTCTGAACCAACGGACATCAGCGACTTTACCAACTGGTATCGGGGCCGACCGTGCCCTACCATCGCTTGACACTCCAGCGCCGGGAATGGGAACGTCGGCTTGCTGGGCATCCCACCACGTGACCATTCTTGGCCCGTGCGCCGCACCCATTTGCCGATGGGTGATTCCGCCCGCTGATCGGTCATTCGCCCGCGCATTGTTCAGATTTCCCGGAAGGGCTGTTTTGCCATGGGCGCATCCAAATCGAATCTTTCCGATCCCAAGTGGGGCTACGACTACGTGGTGGCCACCACGCAGGCCAGCATCAACTCGACGATGAAATGGTTCCTGTCCGAGCTGACCGAGCCGGTCGTGACCGTGTGCTATGTCGCCGACGCGAAGGGCCAGCCCCAGGAGATCCCGTACGAGGAGCTCCTGGACCGGGCGCAGGGCTCCGATCCGTTCAGCGTTCCGGCCGGCGCCGACCCGATGCGTGACGAGGACCTGGCGCATCTGCTCAAGGCCCGATTCATGATGGGGTTCCGGGCGCAGCTCGGGCTCCCGCCGATGTCCAAGCCGGAAACGGTGCCCGACATCGTGGAGCTCGGGCCGACCGGCAACGTCCTCTATCGGCTGCTGTGCTCCGAGTTCGAGCTCGTCAACCTGGACCCCGGCGGCGGCTACTCGTCGCCGTCCTGGACCAGCTTGTCCCAGGAGGCCGACGAGCCGTGGGTGTTCGAGTCCAACGTCGAGCTGCGGTTCGAGGATGTGGAGGGCAGCCGCTTCAACAAGCTTCCCGACGAGGTGAAACTGCAGATCAAGAACCTCAGCGGTACGGCGTTCAGCGTTCAGCAGCTACTGTTCGACCTCGACAACGCCACCCTGGAGTCGGTTCCGCAGCTCGACGACCAGATCAAGCCGACCCATCCGGCGTACACCATGCTGGTGCAGTACTTCCTCGGGGCGTACATCTTGGGTCTGCGCGCTCAGGGTGACCCGGTGCTGGCCTGCGCGATCACCCAGCAGGAGCCGTCGCCGGCGACGATGGCCCTGACCGACATGACCATGCAGGTGATGCCCTGGACCGGTGACGACGGCCTGCCCGCCGCCCACCCCAGCCCGGCGCAGCGGGACCTCGCGACACTCGACTACCTGTGCGTGGCCGGCCGTACCGGGGTGCAGCCCGCCGGCGCGTTCACCTGGAACTGGGTGGACGAGCCCGCGGGCGGTGCCGCACCCGACCATGACGGCGTGGTGGCGATCAACCGGGTGCCGTTCTTCGCGCTGATCAAAGACCAGCTGCTGCCCTCCGTGAAGGCCAACTGCTACCAGCCGTCGGTCACGGTCAGCCTGAGCGGCGCCAGCCAGCCCATCTATACGATCAACGTCACACCCGGCCAGACGCCCGTGATCGTGGACGGCCCGATGAAGCGGCTGCGGGCCGGGCGGCCGGTGATCATGATGTCGTTCAGTTACGACGCCAGCGCCTCCGACCAGGCCGGCCTCGGCGGTGACCTCGGCAAGGCATCGCTGAGCACGCACTACAACGCATCGGTCGAGGTGCTCGGCAACAAGATCACGGTGTATCAGTTCCTCCAGTTCAAGATGTCGGTGACCAAGGCCCTGCAAACCGTCAACGGGACACCGATCAGCATCAACCGCACCGACACCTGCACGCTCACCATCGACGATTTCGGTCAGCTCGTCGCGTCGATGGCGACCCCGCAACCGCCGGTGAACGAGGCGAGCAACGAGGAATTCGGCTCATTCATGAACCTTTTCGTGCACCTCAACGAGGAGTACGACTCGGCGAGCGCGTATCTGCAGCAAATGGTCGGGACGATGCTCAGCAGCCTGCCCTTCTCGACCGTGCAGTATTTCGTGTTCCCCGGCGGCCGGACGTTCGCGTTCAAGGACGTGGCGTTCACCGAGAGCGGCGATCTAGTCGCGCACATCAGCTACGCCGACCCGGACCAGGGACCGCCTCCGCACTACCTGCCGGCCGGTCAGGTCGAGGGCGCCGACCGCCTCGTCGCCGGCCAGTGGCTGGCCAACGGCGGGTTCCTGGTGTCCAACAACGGCCGGTACGCCGCGGTCCTGCAGAACGACGGCAACTTCGTGCTGGTGCACGCCGTCGACGGAGCACCGGATCTGTCCAAGCCGTACTGGTCGGTCGCCTCGAAGCAGCCCGGCCTGTTCGTCGGCCAGCCGGGCGGGGTGCCGTACGTCGCCACCATGCAGTCCGACGGGAACTTCGTGCTCTACAACGGAACGAGCCCGCTGAACCTCCGATCGCCGTACTGGGCGTCAGGGACGGCACAGAGCGCGCTCGGCTCGTACGTCGCCGTGCTGCGCGACGACGGGAACTTCATGGTCTGCACCAGCAAACCCGGCACGCCCAGCGAGCCCGACACCGTGGTGTTCGCCAGCAACACCACTTTCGCCGCCACGCCGGCACCCCTGGGCGCGGCTGCGCCCGCGCCCGCCGCCAAACCCGCCCCCGCGAAGCACACCAGCGAGACTCCCGACCACAGGAGCAAGCCGCCATGGAAGAAGCCTTCTCACTCGCGTACTCGTCGGAACTGATGCACAACTTCCTCCAGAGCGACATCCTCGCCCCGGAGGGGAAGTTCCAGGCTCTGCAGACGGCCGACGGATCGTCGCTGCTGTTCTCGGTCGGCACCGATGGCGCGTTCTACGTCACCCGGGAGGTGCCCCAGACCCGGGCCGGCTGGGTGCGCTCGGACGCCAGCAGCGCGCTGCTCGCCCGCGCGTTCCCCGGCAAGACCACCCGCTGCTCGGACTTCGCCGCCGCACAGCACGCGGCCGGCCAGATCCATCTGGCGATGGTGGCCACCGACGAGCACGACGATCATCTGTGCCTCAGCCTTGCCAACTCCGGCACCGACACCTCCTGGGCGGACGCGCCGAGCTGGACCGTCTTCGCGTTCGACGACCCGAGCCACCAGCTGTCCCGGCTGAAGATCGTCAACGTGTTCCTCAGCGAGGCGTCCGACCGCGAGTACATCGTGGTCGACGTGCTGCGCGACCCGGCCGGCTCACCGAAGCTGGTGTTCCGCTACTACATCGACCCGGCCAAGCCGGGCGGGTACGCGTGGCATCCGCACGACCTGGCGATCGACCTGGACGCCACCGCGTACGCCAGCTGCCTGGGCCGTAAATCCGGGCAGCAGCTCGACGGGCTCTACACGGCCGGGCAGATCGGTGGCCGCTCGCAACTCATCTACCAGCCGCTCTACAACCCGTACGCGACGACGGCGCCGCCGGCCAGCCGGTTCACCCTGCCCGGCGGACGGATCGCCGAGAGCATCGCCGCCTGCCGCCGGACCGACAACACCTCGGACCTGTACATCGCGTCCGGGGGCACGTTGTACTACCTGGCGGCGAGCAAGCAGCAGGACGGCGCGGTGGCGGTGCGCCTGTTCGACAATCAACTGCTTTCCGGCGTACGGGATTTGTTTGCCGCGACCACCAGCGGCGGTGTCGTGGTGTGGGGGTTGAACGCCAGCAACCAGGTCTTCTACACCACCTGCACCGGAACCAACCCGGTGGCCGGCCCGTGGAGCGTGCCGGTGCCGATCGTGACGGGGGCCGAGCAGATCTCGCCGTACCTCGATCGGGCCAACGACGCCAACACGTTCTTCTGCCACACCGGCGCCAACAAGCTCCGCAAGATGGTCAAGTCGCCGGACACCACGATGTGGACGTCCCGCGACATCACCCTGGAGCCGCCACAGACCACCACCCCGGCGCGCGGGGTCAGCACCTACACCACGCGGGTGCGGGTCAACGACGCCGACGGCAACGGGGTGGCCGGGGTGCCGGTCACCGTTCAGGCGTCCAACGTGGCCGGCGTCTACATCAACTACCTCTACTACACGGTCGGGCCCCGGCCCGTCCAGGCGACGACCGACTCGGACGGCTGCATTACCGTCGTCGAACCGGTCGAGACACTTGTCGGGTCACGTCTGACGGTGACCGCGGGCAGCGCCCAGCTCGACATCAACCCGATGGACAAGGCGTTCAAGAAGGCGGCCGGCCTGGACAGCGCGGACACGCTCACCGCCGCGGTCATCACCGAACCCGACGGCACGACGCGGCCGTTCGTGCCGGCCGGCAGCGACAAGACCGACCTGGACGCGGTGGCCGAGGCCACCGGGGCGCTCGGCGACGCGTACGACGGCTTCACGACGCTCACCGCCTCGGCTCCCCGGCCGGCCCGGCCGGCGAAGCATCGTGGCCGGCCCGGTCACCAGCGGCGCATTGTGGTCCGGCGGCGCGCCGACCGGCGCCGCCCGGCGCGGCATCGGCCGGTTCCGGCCGTGCCGGGTGCGCTCGGCGCCGGGCTGGACCTGGGATTCGTCGACACGGGCGATCTGATCAACTATCTCGAGCACGAGGTGGCCGACGAGATCCAGGTGTTCGTCGACGAGGTCACCGGTGTCTACAACCTGGTGGCGAAGATTCGTGGCCAGGTGTTCCAGTGCGTGCTGGAGCACCTGGAGACCGTCGTCGCGAGCATCGCGCACGTCTTCGAGATGATCGTCACCTTCATCGAGGATGTCATCAAGTTCCTCCAGTTCCTCTTCGAATGGGACGACATCGCCCGCACGAAGGACGTCCTGCACAACCTGATCAAGACCTGTCTCACCTACCAGGCCGGCCAGGTGGACGTCCTGCGAACCGAGCTGGACCAGCGGATCGTCGCGGCCGAGCAGGTCATCGCGGACTGGGCCGGGCACAGTGACTGGGCCGCGCTCGGCGACACCGCCGGGTCCAGCCCCACCGCGATGTCCGGGTCCGGCCCGGATCAGAGCGCGCCGGGCTCGATGCTGCAGTACCACTACCAGAACAACGCGCAGAACACCACGCAGCTGGGCCCGGACCCCGCGATCGCGGGGCCCGGCCCGATCACGGCGATCGCGGAGGCCCTCGAACGAGAGGGCGACACCCTGTACGCGGCGATCGACCGTCTCGTGGACCTCGGCTCACGCCTGGCCAGCACACCGTTGGATCAGATCCTGACCGAGCTGGTCGCGATCCTGGGCGAGACGGTGCTGGAAAGCTCCCGCGTCGTGCTGGACGCGTCGCTGGAGCTGATCTCCGGCACGGTCCGGCTCGCGCTGGACATCCTGGACACACCGGTCCACATTCCGGTGGTCTCGGACGTCCTGAACTACTTCGGTATCCCGGACTTCTCCTCGCTCGACATCATCTGCTGGATCTCCGCCATTCCGGCCACCCTGCTCTACAAGATCGCCACCCAGCGGGCGCCGTTCCCCGACGACGCGCAGACCGCGTACCTCATCTCGACGACCGACTGGGAGCAACTCATCGGCCGATCGCCGCAGCCGATGCTGCGGGCCTCCGCCGTGATGACCACGATGCCGACCTGGCAGCAGGCGATGCACTTCGTCGGGCACTTCTCGTCGGGGGTCCTCACCATGGTCGCGAGCGCGTACGCGATGGTCGAGACGGAGCTGCCCGACGACGAGACCAATGACCTGGCCCGGCTCACCACCATTCTGTCCGCGGCGGGCGCCGGGGGCACCGGCATGGCGGGGTATGTCGCGAACCTGATCGTGCCGGTCGCCGCGATACGCGACGAGAATGTGCGGTACATCGGTGTCGCGATCACCGGCGTGCGTCAGGTGACGAAGACGGCCGGGGTCGTCCTGAAAAAGAAGTACCCGTGGGCGGGACCGCCGTGGAACGGCCGCCAGATCGGCTTCGGAACGCTCCGCATCAGGGACTGGCGGGGATTGATGGCCAGCATCGACGTGGTCAACGGGATGGTCGCGCTGTTCCCTTCGGCCTGGCACTTCAAGGAGCTGTCCGAGGCGCCGGACTCCAACGAGCGGGCCATGGCCATCTTCGACGAGGTCAGCACCATCACCGCCATCCTTGCCCGGATCGCCTACGCGGTGCGGGTCAACCTCCCGGACCAGTACCGGGTCAGTGACCGGGTCTGCCTGGGGACGATGGTGGCCGGCAACACCGCCACCGGCAGTCTGCAAATCGTGGAGGCGCCGATGGCCTTCTTCTGAGGTCAAGTCCTCATGGACGCTCGGGTGTCTTTCTACCCGTCGGACCTCGCCGGCTTCGCGGAACTCACCGAGGCGCACCGGGCCGAGCTGTACGACAACCTGATCTACAACGGATACCTCGATCCGAGCGGTGAGGTGCTGCGGCCCACGTTCTTCGCCGAGGGTGACGCGTCGGCGTTTGCCGTCAACGTCGACCTCGGCGACGCCGGCCCGGCGGTGTGGACCATGCTGCGCGACCGGATCGACCGGTTCCGCGGCGATCCCCTGACGCTCGACCCGGCGATCTTCGACGATCTGCCGCTGGACGAGCGGCAGCGTACCGACCTGCTGGAGAGCCCGCGGTTCAACGGATACATCCCTCCCTCCTGCCGGACCTTCCGCCGGCTTGGGTGAGGCGCGCCACGCGATGACATCGACGTGTCACGTGTCGTCGGTGCCTCTCGTCCTTTTGCGCGAACCACCCAGCGCGAAGAAGAGAGGTTGTCTTGTTACGCTCCAGGAGACTGTGGACCGTCGCGGTCACAGCCGTGTTCTCGGTCATTCTCGCGAATGGCACGGCTGATGCCGCCGCCGCTGGACTTATCGGCGAGGAAAACACTTGGCACACGGAGACGACGGCGAACAGCAGTGTCATCTATACCTCCGACACGTACAGCGAGGCACGTCAAGGCGACGACCGCATGGCCATATGGCGCGGATTCCGGACCGATGTGGTCTCGGTCAGCTACAACGGCGGTGCGCCGTATCAGATCAGAACCGGCGCACACACCGGCGTCGCCCCGACGATCGCGCCGTTCCGCGATGGATGGGCGGCCTTCCACGTGGGACAGGACCATCGGATCTACTTCTCGACAGCTCCGCTGGACGCCACCGGTCCGGATAGTTGGGGTGACTGGACCGCCATCCCGGGACACACCACGGCACAAAGCGTCTCGGTCACGCAACTAGGTCCGGGATCCAGTGATCTGGTGATGGTGTATCGCGGTGACTCGCAGCCCGGGAACGACGATCAACGCCTGTTCTGGACAGATTTCAACGGTGCGTCCTGGGCCTACCCGGAACTCATGGGAGACAACGCCCGGAGCCCGTCGGCGCCGACGGTGGCTTGGGCCGCGCCAGGCACCGAGGTTCCTCGGCCGGCCGGGTCTGGGCCGTACATCAAGGCACGGACAACCAAATTTACATCGCGTCGATGGTCATCGGCTCGGATCGTTGGGGAAACTGGAGCTCCTTGGGTGGCGTTACCCATTCGAGCCCACACATCGCCGTTAATGCGGACAATACCCTGGCGCTCACCCATCGAGCGGATGACGGACGCATGTGGAATCAACTCATGTTCCAGTACTGGGGAACGTACGAAGGCTCCGGTTGGACGCCGGAAAGCACTGGCCAGGCGACTCCGGTGGCGCCTTCTCTGGTTACTCTCGATAATCGCGTCTACCTGCTGATCGTCCTGTACGGATGGTACGTGCAATACAAGCGACTCCAGTAAACTGACCGCGCCGATGAATTGACCCTGGAGTTACGAGTCAGGCCACGAACAACGTCAGCCACTGAGGCGACGGCACTCCGAAACCCACGAAGTTCGTCGCCTGCCGGCACCCCGCCACGCCTTGGTTGTTGAGGCGGGCGACACATGAATTCGCCTTCGTGTCACGTCTTGGTGTGCGGCCACGTCCTTGCACCCAGCGGTATTCGACACAGAAGGGGGTTCCGATTTGAAACAGGTTCTCACGCGGGGTGTCGGCGGGGTGGTCGTCATGGGCCTTCTCGTCGGTGGCGCTGCTTGCAACAAATCCGCGAGCAGCGATGCCGCCTCGAGCGATCCGAAGTGTGGTTACAAGATCGCGCTTTTCGGCGCGCTCACCGGGCAAGCCGCCAACCTCGGTGTTCCGGTCGAGCAGAGTGTCCAGCTGGCGGTCGATCAGCACAACCAGAAGATGGGATCCGACTGCATCCAGGTGGCGAAGTTCGACTCGCAGGGCGACCCCTCGCTCGCCCCAGGGGTGGCGCGCAGCCTCGTCGCGGACAAAACGATCATCGGTGTGGTAGGCCCGTTGTTCTCCGGCGAATCGGAGGCGGCCGATCCGATCCTGGACTCGGCCGGCCTTCCGACGATCACACCGGGTGCCACCGAGACGTCACTCGCGGCCAAGGGCTGGAAAGTGTTCCACCGCGCGGTGGCGAACAACGACACGCAGGGGCCGGCCGCCGCGGCGTACATCAAGGATGTTTTGAAGGCGCCGAAGGTGTTCGTGGCCGATGACCAGTCGGCGTACGGCGCGGGTCTGGCCGATCAGGTCAAGGCGAAACTCGGCCCGATCGTCGTCGGTTCGGACAAGACCGAGGGGGACGGAAAGCAGACCGATTTCTCGCCTCTGGTGCAGAAGGTCAAGTCGAGTGGAGCGGCCGCGTTCTTCTACGGCGGCTATTACGCCAACGCCGGCATCATCCGTAAGCAGCTCACGGCGGCGGGTTGGACGGGCACGCTGGTGGGCGGCGACGGCCTCCAGGACCGCGCTCTGGCCAGGGCCGCGGGTAACGCGGCGGCGGCCGGAACCGTGACGACCTGTCTTTGCTCTCCACCCGAGGCGGCGGCCGGCACGTTCAACGACGACTACCAGGCCAGATGGCACCAGACACCCGGCACCTACACCGATGTCGCGTTCGATGCGGCGAACATGCTCCTGCAGGGCATCGACGGCGGTGGCACCACGCCCGACAAGCTGAACGCGTACCTGTCGACCGTCAACTACCAGGGCGTCGCGAAAACGTACAAGTTCACGCCGACCGGCGAGCTGGATTCGTCGCTGATCAAAGTGTGGACGTTCCGGTTCGACAAGTCGGGCGGCATCCAGCCCGATCGAGAAATCAAGCTTCCGGCCTGACGCCCGTCGAGCGTGCGCCGGATCGCCGTGGGCGACCCGGCGCACGCGGACAACGACGGTGTTCGTGTCAGCGGCGGGGCAGGGACAGGACCGCGGGGGTTGCGGTGACCGGCTTGACCGTCCAATCCGGGTGCCCGGGCATCGGCGGGGTCTTGGTCCCGTAGAGCCAGGACCGCAGGAAGCCGGTCAGGTCCTGGCCGGACACCTTCGACGCCAGGGCGATGAAGTCGTCGGTCCCTTGGGAGGTACCGCGGTCCAGTGTCGCCCAAGTCCGCTCGATCAAGCCGAACTTGGCGGCGCCGACTTGCTGCCGCAGCGCGTACAAGGTGAGCGCGCCACCGAAGTACACATTCTGGTTGAACAGGTCGAACAGCGTTGCAGCCGACAGCGGGCGAGCGACCGGCCCGAACTGGGCGCGGAACTGGTCGCCGTCCGCGTAGATGGCCTTGAAGAGGTCATCGATCGTGTCGAGACCGCTGTACTCCTTCAATGTGCCACGGTCGGCGGCGTAGTTGTACTCGTACCACGTCGCGTGGCCTTCGTTCTGCCAGACGTCGCTCCAGGTCTTCGGTGCGACGCTGTCGCCGAACCACTGGTGCGAAAGCTCGTGGATCGAGCTGGGGTTGAACTCGTTCGCCGGGAGCGCGGCGATTGTCGAGTCGTAGATCGGCAGTGTCTGAGTCTCCAGCGCCACTCCGAGAGGGGCGTCGATGAACAGCGAACCGTAGTTCTCGAACGGGTATTTGCCGACCCTGCTGACCATGTACGCCATCTCGGCGCGCTCGTCCTTCGCCTTCGGAAGGAGGGTGTCGGCGAGACGAGCCGGCGCCACGTCACGGATCGGTACGCCATCGACCGAAGGCTGGGTCCGCACGACGAAGTCACCGGCGGCGACCTGGACCAGTTCGGTGGCCATGGGGTTCGATTCGCGGTACGTCGAGGAGACGTAGCCCCCGTGCGGAAGAGTTCGGACGCGTACGCCGTTCGCCGTCCCGGTCCAGCCGGTCGGAGTGGTCAGCGTGATGGTGTAAGTGGCCTTGTCGCTGGGGATGTCATTGCTCGGGAAGAGCTGGTGTGCCAAATTGGGTTGCCCGATGAGCACGGTGCCGTCCGGGGTGGTGAGGAAACCGCTCGGGTCGTCCTGGGTGCCGGTGACCGGAGTGGCCGCGAAGCCGGAGACGGTCACCTTGAACGCCTTGTTCTTCTTGAGTGCGCGCGCCGGGGTGATGATCAGCTCGTCGCCGTCTCGGCGGAAGGCGGCGGTCTTGTTGTCGACGGTGACCCGGGCCAGGCCGTCGCCGCCGAAGTCGAGGTCGAAGCGGGACAGATCCTGCGTCGCGACAGCCGTGATCGTCACGTTGCCGGTGACTTGCTGCTTGGGGTCTTTCTTCGGATAGGTCAGACTCAAATCGTAATTTTGTACGTCGTACCCGCCGTTGCCGAGGAGCGGGAAGAGCCGATCGCCGGCCCCGGGCGCACCCGGTGTGGCCGATGGCGCGGCATAGGCGGGAGCACCGGAAAGGCCAGCGATACAAAGCGTGACGGCGGCACCGACGGCGATTACTCGGAACGGCGCCTTGGCTGTCGAGTATCTCATGAGGACAGAACCATCCCTGGTGGCAGTAATGAATTGGCCCAGCAGGGACGAGATCCAGGTGCGAAATGTGACATCGTGCGGTGCCCGGGGCTGTGAATGCGCTTATGGGACCGTTTGTGCTGTGGTGGCTGTCACATACGGTTCGCTGCGTGCTTTAGTTTGTCCGGGGCTCGGATGATGTCGATTCTGATGACGCGTCCACGGGCGGTGGTGAACGACGTGACCGAATCCAGGATACCGTTGTTATAACTGGCATTTCCGAGGATGCTGTTGACGAAGACGAACTCCAGACGCTGGCCGGGGGTAAGCATTTCGACCAGTCCGAACACGTAGCGGGCGACCTTGTCGCGGCCTTTCACGGGATGCCGCGCCGCACTGATGATGCCGCCACCGTCGCAGGTCGCGACCACGCTTTGGTCCAGCAGAGATACCAGCCGGTCGAGGTCTCCGCCGGCGGCCGCGGCCATGAACGCGACAACGGTCCGGCGATGTTGCTCGGCGTCGACCTCGAGGCGCGACGCGTCGGCCCGAACGTGGTTGCGAGCTCGTGATGCGAGTTTCCGTACGGCTTCCGTCGAGCGGCCGACCAGTTTGGCGACTTCCTGGAACGGCATCGCGAACAAGTCGTGCAGCACGAACGCGATTCGCTCGGCCGGGGTCAACGACTCGAGGACGACCAGGAGCGCGTAGCTGACAGCGTCGTTATGCGAGACTTGCTCGGCCGGGTTCACCCCGCTCGGCAGTCGCTCGACGATCGGCTCGGGCAACCATGGGCCTACGTACGTCTCGCGTCGCATCCGGGTTGAGCGGAGCACGTCCACCGCGGTCCGCGCGACCGCGACAACGGCCCAGGCCTCGACATCTCGCACCGGGTCGCGAATATCCGCTGCCGCGAGTCGTAGCCAGGTATCGGAGACGGCGTCCTCGGCGTCGGTATAGCTCCCCAAAATGGTGTACGCCACACGAGTCAGGCGCGAACGCACAGCGGCGTACGCCATCGCCAGATCATCTTCGCGACTCACGGCCCATTCGCCCTCCGGACCTCATCCCACAAATGAAAATTTGATGAGGTGGAGACGAGACGGCTTACCGATAGGTGACACGTTCGGCGAGTTTGTGACAGCGGCCTCATACGTCGGCCGTCTGCCCGGCAGTGCATCACAAGGTGATGCGGTGCACTCCTGTCATGGAACGGATTGGCAGACCTCCGCGTGAGGGTCCCCCCCGCGGACAGCGTCAGCAGGTCCCGTACGGCGACGCACGAGTATCAAATCAAGGACAGATCTCGCCGGTCCGATGCCGGGCATTGGACACTGCACAGACCCGATCGAGGGAGGCTGCATGGACCCGGTCACGCTGGTTGTCACGGCGCTTACCGCGGGGGCGGCGGCAGGGCTGCAGAGCACGGCCACGTCGGTGATCAGCGACCTCTACGCCTCGCTGCGGGACAGGGTGCGGCAGCGGCTGTCCGGACGCCCGGGCAGTGAGGTCGTGGTGGACCGGCACGCTGCCGACCCGCAGACGTGGGAGCAGCCGTTACGGGCGGAGCTGGCCGCGGCGGGGCTGGACGAGGAGCTCGAGGAGCTGGCGCAGCGGTTGCTCAGCGCGGCCGACCCCGAGGGAACGAGGGCGGGTAAATACTCCGTCGTGGTCGGCGGCAACGCGCAGGGCACCGTGATCGGTGACGGGTCCACCGTCCATATGACCTTCGGCAGTGCTCCGGAGCGCGATCAGCCGTAGGCCGGAGCCGCCGATCGAGTGGGAGACGACGATGCTGCACCATCGTGTTGCCGAGGCGATCCTTGCCGGTGACGGTGACCTGATGCCGCCGGGTGGCGAGCCGGTGGACCGCCGGGACCGCGTGCTTACGCTGCTGCAGATCTACGAGCTGCACATCGGACCGGCGCCGCGGCGTGCGGCCGGTGTGCGGCTGCAGCACCATCCGCGGCTGGCCGAGGTGAAGTGCCGGCTGGAGATGCGGTGGCTGGCGGAGCTCGACGCCGCCGCCCGCGCCGAGCGTGGGCAGCTGCCCGCCGATCCGGTCGAGGCTCTGCGCCGGCTGGCCGCGCTGGACCGGCTGCCGAGCGTGTACCGGTGGGTGGCGCAGACCGCGTCGTGGGCGGACGTCGTGGAATTTCTGACGCTGGAAGGTGGCCCGGACGGCGGCTTCGACGACCTGGTCGCGCTGTGTCAGCTCGGGCTGCCTGGGGTGGCGAAGGTGGAGCTGGCCCGCAACTACTGGGACGAGATGGGCAACGGCGTCTGGGATGCCGTGCACAGCGTGCTGTACCGCCGCTTCGCCGACGCCGTCGGTATCGTGGCCCGGCCGGCGGACGAGCAGCCGCTCGCCGCACTGGAAAGGCAGGCTCTGGGCGGGCTGCTCGGCACGAACCGGTGGCTGCAGCCGGAGATGCTCGGCGCGCTCGGCCTCATCGAGCTGCAGGCGGGGCCCCGCTGTCAACTGGTGGTCCAGGCATTCGAGCGCTGCGGCGCGCCGGCGGACGCGTACCCCTTCTACGTGGAGCACGCGCGGACCGACCCGCGCCACGGCGTGGACTGGCTGGAGCACGCGGTGCGGCCGGTCGTCGCGCAGCTGCCCGAGTGGGGTGACCGGATCGTGCACGGCGCGATCTGGCGGGCCGGGATCAACCAGGCTTTCCTGGCGGGGTTCGGCGTCGGCGCCACAGTTTGAGTTCGTCGATCCGTCCCGCGAAGACCCGCTTGTCGGCGTCCGGCCACGCACCCACGTTGAGCCCGTACGGCCATTCGACACCCAGTACGGAGCCGAAGGGGCTGTATTCATGGGCGCGCAGCACGTTGTCCAGGTGGATCGTGGAGGTGTCGACGCCATCGTAGGTGAACGCGAGATACAGCCACTGCCGCAACGGGACCGTGCCGGGCGCGCTGCGCACACCGCCCCAGTCGAATCCGTTGTAGACCGTCCCGCCGATGCTGCGGTCGGCGTCGACGAAGAGAGCGAACGACAGGTAGCCCTCGGCGATGGTGTGCCGGCCGGTCACCTCGTTCACCCACAGCCACGTCGTGACACGGACCCCGCCGAGCTCGGTCAACGCCTCCGACGGCAGCACCACGACCCGGCTGCGTGCCCCGTCGAAGCCCATCGCCGACCGGCCCGGCAGACGGCCCTCAACGGCCGCGACATTCCGACCGCGAACCGCGCCGCCCCGCCCGGACGTGTCGACCGGGCCGCCGTCACCTTGCCGAAGGCTCAGAATCAGTTCCATGCTCACCGTCGGGTCTCCTCGCCGTCGCGTACAGGCAGGAAAGGTGTTGTGCCATCGCGCCGATGCTGAACTCGGTCGCGATGCGGGTACGCGCCGCGCCGCCGACCGCCGCGCGCAAGGTTGGATCGTCGAGCAGCAATGCGACCTGCTCCGCCAGGGCTTCCGCGTCACCCGGCGGTGCGAGCAGTCCGTGCTCGCCCGCGGTGATGAGGTCGGGGATGCCGCCGACGGTGGTGGCCACGACGGCGGTGCCGGCCGCCATCGCCTCCAGGAGCACCATCGGGGTGCCCTCGTAGTCCGCGGTGTGCAGCAGCACGGTCAATGCGGCGTAGACGGCGGCGGTGTCGGCAACCTCGCCGACGAACCTGACCACGCTGTCGAGTCCCAGCTCGGCGGTGAGCGCCTCCAGAGCCGGCCGCTCCGGCCCGTCGCCGACCACCACGAACGTCACGTCGGTACGGGACGCCGCCAGCCGCGCCGCGACGGCGAGGAAAACGTCGATCCGCTTCTGCCGGGCGAGGCGGCCGACCACCCCGACGACATGCGATTCCGGCGGATGGCCCAGGTCGGCCGGCGGTTGCGGGGCCGGTAGCTCCAGGCCGTTGCGGACCAGTGCGATTGCCCTGGGCCCCGGCAGTCGCTGCAGCACCGGATGCATCGGGGCGCTGCACGCGATCAGGACGTCGACGCGCCGGCAGCACCATTGCTCGACCCGGGCCGTGACCCGCTGGCGGAGCGTCTCCTGTCGCCACTCGTCGTGCACCGTGTACACCAGGCCGATACCCGCCCAGCGCCGGCTCACCCACCGCAGGAACACCGCCAGGTACAACGCTCTCGCGCCGTGCGCGTGCACGACATCGGTGGCGGGCGGTTTCCGTAGCAGGGCCGCGTACACCCGCAGATAGTTCAACCGGTTGGGGTGCACGAACGGCAGCAGCCGGTACGGCACCCCGCGGGTGGCCAGCAGCCGTGCGTACTGCGGCCCCGCCGCGGCGACGATGAGCGGCCGGACACCACCTTCGCGCAGCTGCTCCCGGGCCAGGTCCACGATCAGGGTGTCGGCGCCGCGCATCACCGTGTCGGAGTAGAGCAGCTGCGCGACCCTGATCACGGCCACCACCGCATGACCGCGCGGCTGGTGCGGACCAGCCCGGCCAGCGCACCTGGCGCGCCCAGCACGTCGGCGACCGGGAACAGCCCGGTGACGTCGTAGAAGAATTCCGCACGGGTACCGAGGGCGAGCGTCTGCAGGGACTCCCGCCAGCCCTCGTGCACCGTGACGAGGTCGGATCCGAGGACCGCATGCCGGCGGACGTGGGCGATCAGCGCGCGGCCGCGTTCCCGGCGGGCCCGGACCGACCGCGTCATTGCCAGGACCCGCGGCAGGTGGGCGGCGGTGGCGTGCCCGGCGACCGCTGCGAGCGCCGAGGCCAGCCAGTGTTCGTCGGTGATGGCACCGGCCAGGTCGAGCGCGCCGTCGATGTCGCCGGTGCCGGCCAGCGACGCGGTGACCGCGGCGATGCAGCCGGAACGCAGCGGCTCGTTGCCCCGCTCGATCGTCGTCGCGGCGGTGATCGCCTCCCGCAGCACCGCCATGCGCTCCTCGCCGGCGAGTGCGTCGGCGAGCAATAATAGGGCCCGCGCCTGGGCCGTGGGCTCGATGAGCTCACCAGCGACTGCGCGTGCATCGGCTATCGCGGCGGCCGCGGCCGCCCCGGGCAGCGCCCGGGCGCAGGTGGCGATGAGCGCGACCCGCAGGTGCGGGAACGGTGCCCGGGCCGCCCATCGCAGGGCCTCGTCCGCCTGGCCGGCGGCCGTCAGGCGCTGCACCACCGCGGTGACCGCTTCGGCGAACCAGGTGTCGTCGTCGATGCCGTCGAGCAGATCGAGCGCCTCGCCGCGGCCGAGCGTGACGCCACGCGCGGCGAGGGCGCCGCGGACGCGCATCCGCTCGTCGTCGTCGGCCAGGAGCGGTTCCGTGAGTACGGCCCGCTCCCATTCGCTCAGGCTCAGATACGACGCGACGGTGACTAGTCCTTCCGCGAGCACATGAGTGTTCACATCGTCGGGCGCCACCCCGATGATTCCCGCGACGGCGTCGGCGCGCCCCGGCTCGTCCAGAACCGGCAGCAGCGCACGTACGGCGTGCAGCCGCTGCCACGGGTCGCCTGCCGCGGCCGCCCGCGCCACGTCGGCGCCGGTGCCCGTGACCGCCGCGAGCTCGCACTCGATCACGACACGGTCAGCGGGGTCGACAACCTCCCGCAACAACGCCCAGGCGTCGTCCGGACGTCCGGTCCCGGCCAGATGGAGGCAGGCCGCCCGGGCCATGGCGGTGAACGCGGTGCCGCCGCCGACGGTTCCGGTCGCCGACAGCGCGGAGCGCAGATGTTCTTCGGAATCGTCAGCCAGTGACGCGTAGGTCTCCGCCCGCCAATACTGCGAACGGATCGGGACGGGAAGGAACTCGCCGAGCACCGCGACCGCATGGGTGCTGCGCTGCGCGAACTCGGCCCGGAACAGTTCGGCCACTTCGCCGAGCTCGTACTCGGTGGCCATGATGTTCTTGCGGTGGAAGTGCAAGTCGGCGAGAGTGAGCTGCAACTCCTCGTCGAGGTCACGGCCGACGGTGACCAGCGCGACCGCCCGGTAGTAGGCGTCGTCGACCGACATCGCGACCAGCTCCGCCTGGCCCGCCATGTGCCGCGGGAGGTGTGGCACGAGCCGCCCCAGCTCACCCACCCGCCAGAACGGGTCCGGCACCACTGACACGGCGGCCAGCGCTTCACCGGCGACGTCCTCGGCGTCGTCCGGATCGAGCACGGCCAGCAGGGTGGTGAGGCCCTCCGCGCGTTCCCGCGGATCCGGCACCTGCCGCACGAAGGACAGCGCGTCGTCGGCGCTCAGCAGTCCGCGGCGCAGCAAGGTGGTCAGCAACCGCACCGACACGTTCGCCGAGAGGTTGCGCACGGAGGCGGCGCTCAGCGCGTACTGCAGCTCACGGTCCAGCTCGCTGGCCGGCCGCCCCGCGGAAAGTTCCGCTCTGGAGCGTTGCTCCGCGGCACCGGTCGCGATTTCCAGGTGGTCGAGGTAGAGCCGCAGGTCACCGTTGCGGGTGACAGCGGCATACCAGGCGTTGACGGACCTGCCGGTGAGCGCGGCGCGCGCCCCGGCTCCGACGGTTTCCTCCGGTTGTTCCATGGCAAGCAGGCGATGCAGGTCCGCGGCGCGGTCGGCCGCGCGCAGGTGGCGGGGCAGGTGTCGCAGCTCGTATCCGGTGAGGGCATCGAACGGTCTCGCCGTCGCCGCCACTCTACAGCCCGAGCTTCCCGAGCGCGGCGGCCGCGATGGCTTCGTGATACTCGTCGAGTGCGACCTCGTCGCGCAGGAAGTCCTGGAAACTGGCGTGGTACAGCCGGTAGCGTGTCGGCGCGCCGTCGGTGCGCTCCTCGTTGAGGAACTCACGCCAGTCGCGCAGGACGCCGCGGACCCGGTTCGGGCTCAGACCCGTCCACCGACTGAGGTCCGCTGCCGAAACCGGCTCGTGCGCGACCGCCAGCATGCAGATCACCGGCTCGTACAGGGTGCGGAACAGCTCCGGGTCCGCGGCCATCATGGCGCGCCAGTGCCGCAGGTAGTAAGCGCGCAGGCCGCGGGGCAGCTGTTCGAGGTCGCCGATGCGCTCCACGTCGATCCGGCCGCTACGGATGTCACGCAGCACCGCCACCAGATACATGAAGTTGCCCTGGCTGCGGGCGGTGAGGAGGTCGGCGAACTCCTCGACGGTCGTGCCCCACCCGGCCAGCCGCTCGCGCATCGGGTCGTGGTTGGCCTGCACGAAATCACGGACGTACTGGGCGATGTCCTGACGGTTGTGCGGGTCGTCGTCGCGGAGGGCGATCTCGTCCATCGAGTCCACCGCCAGCCGGTAATCGTGCACCTCACGGCTGGTCGCCACGATGTGGACACCGTCCGGCAGCACGGCCGGCAGGAACAGGCGGTTGGCGCCGACCGCCACGCCCAGGTCGTCGGCTTCGTCGAGGGCGTCGATGAGCAGAACCACGCGCCGGTCCGGCGCCTTTTCCACCGCCTCGGCCAGCAGCCGGCTGAGGAACCCGCCACCGGCGGTCGCCTCCGGTGGCAGCGCCGCATGGCTGAGCCCGTAGCGCACGACGAGCTGGGCGCAGACGTTTGACAGGAAGTCGTGCGCGGACCGGATGTTCTGCAACGCCACGTTGAAGTGGTGTACGTGGCCGTGCCGGCGTACCAGCTCCGCGATCAACGACGTCTTGCCGATACCCGGCTCCCCGCGGATGACCACATAGCCGGAATCGAACCCGGGCGCGACCAAGAGCCGCTCGACCGCGGCGAAGACGAATTCGCGACCCACGAACCCCCGGGTCCGTTCCGCGACGATCGTGGCGAACTCCCGGACCCGGATGTGGGACGAGATGCTTGCCGGAGCGTTGGTGAACGTCTGGTAGATCGTGTTGCCGTCGCCGATGACAGTGCCCTGCCCACCGAGCACCCGTACGTGCTCGGGACCCGTGGGGTTTACCACGCGCTCACTGTAGCGACCCCAATGCTTTCTGTGCACCGCCCGCTCAGTCTTTCGGGGCGACCCGGATGCGGTTCCCGTCCGGATCGGCGGCGAGGAAGGTCAGCCCGAACCCCGCATCGTGCGGCTCGTGCAGGATCGTGACGCCCTTGGATTCTTTCGAGGTCGGGGTCGGATCGGTCGTGGTGTTCCGCCGCGGGGAACCTGCGAGCGCTGGACGAGCCGACCTCACGTCACTGCTCCCACATTGCGGTCGATCCTGGCCACATTCTGGGCTTTCTCGCGACCTTGGAGACTTAGGCCCACATACGAGCCATAACTCTCCAAGGTCCACGAAACGCCGAGAAAACCGTGGGAACAAAAGCCACGAGAGAGGACGAATGAGACTCTACAATAGACGGCGGTCCCACATCGCGGGCTCGGTGGCCACAATGCGGACGCCCGTCCCACTTAACGGACCACGTCCCACATCATGGGCCTCTGACGGCGGCCGACACCGGCTGAACCACGCCGGGTCCGCGGCCGCCGCGCAGCAACTCGCGTCCTCGCCGCCACGCTGCGATCCCCCGCCGCCTCGTGCAAGCCACGCCGTCACGGGGCCCCGACGCCGCTGGGTTACCCGGCATGGAATAAGACACATTGTGCAGAGAATTTCCGTCCGGCCATGGCTCGGCGCGGTTCTATTGACGAGCGAGCCGCCCAGCGGGGGCGGCGCCAAGCGGTCGGTAGCGAACGGCGGGACGTCGGATGTCTGAGCGCAAGACCCGGGTGGTGGCCGCGGGCTTCTCCTTCCTCGAGGGAGTCCGGTGGCACGACGATCGCTTGTGGGTCTCGGAGGTCTACGGCAATCGGGTGCTCTCGGTGACGCCGTCCGGCCAGGTGGACACGGTTGCCGTCGTGCCGGGGATGCCCAGCGGACTCGGCTGGCTGCCCGACGGGCGGCTGCTGATCGTCTCGATGCGGGACAGGCGATTGCTGCGCCGGGAACGCGACGGGTCGTTGAGGCAGCACGCCGACCTGTCAGCCTTCACCCCGTGGTTCATCAACGACATGCTCGTCACGCCGGACGGGTGGGCGTACGTCGGCGGCGTGGGTTACGACCACTTGGCCGGCACCGAGGCAAAACCAGCGGACCTATTCGGTACGGGGGTCGATGGCTCGGCTCGGGTGGCCGCCGAGGGACTGGACTTTCCGAATGGCATGGCGCTGATCGAGAATGCCGCGACACTGCTCGTCGCCGAGTCCGCCGGACACCGTATCTCCGCCTTCTCTCGTCACGACGACGGCACGCTCTCGGATCGGCGGGAATGGGCTGCGTTGCCCGACGTCGAGCCCGACGGGATGTCCGCGGCGGGCGACGACACGGTCTGGGTGGCCGATTCCGCACATCACCGGGTGGTGCGTGTCGAGCGCGGGGGACGCATAGTCGACGAGATCTCGACCGGGTCGTTGCACGCTTTCACCTGCGCGCTCGGCGGTGACACATTGTTCGTGTGCGCGGCGCCGTCATACCGCGGCGAGGGTCACGAGGCGGTCGTGCTCGCCACCGAGATCTGAAGGCCCCCGACGGTCCGTCAGAGCGCGTCGGCGTCGATCTGGCCGCGGAGCTTGGTGAGCGCCCTGGTCAGCAGGCGGGAGACGTGCATCTGGGAGATCCCGACCTGGTCGGCGATCTGCGACTGGGTGAGGTTGCCGTAGAAGCGCAGGGCGATGATCTTCTGCTCCCGCTCGTCGAGCAGGGCCAGCGCCGGGCCGAGGCTGGCGCGCATGTCGACGTTGTCGTAGTCGTCGGTGTGGTCGCTGATGGTGTCGCCGAGTTCGGTGCCGCCGTCCGGACCGATGGGGGTGGACAGGCTGGTGGTGTTGTAGGCGCGGGCGCCGTCCAGTCCCTCGAGGACCTCTTCCTCGGTGATGCCCAGGTGCGCGGCGACGTCCGCGACCAGCGGCGGCCGGCCCAGCGAGTGGGTGAGCGTGTTGTTGGCCTCGGTGATCGCAAGGCGTAGTTCCTGCAGGCGCCGCGGGACCCGGATCGACCAGGTGCGGTCGCGGAAGTGTCGCTTGACCTCGCCGAGGATCGTCGGGATCGCGTAGCCGGCGAAGTCCACCCCGCGCCCGGCGTCGAACCGGTCGACCGCCTTGATCAGCCCGATGACGGCAGTCTGCACGAGGTCGTCGGTGGGTTCGCCTCGGCCGGTGTAGCGGTGCGCGAGGTGGTGGGCCAGCGGCAGCCATGCCTCGATGGTCTTCTCGCGCAGGGCCGGCCGGGAGGGATGACCGGCAGGCATCGCCGCAAGCGCGTTGATCAGATCACCGGCGACGTCCGCCGTACGGGGGTCGGTAGACGTGTCACCGTCGGTGGCGGCCGGCTGGTTGACAGTCGCGGCAGGTGCGCTGGTCATGACGTGATCCTTCGGTTGTCCCGCCAGGACGGATACCCGTTCGGCCGCATGATCATAACCGAATAACCGAGCCGAAGCTAGCCGAAAGTATGAGTCACGCTGAGTGTCTAATGGGGAACTCACGGTGGGATCTTGAGGACCGCGTAGGTTTTTCGGTCATGGGATTATTCATGCGGCTCAACGTCTTTCGTGGCGTCTCGCACGACGACGTCTACGCCGCCCTGACCGACTTCTGGTCGCGGCAGGATCGTCAGGTCGAGCGGGTGGCGCCGGACGCGCGAGCCGACGCGTTCGACCTCTACGAGCAGCGCGACGGCTGGACGCTGCTCGATTGGACGAGTGGTTGGGAGTGGACGTTGCGGCGTCAGGCCCAGTTCCATGTGTCCGAGGTGCTCGGCTGCGCGGGCGCTCTGGTGTTCGTCTATGACGGCGACTATTGGGGCTACGAGCTGTTCGAGCGCGGGGTGGCGGTGGACTGGTTCGGTCAATCGCCGGAGGGTGACTGGTTCCCGGGTAAGGATTCGCGTGGTCGGCCGGAGGCTGTCGTTGCCGCGTTTCCGGAGCTGGCCCTCGATCGCGCGGACGTGGCTGCTTACCTCGCACAGTCGCCCGGCGACGAGGACGACGAGGAGCGGTGGGACGCGAAGGAGCGGTGGGACGTACCGGCTCGGCCGGGCGACCGATTCGCTCGGGGTGACGAGTCCGCGGTGCTGGACTTTCTGGAATTGCTCGGCGTCGGGGCCGGCGTCGTCGAGACACGGGTCCGGTGGCGCGCGCCGCTGTCGCGTCGGTTCATGGTCGTGCCGCCGCCGGTCGATTAGGAGCGGCGCCGCGCGATCAGATGGCCGTGGCGGTTTTGGTGCTGGTGCGGTGCAGCCCGAGGTAGGCGACGAGTGCGACGATGGCGGCCGCCCATGCCGCGGTGACGGGTCCGGTTCCCCAGCCGAGGCCGTGGCGGTCGGTGGGTACGCCCATCCAGTCGGCGAAGGATGCGCCGAGGGGCCGGGTGATGACGTACGCGGTCCAGAAGGCGGCGATCGCGTTGAGCCTGTGGGTGCGGAACGCCAGCGCGGGCAGGCAGATGGCGGCGGCGAACACCAACCCGGACGGTAGGTAGCCCCAGCCGAGGGTGGTGGCGGTGAGGTCGCCGGCGGCGGTGCCCAGGGCGAAGGTGATCAGCACGGTGGCCCAGTAGAAGCGTTCGGGGCGGCCGCGGGTGACGGTGTGGATCGACAGGGTGCCTTCGCGGGCGTGCCACCACCAGAGTGTCAAGGCGAGGGCTGCCGCGAACACGGCGGTGGAGACGGCGTACGGGATGGAAAGCCCGACGTGCAGTCCGTCGGCGGCCATGGTGCCGAAAATGCTGACCATGACCACGGTGAACCAGTAGAGGCCGGTGCGGTATCGGCGTGCGCGCAACTGGAGGTAGAGGGCCGCGGCGAGGGCGGCCAGCGCCAACGCCACGGCTATCGGTGGATCGATCGCGCGGGCGAGGAAGTCCGATGCGGTCTCGCCCATGCCGGTTGTCAGCACCTTGATCACCCAGAACAGGGCCGTCACCTGCGGCACCTTGGCCACGAGAGCGGCTGGGCGGCGGATTCGATCATCGACTGTCACGGCGGACAGGGTCACCGGGCCGGCCTGAAGAAACGCTGAGCGCGAGATCTCTTACGGCTTTCTTATGACGCGTATGTACTCGGTGTATACCTCCAGTGTATTCTTCCGGCATGAGTGTTCCCCTCACCCTCCTCGGCCTCCTGGAACGCGAGCCGAGTCACGGCTACGACCTGAAGCGGGACTACGACACCTTCTTCGGCCGTGGCAAGCCGCTGCCGTTCGGCCAGGTCTACTCGACGCTCGGGCGGCTGACCCGAGACGGCAAAGTCGTCGTCAGCGAGGTCAGCCCCGGCGACGGGCCCGACCGCAAGCGCTACGTGATCACCGACCTGGGGGCGACCGAGCTCGAGCAGTGGCTGACCCAGCCGGTGGAGCCGGAACCCCACCTGCAGACCGTGCTGTTCTCCAAGGTCGTGCTGGCGTTGATGCTCGAGCGTCCGGCCGAGGAATATCTGGACACCCAGCGCGCCGCTCACCTGCAGCGGATGCGCGAGCTCACCGAGGTCAAACGTGCCGGCGGCCTGGTCGACGGGCTGCTCGCCGACCACGGCCTCTACCACCTCGAGGCCGACCTGCGGTGGATCGAAACGACCAGTGCCCGATTGGACGCCCTGCGGAAGGCGGTACAGCGATGACAATCCTGGAAGCCCGGAACGTCATGTTCTCCTTCGGGGCGACGCCCGCGCTGCGCGGGGCGACCATCGAGGTGGCATCCGGCGAGATCCTGGCCGTCATGGGACCGAGCGGCTCCGGCAAGTCCACCTTGCTGCACTGCCTCGCCGGCATTCTCGTGCCCAATTCCGGCGAGGTCGTTTTCGACGGGTCGCGAGTCGACTCGATGACCGAGACCAAGCGCAGTGCCTTACGTCGGGACCGGTTCGGATTCGTGTTCCAGTTCGGACAGTTGGTTCCCGAGCTGACGGCCGCCGAGAACGTGGCGCTGCCGTTGATGCTCAGCGGGATCCGCCGGACGCCCGCGCTGGCCAAGGCGTACGGGTTCGTCGAACGGCTGGGTCTCGACGGGCTGGGGGAGCGCCGGTCGGGGGAGCTGTCGGGTGGGCAGGCGCAACGTGTCGCGCTCGCGCGGGCTCTGGTCGCCGGGCCGGAAATCCTGTTCGCCGACGAGCCGACCGGTTCGCTGGACTCGCTGACCGGCGAACAGGTGATGGATCTGCTGGTCGGCACCGCGCGGGAGCAGGGCACCACGGTCATTCTGGTCACCCACGAGCCGCGCGTCGCCGCGTACGCCGACCGGGAAGTCATCGTGCGCGACGGGCGGGTCAACGCACCGCACCGGGTCGCGTCATGATCGGCTTCGGGCTGCGCCTGGCCGTGGCCGGCGGGCGCGAGGCGCTCACCCGTCTGGTCATCATCGCCGCCGCCGTGGCGGTTGGTGCGGGTCTGCTGCTGGCCACCTTCGCCGGGATCAACGCCGTCAACGCCCAGCTCACCCGGTACGCCGCGCTGTATCCGCCGTCCACGTCGGGCGCGTCCGGGGATCCGCTGTGGTGGAGTACCCGCGAGGACTACTTCCACGGCGAGCAGATCCTGCGGGTCGACGTTGCCGCCACCGGCGCCGCATCGCCTGTCCCGGTCGGCATCCCGAGGACTCCCGCTGTCGGGGAGTATTACGCCTCATCGGCGCTGCAGCGGTTACTCGCCGCCAACCCGGGTGACCAGCTCGCCGATCGTTATCCCGTACACAATGTGGGAATTGTTGGCGATGCGGCGCTGACCTCGCCCGACACGCTATTGCTGATCGCCGGCAGCACGCCCGAGCTGCTGGCCGAGCAGCCGCGCGCGAGGCAGCTCACCAGCACCGGTGACAACGCACCCGCGCTGCCCGAGACCGTCGTGGATCTCATCATGAGCGTGATCGTGGCCGGGCTGCTGTTCCCGGTCCTGATCTTCATCGGCACCGCCACCCGGCTCAACGCTGCCCGCCGCGAGCAACGGTTCGCCGCGATGCGGCTGGTGGGTGCCACCCCGAGGCAGATCTCGGTGGTCGCGGCGATCGAGACAGCCTCCGCGGCGCTCGCCGGGACCGCACTGGGCTTCGTGTTGTTCTTCGTGTTCCGGGACTCGCTGGCGAGCATCCCGTTCACCGGCGACCGGTTCTTTTCCAGCGACATCTCGCTCGGCGGGTGGGACGTGCTGCTGGTCGCGGTGGGCGTGCCGGCCGGCGCGGCGCTGGCGGCGGCGGTGTCGCTGCGCCGGGTGCGGGTCTCGCCGCTGGGCATCACCCGGCGGACCACGCCACGGCCGCCGCGCTGGTACCGGCTGGTCCCGCTGCTGCTGGGCCTCGCCGAACTGACGTTCTTCCTCATCGGACCGAGGCCGGAGACCTCGGACGGGCAGATGGCGGTGTTCGTCCCCGGGCTGCTGCTGGTCATGACCGGCTTGTTGCTGGCCGGCCCACTGCTGACCATGGTCAGCGCCCGGGTCATGGCGCGGCGCTCCACCCGGCCGGCCATGCTCATCGCGGCGCGCCGCCTCGCGGACAACCCCAAGGCCGGCTTCCGGGCGATCAGCGGCATCATGCTCGCCCTGTTCATCACCACCGTGGCCACCGGCGTGATCACCACGATTGTCGCGAACCGTGGGCCCGCGCCCACCGGCTCGACCGACAGTGCCACGCTGTCGACCTACATGCCCGACGGGAAGCCGGTGCCGGCAACGACCCTCGCCGAGCTGCGTTCCACCCCCGGCGTCGAAGCCGCCACCGAACTCCGCGAGAATCCCGTCAAATACGCCGGCCCCGTGGTGGCGTGTTCCGACATCCCTGCCGCGTACGGGCGGTGCGCCGGCGGCGTCACCGTCGCCGAGGTGTCGACCGACCTCGTCCCGTACGGGGCGACGGCCGATCCCGCACGAGTGTGGCCCGCGTCCACCGTCCCGCTCGACGGGCTGGCGACGTTGCCGGCCGAATCGATCGTCGTTCTCACCGACGGCTCGGCAGCCGCCATCGAACGCGCACGCACCGCACTGGAGAAGGGGTACTCGGGCTACGCGGTCGCGCCGCATGTGCCCGGCGACTTCGAATCGGACTTCGCCGACACGCTGCGAGGCTGGCAGCAACTCGCCGACGTCGTCATCGTCGCCAGCCTCGCCATCGCCGGCTGCAGCCTCGCGGTCAGCGTGATCGGTGGCCTCACCGAACGCAAACGCCCGTTCAGCCTGCTGCGGCTCAGCGGCGCGCCGGTCCAGGTCCTGCGCCGAGTCGTGGCGTTCGAGACCGCCGCGCCGATGGTCACCGCTGCCGTTATCGCGATGGGGATGGGCTTCCTCGCGGCGCAACTGTTCCTCCAGGCGCAGATGGGCTACACCCTGGTGGCGCCGGGAGCGGCCTTCTACGGGATCGTGATCGCCGGGCTGGCGGCCTGTCTCGGCATCATCGCCTCCACCCTGCCGCTGCTGGAACGCATCACCGGCCCGGAGACCGCACGCAGCGAATGACCGAGTGATACCGCTGCCAGACGTCAGCGCTCCGTCCCGGGTGACGGTCTTGAGTCACCCGGGGCATGACGCGGTTCAGGCGATGCCGTCGAACGTGTCGAGAGTGCTGATCAGGGTTTTGAGGCTGCTTGCGCAGTCAGCTTGGCTGGGATTGCCCGCCCGCAGGGCGGTCAGGACGGTGTCGATTTGGTCGTCGAGCTTGTGCCACTTGCCGGGGTCGCGGGGTTTGAGGCCGGCCTCGGCATCGTCCCAGGCGACCTCGAGGTCCTTGACCCGGGTTTTGCCGCCGGACAGGTTGTTGGCGTTGACTTTGGCCTGGACATCGGTCGCGATCGTCACGAACGATGTCAGGTCCCCCAGCCGCGTTGTGGGATGCGGCTTTCGGGTGGCGGCTGCCGTGCTGGTGCCCTTGACGGTCAGGCCGGTGGTGGCGGTATCGCCGGGGGTGGTTTGTGCCGAGCTCAATACCGCGCCGACGGCGGCGACGGCCGCAACGCCGGCGGCAGCCCATCCGTAGTCGCGGCCGCGTCCGCTGCCTTTTGCCGTCACGCCGTGCTTGCCGACCAGGAGTTGTTCGCGGGCTACCAGCACCAGGATGACAGCGAAAAAGAGCAGGCTGGTGGCGCTGGCACCCAGCTCGAGGCCGCCGAACTGTTTGTCCTGGGTGAGCAGGTCACCCAGGGAAGCGCCGAGTGGCCGGGTCAGGACGTACGCGATCCAGAACGTCAGCACCAGGCCGGCGCCCGCCTTGCGGGCGATCCAGGCGGCCAGGATGAGCCCGCCGAAAATCAGTGCGCCGTTGCGGAAGCCCAGGCTCAGCGCCTCGGTGGCGTAGTCACCGGCGGCCGTGCCGAGCGCGAACGTGGTGAGGATGGCACCCCAGTAGAAGCCTTCGCGGCGCGGGGTGTCGATGGAGGCGATGGCCAGGGTGCGTTCCTGCCGGTACCAGATCGTGAAGACCACGGCGAGGACGACGGCGAAAGCGATGGTGCTGGCCAGCAGCGGGACGCCGAGGGTGTCGGTGAGGAAGTCGGTGATCTGGGTGCCGACGATGCTGACGAGCACGACGCACAGCCAGTAGATCCACGGCGTGTATCGGCTGGTGCGGAACTGGATGGCGAGCGCGGCGATCAGGACCACGGCCATGATCGCGTCGGTGGTGATCGGCCCGAGGCCGACGTTGACCGTCAGGTAGTCCGCGAACGTCTCGCCGATCGTGGTGGACAGCACCTTGATGATCCAGAACGTGGCGGTGATCGCCGGGACCTTGGTCATCCAGGTGCGCGTCTGTTCCGCGCGGGCAGAAGTCAGCGTCATGGAGAGTCTCCTAAAGAAAATTTTGGGACCAAGACGACAATCCATCATGAGTCCTGAAATTTCGCTGAAGACTCCTATCAGGTGATAATCACGGGATCCGGAGAGTCGCGCCGGTCAGACTTTACGGGTCGGAGAGGCCGCAGCGAGGTTCGCGTGCTCGGTGAGCCAGTCCCCGAACCCGGTGGAGGCGACCGGTTTGGAGATGTAGTAGCCCTGGATGGCGTTGCAGCCGACCGCGTCGAGCTGGTCGCGGGTTGCGCTGTCCTCGACGCCTTCGGCGACGACGTTGAGGCCGAGGTTGCGGCCGAGTTCCACGGTGGAGCGCACGATGATCGCGTCGCGTTCGCTGGTGGTCATGCGGCTGACGAAGGACCGGTCGATTTTGAGTTCGTCGACGGGCAGGGTTTTCAGGTACGCCATGGATGAGTAGCCGGTGCCGAAGTCGTCGATGGACAGCTGGACGCCGAGGTCGTGCAGTTGCTGGACGGTCTGCAACGCCCGGTCGGGGTCGGCCATGATCGCGGTTTCGGTGATCTCCAGGGTGAGCAGCCGGGCCGGTACCTGCCAGTGGGTGAGCAGGTCGCTGATCGTGGTGGGGAACCCGAGGTCGAGCAGCTGGTGGGTGGAGATGTTGACGGCGACGCTGAGCTGGTGGCCGTCGAGCATCCAGGAGCGGCACTGTCGTACCGCGGTGTCGAGCACGAATCGGGTCAGTGGCGTGATGAGGCCGGTGTGTTCGGCGAGAGGGATGAACTCGTCGGGCGGCACCATGCCGTGTTCGGGGTGGTGCCAGCGGATCAGTGCCTCGGCGCCGAGGACGGTAGCGGTGTGGGCGTCGACCTTGGGCTGGTAGTGCAGGGTGAGCTGGTTCTGGTCGATCGCGCGGCGCAAGTCGCTGGCGAGGGTGAGTTTGCGCGGGTCGGTGCTGTCTTGGCTGTCGTCGAACAGCAGGTATCCGGCGCGCCGGGTTTTGGCTGCGTACATGGCGATGTCCGCGCGCTGCATCAGCTCGTCGGCGGTGCTGCCGTGCTGCGGGCACAGGGCCGCGCCGATACTGCCGGCCACGGTGAGGCTCAGCCCGTCCAACAGGAACGGCTCGGCCAAAGCCTTCTGCAGGTCGCCGGCGAGCGCGGCAACGTCCTGCGCGTTGCTGACGCCGGGCAGCAGGACGGCGAATTCGTCGCCGCCGAGCCGGGCCACCGTCGGTTCGGGGCCCAGGATGGCCTGCATGCGCTGGGCGACCTCGATGAGCAGGTGGTCGCCGTAGTGGTGGCCGAGAGTGTCGTTGACCTCTTTGAACCGGTCCAGGTCGATCAGCAGCAGCGCCGCGCCGGTGTCGGCGTCGACGGATCGGGTGATGCGCTGGTGCAGCAGCACCCGGTTCGGCAAACCGGTGAGGGCATCGTGCGACGCCTGATACGTGGCGCGCCGGAACGACCGTGACCGCAGCCGGTGGGACTGCCATACCAGCAGCAGCATGATCAGCGCGCCCGAGCCGACGATCAGTCCCGCCCCGAGTTGTGCACGGGCGGAGGCGTTGTCCACCTGCTGCTTGTAGTGCCGGTCGGCGTCGGCAAGAGCCAGGGTCATCTGCTTGTAGGCCGGAGCGGCACGCTCGGCGTCGAGGCGCTGCGCGCCGCCGATGTCGCCTCGGCCGAGCAGGATGAACTCCTCATCGACCGCGTGATCGTAGGTCTCGAAGGTGTCCTGCACGGCCTGGGCCTGCGGGTTTCCGGGATCACGCAGCGAGAAATGGTCGCCGATGGCGTCGATGTAGTCGTGAATCTCCTGGCGGGTCTGCGCCGCGGAGGGCGACAGCCGGTTCGCCATCACCGCTTCCAACCGGATCGTGCTCTGCTGCCAGGCGGCACTTTGCATCTCGGTCAGGAGAAGGCGCAGTTCGCTGCTGCGTTCCGCGTCCTTCTGCAACTTGGTGATCGCCACGGTGCTCACACCGGCCACCACGATCGCGGTGAGCGCCAGCAGCCACAACAGGCCCATCCGCCAGCGGGAGGCGTCGCCTCGTGCGGCATCGACCGGGGGCACGATGGTCGCGCCGCGCCTGGCCATGTGCTGAGCGGATCCCGGCGATGATCCGCGCCGCCGCCACCGTGAGAGAAGAGTCCGCACGTCGCCTTTATCGGCATATCAGACGGCTGATCTGAGAACTCGGAGCTCTCGCACGCGTCGGGCGCCGGGCGGGGCTCGCTGGCGCGGATTTGCCCTGTGGTGTGGCAATGTTCCCCGATGGGGCAAGCAACGGTTTCGGCCGGGCCGGTGCTCGCCGTCGTCCTGGCGGCACTGGTGACGCTGGCGGTGGCGGCCGCGGCGATCGGCCGGCTCGGCGTCAGCCGCGCGGTAATCACCGCTTCCGTCCGCGCGGTGGTCCAGCTCGGCGCGGTGTCGCTGCTGATCGCGGCGGTGCTGCACTCCTGGTGGGCGACCGCAGGATTCATCGTGCTGATGACGCTGGTGGCAACCGCGACCTCGGCCCGTCGGGTGAGCACACTGCGGCTGGGATGGCTGGTGATTCTGCCCATCGTGTTCGGTGTGGCGCCGGCCGGCACCGTGATCGTGGCCGCCGGAACGATGCCCATGACCGAAGTGGCGGTACTGCCGATCGCAGGGATTCTGATCGGCGGTGCGATGACCGCGACCTCGCTCGCCGGTCGGCGGGCGCTGGACGAGCTACGTAACCGGCACGGTGAATACGAGGCCGCCCTGGCGCTTGGCTTTCTACCACGCGACGCCGCACTCGAGGTGGCCCGGCCGACGGCCGCGCAGGCCCTGGTGCCGGCTCTGGACCAGACACGCACGGTGGGGCTTGTGACGCTGCCCGGCGCGTTCGTCGGTGTTCTGCTCGGTGGCGGATCAGCGGTACAGGCCGGGGCGACCCAGCTGCTGGTGCTCATCGCGTTGCTGGCGGCGGAGGCGATTGCAGCGGCGGTGACGCTGGAACTGGTCGCCCGCGGGTTGATCCGCAGACCACACGGGACAGAAACTCCCACGAGATCCGGCTGGCGGTCGCGAACGTCCACCACGCCGGGATCTTCTGAACCAGAACGCCGATCTTGGCTGGCTCGCCGGGGGAAACGCCAGCGGTGAGGCGGAGCCAGCCCCAAAGGCCGTTCTCCGTCTGTCACTGGCCGGGCGACCCATATCCGCTGCATACGGTGAGTAATAACATCGAGGGCCGCCGACGCCCGAATCGCGGCATGAGAGTCGCCTTCCGTAAGCTGGTAAAGAGAGCTGATGAATAGCCCGGAATTGGCGTGCCGGCAATGTGTCTTGTGTGGACGGTTATGGTTTTCTGGGGTTGGCACGATCGTTTTGATGCGAGGCCGTCCGCAGGGCGGGAAAATGTATTCATGCGGTACCAGCAGCTTTCCTTGTTCACCCGGCCGGTGACGGCTGCTCTGCGTGACCGCACTAAGGCACGAGGATATTCGCCGGGAAAGGACGCGTTTCGTGGTGAACAGGCACGGCGGCGGTCTTGGGGGTTGGCGCGCCGGCACGCGCGTAAACTGTGCCGGGCGCATGGCTGTTCCGACGAATGCGCGATCATCGGCCTGCATGACCTGGCTGAGGCGGTCCCGCCGTTGATCTGGCCCGCCGAGGCAACCCTGACCCAGCGCCCGGCACCAGCGGCAGCCAACCAGCCGGATAGAGCAAGCCGTGCCGTACCGGCAGGCTCCCCGGCCCCGGAAGCCACGCCGCAGCGCGCCCGGCCTGCCGGCCCGGATGGACGAGCCGCGCCGGCGGGTCACCCCGATTACGTAGCCTGCCGCGACACCGGCCGGCACCGCGAGCTCACCGGTCACACCGGGCCGGTAGACCGCGCCGCACCCCGTAATCCGGCCGCACCCCGTAATCCCGCCGCACCCCGCGACCCGTCCGCCCCACCCAACCCGGCTGTGCTCCGCAACCCAGCCGCGCCGCGCGAGAGTCGGGTCGCGCCCGCGCAGCGTGGCGACCCACACCGCGGGCCGCCCCCAGCCGCGGCAAGCATGCGACCCCCAGACGAGAGCGCCGCCCCCGCCGCCCGCATGCTTGCACCGGCACGTCGCGGCCACCAGCACGGGAGGCGACCCACAGCAAGGCCGTCGGCGGGCACGGCAATCAGGCCACCGGCTTGGCGACGACTCACACCCGCCCAGCACATCGTGCCCATATTCCGCTGTCACGCCACCGGCACACGACAACGGCCCGGAAAAACCCGCCACCAATTCGCCTGCCCGGATCAGCGGGTAAAGCTGCGGAATATTGGACGAAAGGACCGCGGACCGCCGTGCGCCAACGTTTCCGATCGACGACGGCGAACACCCCTTCAGCGGAACGGCTGTGCGGTCCACCCCGGCAGTTCAGGACCTTCGCCAGAGCTAGACGCGCCCGTCGCCACGCGTTGCACGCAGGGCTAGCCGAGCAATTCGCCGCACTCATCTCGGCAAATCCGGACGCCGCCGAATGGCGGTGGTGCATCACTTCGCGTAATCGCTGATCTCTGGGTTCTCCCTGCAGCAATACTGGCCCGAGGCTTACGTATTCGCTGGCGTATCTGGCTCTGCATGTACACCCACACAGAGCGTTGGTGGCTTCGATGCGAGCAAACCCGGGCGATCGCCGCGGCGGCGAGCAGCAGCAGCCGCGCTGAGATAGCTGTCCAGGCCGAGCAGCGGTGCGCTGTGACCGGCCACGGCCACCGTGAGCAGAGCGAAAGCGACCGCCGACCGACCGGTCAAGAGAAGGGGCGTGCGTCGGTCGACGGTCATCTTCCGACCTTACACCTACGCCATGTAGGTGTAATTCGTGTCGGCGGCCGCGCCGAGCTGCCGGGCCGGGATATCGTGAAGCCGGAGGTCAGCGACGGTGACGACGAACGACAACCGGCGGCCGCGAGGCGCCCTGGAAGCCGCGGTCATGACGGCGTTGTGGGCCGCGCAGGCCCCGATGTCCGCCACTGAGGTCCAGCACGAACTCGGCGGCGATCTGGCCTACAACACGGTGCAGACCATCCTCACCCGTCTGCACGAGAAGAACGCCGTGCAGCGTCGGCTCGACGGTCGGCGACACACTTACTGGCCGGTGGTCGATGCGGCGACGGCGGCCGCGGCACAGATGAAAGCGGCGCTGGGGGAGCGGTCCGACCGGCACGCGGTGCTTCAGCAGTTCGCGGCGTCTCTGGACGAGGCCGATGCGGCGTTGCTGCGGCAGGTGCTGGCCGGTACCGAGAGGCGCCGGCGGTGACCGTCGCCGTCTACCTGCCGTTGCTGCTGGGGTTGCCGCTGGCGCTCGCGGCGCCCTGGATCGCCGCCCGGGGCGCTCCGGGACCGGCCGCCTGGGCTCTGAGCCTCGCCTCGGCGATCGCGGCCGCGTGTTCGACCTGGTCGCTGGCGCTTCTCGCGCTGACCATGCTGGACGACGTGCCACCGTTGGCAGCCTTGGACAACCATCCCGCGCTGGAACTCCCGGAGCCGGTACCGGGACCGGTCGCGTTCATGGCGGCCCTCGTATTGATCGGCGGCGCCGCGCGACTCGGCATCGATGCGCACCGCAGGGTCACCACGCATCGGCGGCTACGGGCCATTGGCGACGCTCGCCAGCAGGCCGAAGCCGGGATGGTGGTGGCGGACTGGGAGACGCCGATGGCGGTGGCGATTCCCGGCACCGCCCGTCGCCGGGGACATCTGCTGGTCACCACCGGCATTCTCCGGTTGCTCGACGCCGGGGAGCGGCGGGTCGTGCTCGCCCATGAGCACGCCCATCTCGTTCACCGCCATCACCGGCTGACCGCGACCGCCGCGGCGGCGGCCGCGCTCAACCCGTTGCTGATACCGGTGCGTGACGCGGTCGCGTACCTGGTGGAACGCTGGGCCGACGAGGACGCGGCGGCCGAGGTCGGCGATCGTGGTGTCGCGGCGCGGGCGGTGGCCCGTGCTGCCCTCGCGGCGTCCGGTTCGCCGGCATCAGCCGCGCTGGGCATCGACGGCGGCGTTGTGGTGCGACGGGTGCAAGCGCTGACTCAGCCCGCCCCCACCCCGCACTGCCGCCGCCTGGCCATTCCGGTCCTGCTCAGCGTGATCCTTCTCGGCGTCGCCGCGGCCACCACGGAGGCGTTCGTCCACCTGGCCCAAGCCTGGCTGTGAGACAGCGGGCTCAAACGCCGTCATCGCCGCCAGATGTCCGGCAGGCCGTTGCGGTGCCGGGCGATGCCGGTGTGCGGGAGACCGTACATGGTTTGCAGGGTGTGCAGCAGGTCGTAGTGGTCGACACGGTCGCGGTACTGGCCGGGGCGCACGCCGGCGCCGGCGATGATGGTGGCGATGCGGTTGCCGCCGGTGCGGTTGTCCTCGTCGAAGCTGAGCACGAACAGGCTGTTGTGTGTTGTGGCCCAGTCGATGTAGGGCGTGAATTGCTTTCCGAGCCAGCGATCCCCGTACGCCTTGGGGCAGTCATGCATGTCGTGACACAGGTTCGGGGTGACGAAGGCGACCGTGGGCAGGCGGCGAAAATCCGACGGAAAGGAGGCGTACGGCAAATTGGCGGTTGATGGGATGTTGCTGAAGTTGACCCAGGGGTTGTGGCGGCGCACGTAGCGGCGGTAGGAGCAGCCGGTGAACCCGGCGTGCGGCAGGTCTTCGGAGTAGCCGGCGAAAGTGTGGCCGGCGTCGATGAGCTGGCGGCCGAGGTTGGGGCGGGCGCCGAGGTCGTGCGGGCTGCCGTTGTCGGTGACGCCCTGGGTGGATCCGGAGAACAGGGCGAGGTAGTTCGGCTGGCTGGGGTGGGTTTCGGCGCGGAAGTCGAGCATGCTGGCGGAATTGCGGGCCAGGGCGGTGATCCAGGGCGTTTTCGCGTTGCCGACCACCGCGTCGTAGCGCTTGTTCTCGAGCATCACGATCACGACATGGTCGGGTCGAGGTGGCGAAGGGGCGGCGTGGACCGGTGATGCGCTGGTGGTGAGCGCGGCGATGGTGGTGATAACGAGTGCGGCACGCATGACGTCTCCCGAGAAAATACGAAATATCCGGTTACGCCTACATCTTGTAGGAGTGCGTGCTGGAAAGCCGGCACGACACCCGTTCAGTGGCGTGGCGACTTCTTACGGCGCGCGCGCAGCAGTTCGATCGCGACCGGGATCAGCGATATCGCGACGATGGCGACGAGGATGAGCTCGATGTTCGACTTGACGAAGGTGACCTGGCCCAGGAAATAGCCCAGGATTGTCACCCCGCAGCCCCAGGCCGTACCGCCGATGACGTTGTAGAGCAGGAACGTGCGGTAATGCATGTGGCTGGCGCCGGCCACGATCGGCGTGAAGGTGCGCACGATCGGCACGAACCGGGCCAGCACGATGGAGCGGGCGCCGTATTTGGCGAAGAACTCGCCGGCGCGGGTCAGATTCTCCTGTTTGAACAGCCGGGAGTCCGGTCGCCGGAACAGCGACGGGCCGAATCGGCGTCCGAACGCATAGCCGAATTGGTCGCCCGCCACGGCCGCGGCCGACACGAGCAGGCACATGAGCCAGAGTGGCTGGTGCAGGTAGGTGCCGTCGGCGACGAGCAGGCCGGTGGTGAACAGCAGCGAGTCGCCGGGCAGGAAGAAGCCGATGAGCAGCCCGGATTCGGCGAACACCATGACGAGGATGCCGATCAGGCCGAACGTCGAGATCAGCGATTGCGGGTCGAGAAATGACGGGCCCACGTTCCGCCTTTCATTCGATGGCCTGCGAGGGCGGAATGCCCAGCAGGCGGAACTTTAAACCTACATGTTGTAGGTATTGGACATGAGCGGCAGGGTGATCCGCATCGCGGCGCCGTGGGTCAGGGCGTCGGCGGTGAGGGTGCCGTGGTGAGCGGTGACGATGTCGCGGGCGATCGCGAGGCCCAGTCCGGCGCCGCCGCCGTGCCGGGAGCGGCTGTCGTCGAGCCGGACGAAGCGGTCGAAGATGCGTTCGCGGTCGGCAGCCGGGATCGGCGGGCCGTCGTTACCGATGACGATCTCGCCGATGCCGATGCCGATGCCGCCGCTGTCACGGGCGGTGAGGCTGATGGTGACGGTCTTGCGGGCGTGGCGGACGGCGTTGTCGACCAGATTGCGCAGCACCCGGTGCAGCTGCTCGGGATCCCCGCTGATCCGGACCGGCTCGACCCGCCCGTCAACCAGCAACTGCGGGTGCTCGAGACTAACGCGGTCGCGCTGAACGTAGACGAGATCATCGAGGTCGACGTCCTCATGGCGTACGCGCAATGCCTGGTCGTCGACCCGGGCCAGCAGCAACAGATCGTCGACGAGTTTGGCCATGCGCCGGCTCTCGGTGTGGATGCGCCCGGCCGGGGCGGCTTCGGTGTCGGGCAGGCCGGCGGAGACGAGCAGGTCGGCGTTGGCGTGGATGGTGGCGAGGGGGCTGCGCAGTTCGTGGCTGGCGTCGGCGACGAACCGGCGTTGCGCGGCCGAGGCCGTCTCGATCCGGTCCAGCATCGTGTTCATCGTGTCGGCCAGGGCGGCGATCTCGTCGTCGGCGACCGGCACGGGCAGGCGGGTGTGCAGATTCCGCGCGGTGATCGTGGCGGCTTGCCGGGTCATCGCCTCGACCGGGCGCAGCGTGCGCCCGACGAACAGGAACGTCGCCACCGCCACGATGATCGTGAGCACCGGCAGGCCGACCACCACCGCGGCGGCGATCGCTTCATCGGCGTCGTTGACCGTGTCGGTGGACTCGGCGACCAGCGCGGTCTGCACCCCGGTGGGCGTGTGGACACCGGTCGCGATGATCAGGAACGGGGCTTCTTCGCCGAGGTTGAGGTGTTTGGTCTCCTGCAGGCGTTTGCCCGCGGCCGGCCGTAGCGCGGAGATCGGCGGGTGGTCGGCGATCGCCGTCGAAGCGCCGATGACCTGGCCGGCGGAGTCGAGGACCTGAGCGACGGTACGGCCGGGGGACGCGGGGCGCAGCGCCGCCGTAACGGCCGACGCGTCGCCGGCGGCCATCGCTGTGCTCAGCTGGGTGGCGCGGTCGCCGGCCGCCGTGTTGACGTTGTCGACCAGCACGCCGTGCGCGGTCAGCAGCAGCACCCCACCGGCGAGCAGCGAGGCGACCGCGACGACCACACCGGCCGCGAGCGCGGAACGCATCCGCACTCCGAGCCGCCGTCGTAGCCTCACGACCAGGGGTTTTCGCATGGCCGCCACGCTAAGAGGGCGGTGCTGAACGAGCCCTGAAAGCCGTTGTTCAGCTGAAGAAACGTTGAAGATCGGCCTCTTCAGGGTTTTCTTAGCCGGTGGTCGTCAGGGTGCGGCCATGAACACGGATGGGTACCGGCCGTTTCGCCGTTTCTTGAGCAAGGTCCCCGAGGTCACGATCTTCTTCTGGGTCATCAAGATTCTGGCGACCACGGTGGGCGAGACGTTCGCGGACTTCCTCAACACCACGCTCGGTCTGGGGCTGACGTTGACCACGGTGGTGATGTGCGCGGTCCTCGCCGTCGTGCTGGTGCTGCAGTTCCGCGAGATTCGCTACGTCCCGACCTTGTATTGGCTGGTCGTGGTGCTGGTCAGCATCGTCGGCACGTTGTTCACCGACGGCCTGGTCGACGACCTCGGGGTGTCCTTGGAGGTCACCACCGGGGTGTTCGCGGTGCTGCTGGCGGCAACCTTCACCATTTGGTACGCCACGGAGAAGACGCTGTCGATCACGACAGTCGACACGCCGCGTCGTGAGGCCTTCTACTGGCTGGCGATTCTCTTCACGTTCGCGCTGGGCACCTCGTTCGGCGATCTGGTCTCCGAGGTCTTCCGTCTGGGGTACGCCGCGGCGGCCATCCTGTTCGTCCTGGTGATCGCCGCGGTGTGGGACGCGCATCGTTACCTGCGATTGGGCACGGTGGTCGCGTTCTGGATCGCGTACGTGGCGACCCGTCCGCTCGGTGCCTCGCTCGGCGACTATCTCGCCCAGCCGCGCGTCGCCGGTGGTCTGGGGCTGGGCACCGTGTTCACCAGCCTGATCTTCCTGGTCACGATCCTCGGCCTGGTGGTGTATCTGACGATGTCGCAACGCGACCGGCCGAGCCTGGACAACGCCGCACGCCGCGCCGGGTCCGCGTGGTGAGCGCTCCCGTGGTGATCTTCTCGGCGAGCATCGGGGCCGGGCACGACGGTGCCGCCGCCGAGCTCGCCCGCCGCCTCGAAGATCAAGGGCAGGCGGTGGTCCGGCACGACTTTCTCGACATGCTCCCTGCCGGGCTCGGCTTGCGACTGCGTTCCCTGTACGCGTCGCAGCTGCACACGTTTCCGCAAAGCTGGGCCCATGTTCTGACCGTGGCCGGGCGTCCCCGCGTCGCGTCCGGTGCCGCCGGCCTGTCCGTGCGGCTGGCCGCGAGCAGGATGCTGGCCGCGATTCCGCTGGACGCGTCCGCCGTGGTGTCCACATACCCGCTCGCGACACAGGTGCTCGGCCGGCTGCGTAGCACCGAGCGGCTTCCGATGCCGGTGGCCGCGGTGATGACCGACCCGTGGGTGCATCCGCTGTGCGTCGCCGGCGGTGTCGACGTGCACCTTGCTCCGGGCCGGCCGATCGCCGCGCAGGTGCATCGGCTAGGCGGGCCCGCCGTGGCGGTTGCCCCGCTCGTGCGTCCGGCGTTCCAGCCGGTATCCGGGCCCGGCGAACGAGCCGCGGCCCGCCACCGGCTCGGATTACCTGTCGACGAACGTCTCGCTGTCGTGGTCGCCGGCTCGTGGGGCGTCGGCGATGTGGCCGCCACCGCACGCGACATCACCGCGAGCGGTGTCGCGGTGCCGGTTGTCGTGTGCGGACGCAACGAGAGGCTGCACCGTCGCCTGGACCGAACCTCAGATGCAATCGTCTTCGGCTGGGTCGACACGATGCCCGACCTGCTGCGCGCCGCCGACGTGGTCGTGCACAACGCCGGCGGGTTGTCCAGCGCCGAGGCGATGGCCAGCGGCGTACCGGTGATCAGCTACCGCTGCCTGCCCGGCCACGGCGTCGCCAACGCCGCGGCTCTCGAAGACGCCGACGTCTCACCATGGCCACAAACCGTGGCGGAGCTGACCGTGGAAGTCAAGCTGGCGATTACCGGGATGGCCCGCCGGCCGCCCGCCGAGGCCGGCCCGGACGCCACAGCGATCATCACTTCGCTGACCGCCACCGGGGTGGTGCCGGCCGCGGCCGAGGTGATCGCGGCATGAGTACCGCCCAGCTGGTCGGTGTGGCCGTCGCCGCGGCCGCGGCCGCCTACGCCGGCCCGGCTCTGGCCGCGGTCGGTCCGGCGCGACGGCGCCTGTTGCCGGCGCTGTCCGGGGTCGGGGATCGCCATCACGTCGCACTCACCTTCGACGACGGACCCCATCCGGAGGCCACGCCCGAGGTGTTGCGGCTGCTCGACATCGCCGGTGTGCGGGCGACATTCTTTCTTCTCGGCCGCATGGCCGAGGAGCACCCCGGCGTGGCCCGGGCAATCGTCGACGCCGGCCATGAGATCGGGTTGCACGGCTACGAACACCGGTTGCTGCTCAAACGCCGGGTTGCCGCGACGCTCGGCGACCTCGCCCGTGGCTGTGCGTCGATCACCGCGATCACCGGGCAGACGCCGCGCTGGTGGCGGCCCCCGTACGGGGTGGCCAGCACGGCCGCGCTGCTCGGCGCGCGCCGGCTCGGACTCACCCCGGTGCTGTGGACCTGCTGGGGCCGCGACTGGACACCGTCGGCAACCCCGGAATCAGTGTTCCGCACCGTGCGGCGTGGACTGCGTGGTGGCGGCACCATCCTGCTGCACGACAGCGACCACGCCGCCACACCCCTGTCGTGGGAGAACGCCGTCGGAGCGCTGCCGGCGATCCTCACCTATTGCCAGGCCCGCGGTTTCGAGGTCGGCCCGCTCGCCGAACACGGCATCCACTGATCGGTTTCGGCGCACCCTCCGGACCGGCCTCCGTTGTGCAGAAGAGAGAGAAGGCAGCGATGCTCACACACGCGACGCAGTCCGGCTCCGAACCGGCCCGGCTGATTCGGGGCTGGGGACACGCGACCGGCAGCCACGCCCTGGTGGCGCGTCCCACCGGCAGCGCCCAATGGCAGGAACGACTGGCGGAGGCGGGTCCGCGGGGGTTGATCGCCCGCGGCGGTGGCTGTTCCTACGGTGATGCGGCTCAGAACGCCGGTGGGACCGTGGCGCTGACCACCGGCGGCGACGATCTGACGCGTCTTGTCGTCGCGGACGCTACCGTCGTGGCCGACGCCGGGATGACACTCGGCGCGCTGATTCGTGCGTTGGCTCCGCTGCGGTGGACGCTGCCGGTCGTGCCGGGCGCCAGCGGGGTGACCGTCGGCGGGGCGATCGCCGCCGACGTGCACGGCAAGAACCATGTGCACACTGGCACGTTCGGCGCGCACGTCCGCGAGATGACGGTGCTGACACCCGGGCACGGCGAAGTGTTGATGAGCCCGACGGTGAACCCCGGCGCGTTCTGGGCGACCGTCGGCGGGCTCGGGCTCACCGGCGTGATCCGCCAGGCCCGGCTCGAACTGGTCCCGCTCGACTCCTGGCTGTTCCGCTGCACCGACACCATCGCCACCGACCTGGACGCGATGCTGACCGGGCTGACGGACGCGTCGCAGGCGAGCGCCTACGCGGTGGGGTGGATCGACGCGGTCCGGACCGGGGCGCACATCGGCGCGGGCGTCATCAGCCACGCCGGACCACTGATGCCTCGCCGGACACCGCCGCACGATGGTGGCCGTCTCCCGGCTCCCCGGGTTTCCGTGCCGATGCTGCCCGGCGCCGGCATCGGCACGGTCGGGATCACCGCGGTAGCCAACCGGCTGCGCCTTGCCACCGCGCGGGTACGCCCACACCGGATCCTGCCGCTGCCCGAGGTGTTGTATCCGATGGACACTCTGCCCGGCTGGCCCGGCCTGCACGGCCGTCTCGGGCTCGTGCAGTACCAATTCGTCGTCCCGTTCGGCGCCGAGGACGTGCTGCGGGCCGCCCTCATCCACACCCGAAAGTCCGGGTTCTCGGCCACCTTGGCCGCCCTCAAGGTCTTCGGCGCCGCCGGTGAGGCGCCGCTGTCGTTCCCCCTGCCCGGCTGGAGCCTGGCACTCGACTTTCCCGCCCGCCCACGGCTTGCCCGGGTCCTGGACGCCCTCGACGAACGGGTCGCCGCCGCGGGCGGCCGGGTCTACCTGGTCAAGGACAGCAGGCTGCGGCCCGATCTGGTCTCGGCGATGTATCCGCAACTGCCGCGGTGGCGAGCTGAACGCGCCGCGTTGGACCCCAAAGGTGTCATGACCTCCGACCTCAACCGGCGCCTGCACCTGAGCGAAGACGCGGAGACCGGTCATGCGTGACGGGCTGGGGCGCGCGCAAACCGTGCTGGTGCTGGGCGGAACTTCCGAGATCGGCGCCGCCGTGGCCGACGCGCTGGTCCCGGCCGGTGGCACGATCATCCTCGCCGGCCGGGACCCGGCCATGCTCGACACAGCCGCGGCCCGGCTCCGGCCCGGCCGGCACGTCGAAACCGTGGCCTATGAGGCGACCGGCACCGCGGCCGCCACCGTTGACGTGCTTACGGCCGCCGCGGCACAGGCCGGAGACCTCGACGTCGTCGTCTTGTGCGTCGGCGCTCTGACCGGCGAGCCGTCCATCGGCGCCGACAGCACCGCTGCCGAACATGCGCTGCAGACCAACATGCTCGGCCCGATGCTGGCCGTGCACGCCACCGCGCAGCGGCTGCGACGGCAAGGACACGGCACCTTGGTCGTCTTCTCCTCGGTGTCGGCCGTCCGCGCCCGGCCCCGGCTGCTCACCTACGGCGTAGCGAAGTCCGCGCTGGACGCCTACGCCCGCCACATCGGGGTGTCACTGCGCGGCAGCGGCGCCCGGGTGCTCGTCGTACGGCCCGGCCACGTCCGGACCCGGATGACCGCCGGGCTTGCCGAGCCGCCGTTCACCACCACTGTGCAAGCGGTGGCCGCCACCGTGGCCCGGGCGTTGCGCCGCGGATCCGCGGTCACCTACGCCCCGGCGATGCTTCGCCCGGTCGTGGCCGGGCTGCGGCTGCTGCCGGCCACAATCTTCAACCGGGTCACCGAGCTTAAGGCTGCTCCAAGGCGCGGCGGCGCACCCTCGGCGGAAACGATCACCGAGCCGAGGAACCGTTGACATGCAAGCACCCCTGACCGTCATCATGCAGCCGATCGTGCTGCCACCCGAGCACGGCATGCTGCGCGGGAGTGACTGATGGCCGTCTACTCCGGCAGCCGAACGCCGGCACGGCGCCGGCGGATCGCCCTCATCAGCCTTCTCGTGGTGGCGGCACTAGTGATCGGGCCGACCATCTCGTACGCCCGGGCCCTGACCGCCCCCGGCAGCGCCCCCGTCGGGCAGCGCACCGTGGACTGGGTCCGCGGCCATCACGGCAACGGTCTCATCAACGCCATCGAGAACTGGTATTACACCCGCCATCAGCCGCCCGCAGGACCGCCCGACCCGGCCATCTTGCCCAAAACCGGCCCGGAGACGGCGACGGCTGTCGCCGCGGCGCCGCCCGCGCTGCCCACCCTTGCCGGTGTGGCCACGTTGCCCGGCGAGGCAGTCTGGGATCCCGGACGCACCGACAGCAGCGGCCGGCCACTGATCTACACCAGCTATCTGCGCCCGGATGCCGCACACCTGAGCGTGGTCGCCGGGGTGGCCTGGATGCGGGCCGGCGGCAGTGTCGCGCACCTGGTCGCCGGCACCGCCCAGCCGGGCGGATCCGGTTGGCCCGGCAACGCCTCCGTGGCGGCCACGGACGTGCCTGATCTGGTCGCGACGTTCAACTCCGGGTTCAAGCTGCAGGACATCCGCGGCGGCTTCTACCTGAACGGACGAACCGCACGACCGCTGGTCGACGGGCAGGCATCCATGGTGATCGACCGGCGGGGCGGCATCACGGTAGGCGCGTGGGGCAGCGATGTCCGGATGAACGGCAACGTGGTGGCGGTCCGGCAGAGCCTCGACATGATCGTCGAATCCGGCCGGCCGGTCGCCGGGCTGGCCACCAACCCGTCGGGCCGGTGGGGAAGTGCGCACAACCAGCTGCAGTACACGTGGCGCTCCGGGCTCGGCGTCGACGTGCACGGCAACCTCATCTATGTCGCAGGCGACCACATGAACCTGGCCATGCTCGCGACCGCGATGGCCGACGCCGGAGTCCGGCGGGGCATGCAGCTCGACATCCACAGCGGCATGGCCTCGTTCGCCTCCTGGCGGCCCGACACAGCCGGTGCACCGGCGCCGACCAAGCTGCTGCCGGCGATGCCCCGCTCCGCGCACCGCTACCTGGTCCCCGACCAGCGCGACTTCGTCTACCTCAGCGCCCGCGACGCCGGTTAGGAGCACACCGTGTCCGCACCCACCCTTCCGGGCCTGCGTCCGCTGCCCCTGCCGGCGCGTGCCACCGTGCTGGCGATTCTGCAAACCGCCCGGCCCCGGCAGTGGATCAAAAACGTGCTGGTGTTCGCCGCACCTGCCTCGACCGGCGTCCTGTTCACCGCCGCGGCTCTGCGCGGCAGCCTGCTCGCGTTTCTGATCTTCACGTTGGCGGCGGCCGGCACCTACTTTGTCAACGACGCCGCCGATGCCGACATCGACCGGACGCACCCCGTCAAATCCCGGCGACCGGTGGCCGCCGGTCTTATCAGCCGATCGGCGGCCCGCTGGGCGGGCTACGGCAGTTCCGCCGCCGCGCTCCTCCTCGCCGGCACCGTGAACTGGCAATTCGTGGCCTGCGTGGCCGGCTACCTCGCGCTGACCGGCGCATACAGTGCGGGCCTCAAACACGTGCCGGTTCTCGACGTTCTCATCGTCGGGGCAGGCTTTCTGCTGCGGGCCGTAGGTGGGGCCGCGGCGACCGGCACCACCGCGTCGAACTGGTTCCTGCTGCTGATCCTGTTCGGCTCCCTGTATCTGGTCATCGCCAAACGGGCCGGTGAGCTGTCCCGCGCGGTGCCGGACACCGGACGGCGGGTGCTGGCCGGCTACTCCGCGCCATGGTTGCAACAGGTTCTGACGATGACGCTGACCGGGACGGTGCTCACCTACGCCGTCTGGGCGCTGCAGTACCGGGGAGCCGATGCCACGCTGCCACTGCTCGCCGTATCGCTGGTGCCGTTCCTGGCCGCGTTGATGCGCTACAGCCTGCTCGTGGCCAAAGGCGCCGGCGAGGCACCGGAGACCGTGTTCACCTCCGACCGTTTCCTGCTCGCCGCGGGCGTGGTGTGGGCCGCCACCGCCGGTGGTGCCCTCTACCTCGGATAGGGGCCGGGACCATGCGGATCCTGGTGGTCGAGGACGAGAAAGCGCTCGCCGACACGCTGCGCGAGGCCCTCACCGACGAGGGTTTCGCGGTCGATCTCGCGCACACCGGCACCGACGCCTTGTGGGCGGCCACGGAGTACCGCTACGACGTGATCGTCCTCGACATCATGCTGCCCGGGCTCAGCGGCTACGAGGTGTGCCGGCGTCTACGTGAGCAGCAGGTGTGGACGCCGGTGCTGATGCTGACCGCCAAGGACGGCGAGTACGACCAGGCCGACGCGCTGGACCTGGGCGCGGACGACTACCTGACCAAACCTTTCTCGTACGTGGTGCTGGCCGCCCGGCTGCGCGCGGTGGTCCGCCGCGGCGCCCCGCAACGCCCGGCCGTGCTCACGTCCGGTGACCTCGCGGTCGATCCGGCGCGGCGGCGGGTCACCCGGGCCGGCGTCGAGGTGCCGCTGACCTCCCGCGAGTTCGCGCTGCTGGAATTCCTGATGCGCCGCCGCGGCGACGTGGTGTCCAAGCACGACATCGTCGAGAACGTGTGGGACATGAACTTCGACGGTGACCCGAACATCGTCGAGGTCTACGTCAGCTACCTGCGCAAGAAGATCGACAAGCTGTCCGAGCCCAGCCTCATCCAGACGATCCGCGGCGCCGGCTACCGGCTCACCGCCGAGGACGGCTGACCAGCCGGCAACGGAAGCCGGATGTGGAACGCGGCGTCGCCGTCGATGACGATCTGACCGCCGTGGCCGGCGACGATCTCCCGGGTGATCGGCAGACCAAGCCCGGCACCGCCGTCGGCGCGGGCACGGCTGTCGTCGAGCCGCACGAAACGCTCGAACACGCGCTCGCGGTCCGCCGCCGCGATCCCCGGCCCGTCGTTCCCGACCACCACATGCGCACCATCGTCATCGGCCCACGTGGAAAGCGTGACCGTGGTGCGGGCGTGGCGGGCGGCGTTGTCGCCCAGGTTTCGCAGTGCTCGTTCCAGCCGGGCGGCGTCGCCGGTCACCTGCACCGGGCTGACCCGCATCTCGATCCGCAGGCCGGGGTGCACGGCTCGCAGCCGGTCCCGTTCGGCGTAGGCGAGGTCGTCGAGGTCGACTCCGGCGCGGCGGACCACCGGGTCGTTCTCGTCGATGCGGGCCAGCAGCAGCAAGTCGGCGACGAGATCGCCGAGGCGGCTCACCTCGGCTTGCAGCCGCCGCAGCCGAACCTCACCGCCTGGCGAGCCCGACCTGATCAGGTGATCCAGCCCGACCCGTACGGTGGAAAGCGGGCTGCGCAGCTCGTGGCTCGCGTCGGCGATGAACCGGCGTTGCGCGGCCGCGGACTCCTCGAGCCGATCAAGCATCGCGTTCATCGTCGCGGCCAACGCGGAGATTTCGTCGTGGGTCGCGGGAACCGGTACCCGCGCGTGCAACCGTTGCCCGCTGATCGTTGCCACCCGCCGCCGGATTTGTTCGACCGGCCGCAACGAGCGGCCCACGAACACGAAGACGGCCACGCCCACCACCAGCGCGAGTCCCGGCATCCCCCAGGCAAGCGTGCGGGTGACCGCCTCCGCGGCTTCGGCCACCGGTTGCAGAGATTGGGCGACGACAACGATCCGAGGCCCGTCCGGGGTATCCACCCCACGTGCGAGGACACGAAATCGGCCCTCCCCGACAACGGGTATCAGCTGATCCTGCCAGGATTGCTCGCCCGGGGCAGGGCGTAGCGCGGTGAGAACAGGCTGGTTCGGGCCGGCCGGCGAGGACGCGACGATGTCGCCGCCGGTGCTCAGCACTTGGACCGCGCCTCGGATGCCGGGGCGCAGCGCTTCTTCAAGGTCGTCGTCGGTTCGCAGTGCCACGGTGACCTCGTCGGCGCGCTGCTCCGCGGTGCTGTCGACGTTGCCCGTCAGGGTGCCGCGCACCAACGCGACGAAGACCACCGCGGCTACGGCGGCAGCCACGCCGACAACGCCGGCGGCGGCAAGAGCCGAGCGAAGCCGTACGCCATCAAGCCGGGCAATCTTCGACATGCCGCTGGACGCTAGACCGGCGCAGCTGAATCGACGCTGAATCTCGGTTCGGGGAACGACGTCGGGGCGTACGGGTCGCAGCTGGTCCTCATAGCCCGAATGGCGGCCCTAGCGACGGTGCTCGGGCGGCGCAGCCGAGCAACGGCAGCCGTAGTTGTTCTTCAGTGAACCGCAAGAGTGAGCAGTGTGTCAGCGGCTTCGAGGTCGTTACGTCCCGGACGGTGGGCGCGACGACCAGGGTCGGGATGTGGTTGCTCGTGCCGGTGCCCTCGTCCCAGGTGATGATCACGGTGAGCCGGCCGGCGCGGTAGTCGGGGCCGGCCATGATCTGTGGCAGCCAGGATCGCAGCCACTGGTCGCCGGTCGCGACCTGGTCGTCGGGACAGCCGTCGTCGCCGTGCATGTCGTTGCAGGCGTCGGGGCTGACAAAGGAATAGGCGGGGAGCCGGCCGGCGGCGACATCATCGTGCAGGGCGCCGGCGGTGGTGCTGCCGAGCGGAATGGCCCAGCGGCGGCAGTCGTCACGTTCGCCGGTGTAGTAGGTGGCGGGGACGTGGCGTACGAGATAGCGGCCGTCGTCGGTCAGTCTGCAGTTGCCCGGCGCGGCGTCGGCGTAATTGCGCCACTGCCCGCCGGACGCGGCGACTTGGCGGAAGATGTTGTCGCCGCGAAGCGGGTGGGCTTCCGGGTCGTCGTCGTCGCAGATTCCGGCGGTGGTGCCGCTGGTCATCAGGATGTACGCGCCCAGCGACGGGCAGTCCGCCGGGTAGCCGGCGTCGTAGGCGGTCGCGGTGCCGTAGCCGGTGGCGAGCTCGTTGAGATACGGCGCGGACGGGCTGCCGATGATCTCGGAATAACCGTGGTTCTCCTCCGCGATGATCATGACCTTGCGGCCTGGGCCGGCAGATTGCCGGGACGTATCGTCCGACGGCGAGGGACTGGTGGCCGACGGCGGAGGCGCGGCAGACGGCGGAGGAGCCGGGCTGCCTTGCCCGCACGCCGTGATCATTGCGGTGACGGCCACAAGTAGGGGTGCCGTGCGACCTCGTCCGCGGTACTGCCATCGATGGAAGGTCATGACGTTAGACGTTAATGACCGAAGGCTGAGAAAGCGATGAAAGCGGCCATGGGCCAAGCCGATGAGGTCGAGCAGCAGAAACGCTTCATGAGGCGATGCTCCAGACGGCGGCGGCGAGGCCGGCGACGATGCAGTAGATCGCGAACGGGTTCAGCGTCCGAGTCTCGAAGTAGCGAGTGAGATACCGCAGGGAGACGTACGCCGCGATGCCTGCTACGAGGCTGCCGGCGAGGACCGGGCCCAGGATGCCGTGGCCTTCCGGGCCGGCCAGTTCCGGCAGTTTCAGCACGCCGGCGGCCGCGATCACCGGCGTGGCCAGCAGGAACGCGAAACGGGCCGCGTCCTCGTGGGACAGCCCGCGCAGGAGTCCGGCTCCGATGGTCGAGCCGGACCGGCTGATACCCGGCAGCAGCGCGAGGATCTGCGCGGACCCGATCAGCAGCGCTTGACCCCAGGATTGTCCCGAGATGCGCCGATCGGATGCGATATCGGTGTCGGCAGCGGAGCTGCTCGTGTAGACGCCGCCTGCGCCGATCGGCACGGGCATGGCGTGCTGTCGGCTGCGTAGCCGTTCTACAGTGGCGAGCAGGATGCCGTTGCAGATCAGGAACAGCGCGGCCGGCAAGGGTTTGCCGAACGCGGTCCGCACGACGTGTTCGAGCGCAAGACCGGCGAGCCCGACCGGTATCGTCGCAATGACCAGCAGCCACGCCAGCCGCTGGTCGGCGTCGGTGATCTTCCGCTGCCGGATCGAGGTGATCAGGCCGCGCACGATCCGGACCCAGTCGGCGCGGAAGAACCACACCAGCGCCACGGCCGTCGCCACGTGCACGGCCACGACGAAGGCCAGGTACGGGGACTGGTCGGCGCTCAGGCTCAGGTCGCGCGCCCACCGGCCGCCGATCACCGCGGGCAGCAGCACGCTGTGCCCGAGGCTGGAGACCGGGAACAGCTCGGTGACACCCTGCAGCAGCCCGATGACGATCGCCTCGGGATAGGTCAGTGACGGCACGGTCATGCGGCCGGATCTTCCATACGCGGTCCTGAAGATTCGCTGAAGAGATCACCCGCGGGTGGCGCCGGCCTCGTGTGCCCGGGGTCCGGGCCCGGCGGTGCCGACCGGGTGCCTTTCGTGGCGGCGTTGCTGGGCACGGGCGTACGCCATCAATCCCAGCAAGACGGTGAGCAGGACCAGTGATGATCCGAGGGTGCCGAGGTCGAGGCCGCCTTTGGCGGTGGGTTTGGTGAGGAAGTCGCCGGCGGTGGCGCCGAGCGGGCGGGTCAGCACGAAGGCGAGCCAGAACAGCAGGACATTAGGTACGGCGGGCACGTACTTGAGCGCGAGTAACAGCGCGAGCAGGGCGGTGACGAGCAGGGCGCCGCCGGCGTAACCGAGCCCGGAGCTGTCGGAGAGGAAGTCGCCCATCGAGGTGCCGAGGGTGTTGGAGACCAGGATCGCGCTCCAGAAGAGGGCTTCGCCGCGGAAGGTGTCGATGTCGTTGATGGCGAAGGTCAGGCCGGTGGTCTTCCAGACGATGAAGATCGCGATGAGCAGGGAGATGAGGATGGCGGCGCCGGTGGGGTAGCCGAGGCCGAGCCCTTGGGGTCCCCAGCCGAGTGACGTGCTGCCGGCGGCGAGGTAGCTGGTGTCGCGGTTCATGAAGTCGGAGACGGTGGTCCCGGCCATGCTGGTGGACAGGATGACGGTCCAGTAGAAGAACGGGTTGTAGTGCCGCGAGCGCAGCTGCACGACCAGCGTCACGACGAAGACCGCCAGCAGGGCGATGGTGGTCAGGAAGTAGCCGAGCTTCAGGGTCTGGGCGAACAGGTCGCCCGCGGTCTCGCCGAGCGTGGTGGCGGCGATCTTCATGATCCAGAAGGCGAGGGTGACCTCGGGCAGCTTCTTCAGCACGTAGCGGCCGCGGCCGGCCAGGTCGAGTTCGGTGAAGACGTCGGGCTGTTTCACGGTTGTGGGCGCCTTTCCAGGACATAGCGGGTCATCTCCTACGAAATGTAGGTGGCAGCTGTCCTGCAAACGCGGAAATGGCCGGAGCGGTGACGGGAGGGGATGGCGATCTCTCTATATACTCAGTATTATCCCGGGCATGATACGTGTTGGGTTGATGCCGTGAGCGTCCGGCACGCGCTGCTCGCCCTGCTGGCGGAGGGTCCGAAGTATGGGCTTCAGCTGCGTGAGGAGTTCGTCGAGCGGACCGGTGAGGTGTGGCCGCTGAATGTCGGGCAGGTCTACACGACACTGCAGCGGCTCGAACGCGACGGCCTCGTGGAGTCCGACGACGCTGCCGAGCCGGGTCCGCAGAAGGGGTTCCGGATCACCGACGGCGGCGCGCTCGAGCTGAGCGGCTGGCTGCGCACCCCACCCGATCTTTCCTTGCCACCGCGCGACGAGCTGGTCATCAAGGTCTTGGTCGCGGTGCGGCTGCCCGACGTGGACGTGCACGAGGTCATTCAGGTGCACCGCCGCTATCTGGTGGAGCTGATGCAGCAGTGGACCCGGCTGAAGGAGGACGAGGCGGGCGCCGACCTCGGGCTGTCCTTGGCGGTCGACGCCGAACTGTTCCGGCTGGACTCGGTGATCCGCTGGCTCGACACCGCGGACGGCCGGATACGCCGCGCCACGGTCGATCCACCGGATCCCGCACCGGCTGCCGCGGGGCCACTGCCGAAGATGCGACGGAGAGTGGGGGGCCGGCGATGAGCGTTCTGGAGATGCGGGACGTCGGCAAGGCGTACGGGCAAGGAATGGGGAAGGTGATCGCGCTCGCCGGCGTCGACCTGTCCGTCGAGGCGGGCACGATGGTCGCGGTGATGGGGCCGAGCGGCTCCGGCAAAAGCACCCTGCTCACCATCGCGGGCAGCCTGGAGTCGCCCACCTCCGGGGAGGTGCTCATCGACGACGTGAGTCTGAGTGGGATGAGTCGCGACGATCTGGCCCGGCTGCGCCGTCGCAGCATCGGATACGTCTTTCAGGACTTCAATCTGCTGCCCGGTCTCACCGCCGCGGAGAACGTGTCGCTGCCGCTGGAGCTGGACGGCGTCCGCGCCCGGGTGGCCCGGCAGCACGGGCTCGAAGCCCTCGACCTGCTCGGTCTGGCCGACCGGGCCGGGCACTTTCCCGACCAGTTGTCCGGCGGCGAACGTCAGCGGGTCGCGATCGCCCGGGCCGTGGTCGGTGAGCGCCGGCTGCTGCTCGCGGACGAGCCCACCGGCGCCCTCGACTCGGCCACCGGCGAGGCGGTCATGCGTCTCATTCTCGCCGCGTGCAAGCGAGGCGTGGCCGCCGTGGTGGTCACCCACGATGCGCAACTGGCCTCCTGGGCCGACCGGGTGGTGTTCCTGCGCGACGGCCGCGTCATCGACCGCACGATGCCGCCGCCCGGGCCGGAGTCGTTGCTGGAGGCCGACCGATGATGCCGGCACGGATCGCCGTGCTGCGCTGGGCGTGGCGGCTGTTCCGCCGCGAATGGCGCCGTCAGGCTTTGGTGCTGGCGCTGCTCGCGGTCGCTGTCGCCGCCACGGTTTTCGGGCTCGGCGCGGCGGGCAGCGCCCTGCCGTCCGGTGCGGCACAGTTCGGCGACGCCGACTACCTGATGGTCCTGCGCGGGGCTGGCATGCAGGGCGACGTCGCCACGGTCCGGCAGGCGTTCCCGGCGTCCGAGGTCATCAACCATCAGAACATCGCCGTACCGGGGTCGGCCAACCCGGTCGACCTTCGCGACCAGGCACCCGGCGCCGCGTTGGGCGCGCCGATGCTCCGGCTGACCGCCGGCCGTTATCCGGCCGGCTCCGCCGAGATCGCCGTCACCGACCGCACCGCCACCCTGTTTCACCTCGCCGTCGGGAACGCTTGGCAGCAGGGCGGCCGTCGCTGGTCCGTGGTCGGCATCGTGGAGAACCCCAACAACCTGCTCGACACGTTCGCCCTGGCCGCGCCCGGACAAATTGGCTCGCCCGACCATGTCACCGTGCTGGTCCGCGCCACCGCCGCCCAGTTCCGGGCCGCGCAGCGACCCGCCACCGCCGAGGTCCAGTTCCGCGGCGACGCCGGTCCCGACCCGGCCTTCATCGTGCTGATCCTGGCCACGATCGGGCTGCTGTTCGTGGGCCTGCTCGCCGCGGCTGGGTTCGCCGTCCTCGCCCAGCGGCGGCTGCGCGCGCTCGGCATGCTTGCCGCGATCGGCGCCCGCCACCGTCACCTGCGCCTGGTCATGCTCGCCAACGGCGCCGTCGTCGGCACGGTCGCCGCGATCGTGGGCGGGATCACCGGGCTGGCCGCCTGGCTCCTGCTCACCCCGCGCCTCGAGACGGTCGTGCAGCACCGCATCAACCGGTTCGACCTGCCCTGGCTGCAAATCCTGCTCGCGGCCGCCTTGGCTGTCGTCGCCGCGGTGGTCGCCGCATGGTGGCCGGCCCGCGCCGCCGCCCGGGTCCCGGTGGTGGCCGCCCTGTCCGCCCGGCCGCCGCAGCCCCGGCCGGTGCACCGGTTCGCCGTGCTCGGTGCTCTGCTGCTCGCCGCCGGTCTGATTCTGCTGGCGCAGTCCAACCCGGAGCGGCCGGCGCTGGTGGTGGGCGGGGTCGCCGGCACCGCGGCCGGGATGCTGCTGCTCGCGCCGCTGCTGGTGGCGGTCCTCGCCACGGTCGCCCGGGCGTTTCCGGTCGCGGCCCGCATCGCGTTGCGTGACCTGGGACGCTACCGTGCCCGGTCAGGGGCCGCGCTCGCGGCGATCAGCATGGCCACCGGCATCGCCGCCGCCATCATCGTCGGCGCCGGCGCTGCTCAGGCCGCGGCGCCCTCCGGCGGCAACCTGCCGGACGACGAGCTGATCGTCTGGGTCGCACCTTCCCGGATCGAGGGGCCGGTGCCGCAGCTCGACGCCAGCCAACTGGCCCAGGCACGGTCCGCGGTGTCCGCGATCGCCGGCACCATCCACGGTGGAACACCGCTGCCGCTGATCGCCGGCATCAGCCCCGGCGCGCGACTGGAATCCCTCAACGACAGCGGTCTCAGCGGTAAACCGGTGGTCGCTTTCGCCATTCCGCACCGCTCGGGCGGCAGCACCGAGTATCACGGCGACGAGATGATCCCACTGCTGCTCGCCACCCCCGACATCCTCGGCCGCTACGGCATCACGGCCGGCTCGATCGATCCGGCGGCCGACGTGCTCACCTCGCACACCGACCTTTCCCGATACCGGCTGATCGGCGCCGACCGGCAGGGCGAGTCCTGGCAGCCCCGAACCCAGCACATCGGCCAGTTGCCGGCGAACACGTCCGAGCCCACCACGCTGCTCACCGAGCACGGGATGCGCGCGCTCGGCTTGACACCCGCCCCGGTCGGCTGGCTGATCGCCACGACGAAGCCGCTCACTCCGGCGCAGGTGGACAAGGCGCAGCAGGCGGCGCGTGCGTCCGGTCTCGACCTGGCCGTCGAAACCCGGCCGCTGGCCGCCGACCTGTCCCGGCTGCGCACCGGCGCCGCGGCGATCGGCGCGGCGGTGGCGCTCGGCGTGCTGGCGGTGACGGTCGGGTTGATTCGTGCCGAGGCCGGACGCGACCTGCGCACCTTGGCCGCGAACGGGGCTGCCCGCGGTACCCGGCGGCGGCTCACCGCCGCGACCACCCTGGCGCTCGCGCTGCTCGGTGCCGTGCTCGGCACCGCCGGGGCGTACGCGGCGCTGATCGCCTGGTATCACCAGGACCTGCACTCCCTGGCTAGGGTGCCGGTCGAACACCTGAGCGGCCTGATCATCGGGTTGCCCCTGGTCGCGGCGGCTGCGGCCTGGCTGCTGGCCGGCCGCGAACCGACAGGTGTTGCCCGGTCTCCCCTCGAATGAACCAGCCCACGCCGCCCGAGCACATTACTTGTAGTAGAAGTCGTCGGCCTCGTCGTAGCTTGACGGCTTGGCGACCCCGGTGGATTTGCCGTGGTTGCTCAGTGTGGTCGTCATGACGAGCTTGGTCTTCTCGTCGTACATCTCCAGCGAGATCGAGGTGACCCATCCGCCGTCGTTGGTCGTGGCGGTGAAGATGCTTTCGGTCCCGACGCTGAACGCTATGACGCTGGGTGCGCCGATCGGAGCGAACGGCTCGCCGTCACCGGTGGGCGCCGGGTCGAAGGTGCCGCGATACTTGTGTTGCCCGTCCGGCTGCACCGAGTGGACCGTCGTGATGAACTTGCCCAGTCCGTTGGGGTCCTTGGTGTTGACGTCGGCGAACGAGCTGCTCGGCTTGACCCGTTTCAGGTCCAGGTGAACCCATTGCTCACTGGTTTTCTGCCGGTTGAAATAGTCGGTCCCGACGACGATGCTCTGCCCGTTTCCGAGCCCGCCGTTGCCGGACTCCTTCTCGGTGAGGCTGAACCGTTTCTGCCGGGGATCGAACGCGCCGCTGGCCTGGACCTTGGCTTTGTCGGGCAGGTCGGCTTTGAGCGAGAATTTGTAGGAGTTGGCGTGCGTCTTCTTGAGCGCGGCGATCAGTTCTTGTTGGGCATCGGGCCCGGACGGCGACGGCTTGGCAGAAGCCGGCGTCTTCGTGTCGAACGATCCCGCAGCGCTGGGCGATGAGGTGCAGCCCCCGAGCGCCACAAGGACGGCAGAGGCAAGCACAAGGCGTCTTTTCACTTATTTCTCCCCGTTTGGTGCCCCACCACCTTAGCGATCCGCGAACGCCGACGCTCTCGGCGCGGGCCGCCCGCTACTGTGGCGGCTGCTTGGCGAGGCCGAACCGTACGGGGGGAACTGCATGAGAATGTCCATGAGGGCGGCCGTCGCCGCGACGGCGATGCTGCTGCTGGCCGGATGCGCGCACGACGCGGCCGCGCCGGCCGGGAAGGGCCTCACGGATCTGCCGGCGCCGACCGTGGTGGAGAGGTCGCTCGCGGCCTTCAAGTCAGCCCCGTCCTACCGCGTGGAGGTCCACGGCGGCGAGGCGAGCAACCCGCTGTCGATCAAGCTCGACGTGGTGGGAGCGGACCTCCACGGGAGCCTCACCCGCGACGGCGGGACGACCGAGATCCTCAAGGCCGGGACGAACTTCTACATCCGCCCCGACGAGACGTTCTGGGCCATCGAACTCGAGAAACCCGAGCAGGCCCACGCGTACGCCACCTTCGCCGGCGCCCGATGGATCAAGGTGGAGCGGGGCGACCCGCTGCTCAAGACCGCGGGTCTGGACGGCGCGTTCCTGTTCGCCGATCGGACCTTCCTGAACAGCGCGGTGCCGAGGCAGATGGCCCTGGGCGACGCCAAGGACATCGGCGGCGTGCCCACCATCACGGTGCTCGACCCCTCCACCACCGAGAACGCCCGAACCAAGATCTCGGTGGCGACCAACGGCGAGCCCTACCCCGTCCGCTGGGACTTCGGCCTGGGCACGGTGGCCGACTTCACCGCCTACGGAACCCCGTCCGATCCCATTGTGGACCCCGCCCCCCAAACCACGGTCGACATGAAGACCGTCCTGGATCACACCTGACCAGGCCGGACTGGGCCGGCTTCCGTTGGCGGTAAGCGCGTCCTGGATAAGCTCTGCCGGCAACCGATCGATGGAGCCTTGATGTCGCAACTCCCGAAGCCGCCATATCCCGGACTGCCGGCCGGGGTGAAGGACCGGACGTTTCCGATCGTGCTCACTGTGGTCGTGGTGTTGCTGGTGCTTTGCGCGGGTGGTGGCAGCGCGGCCGCCTTCCTCGTAAGGCCGAGCCAGGATGACAAGGTCAGCGCGGCCGGTGCCCCGCCTTCGCCGGCGCCCACACCGGTCCCCGCCGAACCGGCTGCCCCGGCGCCCGCCCCCACCGTGAAGATCGTCGCGCCCACGACGCTGGGCGGCCGGGTGAAGGTGCAGGAGCGCGGCCTCCAGGCGACCGCTGACATGCTCAAAGGGCGGATCTCCGGGCCGACCGACACCAGTTCCGTCAGTGCCGTCTACGGCAAGCCCGGCACGAAGAACCAGGTCTTGATGGCGGCCTCCGCGGGGCCCGACGCTCTGCCCTTTCAGGAGGTCCAGATCACGCTGACGATCTTCGGAATGGACACCGTCGGGGTCGTCAACCCCTCGACGGGTTCGCTGGGCGGCAACGCCACGTGCGCCAACACCGTCGTCGCCGGTCAGAAGGCCGCGGTCTGCGTCTGGGCGGACGAGGGCAGCCTCGGCCTGGTCGTCTTCCTCGCCAAGTCCGCGACCGCCGTCGCGGCCGAGTTCCCCAAGCTGCGCGCCGAGATCGAAAAGAAGGCATAGGGCGATCGCGGGGTCTGCTTGACTAGCGACCTTTCGCGTCAGAGGTCTCGGCGCCGGTCGATTTGCTGCTATGCCATCCGGTTGTGTTGAGTCTTGCTACGCCAGCATGTGGGATCTGCGTCCGTTGTGCGGGATTAAGGACCACATGGTGGCGGCCGGTCCACAACGTGAGAATTACATCCACAGTGGAGTATCTTTTCGCCGCTTTCGTCCCCGTTTCGTCGGCCGCTTTCTCTGACGTTTCGTAGACCTTGGAAACTTCGGGCTCGCATGTGGGCGTAACTCTCCAAGGTCTCAACCAAATTCAGAATGTGGTCGGGATTGCCACATAGTGGGATGGGTGGACGAGGTGCGCGTCGACTTGCAGACAGGTGCGGCTCGTCGGGCAACTCGGCGGCGGATGTCGATCGCGTGCCGCGAGTCGCAGAACTATTGCGGTTGCCCGGTTGCCCGGTTGCCCGGTTGCCCGGTTGCCCGGGTGCCAGTGCCGGTCGCGGGTTGCGGGTTGCTCGACCCCTCCTCGCCGGTCTCCTTTTTGGTCTGCCGGTGGCGGCCAGCCGGGCGATGAGCAGCTGACGGTCGGTCAGTTCGCCGGGTGGGTCCGTGACGTTCGGCAACTGGAGACCACTCCGGATAGTGGTGATCAACGAGACAGCGGAACGGGGGGAGAAGCCCACTCGGGGTGGCTGAGCTGGCAAAATACCAGACATTGATGTAGTGCCGTGTGATATTTCGATCTTTCAGATTTTAAGAAGACGACGTAGCGTGTTGGTTGCTTGCAGGTCGTACAAAGATCACGGACTACGAATAGAGCGTCCTCATGAGCGAGAACAAGATCATCGCCGTCGTCGGTGCCACCGGATACCAGGGCGGCGGTGCTGCCAAGGCGATCCTGTCCGATCCCTATGGTGGGTATGCGGTGCGGGCTCTGACCCGCGACGTCACCTCGGAGCGGGCGCAACTGCTCGCCAAGAAGGGCGCCGAGGTGGTCCAGGCCGACAACAACGACGAAGAGAGCCTCGTCCGGGCCTTCCAGGGGGCGTACGGCGCCTTCATCATCACCAACTTCTGGGAGCACCTGTCCGCCGACAAGGAGCTGGCGGAGGCGCGGAACCTGGCCAACGCGGCCCGCAAGGCGGGGCTCAAGCACGTCGTCTGGTCGACGCTGGAGGACACCCGCGACAGCATCCCCGTCGACGACGACCGGATGCCCACGCTGCAGGACCGCTACAAGGTGCCGCACTTCGACGTGAAGGCCGACGCCGAGCGGCTCTTCCGTGACGCGGGCGTGCCCACCACGTTCCTGCGCACCGCGTTCTACTGGGAGAACCTCATCAACGGGTGGCGCGCGACCCGGGACGCGAACGGTGTGCTCACCCTGGACTGGCCGAACGGCGAATCGCGCCTGGCCGGTATCGCCGCGGAGGACATCGGCGCCGTCGCGTACCAGATCTTCAAGGCCGGCGACGAGTTCGTCGGCAAGTACGTCAGCGTGGCCGGCGAGTTCCTCACCGTGCACCAGCTCGCCGAAGGGCTGACGCGCACGGTCGGCGAGCCGGTCGTCTACCGCCCGCTGAGCGCCGACGAATACCGCGAGCGGGGCGCGCTCGGCGTCGAGGTCGGCAACATGCACCAGTACTACGACGAGTTCGCCGAGCAGTTCATCGCGGGGCGTGACCTCGACGAGGTGCGGCGGCTGCACCCGGCGCTGAAGTCGTACGAGGAGTGGCTGCGCCTGAACGGCCACCTGATCCCCACCGACTGATTTGGTCGTAGTGCGCACCGCTTCCGGCGCGGCCGGAAGCGGTGCGGCGGTTCAGTGGCTTCGATCGAGGAACCAGCGGGTCACCCGCGGCACGCTCAGCACCTCGGAACCCTCGTGGACGAAACCGTTGTAGGTGGTGTTGACGCCCACGTTCACCGTGGGGGCGCCCAGCGTGGCATGACAGTGCTCGGTGTTGGCGTTGACGGCCTCCTCGTCACCGGGGCTGTAGTAGAGGCGTACCGGCATGGCCGGATCCCAGTTGGTGCAGACGCTGTCGGTCACGGCCAGCGCCGCGGCGAAACGGCCGGTCGGGTGCAGCAAAAGCGCCTTGCCCCGGGGCGTCAGCAGATCGTCGATCGTGGGCGGCAGCGCCGGGATGATCTCGTCGCCGGGGTGCGTGCCGTCGAACAGGGCGGGCAGACCGACGTACGGCGGCTGGAAAATGTCGGCCGGGTCCGGATAAATGTCGTGCAGGCGGTCGTACGCGGACAGCAGGTACGTGGTGTACGCGCTGGCCAGCACCGGATGCACCTCGGGAGTGAACAGCGCCGGGATCTCCGCGTGGCGGAAGTCGTAGGCGCCGCTGATCGGGGCCACGGCGGCCGCGCGGAACCACGGGTCGGCGCCGGACTGCAGCGCGCGAGCCAGGCCAAGAGCGGCCGAGGCACCCTGCGAGAAGCCGGACGCGTAGACGTCGCGGGAGAGCTGCCGGCCCGCACCAGCGACAAAGGCCCGCGCCGCGCGCAGCAGGTCGAGCGACGCGGTCGTCTCCGACGGGATGTCCATCCACGGATGCGCACCCGGACCGAGGCCGAGACCGAGGTAGTCGGGCGCGACCGCGGCGAAGCCGGCCGACGCGAGGGTGAGCGCCGGGCCGATCAGGAACACGTCGTCGGAGACGGACGGCGCGTCTCCCTTGTAGATGGACGTGCCGTGCGCGAACGACGCCGTGTCCAGACGCATCCGATCGTTGATCGGCAGCGCGACCAGCCCGCTCGCCGTGGTCGGATGCCCGGTTGCGTCCGTCGTACGGTAGACCAGCCGGTAGGTGCGCACGCCGTAGCGGTCGGTGCCCGGATCGAACTTGTCGGTGGTGAGCGCCGCGTCCACGTCGGAGCGGGTGGCGTAGGTGTGCAGTGCGGTGGCCGACACGAGCCGGCCGTTCGCCGCCGTGGCCGGTGACGCGGCCACCCCCAGCGAGGATGCGATGAGCGTCCCCGCGATGCTCAAACTCAGCAGTTTCCTCATGCGTTCGACGCTAGGGATCAGTGCGCGGCGAGTCAGGAACGCCAGCACCCGGATCCGGGGTAGGGCTGGCCGCACCATGCGTCCGAGTGACCCTCGAGCCCGCCGTCGGCCCCGGCGGCTACCATTTTCGGATCGCGCGTGGGTCGGCCAGCCGGAAAGGGGTCCCGTGGGCAGGAACAGCCGGGAGCGGCACAAGGCCAAGCGGAAGGCTGCCGACGCGGCACGGAACCGTAGACCCTCTGTCTTGGGCGAACCCGTGGGTCCGTTTCCGGGGAGCGAGGGTCCGCTGCCCGAGCAACTGATCGACCGGGCGATCGCCGCGGTCCACCACCAGCAGGCGGACGAGTTCGAGATCTGCCGTGACCTGCTGGTTGCCGGCCCAGGGGGCGCGGTCGGCGTGCAGGTTGTCAACCGGGCGCTGCTCTCTTCGCTGGTCGGCGAGGTGGAGCACGCCTGGCGTCGCGGCTGGCAGCCGTCCGAGCTTGTCCGGGCGGCCCGCCGCGAGGGTGGTGCGCGGCATGCCCGGCTGGTCGCCGACGCCTGCGCGGCCCAGATCCGTGCCTATCCGATCGCCTCCGTCGACCGTACGTGGAAGGCGCAGCTCGAGGCCGTCGAGGCGGACGTCTGGTGGACGCACGACGACCATTTCGTCGATGTCTGGGCGGTCCGCCACGGCGTCGACCGCGCCGCCGCGATCACCACGGCGATCGAGGTTCTGCACCTGTTGTTGTCCATGCCAGCAGTCGAGCCGATCGGCCCGATGCCCGGTGTCGTCGACACGGTGGCTGCGAACGGGCACCTCGACCAGCGGCTCCTGGATCGCGTACGGGCCCTGCTCGCGAAGGCCGAGCGGACGGAGTTTCCGGAGGAGGCCGAGGCGTACACGGCAAAAGCTCAGGAATTGATGACCCGTCACCGTATCGATCACGCGTTGCTCGCGGCGACGGCGGGCAAGCGCGATCGGCCGAGTAGTGTGCGTATCGCTGTCGACAACCCGTACGAGGCGGCGAAGTCTCTGCTGCTGCAGGTGGTGGCCGACGCGAACAGCTGCCGCGCGGTGTGGATGAAACGGTTCGGACTGGTCGCGGTGGTCGGCTATGCCTCGGATCTGGACGCCACCGAGGTGCTGTTCACCTCGCTGTTGGTGCAGGCGACCCGGGTCATGACGGGCGCCGGGTCGAAAACCGACAGGTCGGGGCGTAACACCACCCGTTCGTTCCGGCAGTCCTTCCTGACCTCGTACGCGTCGCGGATCGGTGAACGACTCAACGCGGCCTCGGAGCGGATCGGCCAGGAAGCGGCAGCCTCGGACCGGGGTGCCGCTCTGGTGCCCGTGCTCGCCGCCCGGACCGAGGCCGTGAACGACGCCTTCAGCGAGCAGTTCCCGGAAATGACGCAGGTTCCGACCCATGTGAACAACAGCGAGGGCTGGGCATCCGGCCGTGCCGCCGCCGACCGTGCCGTTCTCCAGGGTCGGGCGAAACTGTCCGGCTGAGGGAAACCGCTAGCTGCTCGGGCGGCTGGCGAACGGCTCGTTGAGTCCCTCCGCGGGCACTGGTTTGCGTGCTCGGCGACGCCTGGATCATTTGACGCGCGACGACGACTAGCCTGACGCGGTGACCGACGACTTCACCTCGACGTTGCCGCGCAAGCGGATGGCGGCTGCCGCGCTGCTGACCGATGATCGGGGCAGGGTGCTGCTGGTGGAGCCCACCTATAAGCCGCACTTCGAGGCTCCTGGCGGCTCGGTGGAGGCCGATGAGTCGCCGTTTGCTGCCGTGATCCGGGAACTCGAGGAGGAGCTTGGCCTTGCGTTGCGGCCGGGCCGGTTGCTGGTGGTCGACTGGGTGCCGCCGCGCCCGGGTCGTACCGAGGGCCTGATGATGGTCTTCGACGGCGGGTTTCTGACGCCGTCGCAGACCGAGCAGATTCGGTTGCCGGCCGACGAGTTGCACGGCTGGGCGTGGTGTACCGAGCAGGAAGCCGGTGAGCGGCTTTCGGCGTCGCTGGCCCGCCGTATGAGCGCGGCGGTCCGGGCGCGGGCCGAGGGCACAGTGGCCTATCTGGAGAACGGGTTTTTCGTGGCCTGACCGCCGAGGCCATGGACAGGCTCCGCCGCAGAACCTGTTGTGCTCGGGATCAGGCAACGGCAGCGAGTTCCGCCGGCCGGTTCTTGATGTGGGCGGCCAGCAGGCTCATGCCGCCGGAGCGGTAGAGACTGTCGTGGATACCGTCCGCGTAAAGCAGTCCGGTGAGGTCGGCGCACGCCTTGGCGACAGGGTGACGGCGCTGGTAACCGGCCGCGCCGATCAGCGGGGCCAAGTCGGTGACGGCCCGTACGGCGGTGTCGACGCCGGCTGCCTTGCCGAGGCGTGCGAGCAGCCCGGCCTGCGGATGATCGGTGGCGGCGAGCCGGCTGGTGGTCAAGGCAGCCAGCAGCGCCGCGGTGATCTGGGCATGAGTGCGACCCAGCATGATCAGCGCGTTGTCCCGGACCCGCTCCAGGACCCCGATGTCGTGGCGGACAGCGAGCACGTCGGTGACCAGGTCGTGCACACTGGCTGCGGTGCCCAACGCGGTCGCGGTGATCACGCAGTACCCCCCAGCCCCAGCCGCCGAGCCCGAACGGCTCGACCACCTCTCGTTCGATTCGCGGGTCCTCGGCGTCGACGAGGACCGCGCTGATGCTTCCGTCCGGGTCACGGACGAAGGTGACGAAGGCGGCCGCCTCGGTCAGCCGCGACACCCAGCACTTTTCGCCGGTCAGGCGCCATCGTCCGTCTCTGCCCAGGCGTGCCTGGGTGGTGATTTCGCGGATGCGGGATCCGCCGTGGCGTTCGGTCGCGGCGATGCCGATCAGCTCACCGGCGCGCAGCCGCTGCTCCCAGGCATTGGCGGTGGCCGTGGGGGAGTGGGTGAGCACCATCGCGCCGTGCCCGGCGCCGGTGCAGTCGCGCAGATCGAGATCGCGGGCGCCGGCGAGGAATTGGGCGAGGGTCTGCCACAACGGGCCGACCGGACCGGACGGCGCCCGATGCCCGCGGGAGGCCAATTCACGGCGTAGCCCGAGCAGCCACGCTGACCAGGCGACCGCATCGGTTCGAGCGGGCGCAGCCGGGCACAGCCCATCGAGGGTGGCGTCGAAACGTTCGAGGGCGATCCACCCCGCGGGGTCGATTTCGGGCACGCTGCTGCGCAAAGGTTCCAGCCACGCCAGGGCGTTCACGGGGTCACCCTTTCGTGTACACCGCGGCGGGTACGCCGTAAACGATCGTGTTGTCGGCGACGTTTCGGGTGACCACCGAACCGGCGCCGACCAGCGCACCCGCGCTGATGGCGACGCCGGCCAGCACCACGGCGCCGCTGCCGATCTTGCAGCCTTCGCCGAAGGTCGGCGGGGTCAAGGCCAACTCGATCTCGGGCTGTCGCCAGATCAGCTGTTTGTCGTTGATCGTACGGACGCCGGCGCCAAGGAACACGTGGTCGCCGACCACAGTGTCGGCCGTCAAGTGCGAGCCGGGCGAGCAGCGCACACCGGAGCCGATCCGGGTGCCCCGCTCGACGGTGAGGTTTGCGGCGAGTTGGCTTCGCGCACCGACGCTGACACCGGTGCGCAGCAGGGTGTGGTGCCCGATCGTGGTGTCGTCACCGATCGTGACACCGGCGTAGATGATCGCACCGGCGCGGATGATCACCGCGGTGCCAAGGATCGTGGTGCCGCCCGCGCCGGAGTAGTACTCGCGTACGGCATAGCCGTACTCGGGCTCGCCCAGGATGGTCTGATGCCCGACATAGGCGTGGTCGCCGATGGTCAAGCCGCCGTGCAGCACGGCGTTCGCGCCGACGGTGACCTGCTCACCGAGCACGATCGGGCGGTGTACGCCCTGGAGATCAGCGGCCAGGAACACGGTGGTCGGGTGCACGCGGCAGCCAGGCCCGATCCGCAGCAGTCCGGCCTGGACGAGCTGCGCCGCGGTGATCGGCTCGGCAAGTGTCGTCGGGTGTGTCATCGAAACTCCCTGCAACTCGGCGCCCGTCGGTGACAGGTGAGGCGGGCCATGCATCCAGTGCACCCGCATCGGGCGCCGACAAGAAGGCATCTCACTTCCCCTGCAAGCGGCTTGCGTGATCTGCAATCGGACGGTCACCCTGAAACTCCCGTGCGACGAACGGAGCCACCGTGACCGCACCCCCGCACTGGACGGCCAATCCGGCGGTCCAGCGGGCAGTTCATGCCCGCGACTTCGCCACGATCCTGCGGTTCTCCCGCATGGCAGCCGGTCTGACCCTGGGGCAGCTCGGCGTGGCTGGCGGCTACTCGGCGTCGACCTTGTCGCGGTTGGAGAGCGGGCGCCGGGCCATCCGCGACGTCACCGAGTTACGCACATTGGCTGACCTGTACGACGTACCTGCGGAAATGTTCGGCCTGGCATCCACGTCCGGACCAGCCGCCGGGGCTACCCTGGCCACAACTGTGGACGGAGAGGGCGACACCGTGCACCGACGCAACTTCCTTGCAGGCGCAGCGGCCGTCGGCGCCGCAGCGGCGTTTCCGGCGACGCCGGCCACCGCGGCGCCGACCGGGCCCACTATCGAGGACGTGGTGTTCGGCCGGCTCACTGCCGAGCCGCTGCCCGGCCAGCGACTGGCAGCCCAGATCGCCGCCGCTCGAGCCGACTACCGGGCTACCCGCTACACCCGGCTCGCCCGGCGACTGCCGAGGCTGCTCGCCCAAGCAGTCGCCAGCCGCTCGGCCGCCGGGCCGAGCGAGCAGGCCGCCGCCGCGCAGCGGCTCGCCGAGGCGTACGGCGTCGCGACGCAACTGCTCATCAAGCTGTACGACAATGGCCTGGCCTGCGCCACCGCCGACCGGGCCGTACAGGCGGCAGCCTCCGGCAACAGTCCGCTGATCATGGCAGAGAGCCGGCGGCTCGCGGCGACCGTGCTGCGCCGCGTCGACCACCGTGACAGCGCTCAAAAGCTCGTGTTGCAGGCGGCCGGAGAGCTGCGCAGCTCTACCACGGAATCGGCGCTGCCTTCCACGCCATGTACGGGCAGTTGCTGGCCGTCGCCGCTTACACCGCGGCGATCCGCGACGACCGCGACACCGCTGGGATGCTCCTGTCGGAGGCGGAACAACCGGCCCGCGCGGCCGGGACCTCCACTCGGTTCAACACCACCGAGCTCGCCGTCTACCGCATTGGCGTCGCTCGCAAGCTTGGCGACTACGGCGCCGCCGTCGACTACGCCGGCAAGATCGATCCACGCTCGATCACCGACGCCGAGCGCCGCGCCCGCTACTGGGAAGACACCGCTCTGGCGTTACAGGGACGCGGCCGGGCTTCGGCAGCCTTCGACACCCTGCTCGCCGCCGAACGTGACGTCCCTGAGGAGGTCCGCTACCGGCCCTGGTCGCAGCAGCTCACCCACGACCTCCTCTCGGCACCGGCCAGCTACAGCCTGTCCGGCGTTCGTGAGTTCGCCACCCGGATCGGCATCGTGTAATCACGTCTACCTTCGCGTGACCCCCTGCCTTGCGGCGCTCGCGGTCTAGGTCTTTGTCGGGAGGCCTGCGGCGCGCCACGCGAGGTAGCCGCCGGTCAGGTCGGTCGCCCGGTGGAGGCCCAGGTCCTGCAGCGAGGCGGCGGCCAGGCTGCTGGTGTAGCCCTCCTGGCAGTAGACGATCACCTCGAGGTCGAAGCGGTCGGCGAACGGCAGCCGGGCGTCGCTGCGCGGGTCGAGCCGCCACTCCAGGACGTTGCGCTCGATGATCACGGCGCCGGGGATCTCGCCGGACTCGGACCGCTGCGCCTGCGGGCGGATGTCCACCAGGATCGCGCCGCGCGTCAGGGCGTCGGCCACCGCCCGCGGGTCGAGCCGGTGCAGCCGGGTGCGGGCCGCGGCCAGGATCTCGTCGATGCCGCGCGAGCCGGGGGGAGGAGTCAGCACGCGTTCGTCCTAGCGCCGGACTTCGTAGACCCGGCTGACCGGGCCTTCCGCGGCGAGCCGCCAATACCGTAGGCCGGCCTGGGCGGCGATCTCGCGCAGCGCCGCCTCCCCGGCGTGGTTGCCCAGCGCCTGCGGACCGCCACCGCCGGAAAGCGCGGCCGGAAGACACAGAATCGGCGACAGCGCATAGAAGATCCGCTCGATCGGCGTGCCGGCCTCGCTGGGACGGGCCGGCGCGTTCGGCTCGATGATCAGACATACGCCGTCGTCGGCAAGTGCCCGCTCGGCGTGGACGAGGGCGGCCAGCGGGTCACCGAGATCGTGCAGACAGTCGAAGTAGGTGATCAGCTCGAAGGTCCGCGCCGGCAAAGCGGACGCCGCGGCGAATTCGAAGGTGACCCGGTCGGCCACTCCTTCCCGCTCGGCCAGCAGCTGAGCCGCGACGATCGAGGGCAGGTGCGGGTCGTAGCCGACGAATCGGGACCGCGGGAACGCCTTGGCCATCAGGACGGTGGTATGCCCGTAACCGCATCCGACATCCGCGACCGCGACGCCGCGGTCCAGCTTCGCGACGGCACCGGAGATCGACGGCAACCACCGCGAGACCAGGGCGGCCGCATAACCCGGCCGGAACGACTCCGCCGCGGCCGCGAAGAACTCCGCGCCGTGCTCGTCCCAGTCGACTCCGTCCCCCGTACGGTAGGCCTGTTCCAAGGTTTTCCCGCTCGCGTAGAGGCTGGGCAGCATCCCGAACAGGCCCATGAGATAGACCGGCGACGTGGCGTTGCTCAGCACCATGGCGTTTTCGGTGGGGAGCAGATAGGTGTCGTTCTCCTCCACGACGTATTCGTTGGCGACCTGCAGCGCGAGCCACTCGTTGACGTAACGCGCGGACAGCCCGGTCTGCTCGGCGAGTTGCCGCACGGTCACCGGGCCGGCCATCGCCATCGCCTGGTAGAGCCCGAGCCGGCCACCCAGCACCGTCGAGATCGCCGAGAACGCGGCACCGGCGTCGCCGGTGACCCGCCCGAGGAACTGCATCATGCGTCCCTCGTCAAACGTATTTCCGCTATCCATTTCCGTTTCCTTAAGGACGATCTCGATCTGTTGCCTTCCTCGGCCTCGTGCGGCTGAATGGCGAGCGTGTCGCTGTGTTGGACGCCACGGGTCACCGCCTGGATACGGACCTGATAATTGCGGTACGCGGACGCTTGCGCGGAGCACGGTTTTGACCGTAGGAGTGCGTGCTCATGCCTGTCATGGCCGTGGCATCGCGCGGCCTTGCCTAAAAATCGCATCGGGAGAAATGGATGCTCGACGAATTGAGTGCCGCCGTCGCCCGCCACAGCGCCGCGTTGTGGACGCATACGGCGGTGCCACGCCTGAGTCTGGTCAGCGTCGAGGAGACGGCATCGGCCGAACTGCTGCACGAGCCGATGATCTGCTTTGCCGTCGAGGGGGCGAAACGGACCACCGCCGGTGACCGCACATGGCTGATCAGGCGCGGAGATCTGTTCCTCAACTCGCTCGAAGTCCCGGTCACCGCCAGCGCCCACCAAGCCCCCTTTCGCTGCGTTGTGCTGCGCCTCGACGCCACCGTGCTGGCCGGCCTTCTCCTGGAACTCGACACGACCGAACTGCGCGCGCTGCCCAGTCCCGATGGACAGGTCGCCGCACCGATCACCCCGGAACTGGCCGATGCGGTGACCCGATGGGTGCGCCTGCTCGACACCCCGGCCGATATCGGACCACTCGCGTCCGGGATCGAGACCGAAATCCTGTACCGGCTGCTGAACGGTCCCGTCGCCCCCGTGCTGCGGCAGTTCGCGATCGCCGACTCCAGCCTGTCCCGGATTCGCGCGGCCGCCCGGTGGATTCGCGAGAACTATGACCAGCCGTTGAGCATCGAGACCATCGCCGCCACCGCGCACATGAGCGTTGCCACGTTGCACCGGCAGTTCAAAGCGGCCACCGGTATGAGCCCGATCCGCTTCCAGAAACAGCTACGGCTGCAGGAGGCGCGGCGTTTGTTGCTGGCCCGCGCCGGCAGCGCCGCACAGGTGGCCACCGTCGTCGGATATGCCAGCCCTTCGCAGTTCAACCGCGAGTACCGGCGGGCCTTCGGTCTGCCTCCGGCGCAGGACGCCAGCCGGCTGCGGCAGCGCGTGACCACGGCCTGACCCGGCCAGGCATTCCATGGAGCGGGATCGATGAATGGTGGCCGGATGGTGATGACGAATCGTGGAACCTCTCTGTTGCGCTCCACGGACGCGGACGAGGTCAGCGCGTACTGTGGGAACTTCTTTTTCACCCATCGCATATCGCATCTCGGGGATCCGCGCGATTTCTCGTTCAGCCTCGACGACATGCCGCTCGGGCCGGTGCGGATCTCCGAGATCGTGTACGAGGCGGACGCCGCGATCCAGCTCGGCGGTTTCCGGTCCAGCTACAGCTTCTTCCTGCCGGTCCAGGGGTTCGTCTGCATCGAGCATCAGAAATCAACGGTCCTGGTCGATCCGAGCCTCGGATTGGTCGTCGCTCCGCGGGAACCGGTCAATCTGATCCATTGGAGCGCGCGCACTAAGGCTCTCCTGGTGTGGTTCGAGGAGGGCCCGCTCGAGAACGAGATCGCCGCCATGCTCGGGCGCGGGGTCCGGCGATCCGTCGGTTTCCAGGCGCAGGTGCGGACCGGCACGCCGGATCTGGCCGCGTGGATCGAGCTGGTGCGCACCGTGCACCGGTCCCGCGATCTCGTACGGCATTCGTTCGTGTCGGCCTCGCTATCGGACAGTCTCGTCCGGGGTTTCCTGTCGGTGACACAGCACGAATATCGCGAATACCTCGATCGCCGGGTCGGCGCCGGTTTCTCACCGACCCTGTGTGCGGCGACCGAGCTGATCGATGGGAACGCGAACCTGCCGCTCACCCCCTTACACATCGCCGCGCATTGCAATGTGGACGTCCGGACACTGCACGCCGCATTCCGCAAACATCTCGGAACGACGCCGATGGAGTACCTCCGTAGCGTGCGCCTGCAGCGGATCCACGCCGACCTGCGCGACTCGGGCCCCGAGGTCACCGTGGCGTCGATCGTGCACAAATGGGGAGTCACGCACCTCGGGCACTTCTCCGCGGTCTACCGTTCGACCTTCGGTGTCCTGCCGTCGGAAACGCTGCGCGGGACCTAAGCGCTCCAGGGACATTCTCGTACGCCTCAGGGATAGCTTCGCTACGCGCTGCGAAATTAGCGTCCTCGACGTGGAAGAACTCCGATTTTCTCGTCATGACTTGATCGATCCTGAGGCCCGCGTGGCCCTCGAACAGTTGCTGGCGGCGGTGCCCGGCGGCATCGCCGGCATACCCGACGTGGTTCAGCGCCGGGCAGTCTTCGAGGCCTTGATCGACAGCCTGCCCGCGCCCGCCAACCCCGGCGTCAGTAAACAGAACCGCACGATCCCCGGGCCGAGCGGCGACCCCAATCTTCCGGTACGCGTCTATCGCCCGGCCGGCGCCGACGGAACCGGCCCGGGAATCGTGTTCATCCACGGCGGCGCCATGTCCTTCGGAAGCCTCGAGACCGAGGACGCGGTCGCGACGATGCTGTGCGACCAGCTTGGCGCGGTCGTGGTCTCGGTGGGCTTCCGCCAGGCGCCGGAAAACCCCTATCCCGCGCCGTTCGACGACTGCTACGCCGGCCTGGTCTGGACGGCCGCGAACACCGCCGAACTCGGCTTCGCGCCGGGCCGGCTGGCCATCGTCGGCGGCAGCAGCGGCGCCAACCTGACCATCGCGGTGGCGATGCGGGCCCGCGACAGCCAGGGCCCCTCGATCCGGTTCATCATGCCGTTCTCGCCGATGATCGACGACACCAACACGACCGCGTCCAGCCACGAGATCACCGACATCGGCGCCTTCGACCGGAGCCACAACATCGAGTGCTGGGCCTGGTATCTCGGCGGCAGGCCCGCCGACCAGTACGCCGCGCCGGCCCGCGCCTCCGATCTGGCCGGCCTGCCCCCGGCGTTCATCGACGTCGGGACCGTCGACGTGTTCCGGGACGAGGCCGTCGGCTTCGCCCAGCGGCTCATGGCGGCGGGCGTCCCCACCGAGCTTCATGTGCATCCCGGTGCCTACCACGGCGCCGAGACGTTCGCCCCGGAGTCGGCGCTCGGCCGGCGGATCTGGGGGCTCCGCATCGATGCCGTCCGGCGGGCGCTGGCCTGACCATGCCCAAAAATGGGTCGCCGTCGGTGACGGCCCTCGGATAGCGTCCACGGCCTCGGCTTTGACCGTCTCAGCTTTACCGTCGCGCCTAGCCTCGACCAAGGACGTCCGTGAAAGCCCCGCCTTTCTGGTGCCGCTGCGCCACTCCCGGTTCCGGCGAGTGTGGTTCGGGCAAGCTCTCAGCTCGACCGGTAACGGCGTCTTCACCGTCGCGCTCGCCGCCTCGGTGCTGGGCGCGCATCGCACCGCCGACCTCGGCTACGTGGTCGCCGCGGACGGTGCCGGGCTCGTCGCGGTGTCCCTGCTCGGCGGCGTGCTGGCCGACCGGTTCCGCCGCAGCCGGATGATGATCGGGGCGGACGCGCTCCGCTTCGGCGCGACCGTCGGCTTCGGGCTGGGGGCGGCCGCGGCGCCGCTGCCGCTCGCCGTTGTGCTGGCCGCGTTGATGGGTGTGGGGCTCGGGCTGTTCCAACCGGCGTACGGAGCACTGGTGCCCTCGGTGGTTCCCCAGGAGGGCCTGGCCGGGGCCAACGCCCTCGTTTCGATCACCAACAGGTTCGCTCTGGTGGCCGGGCCGGCGGTCGGCGGACTCATCCTGACGTTCGCCGGGCCCGGGCCGGCCTTCTGGCTGGACGCGGGCTCGTTCGGGGTCAGCATGCTCATGCTCCTCGGCCTGGGCGACGCCCGGCCGGAGCGGCAGGCCGGCGGCAACGTCCTCACCGAGGCCAAGGCGGGCCTCGCGCTGGTGCGGGAACGCCGCTGGGTACTGACGATCATTCTGCAGGGGACGCTGCAGTTGCTGCTGGTCATGTCGCCCGCCTTGGTCCTGCTGCCGATCCTGCTCCAGGAACGCGGCCTTCTCGCCTACTACGGCCTGATGACCGGGCTCCAGGCGGTGGGCGCGATCCTCGGCGGGATGCTGATCGCCTCGTGGAAGCCACGGCTGCCGGGGGCGGTGGCCGTGTCGGCCCTGGCACTGCTGGGTCTGCAACTGGTGGCGCTGGCCCTGGAACTGCCGCTGTTCGTGCTGGGTGCGGCGATGGTGGCGACCGGCGCCGGGTACGCGGTTTTCGGGGTGCTCTGGTACACGGCGCTGCAGAAGTCGATCCCGGAGGAGCTGCGTGGCCGGGTCATGTCGGTGGACATGCTCGGCACCTTCGGTCTGGCGCCTGTCGGTCTGGCCCTCGCACCGCTGGCGCTCGGCGCCTGGGGTGAGCGGAGGGTGCTGCTGGCGGCGACCGTGGTGCTCGCTGCCAGCACCATCGTCCCGCTGCTGCGGCGGGACGTGCGGACGTTCGACGAGCGTGGTCCCGGGCCGGTGCCGCTGGGACACCGACCGGCCGAGCCTGTCAACGCTGAGTAGCCGTATCGCCTCGGAGAGCCGTCCAGCATGAGATGGCCGCCGGTGAGTTGGGCGACAGCTCGCCGGCGCGGCTCGCGGTGAGCTTCGTCATCCGCAGTATCCGTGTGAGAGGGCCGGGGAGCCTTTCGTGAACGGGAAGATCCAGTTCTTGAGAACCCTCCACAAACGAGGCCGATGGTTCATCTCCGTGGCCGTGATATCCGGCATGCTTAAAACTGCGTCGGGACGCGAGTAAAGTAACCGCCCGCATTCGCTGAAAAGGAGATTCTGGATGGTCACTGCGCGTCCATCGGCAGGCCCCGTTTTGGTCGTGCGCGGCCGAATTCGCCGCATTGCTTTTTGACATCGCTGGCACCGTAAGTGAGCAGGTGTAACCCGATAGGGACACCGTTGTAACGGTTTGGGAAACGGTGTCGGCGGGTTCGCGCCTGAGCAAGTAATGTGCAGCCGCCGAAGCTGAGTATCTCCTGATAGGAACAAAGTAGTGTCCTACGACCAGCCGCCCACCGGCGGCTATGGCTACCCGCCGCCGCCCGGCCAGCCGGGCTATCCGCCGCGCGATGGCCAGGGCTACCCGCAGCCGGGCAATCAAGGTTTCCCCCCGCCGGGCAATCAGGGCTATCCGCCGCCCGGGGGCGGCTATCCGCCGCCTCCCGGGGATTACCCGCCGGGTCCGGGTCCGGGTTACCCGCCGGGTCAGGATTACCCGCCAGGACCCGGTTACTCGCCTGAGGCCCCGCCGCAGCAGCGTTTCAGCGGACTGGCGATCGCCGGCTTCGTCCTGTCCTTCCTCGGCGGCGTGCTCGGGTTCGTGCTGAGCCTCATCGCCATCTTCCAGACCGGTAAGGGCAAGAAGCGGGGCCGCGGCCTCGCGGTCTCCGGCGTCGTCATCTCCGTGGTCGTCGCGGGTCTGGGTATCGCCTTGGTCGTCTCCGCCTCGAACTCGAGTTCCCTCGACCCTGGCTGCGCTCCCGGTCAGGCGGCGATCCTCAAGGTCACCGGAAACCAGTCGCTGGACTCCGTGCAGAGTGCGATCACCGACCTGAACACGGCCGCCGCCAAGGCCAAGAGCGACAAGGTGCGGACCGCGATGACGACACTCGCCAACGACGCCGGCAAGATCGTGGCGGACGCGCAGAAGGGCCAGGCCCCCAGCGCAGCCGCCCTGCAGAAGGTCAACACGGACGGTCTGGCCATCGAAACTCTGTGCCCGATCGGCTCCTGACGTGCGACGAGCGGTACCGGGTTTCTCCGGTACCGCTCGACCGCGTGGAGATCTCCGTCGTTCAGCCTGCTGGGGAGGTGACGACCTGGAGATCCATCGGAATCTGGTAGGAGTGTGGGCCGGCCAACGCGGGATCGAACGTTCGTAGCCCGGCGGCCGGGAACGCAGCGCGGTGGCTCGGGACGGGCATTGCCGCGCGGAGGGCGTCAGCCAGCCGCCCACCGCCCCGCGTCGATAGGCCCGGACAGGTCCCAGCTCACCACAGTGGCCGCCCCACCCGGGTGTGGGCAGCCGCGACGGCCGGAAGGCGACCGCGACCAGGCCGATATTGCGCCACCAGGCCGCAGTTCCCCACACCGCGGCCACACCACCCAGGTGTGGGGAGTCGCGACGCCTGGGATGCTGTGGTTGCCCACACTGCGGCCACCCCCACCCAGGTGTGGGGAGTCGCGACGCCTGGGATGCTGCGGTTGCCCACACCGCGGCCACCCCCAGCCACGTGTGGGGAGTCGCCACGGCCGGAAGGTCCCAGCTCCCCACAGCGACGGCCCTCGCAGATCGGCGCCGGGCGGCTCGTCCGACGCGAGCAGCCGTCGGTCCTTGTGCTCTCGATGCGGGTCCTGGTTGATCCGCTGGTGTACGTCCCGCCGGACGTTGGGTTGGTGCCCCGTCCGGCGGGAGTGCGGCGTCAGCTCTGGAAGTGGTCGAACGTCCAGGTTTTGGTGCTCCACTTGATGCACAGGGGCGTGGTGCCGCTCAGCGCGAAATACATCGACATCTTGGAGCGGGTCTCCGGGCCGAACTGGCCGTCCTTGCCGGCGCCCATGACGCCCTGCGCGTAGACCAAGGCGTTGTAGGTGTTGGTGCCGAAGTCGCCGTCGGGGACCAGGGAGCGGTTGTAGCAGATGTTCAAGTTGTTCTGCAGGCCCCAGACCGCCGTGCTGTTGTTGCCGCGGGACAGGCCGCAGTTGGTGCTGCCGCTCGCGGTGACCGGCACGTATTGGGCCTCATATGCGCCGGACCGGAACTGGGCGGCCTTGGTGCACGACGCGGTGGCAAAGCCCACCGGGTCGGCATTGGCGGCGCCGGCACCGGCCAGGCTCACGCCGAGGCCGAGGACCGCGGCGGCGCACACCGCACCGATGCGTTTGAGGGTCGTTCGCATGATCATTTGGCTCCCCGATCTTCCATTGTGGATCAAAACCTACGACTCGTTCTCACGAGCGTCAATGGATTAATCGATCAAGGACAATGTTTATGAAAGGCGGGAAGGGGACGGGCGCGGTGTGCGTCCGTCCCCGATCGCTCGCTCTATTCGAGCACGTCTGTCGATTCCGGCTCGACGTGTTCGCGGAGGTGGCGGTTGTGCCTGGGCTCCTGCTTCGACTTCGCGTCGTTCAGTCGCCGGCGCAGGTCGTCGCGCACGTCGTTGAGGGCGTCGTGCAGGTTGTCCTCGCTCGAGGTGGTGACGATCTTCGGCCGGCCGGCGATCCAGCATTCCAGGGTGACCTTCTGGCCCCGCGCGGCGCGATCCTTGACCGACACCTCAAGCTCGGTCGTGTCGGTGGGGAACGAGGCGAGCCGGCCGTCGAGTGTCGCGAACTGCTCGACGATCCAGTTCAGGTCGCCCTGCGAGAATCCGGCGCCGACCCGAAGGCACTCGCCGACGCTCGCTGGGTTGGCCACAGCACTCATCACATCTCCTCAAAACCGGCGTAAACGTCGTATCGCCGCAAGATTTCCCCGATCCGTAAGATCGAAAACCCGCGAGCGAACGCCGCGAGCAAACCCGCGCGAGCAAACCCGCGCGAGCAGGGCCGCGATCAAGGCCGCGAGTGGGGATGCGGGCAACGCCGCGTGCAAACCCGCGAGCAAGCCCGCGTGAGCAGGGCCGCGATCAAGGCCGCGAGTGGGGATGCGGGCAACGCCGCGTGCAAACCCGCGAGCAAGCCCGCGTGAGCAGGGCCGCGATCAAGGCCGCGAGTGGGGATGCGGGCAACGCCGCGTGCAAACCCGCGAGCAAGGCCGCGAGCAAGGCCGCGAGCAAGGCCGCGAGCAAGGCCGCGAGCAAGGCCGCGAGCAAGGCCGCGAGCAAGGCCGCGAGCAAACCCGCCGGCGATGCACGAAAAGCCCAGGAGTGCCACCCCGGCCAGCGACGCCAGCACCCGCACACGCCAAAACAGGCGTACGCGCGGGCGCCAACCCAGGAACCCGCACCCCTGCCGACGTGCGCACACGTCATATAAGCCGTGTTGCGCCGGCTCCGCACGTCCGGGCGGAGCGTATAGATGCGCACCTGGTTGGCGACCATGCCGGACATCTGGTTGCTGTTCGCGTTGTCTGGGCGGGCCGGCTCTGCCGACGGTAGCCGAGGTCGTCTCGTGGCATCGTCGATCGGGATCGCAGCGCGGGGGCGGGCATTGCTGCGGCTTCGCCGGGCGGGCGCGTCTCACCGTCCACCCGACAGGAATCGCCCTGGAAGCCAGGTCGGCTCCCACCGCGGCCCTGCAACGCCCCTGCAGTGCCATCATGTGGGATCCGCGTCCGTTGTGCGGGATTGGTGACCACATCGTGGCAGCAGGTCCACAATGCGAGAATTACATCCATAGTGGAGCGTCGTTTTCCGCTTTCGTCCCCGTTTGGTCGGCCGCGTTCTCTGATGTTTTGTAGACCTTGGATACTTAGGGTTCGCATGTGGGCGTAACTCTCCAAGGTCTCGATGAAACTCAGGATGTGGTCGGGATCGCCACATAGTAGGATGGATCGGCGAGGCGTGCGTCGACCTGCAGACATGTGCGGCTTATCGGGTATCTCGGCGGCGGATGTCGGTCGCGGGCTGCGAGTCGCAAAACGAGTTTGCCGCCTGGCTTGTGAGCTGGTGCTGGCAGACCAGTTCACGCACTGTTGCCGGTTGCCGGTTGCCGGTTCGGGTTGCGCGACCCGTACGGCATCGAGATCCGCCGCGGCCCGGGCTTGGAAAGGGAACAATGCGGATTCGGAACCCGACCTGGAAACGTCTCTAGGCTTTCCGCCGCAGGTACGCCTCGGCCAGCTGGCGAACGCGGGTCCGGTCGAAGCTGGGCCCGTGGCCGGGGTGGACGACGGCGACGTCGAGGCCGGTGAGGAACTCCATGGTGCGGCGGTAGTCGGCCACGTCGGAGTTCGGCAGGTCGTCGATCAGGCCGCCGTCGTAGATGATGTCGCCTGAATACAGGGTGCCGGTGCGCTCCTCCAGCAGGGCGATGCTTCCGGGTGTGTGGCCGGGCAGGTGCAGCACGGTCAGTTCGCGGCCGCCCAGGTCGATGCGATCGCCGTCGTCGAGCAGTCGGTGCAGGGTCACGGGTGCGACGAGGTAGGTGGCCGGGTCGTAGCCGGGCGTGGGCAGGGCGTCGATCATGAGTTCCGGTACCGGTTCTCCCGCCGCGTCGATGCCCAGCTCGTGGAAGAGCTCCGGGCCGTACAGGCTGGCCGGCACGCCCGCGGCCAGCAGCTCCGACTCGGCGGCATGGGCGGCCCGGTCCCCGAACTCGGACGCCCCGCCGACATGATCCAGATGGGCGTGGGTGAGCAGGACCATCGGGTCGCGCTCGAACATGCCCGGAATGGCCTCGTGCAAGGGGACGACGCCGAGCCCGGCGTCGACCACGATGTCGCGATCGTTGCCGCGCAGCCACCAGAAGTTCGCCGCCAGCAGATCGTTGACGTGCGGTTCGGAGATCCGGATGACGTCACCGGTCACTTCGGACAGCGCAAACCAATCGCCCATGCAGGCAAGTGTGCCAGCGCGCCGGGGCGAGTCAGCCGGGGCCGGCGCCGGTAGGCCAAGGCCGGTCAGTCGGGGTCGGTCGGCTGGCGCCGGTCAGTCGGGGTCGGTCGGCTGGCGCCGGTCAGTCGGGGTCGGTCGGCTGGCGCCGGTCAGTCGGGGTCGGTCGGCTGGCGCCGGTCAGTCGGGGGCCGTCGGCTGGCGCCGGTCAGTCGGGGGCCGTCGGCTGGCGCCGGTCAGTCGGGGGCCGTCGGCTGGCGCCGGTCAGCCGGGGGCCGTCAGCTGGAGCCGGTCAGTCGAGGGCCGTCAGCTGCAGCTGGTCAGACGAGGGCCAACAGCCGGGGCCGGTCAGCCGGTGGCGGCGTCCCAACCCGAATTTCCGGTACGCCCGTCGTACGCCTCCCGGGAGTCCAGCATTTCGTCGAAGTGCCGCTCGGTCCAGGCGCACGCCGCCGTCAGCGGTTCGAGCATGCTGCGGCCCACCGCGGTCAGCTCGTATTCCACGTGCGGCCCGATGACGGTGCGCGTGAGCAGGCCGTCCCGTTCCAGGGAACGCAGCGACTGGGTGAGGACCTTCGGCGTGACCCGGCGCAGCGGCACACGCAGCTCGGAGAACCGGCGCGGCCCCTGCTCGAGGCACCGGACGACCAGCGCCGCCCACTTGTCGCCGAAGCGGATCGGGTTGAGCGTCGACGGGCAGACCTCGTCGAACATGTCGGCCGGAAGGGGTTGCCTCATGGAGCCTCACGATAGCCGGTATCCGATCGGTAACCACCGTCGTCGATAGCTTCGCAACCGGCGTGGGAGCACCAGCTCCGGGCGTTGGAGAGAGGCGGATAACTATGGACATTGTGGTCTTCGGAGCCGGCGGCCGGGCCGGACGGCAGGCGGTGGCCGAGGCGTCGCGTCGCGGGCACCGGGTCACCGCGGTGGTGCGCCGGGGGCACCACGACCAGGCCGGTGTCCGGGTGGTCACCGGTGATGTCACGGACGCGGCGAGCATCGCCGCGGCGGCCGCCGGGCACGACGCGGCGATCAGCGCGGCCGTGGACGTGACGGCGCCACCGAACGAGTTTTTCACCGCGTCGGCGCGCGCTCTCGATGCCGGTCTGACCAAAGCGGGCGTACGGCGGCTGGTGGTTGTCGGTATTTCGTCGATCCTGCCCGGGGCGTCCGGTGCGCCGTTGATGGAGCAGCCCGGGTTCCCGACCGAGTATCAAGTCTTCGCCCTCGGTCACCTGGCCGGCCTGGACGAGCTCCGGAAGTCCGAGCTCGACTGGGCGTACGTGGCTCCGGCCGGCAACTTCGACCACGATGGCACGCCGAGCGGCCGTTACCGGTTCGCCGACCACGGGGATATGTCCAGCCTGATCACCTACGCGGACTTCGCGGTCGCGCTGCTCGACGAGATCGAGGCGCCGCGCCACCACCGGGCGACCGCCAGCGTCCGGTCCTGAATCCCGCGCCGGGTCACGTGCGCATGTCCCGGAGCCGGGGCGTCTTCGACCTGGGCGGCCGGTCGTTCGCCACGAGGACGGCTATCCACGGCAGGAACACCATGCCGACGAGGCAGAGGGCCAGCCACACCCAGAGTAACGGGGGGTGCACGCTGACCAGCACGGCGCCCAGGACGAGACAGCCGGTCCGCACGCCCATCATCAGCACGTAGCGGACCTGCCGGCTGTGCAACTGCGCTTGCTGACTCGGGGCCGCGTTCGTGATGACAACGGGCCGCTCCGACTGTTTCCTCACGATGACTATGACGCGGCGGCCCCCGCGGATGTGACAGCTGGTGTCCGGCAGCACCCGGAGAGCTGCCGGTCGATCAATTCAAAACACCATTTCCCGGTACGGCCGTGGGGCTGAGTCACCGGAAGTTCGGGTTCGAAGTTCCCGGTCGTGCCGTGGGTGCACGGAGCCCTCCGATGGGACGAATTCGGCGACCGGGATGTGACATTTTCCCGTGCCATGTACCGGCGTTATGCGTCACGGTGACGGGATCGGGGGCGAAACATACGCTCACTCGCATGAAGGTTCTGTTCTCCTGTGTTCCGGGTAAAGGCCATTACAATCCGCTTCTCCCACTCGCCCGCGCATTCGTACGGCGGGGTGATCGGGTTGCTTTTCTGACCGCGCGTTCGATGGCCCCGGACGTATCCATCGAAGGATTCGAGCATTTGCCCGCGGGCGCGTCCACCGACGAGATGTTCGCCGAGGCCGCGCGACGCAGCGGCGTGGATCAGGTGGCGGGCGCCGTACCGGGCGCGGTGGCCGAATTCTTCGCCGGAGCGCGGCTGGACCTCGGCGGCGACGCGGCCCTGGACCTGGCGCGGCAGTGGCAGCCGGACCTGATCGTCAACGAGATGTTCGATCTCGTCGGCGTTCTCGTGGCCACCGGGCTGACGGCGCCGCTGGCCACCGTCTCGCTCGGCCCGGCCACTCCGCCGGAGTTCCTCGACGCCATCGCGGCGAACGCGGCACCCCGTTTCGTCGCGCGTGGCTACGAGCCGCCGATCGGATTACCGGCCGGGCGGTGGGTGCTCGAAACCTGCCCGGACGGCCTCAGCGCCTCCCGGACGCCCACCAAGGCCGAGCGTCTGACACTGCGCCCCGAGGCGCACCGCGACTCGGCCGGGGCGGCGCCGGCGCTGCCCGCCCCGGTGCCCGGCCGGCCGCGCGTGCTGATCACGCTGGGCTCGCAGTTCGCCGCGTCGGAGGTCGTCGTCAAGCTGCTGGACGACCTGACCGGCGGCAGCGAACCGCTGGACGTCGAGTTCGTGGCGACGATCCTCCCCGGGGCCGACGTGGCCGGGGTCCGGCACCGGTCCGAGCACGTCACCGTGGTGCCGTTCCAGCCGCTGTCCCGGCTGCTCACCGGCGTTACCGCGGCGCTGATCCACGGCGGCGCGGGCACGACGCTGGGCTGTCTCGCCGAAGGGGTGCCGCTGGTGGTCTGGCCGCAGGGCCTCGACCAGCCGGTGCAGGCCGTCGCCGTGCACGCGGCCGGCGCCGGCATCGGCCTGCCGCCCGGCCCGGTGTCGGCGCCGGTGCTGCGCGAGGCGGTACGCCAGGTGGTGACCGATCCCGCGTACGCCGACGCGGCCGGCCGGATCCGCCGGGAGATCGAGGCGATGTCCGCTCCGGAGCGGGTCGCCGCCGACCTGGCCGAGGCGCTGGCCGCGAGCTGAGGCCGGACGGCGACAGGGCTGGCCGCGAGCTGGGGCCGCACGGCGAAAGGGCTGCGCGTGGGCCGCACGGCGAAAGGGCTGCGCAAGGGCCGCACGGCGAAGGGGCTGCGCAAGGGCCGCACGGCGAAGGGGCTGCGCCAGCCCCTTCGCTCGGCGGTCAGTGCACCCCGGCCAAGGCCCGCGCGGACAACCGCGGAGCGGTCCGGCCCTCGATGTAGTCCAGGTACTCCTGGCGGAAATACTTGATCGTCGACATCACCGGCGTGGCCGCGCTGTCGCCGAGCGCGCAGAACGACCGGCCGTTGATGTTGTCCGCCGTGTCCAGCAGTGTGTCGAGATCCTCCACGGTGCCCTCGCCGGACAGGATCCGCCGGTACGTGTTGACCATCCAATAGGCGCCTTCGCGGCACGGCGTGCACTTGCCGCACGACTCGTGGTGGTAGAACTCCAGCCACCGCCACGTCGCGTACACCGGGTCGTCCTGCTCGCTGAAGATCTGGATGGCCGTGGTGCCCAGCAGCGAGCCGGCCGCCGCGACACTGTCGAAGTCGAGCGGCACGTCCAGGTGCTCCTCGGTGAACAGCGGGGTCGACGATCCGCCGGGCGTCCAGAACTTCAGCTTGTGGCCGGGCTTCATGCCGCCCGCGAGCTCGATCAACTCGCGCAACGTGGTGCCGAGACCACATTCGTACTGGCCAGGGTTGGCGATGCGCCCGGACAGCGAGTAGATGATCGGGCCCGGCGACTTCTCGGTGCCCATGCTGCGCCACCAGTCCGAACCGCCCAGCACGATGGGCGGCACGCTGGCGAGAGTGCCGACGTTGTTCACGACGGTCGGGCTCGCGTAGAGGCCGGCGACCGCGGGGAACGGCGGCCGCAGCCGGGGCTGCCCACGGAAGCCCTCCAGCGAGTCGAGCAGTGCGGTCTCCTCGCCGCAGATGTATGCGCCGGCGCCGCTGTGCACCACCATGTCCAGGTCGAACCCCGAGCCCAGAATATTTTGACCCAGATAACCCTTCGCGTACGCCTCGTCGATCGCGTTACGCAGCCGGCGGGACGCGTGCACCGCCTCGCCACGGATGTAGATGAACGCCTGGCTCGCCCGGACGGCGTACGCGGCAATGATCGCGCCCTCAATGAGCGAGTGCGGGTCGTACGTCATCAGCGGCAGGTCCTTGCAGGTGCCCGGCTCGCCCTCGTCGGCGTTGACGACCAGGTAGTGCGGCTTCCCGTCGCCCTGCGGGATGAACCCCCACTTGAGACCCGTCGGGAAGCCCGCACCGCCCCGGCCGCGCAGACCCGAGTCCTTGACCAGCTGGATCAGGTCGTCCGGGTGCACATCGAGGGCCTTACGCAGCGCCCGATAGCCGTCGAGCTGCTCGTAGACGTCGATCCGGTACGCGTCCGGCGTGAGCCACCGCTTGGTGAGGACCGGGGTGAGCTTGCGGAGAACTTCGGGGCGGGGCTCCGCGTACGAGGTCTCGATGGTCATGCTTGTCACCTTCCGCACGTGCGGTTGTTGCTAGCTGCAGGGAGACGACGCAGCGGCATCGGATGTGACAGCGAACGGCACGTGAAGTGCTTCACACGTCGGTGCTGATCAGCCCAATACGGTCAGGGCGGCGTCGACGGTGCTGGTGAGCTCGTCGCGGTCGGGGCGGACCGTGCCGACGACCCGCAGCCCCTGGATCGTCATGACGAAGAACCGGGCCAGAGCGCGGGGGTCCTTGCCGGCGGCGATCTGGCCCTGCTGCTGCGCGGCGGCGAGGCCCTCGTGCAGGGCTTCCTCCATCACGTCCATGGTGTTGCGGACGCGGGCCGCGACCTGGGGATCGACCGGTAAGCGCTCGGCGGTGGCGCCGATGATGAGGCAGCAGCGGGTGCCCCGCGCGTCCACCGCGAGATCCACCAGTGACAGCAGCGCGCTGCGGAGCACGTCGTGAATGGGCTGCCCGGCGCGCAGCCGGTCGGTGATGCGCTGCGACAGGAACTCGCGGTAGCGGTCGAGGGCCACCAGGTAGAGGTTCTCCTTGCTGCCGAACGCCGCGTAGAGAGAGCCGCGCTGCACGCCGGTGACCTCGACGATGTCCTGGATGCTGGTGCCCTCGTAGCCGCGGCTCCAGAACAGGTCCATGGCCGCGGTGATCGCGGCGTCGGTGTCGAACTCCCGGGTGCGGGCCATGGTGATCCTTTCGCTGGCGCGCCCTATCTTGACTCAGCGTTCCAGAAAACGCTAGCGTCTGGCCATTCTTGAACGATCGGACCAGAAATCAGGGGGCGCCGTGAGTGTTGCGGGACCGTACGACGACGACATCTTGAATTCGGACAGGACGATCTACACGCCCGGTGACGCCGGCGTGATGAGCTGGGTGTCCGGCGACGTCTACCGCGTCGCGGCCTCGCGCGAGGACGGCGTCGGACGGATCGGGTTCATCGACGGGATCGTGCCGGTCGGCGGCGGCCCGATCGCGCACGTGCACAAGAAGTCGGACGAGAGCTTCTTCGTCGCCTCGGGGACGATCGCGTTTCTGAGCGGGACCAAGACGATCGCGGCCGAGCCCGGTTCCTTCGTGCACGTTCCGCAGGGCACGCTGCACCGGTTCAAGAACGTCGGCGACGTCGAAGCCCGGTTGCTGTTCTTCTTCAACCCGGCCGGGCCGGAGCTGATGTTCAACTACGCCGGGGACAAGCCGGCGCCGGGCTCGGCGCCGATCGTGTGGGACGCGGACCGGTTCGCCGAGGCGCTCGACGCCGTGGCGCACCTCGACGTCGACATCTTCCCGCACCCGGAGCTCGACCATCTGTTCCGCCCCGGGCCGGGCGCCGGCGGAGTGTGATCGCGGAGCGAGGCCGGTCGGTGGGGGTGCCGACCGGCCCCGCCGATCACTGGCCGCGGAGCTCGGAAAGGTGGTCCCGGACGAACTCGGTGATGTCGTGGGCCGGGCGGCCCATCAGCCGGGGGAAGTCGTCGGTGGTGCGGTCGCCCCAGCCGTCGGCGTAGGCCCGGGCGTACTCGGTGTTGACGCCCGCGAACCAGGAGCTGAAGCCGGCGTCGAGCATCATCTGCTGGAACTCGTCGAACCCCAGCGGGTGGTACTTCGTCGGCCGGCCGGTCACCTCGCCGATGGCGGCGGCGTAGTCGTAGAGGGAGATGCTGCGCGGGCCGGAGATGGTGTAGACCTGCGACGCGTGCGCCGCCGGGTCCAGCAGGATCTTGGCGCCGAACGCCCCGATGTCCTCGGCGTCGATCATGGCGACCCGCCCGTCCTGCAGGCCGCCGTACAGCGCGTCGCCCTGCAGCGATCCGTACAGGTTCTGCATGAAATAGAACGGTCGGATGATCGTCCAGTCGAAGTCGCCGTAGCGCAGCTCGATCTCGGAGAGCGCGTGCAGGCGGCCGTTGCGGGTCGGCGCGTCGTGCCCGGCGCCGATCGCGGACATCCGCACGACATGCGACACGCCGGCTTCCCGGGCCGCCACGAGCGCGTTCGACGTCTGATGGGGCGAGATTGCCGCGTACGCCGACAGCAGCCACAACGTGTCCACGCCGCGGAAGGCGTCGCCCAGGGTGGCGGGCTCGTCGAGGTCACCTTGCACGAACTCGATGCCGGGGAGGTCGGGCACGCGGGCGAGGTCGCGCACGAGCGCTCGCACGGGCGGGTGGTCGGCCTCGGCGAGGCCGCGCAGAACTTCGGTAGAGACGGTGCCTGTCGTCCCCGTGACCAGAATCGTCACGTCGTGGGTCCCTTCCTTGACGATAAGAAAGTCCATGTATTGGACTGTCCAGGATCTGGACTATACTACGGGCATGATGTGGGCAGCCGGCTTCCGGACCGCGGTGATCGACCCCTACGACCGGCTGCAGTTCGCCGAGCCACGGGGCTTCGACGGCCAGACCGTGCGCCAGGTGCTGCACATGGCCGGCGGGGGAGAGGCGCTCCGGGTGCGCCTGACGAACCAGTACGGGCGTGCCCCGTTGTCCGTCGGGGCCGCGTCGGTCGCCGTCGGTCGCCGGCGGGCCGTCCTCACCCTGGGCGGCGCGGACCGCTTCGTTGTCGAGGCGGGCGAGGAGGCCGTCCTCGACCCGGTGGAGCTGAGCGTCGCCGCCGGCACGAACGTGCTCCTCGACCTTCACTTCCCGGAGAAGACGGGTCTCGCCACCTATTCGCACAGGCCGGCCGAGCTCGCCCTCATCGGGCCCGGGAACGAGCGGGTGGAGGCACGATATTTCGTCTCGGGCATCGACGTGCTCGTCCCGGACGGCACCGCGATCGCCGTGGCGTTCGGCGACTCCTGGTTCGAGGGGGTCGGCACCACGATCGGCGCGAATCATCGCTCGGTGGACTTCCTCAACCTGCGCCTCGACAGCGGGTGGGTGGTCAACCAGGGCATCGCCGGGAACCGGCTGTTACGCGACGGGGTCGGGGACCATGCGGCCGCGCGTTTCGACCGGGACGTTCTCGCGGTGCCCGCGGTGACGCACGTCCTGCTGCATTTCGGGATCAACGACCTCGCGCTGCCCGCGTTGCTCGGCGAAGCCCCGGTCACCGCCGGCGAGCTCATCGACGGATTCGCCGGCCTGGCCGATCGCGCGCACCGGGCCGGACTGACGATCCTGGCCGCCACCATCAGCCCCTTCGACGGCGCCGACCACCGCATTCGGCACGAGGTCAACGACTGGATCCGTACGACCAAGGCCGTTGACGCGGTTTTCGATGTCGCCCGGGCCGTCGCGGATCCGCATTCTCCCGATCGCATCCGGGCCGCCCTCGGCGCCGGCGACGGCATGCATCTCAACGACCGGGGCGCGGCGGTCATGGCCGGCACCGTCGATCCCGGCCTTCTGAGGTCATAGGCAACGCCTATGACCGTGGTACGCGAACTGCTCTACCGGCCGCATCCGGCGGTGCCGACGCTTGGTTGGTGACCACTCTCGCGGGGCGACTCACCCACGGCTTCATCCCGGCGCCGGCTGCCGGGCTCGGCGCGGCCGTGCTCATCGGCGTCGTCGCCAGCGAGCTGGGCCGGATGGTTCCGGTGGTGGGCGGGCCCGTCTTCGCCGTCGTCGCCGGGGTGCTGCTCAGCCCCCTGGTGCGGTCCCGGTCCGGAGCGCTGGGGCCGGGGCTGGCCGTGGCCAAGGGCCCGGTGCTGCAGGTGTCGGTCGTGCTGCTCGGCGCGCAGTTGTCGCTGGGTGAGGTGCTGACGGCCGGCGCGGCGTCGCTGCCGGTCATGCTGAGCACGCTCACGGTCTGCCTGACGCTCGCCTGGGCGGTGGGCCGGTGGCTGCGCGTGCCCGCCGACCTGCGCACGCTGATCGGTGTGGGCACCGGCATCTGCGGCGCCTCGGCGATCGCCGCCACCACGCCGGCGATCAGGGCGAAGAGCAACGACGTGGCGTACGCGATCTCGACGATTTTTCTGTTCAATGTCGCGGCCGTTCTGATCTTCCCGCCGCTCGGGCACGCGCTCGGGCTGAGCCAGCACGCGTTCGGGCTGTTCGCGGGCACCGCCGTCAACGACACCAGTTCGGTGGTGGCGGCCGCCGGCAGCTACGGTCCGCAGGCGGTCCAGTACGCCGTGGTCGTCAAGCTCGTGCGCACGCTGATGATCATCCCGGTGGTGCTGGGGCTCACCTTCTTGACGCGGCGTCGCACGGGCACGCCGCGACCGACGGGGGAACCGGCCCGGCCCGCGATCGCGCTGGTGCCGTGGTTCCTCGTCGCGTTCCTCGGCATGGCGGCGCTGCACACCGCGGGGCTGATCCCGGCCGTCGCGCAGGGCGGGCTGCACCAGGTGGCGCTGCTGTTCATCACGATCGCGCTCGGGGCGATCGGGCTCTCCACCGACGTGCCCGCGCTGCGCCGCGCCGGGGCCCGGCCGCTGCTGCTCGGCCTGATCCTGTGGGCCGCGGTGACGGTGACCAGCCTTGGTGTGCAATACGTGGTGTGACGATGCCACTCCCGCCCTGGATCAGCGACCTGGGTGCGCTCGACCTGCTGCTCTCCGTGTCCGAGACCGGCAGCGTCGGGCGCGCCGCGCACCTGCACGGCATCACCCAGCCCAGCGCCAGCGCTCGCCTGACGAAACTGGAACAGCAGCTAGGCGTGTCGCTGCTGGTGCGCTCGCGGCGCGGGAGCGTCCTCACGCCCGCGGGCGAGGCGGTGGTCGCCTGGTCGCGCGGCCTGATCGACGCGGCGCGGACGCTCGCCGACGGGGTCCTCACGTTGCGCGCCGACCAGCAGGCCCGGCTGCGCGTCTCGGCGAGCCTCACCGTGGCGGAGTACCTGCTGCCGGCCTGGCTGCTGACGCTGCGCCGGGCCCACCCGGACGTGGACATCGCGGCCGAGGTCGCGAACAGCCACCACGTGATCGAGGCGGTCCGCTCGGGCACGGTGGACCTCGGCTTCGTCGAAGCGCCCGAGATCCCCGCCGACCTGGGCTCGCGCGTCGTCGACCAGGATCGGCTGGCGCTGGTGGTCGCGGCCGGCTACCCGCTCGCCGCGCACGCGTGGCGCGAACTGCGGCCCACCGACCTGGCCGACCAGCCGCTGCTGCTGCGCGAACCGGGCTCCGGCACCCGTGACACGTTCCTGAAGGCGCTCGAGCACGCCCTCGGTTTCCCGCCGGTGCTGCCGCACGCGATCAGCCTCGGCTCGACCACCACGATCCTGTCCACCGTCCGCGCCGGCGGCGGGATCGGCGTGATCAGCGCCCGCGCGGCCGCGTCCGCCGTCGCGGCCGGGGAGCTGGTCGAGCTGCGCGTGCAGGGGTTGACGCTGAGCCGGCCGCTGCATGTGCTGTGGCCCGGGCACGCCCCGAACGCGCTTGCCGCGGAGCTGGTGGCCATCGCGGCCGGCGCGTGATCGGCGCTACGCGGGTTTCGTCGCCGCGACGTTGAACTCGTTGTAGGTGAAGACGTTGCCCGCCTGCCGGGGGAGCGGGAAGCTGCGCCACGGCTGCGGCTGCAGGCCCAGGCTGGTGGCGAGGTCCATCAGGTCCTGGCCGGTGGTCCACCGGATGTGCGTCGGGTCGGACGCGTAGCCGCGCTCCTGCGGGCAGATGAACAGCACGGTGCCGCCGGGCTTGAGGTACGGCAGGTAGTCGCGCACCACCTGCTCGCCGGTCTCCGGCGACAGGTGCTCGATGACATGGGCCACGAGGATCCCGTCGAAGGACTCGGGCACGCGCAGCTCGGACGTCTCCCACTCCTCGACGGTCAGGGCGGTCAGGCCACGCGCGCGCGCCATCTCCACGGACGTCTTGTTGTGGTCCACGCCGACCGAGCCCGCGCCGAGCGTCTCGAGGTTGCGACCGATGCCGCAGCCGACGTCGAGCGTGCGGCCGAGCTGATGGCGCCGCAGGTTCCACTGGTAGGGCGCCTGCACGTTGAGGACCTGCTTCCAGCGGGCAGTTTCCTTGTCGTAGAGGCGCTTGGCGTAGTCCTCACCCTGCGTGTCTCGCATGGCGCGTGAGCCTACCCGACCCGGCGGCATCCATCGACAGCCGTCGGGCGGCGGCTTCGGGGGACTCGATAGATCGGTGGAGGCCGGGGATCTTCCGTCCGATTTAGACTGGCGACTCGGGCGCCGGATCCGGCTGGAGGATCACCATGTCCCACATCGATTCCGCGTACGCCTCCGGGCCGGGGCTGCTGGTTCTCGTGGGTGACCAGGTGTTCCGGTATTCCGGCGGCATCGAGCACGATGGTGTCCGCGTCGACGAGGGCTATCCGCGCCACCTCGACTCGGTCTTCCGGGAGCTGCCGGTCGAGTTCGGGAACGGCGTGGAGGCGGTGTTCGCCGACTCGGACGGGTCGTGCACCTGTTCCGGGACGGCTGGACGGCGTCGCTGCGCGGGCGGGCGGACGCCGGGAGCCGGACCGCCGAGCGCTGGGGCGTGCAAGGCCCCGCGCTGCCGAGCGGCACCGTGGACGCGGCGCTGGCCGGCCGGGACGGCCACACCTACCTGTTCAGCGGCGACCAGTACCTCCGCTACACGGGTACGGACTACTCGTTCGCCGACATCGGGTACCCGCGGGGGATCGCCGCCGACTGGGGTGGCCTCACCCGGATCGACACGTCGTTCGTGCTGGACGGCGCCACCTATCTGTTCGGCGACGGCCGCTTCGTCCGCTATTCGACCGCGGACTACACCACTCCGGACGACGGCTTCCCGCAGCCCGTCCCGGAGAACTGGTGGAATCTGCCCGGCGATCTCGCCCGGTCGTTCGACCGGGTGGACGCGGTGCTCGTCGACCGGGACAGGCTCGTCTACCTGTTCCGCGGAAACGAATGCTTCGTCCAGGACCTGAGGCGGCGTCCGTGGCGGCCGAGCCCGCTCAAAGAGCAGTGGGACAGCCTGCCGTTCGCCCAGGTGGACGCCGCGTTCGCCACCGACGACGGCCGGACGTACGTGTTCTCGGGCGATCGTTTTGTGCGCTATTCGGACCCCGCCCACACCCGCCTCGACGACGGGTTTCCCGCCATGATCTCCGCGTTCTGGGGCAAGACGGTGAACCTGATCGCGAGCGGCGGACGGGTCGACGCGGCGCTGGCCCTGGACGACCACACGTACCTGTTCTCCGGCGATCAGTTCGTCCGCTACACCGGTACGGCGTACGAGACGGTCGACGGCGGCTATCCACGCCTGCTGTCCGCGCTGAACCGGGAGCCCCGGCTGACCAACCTGGCCGTCGAGCTGACCGGCGTGGACGCGGCGTTCGCCGACCGCGGCACCGTCTATCTGGTCAGCGGCGAAGCGATACACGCCGTGTCGGCCACGGCCTACCGGCGCTACGCCGATCTCGTACCGGATCCGCCGGGTTGCCTGTTCGCGGACGCCGGCGGGGTGTACGCCGAGCACCAGGCCGGCGGGTGGCATCACTACAACGCGCTGGAGGGCCCGGACCTGGGCGCGAGGCCGGACGAGCCGGACGCGCTGCGCACGGTGCCGCAGGCGTTCCGCACCGGGCTCGACGCCGTGCTGACGGCCCCGGACGGCAACGTGCACCTGTTCAAGGGGACGACCTGCTTCGACGGCCGGCTGCGCCGCGAGCAGCCCATCGTGGAAAGGTGGGGGCGAGCCCGGAACACCATCGATCAGGACAACAGCGTCGACGCCGCGTTCGTCGGGGTGGACGGCAAGACGTACGTGTTCAGCGGCGACCAGTTCGTGGTGTACGCCGGACCGCGTTACGCCGGCGTGGTGGTCGACGACGGCCCGCTCCCGGTGGCCGACCATTGGGGTGGGCTGACCGGCGTGGCGTTGGCGTACGTGCAGGAAGGTGTCACGTATTTGTTCGAGCCGCCCGGCCCCGGGGGCGAGATGCGCTACGTCGCGTACTCGGGCCCGGACTACGCGACGCCCGACGGTGGCGAACCACGGTGGACCGGGCCCGAGTTCTGGAATCTGCCGCGCCACGACACGCAGCCGGTCGCGGTGCTGTCCACCGGCGGGATCCTGCAGGCGATCGCCGGCGACATGGTGATGCGCTACGACCCCGCCACCGGGACCTGGTCGTCGCCGCGCCCGTTCGCGCGGACCTGGCCCGGGATCGACGATCCGGCCGGGTTGCGGACCGCGTTCACCGGCCTCGACGGCACCACCTACTTCTTCCTCCAGCACGAGTTCATCCAGCACAGCGGCCGGGCCGCCATCGTCCGCGGCGCGATCCGCGAGCAGTGGGGACTGACCCGCACCACCGACGTCGTGACGGTGGACGCCGCGGTGGTGGCCGGCGAGCACACGTTTGTGTTCTCCGGCGACCGGTACGCGCGTTACTCGGACATTGCCTACCTTTTTCCGGATACGGGATATCCGAAGCCGATCGTCGGCAACCTGCGCCGCGAGACGGCGTTCGCGAACCTGCCGGCCGCCTTCGACGACGAACTGGCGCGACGCTTCGCGGCCGGCAACCCCGCGATGATCGACGCGGCGGTGGCTCGCGGGCGGACCACGTATCTGTTCACCGGTCGCACCTGCCACGCGGTCTCCACCAGCGTGACCGCAACCTACGCCACCGAAAGGCTCACGCGCGTCTGAGGGCGACCGTCGCCCGATAGGCGGTCGCGTAGATCATGCCGGCCCAGCCGTCCGGGCTGCGGAAGGCGAGGCTGGTCGCGCCGTGCTCGGCCCGGTCGGCGACGATCGTGAACGCACGTTGCGGCAGCTCGCCGCGGTAGAACGACAGCACCGCCTGCGGACCTGGTTCGGTCAGGGTGAACGACGCGCCGGCCTCGTGATCGGACAGAGCGGTCACCCGGCTGCCGGGCGGTAAGAGAAAGGCGGACGGCACATTCCGTACGCCGGTGCCGGTCCTCGCCGCGGCCGGGGCGTCCTGGGCGGCCGGCCGGGTGTGGCTGGTGCGCGCCGGCGCGATCGTGACGGCTTCGGTGTGCCGCGTGCCGGCGGCGGCGGGGCTGCCACCGGCGCCCAGGCCGGTGACGGCGAACAGCGTGGCCAGCAAGGTGGCGATCCGCCTGGCGATCATGCGTTGCCTTCCTCCCGCGACCCGGTCCGTTGCCATTCTCGTTGATCCGGTCAACATGGTCGGGGCGCGCGGTCAACCCGCACGATGAGCTGGTACGAACCGGTGTGTGGCGAGCGGCACAGCGGTGCGGGTGGAGAAAGGGCACCCGGGCAACGTTTGATCGACGCGATGGGTATCGGTAGCGGAGTCCGTCCGCCGTGGGCCGGGCGAGGTGGATTCCGGGGTCAGGTCGCGCTGTGGATTGTCGTCGCCGTGGCCGGGTTGGTGTTGATCGGCCTCGTGTGCGCGGCGGCGCGGCGTGCCGACGTTTTCGTCCTTGGCCTGCTCATCGCGGTGGCGGTGGGTGTCGGTGCGGTCACGGTTTCGCTCGCTCGGCGTGCGACGGAATCCGAGCGCGCTCGCGGCGATCTGGTCGACGATCAGGCGGCGTTGCGGCGGGTGGCCACTCTGGTCGCCGGCGGCGCCGCGCCCGCGGCGGTGTTCGCCGCGATCGCCGACGAGCTTGCCCTGCTGATCGGCGCGGAAGCCAGTTTCGTGGCCAAGGTGGACGAGCGTGCGGACGAGGCCGATCCGTGGGTCACCATCGTCGCTTCCTACGGGCGGCCGGTCACGACGGCGTCGGTCGGGATGAGTTTCGCCCTCAAGCGCGGCAGATTGCTGCGTACCGCGATCGACGCCGGTAAGCCGACCCGGTTTGTCGGCGAACAGCTCAGCGACGGGCCGTTGAGCGTCGTCGTCGCGGAACTGGGGCTGCGGGACGCGATCGCCGCGCCCATCTTCGTCGGCGCACGCCTCTGGGGCATGACGGGGGTGGCGTCCACCAAGGACTTCCAGCCCGCCGCCGAGTCCCGCATCGCCGACTTCATCGAACTCGCCGCGACGGCCATCGCCAGCACCGAGGCCAGCACGGAAATCTCCCGGTTAGCGGACATGCACGCGTCGCTTCGCCGGCTCGCCCTGCTCATCGCCCGCGGCGAGTCGCCCGAGGTGGTGTATTACGCGGTCACCAAGGAGGTGCTCCGCTACTTCGGCGAAGGCGGCACCGCGCGGCTGATGCGCTACGAGCCGGACGGCACCGTCACTCTCCTGGCCAGCGCGGGCGCGACCAGGCCACCGGTCATCGTCGGGGCCGCGTGGGAACGCCGGCCGCCGGACGGGATCCTGGAAACCGTGCGCCGGACCGGACGGCCCGCCCGTGTCGACGACTACCGCACGCTGGCCAATGGTCAGCTGCTCGCGGATGCGGGGTTCATCTCCGCGGTCGGGATGCCGATCCATGTCAGCGGGCGGCTGTGGGGGCTGATCGCGGTGGGCACCGGGAACGGGTCGCTGCCACCCGACCTCGAGACTCGGATGACCGAGTTCACCGACCTGGTCGCCACCGCCGTCGGAGATGCCCAGAGCCGCAGCGAGCTGGCCCTCTCCCGGGCCCGGATCATCGCCGCGGCCGACGAGACGCGCCGGCGCATCGAACGTGACATGCACGACGGCATCCAGCAGAGCCTCGTCTCCCTGACGCTGCGCCTGCGTTCCGAGGCCATGGACGCGGCCGATCGCGGCGAGTCGTCCGACGAGCTGGCCGCCGGTGCGGAGGAACTCGCGACGATCGTCGACCAGATGCGAGAACTGTCCCGGGGTATCCACCCGGCTGTGTTGTCCGACTCCGGTCTGTCGCCGGCTCTGCGCGCACTGGGCCGGCGTTCTCCGCTGCCGGTGACGATCGACTTACGCATCGACGGCCGATTGCCGCTGCCGGTCGAAGTCGGCGCCTACTACGTGGTCTCGGAGATGCTCACCAACGCGGTGAAGCATGCCGATGCCTCGCGCGTCGACGTCGAGGCCGAGGTGAACGACGGTGTGCTGACACTGAGCGTCCGGGACGACGGAATCGGTGGGGCGGACCCGGGACGCGGAACCGGACTGCTCGGACTGCGGGACCGGATCGAAGCCCTGGCCGGGACCTTCGACATCGACAGCCCGCCGGGTCGAGGCACGACCGGGACCTGCCGCATTCCGGTGGTACCGCCCGCATCCTGAAGAAATCGGTATTTCGAGATCGCCTCGCGAATTGGCTGAACGGTCAAGATCGAGTTCACGTCTGGTTCATTAAGCGCTGATTCACTCCGGCTGTTCCATACAGCTAACGGCTTGATGTCGCGCCATGCCCGCTCTCTGGACGTCGACGCGACGCGAGGAGTACAACCAGATGGTTTCGAGTGACGATGCCCGCCGCAATCGTTTCGCATCGATCGCCAAACCCGGATTGAGCCGTCGCGGTTTTCTGCGGGCCAGCACCGCGGTTCTCGGTGCCGGCGCGTTGGGCGGGTGGCTGGCCGACTCGGCCGCCGCGGCGGCCAACGGGCTCGGCACCGGGGCCAGCCCGGGGACGATTCCACCGGGGCTGACCGGCACGCTCGCCGACATCAAGCACGTCGTGGTCCTGGTACAGGAAAATCGCAGTTTTGATCACTACTACGGGATGGTTCCCGGGGTGCGTGGTTTCGCGGACAAGCAGGCGCTGACATTCCAGAATGGACTCAGCGTTTTCCATCAGCCGGATCCGTCCCGATCGGACGGCGGGTATCTGCTGCCGTTCCGGCTGGTTTCCGGGAAAGTGAACGCGCTCGGGATGAACTCGTTGCCGCACGGCTGGGCGACCGATGGCATTCCGATGTGGAACAAAGGCGCGTGGGACCGCTGGACGACGTACAAGACCCCGCAGACGATGGGGTATTTCACCGAGGACGACATTCCGTGGCATTGGGCGCTCGTCAACAACTGGACGATCTGCGACCACAACCACTGCTCGTTCAACGGCTCCACGGATCCGAACCGGTTCTACATGTGGAGCGGGACGATCGACCCGAACGGCGTCGCCGGTGGGCCGGAGCTGAGCAACCCGCCGTCCGGTAACCCGTCCTGGACGTCGCTCTACGACCTGATGCAGGACGCGGGCGTCGACTGGCGCGCGATGGCGGGAGCGGGCAGCGCCAACGACATGGGGGCGCGATCGTTCGCCCGCATCCACGCGGCCGCCACCTCCGCCGATCCGGCGGTGCGCGACCAGGCCGTACGGGGGAAATTGGTGGATTCTCCGCCGCTGGTCCTGCTGCCCAACCCGACCGATCCGGCCAACATCGACCTGATCCTGGCCGACTTCATCAAGGCGTGCGCGGACAACACCCTGCCCGAGGTGGCGTTCATCAACTCGGGCAACGGGTGGGACGAGCACCCGGCCAGCACCGATCGCGGGATGGCCTTCACGTATCGCGTGATCCAGGCGATGGCCTCCAACCCGGACGTCTGGAACTCCACGCTGCTGATCACCACCTACGACGAGAACGACGGGCTCTTCGACCACGTCCTGCCGCCGATGGCCGAGCTCGGCACCAAGGACGAGTTCGTCAAGGGCAATCCGCTGGGCCCGGGCGGCCGGGTGCCGCTGATGCTGATCTCGCCGTGGACGCGGCACAACGGCGGCGCGGTCAGCTCCGAGGTCTTCGACCACACGTCGGTGACGCAGTTCCTCGAGGTGTGGCTGCGGCAGGCGCGCGGGAAGACGATCCACAACCCCAACATCACCGACTGGCGGCGCACCGTCTGCGGCGATCTGGTGTCCGCGTTCGACTTCGCGCATCCCGACTTCTCGGTGCCCGAACTGCCCGACGCCACCGTGCTGGTCGCCGCCGTCGCCGCGGACCAGAAGCTGCCGGTTGCCGCGCCCCCACCGGTCGGGCAGCAGACCATGCCGGTGCCGGCGGCGGAGGACCCGGCGAACCGGCGGGTGCGGCGGCCCGTCCCGTACCAGCAGAACGCGGTGATGTCGGCGGACGGCTCGACCGGCGCCGTGACGGTGACCCTGTCGAACGACGGCACCTCCGGCTGCAGCCTGCTCGTCTACCCGGACGCGTACCTGCCGCTGCGCGCCACGCCGTACACGGTGGTGAAGGGGACGCCGCGCACGCACGTCTGGGATTCGCGGGTGACCGGCGGCCGGTACGCGATGTCGATCTACGGCGCGGACCGGTTCATCCGCTCGTTCGCCGGGACGGTGCGGCACGACGGCATGGGCATCGGCGCGGCCCCGACCGCGACCTCCGAGCTGGTGACCGGCGCCGGGCGGCTACTGCGGATCCACCTCGGCAACGAGGGCCTGAACCCGGTCGTGTTCGGCCTGACGCCGAACGACTACGCGGGCACGGCACAGACGGTGGTCGTCGACGGCGCCGGCACCGCGACGGTGGACTGGCCGGTCGATCAGGACGGCTACTACGACGTGATCATCACCGACACCTCGGACAGCGGGTTCCGCCACCGCTACGCCGGACGTATCAACGCGACTGCCTGACCGGAGAGTTGACGTGCCTGTTCTGAAGTCCCGGCTGCTGCGCGTATCGGTGTCCGCGGCCGCGGTGGCCGCCACGTGCGGCTTACTCGTCGGTGCGGCGTACGCGTCGCAGTCCGATACGTCCGCCGCCGGCGGATTCGTCATCGACGCTCTGAGCGCGGCCCAGGTGCCGCCGGGCGGGGTCGTCTCGCAACCGGTGCGCGGGCTCTGGAGCGGCGACCAGCCCAGCGGCTTCGCCAAGGTGTCCGGCCCGGACTGGTTGAGCGTCACGGCCGAGGGTGTCGTGACCGGCACCGTGCCCGCCGACGCCCCGAACCAGCCGGTGGTGGTCACCGTGCGGGCCGGTTCGGCCTCGGTGAAGGTGGTCGTCCCGGTCGCGTCGGCGCCGCGGCTCGAGGTGGCCAGCCTCAACCTCGACGACGCCGGGGCGAACGCGGCCTCGGACGCACGCCAGAAGGTGCTGCAGGCCGTCGCCGCCGACGGGATCCAGGTCCTGGGCGTGCAGGAGTCGGGCGGATCCGAGGCCACCGAACTGGCGAACGATCTGGGCTGGCACTCCTGGCAGAGCGCCGGGGATCTGGGCATCGTCAGCGCGTATCCGATCAGCGACGTGACCGCGCCGACGGCGAGTGTGCCGGCCGTGGCGGTGACGCTGGATGTGAGCGGGCAGCCGGTCCGGGTCTGGGTCACCCATCTGGACGAGAGCGACTACGGTCCGGCCCGGGCCTGTGCCGGGGCGACCGACGTCGTCGCGCACGAGCAGGGCACGACCCGGTACGCGCAGGCGCAGGCCACGGCTTCGGCGATGGGTGCGGACATCGCCGGGGGAGCGCCGGTGATCCTGCTGGGGGATCTGGCCTCGCCGTCCGGTTTGGACTGGACGAGCGCGGCTTCGCACTGCGGCGCGGGGGCGGTGGCCTGGCCGGTGACCGCGGCGTTCGCCAATGCCGGGCTGATCGACTCGTTCCGCACGGCGCACCCCGATCCGGTTGCCGACGCCGGGCCGACCTGGCCGTCGGTGGCCGGTGACAGTACGGCGGGGCCGGCCGACCGCGTCGACTACGTGGAGTACGCGGGTGGGCTCACCGTGCTGGGGGCCGAGTCGTATTACACCGGGTGGACCGGGCCGGGTGGACCGTCCACGGATTGGCCGTCCGATCACGCGGCCGCGGTGACGCTGTTCCAGCTGCCGGCGAGCACACCGGCGACGACGCAGCCGTCGAGCACACCCGCGACGCCGCCGGCGACCTCCGTGCCGCAGAAACAGTTCACCTCCACGCCCAAGCCGAAGATCACCGGCACGGCGAAGCACGGACAGACCCTCACCGCCACCGCCGCGGCGTGGAGTCCGAAGGCATCGCTGACCTACCAGTGGTACGCGGACGGGACGGCGATCAAGAACGCGACCACGGCGAGCTACACGATCGCCGCGAAATATGAAGGCGCACGGCTCACGGTGAGCGTCACCGGCAGCAAATCCGGCTACGCCACCGTCACGGTGACCTCGGCCGAGACGGGAGTCGTCAAATGAGGATCCGCAGCGCGCTCATAGCCGGCGCACTCACCGCGACGGTGCTGGTCGGACTGCCCGGATCGGCCGCGGTGGCGGACACCATCAGCGGCAGCGGCACCGCGGCCGACCCGTACCTCATCGACACCGCGGCCGATCTCGACGCCGCCGCGGCCGCCGTCAACGCCGACACCGGGCACACCGGCGCGGCGATCGCGACCTACCGGCTGCGCGCCGACGTCGACTACGCCGGCCAGACCTTCGCCGACTTCGCCTGGTTCGGCGGCACGTTCGACGGCAACGGCCACGCGATCCGCAACCTGGTGAACACGGTCACGGTCAGCGGGACCACCGCCGCGAGCGCGGTGTTCTACGCGCTGAACGGCGCGACGGTGCGGAACCTGACACTCGACGCGGTGAGCACCGTGCCGCCCGATCAGTCGGCGAGCAACTCCTACCCGGTCGCCGGCCTCGCCGGGACCGCGACGAGCTCGACGATCACCGGCGTCGGCCTGGTCGACTCGACCGTCTCGGTGACCACCGGCAGCACCAGCGCCGTGCTGGCCGGGCTCGTCAACACGGTCACCGGAACCCAGGCCGCGCCGAGCACGATCAGCAACAACTACGTCAGCGGCACGACGGTGACCGGACTGAAGTACGTGGCCGCCCTGGTGGCCAACGTGGGGTCGTTCACCACGATCTCGGACAACTTCGTCTCGGCCGCGGTCAGCAACACCGCCAGCGGGGCCGGCGAGACGGCGACCCTGCTCGTGCGGGCCGTCACGGGCACCCAAGGCGTGGCGATCCGGGACAACGTCATCCACTCCGGATCGATCACGCGCTCGTTCGGCTCCAGCGCGTACGTGGGCGGTTGGGTCAGTGGGTCTTCGGCCGGCACCGGCGTCACGATCGCGGACAACCTGGTCAACGCCAACAACGCCGTGAATGTCGGGGCGGACAGGCTGACCGTGAGCCCGATCGCGGTGCCCGCCGACTGGCCGTACGGCAGCAGTTTCGCCCTCGGCTGGAGCGGCAATCACCCGTACGACTACGCCAACTGCACGGGTACGGCCGACCCCGTCACCGGAAGCAAGTGCTGGACCATCGGCGACAACGGCACGTACACCGACCCGGCCGCGCTCGCGACGCAGGCCACCTACGACTGGGACTTCACCAGGACCTGGACGTGGGACACCGCCGCCAAGCATCCGGTGCTGACGCGGGCGCCCAAGGTGAGCACGACGACCCGGAGCATCACGGTCACGCAGGGCTCACCGCTGGACGCCGCCGCCCTGGAGAGCAAGTCCGGAGCGACCATCGACGACGGCACGCTGTCGGCCGACCTGAGTGGCGTGGACACCGCCACCATCGGTACGCAGACCGCGTACCTCATCGGCACGAACGACGGTTTCACGACCACCGTGCCGATCACGGTGACGGTGACGGCGCCGACCTCGGGTCCGACGCTCACCGTGCCGATCACCACGATCGCGGTGCCCGCAGGAGCGCTGCCGACGCCGGCCCAGATCCTGGCGGCCACGCACGCCACGACCGACAAGGGCACGCTCGGCGTCGACTTCGGCGCGCTGGGTGCCGCGGACTTCGCCACCCCCGGCGCCACCAACACGGTCAACGTGACCGCGTCGTTCAACGGCCTGTCCGCCACGCCGGTGCCGGTCACCGTGAACGTCACCCTGGCCGGGAGCGGGACGGCGGCCGACCCGTACCGGCTCGGTTCGGCCGCGGCTCTCGACTACGCCACGACCAGGATCAACGCCGACACGGCCCGCACCGGCGCCGCGATCGCGCACTACGCCGTGACCGCGGACATCGACTATGCCGGGAGGACGTTCGCCGGCATCACCTGGTTCGGCGGGACGTTCGACGGAGCCGGGCACACCATCGCCAACCTGGTCAACCCGACCACCACCGACACCGCGCCGGTCACCGCGATGTTCGTGACCGACACCGGAACGATCGAGAACCTGGTGCTCGCGCACCTGACCTCGAACGTGACGTGTGCCGGCGGCGCGACCTACTACGACGCCGCGGTCGTCTCCAGCCTGAGCGGCGGCACGCTGAGCGGCATCGAACTGGTCGACTCGTCGGTCGTCATGACCCCCGGCGCGTGCGCCACCAACTCCTTCGTGGGCGGGCTGGTGCGCATCACGTCGGGCGCCGCGACGATCACGAACAACATGGTGTGGAACAGCACGATCGGCGGCAACAAGTACGCGGGTGGTATCGCGGCCGCGCCGGCCAACGGCGCCGTCATCACCAACAACCTGATCAACGCCACCATCTACCAGCCGACCAGTGGAGCCGGAGCGACCGTCGGCGGTGTCGACGCGGTGCCCGCCGGCACGGTGACGACCACCGGCAACGTCATCTTCGGAGGCTCGATCACCGCCGGCACCGGCACCACCCCGGCGACCGGCGGGACCCACACGGTCAACGCGATCGCCGCCGGCGCGACGAGTGCGACGAACCTGGTCAGCTCGAACGCGGCCATCCAGCCGTCCGCCAACGGCAACAACACACCACCGAGCAACGGTACGCCGGTGAACGCCGCCGACCTCGCCAAGCAATCGACCTACGAGGGTGCCGGCTGGGACTTCGCGGGCGGCACGACACCCTGGGCGTGGGGCGGCGACCATCCCGTGCTGCGCACCGCGCCGCTGCTGCGGTTGACCGGCACCGTCCAGTTCAGCTACGCGGCCGGCGCCGAGACGGCCGCGCAGGCCAAGGCCGCGATCCTGGCCGCCGCCGCTCCGGCCCTCGACCAGCCGGGCGCGTCCCCGGTCTTCGACGTGGACCTGTCCGGCGTGGACTTCGGCGCCGCCGGGACCTACCCGGCCGAGGTGATCGCCACCGACGGCGGCGTCGCGGCGATGCCCCGTCCGGTGACCGTCACCATCGTCGACCCGGACGCCCTGACCGTGAGCGTGCTCGACCCCACGCTGGACCTCAACGCCGGCGACAGCATCACCGCGGCGGAGCTGCTGGTCCGCTCGGGTGCCACCGCCTCGCAGGGCGCGCTCGCGGTGGACGCCACCGATCTGGCCGCCGCCAACACCACCGTCATCGGCTCCTACCCGGTGCGGGTGACGGCGACCCTGCGCGGCGTCGCCAGCAGCCCGGCCACGGTGACCGTGCACGTCGTCGCCGCGGGCGTACCGGTGATCAAGGTGACCTCGACACGACTGAGCTTTGTCGCCGGTGACCCGATCACCGCGGACAACGGCGCGGCGGTGCTCGCCGGGTCGGGCGCGACGGCGACCGGCGGCACCCCGGGCGTGGTCTTCCCGGCCGGATTCGACGAGAACACGCCGGGCACCTACAGCGTGAGCCTGGTCGACGCGCCCGCCACGCCGGTGAACCTGCAGGTCGTCGTCACGGCGGTGCCGACGCCCGTGATCACCGTGGCGCACCCGATCGTCAGCTTCGTCGAGGGGGCCGACCCGGACGAAGCGGCTGTGCTCAGCGCGCTCGGCGCCAGCATCAGCAATGCCGCCTCGGGCGCCACGATGTTCGTGGACCTGTCCGGCGTCGACTTCGACACCCCCGGCAGCTACCGCGTCGCGGTCACCGGCTCGCTGCACGGCGTGGCCGCCACTCCGGTTCCGGCCACCATCAACGTGCTGCTGCCCGGCTCGGGTACGGCCGCGGATCCGTACCAGATCGGATCGCCGCACGATCTCGACGCGGCCGCGGTGCTGGTCAACCAGGACACCGCGCACACCGGTGCCGCGACCGCGCACTACGTGCTGAGCGCGACCATCGACTACGCCGCCAAGACCTTCGCCGGCTTCGACTGGTTCGGCGGCACCTTCGACGGCGGCGGCCACGCGATCAGCAACATCGCGTACGCCACCTCCACCGCGGGGTCCCCGGTCACGGCGATGTTCGACACCGTCACCGGCACGATCGAGAACCTCGAGCTGTCGCACGTGAACGCCGCCGTGACCTGCGTCGGCGGCGCGACGAACTACCTCGCGGGCGTCGCGGACACGCTCAGCGGAACCCTGAACCGGGTCGCGCTGGTGGATTCGTCGGTCGTGATGACCAAGGGTGCGTGCGCCACCAACTCGTTCACCGGCGGCCTGGCCCGCGCGACCACCGGCACGATCACCCAGAGCATGGTCTGGAACACCACGATCACCGGCAACAAGTACGCCGCGGCCCTGACCAGCAACGGCACGGGCAAGCTGACGAACAACCTCGTCAACGCGACCGTCGCGCAGACCACGAGCGGAGCGGGCGCGGGAGCCGGTGAGGTCCAGGCCTCGGGGATGCCGGCGCTCGCCACCGGCAACGTGATCTACGGCGGCTCGGTCAGCGGTACCGGCACGCACACGACATCGGCGATCGGGCAGGAGACCACGGCGGGCACGCCGCTGGGCACGAACAATCTGGTCAGCACCAACGTGATCCTGGCCCCGGGCACGAACGCGGCGACACCGGACAACGGCACCCCGGTGACGCCCGCCGCCCTGGCCCAGCAGTCCACCTACGAGGGCGTCGGGTTCGGCTTCGGCGCGGGCGCGGCCTGGTCCTGGGTGGACGCCGGGCTGGCCAGTCATCCGATCCTGTCCTACCTGCCGGTCACCTTCTCCGCCCCGGTCGTGGCCCTGGCCGGCCCGTCGATCATCGTGTCCGCCCAGGCGCCCGAGCCCGGCGAGGCGGCCCTGCTGCAGCGGTTCGGCGCGGTCACCGATCACGGCACCCTGAGCATCACGCTGGGCGACCCCACCGATGGCGGCGTCAACTTCCAGCTGCCGGGCACCTATCCCGCGACCATCAGCGGAACGGACAACGGGGTGACCACGACGGTCGACGTCACGATCGTCGTCACCGCCCTGGTGGGCAGCGGCACCGCGGCCGACCCGCTGTCGATCGGCTCGCGGGCCGACCTGGACAACGCGGTCACCGCGCTGGACAGCGGTCCGGCCGTGTATCAGAGCGCGCACTACGCGCTGACCGCGGACATCAACTACGCCGGCGACGACTTCGGCGGGATCGACCTGTTCAGCGGGGTCTTCGACGGCGGCGGACACACGATCAGCAACCTCACGTACGCCACCGACGGTGCCACCAACGGCGATACGCTCGCGTTCTTCCGGGTTCTGGACGGCGCGACGGTCCGCGACCTCAGCGTGAACAACGTCGTCGGCCAGGGCACGAGCGACGTCGCGGGCCTGGCCGCCGACGTGTACGCCTCGACGATCAATGCCGTCTCGGTGATCGCGGCGACGCTCGGCAGCACCGGCGCGGGCGGCACCGGCGACGTCGGCGGTCTCGTCGCCGACGCGTTCGCCAACCGTGGATCGTCGCTGTCCGGCACCGGCACGACCACGATCGCGGACACCAGCGTGTCGCAGACCTCGGTCGCGGGCCGCTGGAAGGTCGGCGGCCTGGTCGCGTCGGCCGCGGGTGCGGTCGCGATCGAGCGGAACCTGATCGACGCCGACACGACGAGCCAGTCGCTGGTCGGGCCGGGCGCCGGGGTCTCGGCCGGCGGTGTGCTCGGCGCGGTCGGCACCGGCGGCACCGTCCACATCGCCGGCAATGTCGTGTTCGGCGGTTCCGTGTCGTACGCCAGCGTGGGCGGTTCGCGAACCGGCTTCGCCGGGTTGGTGCTGGGTGACGTGTCCGGCACCGGCGACTGGGTCGAGCAGGACAACCTGGTCAGCTCGAGCGCGACGCTGGGCGCGAATCTCACCGGCGCCGCCGCGAACGTCAGCGGGCACGGCGACCAGGACGGAACGCCCACCGCGGCGGCCGATCTGTCAGCGGAGCAGAGCTACACCGCGCTGGGCTGGGACTTCGGCAGTGACAGCCCGGTGTGGGCGTGGTCGGCCGGGGCGGCACACCCGGTGCTGTCCGCGGTGCCCGAGCTGGCGGTGCCGACGGTGCGGGTGGCGCGCACGTCGGTGGCGTACCAGGTGGGCAATGTCCCGTCGGACGTGGCGATCCTGGCCGACCTCGGCGCGACGGTGTCGCTGGGCGGTATCGCGGCGCTGGACCGCTCCGGCGCCGACCTGACCCAGACCGGGTCGTACGCCCTGCCGATCACCGGCACCGCGAACGGCGTCGGGAGCCGGGCGGTGACCGTGACGGTGAACGTGGTACCCGTCGTCGCCATCACCGCCCTGGTGACCCGCGTCGACTACGTGACCGGCACCGAGGTGGACGCGGACCAGCTCCTGTCCGACATCGGGGCGTCGCTGAACACGACCGGCACGCTCGGCGTCGACCTGTCGGGCGTCGACTTCGACAAGGCCGGCGACTACGTCGTCACGCTGACGGCGACCGACGACTTCGGGTTCGCCGCCCGGCCGGTCACGGTGACCGTCGCGTTGCAGGACGCGCCGGCCGGTCCGGGCGGCGGCGAGGGGTCGCCGGTGGACCCCGGCACCCCGACGATCAAGGGCAAGCCGCGCATCGGTGTGCAGCTGACGGCCGACCCTGGCACGTGGGTGCCGGCCGGCCCGCCGTCGTACAGCTGGCTCCGGGACGGCGTGGCCATCGCCGGGGCGACCGGTAAGACGTACACGCCGGTCGCCGCGGACGCCGGCCACCTGCTGCAGGTCGCCGTGACCGAGACGCCCGACGGTTTCCCGGCCACCACCGCCTACTCCGCGGCGGTCACCGTCGCGGCGGGCGAGTTCGTGGCGCCGAAGCCGACGCTGCCGGGCGCGGCCCGGGTCGGCTCCACGCTGGTGGCGAATCCGGGGAAGTGGACACCCGCGCCGGCGCTGGCCTACCGCTGGCTCCGCGACGGCGTGGTGATCGGCGGCGCGACCGGTGCGTCCTACACCCCGACCAAGGCCGACCTCGGTGCGGCGCTGCGCGTGCAGGTGACCGGGGCGCTGGCGGGGTACACGACCACGACGGTCAAGTCGGCGGCGGTACGGGTGCAGGCCGGGGTCTTCACCGCGCCGGTGCCGCAGGTGACCGGGCCGGCGACGGTGGGCTCGGTGCTGAGCGTGTCGGCCGGGGACTGGTCGCCGGCGCCGAAGTTCGTCGACTACCAGTGGCTGCGCGACGGCGACGCGATCAAGGGGGCGACGAGCGCGAGCTACCGGCTGGTGGCCGCCGACTACGGCGAGCGGGTCAGCGTGCGGGTGGTCGGCTCGCGGGTCGCGTACGTGACCCTGTCGGTGAAATCGGCGGCGGTAAAGGTGGACGCCGGGGTCTTCACCGCGCCCACGCCGAAGCTGAAGGGGACGGCGACGGTCGGCTCCGAGTTGAGCGTGTCGGTCGGGGACTGGTCGCCGGCGCCGAAGTTCGTCGACTACCAGTGGCTGCGCGACGGTGTCGCGATCAAGAAGGCGACCAGTTCGAGTTACTCGCTGGTGGCCGCCGATGCCGGCCGGCGGGTCAGCGTGCGGGTGGTCGGCTCGCGCGTCGCGTACGTGAGCAAATCGGTGTCCTCGGCGGCGGTGACGGTCGGCAACGGCACCCTGCGCACCGCCAAACCCACGATCAGCGGGACGGCCGAGGTCGGCCGGACCCTGACGGCAGACACCGGCAAGTGGAGCCCGAAACCCGCGTTCGCCTACCAGTGGTACGCGGACGGGAAGAAGATTCCGCACGCCACGAGCGCCTGCTATCAGATCGACCGGACGTACCGGAACACCAAGATCACCGTCAGTGTCACCGGGACGTTGGACGGATATTCCCCGGCGACCACGGTCTCCGACGCGACGAAGGCCGTCAAATGAGCCTCAGAACGGGACAGCACATGATCAGCAAGCGCCATCGCCGGCTGCGGCTCTGGTTGGTAGTCGTGCTGGCGGCGGCCGGTCTGACCGGCGTCGTCACGGTCGCGCTGCCCGGTCAGTCGCGGGCCGATACGCTGCCGGACAACTCGCGGAACACGACGACGCCGATCAAGCACGTCGTGGTGCTCTACGACGAGAACGAGAGCTTCGACCACTACTTCGGCACGTACCCGTACGCCGCCAACTCGGACGGCACCCCGTTCACGCCGGCGCCCGGCACGCCCACCGACATCAACACGATGCTCAACGCGGGCCTGGTGCCGGGCGACGCCCCGGGCGCCGCGGTCGCCGCGCACAACCCGAACGCCAGCCTGCCGCCGGACTCCACGTTCTACACCACCCCGAATCCCAACCTCTACCAGCCCGGCCGGCTGACCTCGTCGCAGGCGATCACGTGCGACCAGAACCACTCGTACGGCCCGGAGCAGCAGGCGATGGGCACCGGCGGGCTGGACAAGTTCGTGGAGTCCACCAACAGCACCTGTACCACCCAGGGCACCTTCTCGTCGCCGGGGCTCGTCATGGACTACTACGACGGCAACACCGTCACCGGGGTCTGGAACTACGCCCAGAACTACGCGATGAGCGACAACAACTGGGACACGATCTTCGGTCCGTCCACCCCCGGGCACCTGAACCTGGTCAGCGGCAACACCTACTCCGGAACCGCCGTCGTCGGCACCGACATCGACGCCAACGGCGACACCTTCGGGAACGCGGCGAGCGTGGCCACGCCGTCGATGCACGGCGCCAACATCGGTGACCTGCTCAACGGCAAGGGCGTCTCCTGGGGATGGTTCCAGGGCGGCTTCGCCTCGAAAACCGCGACCAGCCAGAACGTCGCCGGCGCCGCGCAGCAGGACTACGTCGCCCACCACGACGCGTTCCAGTACTACACCTCGACCGCGAACTGGGCGCACACGCCACCGGCGGACAACGCCGAGATCGGTCATGGCGGGCCGGCGAACCACCAGTACGACCTGTCGTTGTTCGACGACGCGCTGAACAACGTCGGCGGCGCCAGCCTGCCCGCGGTGTCGATGCTCAAACCGCCGCACGCCGAGGACGCCCACCCGGGCAACAGCGGCCCGCTGGACGAGCAGGCATTCCTCACCAAGGAGATCAACGCGATCGAGAAGTCGCCGTACTGGTCGTCGACCGCGATCGTGGTGACCTACGACGACTCCGACGGCTGGTACGACCACGTCGCCCCGACCATCACCAACGCCTCGACGGGTGCGGCCGGCGACACCACGATCTGCACCCGGGCCGCGGCCGACGGGGTGCCGATGCTCAACGGCTATGCCGGCCGGTGCGGGCCCTCGCAGCGGCTTCCGCTGCTGGTGATCTCGCCCTACGCCCGGAAGAACTACGTCTCGCACGCGCTGACCAACCAGGCCAGCGTGCTGCGGTTCATCGAGGACAACTGGTCGACCGGCCGCATCGACGACATCTCCGCGGTCAAGGGATCGTTCGACGCGAGCGCCGGCCGCCTGGACGACCTCTTCGACTGGACTCATCCCCAGGGCAACGAGGTGTTGCTCGACTCGACGATGTACCAGCCGGGCGCGAGCTGTACCGGCGTGACCGACTTCTCGACGTGCATCAACGCGACCTTCGGTGCGGTCACGTCCAAGCCGTCCGACAGCTCCGCACCCGTCCCCGCCCCGACGATCACCGCGGCCCGGCACACGGTGACGCTGCGCGCCGAGGATCCGCTGCCGAGCGTCGCGGACTTCCTCGGCGATGTCGGCGCCTCCACCACGGCGGGCACCCTGTCGGCCGACCTCTCCCCGGTCAAGCCGGACGTGGTCGGCACCTACAGCGTCACCGTCACCGGAGCCCTCGGCGCGACCGGCGACCCGACCGCCCCGGACAGCGGCGTGCCCGCGATGAACCCGCAGACGATCACCGTGCAGGTGGCGCCGTTCATCACCCTCGCGCATCCCACGGTGACCGTGACCGCGGGGACGGCGCCGTCGCCGACCTTCCTGCGCAGCCTGGCCGGCGCCACCATCGTCGGCGGAACGCTGGCGCTGCCCGATCTGTCCGGCATCGACTTCAGCCAGGCCGGCTCGCACCAGGTGCAGATCACCGGCGGGGGCAACGGCGTCCCGGCGATCCCGGCGACACTGACCGTCATCGTGGCGAAGGCCGGCCCGTCCGCAGCACCGGTGATCACGCTGGCCAAGCCGGTGCTGACCTATCCGGTCGGCGCCTCGCCCACCGCGGCGCAGGTCGCGACCGCCGCCGGCGCCGCCATCACCCACGGTGCGCTCGATCCGCTCGACCTGTCCGGCGTCAAATTCAGCAAGCCCGGCACGTACGGGGTCACGGTGTCCGGCGCGGACGGCACCCAGCACGCGGCCCCGGTGACGCTGAGCATCGCGGTGGTGGCGACACCGGTGATCACGGTCGGGCAGTCGGCGATCACGACCCCGGCCGGGACGGCGCTGACCTCGGATCAGGTGCTCGCCGGCACGATGGCCACGATCTCGTCCGGCGCGCTGGACCCGGTGGACCTGACCGGCGTGGAGCCGGGCACCCCGGGCACCTACGCCGTGCGGATCACCGGCTCGGACCGGGGGATCGCGGCCAAGCCGGTGACGGTCACGATCCAGGTGCTGACGCCGGTGGCGAAGCCGATCGCCTCGGTCACCACGCTCACCCTGTCCAAACAGTCGGTGACCTCGTCGAAGCCGGTGACCGCCACGGTCACGGTCACGGCCAAGGGCGCCACCCCGACCGGGAAGGTCGGCGTCTACAACGGATCGGCGCTGCTCGCGAGCGTGAAGCTGGCCAAGGGGACGGCGAGCGTCGCGCTCACCCTTCCGGTCGGCGGGTACACGTTGCACGCCGAATACCTGGGCAGCACGGAGGTGACGGCAAGTACCAGCAAGGCCGTCACGTTCACCGTGACGAAGAAGTAGGCCCGCATGCTTCGGGTAGCCGCGGTGGCGGTCGCCGTCGCCCTCGCCGCGGCCGGGTGCACCGGGTCGCCGCCGGCCGGCAGCTCGGTCATCGCGATCGACACGAATGTCGACGTGTGCGGCGGGCCGTGGAGCGCGCCGCACGGCGGACCGACGACCTTCGCGGTCACGAACAGGTATGGCGCGCCGATGGACGTCTACCTGGCCGGGGCCGCCGGCGGCGCGGTGTATCAGGAGCTGGAGGGGATCGGCACCGGCGCCACCCTGAACGCGACGGTGACACTGGGCAACGGCCGCTACCGCTTCGAGTGCTTCCCCGCCGACGGATCGGCGGTCCTGGGACCGACCGTGACCATCGACGCGGCGAGCGGAGTTTCCGGCACGACGCCGGCGGTACGACCGGTCACGCCGGCGGATCTCATCCCGGTGGCCAAGGCGTACCAGGCGTGGGTCGTCGGCCGCTTGCCGGTGCTCCGCCGTCAGATCGACGCGCTGGTCGCCGACGTCGCGGCCGGCGACCCGGCCAAGGCCAAGGCGGACTGGCTGACCGCCCATCTGACGTACGAGACGCTCGGCGCGGCCTACGACGCGTTCGGCGATCTGGACTCGGCCATCAACGGTGACCTGACCGGGTTCCATAAGATCGAGGCGCTGCTGTGGTCCGGCTCGCCCGCGCCGGCGTTGCAAGCCGCCGTCGCCGGCCTCCTGCATGCGGTCGATCAACTGATCACTCAGTTCGCGACCGTCGATATCGACCCGAACATCATCGCGCTGCGCGCCCACGAGATCGTCGAGAATGCCATCCAGTTCGAGCTGAACGGCACGACCGACGCCGGTTCGCACAGCAACCTCGCGACCATCGGCGCCAACCTGGCCGGCGCCACCGAGACGCTGAATCTGCTGACGCCGCTGCTGGTGAGCCGCTATCCGAAACTGGCCTCGGCCAAGGCCGCGCTCACCGCCGCCCAGCGGCTGGTCGCCGGACTCGGCCACGCCGGACTCGACACGCTCACCCGCGCGCAGCGCGAGAACCTCAACGCCGAACTGGAGAATCTGGTGGAGTTGCTGGCACCGATCGCGGCGATCTGCGATGAACGGGTGGCGTCGCAATGAGTGGCCCGCCGATCGGCCGCCGGGGATTCCTGGGCGGCGTGCTGGGGGCCGGCGCCGTCGCCCTGGGCGCCACCGCGGCGACGCACGCCGGCAACGCGAGCGAGGCGGCGCCGCCGTCGGCGTTCCCCTTCCACGGCCCGCACCAGCAAGGCATTCTGACCCCGGCGCAACCCTCCGGTCTCGTCGCGGCCTTCGACACCACCGCCGGCAGCCGGGCCGAGCTGGTCGAGTTGTTCCACACGATCACCGAACGTGCCCGCGCCCTGACGGGCGGCGGGTCGCCGGTCGATCTGGGCATCAGCGCGCCGCCGGCCGACAACGGGGTGCTCGGCCCGGACGTGCCGGCGGACGGCCTCACGGTCACCCTCTCGGTGGGTGCCTCCCTTTTCGACTCCCGCTTCGGTCTGGCCGCGCGGCGGCCCGCCAAGCTGACCACCATGCCGGACTTCCCGAACGACGCGCTGCGCCGCGAGCTCTGCGACGGCGACCTGCTGCTGCAGATCTGCGCTCACCACCCCGACACGGCCGTGCACGCGCTGCGCGAGATCAGCCGGGCCACCCGAGGGGGCATGCAACCGCGGTGGCGCCAGCACGGTTTCGTGTCACCGCCGCGCCCGTCCGGGACCCCGCGCAACCTGCTGGGCTTCAAGGACGGCACCGCCAACCCACACCCCGGCGACGACGCCGAGATGGCGAAGCTGGTCTGGACCCGCGGCGCAGACGGCGAACCGGCCTGGACCACCGGGGGTTCGTACCACGTGGTCCGGCTGATCCGGATGCTCGTCGAGTTCTGGGACCGGGTCAACCTGCGGGAGCAGGAGAACATGATCGGGCGGCGCAAGGACAGCGGCGCCCCGAACACCGGCAGCAGCGAGTTCGACACGCCCGACTTCGTCCACGACCCCAGCGGGGAGTCGATACCGACGAACGCGCACATCCGGCTCGCCAACCCGCGCACTCCGGAGACGGACTCGTCGCGCCTGCTGCGCCGCCCCTACAACTACGACAACGGGATCGACCCGAACGGCCAGCTCGACATGGGACTGGTCTTCATCGCCTTCAACCAGGACCTGGAACGACAGTTCGCCGCCGTCCAGCGGCGGCTCGCCGACGAACCGCTGGTCGACTACATCTCGCCGTACGGTGGGGGCTATTTCTTCGCGCTGCCGGGAGTGCGGGACTCGCTCGACTGGTACGGCAGCGGCCTGCTGGTGACTTAGTTGCCTCGCGTATCAAGTTTTTTCGCGTTTTGCCGTTAGCCTCGTCAAGACCAGACGTACCCGGTTAAGGGAGCATCCGTGTCCGACTGGCCTCGGCCGGCAAGATCACTGTGATTCTTGATCGGGCTGCCGTGCGGGTCGTGATCAACGGGCCGCGGACGCTCGCTGAGATCGTGTTGTCGGTGCTGGTCTCCGCTTCGACGTTCGCGGTGGCCGGCCTGATCTGCTCGGCCGCCCGGCGCAGCCACGCCTCCGCCCCGGTCCTCGCGCTGGCCCTGCTGGCGACCATCCTGATGGTGGCGCAGACGGTCGGCATCGTCTACGCGCTGCCGTGCGGGGTGGTCGCCGTCGAGGCGTACGACTGGTTCTTCCTGCCGCCGTTGCACCACCTCAACGGCGCCGCCTTCTCCGTGCTCGGCCTGCTCATCGCGGTGGCCGTGATCGTCGGTGCGGTCGCCAACACCGTTTCTCGCAACGCCGTCGAATCCGCCCGCGCGCGCGGCGACCTGGCCGACGAACAGGCGGCACTGCGCCGCGTCGCCACGCTGGTCGGCGGTGGTGCCGCTCCCGCTGAAGTGTTCGCGGCGATCGCCGACGAACTCGGCCGGCTGTTCGGCGCCGAAGCCAGCTTCATGGCCAAGCTGGACAATCCGGACAAAGGCCTGGACGACGACGTGCCCACCGTGACGGTCGTCGGATCGTACGGCCGCACGGCCCTGACCGCACCGGTCGGCCTCACCATCGACCTGCAGCCCGGCCGGCTGCTGCACGACGCGCTCGCCGCCGGTGCCCCGGTCCGGGCCGACGTCCGGCAACTGACCATCGGACCCCTCGGCACGCTCGTCGTGAAACTCGGCATCCGCAGCGCGATCGCCGCACCGATCATGGTCGGCTCGTCCGCCTGGGGAGTCACCGTCGCCGGGACCACCCGCAACCTGCCGCCGGAAGCCGAGGGCCGCATCCTCAACTTCGTCGAGCTGGCCGCGATGGCGGTGCACAACGCCGAAGCACGCGGGCACATCACCCGGCTCGTCAAGGTGCAGCAATCGCTGCGACGCATCTCGCTGCTCATCGCGCAGGGCCGGGCACCCGAACACGTCTTCACCGCTGTCACTCAAGAGGTGCGGCACCACTTCACCGGCGGCGCCGCCCGGCTGCTGCGCTACGAGCCGGACGGAACCGTGACGCTGCTGGCCGCGCACGGATCCTCCGAAGCCGAACCGGTGGATCCCGAGCACCGCGACGGGCTGGTCGAGACGGTGGCCCGTACCGGGCGCCCCGCCCGTGTCGACCGGCACGGCCAGATCTCCGCCGTCGGGCTCCCGATCAACGTCAGCGGACGGCTGTGGGGACTGTTCACCGTCGACGGCCATCCCGGCGAACTCGAACCCGGCATCGAAAAACGCCTGGAGGAGTTCACCGACCTGATCGCCACCGCCGTCGCGGACGCGCAGAGCCGGGCCGAACTGACCAATTCCCGCGCCCGTATCGTGGCCGCCGCCGACGAGACCCGCCGCGGCATCGAGCGCGACCTGCACGACGGCATCCAGCAAAGCCTGGTCGCGCTCGCGTTGCGCCTGCGCGCGGCGGCCGCCGACGCGGCCGATCAAAGCGACCTCGCGGACGCCGCGGCCAGTCTGACCACCGTGGTCGACCAGCTCCGGGAACTCTCGCACGGCATCCATCCCGCCGTGCTGTCCCATTCCGGGCTGGAGGCGGCGTTGCGCGTCCTCGCCCGCCGGGCACCGCTGACGATGAACGTCGACGTGCGACTCGACGGGCGGCTGCCGTCGCCGGTCGAGGTGGGGGCGTACTACATCGTCTCGGAAGCGCTCACCAACGCCGTCAAACACGCCCGCGCCTCGACCCTCGACGTCGACGCCGGCATCGACGACGACGTCCTGACACTCCGGATCCGCGACGACGGCATCGGTGGCGCCGACCCCACCCGCGGCACCGGATTACTCGGGCTCCGCGACCGCGTCCAGGCCCTCGGCGGATCCTTCGACCTGCGCAGCCCCCCGGATCAGGGCACCACGATCGCATGCCTCATCCCGCTTCGCGGCCCGAACGTATGACGTTTCCGTGCAGGGGCACCGAAGGCACCCCTGCACGCGGGGCGGCGTCAGCGGGGGGTGATCACGGCGACCGGGAACTGCCGGTCGGTCTTCTTCTCGTACTCGGCGGCGTCCGGCCAGTACGCGCCGAACACGTCGTACAGCCGCGCCCAGTCCTCGTCGCGGCCGGGGCGGAACTCGCGGTGGTCCGCCTTCAGCGTGTCGGTACCCAGTTCGATCGTGACGGGACCGGCGACGGCCTCCAGGTTGGCGAACCACTGCGGGTCGTCCGGCGCGCCGCCCTGGCTGCCGCAGATCACGTACGAGTCGTCGCCGTACGGCGCCGCGACCAGCGGGTGGACGAGCTCCCGGCCGGTCTTGCGGCCGGGGGTGTGCAGCAGAAGGGTCGTCTTGCCCTCCCAGTGACCGCCCAGCACGCCGGCGTTGGACCTGAATCGATCGATTATGGGGTTGTTTGAAGACACAAGCAGCGATGATAGTTGCGCACGCGACAATTGTCCAAAAAATGGATGTATATCGATACATAACAACGTCGGCCGTCACTCTCTCGGCATGTCGGTGGTCGTGTGCGCGGAATCGAAGCGGTTGCCGCTCCCGGGCCATCTCGGTGGATACGTGGGAATGGACCTGACTCGGTGTTGATCCCGGTACGGGAGCGCCCGGTGACCCCGCCGTCACGCCATTCCCACGGCGCCCTGGGCGAGTAAGTCCTAGGCCGCACGTTCGACGGGGACGCGGCCCTCGCAGCCATATCGCACATATCCGATATTTCCGATTATCAGCCCGGACTGCAGAGAGTGTCCCGCCGGTTCTGGCTGTGCGGGCGGCGGGTGGCCCCCAGGTGTGCGCAGCTGACCCCGCCACCTGCTGGGCGTCGGGGCTCCGCGCGCGGCGCTTCCATTCCCATAGGACGGATGCCCGCATGCTGGAACTGTTCAGCTGGTTCCGCCGGCCGGGAGTCCCGGTGCGAGGCGATGCCGCCAGGCCCGGGCAGGTCCCAGCTCCCCACAATGGGCGCCCCACCCGGGTGTGGGCAGTAGCGACGCCGGGGAGGTTGTGGTTGCCCACACCGCGGCTACCCTCACCCGCGTGTGGGGGGTCGCGACGCCGGGGAGGCTGTGGCTGCCCACACCGCGGCTACCCTCACCCGCGTGTGGGGGGTCGCGACGCCGGGGAGGCTGTGGCTGCCCACACCGCGGCTACCCTCACCCGCGTGTGGGGGGTCGCGACGCCGGGGAGGCTGTGGTTCCCCACACCGCGGCCACCCTCACCTAAGTGTGGGGAGTCGCGACGGCGGGAAGGCCGCGGCTCCCCACACCGCGGCCACCCTCACCTAAGTGTGGGGAGTCGCGACGGCGGGAAGGCCGCGGCTCCCCACACCGCGGCCACCCTCACCTAAGTGTGGGGAGTCGCGACGCCGGGGAGGCTGTGGTTCCCCACACCGCGGCCACCCTCACCACGTGTGGGCACCCGCCACGGCCGGAACGTCCCAGCTCCCCACAGCGACGGCCCTCAGGTCCGCCACGCAAGGCCAACGCATCGGAGGGTGAGCGGCGCGAGAACCAGCTGAACAGTTCCGCATGCTGAGAGCCGCAGCCCCCGGCGTCCGCCAGGTGAGACATTTCTCCATTGTGGACGTCAATCTTGGCATGAAATGCAGCTTTTGTCCTGCCGATTTTCACGCTCGAATGCGAACCTTGGAGAGTTGTGGTTCGTATGTGGGCATAAGTCTCCAAGATTAACGAAAACTCCGCGATGTGGCCGCGGTGTCCGTATAGCGAACCGTTCGGGACGCGAGCGGATCGCCGCGCGCCGATAGCGACCGCCGCGGCCGCCGCCGGTTCCTGATGCCGGATGCGACGCACACGCTACTAGCGCCACTTGCGGTCAGCGCGATTACTCATTTGGCGGAGCCATTTCTCGTCCGCTCGCTTGTATCGCATCGGGCGCGACAATTTCTGCGCGGCCGCACGACAACAAATGCGAAATGCAAAACGATAGTTGCTGGGCTAAACAAGGCTGCCCGGATATGTGAGTACCCGCACCTTGACGAGGGTGTTCCGCGCTGTCAGCATTTTGCCCGGCGAATGAGCCGATGATCTTTTGGTCCGGCCATTAGTCGCTCCCATACCGAATTGCTGGCGGCCACCTTTCCGGCCTCCGCATTCGGTCCGCAGGCCCGTGGGCGAACAGCGTCCACGTGGCCGGACAGCGCAGAGGAATTTGTTGATGAAACATCAGGGCCGCGTTCTCAGTGGCGCTCTAGCCGCCGCCTCAACCCTGGTCATCGGATCCGGGGTGCTCGCCAGCCCGGCTTCCGCCGCGTCGCTGCACCCTTTCGACACGGTGCCCGGAACGGATTCGGGCGGGCATGCCGAGTACAGCTTTGATGCCACCTGTTCCACGGTCTCGGTCGAGCTGGCCGACTTCCTGCCCCCGCCGCCTTCCGATCTGAGCTCCGGGGGGAATCTCAACTTCGTCACGATCACCGAAGACGGTACGACCGTGCTGGCGCGGACGCGGTTCGTGCAGAGCTTCGCGAAACAGCAGATCCCCGTGCCGGTGCGGACGGGCAAGGCGACGTTCCAGCTCCTCGCGGAATCGACGGCGTTCGGCAACGGCACCCGAGGGGGTTCGCAGAGCATCGAGGTGAATGTCGACTGCGCCGAGCAACCGCCGGCGGGCCCGACCCCGCCGACCGACCCGACCCCGCCGACCGACCCGACCCTGCCGACCGACCCGGCCCCGCCGGCGACGCCCACCGATCCCGCCGCGACCACGCAGCCGGCGAACCCGGGTCACCCGACCGATCCGCCGAGTTCGGCACCGGCCACCAGCGGCGGCCGGGTCCAGACAATCACCACCGTGACGGGCAGCGCCGACCCGGTCCCGTACGGCGTGGGCGAAGTGAGGCTGACGGCAACGGTGTCGCCGGTCCCCGCAGCCGCCGCGCACCCGAGCGGGTTGGTGCTGTTCAAGGTCGGCACGGCGAGCAAGGCGCTACCATGCGGCGCCGTTCCGCTGGCGAACGGGAGCGCGACCTGCTCGGTGAGCAGTGCGGCTCTCGGCAAGCCCGGAACGTACCCGATCACCGCCGATTTCCTCGGCTCCACCGGCTACGCGCCGAGCAGCGGTACCGGGAGACAGGTGGTCGGGAGGGTGACACCCCACCTCATGATCGACGCCGTGCATTTCGGGTCGTCCGCGTCGGTCACCGCCGTGGTCACTCCCAGCTATGCGCTTCCGTTGCTGACGGGTGGCGGAAAGATCGCGGTGACGCTGACCGACGCCAAGGGCAAGCCGGTGAAGGGCTTCGCCTTCGGGATGGCCGGAATCGTCGAGTCCTGCACGTATCTCAATAACGTCGGTGCCGGCGCGGGCCCGTACACGATCAAGGTCGATTTCTCCGGCAACTCCATGCTGAGCGACGTCAGCACGACGGAAAAGCTGCCGGCGTCCAGGTTCTGAGAGCACAAAGCGGACCCCTCCCGAAAGGAAACGAGTACCCATGCACAAAACCCGCCTCGCCGCGGCTGTTCTGATTTCCGCAGTCGCGGCGGCGGGAACAGCCGGCTGCGGGGGATCGTCACACCCGTCCGCACTCACCGGCACCCCGACCGACATCGCCGACCGGGCCTACCAGGCGCTCGGCTCGGCCCCCTCGGTGACCATGACGTTCACCGAGAACGACGGCGACGCGAAGTCGGACGTCAAGCTGACCCTGGACGCGAAAGGCGACTGCTCCGGCTCGTTCACCAGCGACGCCGCCTCGTTCGAGATACTCAAGGTGGGCACCACGTCGTGGATCAAGATGTCCTCGGAGACGGCGCTGATCGGGCTCGTCGGCCCGGACAAGGCGCACCGGGCGGTCGGCAAATACCTGCCGCTCGCCGACCATCCCAACCTGGCGAGCTTCGTCAAGGCGTGCGACCTCAAGTCGGAGATCGCCGCGGAGGACCGGCCGGACGCGGTGACTCAGGTGGGCACCACGACCGTCGACGGCATCGCGACCGCCGAGTTCAAGGAGCACGATTCCGGCGGCGACACGTTGACCTGGGTCACTGTCCGGGGCGCCCCGGAGATCGTCAAGATTCAGACCCCTCAGGTGACCGCCTACTTCAGCGACTACGCCAAGCCCGTGTCGTTCCGTGCGCCGTCCGCCGCGGAGGTGGCGTGAGCGGCCGCTCCCCAGCGGGCGAGCCGTGTGCGGGCCTCGCGATCACCGCGGGCCACCAACCGGCGCCGACCGGCCGGGAAGCGGCCCATGACCTGGCTGGCCAGCAGGTTCGTGCCGACGCGGGCCAGGCCGTACCACGGGAGCCGGGCGGGCAGGCCCAGGTCGCGCATGGCGGTGCGGCCCAGCAGCCAGGTGCTCACCGAAAGTGCGCGCTCGCGCTCGTAGCGGCGCCGCCAGCGCCCGGGCCAGACCTCGTCGGTCATGTCGATCAGGGCCTTGGCCAGCGCGCGCGTGTTGGCGTCGGGTGGCGGGTCGTGGGCGAGGAAGTGGTACAGCAGGCGGCGTCCCTGACGCTCGGTGTGCGGCAGCCACGCGTCTTCGACGCCCATCAACCAGCCCACGTACGCCCATAGGTGCATCACGGCACGCCCGTCCTCGCGGGAGACGCGGACCCCGAGCAGGCGCAGATGCAGCAGGAAGCTCGTGCTGAAGATGCCCACGGTGCTGCCGAGGTCGTACTGGTTGATCGGCACGCCGCGACCGGCCCAGTCCCAGGCGGGGTCGTCCTCGAGCTTCGCGTTGACGAGCGCGTGCATCACGCGTACACGCAGGGTGGTCTGAAAGCCGTCGCCGTCGGCAGCCAGACCGCCCGGCGCCGTCACCGCCCGCCACCAGGCGGACGTCTCGCGGACCCGGCTCAGTGTCCCGGCGCCGGTCAGCCGGCCGGTGCGCACCAGCGGCTCCAGCGCGGCGGCGGTGCGATAGCCACCCAGCAGCGACCCGTACGCCAGGACCAGAAAGCCGTCCAGGCCGAACGCCCGGCAGGCCGACGCGCCCCGGGCTAGCAGGCGGTCGTCGACCCAATCGGGCCGTTTGCCGGCCATCGCCAGGAAGTCGCGGACCGGCGGGGGAGCGCCGGGGTCGAACAGGCGCCGCAGATCGCGCGCTGACACGGCCCGGACGAGAGCGGCGGCCGGCTCGTCCCTTCGCATCAACGCGCCGCGTAACGCCGCGAGCTCCGCCGGGGCCGGTCGGGCGCCCGGCCCGGCGACGAGGCGTAAGGGCCGCGCGGCCCGCTCACCCCAGCGCGGGTCGGCCCCGAATCGAGTCGGATGCACCTCTCGACGGTAAACCGCGACAGCGGCGCCCCCGATCGCCGGGGACGCCGCTGCCAGGTGTGGTGACTACTGGGGAAGGGTCCACCGCTGCGTTACCGAGCCGCGGCAGGGGGCGATCCGGGCCGTCGCGCCGTCGCGTGCGCTGTTCTGCGTCACGTCCAGGCACTGGCCGGTTGCCGTGTGCTTGACGGTGCCGTCGGACTGCGGCACCCAGTTCTGCGCCGCGGTGCCGTTGCAGGTGCCGACCTGGGCCAGCGTGCCCGCGACGGTCAGGCACTTGTCCTGCGAGCGCAGCGTCGCGCCCTGCACGGTCCAGACCTGAGCGGCCGCGCCCGCCTTACAGGTGTTGATCTCGGCCTGGACGCCGTCGACGTCGAGGCACTTGCCGGCCACACCGGTGATGGTGCCGGTGGCCGGCAGTTCCTTGATCCGGATGTTGCGGAACGAGACGTCGTCGCCGGTGCCGTGGTTCTGGATGCCGATGTGGCCGGCCAGCGAGCGTGCCGCGTTCGTGTTGGTGAAATCGTTGACGAGCGTGCCGTTCAGGTACACCCGCAGACGCTGGCCCTCGACGCGCAGTTCGTAGTCGTTCCACTGCCCGGGCGGGTTCAGCGCCTTGTCGCGGGCGGCGAGGTCGGCCGACTGGAACGAGTAGACCGAGCCGGTGGTCCGGTCCGGCGCGTCGGTCGCGTCGATCTGCACCTCGTAGCCCTTGTCGACCGCCGACCACGGGTCGTCCGACGGCGGGAAGCCGAGGAACACGCCCGAGTTGTCGTCGCCGGCCATCTTCCAGTCCAGCTTCAGCGAGAAGTTCCGGTACTCACGGGGCGTGTACCAGTAGAGGCCCAGCCCGCCGGACGAGCTCAGCGTGGCGTCGCTGTTGCTGAAGCCACCCGGGCCCGCCTGCTGCCAGCCGGTGGTGGAACCGTTGTAGAGCGCGGTGTAGCCGCTCTCCGGCCGGCAGTCGGCCTGGACCTGCCCGGCCGCCCACTCGATGCCGCCGAGCAGGTGCTGCCGGAAATTCGCCTCCGTGTACGACTGCTGGGTGTGGCCCATGCCGGTGTAGAACGAGCGCCCGCCCTGGTAGTTCTTGCACCACGTGATCGGGTGGTCGCTGCCCATCGTGCCGCCGGTGTAGGAGCCCTCGTCGTAGGTCGCCAGCACGTGCGAGGTCGCCCGCGGGTTGGTGCGGTAGTTGTACAGCTCGTCGGTGCGCAGCCAGGTCTGCGGCAGGTGCGCGGTGGCCGCGTTGGCCCGGTCCTCGACCTTCACCGCGACCTGCTGGATCGCCGGGTGCCCCTGGAAGTAGGCGCCGACCAGCTCACCGTAGAACGGCCAGTCATACTCGGTGTCGGCCGCCGCGTGCACACCCATGTAGCCGCCGCCCGCCCGGATGTAGCTCTCGAAAGCGGCCTGCTGGGTGTTGTTGAGGACATCCCCGGTCGTACTGAGGAAGATGACCGCCTGGTATTTGGCCAGGTTGTCGGCCGTGAACGCGCTCGCGTCCTCGGTCGCGGTCACCCCGAAACCGTTGGCGGCGCCCAGCTCCTTGATGGCCTGGATGCCGGCCGGGATCGCGTCGTGCCGGAACGCCGCGGTCTTCGAGAAGAGCAGCACGTTGTACGCTGGCGGCTGGACCGTCCCGCTGCCGAACTCGAACGAGTCCACATCGAACAGGTTCCCGTTGCCGGTCGGGCCGGCGAAGGTCAGGTACAACGAGGTCGCCCCGCTCGGCGCCCCGGTGATCGGACCGGTGATGTCGGTGAACTTCTCCCAGTCCCCGGTGATCGGCACGGTCGCCGAGCCGATCACCGGCCCGGTCGGGGAGCCGGTCCGGAACGAGACCGTCCCGCCGGCGCCGGCCGAGGACACCCGCGCGGTGAACGTGGTGACGCCGTCGAGCCGGTACGGCGCGAAGCCGATCCAGTCGCCGTCGTCGGTGAAGCCGGCCGTCTGGCCACCCTCGGCCGGAGCGTGGTCCGCGATCTGCATGCCGTTGTTGCTGGTGTAGTGCTCGGCCTGTTGGTGCCGCGGCTGCAGGGTGCTCCGCGCGTGGGTGACCAGGCCGCCCTTGTCGGTGTACTGCGCGTCGAACACCGTCGCGTCGTCGAGACCGGCGGGCACGGTGAGCTCACCCGAGCAGCCGGTCGCGGTGGCGGAACCGAACGTCACCGTGGCCTTGGTGCAGTCGGTGGCGCCGTCCTCCGGGTCGGTGACGGTCAGGTTGAACGGCAGCTTGGCGCCCGGGGTGAACAACGATCCGTCGCCGGGCGTGCCGATGACGACCTTGGGCGCGGTGTTGCCCACGACGACCTGAACGATGGCGGTGCCGGTGGCGCCGTCCGGGTCCTTGACCGTCAGCGTCGCCGCGTACGTGCCGTTGGTGGTGAAGGTCTTGACCGGGTCGGCATCGGTCGAGGTGCTGCCGTCCCCGAAGGCCCAGGCGTACGTGAGGGTGTCGCCGTCCGGGTCGGCGGAGCCGGACGACGAGAAGTGCACGGTCAGCGGTGCCTGGCCGGAGGTGACGTCGGCGGTCGCCTTCGCGGCCGGGGCCTTGTTACCCGCCCCCACGTAGTCGAACCGGTAGAGCGCCGAGTTGGCGTCGGGTGTTCCGAATCCGGCACCGTAGTCGAGCACGTACAGGGAACCGTCCGGTCCGAAGGCCATGTCCATGGCCTGTTTGCCGGTCCACGGGAAGTTGTCGATCGCGCCCGGGGACCCGTCGGCGTTGACGGTGATCGGCTTGATCCAGTGCCGGCCCCAGTCGGCCGCGAAGAACTGGCCGTCGAGCGAGCGCGGGAACTTCGTGGTGGACGGGTTCGCCGCGTCGAAGTGGTAGACCGGGCCGCCCATCGGCGACTCGGAACCGCTGCCGAACTCGGCCGGGCCGGGCGTGTCACCGGCGTACCTGATCCAGGCCGCGTGGGCCGGCGGCAGGTCGGTGAGGCCGGTGTTGTTCCGGGAGTTGTTGACCGGGTGGGTGCAGTCGAACTTCGGCCCGGTCGTGTTCGTGCCGAAATCCCACTCGTTGTAGGTCTCCGCCGTCGTGTTGTACCCGGTGCAGTAGGGCCAGCCGAAGTTGCCGGCCTCGGTGATCCGGTTGAACTCGACCTGGCCGCTGGGCCCGCGCGCGGGGTTGGCGGAGCCCGCGTCCGGACCGTAGTCGCCGAGGTAGACGACGCCGGTCGGCTTGTCCACGCTCATCCGGAACGGGTTGCGGAAGCCCATCGCGTAGATCTCGGGACGGGTCTTGGCGGTGCCCGGCGGGAAGAGGTTGCCGGCCGGGATCGTGTACGAGCCGTCCGGCTCGATGTGGATCCGCAGGACCTTGCCGCGCAGGTCGTTGGTGTTGCCCGCGGAGCGCTGAGCGTCGTACGCCGGGTAGGAGTCGGCCCGCTCGTCGATCGGGGCGTAGCCGCCGCTGACGAACGGGTTCGTGTCGTCGCCGGTGGTCATGTAGAGGTTGCCGGCCGCGTCGAAGTCGATGTCGCCGCCGACGTGGCAGCAGATCCCCCGGTCGGTGCCGACCCGCAGGACCTCGACCTCGCTGGCGGTGTTCAGTGTGAAGTCGGCGTCGAGCGTGAACCGGGACAGCTTGTTGTAGCCGTGCCACGCGGTCCAGTCGGTGCCCTGGCTGGGCGCGTCGCCCGCGGGGGTGTTCAGCGGCGGCGCGTAGTAGAGGTAGACGTGCCGGTTGGTGGCGAAGCCGGGGTCGACGGCGACGCCCTGCAACCCGTCCTCGTCGTTGGTGTAGACCGGCAGCGTGCCGATAACGGTGGTGGTGCCGTCGGCGTCGGTCCGCCGCAGCTTGCCGTCGCGCGCGGTGTGCAGCACGGATCGGTCCGGCAGCACGGCGATGGCCATCGGCTCGCCGACCTCGGGCACGCCCTTGGCCAGCGTTACCTGTTGGTAGTCGCTCTGGTCGATGACTGCGGCAGTTGTTGCGCCTCGTGCGTGTGCCGCCGGCGGGATGGCGACAATCGCGGCGGCTACCAGGAGAGTGGACGTGATGATCGACATACTTCGATGTCTAACGGACATACGGGTGCCTTTCCTGACCGGTGGCAGGCGGGGCTACCTACGTGTGGCAATGATCGACACGTTAACGACTTTCGTCTGACGTGTCCATACTTTTGAATGTATGAATGAAAGTTGACCCGGTCGGCGACGGAACCCGGCTTCAGTGCGACAGCGCCGCGGCCACCCGGGCGGCGGTGTTCTCCTGGCCGTTGAACCCGTCGCTCGCCAGGTAATCGTTGGTGGCGAAGGGGATCCGCTGGTCGTCGGCAGTGCCGCCGATGCCGTCGCGCCCGGCCACGATCCGGGCGATGTCGGTCGAGTCCATCAGCCCCGGCCGGCCGTCGGTGGGCTGGGTGTGCCAGTTGCCCAGCAGGTGCCCGACCTCGTGGCTGATGTAGTCGCTCAGCACCTCGGCGATGTAGCCGACGCGGTCGCGCGATCCGGTCAGGTAGGCGTTGATCGAGTCCGGGTCGGCGGCGGTGTCACTGAGAATGTCCGTCAGCACGACGGCGGTCTCCTCGGTGGCGTAGTTGCCGGGGTCGATCGACTGCGCGATGCCGATGGTGGGCAGTCCGCTGTCCTTCATGGTGCCGCCGACGACGACGCGGCTGACGTCGCGACGGCCGTACAGGTCCGGGCCGTCGGCGCTGGACGCGACGTGGGCGGCGGAACCGCCACCGACCTGCAGGTTGCGCCGGACGTCCGCGGTGACGGTCTTCTCCAGCGCGCCTTCGTCGGTGCTCTTCAGACCCCAGGCGGGCAGGAACGTCCGCAGGGCCGGGAACGCCCGCTGCCCGGTGGGATCGGGGATCTCGATGCCGCTGTTCGCGAAGATGGCCGGGTCGACCCGGGCGCCGTCGTAGTCCAGGTAGATCGTCTGCACGTCGCCGGTGTGCTCGAGCCGCGGCCGGCTCACCACCAGCGTCAGCCGGTAGGTGCCACCGGTGCCGGCCACCTGGATGTAGTGCCAGCCGTCGGTGGTCGCGATGTGGTCGGTGGACAGGTCGCCGTGCGGGAGCGGGCTGAGCGCCGGGTAGTTGGACGCGGCGTCGCCGGTCGAGCCGTGCACGTCACGGCCGGCCGGGTCGAACACGGTCAGCATGTCCGGCGAGCCGGTCGTGGCCGCGCCGAGCACGTCGCCGCGCCGCAGCCGGATCGCGTAGACGTCCACGTCCGCGGCCGCGGAGACGATCGACAGGCGGTACGGTCCGGTGGCGGCCGGACCGCTTGTGCCGGACGCGGTGACCCGCGCGTAGTAGGCACCCGCCGTGGCCACCCGATGGGTGAGCACGGGGTTCGGGTCGGTGACCCGGTTGTCGTTGAAGTCCACCGCGGTGCCCCGCGAGTCGTACAGGACGATCGCGGCGTCGAGCCGGTCGGCCGCCACCTTGATGATGATCGTGTCCCCGGCGGCGGCGTCCACCCGGTAGACGTCGGAAGCGCGCGGGCCGCCACCGATCTCGCCGGTCGTGGTGATTCCCGGGCGGTGCGGGCCGATCCCGGTCCTCGTGGCGAGCCGGATCGACCCGTCGTCCCCGGCGGCCGGCGGGATCGCCGTGGTGGCCTGCGACGCCGGCGACAGCGCGCCCAGGACGGTCACCGACCGTGATCCGAGCTGCTCGGCGGAGTCCCCGCTGTCGTTGCGGCCGCGCGTGCCGACCGGCTCCCGCTCGATGACGTCGGGCGCGGGCGGGAGTAACTCCGGGAGCCGGCCGGGCGGGCGGAGCCGGTTCGTTCCGACGGTCCGCACCACGGCGGGACCGACCGTCAGCACCTCCGGCCGCGCCGGCCCGGACAGCGCTGCGGCGATGGCCGTCAGCGCGATCGCCGCGGGCAGCACATTACCTCTCACCACCCCCGCAACGGGCGCCCCGGAGCGCGAGTTCGGTGTCGTGACCTCCGTGACCTTCCCGGTGGCAATTAATTGTCACTGCGGCGTCCGTGTCGCCTCTTCCAGTTCGAACAACAGCGGTGCCGGATCCTTGTGTGCGGCGACCGTAACGCGCAGTGAACCGTCGAATGTGGTGACGCCGACCATATGTTCGCCCGGGTACCGGCCCATCACCATCGGCCCCCAGATCGCCCGCGGCCGGACCGGACCGGCCCAGTCGAGCGCCGGTGCGCCGAGGTTGCTGACCAGCAATTCGTAATCGATCGCCTGATGGATGTATCTGCGTACCTCGGATGCGGTGACCGCCGGCGGCAGGAAATGGTTCGACACGGCGGCCGCGCTCGCCACCGCCGCCTCAGACTTCGCGCCGGCGGTCTGCGCCCGCACCGCCCGTGCCCGGTCCCAGAGACGGGTGCTCCCGTGCGCCTCGAATCCGAGCCGGATCGCCCCGAATGTCGGCGCGAGGCTTTCCCCGGCATCGAGGATCGGCCGCAGGTCGATCGGGTTGAAGACACGGATGTAGTCGGTCCCGACAATCGCCGCGCAGGAACGCGAGGCCGCCGCGACGATCAGCGAATTGACGGTCGCCCGCTCGGCGCGGCATCGCTGTACCAGCCGCGTGGTCTCGTCTCTGGTCAAGGCGAATGTGCGAATCACGGCCGGGGAACCGTCGAACGGCTGATCGTCCAGCGGAATGGTCATCCGGGGATCGATGCCGGTCAGGTCGGGCATCGGAGCCCGGCCGATCCGGTCCGCGATGAGATCCTCCAAGGACGGCGGCGCGGCGGTCGGTTCCAGCGCGCCGCCGTTGAGCGCCGTCACAAGGTCGCGCAGCACATACATGGCGCCCATCGCGTCGGCGATGCAGTGTTCGAGTGTGAGAACCAGCGTCGTGCCGTTCTCGTCGTCGGTCTGGACAACGCGCATCAGCGGCCCGTTCGACGGATCGAAGGCCCGGCCGAGTTCCTTTCCGGCCTGTTCCTGCCACGGACCGGTCGCCGACGACAGGGCAATGGAACGGTCGGTTCGATAGAACGCGGGCGGGGTGCCGTCCACCCGGGCCGACAGCAACGGATGCCGGGCCTGGACGGCATCGAGGGCGATACGCACGACAGCGGGACTCAACGTCTCACGAAACGCGGCCGCCATCACGAAATGCAGTGGATAGGTCTGGATGCTGCGGAAGTACAAGCGCTCGAGAGCGCCGAGCGAACGGATCAGCGACACGATCCCATCCCTGGTGGCAGTTCGACGACTGGGCCCACCAGAGACGAGATCGAGGCGCGCGATGTGACATTCAGGTCAGTCGGCGACGTGTGCCGCCGCGGCCAGGATCGTGTCGATCGAGACCTGGGGATGCGACACCATCGAGACGTGCGAGCCCGCCACCTCGGTGATCTTGGCGCCGGCCCGCTCGGCCATCGATCGCTGGGTGGCCGCCGGGATCACCTTGTCCTCGGTGCCCACGACCGCCCAGCTCGGCAACGTCTTCCAGGCCGCGGTCACCGACGGCGTCGTGTTCGCGCTCAACGTGATCGGCCGCTGGCCCGCGGCGATCAGCCACCGGTCCGCCTCGCTCAGATCCTGGGCGAAGGAATTGTGGACGGTGCCGGGCTTCAGGAACGCCTCCGCGTCACCCTCCGGCGCGCCCGGGTATCCGGCGATGTCGAACACCGTCGTCGGGTCCGGGACGTCGAACGCCGAACCCGATCCACCGAGGATCTGAAACGTCGTTTCGCCTTCGTCGGGGATGAATGCGTCGACGTAGACCAGGGCCCGCACGTCACCGCCCCCGGTCCCGGCATTCGTGATGACGAAACCGCCGTACGAATGGCCGGCCAGCACGACCGGCCCGGTGGTGCGCTGAGCGAGAAACGACGCGATGTACGCGGCGTCGCCCGCCACGCCACGCAGCGGATTCGGCGGCGCTAAGACGGTGTAATCCCGGCTCTGTAACTCGGACGCCACCGCGTTCCAACTCGACGCATCCGCCCATGCTCCGTGCACGAGGACGATGGTGGGTTTCGGCATGCTCTTCTCCCTTGCCGCACTACGAAGGTCAGCCCCCATCCTCGACCCCGCCGCCCCGGAATCGGCCAGCCGCACAGATGAACATCGGCACCCGTTCGGCGGTCCTCAAAGCACAAACCACGCCAGAGGTACGCCTCGCCGAACGGCCCCGGAGTTTTCGCCACCCTGAGTGCAACAACATCTCCGCGCGCCACACCGGCCGGTGCGGGCCGTCAGCGGACGCAAACCTTCCATTTGCCGTCCTCTTTGGCCATCGGCAATTCCAATGCCTCCTCGGCGCCGGTGCCGACGGTCAGCTCCATCTGGACGTCGGCGCGCCAGGACAGATTCCACAGGGTGACTTTCGTGTTGACGACCCGTTCCCCGCTGACGCCCTTGCCGCGCACGTAGGTCGCGAACGCGTCATGGCTGCTCTTGGAGTCGCTCGCCGTGCAGACGTACTGCAGCGCGCGGCCGTCGTCCTGCGCGATCACCGCCGCGACGTACGCCTCGGCCGCGTTGCCAGCCGGCTTGACCTGCCCGGCGGTCAGGGCGAAGACGGCCACGCCGCCGCAGCCACAGCACAACACCAGCGTGCCCGCCACCAGGGCAACGATCAGCCCCCACCGTCGCCGCGGCCGGGGAGGTGGCAGAAAGGGCGGACCGTAAGGCGGAGTCGCCGTCATACCGAAATCATAGACATCAATGCACAGGTCGCGTCATCCCGACGTGCAGACGTTTCCGCACGCGTTCCCCCGCCCCGCACCGCCACCCGAGCCCTCGCCTACGCCCAGCGCGGCGGCGCCCGCCGCTCGCGCGGTGCAACCCGCTCGGGCGCGCGGATCCCGCCACCGCCACCGCCGTCGTCGCCACAGTCGTCGTCGCCACCACTGGTGCTGCTGCCACCGCCGCAGTCGCCGCGGTTGCTGCGACTACCGGCGCTACTCCCGCAACTGCCGCCGAGATGGCCAACGCGCCGCACCTGTCGCCAGGTCAGCTCGGGCTAGTCCATCCGATCCCACTATGTGATGATCCCGGCCATATCCTGGGATTTCTGGAGACCTTGGAAACTTACGCCCACATGCGAGCCATAAATCTCCAAGGTCTACGAAATGCAAGGGAAAGCGGTCGAACAAAAGTCGCAAAGGGGAAGATAAGACCCTCTACTGTGGACCCGGGTCTCACATTGCGGTCCCGGTCGCCACAATGTGGTCGCCAGTCTCGCCGCGTGTAACTGTTCAGCTGGTTCTGTCGGCCGGGAGTCCCCGTGTGAGGCGGCGCCGCCAGGCCCGGGCACGTCCCAGCTCCCCACAGTGGCCGCCCCACTCGGGTGTGGGCAGTAGCGACGCCTGGGGGGCTGTGGCTCCCCACACCGTGGCCACTCTCACCCACGTGTGGGGAGTCGCGACGGCGGGGAGGCTGTGGCTCCCCACACCGTGGCCACCCTTACCCACGTGTGGGGACTCGCGACGGCGGGGAGGCCGTGGTTCCCCACACCGTGGCGAACCCACAGCGGGTGTGGGCACCCGTCACGGCCGGAACGTCTGAGCTCCCCACAGCGACGGCCCTCAGGTCCGCCACGCGAGGCCAACGCATCGCAGGGTGAGCGGCGAGAACCAGCTGAACAGTTCCGCCGCGCGGACACGGGTCCCACATTGTGAAACTGTGCACGTGGTTTGGTCGCAGTCCTGCCGAAGCTGGCCAGGCGGGGAAGTCACGACGTCAGCAGGACGCGGCTGCCCACACCGACAGTGGCCCCTTGTGCGTGTGGGGAGTTGCGACGGCCGGGGCGGCGTAGTTGCCCGCGCCAAGAGGCGCCGCGCGCGGGTGTGGGGTGGCCGGAGCATATCCGCCGTGGTGGTGGAGTTACGGCGGCTAGGGGGCGCGGCTAGACACACCGAGGGCGGCCGCACGCACGCCTGGGCCCGTTGACCCGGCCGGCTTGGCGGCCGCTCGCTGCGCCTGCCTGGCTCGCTGCGCCTGCCTGGCTCGCTGCGCCTGCCTGGCTCGCTGCGCCTGCCGCGCTCGCCGCGCATCGACGGCCGCTGCGTCGCGATGGGAGCGTCGGCTCGAAGCGTGAGATCTGCCCGATCCACCGGTCGCCCACGGCGGATGGTTGCAGCCCCCGGCCTCAACGAGATCGAGCCGCCGGGGCATCGAGTTCGCGACAAGGTCCGGAATAACGGGAATGGGAGATGATCTTCACATCGGAGCATCGCTCCCTTCTATTCGCCCTACCATCGCCGCATGCACCAGAAACATTATCGCAACGCATTCATCGACAGCTCCCGGTGGGACGACATTGCGCTGCGCGAGGGTGACATCATCCTCACCACCCCGCCGAAAACGGGCACCACCTGGATGCAGATGATCTGCGCGTTACTCATTTTTCAGACGCCGGAACTGCCGCGTCCCCTCGGTGAGATCTCCGTCTGGCCGGACTTCCTCGTGCACCCCCGCGAGGAGGTTCTGGCCGAGCTGGACGGTCAGCGGCACCGGCGGGTCATCAAGACGCACACCCCGCTGGACGGCCTCCCGTACGACGAGCGGGTCACCTACCTGACGATCGGCCGCGAGCCCCGTGACGTCGGCGTTTCCACCGACAACCACATGTCGAACATGCATCTGGGGAAGGTGTTCGCGGCGTTCGCGGCCAGCATGGCGGCCGAGGGCGCCGAGGTGCCGGCGTTGCCCGAGATGCCGCCGCCGCCCGAGTCCGTGCACGACCGCTTCCGCGCCTGGGTGGACGACCCCGGCTACATGTCCGGCCTGCCGATGTTCCTGCACCACCTGGACACTCTCTGGCAGGTCCGGGACCGGCCGAACGTGGTGCTGACGCACTACCAGCAGCTGCAGGACGACCTGGCCGCCTCGATGCGGTCGCTGGCCGCGAAGCTGGACATCGAGGTCCCCGAGCAGAAGTGGCCGGAGCTCGTCGAGGCGGCGACGTTCGACAGCATGAAGCGGCGCGAGGACGACGTGATCCCGAACCGCGACCTGTGGGTGGACAAGGCCCGCTTCCTGCACAAAGGCACCAGCGGCCAGTGGCGGTCGGTGCTCGACGAGGACGACGTCGCGTACTACCGCAAGCAGGTCGTGACGCTCGCCGACCCGGACCTGCTCGCCTGGGTCCAGCAGGGCCAGGACTGAGCCTGACGTGATCTAGGTCCCGCCGGCGGCGCCGTACCGACTTTCGTGTTACTGTCGTTTACACGAAAGTCGGCACGGCATTTTCGCGGACCGTTCACGAATGCTTTCCGCGTACCCGGAAAAAGGAACCGGAGCGACCAAGTTCCTCCTCGATCCGAATGAGCTGATTGTATTTCGCGGTCCGGTCGCTGCGGGACAACGAACCCGTTTTTATCTGCCCGCATCCGGTCGCGACCGCGAGATCGGCAATGGTCGTGTCCTCGGTCTCGCCGGAACGATGCGAGATCACCACCCGATAGCCGGCGCGGTGGGCGGTGTCCACAGTGTGCAGTGTCTCGGTCAGGGTGCCGATCTGGTTGAGCTTCACCAGGATCGCGTTCGCGTAGCCGCCCTCGATGCCGTCGCGCAGCCGGTCCGCGTCGGTGCAGAAGACGTCGTCGCCGACCAGTTGCAGCCGGTCCCCGGCCTCGGCGGTCAGCTTCCGCCAGCCGGCGAAGTCGTCCTCGGCCATCGGGTCCTCGATCGAGCTGATCGGATACCGGCCGGCCAGCTCCAGCAGGTACGCGATGTGCTCGTCCACCGAACGGGTGCGGCCCTCACCGGCGTACCGGTAGGCACCGTCCTTGAAGAACTCGGAGCTCGCCGGGTCGAGGCAGACCGTGATGTCGACGCCCGGCCGGTAGTCGGACTCCTCGATCGCCCGCACCACGAACCGCAGCGCCTCGTCGGCGTCGCTGAAGTTCGGCGCGAAGCCGCCCTCGTCGCCGACGTTGGTGCTGTGCCCGGCCGCGGCCAGCTGGCGGCGCAGCGTGTGGAACACCTCGGAGCCCATCCGCACCGCCTCGGCGAACGTCGGCGCGCCGACCGGGGCGATCATGAACTCCTGGAAGTCGAGCGGGTTGTCCGCGTGCGCGCCACCGTTGACGATGTTCATCATCGGCACCGGCAGCACCCGCGCCCCGGCACCGCCGACATAGCGGTAGAGCGGCAGCCGATGCGCCTGCGCCGCGGCCTTGACCGTCGCGAGCGACACGCCCAGGATCGCGTTCGCGCCGAGCCGGCCCTTGTCCTTGGTGCCGTCCAACTCGATCATCGTCGCGTCGATCAGGGCCTGGTCCTCGGCGTCCAGGCCGGTCACCGCGTGGGCGATCTCGCCGTTGACCGCGGCGACGGCCTTGCCCACACCCTTGCCGTGGAACCGGCTCGGGTCGTTGTCGCGCAGCTCGACCGCCTCGTTCGCGCCGGTCGACGCCCCGGACGGCACGGCGGCCCGCCCCAAGGATCCGTCCGCGAGCACCACATCGACCTCGACGCTCGGATTGCCCCGGCTGTCGAGGATCTGCCGTCCGATCACCCGGCTGATCGCCGTCATCGCATACTCCCTGGTCCCGTTGTCGTTGCCGGATCAGAGTGGCGTCTGCGAGGCCGGGCTGTCACCGCGATCAGAAGCACGTTGACCCGTACCCCGAGGGGCGGGTTTAGGGTGCGCGCCGGTTGTGAAGAACTTCACGAGCGAATCGGCCGCTGTCACATCCGGCGTCTCGCGAGCGTCTCCCCACGGCGTACCAAATGACCGGGGGTTTGTGATGAAGGACGAAGCCGATGTGATCGTCGTCGGTGCGGGGCCGGGCGGGTCGGCGGCGGCCTACCACCTGGCGCGGCACGGGCTTCGGGTGCTGCTGCTGGAGAAGACCCGGTTCCCGCGCGAGAAGGTGTGCGGCGACGGGCTGACCCCGCGCGGCGTCCGGCAACTGGTCCGGATGGGCGTGGACACCTCCGAGGAAGCCGGCTGGGTGCACCTCAAGGGGCTGCGCGTGAACGGCGGCGGCGTCCGGCTCGAACTGGACTGGCCCGAACTGGCGAGCTTCGCCGGCTACGGACTGGCCCGCACCCGGGTGGACTTCGACGATCTGCTGGCCCGGCGCGCGGTCGAGGCGGGCGCGATCCTGCACACCGGCGTGCACGTCACCGGTCCGGTGCTGGACGAGGGCCGGGCGGCCGGGGTGACGGCGATGCGCGGCGACGAACCGGTCGAGTTCCGCGCGCCGCTGGTCATCGCGGCCGACGGCGTCTCCGGGAAGCTGCCGCTCGCGATGGGCCTGGCCAAACGCGACGACCGGCCACTGGGCGTCGCGGTCCGCCGCTACTACACGTCACCGGTCCGGGCCGACGACCACTACATGGAGTCCTGGCTGGACCTGCACGGCGCGCAGGACCCCAAGCGGCTGCTCCCCGGTTACAGCTGGTGCTGGTCGGTGGGGGATGGCCGGGTCAACGTGGGCCTCGGCATCCTCAACTCGTCCGCCGCCTTCGGCAAGACGAACTATCGCGCGCTGCTCACCGACTGGCTGACGACGACCCCGGCCGAGTGGGGCATGCGCGACGAGACCAACGCCGAGGGACCGATCCTGGGAGCCGCGCTGCCGATGGGCTTCAACCGGGTGCCGCATTACACGCGCGGCCTGATGCTGGTCGGTGACTCCGGCGGCATGGTCAACCCGATGAACGGCGAGGGGATCGCGTACGCGATGGAGTCCGGCGAACTGGCCGCGGAGGTTGCCGCCGGTGCCCTGGCCCGGCCGGCCGGCCCGGACCGCGAGCAGGCCCTGCGCGCCTACCCGGCCGAGATGAGCCGGCGGTTCGGCGGTTATTACCGGCTGGGCGGGGTTTTCGTGAAGCTGATCGGAAACCCGCACATCATGCGGCTCGCCACCCAGCACGGGCTGCCGCATCCGACGCTGATGCGTTTCGTGCTGAAGCTGCTGGCGAACCTCACCGACCCCCATGACGGCGATGCCATGGACCGCATCATCAACGGATTGTCCAAGGTGGCGCCGTCCGTTTAAGCGGGGTGGTTCAACCGGCTCCGGTGATTCTTATCGCGGGCTCCAAGGCAGGTCGTCGAAATACGCTCGAACCGGCGCACCCTTTTCCGAAGGAGCTGTCGGTGTCCCCTGCGATCCTTGTCATCGAGCCCGAGTCGTCCGGTTCCGAAATCATCAGGGCGGCGGCCGCACTAGGTTACTCGTCGGTGATTTTCGAAAGTCGTCCGCTCGCCGAGATCACCGCGTCGGCCCGGGACGCCGTCGCCAACGGTCTGGCCACCTATCGGCGGGTCGAGACCGGCTCGGTGCGGGCGACCGTGGCCGCCGCGCAGGAGCTCGCCGCGATCACCGACCTGGTCGCCGTGATTCCCGGGTTCGAGCTGGCCGTCCCGCTGGCCGCGGCGGTGGCGGCCAAGCTCGGGCTGCCCGGCGTCGACCCGGTGGCCGCCGAAGGACTCCGCGACAAGCGCCGGATGAAAGAGGTGCTGCGGGCGGCCGGCGTGCCGGTCAGCCGTTTTGCGCCGCTGGACCCGGCGAATGCCGGCGACGAGGAATTCGCCGCGATCGAGGAGGCCGTCGGATATCCCGCCGTGGTCAAGCCGGTCGACGGATCCGGGAGTGTTTTCGTGCGCCGGGTTGACGACCGCGTTTCGCTGCGCGAGGCGGTCGACGCGGTACAAGCAATTGACGCTATGGGCCGCCGGCTCGCCGAAAAGGTTCTCGTCGAGTCGTATGTCACCGGGCCCGAATTCAGCGTCGAGGGTTACGTCCAGAATGGCGAAACCCTCGTCGTGTCGGTGACCGCGAAAATGCTCGGCCCGGAACCCCAGTTCGTCGAGATCGGGCACACGGTCGAGGCCGATCTGGCGCGCGCGGAGCGTGCCGTCCTGGCCGAGACGGCAACGCAGGCCGTACGCGCGCTGGGCATGACGGTCGGCGTCTTCCACGTCGAGGTGCGGCTCTCGGCCGGCGGCCCGATGATCATGGAGGTCGGCGGGCGGCTCGCCGGCGACCGCATCCCCGCCCTGATCGAGGCGGTGCACGGCGTCGATCTGCCGACGGTGAACGTCGAGGTCCTGGCCGGACGCCAGGTGGCGGTGGATTCGCCGCTGCCGACGCGGGGCGTGGCCGGCGTGCGGTATTTCATCGCGAAGCAGCCGTCCGTGCTGGCCGAGCGCGAGGAGTTGCACGACCGGCTGACGAAGTTGCCCGGCTGCCGGGAAGTGGTCTGGACCTTCCCGCCCGACGCCACGCTGGAACCGGCGGCCGACTTCCGGCACCGCTTCGGGCACATCCTCGTCGTGGCCGCCGACCGGCCGGCGCTGCGCGCGACCCTGGCCGAGGCCGATCGTCAGGTCGCTGCGGCGCTACGGCCGCTGTGATGCGGCGGGGCCGGTCCCGATCGGACCGGCCCCGTATCACCGCTGGTCAGTGAACCTCGACCTGATTGCGGTCGAACGCCACGTAGCCGCTGAAGTCGTGACCGACCCGCTTGATCGCGCCCGGGCGCGGGGTGGGGTAGCTCCAGGCCGCATCCGCGAACTTGCCGTCCGGCGTCGTCACGTCGTGGTACTGGGCGACGCCCTTCCACGGACAGGTGTACGGCGTGTCACTGTCCGTCAAGGCCTCGTCCACCAGCGAGGACGGCGGGAAATAGGCGTTGCCCTCGATCCGGACGATGTCACTGTCGGTGGCCTCAGCGATGACTTTTCCATTGATCGTTGCCTGCACGGTGCTGCTCCTGATCGCGACGGAAACTACTGCCTGATTAGTTAGCGCCGGCGCGTACGACGGACGTACCCACCTGTGCGCAACCTCACCGCTCGCCGCCGGGACCGGGCAGCACCCGACGGGCCGCCCGAACCATGAACGACTTCGGCATCTGCCAAACCCCGCGATCCTCGTACGCCCACGCGTACGTCAAAAACCCGTCCCGGATGCAGGTCAGCAGGTCAGGGGTGTCGAGTTCGGCGGCGGACCACGCGTAGAGCCGGGCCAGCCGTGGCGTGATCACCCCGTAGTCCAGGACCCGGCCGAATCCGAGCTCGGCGCGAAGGTAGGTGGCGACGTCGTCGCGCAGCGGGTACTCGTCCGGAAGCACGCGCGAGAGCTGCAGGAATATGCCGGTCATGCCCAGCCGGGGGTCGCCCAGCAGCGGGGCCAGCGGGCGCAGCCAGCCCAGCGCGATCCGTGGCGCCGCGACCAGCGCGTGCGCGTACAGCACCCGGCAGAGCACGACGTTCATGAAGAAGCGCTCGGCCGCGTTCTCCGCCTCCGCGAGGTCCCGGTGCTCGAGGTAGGCGGCGACCACGCTCCCGTTGTGCGCGCGGTACCAGCTCCGGGCGGTCGGCTGCCGGGCGAACGACGTCCAGAACTCGACGGTGCGCGAGGACGCCGGGCCGGGCACGTTTCCGCTCAGGGCCACGGCCTCGCAGCCGTCCCGCAGGATGCGCTCGTTCACCGTCCGCCACCAGGGGCTCCCCGAGGCCGGCCGCAGCAGTCCCCGGCGCAGTTGCCATTTCATGAACGACATGGCGGCCCGGCGGAACGGCAGATGCCGCGGCGCGTTGCCGTACGGGCCGTCATAGCAGCGCCGCATCAGCGCGAGCCGGGCGGCCGGATCGTCACGAACCGCGGCGACCCGCTGCTCCGCCCACGCGGCGGACGTCTCCGTCATACCAGCACTGTCGCACACCCCATCGATGGATTCCTCGCCGATCACTTCACGGTGCAAGTGTTGAGCGGTAAAAGTCACTTAAACCGTGAAGTCAGTACGGGTTACGATGACGTCATGGAGTCGATCTTCAACCCGCGGGTGCACGCGGGCGCGTACGACGAGTTCCTCATCGAGGCGCTGCCACGCGCGCGTGCCCAGCGCGCCTGGACGCCGGACGACGGGGCGTTCCCGGCCCTCTACCTGAGCCACGGCGCACCGCCCCTGTTCAACGACGGGCACTGGCAGCGCCAGCTGTTCGACTGGGCGCAGCGCCGGCCCAAGCCGCGGAGCATCCTCATCGTGTCCGCGCACTGGGAGACGGCCCCGCTCTCACTGTCCGCGACCGCGGCGGCGACCCCGCTGGTGTACGACTTCGGCGGCTTCCACCCGCGCTACTACGCCATGAAGTACCCGACCCCGGACGTCGCCGGCCTGGCCGCCCGGGTCGCCGCCGTGATGCCCGACGGTGAGCCGGTGTATCAGCACGCCAGCCGGGGGTTGGACCACGGCGCCTGGGTGCCGCTGATGGCCATGTATCCGCTGGCCGACGTCCCGGTGCTGCAGATGAGCATGCCCACCGCCGACCCGGACCGGCTGATGAGCATCGGCGCGCGCCTGCGGGAATTGCGCTCCGAGGGTGTGCTGGTCATCGGCTCGGGGTACACCACGCACGGGTTGCCGTTCCTCACCAGGGAGATGGTGTTCGGCCACGTGCCCGCCTGGTCGTCCGACTTCGACGCGTGGATCGCCGACGCTTTGGGGCGTGGCGACGTCGACGCGCTGGCCGCGTACACGCGGGCGCCGGGCATGCCGTACGCGCACCCCACACCCGAGCACTACATCCCGATCTTCGTCACGCTGGGTGCCGCGGCCGACCCCACCCGCCCGGTCACGACCATCGTCGACGGCTACAGCACGGGCTTCTCCAAGCGCTCCTTCGAAACCATCGATTAGCCGGATATTTCCTAGGTTGCGGGCCGGCGGGGTTGCGCCGCCGGCTGACGCAAGGCGCACCGCGATCCGTGCACCCGCCGGGCCGCCCAGCCAGTAGTAGCGCTGTAGAGCGGCGCGTGCGCTTGTGCCGACCGGAAGGGCAGCCCAGACCGTTGCGGCCGACCACGCTACGCAATCGGCGAGCGTGCGGCGACTGCGCTGCGTGATCGGCGAGCGTTGGGCTAACTGCACTGCGCAAATCGGCGAGCGTTGGGCTGACTGCGATGCGTAGTCGGCGAGCGTTGCGGCTGACTGCGATGCGTAGTCGGGGGTGCGCTGCGGCTGACCGGGATGCGTAATCGCGGACCGCCGGGGTCGACCGGGATGCGCAATGGGAAGCGTTGCGGCCGACCGGGATGCGCAATCGCGGACCGCCGCGGTCGACCGGGATGCGTGATCGGGGTGCGCCGCGGCTGACCGGGATGCGTGATCGGGGTGCGCCGCGGCTGACCGGGATGCGTAATCGCGGACCGCCGGGGTCGACCGGGATGCGCAATGGGGAGCGTTGCGGCCGACCGCGATGCGCAATCGGGGACCGCCGCGGCCGAGGATATCGCCATGGTCGCGGTGATCTCTGTGGCGAGGCGCGCCGCTTCCTGCCCTGAGCTCGCCGGGGCAACCCGGCGCAGCACCCCTCCGCCTTGCCGCGTTCCCGCTTTGTGGGACATCGCAGCCACATCGTGGGCTTTTGGCGAACCTTGGAGAGTTGCGCCCACATACGAGCCATAACTCTCCAAGGTTCACATCTGGCCGGTAAAACCCGCCGTGCGAAAGCCGCATTAGCGGACAAATATTACTCCACAATGGACAGGAATCCCACATGGCGGACCCTGAGCCCAGGACGTGGTCGCCGGTCTCAGTATCCGGCCGCGAGTCCCACGAATTGGAAGCGCCGCGTGCTAATCGCCGGGCGCTGCGGCCCAGCGCTGCTGCTTCGTGTGCTTGCCCGACTTCGTGATCCGCGGCGGGCCGCGGCGCGCCGCGTGGAACGGGAGCGCGCGGCGGGCCGCGGCGCGGTTACTGGACCGCGAGCGCGCGGTGGGCTGGCGGCGCGCCGCGTGGAACGGGAGCGCGCGGCGGGCCGCGGCGCGGTTACTGGACCGCGAGCGCGCGGTGGGCTGGCGGCGCGCTGCTGGACCGCGAGCGCGCGGCGGCCGGCGGCGTGCTGCTGGAACGCCGCCGGCCGCCGCGGTCATGCCGGGGGTCCCGGGCCAGGCAACTGCCAGACATATCCGATATGTCCGGCATGGTGAGGAGCTGGGGTGGGTAGGAGGGCTGGGCGGGTGAGAGGAGCTGGGGTCGGTGGGAGGGCTGGGCGGGTGAGAGGAGCTGGGGTCGGTGGGAGGGCTGGGCGGGTGAGAGGAGCTGGGCGGCGTGGCGAGGGGCTGGGAGTGCGGTCCGCGCGCGGAGCGCTGGTCGCGCACGCCCGCTGAGTGCGATCAGGACCTAACCCGCTAAGACGGGCGGGTGTGGCCGTGGGCGTCGTGCGGGAGGTCGGCGTAGTGCCACTGGTGGTCGCGGGCGTGGCGGCAGGCCGTTTCGAGGTCGCCTTGCTCGATGGACTTGAGCAGGGCTGCGTGGTCGCGGGCGATGTCGGTCAGCTTCACCTCGGCGGCCACCATGGTCACCGTCGTGCGGGCCTCGATCTGCAGCGCCTCCCAGGACAGCTTCAGCAGCTCGTTGCCGGCCGCGTCGATGATGTGGCGGTGGAAGGCCACGCTGGCCCGGGCCGCGGCGTTGTCGTCCGCGGCCCGGGCGGCGGCGCGCATGGCCTTCACCTCCGCGCGCAGCGCCTGCACCGGCACGGTTCCGTGCAGCATCGCCAGGCGGGTGGCGGTCTCCTCCAGGGCGGCCCGCACCACGTAGCTCTCGCGCAGCGTCTGCTGGACGAAATGCCGCACGAAGGTGCCCCGCCGTGGCCGGGTCTCGACCATGCGCATGGCCTCGAGCTCGCGCAGCGCCTCCCGCACCGGGCCCTGGCTGGTGCCGTAGCTCGCGGCGAGACGGGTCTCGACGAGCCGCTCGCCGGGCGCGATCTCGCCGGACACGATCCGGACCACGAGCGAGTCGCGGATCTGGTGCGCCAGCGTCAGGCGCGACACCGGCAGCAACGCGGGGGAGGTCATGGCGGCCATGATAGGCGTCGATGCTTGACGCGGCCGTACGCCCGGCCCTAACGTCCTGATAGTCAATTATCGATATTCCCACGATGTGGGGAGGGCCCGGGCGCATGATCACGGCCGTACGGATTCCCGGGTCCCTCGCGTCCGCGGCCGAGTACGCCGCCGCCGGTGGCTGGATCATGGCGGGCGGCACGGTCGTCATGGCGCAGGTCAACAACGGGTCGGTGGACGCGTCCGAGCTGATCAGCCTGCGGGCCGCGGGCCTGTCCGGCATCCGGGTGGCCGACGACATGGTGCACATCGGCGCGACGACCACGTTCCGTGAGGTCGCCGAGCTGGAGTTCCTCGCCGACGCGGTGCGCACGATCGCCTCGCCGTCGATCCGTAACCTGGCGACCGTCGGGGGCAACCTCTTCGTTCCCCAGCCGTACGGGGATTTCGCCGTCTGTCTGCTCGCCCTGGACGCCACCGTCCACATTGCCGGCTCCGGCGAGAACCGTGCGGCGAAGGTCGGCGAGCCGCTCGCCCGAGGTGAGATCGTCACCGGGGTGTCGTTCGCGCGCCCGGCCGCCGGCACCTGGTTCTACCGCAAGGCGATGCGCCGCAAGCTCAACTCCGCCGCCATCGTCGCGGTCGCCGCGGTGGTGCACACCGAGGGCGGCGTGGTGAGCTCCGCGCGGATCGCCCTCGGCGGTGTCGCGCCCCGGCCCGTGCGCGCCGTGTCCGCCGAACGGGTGCTCGTCGGACGCTGGCTGGACGCGGCGGCGCTGGACGAGGCGGGTGCCGCGGCCCGCGCGGACATCGAACCGTTCGACGACGCGTACGCCAGTGCCTGGTATCGCACCCGCGTCCTCCCGGTCCATCTGCGCCGGGCCGTCCTGCGCTGAGAAAGGCTCACGGCATGGCGTCAACGGTGGTTTCGCTGCGACTCAACGGCCGGCCGGCCGAGTTCCTGGCCCGTCCCGGCACGTCGCTGCTGTCCAGCCTGCGCGATTCGCTCGGGCTGATGGCCGCCAAGCGTGGCTGCGCCCAGGGCGGCTGCGGCACGTGCACGGTGCTGCTCGACGGCCGGCCGGTGATGTCGTGCCTGGTGGCGGTCGAGACCATCGAGGGCGCCTCGGTCCGGACGCTGGAGGGGGTGGCCGCCGACGACGGCCGGCTCGACGCGGTGCAGAGCGCGTTCCTGGACGGGTTCGCGACCCAGTGCGGATTCTGCACCGCCGGCATGATCATGGTGGCCGAGTCGCTGCTCGCGGGGAACCCGGATCCGAGCCGCGACGAGGTGGTCGAGGCCATCTCCGGCAACGTCTGCCGATGTACCGGCTACGCCTCGATCATCGCGGCGATCCTGGACGCCGCACGGCGCAAGCGCGAGGTGGATGTCGTATGACCAGCCTCGACAAAACCTTCTTTCCCGGCGAACAACGCGACGACTTCACCGTCATCGGCTCGGTGACGCAACGCGCCGACGCGCTCGGGCACGTCACCGGCCGCACCGCGTTCTTCGAGGACCTCACCCCGCCCGGCCTGCTGCACCTGAAGATGGCCCGCTCGCAACGCCACCACGCGCGGATCGCCGGCGTCGATCTGAGCGACGCGCTCGCGGTCGACGGCGTCGTGCGGATCCTGACCCACGCCGACATCCCGAACAACCTCTACACGCCGCTCAAGCTGATCGGCGTCGAGCCGGACGACGAGCCGATCCTGGCCGAGGACACGGTCCGCTACCTGGGTGACCCGATCTGCGCGGTGGTCGCCGAGACCGAGGCCGCGGCGTACGAGGCGGTGGCCCGGATCCGCGTCACCTACCAGGATCTGCCGGCCGTCTTCGACGTGGAGGAGGCGCTCGCCGAGGGCGCACCGCTGGTCAACGAATACCAGGGCCACAACTACTTCACGTACGAGGGGCACCACTGCCGGCGGCTCCGGTTCGGCGACGTGGACGAGGCGTTCGCGCGGGCCGACCACGTCTTCGAGTGGCGTTATGAGTCGGCGCCGATCGAGCACGCGCCGACCGAGACCACCGGCTGCATCGTCGTGCCCCAGCCGGACGGCCGGCTGCGGATCCACTCGGACACCCAGGCGTGCTTCTTCACGCTGGACAACACGGCCCTGATCCTGGGTACGCCGTTCAACAAGCTGCGCATCGTCGGCGGCACCGTGGGCGGCGGCTTCGGCGGCAAGGTCGACATCGTCGTCGAACCGGTCGCCTGCGTCGCCGCGATGCTGACCAACCGGCCGGTCAAGTTCGTCTACACCAGGTACGAGGAGATGCAGGTGTCCTCGCCCCGGGCGGCCGAGCGGATCTACATCAAGGACGCGGTCATGAACGACGGCCGCATCCTCGGTCGCAAGATCATCCTGTACGTCGACGCGGGTGCGTACGCGCGGCACAGCCCGTACGGCACCACAAAAGCGGCGGCACACATGCCCGGCCCGTACGCGATCCCGAATGTGTGGGCCGACTGCCACTGCGTGTTCACCAACCGCACCCCGTCCAGCGCCATGCGGGGTTTCGGCGTCACCATCGCGGACTTCGCGCTGGAGTCCCAGATGGACCGGATCGCCCGCGCGCTGGAGATGGACCCGTTGCGGCTCAGGTTGCTCAACGCGTACCGCGACGGGGACATGAAGGCGCATCGCAAGGTCGCCGAGGGCACCGCGCTGATCGAGGTCATCCAGAAGGCCGCCGCGATGGTGGGTCACGAGCTGCCCGCCGAGTTCCGGCGCATGTCGTCGGCGGAAGGGCGCTGAGTCATGGCGATACGGCGCGGGCGCGGGTACGCCGCGGTCAACTATCCCACCGGCATGAACCTGGGCGGCGACCCGTCCCAGGCGCTGATCCACGCCACCACGACCGGCACGTTCGTGGTCAGCCTCTCCTCGGTGGACCTCGGTCAAGGCCTCAAGACCGTCGTCGCCCAATGTGCGGCCGAGGTGCTGGGTCTCCCGTACGGGAACATTCTCGTCGACACCGCGGACACCGACACCGGACCGCACTGCATGGGCACCTTCGCCAGCCGCGGCACCCACCGGGTCGGCAACGCGGTCATCATGGCCGCCACCGAGGCGCGCGAGGTGATGCTGGCGGTGGCCGCCGACGAGCTCGAGGTCGACGCCGGCGACCTGGAGACCGACGGCAGCGGCTTCGTGCAGGTCAAGGGCGCCGAGCAGAAGCGGATCCACATCACCGACCTGGCACTCGCCGCGCACTTCAAGCAGGGCCGCACGATCTCCGGCCGGGGCATCTTCCTGAAGGAGAAGAACGATCCGGTGCCGGAGACCGGCGAGATGGACCCGGACTCGTGCCAGGCGCACGCGTGCACGGTCGCGGTGGTCGACGTCGACGACGAGACCGGCGTGGTCGAGGTGGTCACGATGTACAACGCCTACGAGATCGGGCGGGCGCTCAACCCGGCCACTGTCGCCCAGCAGGTCGAGGGCGGGGCGTGGATGGGCATGTCGCACGCCCTGTTCGAGGCGACCGAGCCCTACTATCCGGCGCGGTCACACGGGCCGGCCGACTTCAGCGAATACCTGATGCCGACCGCCGCGGACATCCCCGAGCAGCACAGCGCCATCCTGGAACGCCCGGCCGAGAGCGGTCCGTTCGGCGCCAAGGGCATCGGGGAGATGACCGCCAACGCGCCGATCCCGGCCATCGCGAACGCCATCTACGACGCGTGCGGCGTCCGGCTGACGGCCATGCCCTTCACCCCGGAGCGGGTGCTTCGCGGTCTGGACGCGCTGACCGGTGGATGACGAGGAAAGCCTCGCCGTCGCGTTGAGCGCGGCCGGCTACTTCGCGGACGGCGGCCTGCTCACGGCCGTGCACCTGGCGCTACGGCTGGGCCGGCCGCTGCTGCTCGAAGGCGAACCGGGCGTCGGCAAGACCGAGCTGGCCGCGGTGCTGTCCCGCGTGCTGGACCGGGAGCTGATCCGGTTGCAGTGCTTCGAGGGGCTCGACTCCGGCCAGGCGCTGTACGAATGGGACTATCCGAAGCAGCTGCTGCGGGTCCGCACCGCCGAGGCGCGCGGCGAGGCGATCGGCGACCTGTACGCCGAGGAGTTCCTGCTCCAGCGGCCGCTGCTGCGGGCGGTGCGCTCGGAGCGCGGCGCGGTCCTGCTGATCGACGAGATCGACCGGGCCGACAACGAGTTCGAGGCGTTCCTGCTGGAGTTCCTGAGCGACTTCCAGATCACCGTGCCGGAGCTGGCGACCCTGCGCGCGCGGCGCACCCCGGTCGTGGTGCTCACCTCGAACCGGACCCGGGAGCTGCACGACGCGCTGCGCCGGCGCTGCCTCTACCACTGGATCGCCTTCCCGGACGCACAGCGCGAGCGGGCCATCCTGCACGCCCACGTGCCGGGCCTGGCCGAGGAGGCGGCCGCCGAGCTGGTGCGCGCGGTCGCCGAGATCCGGGCGTTGCCGCTGCTCAAGCGCCCCGGCGTCGCGGAGTCGATCGACTGGGCCCGGGGCGCGGCCGCCCTGGTCGACGGCGGCAGCGCCTGGCCCACGGCACTGCGTCGGGCGCTCGGCCTGCTCATCAAGGACGAGGAGGACACCCGCCTCCTGGACGAGCGCGCGAAGGAGATCTTCCACCATTCCTGAGATCGCGGTCGAACACCTTTGGGGATTCCTGGACGCGCTGCGGCGTGCGGGAGTGCCGGGTGCGCCCGCGAAGCAGGCGGATTTCTTCCGCGCGATCGCCGGGGCGGTCCCGCACGACGTGGCACGGCTTTACTGGTATGCCCGCGTGACGCTGCTGGGCGACGTGGCCGACCTCGCCGCGTTCGACCGCGTCTTCGAGCAATGGTTCGGGCGCGGCCTCGGCGCGGCGCTGGTCGTCCCGCCGCCGGTGCGCGACAGCGAGGTGCGCTCGCCGCGCGACGGCGCCGGGCGGGAACTGCCGGCGAGCGACGCGCGGCCCGGTAGCGGGATCGCGGCGAGCGCGCTGGCGACGGCCGGCCGGCGGGGCTTCGGGCGCACCGATCCGCGGCAGCGGGACCTGATGCGGTTGTTGCGCGACGCCTGGCCCGCGAACCTGCCCACGCTGCCGTCGCGGCGCCGCCGGCCGAGCCGCTCCGGGCGCGAGCTGGACATGCGGCGCACCTGGCAGCGGGCCCGGCGCAACGACGGTGAGATCGCCGAGCTGCGCTGGACGACCCGGCCCCGGCGGACCCGGCGGCTGCTGCTGCTCGTCGACGTGTCCGGATCGTTGAGACAGCACACACCGGAGCTGCTGCGGCTCGCCCATGCGGCTCTGCGAGGCGTACCGGAGCGCACTGAGGTTTTTACGTTTGGGACGCGGCTGACCAGGGTGACCGGCGCGTTGTCCGGTGCCCGCGTGGATCGGGCGCTGCACGCCGTCTCCGGTGCGGTCCACGACGCGGACGGCGGCACCGCGATCGGCGCGGCCATGCGGCGTTTCCTGGACAACCCGCGCTACCTGGCCCTGGCCCGGGGCGCGCTGGTGGTGGTGATCTCGGACGGCCTCGAACGCGGCGACTGCACCGCCATGATCCGGTCGACGGAACGGCTGTCGCGGCTCGCGTACCGGCTGATCTGGTGGTCGCCGCTGGCGTGCTCGCCGACCTATCGGCCGGTCACCCGGGGCATGGCCGGTGTGCTGCGTCATCTCGACCATCTCGGCGGCGTGCGTGACCTGGCGAGCGGGCTCGCCGAGGTCGGCCGCATCCCCTCGGTCGCGGCCGGGCCGCGCCGATCCGCCCACCTGCGACGGGAGTAGCCCATGACGGACATCGACCTTGTGGACGGTCACCACCACCTGTGGCGGGTGGCCGACCTGACGTGGCTGCAAGGCGAGATGGTGCCGCGGATCTTCGGGCCGTACGAGCCGATCCGCCGCGACTACCCGGCCGGCGAGTACATCGCGGAGGCCACCGCGTGCGGGATCACCTCGTCGGTGTACGTGCAGACGAACTGGCCGCTGGACCGGTCGGAGGACGAGGTGCGCTGGCTGCGTGACGTGCACGAGCAGACCGGGTGGCCGAGCGCGGTGATCGGCTGCGCGGACCTCTTCGACCCCGGCGCCGCCGAGGTGATGCGCCGGCAGGCCGCGCTCACGCCGCTCGTGCGCGGCGTCCGGCTGCAGTTGCACTGGCACGAGCGGCCGGAGTTCCGCTTCGCGCCGGCGCCGGACCGGATGAACGACCCGGTGTTCCGCCGCAACATCGCCGGTCTCGCCGACCTCGGCTGGCTGTTCGAGCTGCAGGTCTTTCCGGGTCAAATGGCGGACGCGGCGAAGTTCGTGGCCGCCTTCCCGGACACCACGTTCGTCCTGGTGCACGCGGGCATGCTGGTCGACCCGGCGCGGCCGGAACAGTGGGAGCGGGGGATGGGTCTGCTGGCCGAACAGCCCAACGTGGTGGTGAAGCTGACCGGCCAGGGCACGTTCGTGCATCGCGTCGACGAGGACCTCATCGCGATGGTGACCGCGACCTGCCTGGACCTGTTCGGCTCGGACCGCTGCCTGTGGGGGAGCAACTTCCCGGTCGAGAAGATCTGGACCGACCTGCCCACCCTCGTCGGGGCGTGGCGGCGGGTGCTCGGCAGGTATCCGATCGAGGTGCAACGCGACGTCCTCGCCGGCACGGCCCGCCGCGTCTACTCGCTCGGGCTCATCCCACAAGGATGAGTTGTCGCGTACCGGACGCCGGTGACCATGACGGCACGGAATACGCGAGAGGGGAAGCCACGATGGCCGTAGGCGAACGATTGTGGGTCGGCTGGATCACCTTCGCCGGCACCATGCTGGTGGTGATCGGCATGGTCAACGTCTTCGAGGGCGTCGTGACGCTGATCTGGGACGAGCGCTCGGTGGCGGCCCCGGACCGGTTCGTCCTGGTGGGGCTGACGGCCTGGTCGTGGACCGTGCTGCTGTCCGGCATCCTGCTGATCGCGACCGGTGCCGGCCTGTTCAGCGGCCGGTCGTGGGCACGCATCGTCGCGATCGTGGTGGTCGGACTGCACCTCGTCTCCCAGGTCACCTGGCTCGGGGCGTACCCGGTGTGGTCGTTGCTGATGATCGCCCTGGACACGGTGATCCTGTTCGCGCTGACCGCCCGCTGGTCGGAGGTGCGCGACGAGGTGGTGGCGTTGAGCGGGCCGGCATCCGCCCGGGCGGACAGCGGCAACGAGCGGATCGGCCCGGAGGCGAAGGTCTTCCCGGCGCCCCGGATCGGGTGATCTTGGGGCGGCCTTCGCCGGCCGCCCCAAGCTCATGTCAGCCGTGCTGTGCCGGGGAAACGGTCAGCTTGAGGCTGCTGGTGATTCCGCCGGTGGACACCGAGATCGTCGTGGTGCCCGCGCCCGCGGCGCCCTGGTCGATCGTCACCGACTGGAGCATCGGGATCACGCTGTACTGGACGGTTCCGTCGCCGTTGACGTGGAACAGCGCGAAGTGGAAGAAACCCCCTGGTCGGCGGCCACGTACGGTGGCATGCCGATGTCCGCGATCGTGAACTGCGGGATGCCGGTCTTCGCGTCGGCCGGGTTGCCCTGCGGATCGAGAGGCCGGTGCCGTGGACCAACCGGCAACGACGATGGGCTAGGGCGCCCACGGCGGGGCCACGACCCAGCTCGTGTCGGCCGCCCATGAGGTGGTGGTGTCCCAGGGGTTGGCGCCGCCGTTACCCGCCAGGTAGACGGCGTTGTCGAAGGCGCGGATGAACCGGCCCGCGAAGTTCACCGACTGGTACGACGTGCCCTGACCGCTGTTCCCGGTCTGGGGGCAGAACGTCGCGTCCTGGGCGAACAGGCTGCTGCCGTCGTTGGGTTGCAGGTGGAACTGGAAGTTCGCGTGCCGCAGGTAGCTGCCGGGCCGATTGACCGACTCGAACGATACGCAACTCGGGTTGGCCAGGCCGGCCGCCTGCACCCAGGTCGCGTCCTGCTTGCCGGTCGCCGGGCTGGCGGCCGTGACCGGGGCGGTGACGACCAGGTCGTCGGTGGCGTTGTGCTTGAGGTACGCGCCGGCCAAGCCCAGTGACACCCGCGGACCGGGGGAGAGGGCGAACAGGTTCGACGCACCTGGCGTGGCGTTGGACGTGATGAAGTCGGCGCAGTTGCTGTCGGTGTCGTTGCCGTCGGGGAAGCGGCTCGCGCTCCGGCCCGCCGCCGGGGTGGCCACCGTGCAGCCGGACCCGGTGCCGCCCTGGTAGCCCTCGGCCGCCCACGGGTCGACGAGCAGGCCGTAGTTGAGGCTGTCGGTGACGTGTCCCCGCTGGTCCCGGACGACCATGCTGCCGGCGCCACCGGACAATGCCGGTCCACCGAACCACTGATCCGGGGCCGTCGTCTCCTGGTAGCCCGCTGTCGTTACGGCGCCGTCGCGTACGGGAACGTTGATGTTGTGGTTGTGGGTGAGCGGCTTGTCGAGCACGATCCCGCCGCCCAGTGCCTGCACCGGCTCGTTGCTTGCGTGGGCATAGCGCGTCGCCGGGGTGAAGGTGATGCCGGTGCCGCGATCGCTGAACGGAAGGTTGGACGAGTGGCCCGCCTTCAACGGGCTCGCCAGCGCGAGACCGGTCCCGTTGGCGCCGGACGTGCCGACCGCGGTGACCGTGACGGTCTCGATCTTGCGGTCGATGTCCAGCCGGATCGTGTCGCCGACCGAGATGTTGCTGGTCGAGGTGACCTTGAGGGTGGTCGCCCCCGCGGGCGCCGGGGCCGCCAGCCGGGCCTGCAGACCGGCCTTGCCGACCGCGGTGACGGTCGCTACCTCGAGCTTGTCGCCGTATCCGATCGCCATCTTCTGCCCGACGGTGAACCCGGCGATGCTGGTGACCGGAACGTTCGTCGAGCGGGCCGGAACCGTGAGCGGACCGTCCGGAAGCGGCTGCCACAACGGCGTGTTCGCGGTCGCCGCCGATCCCGCACTGACGATCGTCGCGTGGTGGCCGGCGCCGGACGAATCGGTCGCGGTGCCGCCGCCGGTCTCGTCGAACGCGTAGTGACCCACGTTGCCGGCACCCGGCTGGCCACCGGCGAGGGCGGCGACCTCGGCCGGCGACAGCGCGTGGTCGTAGATGTTGAAGTCGTCCACGGTGCCGTTGAGGAACGGGTCCGGATACTGTGAGCGGCCGATCCAGTTCTGGTTGGTCGCGCCGAGCGCTGACGGGTTCAAGGTCATGTTCGCGCTGGTGGCCACCGGCGTGCCGTTGAGGTAGAGCGTGCCGGTCGTGCCGGACAGCGTCATCGCCACGTGCGACCATGTGTTCAGCGGCAGGTGGCCGCCGCCGGTGAGGTCCTGTTCGGCGCCGTTGCCGTTGGTGGTGGTGCCGAAGCGCAGCCCGGCGCCGCCACCGTTGACGGTCATGAACATGTTCACCGCGGTGCCCCGGCCGAAGTCGAAGACGCGCGCCCAGGTGTCGTCCGAGGCCGGGTTGACCCAGGCCGAGACGGTGTAGTCGGACAGTCCGCCGACGATCCCGGCCGGCAGGTTGACGTACTCGTCGGAGCCGTTGAGCTTGACCGCGTTGCCGAGCCGGCCGGCGACCCGCGGGCCGGACGCTGCGCCGGCGGCGATGTCGGCGATCGTGGCGGTCTCGGCCTTCCCGCCGGTGTCGATGGTGACCTGGTCGCCGACGTTCATGCCGGCGGTGCTGCGGACGTTGAGGGTCCTGGCGCCGGCCGCGGTGGGTGCGGCGAGGGCCGAATTGGACAGCGCCAGCAGGTATTGGTCGTGGGCGGCGATCCGGGTGCCGGCCGGGATCGTCACCGTCGAGAAGACGGCCTGCTGCGTCGGGTGCTCGGTGAGCGTCCAGCCGGACAGGTCGACGCTGCGGTCGCCGGCGTTGTAGAGCTCGACGTAGGAGTCGGTCGCGTTGCCGCCGGTCCCGGCCCGAAACTCGTTGATCTTGATCGGGCTGTCGTTGCGTACCTTCTCGGCCGTGGTCTCTATCCGCTTGCCGCGGGCTTCGGCGCGGCCGGCGATGTCGCCGTTGAAGGCCTTCGCCGACGAGGTGACGGCGAAGGTCGTGCTGACGCTTTGACCCGGTGCGACCGATGAGAACCGCGTCGGCCCGGTGGCCTTGACCTTCCAGCCCGTGGGCGCGGAGAGGCGCAGTTCCACGTTCGCCACGGCCGCGCCGGTGCTGTTCCGGTACGACTCGACGACGCCCTGGGTCTCGCCCGGCGCGAACGTCTGCAGACCAGGCGGGTGTACGCCCGCGGCGGTCGGCGCCAGGCTCAGCTGCCGTACGTCGTACTTGGCGGCGACGATGTTCGCCTGCACCTGCTGGTCGACCGCGTCGCTCGGGTAGCCGGCGGTCATCACGCCCTCGTAGAAGGTGCCCTGCGAGCCGACGCTGTTGTCGCCGCCGTTGCCCAGCACGATCGCGCCCTGCTTGCGCATCGGGTCGTAGCTGGCGTCCACGCGCGGCCCGTCGAACATCGTGGTCAGGGCGCCCTGCTGCGCGTCACCGCCGAGGGAGGCCCAGTGGTGCGGCTCGCCCTTCGCGACGGCGGTCACGAACCGGGACGTGATGCTCGGCAGGTTCGGGCACAGCTTCGAGGTGCTGCCCGGGTTGACGCAGCCCACCAGGTTGTTCTCCTGGTCCGTCATGATCCAGGGCCCGGGCGGGTTGCCGTGATACCAGGCGCTCGCGGTGCCGAAGTAGCTGGTCTCCATCGTCCCGTTGTCATCGTCGCGGCTGTCGATCTCACCGTTGCCGTAGTCGAAGCAGCACCCGCCGTTGTAGTGCTGCCCGTCGACGATCCAGTACATGCCCTCGGGCTCGTCATCGACCGCGACGCCCCGGGTGTCGTTGTCCCGCAGACCCATGCCAGGAGCGATGAATATCCCGTACGCCTTGTGCCCGTCCACGGTGATCGGTGCCATGTCCGCGATCGGGAGGTTGTCGTAGCCGCCCATGGCCGGCCCGCTGAAGCCGCCGCGCGGGGGCTGGGTGAGGTCGTTGTGCATGGGCGACTGGTCGTACAGCTTCGTGACCAGGCAGGTGGTGCCCGCGCAGAACCGGTCCTGTTCCGTGGCGTCGGCGTACCCGCCGCGCTCCAGCACCCCGATGTTCTTCGCGGCGTGGTCGCTGAGCCGGGTGACCTGGTAGAGCGGCCCGCTGTAGGAAGCGTAGAGAGCACGGGTGCTGCTGTGGGCGGCGACGCACGGCGTGCCGCCCGCGGCGTAGATGTCGCAGGGCGCGGCGGCGTTGGGGGAGGTCGCCACGCGTGCGCCCTGCGCCGTGGTTGTCGCCGGCGCGGGCGTCGTCCCTTGTGCCGTGGTTGTCGCTTGCGCCGAAGTGGGCGTCGGTGCCGCGTTGGCTCTCTGGGTGACGGAGGCCGCCTGCGCCACGGTTGTGCCGCCGAACAAGGTAGCGATCAGCGCGACCGCGACCGCGAAAACTGCGGCGAGCGTCCGCGGGCGCGATGTCCAGGGATGTCTCATGTCACCGTCCCTTGTCTCAGCAGGCAGCCAGGTGGCAACTCGCCGGCATCGATGTCTCGAATGGACGAACGATGTCACTGTGAACGTTAACAACCTGCATCGTCAAGAGATCGATGAAAGTTGCTGGTAGGCGGTCGGTGCGGTCGGCAGAGGCCTACGGCGGATCGTCCGCAGGAGGCTTGCCGGACGGTGTCGGGTTGCGGAGGGTGCTGCCGCAGGGTGCCGGTTGCCGAGGGTGCTGCCGGAGGGTGGCGGTTGGCGAAGGTGCCGCCGGAGGGTGCCGGTTGGCGAAGGTGCCGCCGGAGGGTGGCGGTTGGCGAAGGTGCCGCCGGAGGGTGCCGGTAACTGAGGTGCTGCCGGAGGGTGCCAGTTGCCGAAGGTGCTGCCCGCGGGCGGGCGTGCGGAGGTCGCCCTCTGTCCTCGCCGATCACGCCCGACCCTGCGAACGCCCAGTCGAGCAGAGGGGGTCCGCGCGGAGGGGTCGACGCGGAGGGTCAACGAGCCCGACGACGAGGAGATCGCCGCGCTGGCCGAGACCGCCGCGGAGAACGCGGGCGCGGCGGGGGAGGAGGGGGCGTCAGCGGGACGGTCAGCTCGCCGGCGCCCACTGCGGATCGCGGCCGAGGTAGCGGAGCAACGCTGCGGCGGCGCCTTCGTCGTCGCGCGGGTCCAGTGCGGGGGCGTAGGCGCCGTATTGGCGCAGCGGCTCGACGATGATCCTGGCGACGGGCAGGAGTTGCGCGGCGAGGTCATCGTCGAGTGGGGACGGCTGGCCGGTCGCGGCCGCGATATCCCACGCGTGGACGCCGGCGTCGAGGGCGGCGGCGCCGGCCGCGGTGGCGGCGGGCAGGGCGTCGTGCGGCGGCAGCGGAGTTGGTGTGATGCTGCTTTCGCTGAGTGTGGCGAAGGCGGCGGCCGTCGCGGTGAGGTGCGGCTCGACCAGTTCGGTCGGGGTGCCGGCCAGGATGCCGGACGGGCTGAACGGGTTTTCGCTCGGTCCATCCTGCCCGGTGATCGCTGAGGCGAAGGCGAGTTGGTCGCCCGCCGAGTGCTGGAGGACCTGCGCGACGTTCCACTCGGAGCAGGGCGTCGCCCGGCCTAAGTCAGCCGCGGTCAACGCGCCGGCGGTGTCGCGCAATGCCGTGTGCGCGCGGTCCAGGATCGTCCAGGTGGAGGTCGCCATCGTCGCTTCTCCTTGTAAGCTGCTCCGGAACGGAACGGATTGTTCCGCTGCGAATGACGGTAGCGGAACGTTCCGTTCCGCACAAGTGCTAGGCTGATGGCAGCAGCGAGACACGGATGGGACGGGGAGCGGCCATGACAGAGCAGGACGCGCGGGACGCTCTCAGCGGCCGGCAAGTGGAGGCCGGTCACGACGGCGGGCGAGAAGCAGACGCCCTTGATGGCGGCCCGGCGCAGGTCGCCTTCCATGGTGGGCGCGCGGAGTCTGCCCCAGGCGGCCGCCGGGCAGAGGACGCATTCCACGGCCAGCGACCACCCGTTGCCTTCCATGGCCGGCAGGCGGAGCCTGTCTTGGGCGGCGGCCGGGCAGAGGACACATTTCACGGCGAACGGCCACCAGCCGCCTTCCACGGTCAGCGAGCACCAGCCGCCCTCGACGGGCGGCGGGCGCAGGCCGCGCGGAACGACGGGACGATCCTTGCCGCCGCTCGGGCGGTCTTCATTGCGGAGCCGGATGCACCCGTTGGCGCCGTCGCGCGGGTGGCCGGAGTGGGGATCAGTGCGCTTTACCGGCGCTACCCCAGCAAGGAAGCGCTACTGGCGACGCTCTGTCTCGACGGGTTGCGGCAGTTTGTCGGGATTGCGCAGGCGGCGGCTGACGTGAGTGACCCGTGGGAGGGATTCGTCGAGTTCATGCGTGGCGTCGTCGATGCCGACGTCCACTCGCTCACCGTCCAGCTCGCCGGGCGGTTCTCGCCGACGCCGGAGCACCGGGCTCTGGCTGCGGAGGCTGGTTCGCTGGGGGAGGGGATTCTGCGCCGGGCTCAGCAGGCCGGTGCCGTCCGTGGCGACATCGTGAGCAACGACCTGCCGATGATCTATGAGCAACTGGCCGCGATCCGGCTGGGCGACGCCGGGCACATCCGCGAACTGCGCCGGCGCTACCTGGACATACACCTTGCCGGCCTGCGTTCGGCCGCGAGCTCGTACGGCCCGCTGACTGGAAACGCCCCCACCCCATCCGAACTCGGCGCGCGCTGGACCCGCACCACCTGAGACCGCCGCACCCCAAGTCCGTCCACACAGGCGGGTGAGCCCGCCTGACGCGGACGCGCTGTGACCCCGCCAGTCTCAGTGGGGTGGCGCCCACCCGGAGGCACCTCGAGCCCGCCGGCCTAGCTTGTGTGCGCCCACCCGGGGGCACCTCGAGCCCGCCGGCCTAGCTTGAGTGCGCCCACCCGGAGGCACCTCGAGCCCGCCGGCCCAGCTTGAGTGCGCCCGCCTGACGCGGAGTACCCCCGAGGCCGTCAGCTGAGCGAGAGACGCCCACCTGAGGGGCTTGCGCTGGGACCTCCGACCACCGACCAGAAGGCGTCTTGTACCAGCTGAGTTGCCGCCGGCTCGGACGCGAGCCGGCGGCGGGTGTGTCCGGTCGGGCGCAGCCGTCCTGGGGGGCGAGGGCCGGGCTCGTCCTGTGCCCGGTCAGGCGCAGACGTCCTGTGTGCAGGGGCCGGGCTCCTCCTTGTACTTCGTGCGGGTGAAGTGGTCGCCGGTCCACGTATACGCTTGTGTGATCTTCAGGTCGGGGCAGCAGCGCGCTGCCTTCTTGCTCAGTGCGTTGGAGACCACGGTCACCGTACGGCCGCTGGTGGTGATCTGGACGTCGCCCTGCAGATACGCGTCGCGGCCGATGACCAGCAACGTTTTCGGCGTGGCCGAAGGGTGTCTGCCGTCGAAGACGGCGATGTTGTTGGCGTTGGCCGCGGTCGTCGTGAAGCAGGAAGCTGCCTGGATGAGGTCGGCGACCCCGTCGCCGGTCAGGTCCGCCATCTTGTGGCCGCGGGACTCCGCCCTGCCATGCGCCTCGGGCTGGTCGGGGCAATTCATCACCTTGAACATGACCTTGCCGAGGTCGACGTCATCCCAGCCGACCGAGGCCCTTGGCCCGGTGGTGCCGCCGCCCGCGGTCCTGGGCGACGACGCGGGCGAAGCCGGGCCGGTGTGCGCGGGCGAAGCCGGGCCGGTGGGTGATGCCGAGGCGGCCGGGCCGGAAGCCGCGGGCGGCGCCGGGACGGCCACGATCGGAGCTGCCGGCGCAGCCGGGCCCGAATCCGGGCCCGTGGACGACGTCGGGCCGGCGCACGCGGCCACCGCCCCGATCAGCACGATCGCCGCGGCTAAAACGGTGGGTCCTCGATGACGCATTCTTACTCCCCGTGATCTCGTGTGTGCGTCCAGTCTCGACGGACGGGCGCAGCCGCGAATCCCGGAAGTGTGCCAACGACGCGAGCGGTCCCGAACGGTCTACATGGCAGGGAAACGCGTGCGGGCCACGGGCCGGCCGCCTTGAATAGGGCAAAATGGAGCTCCGAAGGTGGGAAATGAACCGGTCACGTGTCACCACGCCTGCGCTCGTCGTGCTGGCAACACTCGTGCTGATGTCGTCGGGGATGCTCGGCGGGCGCCCGGCGTACGCCTCGGCGAATGGCGCGACGGATTCGCCGCCGGCCGGGCAGCCGCGGGAGAGCGTCTCGGTCACCGGATGGGGTGAGGTGTTCGGCGAGCCCGACACACTGACCGCCGAGTTCGCGGCGGAGACCACGGCGGTCACGGTCGAGGAAGCCGTGGATCGCGCCACCGCGGCCGCCACCCGGATGCGTGACTCGCTCATCCGCGCCGGGGTGGCACGAGCCGACCTCCAGACGTCGAACGTCACCATCGGCTCGAACATGAACGAGAACCGGAAAATCACCGGCTACACCGTGAGTCAAGGGCTTACCGCGACGATTCGGGACCTGCCGCGGGCCGGGGCGCTGCTGTCCGCCACGATCGCGGCGGGTGGTGACGCGGCGCGGCTGAACGGTGCGTCGTTCGCGATCGAGGACGATGCCGCACTGCTGACCGAGGCGCGCAAGAAAGCGTTCGCCGACGCCCGCGGAAAGGCCGAGCTGTACGCCGGTGCGGCCGGCCGCCCGCTCGGCCGGGTCGTGCGGATAAGCGAGACCGACCCGGGCTTCGCGGGAGCGGGTGGCATGGCCGCGGCGGACGCTCGGTTTCCGATCGAGCCGGGCCGGCAGCGGCTGTCCGCCAGCGTCACTGTGGAATGGGCCCTGGGCTCCTGAAACGGGGCGGCCGGCGAAGAAACTCGGGCGGTGAAGACGGGCGGCCGGGCGCTCACGGCTTCCGAGGAGAAGGTGGTGGCGTTCGGCCGGCGCAACGGCCGCACCGGTCCATGATGTGGGACCTGCGTCCGTTGTGCGGGACTGGCGACCACATGGTGGCGAGGGGTCCACAATGTGGGATCCGTGTCCACCATGGAGGGACTTTTCCTCACCTCATGCGGCTTTTGTTCGCCCGGTTTCGGCGTTGTTTCGTGGACCTTGGATACTTATGGCTCGCATA
>NZ_JABBNC010000016.1 GCF_012933445.1 Actinoplanes sp. TBRC 11911
CGTGCCACGGGGTACAACGTGCCGCAGAAAGCGCAACGTTCCGGGGGGAAGCGCAACCACCGCACCGCGGGGTTTCGGGGGGCTCGGCCCCCCGGCAGATATGGCGAGGGGCCCGGTCCGCGCTTTCTGCGGACACAGGCCCCTGCCACTCGCGGTGGTGAAGGGATTTGAACCCTTGGAGGGCGTAAACCCTCACACGCTTTCGAGGCGTGCTCCTTAGGCCGCTCGGACACACCACCGCGAAGTAGGTTACTAGACGCCGGAGGGCGGCCGCCGCCGGGTTACCCGTCCGTCGGTCGGGGCCGGCCCACCGCACCGGACTCCCGCGCCGACCCGCCGCGCTGACCTGGCAGGATCGGGCGCATGAGCGAGCGAGAAGGGCACGAATCATGAGCGTGCATATCGGCGGGCAGCCGGGCGACATCGCCGAGAGCGTCCTCCTCCCCGGCGACCCGATGCGGGCGAAGTGGATCGCCGAGACCTTTCTGCAGGACGCGAAGTGCTACACGCAGGTCCGCGGCATGCTCGGCTTCACCGGCACCTACCAGGGCGTTCGCGTCTCGGTGCAGGGTTCCGGCATGGGCATGCCGTCCGCCTCGATCTACACCCACGAGCTGATCAACGAGTACGACGTGAAGTCGGTCATCCGGATCGGCTCGTGCGGCGCGCTCGCCCCCGATCTCCACCTGGGCGACGTGATCGCGGCGATCGGCTCGGCCACCGACTCCAACATGAACCGTGCGCGGTTCGACGGCCTGATCGACTACGCCCCGGTCGCCGATTTCGGTCTGCTGCGCACCGCCGCCGACGTCGCGGAGCGTCACGGCACGCCGTTGCGGGTGGGCCCGATCCTGGCCGCCGACGCTTTCTACACCGACCGTCCCGACCTCTATGACGCGCTCGCCGAATACGGCGTTCTCGCGGTCGAGATGGAATCCGCCGCCATCTACACGATCGCCGCGCGTTACGGCGCTAAGGCATTGACGATTCTCACTGTCAGCGACCACATCAAGACCGGCGAGAAGATGGATTCGGCCCAGCGTGAGCAGGGCTTCGGCGACATGGTCCGGATCGGTCTGGAAACCGCGATCGCGAGCGGTTCCTGAGCTCTACGCCGCGACGCCGCGCAGTGCGACGTCGCGGCGTTCAGTCGGATCCCGGGGTGGCCGGTCGGCGAAAGAAGCCGCGCACCAGAGCCGCGCATTCGGCTTCGAGCACTGACGAATACACTTCGGGCCGGTGATTGAGCCGCCGGTCCCGCACCACGTCCCACAGCGACCCCACCGCGCCCGTCTTCGGCTCCCAAGCGCCGAACACCAGGGTCGCGACGCGCGCCAGCACCAAGGCCCCGGCGCACATCGTGCACGGTTCCAGCGTGACTACCAGCGTGCACCCGTCGAGCCGCCACGTGCCGAGCCGTGCCGCCGCCCGGCGCAACGCCAGCACCTCGGCATGCGCCGTCGGATCACCGGTGGCTTCCCGTTCGTTCCCGGCCGCGGCCAGCTCGGTACCGTCCGGCCCGAGGATCACCGCACCCACCGGTACGTCCTCGGGCGATAACGTGGCCACCTCGATGGCCCGCCGCATCCACGCCTCGTGCGCGGGTGTGGCGCGCAGGCTCACCCGGTCACGCCTCTCGTAACTCCTCCACCTCGTCACCGGCCCCGATCTGCTGGCAGATCTCCGCGGTGACGTCGGAGGGCAGCATCCCCTCGCGGCCGCAGAGGCTCAGCAGCCGGTGTGCGGTGATGCCGAGGTCGGTGAGCAGCTCGGCGTCCCCGACCGGGTCGGCGTCCGGATCGGCGACGGGCCGGTCGGTCTCGTCATCCTCGGTACCGGCGGTCAGGTCGTCCAGCTCCAGGGCCGGCGCCTCGATCTCACCGAGCAGCACCGATCCGATCCGCGATTCCTCCGCGAACGCCGAGTCGGAGCCGAAGACCCGCAGGTCCTCGCCTTCGTCGAGACGCAGTATCGCCAGGTACTGGTCGTCGCTCTCGACGAACAGCAGTGCCAGCTCAGCGTCCGGTTCGGCGTCGCGCATGGCGTCCACCACCTCGTCGATGTCGGCGAGGCCGGACAGGTCCAGCTCGGACGCCGTCCACCCGTTCTTGCCCCGCGCAACGGCGGCAGCGAAAGTCGACAAGATTTCCCCCCACGCGACTTTTATCTTCAGCGAGTGACGGTAGCGGGAAGACGGGCGGGTGCCGCGCGCCACGCCCCTATTCGACTGTAAGTCAGTTCACCAGGCGACGACGCATGGCGATGAGCTCCCGCAGGCGTGCCCCGTGCGACCGCGTCGGCTGCGCGGCCCTCCGGGACTTGGCCTGCGCGACCGCCGCCAGGACTTCCAGGCGGCGACGGCGACGATCGGGGTCGAGCCGTGGGGGTGTGGGGGGCATGTTTGTGAGCCTCGCTACCGTCACGACGTTCGTCAAGACCCAGTGCGGAACGCGACGAGGACGGCACAAGCCGTCGCGGTGAATCGGATCAAACCGGGACAGTTACCACAACGGCCAGTCTTGAGTGGAGATCCACCGCACACCCAGGAAGGTCATCGCGATCGCGAGCCCGAAACCACTCGCGAGAGCGACCCCGACCGCGACGCCACGATCGCCCAGAAAGCTGAGCACCGCCGCCACGATCCAGGCCACGACGGCCGCCACGATCGTCCACCACACGTACGCCGCGAGGGCGCGCGCCAGGGCACCGAAGAGCGCGAACCACACCGCCGCGGCGCCGGCCCCGGCCAGGACCGCGCCGGCCCGGATCGGATGTGGCTCCCGGTAGACGGGCCGCGAAGGCTGCCCCGGCAGCGGCGACTGCCACGGATCGGCCGGCAACCGCCACTTGTGTTGCGGCTCGGTCATGCTGCCTGCCTCCTTTGTCACTCGCCGGTGCCCAGCCTATCCACGGCCGGTCGTCAAGGGGCGGACGGTTCTGCCAGGATGTCCCGGTGCGAGTGCTCGGAGTATTCACCGGCCTGACCGTGGCGGCCGCCCTGCTGGCCGGCTGCGGCGGCACCGGCACGCCGACGGCCACGCCCACCCCGAGATTCGCCGCCGCGGCCGAGAGCCCGGCTCCGGTGCCCTCGTTCCCGCCCGACCCGGTGCGCAGCGGCGCCGCCAAGCCGGAGAGCACCGCGGTGAGCCCGAGCGCACCCACCGCGAAGAAGGTGGCGTACGTCTTCCCGGTGAAAACGTCGAACGCCGACTGGCACACCACCCACTCGGGGTACAAGGCGACCGACATCTTCGCCGACTGCGGCCAGCCGGTGGTCGCGACGACCAGCGGCGTGGTGCTGGAGATCAGCCTCAAGGACATCTACCAGGAGGGTGCGCCGGACGGGCCGAACAACGGTGGCCTGTCGGTGTCGCTGCTGGGTGACGACGGCGTGCGTTATTACGGCTCGCACCTGAGCAAGGTCCAGGACGGCATCAAGGCCGGTGTCCGGGTTACCGCCGGGCAGCCGCTGGGCAAGGTCGGGCACACCGGCAACGCGAGCGGCGTCTGCCACCTGCATTACGGCATCTCGCCGCCGTGCGCCAAGGTCGGCGACTGGAAGGTCCGGCGCGGGGTGGTCTGGCCGTACCCGTACCTGGACTCCTGGCGCAAGGGCGGCCAGAAGAGTCCGGTGGCCGAGGTCACTTCCTGGGAGAAGGCGCACGCCTGCAAGGCCTGACCGGTGTGTAAGAGTTCCTCCGTGAACGTCGCGGTCATCGGACTTGGGCTCATCGGCGGCTCGTTACTGCGCGCGCTCGCCGCGGGCGGGCATCGGGTCACCGGATTCGACGCCGACGTGGCGACGCGCTCGCGTGCGGCCGGGGCCGGCTTCACCGTGGCGGACACGATCGGCACCGCCGTCGCGGGCGCCGACCTGGTCGCCTTAGCCGTGCCGCTGCCGGTGCTCGGCGAGGTGCTGGTCGAGCTGACCGGGTTCGACGGTCTGATCACCGACGTCGCCTCGGTCAAGGGCCCGGTCCTGGAGCTGGCACGCAAGCATTCGTTGCCGCGCTACGTGGGCGGGCACCCGATGGCCGGCAAGGAGACCTCCGGGTTCGCCGCGTCCGAGCCCGGCCTGTTCGACGGCTGCGCCTGGGTGCTCTGCCTCGAACCGCAGACCGCCCTCGACGACTGGCTGACCCTCGCGGCGCTGGTCACCGCGATGGGCGCCCGGGTCGTCCCGGCGACCGCCACCGAGCACGACCGGGCGGTCGCCGAGGTAAGCCATATGTCGCACCTGTTCGCCGCGGTGCTGGCCGCGTCGATCACGGACAGCCCGCTGGCCGCCACGCTCGCGGCCGGCTCGTTCCGGGACGGCACCCGGGTCGCGGCGACCCGCGCCGAGCTGATCCTGGCGATGGTCGAGGGCAACCGGGTCGAGGTCGGCAACGCGCTGGACCGGGTGATCGAGGAGCTGGCCGCCGTGCGCGACCGCCTCGAGTCCGGCGACCTGATCGACTACCTGCGCCGTACCGGCGACGCGCGCCGCGCCTGGCCGCCCGCCGCCGGCAAGCCCCACGAGATCCCGGCCGGCGTGGCCGAGCTGCTCGCCCTGGGCCGGGACGGCGGGTGGGTCACCGCGGTCGCGGAAAACCGTGCCAGCGTCGTCGCGATCCGGCCGGAAACCGCGGCCTAGGGTTTCTCCCCGCGGTCGAGGCGGATCACCCGCCGGTCCGTCACGATCGCCGTGACCAGGTCGTACGGGGTCACGTCGAACGCCGGGTTCGCCGCTTGGGCCCACGCCGTGACCTCGGCCGCGCCCCGGTCCTCGATCGGCACCGAGGCGCCGTCCGGGGTCTGCTCATCCACCGTGGACTCGGGCGCCACGACCACGAACGGCAGCCCGGCCCGCCGCGCGCCCAGCGCATGGGCGTACGTGCCGATCTTGTTGATGACGTCGCCGTTGGCGCAGATCCGGTCGGCGCCCAGGATGACCGCGTCCACCTCGCCGCGGGCCATCAGGAACGGACCGGCCGAGTCGACCGCGACCCGATGCTCGATGCCCCACCGGGACAGCTCCCACGAGGTCAGCCGCGCACCCTGCAGGAGCGGCCGGGTCTCGCTCGCGACGACCGACGCAAGCGCGCCGCGTTCGTGCATCTCGCGGACGACTCCGAGGGCGGTGCCCAGGACGACGGCGGCAAGCCCGCCGGTGTTGCAGTGCGTCAGAAGCCGCACCCGGGAGCCGCACAGCGAAGCCATCAGATCCGCCCCGCGCGTCGCCATCGCCCGGGAGGCCGCGATCTCCTCGTCCCGGACCGCGTACGCCTCGGCCAGCACCGCGTCCGCACCCTCGGCCAGCTTCCCGGCCGCCCGGCGCGCGCCACGGGCCAGGTTGACCGCGGTGGGCCGGGCCGTCGAGACCTCGCGAACGGCGGCGGCCAGCGCGTCCGGGTCGCCGGCAAAGGACCGGGCCGCCAGCGCCACGCCGAAGGCACCGGCCACGCCGAGCGCCGGCGCGCCCCGGACCGCGAGCGACCGGATCGCCGCCACCAGCTCCGGCACCGTCGCCAACCGCACCACGCGCAGTTCGGCGGGAAGCGCGGTCTGATCGATGATCTCGACGGCGCCGTCCACCCAGTCGATCGTCCGCATGTCCGCAAATTTAGTCGGCGCGGCAATAGGCTGGCCCCCATGGCATCTCGTGATCCGGTCGCCGACCTGCGTCGCATCGCCTTCATGCTGGAGCGGGCGAACGAGGCCACCTACCGGGTCCGCGCGTTCCGCTCGGCCGCCACCACCATCGCCGCGCTGCCCGCCGAGGAGGTGGCACAACGAGCCGCGGCCGGGACGCTGAGCGAGCTGAGCGGGGTCGGTGAGGTCACCGCGCGGTGCATCGCCGAGTCGCTGGCCGGCGAGGAGCCGGTCTACCTGCGCCGGATCGAGATCACCGAGGGCACCGACCTGAGCGAGGCGGCCCGCGAGCTGCGCCAGGCGCTGCGCGGCGACTGCCACAGCCACTCCGACTGGTCCGACGGCGGCTCACCGATCGAGGAGATGGCGCTGGCCGCGGTCGAGCTCGGCCACGAATACCTGGTGCTCACCGACCACTCGCCGCGGCTCACCGTGGCGCACGGGCTGACCGCCGACCGGCTGCGCCGCCAGCTCGACCACGTGGCGAAGCTCAACGACGGGCTGCCCGACGGCTTCCGGATCCTCACCGGCATCGAGGTCGACATTCTCGAGGACGGCGCGCTGGATCAGGAGGACGCGCTGCTCGAACGGCTGGACGTGGTGGTCGGTTCGGTGCACAGCAAGCTGCGCGACGAGTCGCCGCGGATGACGAAGCGGATGCTGGCCGCGATCGCCAACCCGCACCTGGACATCCTCGGTCACATGACCGGACGCAAGGTGTCCGCGGCCGGCGAGGGCGACCGGGGGCATCGTGGCGGCCGGGCCCGGCCGCCGAGCACGTTCGACCTCGACAAGGTCATCGCCGCCGTGGTCGAGAACGGTAAGGCCATCGAGATCAACTCGCGGCCGGACCGGCTCGACCCGCCGAAGCGGATGCTCACCGTCGCGGTCGAGGCGGGTTGCCTGTTCAGCATCGACACCGACGCGCACGCCCCGGGCCAGCTCGACTGGCTGCGCAACGGCTGCGAACGGGCCGCGCTCTGCGGCGTACCGGCCGACCGGGTGGTCAACACCTGGGAGACGGACCGCCTGCTGGAATGGGCCACAGCTCACGAGTGAAACGGGGGAGCGGCCACCCGACACTTACCGTAGGGTCGCTTTGTGGGACGAATTGACGACCTTGCCAATCGCTATGTCGAGGATTGGGCCGAGCTCAGCCCCCTCGGTGCCACCTATGTCGGCATCACGGGGCACGACGACAAAACCGATGATTTCTCACCCGAGGGCTTCGCGGCCCAGGCCGAGCTGACTCGGCGCACGCTCAACGAGCTCGACACGATCGAGCCGGAGCACGAGTCGGAAAAGGTCGCCAAGGACGCGATGATGGAGCGTCTCGGTCTGGAGCTGGAGCAGTACGATGCCGGCTTCGCCAAGAGCGAGATCAACGTCATTTCGAGCGGTCTGCATTCGCTGCGGGGCGTCTTCGACATCATGAACACCGACGGCGAGGACGCGGTCGCCGCCGTCGCGGCCCGGCTCAACGCCTTTCCCACCGCCCTGGAGCAGTACAAGGGCACGCTGCGCGACGAGGCGGCCGCCGGCCGGGTGAGCGCGCGGGCCCAGATGCTGGCCGTGGCCGAGCAATGTGACGCGTGGACCGACCCGGACCGCGACGACTTCTTCCACGGGCTGGCCGGCCGGCTCGACGCGTCCGGTGCGCTCGCCGCCGAGCTGAGCCGGGGTGCGGCCGCCGCGACCGCCGCCACCACCGAGTTCGCCGAGTTCCTGCGCACCGAGATCGCCCCGCTGGGCCGGGCGAAGGAGGCTGCGGGCCCGGAGCGGTACGCGCTGGCCTCGCAGTATTTCCTCGGTGCGAAGGTCGACCTGCACGAGACGTACCTCTGGGGTTTCGCCGAGCTGGACCGCCTGGAGCGGGAGATGCGGTCGGTGGCCGGCGTGATCGTCGGGTCCGGCAGCGCCTCGGTCGACGAGGCCGTCGCCGTGCTCGACGCCGACCCGGACCGCAAGGTGCCGGGTAAGGAGGCGTTCCGCGACTGGATGCAGGCGCTGGCCGACAAGGCCATCTCGGAGCTCAACGGCACCCACTTCGACATCGAGCCGCCGGCTCGCAAGATCGAGGCGTGTCTCACGCCGACCAGCGACGGCAGCATCTACTACACCGGTCCGAGCGAGGACTTCTCCCGGCCGGGCCGGATGTGGTGGGCCGTGCCGGAGGGGATCACCGAGTTCTCCACCTGGCGCGAGACCACGACCGTCTACCACGAGGGCGTTCCGGGCCACCACCTGCAGATCAGCCAGACCATGCTGCGGGCCGACACGCTCAACCGCTGGCAGCGGCTGCTGTCCTGGTGCTCCGGGCACGGCGAGGGATGGGCCCTGTACGCCGAGCGCCTGATGGACGAGCTGGGCTACCTGGAGGATCCGGGTAACCGGCTGGGCATGTTGGACGGTCAGGCATTGCGGGCATGCCGTGTGATTGTCGACATAGGCATGCATCTGGAGCTGGATATTCCCCGCGACAACCCGTTCGGTTTCCACCCCGGCGAGCGCTGGACACCCGAGCTGGGCTGGGAGTTCTTAAGGGCGCACACGCGGATGGCGGACGAGGTGCTGAGATTTGAATGGAAGCGTTACCTGGGCTGGCCCGGTCAGGCTCCGTCCTACAAGGTCGGCGAGCGCATCTGGCTGCAGGCCCGGGAGGAGACGCGGCAGCGCAAGGGCGATGAGTTCGATCTCAAAACCTTCCACCGCGACGCGCTGAACCTGGGCTCGCTGGGCCTCGATCCGCTGCGGCGGGCGCTGGCCCGGCTCTGACCGTTTTGGGCTTTTCCCCGGTTCATGATCGGGGAAAAGCCCGTTCTGTCGTATGCGCTCCCTTACGTTCCGCAGCGATTTGACCATAGAGCGATCGCCCAACTACCCACTGTGGATATCGATACCGATAATTTGCAGAGCGCTTTACTGATCTTGTCTCTTTTCGTTCCGCGGCTATGCCGTTACCATCGCCGCGGTAACGTCTTCTCGTTCCTGGATCGGCTTTGCGCTGGGGCTTCGTAGCAGCCAAAAGGGAGCGCGAACCACCGTTACAACTACAGAGGTCGGACCTTGTATCCCCCGATCAGCCGAGAGAAAACGGTCCCCTGGAAAGCGTCTACTTGAGGATTTCTCGGATAGATTGGCCCGGATCCGTGCGCCCACCCGGCTACACACAGTAGTCGCCAATAAGGCTCATCGCGCGTGCATGGCGGAGGAACGAAAGCAATGAACAGCCGGCGAACCCGTCTAGGCTCCGCCTTTGGCGTGATCCTGACGGTTTTGGTGCTTGTGCCGACCGGAGTCTTTTTCGCCCGCGTCTGGCAGGACAATTCGGACCGTCACGACAGCACTCAGCTAGAGCGCCAGGGGGTGGAGTATCTGGGCGCGTTGAATCCGCTGCTCAGCTCGCTCGCTGAGTACCAGTCGTCCGCACTGCAGGGGGTGCCGGAACAGCCCGACACGTTGAAACCCGCGATCGCCCGGGTGTCGGAAGTGGATAGCCGCCTCGGTGACTCGCTGAATACAAAGGACCGCTGGGCGGGGCTGCAAGACAAGATCAACAAGTTGGCGAAGCCGGCCGACGGCGGCGCGCTGAACATCTACGAGCAGCACAGCGAGGTCACCGACCTGATGCTCGCGCTCTACGGCACGATCCGCCGCAACGCGCACCTCAACCGCGACCCGGACAACGACGTGTCGAACCTGCAGGAGGCGTCGGCGATCGACATGCCGACGACGATCGTGCTGGTCAGCCGCATGGGCGACCTCGCGAACATCCTGCAGAACACCAGCGGTGCCAGCGCCCGCGCGAACGTCGGGGTGCAGTTCGGCGAGAGTGTGCTCGCCGTGCAGGCGCAGGTCAACAGCCTGACCGACAATCTGCAGGCCGCGGTCGACGACACCAAGAGCCCGACCCTCAGCGGCAACCTCGTCAGCACGCTGGACGCCTTCCGGCGCGGCGTCGAGTCGATGATCCGTGGCGCGAACCCGGGCGGTAACCCGAACGTCGCGACCATGTCGACCGCGCAGAGCAGCCTGCAGACCGCGTTGAACAGCCTCTCCGGGGTCACGCTCAAGGAGATGGACGGGCTGCTCTCCGATCGCGCGAGCAACGTCACCTACCGGCGTACCGAAGCGATCGTGCTGGGTCTGGTGGCCATCGGCCTGGTCCTCCTCGCCCTGATCTGGCCGACTCTCGGCCGTCGGCGTGAGCCGGCGCCGGTCGCGCCGCTGCGGCCCACCGGCGAGCCCGGCCGGGACGTCGCCATGACCATGCCGACCGGCGGGCCTGTCTACGGCAACAACCCGTACGACCAAGGTCCGCAGTACGGCGGCCCGGTCGACCCGACTCAGCGGGAGCGGTCCGGTGCTATTCGGTAAATTCCGCATCCTGGGCAAGCTCGCCCTGTTGGTGCTCGTCCCGCTGCTCGGTGTCGTGGCGCTGAGTGTCCCGATCGTCCTCGACCGCATCTCGGCAGCGCAGGACGCGCAGAAGGAAGCGAACGAGGTCGCCCAGGCGATCCGGGTCAGCACCGCCCTGCAGGCGCTGCAGACCGAACGAATCTTGTCCGTCGGCTTCGCCATGGGGTTGCCGTTGGTGTCCGAGTCGGACCTCACGCTGCAGACGGCCAAGGCGATCGACGCGGTGCAACGGATCGACGACGGCTCGCAGCTGTCCGACGCCATGCGCCGCGCGCTGCGTGGCGCCACGAAGCTGGACAACACCCGGCAGAACGTGCTGAACAGGGCGATCAACCCGGACGAGATCGTCACCGAGTTCACCAACGCCGCCACGCCGCTCATCACGGCCGTCGGGCTGGCCGCGAGCGCCGACCTGCGGACCAGCGTCGGCCGTCAGCTCTTCGCGCTGGAACGCGCGCTGCGCACCGACGACCAGATCAGCCAGGCGGCCAGCTACCTCACCGCGGCGGCGGTCTCCAAAAATCAGGCCCTGATCGGTTTGTTCTCGTCGACGCTGATCCAGATCCAGAACACGACCACCGACGCACAGCTCTACTTCACCGATGCGCAGTACCGCCTGTACCTGGCCGCGCAGGACGCGTTCTCGTCCCGTGTCGGAGCGGACTTCCTGACCCAGGCGGCGATCAACCCGGTCGCGGCGGTGCAGCAGCTGAACCTCAAGACGCTGTTCCCGTCGTTGCAGTCCGTGCTCGTGCTGAGCGGTTTCGTCGAGAAGCGGGTCGCGTCCGACGTGAACACCCTGGTGACGGGGAACCGCGACAACGCCATCCGGGACGCCGTGCTCATCGGTGGCGGCTCGATCCTGCTCCTGCTGCTCGTCGTCCTGCTGAGCCTGTTCATGGCCCGCGCGGTCGCCCGGCCGCTGCGCCGCCTGACCGCCTCCGCCGACCGGGTCGCCCGGGAAGCCGAGGCCGAGCTCGAAAGGGTGGCCGACGACGAGGAGGACTCGGTCCGCCCGATCCGCCTCGACCCGGTCGACGTCGCCGGCCAGGACGAGATCGGCGACCTGGCCCGGGCGTTCGACCGGGTGCAGACCACCGCCGTCCGGCTGGTGGAACGCCAGGTGCTGGGCCGGCGCAACGTCGCGCAGATGTTCGCGCACGTCGGTCGCCGTACCCAGAACCTGGTCGGCCGCCAGCTCGCCCTGATCGACAACCTGGAACGCCGGGAGACCGACAGCGAGCGTCTCGGCGAGCTGTACCGGCTGGACCACATGTCCAGCCGTCTGCGCCGGAACGCGTCCAGCCTGGTCGTGCTCTCCGGTGGGGCCGGCGCGAACGAGCACATGGCGCCGCTGCCGCTGTCCGACGTGGTCCGCCTCGCCCTCGGTGAGATCGAGGACTACACCCGGGTGGACGTCGACGTCCCGGACGACATCATGGTCGTCCCGTCGCTGCCCGCCGACCTGATCCTGCTGCTCGCCGAGCTGATGGAGAACGCCACGGCGTACTCCCCGCCGCACACCCGCGTCTCGGTCACCGCGAACGAGCTGCGCGGCGGCGTCCGGCTGGCCATCGTGGACCAGGGCCTGGGCATGCCGCCGGAGCGGCTGGTCGAGGAGAACGCACGGCTCACCCGCCGTGAGCGCCTCGACCTGGCGCCCAGTGAGGTCCTCGGCCTGTTCGTGGTCGGCCGGCTCGCCCGCCGGCACAGCATCGACGTGCACCTGAGCGAGACGCAGGGCGGCGGCATCACGGCGTGGGTCGACCTGAACCCGCAGCACCTGGTCACGCGGGTGGAGAGCAACACCGTCGCGGCGGTGCCGCCGTTCCCCTCGGTGGTTCCACCGACTCCGGTGCAGGGCTACCACACGTCTGAGTTCGCGCAGGTCATCGCAGGTTCCGCGGCCCGGTCCTCGGTGCCCGGCAGCCAGCAGCCGTTCGACCCGGTGGTGCTGGAACGCGCCACCCGGACCCTCGAGAACGGACATTCGTGGAACGCCTTCGCTCCGGTGCGCGCGAGTGCTCCGGTGATCGAGGCGCCCGTCTACGACGCCGAGCCGGTCTACTCGCCGGGGCCCGCCTACCAGGAGCCCGCCACGTACGGGCAGCCGACCGGCTTCCAAAAGCCGTACCAGGAGCCGTACCAGCAGCCGTACCAAGAGCCTTACCAGGCGCCCTATCAGGAGCCGTACCAAGAGCCTCGCCAGCCCGAGCCGGTCTACCGCAACGACACCGCGCAGCCGGCCATCGACCTCGGGGCCCCGGTGGCCGGTCGCGTGCCGGCCGCCCTGCCCGAGCTACCCGCGGCCGGTCCGGGGGCCTGGACGGCGCCGCCGGCTACACCGCAGGCGACGTGGACCACCCCGACGACCGAGCCGTCGCCCGTTGCTCCGGCGCAGCCGCGGATCCCGCGTCAGCGGGTCGACGAGGACCACCGCTACGCGACGCAGCCGGACCGGTCGCTGGACCAGCCGTCCGGCGCCAACCCGCTGCGCCGGCGGGTGCCGGGCAACCAACTGCCGATGGAAGCCGGTACCAAGCTGCCGGCCGCGCCGCCGTCGCAAGACGACGCCGTGGCCGCACGGGCCGCGTTCGAGGCCTTCGAGGCCGGTGTCAGCCGGGCTCAGTGGGACGCGGTGGAGACTGACATGTCGTCGCCCCCGGCGGCCGGGCACGCGCCGCTGGCGCGCCGGGTACCGGGTGCGACGCTGCCGATGGACGAGCCGAACAGCCCGCCCCCGCCGACGATGGCGCCTCCGCTGGACCCGGATGCCGCACGTGCCTTGATGGAACAGTTCGAGTACGGCGTCGCACTCGCACTGAACGAAACTCAGCCGCAACCAGAGGGACAACCGCGATGACTTCCCCCTACTCGACCGATACCAGTAACAACCTGAGCGCCGAGGCGAAGACCTTCAACTGGCTGCTGGACTCGTTCACCTCCGGCACCGCGGGAGTGATCGAGGCCATCGCCGTCTCGTCCGACGGCCTGCTGATGGCGATGTCGGCGATCAAGGACCGGCCCAACGCGGAGCGACTCGCGGCCGTGGTGTCCGGCCTTACCAGCCTGGCCGGTGGAGCGGCCAGCTGGTATCGGCTGGGCGCGCTCAACCGGGTCATCATCGACATGGCCGAGGGCTACCTGCTGGTCACCGCGATCAGCGCGGGGTCGGTGCTCGGCGTCATCGCGGACCGCTCGGCGAACCTGGGGACGCTGGCGTACGAGATGACGCTGTTCGCGACGCGTGCCGGTGGCGCGCTGAGCCCGCGCCTGATAGCCGAGCTGAAGAACGCCGTCCAGCAATGACCTATCCGGACCCCGACGACCCGGCTAGCCCGGCTCGGCCGAGCGTCCGGCCCTTTCTGCAGCCCAGCTCGTCCGGTGGGTACCGACCCGCGCACCGCGTCGAGGAAACCGTCACCGACCAGTCCGTGAGCCTGCGCCCATTCGTCATCACGTCTGGGCGTACGGATGGTGCGGATCCTGGTATCGGGATGGAGACCCAGGTGACCTTAAACCCGATGGCCGCGCCGGTTCGTCTCTCGCCGGAGATGCGCGCGATCGTCGGGATGTGCAGCGAGCCGGTCTCGGTGGCGGAGATCTCCGCTCGGCTGCACCTGCACCTCGGCGTCGCGCGCATCCTGGTCGGCGACCTCCGAGCCGCCGGCCAGCTGGACGTCCACGTGCTGGACAACGACACCCCCGACCCTGAGACCATCATGCGAGTGATCCGTGGACTACGAGCAATCACCTGACCGCCACGTGGGCACCGCCCGCGTGGGTAGCGAGGACGGCAGGCCGAAGAAAGCACCGGTCCCCGTCAAGATCATCGTGGCCGGTGGCTTCGGCGTCGGTAAGACGACGACCGTCGGTGCGATCTCCGAGATTTCGCCGCTCACCACCGAGGCCGAGATGACGTCGGCCTCGATGGGCATCGACGATCCCGGCGAGGCGTCGCTCAAGACGACGACGACCATCGCGATGGACTTCGGCGTGCAGACCATCGACCAGACGCTGAAGCTCTACATCTTCGGTACGCCCGGCCAGTCCCGGTTCGCCTTCATGTGGGACGACCTGATCAAGGGCGCGCTCGGTGCCCTCGTGGTCGTGGACACGGCCCGCATCGACGACTGCTATCCCGCTGTCGACTATTTCGAGCGGGCCGGGCTTCCGTTCGTGGTCGGCGTCAACACGTTCAACGGGCAGATGAACTACAGCTTGGACGAAGTGCGCTGGGCGCTCGCGATCCGCGAGGACGTCCCGGTGCTCGCCTACGACGCACGTTTTCGCGGATCGGTGCGCGACGCGTTACTGGTCGTGCTGGATCAAGCCCTCGACAAAGCCATTCGGCAAAAGTCGACGTAGGGTGTGCGGCGGGTCGCTCGGATCGAGGTTCCCAAATCGGCCTCCGAGCGGGCAGAGTTGACGGAGCGACCCGCTACGGAAGGAACGGTTACGTGCGAGGCGGATTGGACGACGCGCTCGACAAGCTCGCGCGCCGTGATGAGTTGCGCCGCCGCGCCGCCGGGGAGGCGACGGGTACCCCGCCGGCGGTGACGGAGCTCGTCGAGGCCATCGCGGGGGTCATAGCGCACAATCCACAACTGGGCGTGACGGTCGGTGTCGAGGGGGCGGGCGACCCGCTCCTGCTGCACTTCTATTTCTCCGACGGTCAGGTGCAGGTCAACGCCGAGAACGCGGTCGGCACGCCCACCACCGACCCGGCCGCGGCCGCGGGGCGGCACGCCGACTTCGTGGTGGCGGTCGATGCGACGGTCGAGGAGTCATATCCGCCGCAGCGCTTCTACGCCGAGTCGGAGACCGAGGAGCGCCGGTACGGGACGTTCGACGCCCCGGCCGCACCACCACCACCGGCGTACGAGGACCCGAACGGCTACCCGATGCCGCCGCAGCCCCGCCCGTCGGTCCCGCCGCAGCCCGGCCCTGCCCAGCACATCCAGCCCGAGCAGTATCGTGCACCGGCCGAGCCGCCGGCCGCCGAGCGGATCCCGCAGCAGCCGCAGCCCAACGGCATGCCGGCCCCGCTGGCGCATCCGGTCCCGCTGCAGGTGGAACGCCCGGAGGAAACCGAGTTGGCGGCCCGCCGGCTGGCCGCGCTGCTGCGCGACGACCCGTCGCTGCTCAACCGCCCGCCCGACTGACGTGATTACAGAGCGTAATATTCTGCCTTCTCTCCGACAAGTGGGGTTTCGGCCGTAAATGCCCAGCCTGGGATGTCTGGGTTCGACCGTTCGGCCACTTTGATCCGGCGTCCCGGCTCGGAACCTTGTATCACGCAGCGTGACTGCATAGTGTCCTAGCCGTCCACCGGTCGGAGAGGAAACCATGACGCTGCCCGAAGTGCACCTCGTCGGCGCTTCGCGGGCCGAGGCTCTCCGGCTCGCCCCGATCGCGCTGGCCATGCGCGAGCAGGGAACCCTTTCGGCGGTGCTGCTGGCGGCCGGCCCGGATCCGGCCGCGGTCGACGCCACGTACGCCGCCTTCGGGCTGACTCCCAAGATCACGATGCCGACCGGGGACGACCCGGCCGAGGCGTTGCGCCGCTTCGACGCGCTCTGGGCGGGTCGCACACCGGCCGCCGTCGTGGTGCGCGATTTCCTGGCCGCCGGGCTGGCCGCGCACTGGCGCCGGATTCCGATCATGCAGATCGACGCGGGCCGCCGATCGAGCGACGTGACCCCGGTGGCAACCGACGCCGACCGGCGGCTGCTCGCCCAGGTCACCACCCTGCACCTGGCCGCGACACCGCTGGCCGCCATGAACCTGCTGGATGAGCGCGTGGTCGCCGGGGACGTGCTGCTGACGGGCGGCACGGCTGCCGACGCGGCCCGGGCGCTCGCCGGCCGCCGCGAGGAGGCGCCGGTCCGTTCCCGGCGACTCGTCGTGGTGGGAGCGGACGCGGCGCCGGTGGTCGCGGCGCTGCGTCCGCTCACGGTCCGGTTCGGCGATCTCGAGGTGCTCGCGCTGGGCGGGGAGCTCCCGTCCGCGTTGCGCGCCGCTCTGCTCGCCGAGGCGTACGTGGTGATCACCGCGGACGAGGATCTGACCGAGGAGGCCCTCGCGGCCGGTGCCCCGGTTTTCGTCCTGGGGAATGCCGGCGCCTACGCCGAGGCGATTCACGCCGGGAGCGCGCGGCTGGTCGGACCGGATCCGGCGACCGTGGCGGTGAAGATGGCGGGCCTGCTGGCCGGCCGGGTGCACCGCGACACGATGGTGGCCGGCGGCAACCCGTACGGCGACGGCCTGGCCGCGCAGCGGGTGGCCCAGGCGACCGCCGCCCTGCTCGGCCATGGGCAGTTCCCCGACCCGATGCCCGCCCGGCCGGTGGCCGGCGCGACCCGCTAGGAGCACCGATGGACGTGGCCGGTTTCTGGACCCACTCGTGGACCAGCGACGACCGGGTGGCGGTCCGGCACCTGCTGTCGCCGGACGCGGAGATCGAGTGGAACCTCGACGCCGTGGTCGACGAGGAGGAGCTGGTGCAAACCCTGCATCGGATCGCGGTCTTCGCCGACGACGTCACCGTGGTCGGTCAGACACCGGCCGACGACGGAGTCGCGATCAGCTACGACATGGTGGCGCCGTTCGGGACGGCTCGCATGATCGAGTTCCTGACGATCACCGGCGGCCGGATCACCGAGGTGCGCCAGGTGTACGACGTGGTGGCGACCGATCGATATTTTCCCGGTCTCTACCAGCAATAACGGTCAGGATCTGACAGGTTTCCCGGCTAGCGTCCGGTCATGCCCTTTGACTTTCAGGTAGTCGTCGATTCCGCCGATCCGCACCCGCTCGCCGACTGGTGGGCTGAGACCCTCGACTGGGAGGTGGAGAAACCGGACGAGGATCTCATCCGCGGCCTGGTCGCCGGCGGCCAGGCCGACGAGTCGGACACCACCACCCACGACGGGCGGCTGGTGTGGCGCGTCGGCGCGGCCATCCGGCACCCCGAGGCGTACTCGAGTGGAAAGCCGCGCCGCGTGCTCTTCCAGGTCGTGCCCGAGCCGAAGACCGTGAAGAACCGGGTTCATCTCGACGTGTTCGTCGGCAGCGACCGGATCGACGAGGTACGGGACGCCCTGGTCGCCCGGGGTGCCACGTTCCTGCACTCCGGCCGCCAGGGTCCGTTCTCCTGGCACACCATGGCCGACATCGAGGGTAACGAGTTCTGTATCAGCTGACCGGCACCGGCAGGGCGCGGTCGAGCAGCGCGAACAGGTTCGTCCAGTGGCGCTGCTCGCCGGCCTCCTGGTACGCGGCCGTGTCGCTCATGGTGAACCCGTGCGGGGCGTCCGGGTAGACCTCGGACGTGTATCGCACGCCGGCCGCGGCCAGGGCGCCCTCCAGCGTCGCGATCTCCTCCGGCGTCATCGACCGGTCATGATCCGCGTGCGCGAAGTAGACCTCGCCGGTGATCGAGCCGACGCCCAGGTGCGGGCTGTCCGGCTGGTCGGTGACGACGGTGCCGGCGTGGAAGCTGCCCAGCGCGGCAAAGCTTCCCGGGTACGCCTCGATGACCCGCAACGCGTTCCGCCCGCCCATGCAGTAACCGGTGATCACCCGCGGCCCGGTGGCGACGTCATCCTGGGCGGCGAGGAAGCCGAGGTAGGCCCCCGCGTCCTCGACGACCTTCGCCGGCGTGAGTGTCCTGATCATCGGCATCAGCTTCTGACCGAAGACGGACCCGTCCGCCATCTCCTCCGGCGTCAGGATCGGCGACCGCGAACTGCGGTAGAACAGGTTCGGCATCAGCACCGCGTAGCCGCGCTCGGCGATCCGCTCGGCCATCGCGATCAGGCGCGGACGCAGGCCGTAGGCATCCATGAACATCAGGACACCCGGAAACGGCCCGGCACCATCGGGCTTGACCAGGTACGCGTCGGCGATGCCATCCGCCGTCGGAATATCCACCGCCGTGGTCGTGGTGTGCATGCCGCGAACCGTAACACCAACCGGGGAGGGTCCCCCGGTCCCGTCGTAGGCTGTCACCCATGGCACACCGTTTGCGCGCGGACGCCGAGCGCAACCGAACGGCGCTGCTCTCCGCGGCCCGCGAGGTGTTCGGCGAGCACGGTCTGGACGCATCGCTCGATGAGATCGCCCGGCGTGCGGGGGTGGGCAACGCCACGCTGTACCGCCGCTTCCCGACCCGTCGCGACCTGATCGCCGAGGTGTTCGCGGGGCAGATGGCCGAGTACGTCGCGCTGGCCGAGTTCGCCATGGTCGAGCCCGACCCGTGGCCCGCGTTCGTGGCATATCTGACCCGGCTGTTCGAGATGCAGGCCACCGATCGCGGCCTGTCCGAGCTGCTGGTGAACTCGCGGTTCGACGACGACGACCGGCTCGCCGGTCTGCGCGCGGCGGCCCAGCGAGGCGCCACCGACGTGATCGAGCGGGCCCAGCACGCGGGCGTGCTTCGTCCCGATTTCACCCGGCAGGACTTGAGCCTTCTGCTGCGCGCCAACGCCGCCGTGGTGCACCGCGTGGATCTCCCCAATGCCTGGCGACGGCACCTGGACCTGCTGCTCGACGGCCTGCGCCGCTAGGCGGCGCCGTTACGCGAAGCCGCTGCCCGCCTCGGCCAGCGACGCCTGCACGATCGACCACAGGTTGGTCCCGGGCGGGGCCTCCAGCCAGACGTGCCACGCCACCCGCAGCGACGCCAGGAACACCGCCGAGGTCAGCCGCGCCCGGATGGCCATCGGGTCGGCCTGGCCGGACCGGGCCGTGACCTCGGCCGCCAGCTCACGCTCCAGCGCCGCGAACGTCTGCGCCTGGGCCGCCACCAGGGTCGGATGGCTGCGCACCAGGCGTCCCTGGGCGATCATCTGCGGGTCGAGGTCGCCGAGCGTGCGGTAGAACTCGGCGGCCGCGGCGGTGAGCGCCTGCCACGGCGTCTCGTCCGCCGGACGGGCCCGCACCTTCTCGATGAGCGAGTGGATGCGCTGGAAGTCGCCGTACATCAGCGCTTCCTCTTTGCTGCCGAAGTAGTTCGAGAACGTACGCCGGGAGACGCCGGCCTCGTCCGCGATCGCCTCGACCGTGACGCGGTCGGCGCCGTGCTCGATAGCGAGCCGGAGCGCCGCGTCATGCAACGCCTGCCGGGTGGCGGCCTTCTTACGCTCGCGGAGTCCCGGTTCCGCCGTCGTACTCATCTGTCGAGGATATCGGCGCCGGATGTGAGTGTTTGCGGCTCTGATTGTCGCGCGGGCAGATGAACCGCGGGGCGACATTGGTCACTCGCTCCCCTGTGGGAGGAACTTCTCACGGAGAGCTAACCTTCGAAAGCGGAGCGCTGATCATTCGCGGACGCTCGGAGATTTTCCGGGATGTTCCTCACCTCCGGTCGGTGACGATGGTCGCGGTGACGAGCGCGGGAAGGGGCGGCGACGTGGACAGTGAGCGGCTTTCCGCTGCCCTGCTCCGGCTCGAGGACGAGATCAACTGGGATGCCGGCCCCATGCTCAATCGTGCCGTCGAACTCGAGCAGTACGCCCGTGACCTGGGCGACGAGCTGCTGATCGCGCGCGCCGAGCTGAGCCAGGCCAACCTGCACATGCGTAACGGGGACGTCACGCTGGCCGCCAAGCGCATCTGGAAAGTGCACAAGTGGGCGCTCGACAACGACGCGAAACAGCTCGCGGCGCGTACCCACCTGGTCTGGTCCAACATCCACCGGCACCTGGGCGACGCCGCGCAGAGCCTGGAGCATGCCGTGCTCTGCGTCGAGCTGCTCGACGAGACCGCCACCGACTTCATGCACATCTGGCACCGCAACAAGCTGGGTGACGCGCTGGCCTTGAGCGGGTCGGCCGACGCCGCCCGGACGCGCTACGAGCAGGCCGCCGATCTCGCCACCGAGCTGGACCGGCCGGATTTACTGCTGGCCGTGCTGAACAACTACGCGTACGCGGAGTACGCGGCTGGCAACAGCGAGCACGCCCGGCACGTCGCCGACCGGCTGCGGACCCTCGCCAAGCAGGAGGGCTTCAAGCTCGACGCCTCGATCCAGGACACGGTCGGCGTCATCCAGATCGAGAATCAGCAGTACGCCGAGGCCGAGCGCACGATGATCGCGTGCATCGACAGTTACCACGACGGCGGGGCGCAGGACGACGCCGACGCCCTGCCGGAATACCTGCTCACCCTGGCCCGGGCCCAACGAGGCTTGCACGCGTACGCCCGTGCCCAGCGCAGCCTGGACGCCTCGCGCCGCTTGTGCGCCGAGCGGGAACTGGGCCAGGTGCTGGTCAAGGTGCACCAGGAGCAGGCCGAGCTGCACGCGGCCCGGGGCGAGTTCGCCGAGGCGTTCGCGGCCCACAAGGAGTTCTTCGCGGCGTACAACCGGATGCATTCGATGCGGCGCGAGGCGCAGGCCCGGACGCGTCAGGTGATGCTGGAGACCACCGAGGCGCGTGAGGAGGCCGAGCTCTTCCGGGAGCAGGCCCGCCGCGACCCGCTGACCGGCCTGCACAACCGCCGCTATGTGGACGAGCAGCTGCCCGACCTGATCGCCGCGGACTCGCTGGTCACCGTGGCCATTCTCGACATCGACCACTTCAAGCAGATCAACGACCACCTGTCGCACGACGTCGGCGACCAGGTCCTGGTCCGGGTGGCGAAGCTGCTCGAGTCCGAGCTGGCGGCGGTGTCGCCGGACGGGTTCGCGGCCCGGCTCGGCGGCGAGGAGTTCCTTCTCGTCCTGCCGGACACCCCGGAGGAGCGGGCGGTGCGGCTGCTGGACCGCATCCGCCGGGTCGTCGGCCGCCATGACTGGGTCGCCCTCACCCGGCAGCTTCCGGTTACCGTGAGCATTGGCGTCGCCGGCGGCGGTAACGCTGCGGAGGCGACCCAGGCGGCTCTGCTGTCCACTGCGGACCGCAATCTGTACGCCGCCAAGCACGGCGGACGCGACCGCGTGGTCTGCGGGAGCGGGTCCGGCGGGCACGGCCGGCAGTACCGCGACAGCGCCTCCGCGGCCTGACCCGCACACTCCACTCCGTAGTCGGCGGGGCTGCTTTGATCGATTTCGACCGTTACTCTGTACCGCACTGACGGACATCGGCCCGGGGGTGCGGGTCGAGTGAGGAGGCGGTCGTGCCGGACGACAGCGAGGTCGCACCACCGGGCGTCAACATCAATGTGCCGCACTCCGCTCGCATCTACGACTACTGGCTGGGCGGTAAGGACAACTTCGCCGTCGACCGGGCCGTCGGCGAGGCGATGATGAAGGCCATCCCCGGCATGCGGTATATGGCCGGCGAGAACCGCAAGTTCGTCCACCGGGCGGCGAATTTTCTGGTTGATAAGGAACGGATCGGCCAGTTCCTCGACATCGGAACGGGCATCCCGACCCGGCCCAACCTGCACGAGGTCGCCCAGAAGATCGAACCGACGGCCCGCGTGGTGTACGTGGACAACGACCCGATCGTGCTGGTCCACGCGCGCGCCCTGATGATCAGCTCGGAGGACGGCCGCAGTGAGTACATCTCGGCGGACATCCGTGATCCGGCGTCGATCCTGAACGATCCGGTTCTGAAGGACACGCTCGACTTCACCCAGCCGATCGGGCTGACCCTGATCGCGATCCTCATGCTGCTGGCGGATGAGGACGATCCGTGGGACAAGGTGGCGACGCTGCGGGACCGGATGCCGTCCGGGAGCTGCCTGGCCATCACCCATCCGACCGCCGATTTCAACCCGGCCGAGGTGGGCGCGGCGGTCGACGCGGCCACCGGCGCCGGGATGACGCTGGTGGTCCGCTCCAAGGAGGAGGTGCAGCGCTTCTTCGGGGATTGGGAGCTGCTCGACCCGGGGCTGGTGCCGGTGTCGGCGTGGCGGCCGGACGAGCCGGTCGCCGAGCCGGAGGCGGCGTACTACTGGTCGGGCGTGGCCCGGAAGCCGTAATGGAGGCCGGTCGAGCGGCGTGGCACGGGGGAACCAGACCGCCCGACCGGGGTCGGGGGAGCGCCGGTCAGGCGCTCGATCGGGTGATCGGCCGTTCCACCCGCCATCGCGGTCGTTTCCGTGCCAGTGGCGCGGGTATTGAATCTGCGCGAATCAAATATTGTCGTCGGTCGCCCTCACGACCGGCGGAGTCCACCACCACGCCTTCGGTCTCGAGCCATTTGTCGCCACCACAGGCGACAACGCGAGACCACTCGACGTGTACGAGGCGTAACCGAAGCGTGCCTCTACCCCAGCGGTAGTCCCCCTCGGCGAACTCGTGCGCGGACCATCGTGGACAGCGCTCCAACAAGCGCCCGCCACGGAACATCAGCGCGGTCGGCACGGGGACCCGCAGGCCGGGTAGATGACCGGCATGTCTACCCCGTGCGCAACGAACGAGCTCACTAGCGCGCGTGGGAACCACCCTCCTCCGCCGGCGGCTCGGGATCGGCCACCGCCACCTCGGGGCGGGCCAGGGCATACCTGACCCCGCCAAATCGATGCGTGACGGTGCTCGCACGGGCCGAGGCGGCCGTCACGTCGTCGGTCAGCGACCCGCCTTTGAGGACGGGTGCGGGGTTGCCACGGCGCGGGCTGTCGACCGTGTCGCGGGAACCTTGATCGGCGTGCTCAGGACCGATGTTGGGAACCGTCATGTCGTCACCTCTCGCTTGGACGCCCCCGCCAAGGAGCCTTGCGCCGAGGCCGCAGACGCTGTTTCCGCGACCGGTCCGTCACTAAAAGATGTCACCGTAAGTGACCCCCGAAGGGAACGTACGTGCGTTATCATGCTCACAATCCCGTGAGTTAGCAAGGCCAAATGCACGTGCATTTGCACAGGGTGTGGAGATCTAGTTGCACACGGGAGAGTATCTGCCTCCGGACGATCCCCGGCCGGAGCAAACCTAGGGAGTTTCACATGACCCACGCGGTTAACGGCATCCCCGCCGGGCAGTTGGACGGTGTCACCTGGCAGAAGAGCCGGCGCAGCAACCCCAGCGGCAACTGCGTCGAGGCTGCCCTGCTGCCCACCGGTGAGGTGGCTGTGCGCAACTCTCGGGACCCTGAGGGCCCGGCCCTGATCTACACCCACGCCGAGATCGAGGCATTCCTCGGCGGCGTTCGCGACGGCGACTTCGACAACCTCCTCGGCTGAAGCCGGGTCACGAACGGGGGCGATAGACACTCACGATTTGAAGGCGTACGGGACCCGAACCCGTACGCCTTTCGTGTGAATTCTTGAAGTTCGAGCTTTACGCTCAGCAACCGGTCGAGGGCCTAGGCCGGTCGGCCGACCTCGTGCAGCAGCTTGCCGAGGATCTCCGGGGTGTTGTTCGGCGCCTCGGCGTCGATGCAGACCCGCTCCATGGCCATCGCGTAGTGGTCCACGTCCTCGCGCTTGTCCAAGTAGATCGCGCTGGTCAACTGTTCGACGTAGACGACGTCGGGCAGCTCCGGCTCGGGAAAACGCAGGATCGCGAACGGACCGCCCGCGGCCGCGTGGCCGCCGGCGTGGAACGGGATGATCTGGAGGCGGACGTTCGGCTTCTTCGACGCCTCGATCAGGAACTCGATCTGCGCCCGCATCACGTCGACGCCGCCGATCGGGCGGCGGAGCACGGCCTCGTCGATGACCGCCCACAACTGCGGGGCGTCCGGCCGGTCGAGGATCTGCTGGCGCTGGCGGCGAAGCTCGACCCGCTTGTTCATCTCCTCCGGGGTCACGCCGGCGTGGCCGAGCATGATCACGGCACGGGCGTAGTCCGGTGTCTGCAGCAGACCGGGGACGAACTGAATCTCGTACGTGCGGATGAGCGTGGACGCGGCCTCAAGCCCCAGATAGGACTGGAACCAGCCCGGCATCACGTCGCTGAACTGCTGCCACCAGCCCGGGTTGTTCGCCTGGCGGGCCAGGACGAGAAGCTGCTCGCGCTCCTGGGCGTCGGCGACACCGTACAAAGTGAGCAGATCGGCGACGTCGCGCTCCTTGAAGCTGACCCGGCCGAGCTCCATGCGGCTGATCTTCGAGCCGGAAGCGCGGATCTCATACCCGGCGTCCTCACGGGTGATGCCCTTGCTTTCCCGCAAACGGCGCAGCTGCGCGCCCAAAAGGATGCGCAGCACGGTGGGGCCGCTGCCCGGCGCCTCCTCCTGCTGCGAACCCGTGCTCACCTGACTCCTCATCGTTATCTGGGCTGCCCGGCCGCAGTCCTCAAGCATCCTAGAGGGGAGATCGCCCGGTGGGAAACAGGTCCATCCCCATGCCCGAAGCATTCGCCCGTGACGGATGCACGTGCATCCGGCCTTGCGAACGCACTTTTCAGCGAGCATGATAACTGACAGACACGCACCGCCCGCTGACAGAGCGTGTCGAAAGTTCGGCTTCTCGGCCGACGCGAGTGTCCGTACGGCGTTGTATGCGGCACGGGGGTCACACAAGCCAAGCCGAGTCTCCGAGATCTGGGAGGGTCATCTCTGATGTCCACGGCACCGACGTCCACCCCGTCCATCGCCCCGCCACAGCGAGACCCGGCGGACGTTGCGCCCGCCGACAGCTACCACCCGTCCGACCGCGTGTGGGTGTTTCGCGATGGCTGGCACGCCGGCGTGATCGAGGCAGCTTCCCCGCGTGCTGTGACGGTGCGGTACCGGCCGGGCCCCAACATCGGCACCGGCGTCGACACGTTCACCGCCCCGTACGTGAGCCGACGCTCCGACGAGGACCCGGCGCTGGATCGCCGCGACCGCAGGTACGGCTTTCCAATGACCGCCGCCGGTTTGCCGCTGCGAAACACCGCGGCATGACCGGCGCCGTCACGGTCGCCGCGATCGTCGGCCTGATGAGCCTGTTAAGCGGCGTGGCCCTGGGGTGGTACCTGAGGCGCGCGAACAACTGGTGCCCGTCCTGTGGGGACCAGCTGGCGTGCGAGGCGTGCGGCGCCAGCGCGGGGTGGCGGGTCGAGCCGGAGACCGCGTCCCCGACCCATCCCTGAGCCACGTAGGCCGCCGGTTCGGCGGGCTTGGACATTCCCCCGGGCGACATTCCCCCGGGAGGCGGCTGTGCGCCGCTGCAGCCCAGTCACCGACGTGCCCGGCTGGCGCTGAACGCGGTCGGCTTCTCGCCAAAGCGGCAACCCATACCTGCCCGAACCAGGCCTCTCGGGCTGCGCAACCGCGTGGGCAGCTGACGCACCCCCGCCCTTTCCGACCGAACGGACCCTCCTTCCGAGCCGAACGCAGCCACATTCCGGCCGTTTGTGGTGCGGCTGTGTTCCGCGCGGAGCGGTGAAATCGATAGTCGTGATGGGAAATATCGGGCAACTCGTGAACATTCTTCGATGCTTCGGGGCTGGCCGGAGGCGTCCGGGTTCGCCGTGCGTGACGATCGACGGCGCTGAATCAATCTAAGGGGTTCGTCGATCCGTCTTCGCTGACGTCCAATCTGGACGGAGTTGTGCCTATCGCCGTTACTGCGAGGTTCGCTGGCGGGCGCGAAACGGGCGGGCTGCGGCCTGGGTCACCGACCCGGATCGCCCGGGCCTTGGGCGCGGGACTTTGCCACCTGGTCGCGGACGGGCGGGATCACCTGCGTCGCGAAGCGCTCGAGCTCCCCGGGATCGTCGGTGCCCAGGATGATCGTGGCGATGCCGTCCTCCAGGACCAGCCGGACCAGCTCGTCGATCCAGCGCGACGGGTCCTTCGCGCCCGGGCGGGTGAAGAAGTTCAGCACCCGGCGGATCTCCGTAGGGGCGCGACCGGCCGCGACCGCCGCCTCGTCGATGATCTGGTTGCTGCGGGTCAGCTCACCCGGCTCCAGGTACGAGTAGGACGGGAGCCAGCCGTCCGCCTTCGCCCCGATCAGCCGCAGCATCCGGGGCTTGCGCGCGCCCACCCAGATCGGCACCCGGTGCGCCGGCGACGGTCCCCGCTTGGTGCCGTCGAGCTGGTAGTAGTCGCCGTCATACCGCAGCCGGCCCCGCTCGTCCGCCTGCCAGATCTCGTGCATCACGTCGATGGCCTCGCTGAGCTGGTCGACCGACTCGGCCGGGGTGCGCCGGGTGCCGCTCATCGCCGCGATCGCGTCCCACTGGCCGCCCGCGCCCAGGCCCAGCGTCACCCGTCCGTCGGAGAGCAGGTCGAGCGAGGCGACCGCGCGGGCCAGGACCGGCGCCGGGCGCAGCGGGATGTTGAGGACGTTGCCGGCGACCCGGATTGTGGTGGTTTGCGCTGCCACCCAACTGAGCAGGGTCCACGTGTCGTGGAAGCCGGAAATGTACGGGTGGTCCTGGAACGTGACCAGATCGAAGCCGAGCTGTTCGCTGAGCCGGGCGCGGGCCACCGCCGCCTGGGGCGGGTTGTTGACGGGTGTGATGAAGGTGCCGAATTCCAGCGGTAAGCCATAGTCCACGTCCCGAGCGTAGGCACGAGATCACCACCCTTCGACGTCCGCGGCCAACCCTTTTTCGGGTGAGTCCTTCGACACATCGACACCGGCGAGCGCCAGCCCGTCGCGGCCGCCACAGATCGACGAACACAAAAGAATGAAAAGGCCCGATTGCGGGTACGCCCTGACGTAACTCCTACGGGCGCGACGGCTAACACACTGGTAGGAGGCGTGGTCGCGGTGCGGGATGTCCACTGTGGGTGGCCGCGCCGGGGTGCGGGGCGGGGCTCATCCGGGGTCCGGGACTGGGTCTGATGCGGTTGTGGGAGCCGGCGTCGCGTACGAAGGCAGGCTCTTTGCTCTGGGTGTGTGGATGGGCACCCGGAGGTTTTGGCGTGCCGGGCACGGGTAGCCAACGCCGCGGATGTCCGCAGGTGGAGGTGGTTACCCGTGCTCGACCCCAAGGAAAAGAGCGTCTTCGACCGGCTGGTGAGTCAGCTGGATAGCGAGGACCCCGATTTTGCGCAACGCATGGCGAAGCTCACCCAGCGCCGCCGCGTCTGGCGGGTGACCCTCGCCGTGGTGCTGTGGGTCTTCGCGCCGGTGAGTCTGGCCGTCGGCGGCTGGACCGGGGCGCTGATGGCCGTGCTGGCCGTCCTGTACGGGGTTTACCTGTATCGCACGCGGGAGACGCCGGGCCTGAAGCTCTGGCCGTCGTCCTAGCGCCAGGTGTCGCCGGTCAGCCGCTCGTACACCTCTATGTAGCGGTTGCGGGTGGCCTCCACCACTTCGTCCGGGATTTCCGGCCCAGGCGCGGTGCGGTTCCAGTCGGTCAGCGACGAGGACCAGTTCCGGAGGAACTGCTTGTCCAGGTAGCGCTGGGTGCCGCCCGGCTTCCACTCGTCGGCCGCCCAGAAGCGGCTCGAGTCAGGCGTGAGCAGTTCGTCGCCAAGCTTGAGACTGCCGTCCTGCCCAAACCCAAACTCAAGCTTCGTGTCCGCGATGATGATCCCCTTGGCGGCCGCGACCTGCTGCCCGCGCCGGTACACCTCGAGCGTGATCCGCCGCAGCTCGTCCGCGGTGCCGGCACCGACCTTGGCCTCGACGTCTCCGTAGGTCATGAATTCGTCATGGCCCTCACCCGGCAACTCTTTGGTGGTGGGCGTGAAGATCGGCTCCGGCAGGTCGGACCCCTCGATCAGCCCCGCGGGGAGCGGCACGCCCGAGATGGCCTGGTCACGCTCATACTCCTTGAGACCCGAGCCGGCGAGATAGCCCCGCGCGATGCACTCCACCATGACCATGTCGAGGCGCTCGCAGCGGACCGCACGGCCGGCCCACTCCTCGGGGACGTCGGTGCTGGAGATGATGTGGTTGGGCACGACGTCGGCGAGCTGCTCAAACCACCAGAGGGAGAGCTGCGTGAGGATCTTCCCTTTGTCCGGGATCGGCGTGGGAAGGACGACGTCATAGATCGACACCCGATCAGACGCAACGAGCAGGATGTCGGGGCCGTCCGCGTAGACGTCCCGAACCTTCCCCGAGTGCAGCAACTCCACGTGATTTCCTCTCCACTGGCGCACCCGCCACGTTATCCGACCAGGTTGGAAGCGCCCGAGGGCGCCAGCCTTCGTGCACGGGAGCAGGACACGCGGCACAGACGCCCGAACGAGTGATCGAGCGGCGCTAAGGTACTGTCCATGGCACAACCGTTCCAAGTGGTCGACCTCTTCGCAGGGTGTGGCGGAATTACCTCAGGTTTCCACCAAGCTGGTCGATACCAAACCGTCCGTGCCGTAGAGATCGATCTCGCTGCAGCCACCACTTACGCCGAAAACTTCGGCAAGGATGTTGTCGTCGCCGACAGCATCATTGGGTGGGACGTCGACCCGGAGGCTGCGCAAGCCGATGTGGTCGTTGGTGGCCCGCCCTGTCAGGGCTTCTCGAACCTCGGGAAGAAGAGGCTTGACGATCCTCGCAACCAGCTCTGGCGCGAGTACGTACGCGTGCTGAACGCGATCAAGCCCAAGGTATTTATGCTTGAGAACGTCGATCGGTTCCTTCGTACCGAGGAGTTCCGCGCCTTACAGGATGAGGCCGTCCCCAGCGGATTGTTGAAGGACTACGAGCTGCGGTTCGCGGTAGTGAACGCCGCCGACTTCGGTGCGGCACAGGTCCGGCGGCGGGCGATCGTGATCGGCACGCGGCGAGGCCTGGATCCCATAGAGATTCCGCCCGGACACGTCCCACGAGAGAAGTGGAGAACGGTCGAGCAAGCGTTGGAGAACCTGCCGGAGTTCGTTCCAGAGACGAATCAACTCCTTCCGGAGATGACGGTCGCCCCTCACGGCCCAGCCGTGCCCGGCGCTTTCCGTGGGTTGGACCTGCACATCACCCGTGAGTACCGAGACATCTCACGGGCACGGTTCCGCAGCATCCCCCCTGGAGGCAACCGCTTCAATCTGCCGGATGAGCTAAAGAGCCCATGCTGGATCAAACACACATCGGGCTCGAGCGACGTCATGGGCCGGCTGCATTGGGATCGACCGTCCGTCACGATCCGGACCGAGTTCTTCAAACCGGAGAAGGGACGTTACATCCACCCTCGCCAAAATCGCGCTATCACCCATCTTGAGGCAGCACGTTTGCAGGGCTTCAGTCATAGTTTCAAATGGTGTGGTTCCAAGGTACAGATTGCACGGCAGATCGGCAATGCCGTCCCCGTCGAGCTCGCTGAGTCGCTTGCCCGCCACATCGCGAACAGCCTCGACAAACAGCTTTAAATGGAATTCGGTTTGACGGCGGTCAATATAAATTTGGCCGCCGTTTCCGGGTCCTCGTGTTCCCAGATCCTGATAACCGTCCATCCCAGCCCGCTCAGATGTTCGTTCGTGGCAGTATCTCGCGCTTGGTTCTTCGCCAGTTTTGTCGCCCACCATTCAGCGTTAGCCGCCGGGCTGGTCCGGTGCTCGGGACAGACGTGCCAAAAGCAGCCGTCGACGAATACGGCCACCCGGGCGCGTGTGAAGGCGATGTCTATCGTCCGCCTCGGCATGCCGGGAATTGGCAGCGTGACACGGAACCGAAGGCCCATAGCGTGCAGGATCCGCCGAATCGCGATCTCCGGCTGTGTGTCCCGCCGACGTTGACGACTCATGCGCCCGGAGATGCCTGCCGAACTCGGGGTCGGAGCTACGGACGCCTGCATGAGAACCACGCTACCTGTCGGACCAGCACTCAGCGTCGCGCATGCCGGCCCACGGGACCATCGTCCAGGTCGCCGGCCCGGCGCGAGTGTGCCCCGCCGTGTCGGACGTCCGAGATCGTTCTTGCCACCTCGAGCCGCAACGGGGCCTCGGGCAGCCCGTAAAGATCCTGAAAGGCGCCTCTGCGCATTAAGTGTTTCAATACATCCCGCAGCGCGTCCGTCTCGTCGATCCCGGTCCAGTCTTTCGGCCACTCCTTGGCAAGTGCCCGGATCAGCTCGGGTGATCCGCCGATCGACCTGCGCCGCGCGAGGATCTGGTCAAAGTTTCGTTCCGGAAAGACTCCTAGCAGGTGATAAGGGTCGTCCAGGCGAGCCATGTCCCGGGTCAGTTCGGCACGCCACCAGAGACGGCCGAACACGTGGCGCGTGATGTCCGTGGCGAGCACGCGGTCGTCGGGCGGATCCGGAAACCGCCAGACTGCCACGTCCGGAAGCAGCACCAAGGCCACGAACGCCCACATCGGGCGTTCCGCGGCCTCGACCGGGACGAGGTCCATGTTCGTGTGCAGCTCGCGGGCCAAAGCGGTATCGAAGTCGTGGACCGACCGGCCTAACGGGCTGGGGAAACCGTGGGCCTTGGCGGTCTCCACGACCTGAAATCGCAGAACCGAGAGGCGTTCCTGGGTGGCCCTGGTACCTCCGGTCGGCGCGAAGTATTGCGCCAGGTGTGTGGTGTCGTACCAGCGGGACATGTCCGTGGCACTGCGTTCCCGCAGATCTTTGAAGCGCTCACGGGCGGCGCGCATCGGAAGTCTCGGATACAGAGTGCTCATCGCTCGTCCGCCAGAAGGTCAGTAGCGGCCTGGACGATGGTGGCGAACATCGGAGGATCACTGGCCCGGATGCGGCGGATCTCCAACAGGCCGTCGTCCATATAGCTCGACATGTAAGTCCTCATCAGGCCCTGCAGAACCGCGCCCAACGTGTCCTTCTCGAAGACTTCCGTCATGTCGAACGCCTCATCTTCCAACGCTCGCTCGAGCATTGTCCGCACGACGTCCGATCGGAGCGCCGACAGCACCGCGCGGTCGACGTCGTTCGGGGAGCTCGCTCGACCGACAGCCGCGACGATCGTCGGATGTTCTTGATTGACGAGGAGCTGTATCGCCCCGAGAGCGGTCGCATTCAGGTCGGCGCCCAACTCGAGGAACCACGCAGCCTTGTAGGGGAGGCTCGACTCTGAGAACGGCACTTGCGCGATCGGGAACAGTGGCGCGTTGCCCTGCAGCCTAATCTCGATCTGGTCGTTCCACAGGTTGCTGCCGACGAGATGCGCGACGGCCGGTCGGGGTTTGTCTGGCGCCGCGAGTACGAGCATCGTCTCCAGGTTCACGATGCCGCCCAACCGCTCACCCTCGATCTCCACGTCGACCAGGTACTCCTGCGAGTCGTCTCGGAGCGGGAGCCAAGCCGCCGAGCCTCGAAGCAGCGAGGGGAGGGCATTCCACCGAACGCTGATCGCGAGCGATGCGTCGGGTGGAAGCCCCGCGACCTCACGACAGGCGGCCGAGTCCAAAGAAATGCGACGCCGAAGCCGAAGATCGGTCTGGTAGTCCCAGTCCGGGAGGCTGTCGGGCACCTCTCGCTCGCCGTCGGTGTCCGGATCGATCGTCCAGGGCGACGCTTTGACCAGGTCACCTCGCACGCGGCGGTACGGCCAGGCGCGATTGCCTCTACCGGCCACTCGTGACCACCTCTTCGTCGCGCACCACAGCAACATCGATCTGCGTGATCGTGTCCGGTACCGGCCGGACGACGACGCTGAGCCGCTGACCGGCCACGGCGTCGATGAGGTTCACCGTGTCGCCTCGTTCCTCGTGTGCCCCAGTCCGCCAGCCTATGACGTACGGCTCGTCGGAGCCCGCAGGCGGGTCCTGCTCCCGGCTCCCGTCCGCTACGGTGATCCCGGCGGTGGCGCGAGCGATGAGATGGCCGCTGCCAACCACGACCGTTTCCTGCACCAACAAGAGCCCGATCTCCGAGTCCTCGAAGTAGGGCTCACCGTCGGGGCGAATCGAGACTCGACCTCGTCTCGAAGCAGTTGGTGGGCTCGCCGCACGACCGAGCGCATCGCCGTCCTCCACCGACGGATACGACGAGGTTGCCGAGCCTTCGTGCGTCCACGCCCCGCCCACGCCGGCCACGTCGTCGGCTCCGGCACGCCGTTCGGCCGACGTCGCGGGGGGCACGATAGGGGAAGCGGCTCCAAATCCTGCCGCTGCAGCCACGAGGGAGCCGAGGAAGTTGCTGACGGCGCCGAGCGGCGCACGTGTCCCTGTGGACTTGATCTCCGCGGGTCTGGCGAACTCGGCCAAGCGCTCTTTGATGCGGACGAAGGTGGTCCTGACAAAGGTGCGTCCCCGACCGTCCAACTGCGCAAACACCCAGTCGTCATGGGTGGGCGGCTCAGCGGCCGCGTAAGTACGGTCCATGTCGTCGAAAGCTCGGAACACGCCGGCGTACGCGAGGTTCGCACTGATCGGTTCCGGCCCCGCGTGGTATTTGACAACTAGTTCCGGCGCACGAAGCAAACACACGTGATGCGGCGCGGTGGTAATGCCGAGATCTTGGGCGGCGGCCGGTGGCTCGTAGGGCGGGATCAACTGCCGTTCCAAGGCCAGTTGGCCGAGGGCCTGCTTGGGGTTGCCGCACATCAGGGTGGAGACCTCGTCGCCGGTCACGAGCCGCCGATACGCGGCCACGAAAGTCCGCAGTCCGCGCGTCTTCTCCGGTACCGGCACGGGCACGTTCAAGCCGTTGTGCCAGACCTGCGCTATCAGTCTTTCGGTGCCGCGCTGTTCCAACATGATCGGCCAAAGATTCCACGCGAGTGCGTCCGCCAGGTACCGAGCGATCTCTTCATCAGTATCCTCACCGAAGTCGGGGTCGACGATCACGACGTCCGTCCCCGTCTCGTCCGGAGCGAAGGGGCGAAGTCCCAAAGCCTCCGCCGCAGCGACCGCCTGCACTCCGATCAAGGGCTCCACGTGCTCCGACTCGACCTCGCCCCACCAGTGGCGGCCGGTGTAGGGACGGGTTCGACTCAGCTCGTCACTCAGCTCCATGGATTCGCCGAGACAGATACCGATCAGGCGGGTCTGTAGCTCGGCGCCGACCATCGTGCGGGTGTGCACGAGAATCGTTCCAGCGCGGGAGGTCTGGTAAAGAATTCCTTTGCCATAGCCGTACGTCCCACCTCCGCGCTTGGTGTCCGGCGGGTCACCGACGTTGAGGACGAACGAGACCCAGTCGCGTGGTTCGTCGCCACGCGCGACATCCGCGCGCGTAGGCCCGCCCAGGCCTTTGGTCCCACGGTCGCCGACGGTGAGCGTTCGCACCATCAAGGACTCGTTCTCACGGCTGCGGAGTGTCTGCCGAAGAGGAAACCGATCGCTGTGCGGGGCTCCCTCGAGCAGCAAGCTGCGCCAAGCGTTCGCGTGCTGCGGTGGCACTACAGCCAGGTTGAGCGTGAACTCGACGGACCGACCGCCGAGCCTGGCGTCCCAGCTGTTCTGAGCAGCCTCACGGACCAGGATCGCGGGCCATGGAATGGGAGGCTTGCCCAGGGTCCGCTTGATTCCTTCGGCGCTGATCGAGCCAGCTGGGGGGAACGGCTGCGAGTACCAACGCGGGTGGGTCATCTGTTCGCCATGGCCTTCATGAAGTCGGCGATCTCGTCCTTCTGCATGGGCGGTGGAGCGAGATCGAGATCGAGCGTGTATCGGAGGTCCGAGAGTCCGGCCGGCACCCCGTTAAGGAACGACGAAGGGACAATCCGCGGAAAGTCATCGGTGACTCGGTAACTGGCCTCATCGACGGCGGTGAAGCGAATGCCGTCGTAACGTTCCCGGTCTGCAAGCAGGTACCCCGACCGTGCCAGCAGGTCCCACAGCTCGCGGGGTCGGGCAACTCGTGCGACGGTCGACTCGACCAGCTCGGGCAGAGAGGTCCCGGCGGCGTCCGCGGTGTCCAGTCGCATCCACCGCAGCACGAGATCACCGCCAAGCGGCGCCGCAAGCTGGTCAACCCCGTGGATCCGCACCGACCGACCCTCCGACGATGCCGTGGCCTTGACCTCGACAGACTGGCCGTTCGCAGTGAAGTCGTGCGGATTTCGGAGCGGACCCTGCCACGCGCGGACCAGGTTGCCGTCGAGGTCGAGCAACTGGTTGAGGAAGACCAGTTCCCCGAAGAGCCCGGCGAGCTGTTCGATGCCGAGCTGTCGGCCGCTGCGGAACAGTTCATGCCATCCGTCGAGAACCTGGGCTACGACGACCAGAGGTGCAGCGAGGTCCGCCGCCAACGCGGCTACCACGTCGGCACACAGTCCGGTAAAGATCTCGGCGAGGTCGTCGCGAAGAAGCACAAGGTTCGCATACTTCCCGACTCCGCTTCCGGATTCGAGCGCGAGGGGCACCAGGTGCACGGCGGCCGCTCGGGTGTCAGGTTGCACCGTCTCGCCCCGGGGGATCGGGACCAACAAATGCCGCTTGCCGTCCGGACCGAGAGCACACAGTACACGGGCGCCGGCGACCTCCACAGGTAGTTCGGAGGTCAGCCAAGAAGTCCCGTGCGGGCGTTCGCTCAGCGCCGTCCAATGGTCCGTGATGACGGTCCTCAAGTCGCTCATCCGGCGTCTTCCTCGGGTTCCTGCTCCAACGCCTGCGGGTCCTCCTCTTCCCAGTACTGGCCCGCGACCCGGGAGATGTCGGCCGACACGTATTCGACCTCGCTGTCGGCCGTCGTGGGCTTCGGGAACACTATTGCGGCACCCATGACGACTTCGTACGGAGCGTTGAGTGGCGAGCGCCGATCCCGGCTGCTCGTCGAAACCGGATCGATGGGATACAGCAGCAGCAAGCCGTGGTCGGGGCGCTGCTTGAGCCGAAGCGCATCCACGTGGGACCTCGACGTCACGTCAAAGCCCTCTGGTATTTGGAGATTGACTGCCGGGTCTCGGGAACCGGAAAGGGTCTTGATGTCGGCGAGCGGATCCTCGGCTCCGTTGATCCGGCTGCGCCGGTTCAGTCCGACCTGTGTCCCGTCGGGAAGCTTCCACACCGTGGCGTCGGCACCCGAGTTGCCAATGACGGCGATGTCCCAGGCCCGCAGGGCATCACTGTCAACCCGCTTCTGGATGTAACTCTTGAGGAGTTCAGGACGCGCCTCCTCGGTCCGTTTGTCGAACTTGTACGTACTGATGAACCGAAGCACATCTCGGTAGGACACGTCACGCCAAAGCCACCGGCCGGCGGGCTGTTGAGAATCGGCTCGACCGTGCCGCTGGGCGGCCTGGATGAGTGCGATGCCTGCGTCTGCGTTGCGCTTCAGCCATTCGCCGGCATCGGCGTCGGTGCGGAAATAGCGGCTCTCGACCAGGTCACCACCGTATCTGGCGTGTGCCGTGACCGCGTCCTTCATCCGCGCGGGGGCAGTGACCAGCATCTTGGGATGGGTGCGAATACGGACAGCGAACGTGCGCGGGTTCTTGTCCTCCACCAAATAACGGTCGATGTCCTTACGGATCTCTGCCTCGACTACAGCCAGATGGCGGAACCAGGTTGCAAGTTCGGCGGTCATCCAGATTCTGGGAAGATCGGCATATCCGGCCCGGTGACCGAACCAGCGACCCATCTGGAGCAACGTGTCGTAGGCGGACGACGCCCGGACGAAGTAACTCGTCACAAGGCCTTCGAGTGTCAGCCCGCGACTGAGCGTGTTTCCCCCGACCGCGATCGCGACGACCGGTCCGGATTCGTAGTCGAGCCGATCGCGGCTGCGATAGTTGTCCACAACCACGCGACTTTCCTCGACGACAGCCGGGAGTTGGGTCAGCAACTCGTCGAACGGCACCGGCTGCTCACCGAAGTCGGCTGCGGGCACACTTGCGCTCTCGTCGGCCCACTGCTGCTCGATCTCGTGATAGAGGTCGAAGTCGTCTCTTCGAAGGCCACGCAGCACGCCGACACGCAGGTCATCGAGAGGGACGCGAAAGTCCTCATGGATGTCGGTTTGAAGGGTGGTGTGGATCAGCATCGTGGAGTGCGGAACGCCGGACTTCCGCACTCTGCGCGCCGCCGTGGCCAGCCAGAAGTACAACACCGAGCGACGCAGGGAGGGTGTCATCTCCGGCATGAAGTCGACCGCGGCGGCCTTGTTGACCGGCCGGACGAGCTCGACGTCATCTTCCGGAATCTCCCGGATCATGTCCTCACCGGCGGGCACGTCGTTCGGGTCCTCGCCGTCCAGCGGATCACGACCGAAAAGAACCTCAGGCCCCTGGTATCCCTTCGGCGCCTTGAGACTGATCACGAAGTCCCGCGGATAGAAGTCCTCGTCCTCAGCCGGATCGATCAAGAGGTTGGCGAAGGGCGTCGCGGTGTATCCGACATAGTCGACCTTTCGGAACGACTTCAGCAGCTTGCTCATCAGCGGGTTGATCACCTTACCGCCGACCGTGGCCTGGTCAGCCTCATCGTCGATGACCAGCGTCGGGCAGTCGCGCAGGTATTCCTTGGCCGACGCCAGCCAACGGTTGAGTTTCGCCAGCACCTTCGCGTTCTTCTTGACCACCAGCAGGACCCGCTGGTTCTGCGCGGCGAAATACGCCGCAGCGTTTCCCTGCGGCTGGAAGTCAGAGTCGACGGTCGTCACCTCGTGCCACTGACCTGGGTTGAGCTGAACCAACTCTCGTGCCAGCCGAGCTTGTGTCTGCCGACGCAGGCCGTTGTGGATGCCGGAGAGAACGATGAAGAGCCGATATCCCCGATCGGCCGCCTTCGCCATGACCGCGGTGAAATTTGCGGTCTTACCAGACTGAACGTAGCCGAGAACCAGGCCCATGCTGCGGAACTCGTCGGTGCTCGGGTCGTCGAGAAGGCCTACAACCTTCGTCGATTCTTCGTCAAGAGAGGTGATCGCTTTGTCCGACCACGGCCGCGGCCCGGCGAGCAGTTTCCTCTCGAGCGAGGGCCAGTAGCGGTCATCCGCGCGCGGGCCGGTATACCAGGTCAGGCGGCCCGCCATGTAGACGACTTTCGGTTCTCGCATCTCGCGGATCTTGATGACCTCTGCCTCATGCCGTTGGCGGATCAATTCGATGATCTCGTCAGGCACCCTGAGGAGACGGAGCTTCTGGACGGCCTTCTCCGGCGTGATGCGGTCCGCCATCGCTTGGAAAGCCTCGTACTGGTCGTCCAGATCGTCAGTCATGTGGACATCGTCTCAATCGTCGGGGCCGGAGGGCGTGACAATGACGCCGGAATCTGGGTGGATCACTCCACCTTGCTGGCGGATGCCGCAGATGAAGCGCCGATGCCACTTCACCTGAAAAGCCTAGGACCTGCAGGTCGTGGGGGCGACAAGTCGTCGCCCAAGATGACCGTGCCTTGCAGGGCCAACGTCGCCATCCCCAGCGCGTCGCCAACTAGTGACGGACTGACCCTCCATAGACTCGCGCCGCGGCGGGTCGCCGCCGGCCTGACCACCGCCTGGAACTCCGGCGCCGTCGAGGAAACAAGAACCGGAAATGGTCAAGGATAAGATTGCCGAACCCACCAAACGCCACGTAGCTACGGTAGATCTCGCGATGGCGGAAGGAATGGATAGCGGCAGACGATGGCAGATGCTGGCTGGTTCGGTGGTTGGTTTGAGGCGGTGGTATGCCCTGTCAAATCCATTTCGGTGTCCGCGAGAGATTTGATGTTCCTCAAAGTGTCGAAGTATCGGTGGACCGCACGCTGCGGACGCCGCGTCCGTCAACTGTCAGGTGCATCTTGTCGTCCTTGGCCACTACTGCAATGTTCACCGCTGAAAATTCGGATTCATTGTTGCTGCATGCCCATCGCGCGGTGAGATCGTCTAGCGTGAGGCTTCGGACGGAGGTGGTTTCGCGGGATAGCCCCCGCAGTGCGCCTGCGAAGATCGCGGCGAGCTGTCTGGTGTTTGGGTCTGCGCCTGTTTCCGTCGGTGGCCACGCGAGGAGTTCCGCGAGATCCTCGCGCAGCAGGACCAGGAGAAGCGCTTTGGCGCTCGTCAGCCCTCGCCCTCCTTGCCGGAAGGGTGTGAATGGGACCCGAGCAGTGACGATCTCACTTACTCGGTTGAGGTTGGCAGCGATGATTCTCGCGGTGACGTCGTCGGAGGAGACGGTGCTGCGTATCCGATCGATGATTGCCACCGGATTCCAGGCATCCTTAACATCGTTGTTAATGACTATCTCCAGGGCCGCTGCAGTGAGTGCTCGATCGGCAGCGTTCAGTTCGCGCGGCCGAGAGGAGTTGAGCAGCGACAGGAATCGGCTGGAAGAAACGAGCACATTCTTGTCGATGACGCTGGCCGCGCGGCGCAGAGTCGCCTCGTCGTCGGCGGCCGCTATGCAGGCCGAGAGAGCTCCGCGTACCCGATCGATGCGTCGCCACGTCTCGGCGTCGCGGGGTGCAGGTCGCTTTTGACTATCGAATGCCTGGACTACGTCATTTCTGTTCACCGTGCCGGTGAACAGAGCTGGCGTAACGTTGAGGATGTTGTCGTGGGGGTGAATGTTGCGATATTTGCGAGCACGATACTCCCGGAGGCTCGCGTCGCTGGGGAGGTGGATGGCGGTAACGGCTGCCATCGGTACGGACTCCACAAAATCGACGGGTGCCTGGGGCACGTTCGTAACCGGAGTCATGATTTCCAGCAGGGCCGGCCCCGTTTGAACGCTCGCAGATGCGACGTCAACCAGATCGGAGGCAGGTGGTTCGCTCAGCACAGGGACAGAACCCGAGCCGAGATCCAGCAAGTCCTGGTAGTACTTGGTGAAAAAGGTTCGCGGTCCGATTATGCGGCTGCTGAGCATGGCGTGTAGGTTCATACGGTTGGTCAGTATGAACCGTGCGCTTGTGTGGCCGCCGGTCTCGGAGTCTGTTCGATTCACGAAACTGCATTCTCATCTTCGGGTCAAAATCGCGGCGGGGATGTCACGGACGAGAGGTGGCTCGATGTCACCGGTGTAGGACAGGTATAGCTCGTTACGAGCCCGCGATGTCACCACGTAATACCGCATACGGACGCCTGCGCTGGTGACGTCGGGCGGCGCAAGTTGCAGCTCCGGCACGAACAAGGTGTCGAATTGCAGGCCTTTAAGGCTCGCAAAGCTGATGATCTTCACGCTCGGAGTGGAGAAGTCCAGCCGGCTGTGCCGGGCATCGCCGGAGACGTAGGTTTCGGCGGATACTTTGCGATGCGTCAGCTGGTTGAGCAGCCGGATCTGCAGGCGCTTGGTCGGCACCGCGATTCCAATGCGTCGGTTGCCGTACGTCTTGGCGTAGGTTGTGACGTCTTCGACGAAACCATGGTCGGAGTTGTAGTGGGTCAACATGGGGCCAGGGCGCCAGCTCCGCGTAGGCAGGTCGGGCACACCGGTCGGCGCTCCGGCATAGAAGTGTCGGGCCAGCTTCGCGATCTCGATGCTGTTGCGGTAATTGCGACGCAGGGTGAGATGTCTGGTCGCCCTGATAGCAGCCTCGATCTCCTTGAGCGTCGTGTTCTCGTCGCGCAGTTGTTGATTCTCGTCGGCGAATACGGTGACGTTGGAGCAGATCCACGGTGTGAGCCGATAGAAGTCCAGGGGCATGTCCTGGCCCTCGTCGATGAGCAAATCGTTGAGTGCCCCCGGCTGCGGCGGAGCGTTGAAGAACTGCGATAGCAGTGCCGCCCAGTCGTAGCCCCATTCGCCACCACCCAGTTTTGGCGGCCGAACGTAGTAGTGCTGTCGCCAGAACTCGCTCAGCCAGCGGTGGAAGGTCTCGACGTTGTCCTCAATCCCCAGTTTTGTGGCGTGCCTTTGCGTGTACTGCTTCAGCACGTTGTTGAACATCAGGATTGACGGGGTGCGGTCGTCGATGGTCAACGCCTCCGCCCGATAGAGGGCCATCACCGACTTGCCGCTGCCCGGTGGGCCGCTGACCAGGAAGTTGCCGTCGAGCGGCAAGTTGTAGATCTCGTCTTGTTCTTCGGTGAGATCTTCATAGCTGGGCAGCTCGTCGTTCGCGTCCGTCACGGTTGCTCGCTGGCGTCACTGCTCGCTGCTTCGAAAGCTGCATCGACAACGGGTTTGAAAAAGCCGGGGAAGTCGTCGGAGCCGATCAAGACGATCCGGTCGAGCAGGAAGTTGCCACACTCGCAGCTCGTCTCGGAGATGAGTGAGCAGGCGTGGCAGGCAGCGTAGTTCAAGCTGTTGAACGAGGTCGCGATGCTTTCGCCGCACAGCGGGTCGGCGGAACACCAGGTGGCATCCTGCAGTGCCTCGAGCATGGTCCGGGCGAGGCGTGGTGGTTCTCCTTGCCGGACGAGGCCGCCGAGTGTCCCTTCGGAGTCGCCGGCTGCGGTGTAGATGAGGATTCCGGCCTGCGGCGGGGCTCCGTCCTCCGCCGCCGGGCGGGCGTAGATGCGTTCCCGCAGCGACGCGGCCGCGTATCCTGACTCGAAGGCGAGCCTGCGGATGAGCTGGTGCGCCAGCGAGTGCAGGAGCAAATAGCGGGGTGTAAGTCGGGGGCCTGTCTTGTCCCTGAAGCGCGCCGCCATGAAAGACCGTGCAATGCGACGATCCAGTTCCTCCACGCGTTTTCCGACCTCGGGGTGCTCCTCCCAGACGGCGAGGCGCTGCTCTTCCAAACTGACGAAGATCCCCTCGCCGCGTGCCTCGACGGCGGGCAGCCACCTGAGACCCTTGCCAAGGTCCACGCGCACTAATTTCTTCGGGTCGGGCTTGACCCTGTGGAACCCTTGCAGGGCGCGAACTTCGCGAAGGCGATCGGCAACGACGACCTTGTCGATTCGGTCGGCGAGGGAGTCGAACACCGGCCCGGTATCGCCAGCGCCGAGCCCTAAGTGACGGGTCCTGAAGTCCTCGTCCTGGTCCTCCTCAGAGGCGAAGGGGGTGACGAAGGCCGCCCATTCCTCACCAAGCAGGTCGCCGGGTTGCGCGGAGACGGCCGTGCCGCGGCCAGCCTCCTGTGCCTTTTCGTCGCGGACGAGGGCTCGTATGAACTCGGCGGTGACTCCGTGACCAGTCGCCATTGTCTGCACGATGAACGAGAACTGCTCCGAATCCTCGTTGACGCTGAGCAAGGGCAAATACCAGATGCTGTTCTTGATCTCAAGGGCCTTCTCTTCACCCGCCGCGGCGAGCGAGGTGTCGGGCACCTCGATACTGCTGTGAACGGTCGGAAAGTAGACGTTACTGGCTCCTCGTTGGACCGCGATCGGGACACGCTCGCAGTCATGTGCGTCCTCCAGCCGTTGCCAAGGCTGGCGACCTGGGCAGGGGCCGAGGGCCTTGGCGGCTTCTGGCGAGCCGATTCCCATTAGATCCCGTCCGCGCGTGCAGGTGCGGCATTCGACGCGCAGCGTCTCGAGGCCGCCAGCGCCCTTTCCGGACAGGGTCTTGAAGACGAGGCGGTCCTGCTCGCAGCGCCCCTTGGTCGGGTCGGTCGGAGCGCTGGAGTGGGCCCACCGTTTCCAGTCCACGTCGCCGAGGTGGCCGTCCTCGCAAATGAGGATCCAGCGCATGGGGACCAGTTGTTTCTTGCCGTCGCACGACGGACAGAGCGGAACCTTGCCTTCTTGTTCCTGGGCCCTCTTCCACCGGACCATGTTGCGGCATTTCTGGCAGAACATCCATGTCGGGAAGCGAAGGTAGGGGACTCCTGCCGAGGGTGGCGCCCATCTGCGCGATTCGGTGATCGGCGCGGCCCGCAGCGAGTCCACGTTCAGGGCGGCGCTGAGGCGAGGTGACCTGATGGCGTAGCCGCGGTTTTGCCACCGCCACGTGTCGCAGGCGACGAAGGACTCACCGCGGAAGTCGAAGATGGCGCCGACACCGAAAGGAACCAGCGTCTGCGACTGACGGATCTTGCGCATCAGGGCCTCCTCGGCTTGGTGGTGCTGGTGCCAGCCTTGAGGACGTCGATCGAGGACTCCCGGTCGACGTTGCGCATCGAGCGTGGGGTCTTCCAGCCGCTGTTCTGGTGGAAGTCGCAGATCAGGTTGAATTGTCCCTTGCCGTTGTCGGAGTAGTAGAGCAGCTTATTCTCGCGGGCTGCCTCCGCGGCGCGCCTGAGCCAGTCGTCGCGGAAGCGTTGCAGCTCGGTCCGGGCCTTGGCGGCCTCCCGGGGTTCGACTCGCTGTGCCACGGCGACGATCTGTTCGATGTAGTTGTCGACGGCGTCGCGGTGATCGACGATCTCGCCGGCCTTGCCGTCGCCGGCCAGCCCGAGGTGGTGGCGCACGAGGATGACCAGCAGGGCATGCAGCGCCCGTTCCCGCGACGGCGGGGACCAGGGGGTAACGCTGGTTGGTTCCACGAACCGGTACAGGGCGGAGTGGTATGGCACGAAGTTCTCGTAGTGTGATCGGTCCCTGGGACGGGTCGAGCGGAACAGGCTGAACACGAGACCGGGGTGCTTGTCGCGCCCGACCCGGCTGGTGGCCTGGATGTATTCGGCCGTAGCCTTCGGCTGGCCGTTGACCATCATCAGTCCCAGGCGGGGTACGTCTACACCGACACTGAGCATGTTGGTGCTGGCCACGAATTCCAGGTGATTGCGTTCATGGAAGCTGCGGTTGAGCCGCTCCAGCAGATCTGGCCGCTGTGTGGCGTCGACGTTGGAGGTGATCTCCTCTACCCCGAACTGGCGTACCGGGCGGCCTTTGACCAGCGCGGTCAGACGTGAGGGGACGTCGTCGCGTGCCATCGTCACGGTTCGGCCGAGTTCCCGTAGCGAGCTGTGGTAGGCGATCAGCGTCCAGTAGGCGTCTCGAACCTGCTCGGGCAGGTCCAGGTCCACGGGCGCCTGCATCAGTGCCGCGACCGTATGCACGGTGGCGGTGTCGGACGTGTGTCCCTGTGCCATGAGACCGACGTACAGCCGGCCGGGCTCGGTGGTGTCGGCCCGCGCGAAGTGCGAGTCGTCGGCCGACAGCCCGGAAGGCGGAAACAACTCGACGTGTCTGCTGAACAGGCCCTTGACCTGGTCGGACGCCCGTCGGATGGTCGCTGTGCTCGAGATGACCTTCGGTAGCCGGCCGTCGCGTTCGCAGAGCAGCTCGATCGCCGACTCGTACAACCCGACCGTGGTGCCCAGCGGGCCGGTTAGCAGGTGGAGCTCGTCCTGGATGATCAGGCTCGGTGGCAGGGTGCCGTTGGATCGGCCGAACAGCGCGCCGGATCGCGGCTCCCAGGCGAGCGCAGCGAATTTGTCCACCGTACCGAGCACGAAGGTGGGTGGATGCTCGTACAGGTCGTCGTCGACGACGTGCACCGGCAGCCCAATGCGGAAGTCGCAGGCCGCGTTGGTGCACCAGAACCGGAAGCTGGTGTCGGTGGCCTCAACGCCATAGTCGCCGAGGTCCTCGCTTCTACTCCGGGGCAGGATCTCGGTACCACACCACGGGCACCGTTCCAGCACGAGCCGGTCGTCGGGCCGTTCGAGTTCCTTGAGTTCCTCGACGGCCTCGCGGGCATGCTGGTAGTGGTTGGGCGTCATGTCTCCGCCGACCCACAGGCCGATCGAGACAGGGGTGTCGCCGAGCAGATCAGGGTTTTCCGCGCGGATCCGCTCACATGCGCAGATCGTGGTGGCGGCTCGTTGGAACTGCTGAGTGCTGAGCAGGGTCAGGGTGTAGCGGCTGATGACGGTGGTGCCTACTCCACGGCGGCCGTGTCGTAACCGACGTTGGAAGATTTCGAACGCGGCCATCAGCAAGTAGGCCTCGGTCTTGCCGCCGCCGGTGGGGAACCAGATCAGGTCGACGATGTCGCGTTCGTTGTCCGGGTCCTGCTCGTCGGCCAACCCTGTCAGCGTCAGCAGGGCGAACCCGAGCTGGAAGGGCCGCCATTGTGCACCGGGTGCATAGGAGTCAGGCAGCTCGGTCGCGGCCGCGCGGCTGCGGCGCGATCCAGCCAGGTCGCGGTTGGAGTGGCGCATCTGTCGCAGCATCGCCTCGTTGGCGAGCCGGAAGGCGAGCAAGGCGTGGTCGTCGCGGACCAGCAAGTCGGCGCCGCGGGTCATTCGCTGGATCGCGGTGTCGATGCGTTCCATGATGCGTTGGGCTGCGCTGCGCTGGCGTGGGTGGGACAGCTTCTCCGCCGCGGAATTCCCTTCCCCGGCCCAATGCCGGTATTCGTTGATGAAGGAGTTCAGCTCGGTGTGGAGGTCCTGTTTCGTGACACTGCGGTCGGCGAGCCAGGCGATGTCCAGGGCTCTGCGCGGCCGAATGGTCCCGTCCGGTTCGGCCTTTGGCTTGGCGCTGACCTTTGCGACCTCGTGAGCCGGCATGACCTCGGAGCTGATGTGTCTGAGCGGGGTCTGGTCGGGCCAGGTCGGGGCGCACCCGTGCCCGATGGCGTAGGTCCGGGCATCGCGATGCTGCAGCCGAAGCTCGTCCTCCTCGAGGTCGTGGCTGAGCATGGACACCGAGGGGTATTCGAGGATCTCGCCGTCACCGTCGACCTCTACCTGGATGGCGACCTGCAGCAGCATCTGGTCCCAGAGCCGGTCGATCCGGCTGTCGTCGGGTGCCGTCTCGGCGTTTACCACCGTGGCCGTAATCAGTGCGCCGTTGGCGACTGGCCGCCAACGGACGTGCAGCTGGGCCCGCCCGTCGAGGATCTCGGCACCCTCCACGCTTCCGGTAATCACCTCATCGGCGGTGGGCAGCGGATGACGCCGCCACACCCTGCGCTTCGGGCGTCGAGGATCTTGTTCGGGCCGCTCGGTCGGGTCGGGCAGTGCTGCGCCCGATGCCTCCTCGGCCGCATCGGCCGCCGCGCCTTGCAGGGTCTCGTACCGGGCGGCGTCGACGCGGACCCGCAGCCGGCGGGCGGAGCTGAAGAACGACAGGCCCTGGCTCGCCGGTAGGAAGTCGTTGGCGGCGACCACCGAACTGTCGCTGAACAAGCTCTCCTCACCGCTGGAGACGCCGGTGGACAGCTCCCGCTGTTCGCCCTCCTCCTCGATGTAGGTCTCCGCGGCGACGCTTCTCGGGAACAGGACCCCCATGAGATAGCGCCGGTTCGGCGGGTCGGTGATCAGCTCATCGCCGTCGCCGAACGGCCCAACGAGCTGATCACGCACGTATTGCAGGAACTGGTCGCGGGCCTTGGTATATGTCTCGGTCATCGAGCAGCCTTTCCGAAAGCTTCCACGGCGGCGAGTGAGTGCTCGGCGAACAGGTCACGGACCCGGCCGGAAGCAGCCTGGTCGACGGCGACCCAGAGTCCGGCGCGGGCCCGGCTCAGCGCGACGTACAGGTCGTCGAGGTGTTCGCCGGTGAGACCGTCCGCATCGATGACGCAGATGAAGCGGTTCTCCAGCCCCTTGATGTCTTTTACGGAGGCCCAGGTCAGGTCATTGCCTGGCCAGCCAGCAGCCCAGTCGGCGTCCAGCACGCGAATCCTGCCACGACGAGCATCCCGCAGTCCGCGGGCGCTGCTGGTCTCCCAGTCACCGCGCAGCGACAACAACGTGATGTCCTGCCCCGGAACCTCCTGTTCGTAGAGTAGGCGCAAATGCTTCTCCAGGAGGGCGGTCTCTTCAGCCGGGTCGGCGCACCTGCAGAACTCGACCTCGGGGCCTGAACCCGCCACCGACACCCCGATATCCGCGCCTGTCAGTGCCCGGGTCTGGAAGGCGATCTGGGGAGTATTGCGACAATTGTGACGAAGTGTCGCGAGCACGGCGCCGGTGCCGCGCAACATCGCCAAAGCGTCGTCGTCGTACTCGTCGTACACGTGTGCCTGACCGTTCGGGTCCAGGAACATCACCCAACGGCCGTGTTCGAGCCCACCGTCGACCACGCGGTCGAGCGCGTCGAGTTGTTCGAACGACATCAGATCCTGCGCCTCGTCGACGACGAGGTAGTCGACCTTGCCGCGGAAGCCTGGCAGGTCGTCGTAGCAGACGACCTGCACACCGCTGCCGGCCAGACGACCGTGCAGGTACGCAGCCAAAACCGGACTGCGACAGATGATCATGACGTCCTCGCCGACGCGGCGGTACCGTCGTGTGACCTCGGCGGCAAGAAAGGTCTTACCGGTTCCGGCGCCGCCGGCGCACAAGACCCGCGGGTTGTCGATGATCAGGTCGAGACGGGCGAACTGCTCGGCCGTGAGCCGGTCAAAGGACGCGTCGAGCAGTGAGGCGCGTACGGCCAGGCCTGGACTACGGTCGAAATCAGGACGAAGCACGCTCAGCAGCTGTTCTCTGACGTCCTTGCGGATCGGGGCGGCTCCGTGGTGCTTTCCAGTCCAGTACCGCGCCGCCCGTCGCAAGGCATCACGCAGCCCGTTGACACGGGAGAACGGGCCCCGCCCGATATACGTCTCGTCCGCCCACTCGGCACTGACCGGAAGGTCGACGTCAGGCGTGATGACGACGAATCCGAACGGCACGTCCGCCAAGAGGTGCGGCGGCAGGCGATCCTCGAGCCTGCCACGCAGTGCGTACATCGCACTGCTCGCCTGCCCGAAGGGCCCCTCGCGGGACTCGCGGTAGTGGCCGCCGCGGTCGGAGTACGTCCAAACCCCGTACCGGCGTGCGACACGAGCGCCTTTGACTTCGACGACGAGGACGACCGCCTCTAAGATCAACAAAAAGTCGATCTCAGCCGTCAGCTTGTAGTCGTGCTCCGGCAGCAGCAGTGAGTGCAGACCCACGCCAGGGACGTCCAGCGCAGCGAGCGCAGCATGGACCCTCAACTCGGCGGTGGTCCCTAGATCCGACGGCAGCTCACGCGGGATCATTCGCAAATTTGTCGTACCCTCCGCTTATGTTGGGCGGGCCCAGGACGAAGATCCTAGCGGACTCCCCGACCGCGGTTAGGTGACATGATTACGACAGACGCCGCCGACAATGAACTGCTGACCCGACTCATCGGGCGCATCCACCCGTACGTCAAGAAGAACCGCCTGGCGCGGACCCGACTCGACCGTGTGCTGGCTAGAATCACCCAGGACATGCAGCTACGGGCAACGCTCGAGGCGCGGTTGGTGTCCGCGCTGCGGCCAGCTGGCATAGTGCTGGTCGACGATTCGGCCGGCGCGGATCCTTCGACCGGTGTCCTCCCCACGTCGGCAGATCCGAGGGCCCACGCGGGCGAGCCTATCGAGCGCACCGGAGCGCAACTCAGCCACCGCCGCGAGATCGAGCCTCCTGGGCCCGATGTCGCACGAACCGCCGAAAGCGGCCCGAAGCTCATTGGTGGCGACGACGCGGACGGCGTACTGACGGCCGCCGATGCAGCGACCGTCGATCCGCAGCAGGCCTGTGTCGCGGCGCGTCGCTTCCTCCTCGACCGCAGAACACTTCGCCATCCGTCATCCACCCTGCTAACGGCTGAGCTCGAGGTGGGTCTCGCTTTGCTCATGCGACCCGGGATACCAGTGTCGACGGATCTACCCGAAACCTATCGGACGACGCTGTCTGAGGACTCCGAGGCCGGGCAAGCCTTCGACGCACTCCTCGTGCACAACCTCCGTCTAGTGTGGTCCATCGCCAAGAGCTACTTCGGTCCGCCCGCCTTCACCGAACAGGACGTCGTTCACTACGGGGTCCTCGGTTTGATCCGTGCAGTGCGGAAGTTCGACGCTAGCAAAGGCAACAAGTTCTCCACCTACGCGACATGGTGGATCCGACAGAGCATCACCCGTGCGATCGCCGATGACAGCCGCTTGATACGCCTTCCTGTCCATCTGCACGAGAGGGTGCAACGCACCAAGAACGCGCACGCGAAGTTGGAGGCACGGGGAATACGACCGACACGAGCCCGGTTGGCTGCCGAGACGGGATTCTCCGAGGACGAGATCGGCCGGCATTTCGAGTACCTACGTGGCGTCATCTCCCTCGACCTGCCCGTCGGTGACGGCACGACGTTGCGTGACTTCAAGGCCTACCAACCCCATAACGACGGTGGGCTCGACGCGGTGGACTCCAACTTTCTTCGCGAGGCGGTACACGCCGTTCTGCTGACCCTCAGTGCCCGCGAAGCAGACGTGATCCGTCTCCGCCACGGCTTGGTCGACGGCGACGAATGGACGCTAGATCGGATCGGCGAGAAGTACGGGGTGACGCGCGAGCGCATCCGTCAGATCGAGAGCAAAGCCATGAACAAGCTACGGGAGCCAAAACGATGCCTACAGCTTCGCGGCTTGCTCGGCTGAAGGACGTTGGCCACCATCGCACTCGCCATAGTTGACTCAACGGTTACCCAGTGCCGTGATGCTCGAAGCCGCGTGGCTCATATTCGCCTGGACTGTCTGATTCGTTGAGGTAAATGGTAATGGGCGCCCCAGCGAAGACTGACCAAGGCTCAGATAATGATAGGAGGAGCCATTACCGCTCAGCGGCCGGAAACCGTGCCCAGGCGGAACTGCCACAAACGGCTGCGCCGATTAGCGGCAACGTGCCCTACGATGCAACGATCGACAGCATTCGGTCGTTTACCATGAACACACGCCCAGCTGCGACCAGGATTTTGGCGTCGGCGATGGCCGCGCCCAGCGAGACGATGTCGCCGTTGGCGGCGTTCAGGATGGGGCCGCCGGTGTAGACCAGGCCGCCCGCCCGGATCGGCTGGATGGACTCCGTCCCCAGGCGGCGCTGCCACAAGTGCTTGCCGTTGCGGATGTTCAGCGCCTCCACTACGAAACCCGCGCTCCGGTACACGCGCCGGCCGTCGGTTGCCACGAAAGTGGTCTGCTTGCCTTTGGCTGTCCACAACAGAGCACCATTTTTCGCGCTAATTACGGACAAGGCGGTGCCGTCGGACACCACGAAACGGTCCGCCGACGGGGTCGCGGCCTCGGCAACCCAAACGGTCCGTTTTGTCCAGGCCACCGCGCCGGTCACCACGTCGACCGCGGAGACCGTGTGGGCCTTCGTCATCAGGATGCGGCCGTCTGCCGACGGGGAGGACGCGGCGTAACCCGGCTTTTGCCAGGCCAGGCGCCCATCGGACACCCGATACGCGAACGTGCCCAACTCGTCCGACGGCGACTCGCCCGACATCACGACCATGCCCTTGTCGACGGTGAACGAGACCACCGGAACCCCGTTGTCGACCCGCCAGCGCACCTTCCCCGTGGCCAGGTCCAGGGCCACCAGGTGCCCATTGGGGTCGCTCTGCGAGTTGCACTCGCCGTGGCCGGCGATCAAAGTGCCGCCGGAAACCCCCAACACCGGCGTCGGCGCGTCCATCGGGTCATCCCAGTCGAAGTGCCAGGCAGGCTTTCCATCGATCATCCCGTACGCCGAGATCCCCCGGCCGTCGCTGGCAACCACCCGGCCGGCGGCGAGGAGCAGCGCACCCGGCCCGCCGCACGTCTCGTCGAAGCGCCGCAGCGGCACCGACCACCGCCTGGTCAGCGAACCCACGGTGGCGGCGTTGATCGAAGACTCGTGCGGGTTGTAGTAGCTGTCCTCGGCGTCGTAGCCCGGATGGTCCCAGCCCGGCGTGGCAGCCGATGCGGGCACGCCCACGAACACCGCGAGCAGTGCGACAACCGCCAAGACAGCCTTTTTCATGACATAAGGTAAACATCTTGGGAGCTGCGAGGTCGCCGGATCAGAAGAAGATCCCCACTCGGGCGCCGCCCAGCGGGCCCCGGGCGATGACCAACCGGCCGTCGACGGCGTCCGCGGCTTTGCGCACGATGTCCAGGCCCAAGCCGGTCGACCCGGCGCCGCTGACCCCGCGCCGCACCGCTGCGGCCGGATCCGGAATGCCCGGTCCGGCGTCGTCGACCAGCAGCTCGGACGCCGACACGGTCACCCGGAACGCCACCCCCTCCGGCGTATGCGCGAAGACGTTGCCCAGCATCGCGTCCACCACCAGGATCAGCTCGCCACGTGACAGCGACACCAGCACCGGCTCGTCACCGCCGACCACTTCCCACGGCCGCTCCTGGTCCTCGGCCAGCACCGACCAGAAGGCCAGGCGGTCGGCGAGCACGTCGACCAGGTCGGCGCCCTCAGCGCCCCGGCGCGAACGCGAGAAATCACCGCGCGAGGAACCGCCCTGCGACCCTCGGATGATCGCGTCCAACTCCGAATCGAGCAGGTCGCACGCCTGGCGCATCCGCTCCCCGATCGGTCCGGGTGGCATCGCCTCGGCGTCCAGGCGCAGCGCCGTCAAGGGCGTACGCAATCGGTGGGAGAGATCTGCGGAAAGCTCGCGTTCGCGGTCCATCAGCCGGCGCAGGTCGTCGGCCATGGTGTTGAAGGCCTGCGCCGCCTCGCGCAGCTCGCGGGGGCCGTCCGGGGCGACGCGCTCGGAAAGCGAGCCGCCGCCCAGCCGACGCGCCGAGGCGGCCAGCGATCGGGTCGCGCGCACCAGCCGCGCCCCGAGCCGGTCGGCCATCAGCGTCGAGCCCGCGACCAGCACGACCGCCAGGCCGCCGAGCGCCAGCCAGGCCGGCCACACGCCCTCGCGCAGGGCGGCCGACGGCACAAAGACCTCGACGATCACCGTACGGCCGTCGGTAAGGACGGTCGGTTGCACGTACGCCACCCCGCCCGCCACGCTCGCGAGAACCGGCCGACGGTCGCGGGCGAAAGCGAACACCTGCGCGTCGGTGAGGTGCGAGGCGCCGATCGGGGCGAGCGACGGCAGGTGTACGGCGAGGCGGCCTTCGGCACCGGCCGTGGTGCTCGCGACCGCATTCGTCAACGAGGTCGGATCGGCGTCCACGCCAAGCACCGTCACCAGCGAAGTCGCTTGCTGCCGGGCCTCGCTGACCGCGCGGTCGTGGGCGATCTGCCGGGTCGCCACCGCGAGCGGCACGAGGAAGGCCAGCGCCACCATCGACGTGATCGCAAGCGCCAAGCGGTTGAGCGCCCACCTCACCGCGGATCGACCATCATCACACCCACGCCGCGTACGGTGTGCAGGAACCGCGGCTGCCGGGCGGTCTCGCCGAGCTTGCGCCGCAGCCAGGAGATGTGCACGTCGATGGTCTGCTCCTCGCCGATGTGGGCCTGGTTCCACACCTCGCTCATCAGTTCCCGCCGGCTGATCACCTGGCCGACGCGTTGCGCCAGGTACGCCAGGACGTCGAACTCGCGCCGCGTCAGCTGAAGTGGCTGTCCCGCCAGCGACGCTCGACGCTGCCGCGGATGGATCACCAGTTCGCCCACCGTGATGTCTCTGAGCTGCTGCTCGGTTGTCGCGCGGACCCGGCGGAGCACCGCGTTGATCCGGGCCAGGATGTGCCCGCCGGAGAACGGCTTGGTCACGTAGTCGTCGGCGCCGGCGCTGAGCAGTTCGATGATGTCCGCTTCGGAGCGCCGGGCGGTCGCCACGATCACCGGCACGTCGGAGACGGATCGCATCATCTTCAGCGCGTCGGTGCCGTCGATGTCGGGCAGTCCGAGGTCGAGGATGACCAGATCGGGGCGCTGGTCGGTGACGATCCGGACGGCGGTGGCGGCCCGGTCGACCGGCCGTACGGTGTGGCCGGCCTCGGACAACGCGCGGGTGAGAGCGGCCGTGATGTTGCGGTCGTCCTCGACCAGCAGGATCAGCGCCATGGCGTACACCATAGAAGGACATGAGATTATCGGTCTCGTGCGATCTCTGCGGTGGGCGCCCGTCGCGGGCTGGTGCGCGGCCACGGCGACCAGCATCGTGCTCGGTTCGGTCGCGTTGATGCCGGTGCTGCGGACGGCGTCGCCCGAGGATCAGGCGTTGCCGGCGGTCGGGAGTGGAAGCTTTCCCGCGCCACTGCCCACGCCGAGCGAAAAAGACGATGAAAACACGAAAAATCCGGCGGATGGCGGCGGCGTTGGCTCGCCGTCCGCAGGTGATCGCTCCGCTGGGGCATCGGACGGCGGTTTCGACGGGACCACGGAAGATCGCGCCGGCACGACCGGTCCCGCCGGAGCAGGAGGTCCATCTCGGAGCGGCGGGACCACGAGAACCCCCGGCAATGGGACCACGGGAGGTGCGACGACCACCGAGGACGGCTGGACGGTCACGACGGCGGGTGACGGCGTACGGACGTACGTGCGCTATTTCCGGGTTGACGGGGGTCAGGCGGTCATCAAGATGACGTCGCGCGGCGTGGTCTCGCTGGTCACCGCGACCCCGGCGGACGGCTATGCGGTGCAGAAGGTGCAGGACTCCCCCGGCAACCTGGCGGTCTACTTCAACCAGACCAACCACAGCTTCATCATTCACGCGACGTGGTGGGACGACCGTCCGTTAGCCCAGGTCAGCGAAGTCGGCGGATAGTGCGGCGTCGAGTGCTCCGCTGAGCCGGCGGGCGTAGGTCGCGGTGAGAGAGAACCGGTTGCGATAGACGGTCACGTTGTCGATCACCGGCGGGCAGACCGTGTCGCACAGCCACGGTAGCGCCGAGATGTAGCCGGGGCCGGAATGATCGGTCGCCGCACGTGGGCTCGTCGCGCACGCCGGCACGTTGTCCGCGTGCCGGGCCAGGCACTCCGGGGCGCTCTCGCGGAGTACGGGAACGCCGCCGAGCACCACGACCCTGGACAGCGTGTCCGCGAGCCGACGAACGGGCGTGCCGTTCGCGATCACCACCAACCGAGGGCGCGAGGCCCGGATCTGGCCGATCACGTACGCCCGGAACGCGTCACACGCACGGGAGGGCCGCACGGGCAGCCCGACGGCGGGACAGCCCGGCTTGCCGTAGAAGCGCAACCGCCAGTGCCGCCGCTCGGCGATCGCGCGCATCGCGGGCAGCCACATCCCCGCGTACGAGTCGCCGTAGAGCACCACCTGCACCGCGCTCGCCCGATCCCCGAAGACGCACGGCTCGATCCGCGAGTCGGCGGGCCCGGCCTCGCACCGGTCGCTGTCGAATCCGACATCCGAAGCCGCGGTCGACAACGGCGGCGTCAGGCCCGGCGGCAGCACCCGAATCGCCGACGCCCGGCGCACCGCGGCAACCACCTGCGCGGACGACAACGGCGTCTCGACCGGCACCACGTGCGGCGGGCCCTCCGCACAGCCCGCGAGCAACGCCAGCACGACCGCCGGTAACGCCCGGTTCAAGGGGTCGATAACCGCACCAGCGACACCGCCACCGGCGCGGCGACCAGCACGAACGCCACGGTCACGGTGAGCGAGAGCGGACCGCTCATCCGGCGGATCGGGTTCTCCACGCAGACGTACGTGACCGCGGCCAGTCCCAGGCTGCCGAGAACGAGCAGGGCCCGCACGAGAGCCGGCAGTGGCGCACCGTACGCCGCCGCGGCGATCACCAGGACCGGCCAGTGCCACAGGTAGAACGGGTAGGCGAGACGGCTCAGCCACTGGAGCGGACGCACGCCCAGGAGCGAATCGCCGCGACCCGCCAGCACGAGCATGGTCGCGACGACGGGCAGGGCGGTGGCGTACGGGGGAAGGATTGTGAAGGTCAGCGCCGCGATCACGATCAACGCCAGCCCGACCGCGGACAGCACCGCACCGAGCCGATACGGGACGCGTTCGAGGCGACCGGCGACCAGCGCCAGCAGGCACCCGGCGCCGAGCTCCCACACGCAGGTCGCCGACCACGAGAACTGCCAGACCGCGTACGCGAAAGCACCGCCGACAACCGCACCAACCCAGTAGGGCAGCGCCCACCGGAAGCCGAGCCAGATCAGCACGAGCAGCGCGACCGGCCCGGCAAGCGAGAACTGCACCACGACGGCGAGCGCCGCGAAGTGCTGCAGGGGTGCGGAGAAGTGAAGGCCCAGCAAAGCCTGCGCGATTTCGTCCCCACCTTGCGGCCCCAGCCAGTGGTATCCGGCGATGACGACGACGATCACGACGAGCGACGCGGCGGGCAAGATCCGGCGCGTGCGCCGGCCGAGGAAGGCGGGCAGCGCGAGCCGGCCGGTCCGGTCGACCTCGCGCAGCACCGACGCGGTGATCAGGAAGCCGGAGAGTACGAACAGGACGTCGACGCCGAGCGCTCCACCGGCGATGCCGGGCACGCCCGCGTGCGCGAGAACGATCAGCAGGACGGCGATCGCGCGCAGGCCTTCGATGTCCGGACGGAATCTCGTCGTCTGCCCGGCGGCCGGGTGGGTCTCGGCCGCCGGGCGGATATCTGATTTCGTCTCCGTCATCGAAGATCACGTTAATGCCTCTAAACCGGACGAAGTGCGGATTCGACCCGAAAGCACGCGTTCAGTGGAGTTTCTCCGAAGGGGCGGTGCGGGACGGAGAACTGTGATAAGAATCCGGCCACCCATTGACGAGGGCTGTCACTATCAAGCGCGGGTCACAGAACAATAAAGGGGGGCTGAGTTTTGGGTGGATTCGTCGACGCGATCCTGAACTTTCCCACCGTTCTCTTCACCCCGCTGCTCATTGTCGTCATCGGATACTGGTGCGTCGTCGCGTTCGGTGGCGCGGAAACCGACCCTTTCGGCTTACCCATCCTCGTCCCCGCATCCTTGTTCGTCCTGTTCGCCTGGTTCGGCTGCCTGGCCGGCAACGAGTTCGTCCCGGGCTGGTGGGTGTTGCCGGGCGCTGTCCTGCTCGCCCTACTGCTGACCGTTTCCCTGACCGTCCTGATCAGACGGCTGCTGCCGAAGGGCGCGGAACCGTCCCGCGCAGACTTCGTCGGGCTGCCCTGCGTGATCCGCACCAGCCGGGTCACCGACACCTTCGGGCAGGCCGAGGTGCATGCCCGCGACGGCTCGTCCGCGATTGTCCAAGTCCGCCAGACCGGACCGGACGAAATGGGCGCGGGCACCACCGCCCTCATCTACGACGTCGACCCGGACGGGGATTTCTTCTGGGTCATCCCCGCCGACATCGCTACGAAGGGTCAATGAATGGACATTGTCTCCACCGGCTTCGGCATAGTGCTCGCCGTCGTCCTGCTCATCGCCATCGGTGTGCTGTTCTTCTTCAGCCGCATGTTCCGCAAGGTCGAACAGGGTAAAGCGCTCATCGTGTCCAAGGTGCGTCGCGTCGACGTCACCTTTACCGGCGCGGTCGTGCTGCCGGTGCTGCACCGGTCCGAGGTGATGGACATTTCGGTGAAGACGATCGAGATCGCGCGGACCGGCCGGGAGGGCCTCATCTGCCGCGACAACATCCGGGCCGACATCCGGATCACCTTCTTCGTCCGCGTGAACAAGACCACCGAGGACGTCATCAAGGTGGCGCAGGCGATCGGCACCGCGCGGGCCAGCAACGAGACGACGTTGCAGGAGTTGTTCAGCGCGAAGTTCTCCGAGGCGCTCAAGACGGTCGGCAAGCAGCTCGACTTCGTGGACCTCTACACCAAGCGGCACCAGTTCCGGGACCAGATCATCGAGGTGATCGGCACCGACCTCAACGGCTACAGCCTGGAGGACGCGGCGATCGACTTCCTCGAGCAGACGCCGATGCACTCGCTCGACCCGAAGAACATCCTGGACGCCCAGGGCATCCGGAAGATCACCGAGCTGACCGCGGTGGAGTCGGTGCGCACCAACGACTACCGCCAGAACGAGGCCAAGGAGATCACCCGGCAGAACGTGGACGCCCGCGAGGCGATCCTCGAGCTGGAGCGCCGGCAGGCCGAGGCGGAGATCAAGCAGCGCCGCGAGATCGAGACCATGCGCGCCCGCGAGGAGGCGGACATCGCCCTGGCGCAGGCCGAGGAACACCTGCGGGCGGAGACCGCCGTGCTCAAGACCGAGCAGCAGCTCGGCGTGCAAAGCGAGAACAAGGCGCGCGAGATCGCGGTGGCCGAGAAGAACCGCGAGCGGGTCATCGCGATCGAGAGCGAGCGCATCGAGAAGGACCGCATGCTCGAGGTCATCGGCCGGCAGCGCGAGACCGAGCTCTCCACCATCTCCAAGAACAAGGAGGTCGAGGGCGAGAGGCGCTCGATCGCCGAGGTGATCCGGGAGCGGATCGCGGTCGAGCGGACGGTCGCCGAGCAGGAGGAGAGCATCAAGAAGCTGCGGGTGCTCGAGGAGGCCGAGCGCACCCGGCAGGCGGTCATCATCGCGGCCGAGGCGGAGGCGCAGGAGGCCCTGGTCAAGGGCATCAAGGCGGCCGAGGCGTCGGAGGCGGCGGCCAAGTTCAAGGCCCGCGAGGAGTTGCTGCTCGCCGAGTCCCGGCAGCAGGCGGCCGAGCTGGACGCCCGCGCCAAGATCCGGCTGGCCGAGAGCAAGCAGGCGGACGCGGCCGCGTTCGGGCTGGCCGACGTGCAGGTGGCCGAGCGCAACGCCGAGGTGATCGAGAAGACCGGCCGGGCCGAGGCCGCGGTCGAGCGGGAGAAGGCGCTGGTCGCCGCCGAAGCCATCAAGGAGAAGCTGCTGGGCGAGGCGGTGGGCCTCGAACAGAAGGCCGGCGCGATGGCGTCGCTGGACGAGGTCACCCGCGCGCACGAGGAATTCCGCCTGCGGCTGGAGATGGAGAAGGACGTACGCCTGGCCGGCCTCGACGTGCAGCGGCAGGTCGCCGAGTCGCAGGCCAAGGTGCTGGCCACCGGCCTGGAGAAGGCCGACATCGACATCGTCGGCGGCGACACCGTCTTCTTCGACAAGCTGCTCGGCTCGATCACCCTCGGCAAGACCGTGGACGGGTTCGTCGAGCACTCGACGGTCGCGCAGAGCATGGGCGCCCGCTACCTGAACGGCTCGGCCGACTTCGTGCAGGACCTGGGCCGGGTGCTCAGCTCGGTGTCCAGCGCGGACGTCGCCAACCTCAGCGTCGCGGCGTTCCTCAGCCAGCAGATCAAGGCGGGTGGCAAGGACAGCGAGAAACTGCGTGAGCTGCTGGCCGCGGCCGAGCGGATGGGCATCGCGGACGCCCCGGCGGCGCGGTGACGGCCCTCGACGCCGGCACCTACGAGATCCTGCGCGCCCGGCTGGGCGCGCAGGCCAAGGAGCTGGCATCGCGGGCCGACGCGCTGAACGCCCGCCGGATCGAGACGTTCGGCGGGCGGCAGACGCGGCTGCTCGGCACCGAGCGGATCCGCACCGAGAACAACTGCGTGCCGCGCGACATCGCCGAGGTCGGCGGCGCGATGCTGTTCGGCTACAACGTCTTCATCGGGCTCAAGGCCGAGACCGCGGTGACCGATGTGTTCTCCGTGCATTCGAGCGCCTTCACCCGGGTGGACAAGCCCGGGCTCCTCGACGACCCGGGGTTTCAGCGCGATTTCGCCGAGCTGTACCGGTATTACCGCGACACCCGGCTGCTGCAGCTACGCCGCCTGGAGGGCCTGTTGCTGGCCGTGTTCCAGACCGGGGCGCGGCCGGACGACTTGAAGGTGTTGCGCTGGCGAGTAACAAATTCGGAAATATCCTATTTGGATAACCGAGGCGAGCGCGACCACGTCTTCCCGCCCGCGCACGACTTCGAGTGGACGCCGACCACCCGCGAGCAGCACATCCTGGGCCGCCATCCGCACGTGTCGATCGAGGACGAGGTCTTCGTCGAGACGGTCGGCGGCGACCTCACCGTCAAGGTGGAGAACAACACCGAGGACGGGCAGGGCATCTATCACGAGCCCGTCGACGAGCCGCTGCAGAGTTTGGCCGACGCCGACATCGCGTACGCAAGGGTCGGGCCGTTGCTCTTGATCCGGATCCTGCCGTATCGCGAGACCACACACCGGTATCTGGTCTACAACACCCGCACCCGGGACGTGCGGCGGCTCGACGGGATCGGTCAGGCCTGCCGGCGGCTGCCCGAGGACCAGGGGATCATCTTCCCCGGCGGGTACTACCTGGCCACCGGCGTCGCGAAGACGTTCGACGCGGACACCAGCGACCTCGAGTACGAGCGGGTGGTGCGCTCGGTCAACGGCGAGGACGTGCTCTACGTCTTCCACGCCCGCGCGGACGGCCGCTACCTGCTGCTGCCGTACAACGTGATCCGCAAAGAGGTCGCCACCCCGATCCCCTGCAACGGGTACTCGCTGTTCGACGACGGCACGCTGATCGCGTTCCGGCACGACACCGACGAACCGAGCCGCGTCCACCCCATGCAGATCTGGCAGACCCCGTACGTCTCCGACACGTTCGCGGCCGCACAACCGGTCGGCACCGGGCCGCTCGACCGGATCGGCAACGCGGATCTGGTCCGCGGCATCGCCGACGCGCTCTCGGTGACCCGGATGGTCGACGAAATGACCCCGTCCGGGCCGGTCTTCGAGGCGATCATCGCGGCCTGCACCCGGCTGTTCGACCACTATCACTGGCTCGCCGAGGCCGACCTGGAGAATCTCGGCGCCCCGATCACCGACGTCCGGGCGACCGCCGAGCAGGTGCTCGACGAGTTCGAGTCGGTGCAGGCGCTGACTCTCGAGGCCGCCACCGCGGTCGAGAAATGCCGCACCGACGCGGACGCGTTGATCCGGCGCGGCCAGGCCGAGGCGCCGACCACGACCGACGGCTGGATCCGGCAGCTCGCCGCGCTCCGCCAGGCGCAGGGGCACGCGGTGACGCTGCGCGACATGCGGTACGCGGACCTGGACGCGCTGGACGAGATCGAGGCCGCGCTGTCCGCCGCGATCGACGCCACCGCCCGGCGCGCGGTCGAGTTCCTGAGCCGGTCCGACGCGTTCGAGGGCTACCAGCAGTCCGTCGAGCAGCTGGTCACCGACGCGGCGGCGATCCCGACGGTGGCGTCGGGTGACCCGGTTGCCGAGCGCCTCACCGAGCAGGCCGACGGCCTCCGCGTCGTCACCGAGGTGGTCGGCGGGCTGGAGATCGCCGACGCCACCGTGCGGGTCGCCATCCTGGAACGCATCGGCGAGGTGCTGGGCGGCGTGAACCGGGCCCGCGCCACGCTGGACGGCCGGCGGCGGGAGCTGGCGTTCGTCGAGGGGCGCGCCGAGTTCGCCGCCGAGTTCGCGCTGCTCGGGCAGTCGGTCACCACCGCGCTCGCGGCCGCCGGGACCCCGGAAAGCTGCGACGAGCAGCTCGGCAAGCTGATGCTGCAGGTCGAGGCGCTGGAGTCGCGGTTCGGCGAGTTCGACGACTTCGCTTCGCGGCTCGCGGCCAAGCGCGCCGAGGTTTATGAGGCGTTCGCGGGTCGCCGGCAGAGCTTGCTCGACGAACGGACCCGGCGGGCCGCACGGCTCACGGCGTCCGCGTCACGCACGCTCGACACGATCCAGCGGCGGATTGCGACACTGTCCACGCTGGACGAGGTCAATACGTACTTCGCGACCGATCCGATGGTCGCCAAGGTGCGGTCGGTGGCCGACGATCTGCGCGAGCTCGGCGAGACCGTACGCGCCGAGGAACTGGACGGCCGGGTCAAGGCCGCGCGGCAGGAGGCCGGGCGGGCGCTGCGGGACCGGCTGGACCTCTACGGCGCGGACGGCACGACGATCCGGCTGGGCCGGCACACGTTCGCGGTGAACACCCAGGCGATCGAGCTGACCGTGGTGCCGGACGGGACGTTCGCGATCACCGGCACCGATTATCGGGCGCCGATCCGGGACACCGCGTTCGTCGAGGCGACCCGGCCCTTCTGGGAGCAGCCGCTGATCTCCGAGGACCCCACGACGTACCGGGCCGAGCATCTGGCCGGCGCGATCTTCGCCGCGGATCCGGCGGGTGCGGCGGCCGCGCTGGCCGATGGGTCGCTCCGCGCTCTCGTACGCCGGGAGGCCGATGCCCGCCTGGAGGAGGGGTACGAGCGGGGTGTGCACGACGCCGACGCCACCGTGATCCTGTCCGCGGTGATCCGGCTGTATTCGGCGGCCGGATTGCTACGGTTTACGCCGGGTACGCGGGTTGCGGCGCAGTTGTTCTGGGCGTTTGAGACTTCGCCTGAGCAGCGTACGGCGTGGACTGTGCGGGCGTCGTCGCTGGTCCGGGCGCGGGCGGCGTTCGGGGTGGCGCCGGGTCTGGCGGATTTGGCGGCGGAGCTCGACGACGCCGCCCAGGCGGCGATGGCATCGAGCTTGGCGGCGGCATCGAGCTCGGCGGCGGCATCGAGCTCGGCGGCGATCGCGGGCGCGAGCTGCCAGCTGGAGGTCGGCGCCTACCTGATCGAGGAGCTCGCGGCCGGCACGCCCGGGTTCGTCACCACCGCGTCGGCGCGCACCTTCCTGGACCGGTTCCACCGCACCGGCCGCGGGTACGCCGACGACCTGCGCGGGCTGCCCTCGGTCGCGGCGCGGCGGCAGCTGATCACCGCGTGGTTGTCCGCCTTCCGGGCCGCGCAGCCCGACAGCGGGACCGAGGACGACCTGGTCGAAGCGGTCGCGATCGAGCTGACCGGCAGTTCGTTGAACCGCTACGACTCGGCGGCTGCACTCGACGCCACTGTTGACGGCCTTCTAGGCGTACATCCGAAAATCACCGGAGGTGCGCTGCCACTGCGGCTGGACCGCTTTCTGGCACGAACCCGTCATTTCCGAGATGTCCGGGTGCCGGCCTTCCGGGCGTACCAGAAAAAACGGACCGCCCTGGCCGACGCCGAACGCACCCGCCTGCGCCTTTCCGAATACCGGCCGGCGGTGATGACCGCGTTCGTCCGCAACCAGCTGCTCGACCAGGTGTATCTGCCGCTGATCGGCGACAACCTGGCCCGGCAGCTCGGCGCGGCCGGCGACGCGAAACGCACCGACCAGTCCGGCCTGCTGCTGCTGATCTCGCCGCCCGGCTACGGCAAGACGACGCTCATGGAGTACGTCGCCGACCGCCTCGGCCTGATCTTCGTCAAGGTGAACGGCCCGGCACTCGGGCACGGCGTGACCTCACTCGACCCGGCTTTCGCCCCGAACGCGACCGCCCGCCAGGAAGTCGAGAAGATCAACTTTGCGCTGGAGATGGGCAACAACGTGCTGCTCTACCTCGACGACATTCAGCACACGTCGCCCGAGCTGCTGCAGAAGTTCATCTCGCTGTGCGACGCCCAACGCCGGATGGAGGGCGTCTGGGACGGCGGCACCCGCACCTACGACCTGCGGGGCAAGCGCTTCGCGGTGTGCATGGCCGGCAACCCGTACACCGAGAGCGGGCAGCGCTTCCGCATCCCCGACATGCTCGCCAACCGGGCCGACGTATGGAACCTCGGCGACGTACTGTCCGGCCGTACCGACGTCTTCGAATTGTCCTATCTGGAGAACGCGCTCACCTCGAACGCGGTGCTGGCACCCCTGGCCGCCCGGGACCGGGCCGACCTGCCGTTGCTGGTCCGGCTGGCCGCGGGCACCGGGACGCCGGACAAGCTTTCCTACGCGTATTCGGCGGCCGAGCTTTCGCAGATCCTGTCCGTCCTTCGGAAGATGCGGCGCGTCCAGGAAGTCGTGCTGCGGACCAACCGCGCGTACATCGCCTCGGCCGCACAGTCGGACGACTCCCGGACCGAGCCGCCGTTCCAGCTGCAGGGCTCCTACCGCAACATGAACAAGCTGGCCGAACGCATCGTGCCCGCGATGAACGACGAGGAGCTGGAGAACCTGATCGACGACCATTACGCGGGCGAGGCGCAGACGCTCGCGTCGGGCGCCGAGGCGAACTTGCTGAAGCTCGCGTCACTGCGCGGCCAGCTGACCCCGGCGCAGGAGGCGCGGTGGGCCTCGGTGAAGGAGGCTTACGTACGGTCGCGCGCGCTCGGCGGCTCGGCCGAGGACCCGGTCGCGCGGGCGGTGGGCGCCGTGGGCCTGCTGGCCGACCGTGTTTCCGACGTTTCGACAGCGATCGCGCGCCTGAAGCCGTAGGTGGCGGCCGGTCGGATGGGCGCCGAGTTTCGTCGCCGCGCGCTGGCCGTCATCCGGGTCGGCCCGGTCCCGCCATCCTCGGCCAGCAGCACAACCGTGTCGGGCTCGGCCAGCGGGCCCGGCCAGCGGCCCCGGCAGCGGCAGCGGCAGCGGCAGCGGCAGCGGCAGCGGCAGCGGCAGCGGCAGCGGCAGCGGCAGCGGCAGCGGCAGCGGCAGCGGCAGCGGCGAATTATCAGCTTATATCCGTTTTTAGACTACCGCCGGTGGACGTCCGCAGCCGAATTCTCGAGACCTTGGAGAGTTGTGGCTGGTATGTGGGCGTAACTCTCCAAGGTCTCGAAATAGGACACGAAACGGCACTCACAAAAGCTGCCATGCGGGACAAAACCACCGTCCTATTCGGACGAGGATCCAGGATGTTGGGATTCCTGTCCGAATAGTGAGACGAGTCCCAAACTCGCGGCGCCTGGCGCGAGTCAAGTCCGGCCTGCCGCGAACGAACCGGCGTTTTAGCGCCGGTCACCCAGCATCGGCTCGCACGGCAGCGAACGGCCCGGTCGAGTTCGTCTGGCCGTCCACAACGTCGCCGCCACATTGTGGACAACGCTCAGAAACTGTCAGACCCTGCTGTTCAACTGTGCCCCACCCAGAACGGGTGGGGGTGGGTCGAGGCTCCTCCCGGCCCAGCCGCCAAACCCCCGCCGAAAGAACGGCCGCCACAGGCCGGCCGCACGCTCGCAGCCCCACCGGCCGACCACCAGGCACGCCACGCCCGGCCCGCAAGCCCGGCCGCGAGCCCGCTGCCACGCTCAGCCCGCAAGCCCGGCCGGCAAGCCCAGCCCGGCAAGCCCAGCCCGGCAAGCCCAGCCCGGCAAGCCCAGCCCGGCAAGCCCAGCCCGGCAAGCCCGGCCTGCAAGCCCGGCCTGCAAGCCCGACCGGCGAGCCCGACCGCCACGCCCGGCGGCCTTGCCGTCCAGTGCTGCCGGCCGCCCGCACCCGAAACGACGCGACGCCGGCTGACGCGGCGGGCCGGGCCCGCGGCGCGTTCAGTTCTGGTAGGCGCGCACGTCGGCCACGGACCACCAACTATCTGCCGCCGCCGTCAACTCCAGCCGGACAAATCGGGATTTTTCGTGTCTTAGCCGGAGCGTCGTCAACTGGCCCGTCTCGATCGTCTTGGCCGGGGACCAATGCTTGCCGTCGGCCGACACGGTGGCGACGAAACCGCGCGGATAGTCACCCACCGACGCCCCCGCATCGAAGACGACCCGATCAGCCCGAACGACCGAACCGAAATCGACCTGCAGGAACTGCCCGGGCGACTGGGCGACACCGGTACTGAAACGGGTCGTAGCGTCATCGTCCACCGCATACGCCGGCCCCTCCCCGGACCCGGTCGCCGTCCACCCGACCGGCGTCACCGGCCGATCATCCGAGCGTCCTTTCCAGACGAACGTCGCCAACGCCCCACCCGGCAACGTATACCGGAACGACGAATCCCCGAAGCGCACCCCAACCGCCTGCGGATTGTCGTTCTCGTTGTGCGCGACCAGCACCGTGCTGCCGTCCGGGTTCACGAACGCCACGTCCATGACCTGCCCGTTCCACCCGGTCGTGCCGAACGACGTGCTGGCCACCCGCACCGCGCCGGGGCGTACGAAACGGGCCAGATGACCGAGCGTGTAGAACTCGGCGTTCCGCGTCACGGTCCCGTCCGCGGCCACCGTCACCACGCCGGTGCACGTGCCGCAGCCGCCGGTGTGCGGGCCGTTCGTCTCGTCCAGTGCCAGGTTCCAGTTCACCACCGACTTCGCCCAGTTCCGGGTGTTGCCGATGATCAGGTTCCGGGCGTGCCACTTGAGCGTGTCGGAGAACGTGTTGGCCGGGTCGCTCGACTGGCTGCCGGAGCACTCGGTGAAGTAGATGTCCTTGCGCGGGAACTCGTTGTGCAGGGCCGTCATCGCGCTGGGGTCACCGAAATAGCAGTGGTACGCCGTACCGGAAACCCAGCGTGACGCCGCCGCCGAGAGCAACTCCTGGGGGTAGTGGTCGATGTCCGCGACCTCGTCCGGCGGAGTGTTCGCGGCATCGTTCGGATGCTCGTTCCAGTTGTGGTCGTAGCCGAGGATCTTCGTGGGCAGGCCGGCGTCGCGCAGCATCGGGCCGAGTAGCGAGATCACCTTCGCGGCCTGCCAGGACGGCAGGTCCATGCCGGGGTAGCCGGACGGGTTCCGGTTCTGCGGCTCGTTCTGCACGCTCAGGTAGTCGACGCGCACACCTTCCGCCCGGTACGCCTGCACAAATTTCACCAGATATCCCGCGTACGCCTGATACACCGCCGGACTGTCGATCAACCGGCCGCCGATCAGGCTGTTGGTGGTCTTCATCCACGCGGGCGGGCTCCACGGCGTACCCATGATCTTGAGGCTCGGGTTGAGTGCGGCGGCCTGGCGCAGCAGCGGGAGGATCTGCGCCCGATCGTGCGCGACGCTGAAATGCCGTAACGAGAAGTCACCCGGCACGTCGTCGTAGGTGTAGGCGGGCTCGTCGGTGAAGTCGCTGGCGCCGATCGGCTGGCGCAGGAAGTTGAGCCCGTCGTCGCGGAAGAGCGACACCATCACGTCGGTGCGGGCCCGCGGCGGGAGGCGGTACAGGACGGCCGCGGACGAGTCGGTGATCGACGCGCCGTAACCGGTCATGGTCTGGAAGCGACGGTTCGGGTCGACGACGATGGTGGGCACATCGCCGGTGTCGGCACCGAACGCGACAGTGCCGCGGTCGGCCATGAGGAAGGCGCGGTCCGGCGTCGTCAGCCAGACGTGCGCCTCCCGTTTGACGTGGTCGTGAGCTTGTACCGGGGTGGGCGCCACGAGAACGGCGAGTGCCACGAACGCGGTTCCGATGCGAGCCAAGAGTTCCTCCCTGCGAAGATATGGAAGGTTCTCGATAAGGCTACGTGCCGGAACCGCCAAGCAAGTCAGCTCGTGGCGGCTTTCTCCTTGTCGAGGGCCTCGGCCACCGCGTCGCGCACCCGGGCGTCCTCGCGCGCCTTGCGCTTGATCCGGTTACGCCGGCTGCCGACAATCGCGCCGGCCACGACCGCGGCCAGCAGGAGCACCACGACCAGCAGAGTCCACGGCATCGCGAAGCTATGCGCGGTCGCCTCGACCGGCTTGAGCGACGTCGTCGATCCGGACGCGTCGACCAGCAGCGGGGTCAGGGTCGCGGTGGCGGTCACCCAGAACGCGGGAGCCACCCCGGAGACCGGGACGCTCACCTTCCACGACTCGCCGGGCAGCAGCTCCGGCGGCGTGGCCGGCTCGGCAGCCTTGACCCGCAGCAGCCCGAACGGCCCGGCCACGGACACCGCCTGCTGCGCGGTCTGGATCGTGTTGCCGGTGTTGTGGATCGTGTACGAGACGGTGGCGTCGCCCTTGGCGAACGGGTTGAGCGTGCCGTGGTAGCCGATGTGGAAGTCCTCGACCGCGACCCGCGGGGTCAGGGCGCCGCCGACCCGCAGCTTGATCCGGATGCCGAGGCGGCGTTCCACGTTGATGCCCTGTTGCTGGTCGGGCTGGGTCAGCGAGGTGACGATGCCACCCACGTAGTCGCCGGGCGTCGCGTTCTTCGGGACGGACACGGTGAACGGCACCTCGACCGACTTGCCGGGGGCCACCGCGACGGTGCCCGGCGTGGCGTGCACCCAGGCGCCGATGCCGCGCGGCTTGGCGTCTTTCGCGCCCAGGTCGAGCTGGCCGGTGTCGGTGGTGAAGCCGTCCGCGGTGTAGACGCCCAGGTTGAGGGCGGTCTTGCCACGGTTGGTCACGACCATGGCGTCCTTGGTCTGGCCGCCGGGGTTCACCGCGTAGGTGTAGCTGGATCGGTCGGAGCCGAAGCTGTTGGCGGCTGTCCGGACCGTCCAGGTGACGTCGCCGTCGGCGGCCAGGGCGGGTGCGGCGCCGGCCCCCGCGGCCAACGAGGCGGCGAGCAGAGCGGCGGCGGCCGTACGGGTGGAAAAGCGCATCGCGAGGATCCTCAAGGCGTACCGAAAAAGGCGTACCCGGAAAGGGGTACCGGGAAAAGGAGCCCGGCGGGGCAGGCAAAAGCCCGCCCCGCCGGATAGAGACGTCAGCTGCTGAGCGCAGTGATCGTGAGGGTGCCGCGGTAGCTGCCCTTCGCGACGTCGGTCGGGATCTTCAGATCCAGGTCGGCGCCGAGCTTGGCGGTACCACGAGCGTGGCCCTGGGCGCCCGCGGCGAGACCGCGAGAGACCGACAGACCGTCGCCCTTGTCGTAACCCGAGACCACGGTGTCGCCCGCGTCCGCGCCGGCGCCCGCCGTCATCACCTTCGGCGTCCAGCCGAGGTACTTTCCGGAGAACGTCTTGTCGGCGTCCTTGAAGTCACCGACGCTGGCCGAGATCGACCACGGGGCGAGGGTGCGACGGGTGTCCGAGACCGCGATCGGGTTGATCTTTCCGGTCGCCTCGAAGTAGTCGCCGCCCTGCTGCTCCGCGGCGGTGCCCAGGTCGACCAGGCCGTTGTAGCCGTCGATGGTCCAGCCGAACTCGCCGGGAGCCGCCGTCGGAACGTTGACCTGGATCTGCTGGCCGTCCGCCACGTACGGGTGCACGGCCACGTGGTCGACGATGGAGCCGACCGGCTGGCCCTCGGGGGTGTTGGCGCACGGCGAGTTGCCCCGCTCCACGGCCGCGTTCGGCGCGGCGCACGTGCCACTCCGGACGTCCTCGACCACCAGCTTGTCGCTACGAACCTCGACCTTGACGTAGGAGCGGACGTGCTCCTGGTTCTCGACCGAGTTGTACCAGTAGTTGCTCGGGTTCAGCGGGTCGGCACCGTTACCGGCGCCGCTGGTGCCGCTGCTGTCCGGCTTCGTGATGTCGTAGTACTTCGAACCCGAGGCCGAGTTCGCGGTCACGTACAGCACGCCACCCGGGCCCGGGTAGACGTCCGGCTGGCCGGGCTGCTCCGACGGGTCCGCCTTCGCGCCGTTCTTGATCAGGTAGCTACGCGAGTAGCTGTGGTCGTGACCCTGCAGGACCAGGTCCACGCCCAGGTTCGAGAACGCGGTCGGGAAGTCCACGCGGCGGACCTTGTTGTCGCCGTCCTTCGCGTGGTCGGCCGGCGAGTAGATCGCGTGGTGGTAGACCAGCACGGTGTACTTGGCCTCGGAGCCGTGGTTCTTGATGACGTCCGAGACGAAGCCGAGGTGCGCCTCGTCGCCACCGCTGCCGTTGGCGGCGACGTAGCTGTTGCTGTTCAGGTCGATGAACAGCACGTCCTTGTAGATGTAGTAGTAGTCGCCACCGGACGTGGTCGCGGTCTGCGTCCCGTTCTGGTAGTACAGCGCCGAGCGGTCCGTGTTCGGCGTGAACAGGTGCTGCTCGTACGCCTTGCCACCGACGTCGTGGTTACCGATGGTGGCGGCCCACGGGTACTGACGCAGCTTGTCCGAGCCCGATCCGAGGAACGAGTTCCACTGCGCCTCGTTGTTGGCGGAGTCGACCTGGTCGCCACCGGACACCAGAAGCTCGGCGTTCGGGTTGGCGGCCAGCGAGACGTTCAGCGTGTCCGCCCAGCCGACGCCGTCCTCGGTGAGGTCGCCGGACGCGCCGATCTGCGGGTCACCGTAGAACAGGAAGTCGTAGTCGCCTTCGAAGTCCTGCGTCTTGAACGCGTACGTCGGGGACCAGTTGCCCGCGGTGCCGACCCGGTAGGAGTACGCGGTGTTCTCCTGGAGGCCGGTCAGCGTGGCGTGCCGGTTGAACCCGCCGCTGGTGGCGATGTTCGCCGAGCCGGTCGCGGCGAAGGTGACCGCGTCGGCCGGGAACTCCCCGTTGGCGATCTGCGCCGTCGGGGCGAGCTGGACCTGCTGGGCGGCGTCGGCGGACGAGTACCAGGTCACGATGCGCTGGGACTCGTTGGCGCCGACACCGAGGATGATGGCCGAGAGCGTGGCCGGGTCAGCGGCGCTGGCGGGACTGCCCAGACCGCTGCCGAAGGCCACGGCCATTCCGAGGAATGCAGCCGTGGCCCCGGCGACCACGCGGTGCCGCACCGGCCCGAGGGCCCGCGGCGTGTTTGATCTCATCGGTGTGTTCCGATCCTTTGCTCCGGATGAGAGTGAGGTGCTGTTGAAGCGTGATCAAGCTCTCCGGAGCCGATGAACCGGTTATGAATAAGACCAAGCGGATTGATGGATCTTCTCGGAAAACGAGAACTTGGCTCACGCCACAAATATTCGCTGGAAAAACCAGATGAGACCCATCACAGTTACGCCCCCCGCGACCAACCCGGTGGTCCACCGTCCCACTCGCGGCGAGCGCCGGCGCAACACGATCAGCAGCGGGAAGACGATCGCGATAATCGATAGCTGCACCACTTCGATGCCCACATTGAACACGAGCAGCGACCACAGCAGCGTCCACGACCACGCCTCGTTGATGCCGAGCGCGCCGGCGAAGCCGAGGCCGTGCACGAGCCCGAAGCAGAACACGACCGCCAGGCGCGTCCAGCCGGCCCGGTCCAGCGCGAAGTGACCTTCGCCGGGTGTCTCCAGGTCGGTGGCGTGGTCGCCGCGCCGCCAGAGCCGGAACAGGTGCCAGGCGGCGACCACGGCGATGGACAGCGCGATGGTCGGCTCGACGACGCGGGCCGGGACGTCGACCAGGCCCAGCGCGGCGAGCAGGAAGGTGATCGAGTGGGCGAGCGTGAAGCTGGTCGCGGCGAGCACGATCTCGCGTAGCCGGCGCGACCCGGCGATCAGCGCGAGCAGGAACAGGATGTGGTCGATGCCGGTGAGCAGGTGCTCGGTGCCGAGCCGGAAGAACTCCCAGAACCGCTGGTACCAGGTCTGCGCGGTGGAGAAGGACGGCTGTTGCGAGTCGAGCGCGGCGCTGCCCGAGTGCCCGTCGATCTGGTACGTGACGATCGTCTTGACGCCCTTGACGTAACCCTCGTCGTCGCCGAACAGGGCGGTGCGCACCTCGTGGGCATCCACACCGCCGCGGCAGTCCCAATCGAGCGTGATGTCCGCGTACGGGACGCCCTCGCGCTCGCCCATCGTGAAGTCGCCGGCCTGGTGAGCCGTACAAGGGGTGACGGTAAACCGGTCGGTGACGTACTTTATCGTCGAATCTGCATATTTATTGAGGGCGGCCGCCTGGGCCGCGGTGTCCCGGTCGTCGAACGCGGCCTGCCCCTCCTGGAAGAGCGCGTCGTTCTTCTCGGCGTCCGCGGCGGACACGACGTAGAGGTCGTACTCGAGCTCCAGCGCGGTGTGCACCCGCCCGTCCGGATCGCCGGTCACCTTGACGTAGACGGTCGACGAGAAACCGTGCGCCTGTGCCGGTTGGGCTAAGAGAAGGCTGATCACCGCGGCCGCGAAGCCGGCGACGACGACAGCGATGGTGCGACGTGACATGAGCGAGCACGGTGCACGCCACGGGTTAACAAGATCAGGACCGGCGGCGAATCACTGGCGACAAACTGTTACCGGCGATGACAGGCCGGGTGCGCGGAGGATAGGAAGGTCACCGTGCACCGCTCGTTACGGGCCGCCGCCGGCGCGGCCGCCTTGTTGCTCGCCCTGGCCGGATGCGAATCCACCGATGCCTGGGCATCGCCGCACCCCACTCCCACGCCGCACGGGTCGATCGCGCCCGGCTTCGTCGATCCGACCTCGACGCCCAGCCCCGGCGCGACCATCACCCCGAAGCCCGGCTCGTGGGACGCCGTGCACGCGCCCGCCGGCTATCGCGTGGTGCTGCTGATCGGGGGCGACGACGCGCCGGCCAAGACCCTGGTCGCCGCCGTCAAAAGCTGGGCGAAGGCCGACGACGTGGACCTGCGGACGATCGTGCCGAAGGACGACAAGGACGCGATTCCCAGCATCACCAAGGCAATCGACATGAAGCCGGACCTGATCGTCAGCGCCGGCAACGCTCTGATCGACCCGCTCACCGTGGTCACCGCGAGCAACCTGCAGCAGCAGTTCCTGGTGGTCGGCGCGGAACTGGCCGAACCCACCCACAACGTCACGGCGGTCGACTGGTCCGGGGCGTCGTTCCGCGGCGACGGGGTGGACATGTCCTCGCCGTACGACCCGGCGTCGTTCACCGCGGAAAGGTGTGCGGCCGCGACCCGTGCGGGAGTCGCGGCCGTGCTGAGCAACGTCACCGGAATCGTGGTCTGGCTTTCTTAACCTCGCCAGCTGAACCGGGGCTCGTAGCCGAGCACCCGCCGGGCCTTGTCGATCGACAGCAGGGTCTCGTGCTCGCCCAGTTCCTTGGTGACCTTGACGTCCGGGAAGACCTCGGCGGCCAGGCTCGCCGAGGAGCGGCTCATCACCGTGTCGGCGTTCGCGATGATGAAGATGTCCATGCCGGTCGCCTGGTGGTCGAGCGCCTTGCGGACCGCCTGCGCGCCGTCGCGCCCGTCGATGTAGCTCCAGAGGTTCCACTTGCGCCTCATCGGGTCCGCGTCGAAGGACGGGAACTCGGCGTAGTCCTCGGGGTCCATCACGTTGGAGAAACGCAGGCCGATCATCTTGAGCCGCGGGTTCCACCGGCAGAACTGCGCCGCCATGGTCTCCTCGAGGTGCTTGACCAGCGAGTACCGCGACTCGGGGCGGGCCGGGTATTCCTCGTCGACCGGAATGTACGGCGGCGGGGTGTCGAACGGGAGGCCGAGCACGGTCTCGCTGGACGCCCAGACCACGTTCTCGATGCCGGCCGCCTTCGCCGCCGCGAACACGTTGTAGGTGGTCAGGATGTTGTTCTCGAAGGTGGCCGCGTTCGGCAGGATGCCCGGGGCCGGGATGGCCGCCAGGTGCACCACCGCGTCGATCGAGGAGTACCGGTCGTCGATCGAGGTGAGGGCTTCCAGCGTCTGCCCGTAGTCGGTGAGGTCGACCCGCAGGTCCGGCCGGGTGGCCGCCATGTCCAGGTTGATGACCTCGTCGGTTTTCCTGAGATCGGCGACCACGGCCCGGCCGAGTTTGCCGGTGCCGCCGGTGACGGCGATGCGCATGTGCTTGCCTCCTGAAATGTCGTCGAGACAAAGCCTAGTAACCGATGGCGCCGCAATCCGGGCAGCCGAGCTGTTGCAGGCGTCGATGCTCGGTCATGGCGTCGGCCACGGCCGGGGACACGCGGCGGACCACACCGATCGCCGGCCCCGGGGTGACCGGCTCGGTGTGCGCGTACCACCACGGCGGCTCGGCAATCCGCAGGCGATGGACCAGCAGCTTTGCGAGACGGACCTGACGGCGTACGCGATGGCGTTCGAAGAAGAAGATCGCGAAGAGGGCGCCGGCCACGATGAGACGCGTGGTGGTCGGTGACGGTGTGTCCGGCAACACATAGCCGCCGTCGGCGAGACCCGCGTCCCGCTCGAAATTGTTGTACGGCCCGGGCGCGAACACGTCGTCCACCCCGTAGGCGAGTGGGAACGCCACCGGGCCGCCGAGCAGCGTGAACAGCGCCCACTGGTCGGTGTGCCGGGACTCGTGCCGCATCACCGGCGCCATGTCCGAGTAGACGAGCTGTGGTTCCAGGCTGGTGAGGTAGGTATGCCCGTACGTGGTGCCGCCCCGGGCGAACCCGTCCTTCATCCGGCCGAGCAGTGTGCCGTTCGGCACGTAGTCACAGAACTGACCCCCCAGAGCCTTCCCGTACGCCAACGCGAGCCCCGAGTTCCCCGCGGTGATCACCTGGCGAACCGGGATCACCCAGTCATGTGTCGGCGTCACGTACCGGGTCGCGCCGTTGTACGACGACAGGCTCGGCGGCTGGCAGGTCGGCGGCCGCGCTCCGTAGGCGAGAAGGGCGACGATGCCCACCATCTGCAGCCAGACCAGGACGATCAGTACCCGCATCACCCGGTGGTAGCGGTGTGCGCAGCCCGCGCACTCGCTGCGGCGGCGGCGCCGGTAGCGCATCGCGGACGGGCGGCTCCACCACAGCCCGAGCAGGCCGGTGCCGAGGACGCGTAGCACGACCTCGACCCAGCCCGGCGACTCGGTCCGCGACGGCACGGCAACCCTGTCCGATGCCACGCGGCGAAAGCTATCCGTCGCACTGCGTTGCTGCCTACGTCATGTGACTGTGATTACCGAGGTCACAACGTTCGTCTGGGACAAAACGGACCACGCTCAGCGCGTGACGGATCCGGTTCCGCCGCACGCCGGGCACTGCGTCGCCGGGGTGTGCCTGTTCTCGAATCCGCCCTGGGTGAAGTTGAGGGTGCGCTCCGGTTCGCCCCCCAGCCAGCCGGAGCCGCGGCACCGCAGGCAGCGGACCAGCGTGCTGCCGCTTCCGCCGCTTCCGCCGCCGAAGTCTCGCGCGCGCAGGACGCGAACCACCACTGTGCACGCGCCAAGCGCGACCAGAAGCAGCAGAGCGAGCACAATCCACGTCATGCGTCCTATCCTCCGCCAGCCTGACCCGAATCCGCTGCCGCGGCTGGCCACGCCCGGCGAGCGGCTCGGCTGGATCTTCAACGACCGCAACCTGTACCGGCGCAAGTTCATGGATCCGCCGCCGCAGCCGGACATGGTTCCGAAGGAGTTGGTCGAACGGCTGGACAAGGCGCGGAGCCAGCGCGGGCGGCGCGTCGCGCTCTCGCTCGGCATCGGGGTCGGGCTGGCGGCGTTGATCGGGTGTTGCGGGGGCATCCTCACTGCTTGGCTTAGTGACGCCCCGGATGGCCCGCCGTACGGCCTGGTCGCGTTCCTCGCGGTGGTCGCGCTGCTGGCCGGGATCGGCTCCGCCGTCTATGCGGCCTGGCTGCCCGGTCAGGCGCGCAAGGCACTCGCGGAGGCGCAGGCCCGGGCCCGGCAGGACTACGAGCGCGACCACGCCGCCTGGGACGCCCGCCGCGAATGGCACGACCAGGCCCAACAGCAAGCCGTCGACGCGATGGCCGAGTGGGCGGCGGCCAGCCCGTCGCCGGGGACGCGCCGGGTGGACATCATCGGCGGCACCTCGTACGGCTGGGAGGCGGTGCTGACCGTCTTCGGTGGATCGTTGCTGGCCAGCCGCGGGCCGATGACGCTTGTCGACTTCACCGGCGAGGGCCTCGGCGACGAGCTGATCGAGCTGGCGTCCACCACCGGCCGCAGCGTGAGCGAGCTGGACCTCGGCCGGTTCGACCTGGTCGCCGGCCTGGAACCGGACGAGCTGGTGGACGCGCTGGTCGAGGCGATGCACGGGGACGCGCCGGAGGCGACCCGCGCGGAACGCTCCCAGGACGCGATGCTGCTGCGCGACATCAGCGCGGTCATCGCGCCGGATCTGTCGATCGCGCGCCTGATCGCGGCGCTGCGGGTGCTCACCGGCGACACCGACCAGCCCGCGCTCTCCGACGCGGAGTGCGAGCGCCTGATCCGGCTGCACCAGGACGAGGCCCGGCGCGTACGGCGTATCGAGGCGTTCCTGCATCCCCTGTCCGACACGGACGCGGTCGCGCCGGCCGCGGCCGACCTCACCTGCCTGGTGGCCAGCGGCGAGGGCGGGGTCGCGCAGCGCGAGCTGGTCAAGGACCTGACCATGCAGTGGCTCGCCCATCAGGTTCGGCACACCGAGGCGTCGGCCGGATCGCTGCTGGTCCTGGGCGCCGACGACGTGCACCACCGGGCGATCGAGCGGCTCAGCAACCTGTGCGAGCGGCGCGGCATCCGGCTGGTGCTGTTCTTCGAGCACCTGCGGGAGGAGTCGCTGCGCACGATCGGCGGGGGTGAGGTCGCGCTGATGCGGCTGGGCAACCACCAGGAGGCGACGCAGGCCGCGGAGTTCATCGGGCGGGGGCACAAGTTCGTGCTCAGCGGCATCACCCGCACGCTGGGCGGCGAGGACACGCACACGCTGGCGGACACGTACGGCGAGTCGGAGACGCGGGGCGGGTCCAACGAGACGATCCGGACCGGGCGGCACATCAGCCGGCGGCGCGGCACGAACTGGAGCCGCACCCGCAACTGGAGCCAGACCGAGTCGGTGGCCCAGGGCACGAACTGGAGCGACGCGTCGGCCGCCGCACGGGTCTACGAGTACGCCGTCGAGCCGCGCGTTCTGCAAGACCTTCCCGAGTACGCGATGATCCTCGTCAAGGGCCAGGGGCGGGGCTCGGTGGTGCAGGCCGTCGAGGTGGACCCGGCGATCGTGACGCTGCCGCGGGTGTCGATGGACCCGATGGAACCGCAGCCGCTGCCGGACCCGGCCGAGGCGGTCATCCCGGCGACCCGGCAGCCGAGTCAGGTCACCGTCTCGCAGCCGCAGCCCCTCACCGCGACCGACTCGTCACCCACCTGGTCCGCACAAGATCGTCCGAACTCGCACGAGAACCATCCCACCGGTCACCCAAAAGTAGACTAAAGGCTGAACATCATCGTCGACCCTTGTTAACCCGCTGTGTGTCCGCTGTGTACGCCGGTCCGCGATCGTGTGGTTTCGCGGGAAAAGGTGGACAAGGTGGCAACAGCGCGTTTTCGGCTCCTGCAGCTATCCGGTGGCACGGTCACCTGGCGGTTGCTGGCAACGAACAATCGCGATCTGGGGCGCGGCTCCGAGGCGTACCCCAGCAAGCAGGCCTGTTGGGAAGCCGTGCGGGAGTTGCAACGCGGAGCCGCGGAGTTGGCGGCGGTGTTGATCCGGACGGGTCCGTCCAGCTGGAGCTGGCGGATCGAGGCCGGGCCCGGGACGGTGGCCGTGGCCAGCCGGCACTATCAGCGCCGTATTCAGGCGACGCAGGCGGCGGCGGTGGCGCTGGAGCTGATCCCGGCGGCCGAGTTGAGCGGCTTGGACCCGCGGGCTTTACACCCGCGGGCCGAGCTCGGAAAAGCTAGTTGAGCTCTAGCTAGCGCAGCTGGAAGCTTTGTGCGGCGGTGCCGTTGCATGCGTACTGCACCAGCTGAATACCATCCACGATGGACGCCCCCGGCACGTCGAGGCACTTGCCGCTGTTGCGGTTGACGAAGTGGTACGAGCCGTCCGCCTCGGCGACGGGTTGCCACTGCTGGTTGAGGCCGCCGCTGTAGTTCCACGTTTGGATCGGCGCGTTGTCGGCTGTGGACACATTGGTGACGTCGAGCGCCTGCGCGCTGTTGCCGCGGTTGTTGACCCGCCGGAAGTCGCCGGTCGTGGTGGCGAACTGGAACTGCTGCGCGTTACTGCCGTTGCACGTGTACTGCTGAATGGCGGTGCCGTTCGTGGTGCCGGCGGCCTTCGCGTCCACGCACTTTCCGCTGTTCTTGTTGACGATCGAATACCAGGCGGCCGGGTCGATCGTCGGCGTCTGCGGCGGCGTTGACGTCCCCGCGCCGCCGAGCCAGAGCAGGCCGTTGATCAGCCACTGATTCTGCTGCGCGCTGGCGAAGGTCGACGACGTACGCGTGTTCGTGTCGTAGTTCATGCCGTTGTGCCCAAAGTTGGCGTACAGCATCTTGTAGTTCTTGTTCGTCCACATCAGCGGGTAGAAGCCGCTGCGCCACTGCTGGTTCGGATCGGTGCCGACCGGGAAGCTGGACGCGTCGATCGAGGCCAGGATGTCGATGTCCGGGTTCTGGCGCAGGTCCCGGCTCCACGAGTACCACTCGCTGACCGAGGACTGGATCGTCGCGGGGAGCCCGGCCGCGCTGGGATGGGTGCGGTCCTCGATCCGCAGCGTCTCGGCGGTTGGCCCCCACGTGTTGGTGACGAAGTTCCCGGAGCCGAGGAACGAGTTGTAGTACCAGCTCCAGGAGTTGGCGTCGGTGGTGAAGGCGCTGACGTGGAAGCCCATCCAGGCGCCGCCGTTCTGCATGTACTGCTGGAAGGCGGCCCGGCGGTCGGCCGGCGGCGCGTCGTCCAGGAACATGATGACCTGGTAACCGGCCAGGCCGGCGGCGCTGAGGCGGCTCCAGTCCGTGGTCGCCTCCCAGGTGAAGCCGTATTGGGCGCCGGCCTTGGGGAACCAGTCCCGCGCCTCTTTGTCGAAGTCGATGTGCGCGGCGTCCCACGTTCCGTTGTAGAACGCGAGCACCTTGAACGGGGTCGCCGCCCGCGCCGGGATCGCCGTCCCGGTGACGCCGGCGAGCAGGACGGCGGCCGCGACCAGGGCACGTCTGAGCAGTCTCATGCCATACCTCGGGGATGTTGAGCGGTGTGTTGGGGGGGCGGCGCCGCTGGTCCCCATCCTGAGGCATTGATGTATCCCAATACAAGGAATAGTTAACTAAATTTCCAGAATCACGATCCTGCCGCCGCCCCGGACGCTGGCCCGCCCCGCGACGTGCCCGACCTCGATCTCCCCGCCCGCGGTGTTCGCCTGCAGCGAGTCGACGCGATCGAGCCGCACCCGGCTCGAGGCGCTGTGCAGTTCGCAGTCGCCGAGCGGGCCGGCGGCCTGCACGTCCGAATGCGAGGCGTACGCGACGAGACTGGAACCGGCGGGCACGTAGATCGTGATCTTCTCGCCGGAGCGCGTCGCCTTGACCGTCAGGTGACCCCGGGAGAAGGCGACCTTGATCGGCTCGGCGCTTCCGATCGGCTCGGCGCTTTCGATGGGCTCGGCCAGCACCGCGGTGTCGGTGCGGTCGCTGGCGATGACGCGCAACCGGGCGCCGGCGACGCTCACGGTGGCGGCGATGGGCTGCGGCGTCGCGAAGATCTCGTTCATGCCGATCAGCATCGGCGACGGGGCTGACACGCCCCTGTCACGCCACTGACGCCACCAGCTCCGACCAGTCCGATCCGGCGCCCTCCTGCGCGAGAGCGGCATACCGGGCGTCGCCCAGGTGCTGCCGGACGGTCCGTTCGATCCGGGCCGCGTCCGGGTTCGCCAGGTCCGGCAGCCCGCGCAGGGCGTCGCCCGCGGCGAGCAGACGTACGGCCTGCTCGTCCTGACCGCCGCGCAGGGCCAGGTCGGCGACCCCGACGAGGATCCGCGCGATCATCAGCGGGTATCCCGATTCGGTCGCGGCCTGATAAGCCGCCTTGCGGTGCGCACGCGACTCCCCGAGATCGTCGGCAAGGTATCCGAGCAGGTCGTGCGCCGTTGCCCGAATGCTCGCCTGCTCCGCGTCCTCGCCGAGCAGGCCGAGAGCGACGTCGAGCTGCCGGCGCGCCTCGGCGGGGTCGTCGCCGGACCGCGCGAGCTCCGCCTTCGCCAGCGCCAGCTCGGCGAGCGCACCCGGCCACGTGACCCGCTCGGCCCACCGTTGCGCGTCGGCGATGGCCGCGGCGCCGGCCTCTTTGTCGCCGAGCAGCCGGTACAGCTGCGCCTGCCGGGCCCGGATGCTGATGACTTCCTCGACGGTGCCCAGTTCGATGACGGCGACGACGGCCCGTTCGAGATGCTCGCAGGCCGCGGCGAACTCCCCGCGCACGGTCAAGCGGTCGGCCAGCTCGATCAGCGCGAACCACATCCCGAACCGCTCACCGAGAACCCGGAACTCGGCCAGCGCCTTCTCCAGGTACGCGTCCACCTCCGGCCCGCCGTGGCCGGTCACCACCCGCATCTTGCCGGTCTGCAGCCCGGCCAGGGCGCGAACCCACGGGTCCTCGTGCTCCAGCAGCGGCTCGAACGCGGTCAGGGCCTCCTCGGGGGCTTGCAGCAGCCGTTCCAGCGGCGCCGCGAAGGCCAGCGTCGGGTGCCGGCTCTCGCTGCGCAGGCTCACCCGATAGGCCTCATGAATCCATTCCGCGGCCGTACGCTCGTCCCCGCGCCCGGAGGTCAGGAAGTGCACGATCAGCGTGTAGACCGCGGCCTTGATGTCATCGGTGACGTCACCGGGAAGATCCGCCGCCGCCATCAGCAGCTCGACGCCCTCGCCACGATGCCCGCTGAGCCACCAATACCAGCCGGCACCCGCGGCGAGCCGCATCGCCTCCTGCGCCGCACCGGCCGCCAGTGCGCCGCGCATCGCGGCGGTGATGTTGTCGTGCTCGACCCCGAGCCGGGCGAGCCAGTCCAGCTGCTCGGCGCGCCGAAGATGCTGTTCCGCGGCCTCGGCGAGCTCGGTGAACCAGGCGAGATGCGCCCGGCGGCACACGTCCGCTTCCCCGGCCTCGGCGAGCCGGTACGCGGCGTACTCCTTGATCGTCCCGATCATCCGGTACCGCAGGTCGCCGTCGCCGCCGGTGAGCAGCAGCGACTTCTCGGTCAGCGAGGTGAGCAGCTCCAGCACCTCATCCGGGTGGACCGTGCCACCATCCTGGACCGTGTCGCCATCCGGGACCGTGCCACCCTCCGGGTGGACCGTGTCGCCGGCGCAGACCCGCTCGGCCGCTTCCAGGCTCACGCCGCCGGCGAACACCGCGAGCCGGCGCAGCACCGCCCGCTCGGCGTCGGTGAGCAGCTCCCAGCTCCAGTCGACGACCGCGCGCAGCGTCCGGTGCCGCGGCAACACCGTACGGCTGCCGCTGGTCAGCAGGCGGAACCGGTCGTCGAGCCGATCGGCGAGCTGCTCCAGCGACATGGTGCGCAACCGGGCCGCGGCCAGCTCGATCGCCAGCGGCATGCCGTCCAGCACCCGGCAGACCCGCGCCATCGTGGGCAGCGCGTCGGCCCCGAGATCCTTGCGGACGGCACTCGCCCGATCGCGCAGCAGCTGCACGGCCGGCGAGGACTCGATCTCGGCCGGCGCCTCCGGCAAGGCCAGCGGCTCGACCAGCCACAACGCCTCGCCGGTGATGCCCAGCGGTTCGCGGCTGGTCGCCAGGATCCGCAGCCGCCGGCACTCGCCGAGCACCCGCTGCGCGAACGCCGCCGCCGACTCGATCACGTGTTCACAGTTGTCCAGGATCAGCAGTGCCTCGCGCTCGCGGATCGCGGCGATGAGCCGGTCGGTCGGATCCGCGTTCGGTGCCCCGCCCAACAACGCCTCCCGCAGCCCCAGCCCGGCGAGCGTCGACTGCGCCACGTCACCGTCGGCCCCGATCGCGGCGAGCTCCACCAGCCAGGCGCCGTCCGGGAGGTCGCCCAGCAGCGTACGGGCGGTTTCGGTGGCCAGTCTGGTCTTTCCCGAGCCGCCCGGCCCGACCAGCGTGACAAGCCGGTGCTCGCCGACGAGCTCACCGACCGCGGCGACGTCGGCATCCCGGCCGATGAAGCTGGTCAACTCGGCCCGCAGGTTGGTCTTCCGGTTCTCCTCGCGCGGCGGCGCCAGCTCGCCCTTCAGCAGCGCGACGTGCAACGCGGCGAGCTCCGGCGACGGGTCCACCCCCAGCTCGTCGGCCAACGCCTCGCGCGTGCGTTGATAGACCAGCAGCGCCTCGGAGCCGCGGCCGGCCGCGACGAGGGCACGCATCAGGGCTCCGGCGAGGCGTTCCCGCACCGGATTCGCGGCGACCGCGTCGGTCAGCTCGCCGACCAGCTCGGCACCGGCCTCGGCGTCGAACCGGTCCTCCATCGCGGCGAGCCGCAGACCCTCGAGCCGGGCGACGGCGGCGTCGAAGGCCGCGCCTTCCTGCAGCCCGACGTCCTGCATGGCGGCGCCGCGCCACAGCGCCAGCGCCTCGCGCAGCGGCTTGACCTGGCCTTCGTCGCCGCGGGCCCGGTCGACGAGGCGTTCGAACCGCACGGCGTCGACCGCGTCCGGGTCGATCGCTAATCGATAGCCGCCGGCCTGCCCGTCGATCGATCCCTCCGGCAGGGTCTTGCGCAGCCGGGAGACCAGGCGTTGCAGCGCGTTCGCGGCGTCGGCCGGCGGCGACTCACCCCAGAGCCAGTCCACCAGGACCGACTTCGGCACGACCCGGCCGGCTTCCAGCGCGAGCGCGACCAGCAACCCGCGCAGCCGGGCACCCGGCACGTCGACGGACTGGCTGTCGTCGATGCGAACCTCGAGTGGCCCCAGCATGCTGATCTGCACCCACCCAGCTTTCCACACGCCCGCCGGGGCCTCGCCGGGCCCGCACGCTCCGGTGTGGACAGACCCGGTTGTTAATTCGGTCGCGAGCACGCCCGTTGATCGGGCAGCATGTGTTTCAACGTCGGCAGCCGAGAGGAGCTGAACCCCAGATGTATGCCTATCTACGCACGGTCCAGCTTCCGCTGCTTGGCGGTCATCGCGCTTAGCGCGCCGCCCGCCATCGGGGTTGCCTTCGCACCCTCGTGGCCCAACGGCAGAGGCACGACGTTGAGGACGTCGCCGGTGCGGGTTCGAATCCCGCCGAGGGTACGCAAGCCCGGCTAGCCCAATTGGCAGAGGCATCCGATCCAGGGTCGGAGGGTTGGGGGTTCGAATCCCTCGCCGGGCACGCGTCGCAAGACGTACCAAGCGGTAGCGCCGACGTTTGGAGAGTCGGACCTGCCTGTAAAGCAGGTGCAAGCGCTGAGGGGGTTCGAATCCCTCCTACCGCACTGCCTACCACGTCTCCGACCAGAGCGTGTCCAAGGGAAGCACCAACGTGCCGTCGTCGAATCGGAACGTCAAAGTGCCGGTGTAGAACACAATTGCCGTGGCGAGACGGTCACCGAGGCGGGCACGGAGCGCTCTGATGCCCGCGAGGTCGGACTGGTCAACGCGGGTGCCGGCTTTGATCTCGAAGGCATGGACCATCCCGTCGTCGCGTTCCAGCACCAGATCGACCTCCTGGGCGTCCGACGTGCGGAAGTGGCCGACCGCGATCGGCGCGTCCGACCATGTCACCTGCCGGAGAATCTCGCCGACGGCGAACGTCTCCACCAGATGGCCGTACTCTGTCAACGCTGCCGGATCATTCGTCGCGATCTTCTCCGGCGTGAGGCCGAGAAGCCACGCCATCACGCCTGAGTCGACTACATGGACCTTCGGCTGACGGGCGACCCGGGAGCCCAGTGTCGTTCCCCAGGCGGGCACTCGCAGAACGAGGAAGACCGCCTCGAGGAGCTTCAAGTAGTTCTCGGTGCTGGTCTTCTCCATCCCCACAGCCGAGGCCGTGCTTGCGATATTCAGTATCTGGCCGGATCGAGCAGCGAGAACGCGGAGGAGCCGCGGCAGCATCTCTCGCTGACGCACCCGGCTCAGCTCCAGCACGTCACGCTCAATAACAAGATCAAGGTAGTTTGCGAACCAACGTGATCGAGAGCGCCCGGGAGGCCGTCGCAGCACGACAGGCATCCCACCGGAAGTAATCCGTCGGGCGTACTCCGCACGCGTCGTCGTGGACGGCCCGGTGCTGAGTGACACATCGGCGCCGTCGAGCAGCCTGCCGACCAAGAAGTCACCGGTTGCCCCGTCGATCTCCGCCTGCGTCAAAGGCAATACGTCCAGGATGTCGACCCGGCCGGTCAACGCCTGCCCTGCCTCGGGAAGAGTCCGGTACTGCGTCGATCCGGCCAGGACGAACCGTCCTGGGCTGAGGTCTCGGTTCAGCTCGGCCTTGATCGCGCTGAGCAGATCCGGCACATGCTGATACTCGTCGATCAGGACCGGGCCGGATCCACTGACGAATCGCCCCGGATCCGCACGAACTGCGGCTCGGGTGGCGGGATCGTCGCAGTCGATGACGGGGCGTCCGAGCCGGTCGGCGAGGGCATGGAGAAGAGTGCTTTTGCCCACGGTACGAGGACCGTTGAGAACGACCGCCGGCTCCTCGGCCAGTCGGCGTTCCAACACCGCCGTGAGCTGCCGTGGAGCTATGCCGGTAAGAGATCCGTCCACGACCGTCAGGCTATCGTGTTCCGCATCTGCAGGTAAAATTTTCCGTATTCTGCAGGCTTAGATTCCGTATCTTGCAGCCTTAGATTCCGCATCCTGCAGGTCCGGGGTTCCGTGTTTGCGGGGTGCATTTCCGCTCAGGCCGGCGCTAGTTCGAGTGGCCGCCCCAGCGGGACCAGCCCGAAGCGCCGCGCCGCCACGTCGATCGGGGTCTCCCCCGGGGCGCCCGGGCGCATCGGCCGGATGCCGTTCATGAAGGCCCGCCAGCGCACCCGATCGCGCTGCCACGCCTCGATGTACCGGACACAGTGGACCGGCTGGATGTAGCCCAACCGGCCCTTCGACGCGTTCAGCGACTCCAGGATGTGCTTGTCCCGCAACGAGATCGAGTCTTCGCGGTTCTCGATGCGGGACTGGATCTCGTCGATGAACGCGCGCCGCGCCTCCAAGAACTTCTTCCAGTACGCCCAGTCCGCGTCGCCGATTTTGCCGCCGTCGTCGAAGAGGGCGAACAAACCCTCGGCCAGCACGTCGCCGAACTCCTCGCTGCGGGCCCGGTCGGGGCTGGCGAACGGGTCGTACTCGCGCTGGCGCGCCACGCCCACCTGGCCGACCGGCCGCAGCATGGTCTCGCCAAGCAGGAAGAACCAGTCCTCGTTGTAGATCTCCGGGAAGAACGAGTCGATCCGGTCGGCCGGGACCGCCAGCGCCCCGCCGCCGATGAACGTGTCCTGCTTCGCGCCGGTCTCCCGGTTGGCGTGGCAGACCACCGAGTTGTCCGGGAAGCCGCCGATGTGCAGGCCGACGCCGTCGCGGGTGCCGAGCAACGCGGCCGCGCGTTCCAGGTCGGTCGCCTCCGGCACGGTGATGTCGTCGTCCAGGAAGACCACGCGTTTCCAGCCGGCCACCCGGGCCAGCACCAGCCCGAGGTTACGTTTGGCGCTGGTGTCGGTGCGGCGTTTCAGGCGGGACTCGCCGAGCACCGTCGACGTGTCCAGCACCGGCAGCCGCGGCACCCCGGCCGCCGGGAAGTCCACCGCGGTGAACCGCAGTTTCGGGCGTTCCGACAGGGCCCGCACGACCGACGCCGCGTCCGAGTGCCGGCTGCACAACACGAGCAGCACGGCATCCAGCTCTTCGGCCAGTCGGCCGGCTTCCTTGAGCGACGCGGCCCGGCGCGCGCTGGGCACGATGATGGCGTCCACGGATGCGCGGTCGGCACCCGCGGTTGACGGCTCGATCAGACGTCGGTGGGAGGAACGGTGCAAGGCCTGGCTCACGCCTCAGTCACCGTTTACCGGCCACTCGTGCAGACGCTGGTCGGCCTGCGTCCAGTCGGGGGTCAACACGGCTCCGTTCGGGTTGATCAGCACGCGCATCAGGAGACTGAACGACTGACGCTCCCGGAAGCGCTGCTTGACGTAGTCTTCGTTGCGGTCACGAAACTTTGCGTCGGTCAACGCGCGAACGGCGCCGTAGGTTCCGCGGCCGTACATCCCATTACAGAGTGTCACGGTGCGCCGAGCATTGTAGGGGTTTCTCCCCCGAAAGAAGTGCGCGACGTCCTCCACGAGACTGCCGTCCAGCTCACGCACGGGCTCGAAGCGCTGGCCGTCCTCAGTCGAGAAGAATCCGGCATCTTCGTCGCTCGGGCGCATCTGTTGGCGTACGGGAAGCTTGAGACGCCGTGATATGTCCTGGTTGACCGGATTGAAGTCGACGCCGCCGATCAGCACGAGATGGGAGGTGAAGTCGTCCTCGCCCATCTCGTTGGGCTGACTGATCCGGACGTCGGCCGCCGGGTTCACCGCGCGGATGTGACCGTGCAGCTCGAGCAGCGCGTCGAGGTCGGCCAGCGTGTATGACTTCACGTAGTCGGGGTCGCGCGGATCGGTGAACGGCATCTGCTGACGCAGGCGCCTCGGCAGCAGACCGGCCACGATGATGATCGGGCGCTGGTCGGCGAAGAACCACGTGCCGCCGCCGATCGTGTCGACCGGACCGGCGATGGTCACCGGGCGGGGCGCGACCACCGGATCGTCCACATACTGCGGTTCGTCGGGGAAGCGGAGACTCAGCAGCTCGGCGTACAGGGCCTCGCGAAGTCCCTGCTCCTCCTCGGTGAGCTCGCGCTCGCCCAGCAGTCGCGCCGGGGTGGACTCGACCGATCGCGGGGTGGCGAAGAACGTCGCATAGCCGGAGAGGCGGCTGGCGGGCGGCGGGACCGGCCGGCGCGTGGACTCCCACGACGAGATCAGCGACAGGCTCAGCGGGCTGTCGCCGCCCAGCGCCTCGGCGATCTGCTGCTGGGTGACCTTCACCCCCGGCCACTGTTGGAGACGCAGCGCGCGTAGACGCCGCGCGAGGCGGACATCGTCGAACGGCTGCATGGCGGCATCCTTCACTGAACTTCATGCGAGTGCCGATGAAGTTTAAGACATGCCATCCGCGCGGGCCAGCGCGTTTCCGCAACAGGGCAGATGATGCACGTGAACGTGACTGAATCAAAACTTCACTGTGACTGTAGCTAACCTGAAGTCATTCATCGAAGTTTCCTGAAGTTTGCAGCAGGAGGCACTAGATGGCCCTTCCGGAGAACAGCTCGCAGATCCAGCTGATGGTGTACTCGCTCGGCAGCGCGCTCGCCCTGATCGTCGGCATCCGCATCGCGATCAAACTGTTCGCCTACATCGTCAAGACGCTGGTCGTACTGGCCGTCATCGGCGCCGCCTACGCCCTCGCGAAACTTCTGGCAGACCTGCTCGGTCTCTAAACAAGACAGGGCCCCGCGGCGGTCCGAGGGGGACGCCGCGGGGCCCGCCGGCTCAGGCCGTCAGCAGGTACTTCTGGACGTCGTCCAGGATCTTGTTGGCGGCGGTCACACCGATGCCCGTCATCCACACCTCGGCCGGCACGTCGTACGCCTTGCCGGCCTTCACCGCGGACAGGTCCTTCCACAGTGCGCCGTCGGTGACCTTCTTCTGCTGGTTCAGCGACGTCGGCCCCAGCGCGGTCACGAACATGATGTCGCCGTCCAGGTCGGCGATCCGTTCCGGGCTCACCTTGTCGAACCGCTTGTCCGACTTGTCCGCGAGCTTCTGCCGATCGGGACGGCCCAGCCCGACGTCGCCGATGACGATGCCGGAGAAGCCGTCCGGCCCGTACACGCGAATGTCCCCGGTCGGCATGAACCGGACGATCGAGACCTTCACGTTCGCCGCGTCCGGGATCTTGGTGCCCAGGTCCTTGGCCCGCGTCTCGTACGAAGCCAGCAGGTCCTTGGCCTTCTGCTCCTGGCCGAGCGCCTTGCCGTCGAGGAGGAAGTTCTCCTTCCAGGTGATGCCGACCTTCTCGGTGAAGACGGTGGGCGCGATGGCCGACAGCTCGTCGTAGAACTTCTCCTGGCGGAACTTGCTGCCCAGGATCAGGTCCGGCTTGAGCGCGGCGATCGCCTCCAGGTCCGGCTCGGCGATCTGGCCGACGCTCTTCATGCCGGACAGGTCGGCGCCCAGGTAGGAGGGCCAGTCGGTGATGTCCGGCGGCTGCGTCGCCCCGATCGGCGTGATGCCGAGGCTCACCGCGGTGTCGATCTTGTCGCTGTCCAGGACGACGACGCGCTTGGGGTGCAGCGGCACCGTCGTGGTGCCCATCGCGTGGGTGATCTGCTGGGTCTCGCCGGTGGACGTCGAGGCGACCGGGTCACTGGAACAGGCGGCCAGCGTGGCCCCCGCCAGAAGACTTGCGAGAAGAACTGCGGCACGGCGCAAGGGGTGGATCCTTTCCATTACGCGGGCACCACGAGCGGGGCACCGCTGACGGGACAGGGCACGACGACGCAGTCGAGCCCGAACACGTCACGAACCAGGTCGGCGGTGACGATCTCGCGGGGTGCTCCCGCGGCCACCACCTCGCCGTCGCGCATGGCGACCAGGTGGTCGGCGTAGCGGGCGGCCTGGTTCAGGTCGTGCAGCACGGCGACGACGGTCCGCCCGTCGGTGCGCATCTTGTGCAGCAGATTGAGCACCTCGACCTGGTGGGCCAGGTCGAGGAAGGTGGTGGGTTCGTCGAGCAGCAGCGCCTCGGTCTGCTGGGCCAGGGTCATCGCGATCCAGACCCGCTGCCGCTGGCCGCCGGAGAGCTGATCGACCGCGCGGTCGGCCAGGTCCGCGACGCCGGCCTGCGACATCGCCTCGCCGACCGCGACCGCGTCCTCCGGCGACCACTGCCGCCACCAGCTCTGATGCGGCTGGCGGCCACGCCCGACCAGGTCGCGCACGGTGACGCCCTCGGGCACGAGCGGGCTCTGCGGCAACACCCCGAGGCGGCGGGCCACCTCCCGGGTGGGCAGTGCGTGGATGTCCGTGCCGTCCAGCAGCACGGTGCCGTGGCGGGCCGGGAGCAGGCGCGCAAGCGTACGCAAGAGGGTGGATTTTCCGCAGGCGTTCGGGCCGACGATGACCGTGAACGCGCCGGACGGCAGTTCCACACCGAGGGATTCGAAGACCGACCGGGTGCCGTAGCCGGCGGCCAGGTCTTGCGCGGTCAGCTTCACGACTTCCTCCGGACCAGCAGCAGGAACAGCAGGTAGGGACCGCCGATCGCGGCGGTGATCACGCCGGCCGGCAGCTGGGTCGGCGCGAACAGCAGGCGTCCGGCGAGGTCGGCGAGCACCACCAGCAGCGAACCGGTGAGCGCGGCGGCCACCAGCGGCGGGCGGTCGGCGCGGACCAGGCGACGCGCCACCTGCGGGGCGACCAGGGCGACGAAGTCCACGGCGCCGACCTGGGCGGTCACCATCGCGGCCAGCAGCACGCCGACGAGAGCGAGTCCGGCACGACGGGCCACCGGCCGTACGCCGAGGCCCCGCGCGGTGTCGTCGTCGAACGAACTGGTGTGCAACGCCCATCCCGCCCACACCAGTACGGGAAGCAGCACCACCAGCGTGACCAGGATCCAGATCGTCTCGGTCCAGCCCCGGCCGGCCAGCGTGCCGACCAGCCAGATCTGTGCTCGCTGCGCGTCGATCGCCTCGGCGGTGAGCTGCACGATCTCGGTGAGGGACCGCAGGGCGATCGCGACCGCGACGCCGGCGAGCACGAAGCGTTGCGCCGCGAGGCCGTGCCGGGCTCCGAGGAGCAGCACCAGGGCGGCCGCCGCCAGACCGCCGGCCAGGGCCGCTGGTGCGATCACGACGGCCGCCGCGCCGCTGGTCAGCGCGATCGTGGCGGCGAGTCCGGCACCCTGCGTGATGCCGACGACGTCCGGGCTGGCCAGCGGGTTGCGGGCGACGCTCTGGATCAGCGCGCCGGCGATGCCGAAGCAGGCACCCACCACCACGGCCAGCACGACGCGCGGCAGGCGCAGGCGTTGGACCACCACGTCGTACGGCGTGCTCTGTCCCAGCAACGAGCGGAGCACGTCGCCGGGGGCCACATAGGGCTTGCCGAGGCAGAGCGCGAAGACGAACACGACGGCCAGGACCAGCAGGATGCTCACCGAGACGGCGAGCGACCGGCGGCGTACCACGAAAGAGGCCCGGCCCAGCGCGAGAACCGTCATGCGGCGACCACCTTGGCTCGAGTGACCAGCAATGCCAGCACCGGCGCCCCGACCAGGGCGGTGATGATGCCGGCCGAGACCTCGCCGGGCAGCGCCACCACCCGGCCGATCACGTCGGCGGCGAGCAGCAGGACCGGGCCGAGCAGGGCCGAGACGGCGAGGATCCAGCGTTGATCGGTGCCGACCAGGGCGCGGGCCAGGTGCGGAACGGCCAGGCCGACGAACGCGATCGGGCCGGCCGCGGCCACCCCCGCGCCGGTGAGCAGGACCGCGGCGGCGCCCGCTCCGATGCGGACCAGGCCGACCCGGGTGCCCAGGCCGCGGGCCACGTCGTCGCCCAGCGCCAGCGCGTCCAGGCCCCGGGCCACCACCGCGGCGAGCAACAGGCCGCCCACCAGGAACGGAAGGACCTGGGCGGCGACGCTCGCGTCCCGTCCGTTGAGGCCGCCGACCACCCAGAAGCGGAACTCGTCGAACGTGCGGGTGTTCGTGCTGAGGATCCCGGCGGTGATCGCGCCGAAGCTGGCGTCCAGCGCCGCCCCGACCAGCGCCAGCGTCACCGGCGATGACCCCTGGGCGGTGCGGGCCGCGATCCCGGTGACGAGCAGGCCCGCGACGAGCGCGCCGGCGATGCCGAACCAGACGTAGCCGGCCAGGCTGCCGATGCTGAACAGGGTGATCGCGATGACCACGCCCAGGGACGCGCCGGCGCTGATGCCGAGGATCCGCGGTTCGGCGAGCGGATTGCGGGTGAGTGCCTGCAGCAGAACACCCGCGGTGGCCAATGCGGCACCCACGGTGAGGCCCAGCAGCGTACGGGGAACTCGGAGATCCCAGACGATGGAGGCCGTCTCGCCGCCGTCCGGTGATAGGAGAGCGTGCCCGACCTTGAGCGGGCTGATCGGGTTGCTGCCGACCGCGAGGCTGGTCAGGACGAGAAGCAAGAGCAGGGCGACCCCACCCACCAGCACGAATCGCCGTCCCACGCGCAACCTCAGCTTAGCCTTACCTAATTAGACCGTGAGACTGTAGCGGTCGGACGGGGCCTCCGTCTCCGGTAGTGATCGACACCACTCAGCCGCTTTTTTCCCGTTGGGAAGTGATTGTTCTCGCAGGTGGGCTGCCTCCCGGATCGGCTTGGGCGCGGCAATGCTGGATAAGTAGTGCCGGTCCTGGATCAGGGGGTTTGCATGACCACTACCACCGCGTCCGGGTCGGGCGTCCAACTCAGCCATCGCCAGATCCTTCAGGTTCTCGGCGCTTTGCTGCTCGGCCTGTTCCTCGCGGCGCTGGACCAGACGATCGTCGCGTCCGCCATCCGCACCATCGGTGACGACCTGCACGGGCTCAGCGCCCAGGCGTGGGTCACCACCGCGTACCTGATCACGTCGACGATCGCGACGCCGCTCTACGGCAAGCTTTCCGACATCTACGGCCGGAAGAAGTTCTTCCTGCTCGCGATCACTTTGTTCGTCATCGGGTCGGCGGCGTCCTCGTTCGCGACCTCGATGTACGAGCTGGCCGGCTTCCGCGCCTTCCAGGGCCTCGGCGCGGGCGGCCTGTTCTCGCTGGCGCTCGCCATCATCGGGGACATCGTGCCGCCCCGCGAACGAGCCCGCTACCAGGGCTACTTCCTCGCCGTGTTCGGCACCGCGAGCGTACTGGGCCCGGTGATCGGCGGCTTCTTCGCCGGCGCCGACAGCATCCTCGGCATCACCGGCTGGCGCTGGGTCTTCCTGGTCAACGTGCCGATCGGCATCGTGGCACTGATCGTCGTCGCGAAGGTGCTGCGGATCGACCAGAAGCCGCGCAAACACCGCATCGACTGGTGGGGTGCCGTCGCCGTCTGCGTCACGCTGGTGCCGTTGCTGACCGTGGCCGAGCAGGGACGTGTCTGGGGCTGGGCCTCCACCCGCTCGCTGATCTGCATCGCGATCGGCGTCGTCGGCCTGATCCTGTTCATCGTGGTCGAGTGGCTGATGCGTGAGGACGCGTTGATCCCGCTGCGGTTCTTCCGCAACGGCACGTTCAGCCTCACCGCGATCGGCGGCTTCATCGTCGGCATGGGCATGTTCGGCGGGCTCGCGGTGCTGCCGCTCTACCTGCAGATCGTGCGCGGCGCCTCGCCCACCGAATCCGGCCTGCTGCTGCTGCCGCTGACCGGCGGCCTGATGGTCGGCTCGGTGATCTCCGGCCAGCTGATCAGCCGCACCGGCCGGTACAAGGTCTATCCGGTCCTCGGGGCACTGCTCATGGCCGTCGGCCTGTTCCTGCTGCACTACGTGGGTGTGGACACGGCGTTCTGGGTCACCGGCATCTACATGGCGGTGGTGGGCCTCGGCATCGGTTTCGTCCTGCAGCCGATCACCCTGGCCGTGCAGAACGCGATGTCGCCCCGCGAGATCGGCGTCGCCACCGCGTCGGCCACCTTCTTCCGCCAGATGGGCGCCACCGCCGGCACCGCGTTATTCCTGTCGCTGCTGTTCTCCACGGTCGGCGGCAAGATCCGCGACGCGTTCGAGAACGCCGGACCGGGCTTCCAGCGCGCCTTGGCCGACCCCACGATCGCCCGCGACCCCGCCAACGCCCCCATCGTCAACGCGATCCGCGGCGGCGGCAGCTTGAACTCCAGCGCCCTGAACGACACGTCGTTCCTCAGCCACGTCACCGCGGTCCTGGCCCGCCCGTTCAAGGTCGGCTTCTCCGACTCGATGGACATGATCTTCCTGGTCGCCGGCGCCCTGATGGTCCTGGCCTTCATCATCTTCCTGTTCCTGCCCCAGGTCCCGCTGCGCACGCAGTCCGGCTTGTCGGCCCGCGCAGCAGACGACGCAGCCGCGGCGACTCCCCCGGCGGAGGTCCCGCCTCAGCCGGTCCAGGTCCCGTCACAGGCGACAATCGCCGCCTTGGCGGAGGAAACGGGCCGCCATGCCGCGCTCGAGGAACACGGCCGGCACGAGGAGTCCCGAACCCCGCTGAACGGGGCGGTCCAGCCAGGACTTCATCGAGCGCCCGAATAAGAGGTACGCCGCGCCCCCGCCCCCAACCACACCAAGACCGCCCCGGCGGCCGCACCCCGGCCAGGCGTCCCGCCAAGGCCATACGCAGCCGCCGGGCGGAAGAGATCCCGCACGGCCAAAGCAACCGCCCGGTTAGGGCCGACGACTTCTCCTACGCGACCAATGCGGGGTTCAGCGGACGATGAAGGCCAGCCGGCATCGTGGCGGCGTTGGTCATGCGCGGGGCGTTCATCGCCGCCGGCGCCGCGCTGGCGATTGTGCGCCCGCCCGGCGAGGCACGCCAACTCGACCGTGCCATTTCCATTGACGGATGCCGATACCCTGCGTATCAGCATGCCCAGACGAAGGAAGCCACCCGAAGATCCGCCCCCGCCTAGCGCACCGCATCCGAGACCGGGCGGTGATGACTCCCGCGGCCCGGAGACCATCGCTCAGTGGCAGGAAAAAATCGCGGACGCGGCGTCCGGGGGACGCCAGTCCCAAGCCGCGCGCTCCTCGGTCACACCGCAGCCGGTGGGCCCGGCCGCGAAGATCCCGCTCCGGCCACCCAACACGCGGCACAATCTGAACAGCATCCGGCCCAGCAACCCGCCGAAGCAGAAGAACACCGTCGTGCTCCCCGGAACGGATGTGGCCAAGGATCTGGACGATATCGCCGCCGGCCGGGCAACGTGGCAGCCGGAGCGCAACTTTTACGAGGTCAACGGCAGGTCGTACGGGGTGGAGGGAAACGGCACCGTCTTCCCGATCTCCGGGCCCGGCTTCGTGCAGATGTCGCGGCCCGAATACAAGGTTCTGCAGCAGTTGATCGGCTCTTCGGGCGACGTCGCCGCCGCGCGCGAAACGCTGCTCCGAGACCCGAGCGTGAGCGAGTCGCATTGGGCGGCGGCCCTCGCGGTCTTCGCGCACCATCGGACGTACAGGGGTGAGGCATGAACTACGGGATCTACTTCGACAGCGCCACCTCGGCCGACGCCGTTCGCGAGGCGCTACAGACCGTCTACGGCATCGCGCCGTCGTTGGTTTACGTAGGGCCGTACGAGAACCTTGCCGGCCACCCCGGCCCCGATCCGGTCGCGCTCGTCGTCCCCGCGGGCGGGCAGTTCGGACACGAGCTCAGCGCCGGTGACCGCCTCGCCGAGTTGACCGGGCAGAACGAGCTGGAACTCGCCCGATCCCTGTGCCGCGTCGCGGGATGCCGAGCCTTGGTCGACGACGGAAGCCCGGCTCCGGACTATTGGTTCCTGGTCGCTGAGGACGGCAGCTACGGCCGTGTCGAAACCGATGCCGACGCCGACGGGCTGACCGTTCGCCACGCCTTGGAGCCCATCGCTGGCGCGCCTGACCTCATCGTGCAGCCCCCGCCCGACTGGGCACGGACCTGGTAGCCGCGCACCGGAATCGCGGCGGCGGGGATCGGTCACTTTGGTCGGCCTGACCTACCCCTCGAGGTGACCAACGAGCCGCACATGCCTACGAAGCTGAAGAAGTCGCCGGTGGCGGGCAACTCGCCGGCCTGGGGCCAGGTTAACGCGTGCCTCGTCCGTCCATCTCACAATGCGGCGATCCCGGCCACATACTGGGCGTTCTCGAGACCTTGGAGAGTTACGCCCATATGCGAGCCCGAACTCTCCAAGGTCTACGAAACCTCGAGGAAGGCGGCCGAAAAAAGGGTGCGAAAGCGGAGAAAACTCACTCTACTGTGGACGCGAATCTCACATTGCGGACCCGCTGCCACGATGTGGGAGCCAGTCCCGTACAACGGACACAGATCCCACACTGTGGCACCCGTAGGGCGGCGGGCGCCGGCTTGCCGCGCCCCGGTCGGTGACACGCGGCAGTGCCCGTCCCACCGAGGATCACCGGTTTGCCACGGTGAATGTGCTGCGCGCGGCGCGGACGACGGCCGACGCTTCCAAGACGTAGGTGCGCAAAGGCAACAATGTCACCTTCACCGGGACGCGCAAGCGGGCCGATTTGGGCACCAGCCTGTTCAAGGGATACGACGGAGCGTCGGCTCAGCTTCAGTTCAGCAAGGAAGGCACCAACGCATTCACCACGGTCACCACGGTGAAGGCAGCGGGTGGCAAGCTTTCGGCCACCGTAGCGGCGAACAAGGACGGGCGCTGGCGCTGGCGTTTCGCCGGTGACAAGACCACCGCCGCGGCGACATCCTCGGTCAAGTTCGTCAACGTTTTCTAGAGCATTCCGCCTCAGCACCGCGACCCGGCGTGTCCGACGTCGGGCCGCGGTGCTGTTCCGCCGTTACTTTTCCATGGAGCAGAACGGTGGGTTGCCGGTGGTGATGCCCAGGTCTTTGCAGTCGTAGGCACTGCCCTGGCTGTGGTATTGCCAGCCGGTGCTGGCCTTGTAGTGGAACAGGTAGATGCCGTCGCCGACGCCTGGGCGCATCGGAGCGGCAGTGGCCCAGGTTCGCCAGCACTCGATGCTTGACGAGGGGAAACTCCAGCCGTCCGGCAGGTCGGCGAGCTTTTCCAAGGTCTTCGCCGACGGGCAGTCGGGATATCGGCCGGTGGCCTTGGTGGACGAGGGTGGCGCCGACGACGGCGGTTTCGTGCTCGGTGTCGGCGAGGTCGGGGCGACGCTGGGGGCCGGCGACGTCACGGCGACGCTCGGTGCCGGCGGTTGCGTCGCCACCGCGGTTGACGGGTGCGGGCGGTTGGCGCCGGCGACGGCCGCCACGCCGCCGATGGCGAACACCACCGCCGCGGCCGCGGCGCCCGTGGCCAGGCGGGCGCGTCGTTGCGTCTGCCGTGACTTGTTCAGGGACCGCTCGTACATGTCGGTGCTGCCGCCGTGCTCGGCCAGATCGGACATGGCCTGACGCAGCGGATCGAGGTTGTCGTTCATCAGGCTTCCTCCATCACGCCGGAGAGCAGGCCAGGCGCCAGCTCCCGCATGCGCGCCAGCGCCTTGCTGGTCTGGCTCTTGATCGTGCCGACCGAGCATTGCAGCAGCTCGGCGGCCTCGGCCTCGCTGCGATCCTCGAAGAACCGCAACACCAGCACGGCGCGTTGCCGGCGGGTGAGCTTGGCCAACGCCTCGTGCAGGGCGAGCTTGAGTTCGGTACGGCGGGCGTGGTCGCTGCCGGGCTGCGGCACGTCGGACAGTTCGCCCGGCATCGACTCGACCACCCGGCGGCGGCGCCACCAGCTCACATGCTGGTGATACATGGCCGTCCTGGTGTACGCCTCGAAGTGTCCCGGATCGTCCAGCCGATGCCGGCCTCGATGGGTGCGGGCCAGCGCGTCCTGCACCAGGTCCTCGGCGAGGTACCGGTCGCCGGTCAGCAGGAACGCGGTCCGCAGCAACGCGGCCGACCGGGTTCGAACAAACTCGCAGAAAAGGTCGTCTATGGAGTCCGGCATGTCCCGCTCGCGCTCCCCGTGCGCCGAAATTCCTCGCGTTGGCCGACTATGCCGCACACCGTAATCGATATCGACCATCACGAGCAGAAGGGTGCGGGCTCGTCGATGCCGAGATCCTTGCAGTGGTACCCGCTGCCCTGGCTGTGGTAGCGCCAGCCCTTGCCGGCCTGGTACCGGAACAGATCGAAGCCGTCGCCGACGGTCGGGCCCTCCGGGTCGGCGGTCGCCCAGCCCTTCCAGCACTCCACGCTCGACGGGACGTAGTGCCAGCCCTTCGGCAGGTTCGACAATTTCTCCAGAGCCTTGGCCGAGGGGCATTTTCCGGCCGAGGTCGTTGCCGCAACGTCCTTAGTGGCCGGAGCGCGGTCTTTCGTGGCGCTCGCCGTCGGAGTCGACGAGGGCGGAACAGTTGCCGGCGATGGGGACGCGGCGGACGAAGCGGACACGGCAGGCAAAGCGGTCGGAGCGGCGGACGGCGCGGACGTGCAGGCGGCGAGTCCGAACAGGACGGCGACGACGGGTAACAGACGGCGGTGACGTGCGGACATTTCAAGTTCCCCCGGATGATGAGTGTCTCGCTGACATCCGGGTACATGCGATCCACGGCTCACGGGTTGCCGTCGACCGGAAACAATCTAGAAAATGCCCTTGATCACCACCAGTAGATCGGGTACCGCTGGTTGTTGATCCGGTTGCCGACCAGGCCGACGAGCACCAGGATCACCGTCGCCGCCGCGAGCAGGAGCAGGAACGACACGACCTTCGGCGAGGTGGCGGCGACGATCACCGCGGTCGCGGCGGCGGGCGAGTGCGGCACCCGCAGCAGCAACATGGCGCCCAGCGCGAGCCCGCCGGCGATCGCCGCGGACCAGTCGTTCTGCCCCAGCACGGCCAGCACCACGAAGCCGGTCGCGGCCGAGACGAGCTGGCCGCCGATCACGTTGCGGGGCTGCCCCAGCGGCAGGCCACTGGCGCCGACGACGAGTGCCATGCTCGCCGCCAGTGGTGGGATCAGCAGCGTCTCGCCGGTGGCCTTGCCGACCGCCACCAGCACCACCAGGGCGGCGACGCTGGTCGCCGTCGCGATCAGCACGGTCGACGGCTTCGGCCGCGGCGGGGCCTGGGTGGCCCACCGGTGGCGGCCGATCACGCTTTGGGTCATGGCTAACGGTTTTACCATTAGGACGTGTCGCGCCGGGCCGCTCGCACCGCGGCAGACCGCTTTTGCGCAGGTCGGGTGGGCCGGGTGGGCTTGCGCACACCGCTCGCGGCGTGTCCAACGCGTAAACTCCTGGTGATGTTCGGCACCAGCCAGGCTGGGAAGTCAGCAATGCAAATCACCACACACGACCGGAACACTCTAGAAATACGCCCCAATGAACCGTTGGCGGTGGAATTCACAAGTTCATGGCACTTCGAATCCGGCGTCCTGCTCGACGAGATCGAGACGCAGGAGGGGTTGGCGGACTGGGTCGACGCGTACCGGTTCCGGCTCGGCATGTCCTCCGGCGAGCAGATCAGCATCGGCGATGAGGATGTCGACGTCGCGCTGCGCGTCCGTGCGGCCGTGCGCGACCTGCTGGACGCGTTGGTCGACCAGACGTCACCGCCGCCCGGTTCGCTCGACCTGGTCACCAAGCTGGCCGGCCGGCTCGACGACACGACGGTCGCGTGGCCGGCCGCCGGGCCGCACCTCGTCTGGCCCGACGACACCCCCACGATCGACAAGGTGCTGTCCCAGGTCTGCGCGTCGGCGGTCCGCTTACTCACCTCGCCGCGCCGCGAGCTGCTGCGGCGCTGCCCGGCGCCCAGTTGCGTGCTCTTCTTCTCGGCGTTACGCAAGACCCAGCAGTGGTGCAGCCCGGCGTGCGGCAACCGGGCACGGGTGGCACGCCACAGCGCCCGCGGCCGCTGAAGCGGGCGCCGAAAACGACCGCGAGACCACGGTGACCCATCACGAGGTGCCCCGCCACCTGCGCTGACGGGCCACCCCGTCGCGGCTACCCCTTGACGTACGAAAGCTTCTCGGCGATCAGGCCACCGTGGACGCGGAACAGGTCCACACCTCGTACGTGACCGTCCGGCCAGTCGTAACGCCACTGCACGATCACCCGGTCGTCGGCCGCGAAGCGCGACTCGGTGGTAAAGCGATGATCGCCGGGCGCGGCCAGGAAAAGATTCCAAGCCGCCCGGACCGCGTCGGTGCCCACGTGCCGTTCCCCGTCCGGCGGCATGGTCGACTCGAAGACGCAGTCGGCGGTCATGCTCGCCATGATCGCGTCGGGATCCTTGCCGGCCAGCGCGGTGTCGAACCGGTCCACCGCGGCCAGGGTCTCGGATCGGCCGAACATCGCCAGCAGCCGCGCCTGCGGTTCGGCGGCGTCACTCATCACCGGCCGCGGACCCACCACCCCGTACGCCCGATAGATCTCCTCCATTCCGGCGAACCACGTGGCGACCGCCGTCACCAGGTCGTCATCCAGGCGCAGATTCGTGCCCGCCGCGGTGGCCAGATCCCACGCGTGTACGAGATGGTCGGCGGCGAGCTGGCGCAGATACTCGTCGAGCGGCGTGGGCCCGGCCGACAACGCCACCAGGTCGTCGTCACGGGCGTTGTCGATCGCGCGGGCGGCGGCCGAGCGCGCGGCGGACCAGGCGGCAACCGGATCCGCGCCGAGCAGGTCGCCGTCGAGGGCGCCGCCGACGTCGGCGATGGTCCGGCCGGCGGTCAGTTCGGCGGCCCACCGGTTCTCGCCGACCACATGGTTGACCAGCGCGTGCGCGTCCCAGTCGGCGCACGGCGTCGCGGCGGTGTAGCGATCGGGCGGCATCGCGCGGACGGCGGCGTCGAAGATCGCGACGGCCTTGGCGTACTGCTCCCGGGGTGTCATCGGGGTGCGCCCTTGGCGTATTCGCTCGCGCCGAACCAGTCCACGACCACGACCGGCTCGTCGCCCACGACCCACGCGTCGTGCCCGGACGGCAGCGACGTCACGTCGCCCGGACCGGCGTCGAACGTGTCCCCGTCGGCCATCGAGATCCGTAGGACCCCGGAGACGTGGTACTGGAAGTGCGGGGCCTCGCAGAGGTCGGTGCCGGCGATCGGCTTCACGTCGTCGGACCAACGCCACCCCGGCTCGAGGACAAGCCGGCCGATGTCCGACGTTCCGACGCGCACCAATTCGAGTCTCCCGTGGGTGAACGTACGGGTCTCGTCGGGCTTTTCGAACGTAAGATGCTGGGTGGTCTGTTCGGACATCATGCCCTCCCGGTCGTTGATGATTCCGTGGACCCGACGCTAGGAGCGCGCCCTTGCAGGCATCTGGCGGGAATCTAGCGGCGCGCGTCGAAATCCGGCTTATGGGCCGGTTCGCGGTCCTTCGCGACGGTGTGGAGATCGACGAATCGGCGTTTCACGGCCGCAAGGCGCGCCAACTGCTCCGCGTCCTCGCCACGCGGCAATGCCAGTTCGTGCCCAACGACGTGCTCGCCGCCGCGTTGTGGCCGGAGCGGCCGCCCGCGAACCCGTCCGCGAACCTGCAGGTCCTGGTCAATCGGGCGCGCCGGGCGGTGGGGCGGGCCGAGCTGATCCGCACCGGACCCGGCGGGTACGCCCTGGCCGGGCCGCCGGACTGCACGGTCGACACGGAACTGTTCCTGGCCGCGGTGGACCGGGCCGGCCGAGCGCAAGGGGCGCCCGCGTTCACGGCCTATCGGGACGCGCTGGCGACGGTGGCGGAGCCGTTGGCCGAGGACACGTATGCCGACTGGGCACGGGCGTACCGGGAAAGGGTCTTGCAGAGCCGGCAGATCGCCTGGGAACGGGCGGCGGCGCTGGCGGTTGATCTCGGTGATCTGGTCGAGGCTGTCGAATACGCGAGCACCGCGGCCGGCGCCGAACCACTGCGGGAGGCCGCGGCGCTGGCGTTGGTGCGTGCGCTGGCCGCGGCGGGTGATCGGGCGGCGGCGCTGGCCGAGTTCGACCGGTACCGCCGGGCGATCGCCGAGGAACTGGGCATCGATCCGTCGCCGCAGGCCGCGGAGCTGCACCGATTCGTGTTGCGATCCGACGTTCCGGATCGGCGGAATCTCGGCAGGCCCGTCGAGGCGGAGTTCCAAATGCTCCGGTTTGTCGGGCGGGACGAGGTGGTTCGGCAGGTGATCGCCCGGCTGCCGGCCGGCGCGGTGCAGATCGCGGGCCGGTCCGGCACCGGAAAGTCGCGGCTGATCGAGGCGGTCGCCGAGGCGGTGCCGGCTCTCGTCGTGGCGGCGCATTGGGCGGATCGCGACGAGCCCTGGTCGCTGGGCCGGACACTGTTGCGCGCGGTGCTCGCCGACGCGGACCAGGTGACGCTTCCGGAACGGCTGCGGGCCGCGGTGGCCCAGTTGTTGCCCGAGTTCGATCAGCCGAGCAATTCGTTCGATCCGGAGACGCGCAACGCCCTGGTTCTGGAGGCGGCCCGGCGGCTGCTGGCGTCCGGGCCGAAACGGGTGGTCATCGTCGACGACCTGCAGTGGGCCGATGCGAGCAGCGTGCGGTTGTTGCGCGGGGTCGCCTGCCGCGTGGACGGGCCGCGGGTGATCCTCGCCTACCGGCCCGACGAGGTGTCGGTGGCGGTGACCGCGGAGATGCTGCGGCGGCTGCCCGGGCAACCCGCGATCACGCTGGGTGGGCTCGGCGAATCCGCGCTGGCCGAGCTCATCGACGACGCCGCCACCGTCGCGGCCGTCGCCGGCGAGACCGACCGTACGCCGATGGCGGTGGCCGAGGCTCTTCGCGTGCTGCACGCCGAGGGGCTCATGTCGCCGGATCGCGGCGGGCGCTGGCACGCGACCGGGGACCGTGCTGCCGAGCGGGCGCGGGCGATCGGGCGGGCCGGGCAGCGCCGGGCCATCGCGAACCGGGCGGCCACGCACGACGGTCCGGTGCTGCGGCTGTTGGCGTTGCTGGGCCGCGAGGCCGCCGTCCCGACGCTGGCCGCGGCGGCGGATCTGTCGTTACCGGACACGCTGGGGGTGCTGGACGAACTCGCCGCGGCCGGCCTGGTGCGCCTGGGTGACCGCGGCTGGCGAACCGTGCACGACATGGTCGCCGAGGTCGTGGTCGCCGAGCTGAGCGACGGCACGCGGGCGCGGCTGCATGCCCGGCTGGCAACGGTCCTCGGCGAAGAGCGCGGGGATCTCACCGAGCAGGCTCGGCACTGGCTCGGCGCGGGCGAAGCGGTGCGGGCCGCCGAGGCGTACGCCCGAGCGGCGGCGCACGCCCTCGACCAGGTGGCCGACGCGGAAGCCGAGCACCTGGCCGCGGCCGGGCTGGCCACCGGCGGGGCTTCCGGAGGCGTACAGGCCGGTCTGTTTGAAACGAGGGCGCAGGCCCGTCGGCGGCGCGGCGACATCCCGGCAGCCCGCGACGATCTCCGGGCCGCACTCACCGGGTTCCCGGCCGGGCCGGCCCGCGCCCGGGTGCTGGCCGAGCTGGCGGTCCTCGACTCCGGCGCCGACGACCTGCGACGGGCGGCCGAGATCGCCGAGCTTGCGCTGGTCGAAGCGGGCGCGGACGACGACGCGCGCGCCGCGGCACTGGAGGTCGCGTCGGTCATCGACATGAACCTGGACCGCGCGGCTCGCGCCGAGGCCCGGGCCGCCGAGGCGCTGGCGATCTACACGCGAACCGGCGACTCCCGCGGCGCGGCCCGGATCCTGGACGCGCGCGCGATGGCGGCGTTCCTGCACGGCAGCATCGAGGACGGGGTGGCCGAGCTCGATCGTGCGGCGCATCTGTTCGAGAGCTCGGGCGACCTGATGCGCACGGTCACCCCCCGATCGACCTGCGGCCACGGACGCGTCCTGCTCGGCCGGGCCGCCGCCGGGCTCGCCGACACCGAACGCGCGCTGGACGTCGCCCGCACGCTCGGCCACCCGGAAGGCGAGACGTACGCGCTGTGGCATCGCTCGGAGGCCCGGTCCGCGCTCGGCCGCTCGGACGAGGCGCTGGCCGACGGACGCAGCGCCCTGGCGATCGCGCAGCGGATCAACCACCGGGGCTGGACGGCCACCGCCTGGCGGGCCGTCGGCATCGCGCATCAATGCCGCGGCGACCTGCCCGCCGCGCTGGCCGCGTTCCGGCACTCGCTCGAGCACAGCGCCAACCTCGATCTCTTCTCCTGCTGGGCGGCGGCCCGCGCGGCACTCGCCTGCATCGGCCTGAAGCGCCTCGACGAGGCCGCTGAACTGGTCGAACATGCGCTGTCGACGGGCCCGGCACTGGGCCGTCACGAGGCTCGCTGGGCGGCCGCCGAGTTGGCCGTGGCATGTGACGACACAGACGCACCAACTGTGATTCGCGCCGCTATCGCCGCGGCGTCGACGGCCGGCGCCCGCCTCTACCTGCCACGACTGACCTCGCTGAACGTGGCCGATGTGTGACGGCTTGCATAGGACACGGGTCACATGTCCTGACACGCAGGAAACGTCCAGGAACGGAGAAACACTTAGCGCATACCACTTCTCACTGGAGGTGAGAGTAATGGCCGAAACGTCACGGTACGGCGCCACCATGGCCGACCATCCCGACCTTGTCGAGATGCAGGCACGGTACGAGCGTGCCTCCGCCAGCGGTCCCGCCGTCATCACCGACGGCCTCGTCCTGCTGGCCGGGCTGTGGCTTGCCATCTCTCCGTGGACGATCCACTTCAACGGGTCCGCGCCGGACGTCACGATCAGCAACCTGATCCTGGGCATCGCGGTCGCCGTAGTGGCACTGGGCCTGACCCTGATGCCACTACGTATGGCCCGCCTCAGCTGGGCGACCGCCGTAGTCGGCGCCTGGGTGATCGTCTCGCAATGGGTCATTCAGCAGTCCGGCAGCACGACCAGCATCAACCTCAACAACATCATCACCGGAGCAGTGATCCTGCTGCTCGGCGTCGCCGCGGCGACGATCCTGCTGCGCGCGGGCTCGCGACCGGTAACGGCGCGCCTGGCGTCCTGATCGACTGAACCGAACGAGCGGTGGCCGGCAGAAGCCGGTCACCGCTCACGTGTTCAAACCTCGAAGTACAGGTGCTTGTGCAGGCGGCAGCGCTCGTTGAACAGCGCCCCGCAATGCGGGCAGTTGTCGACCGCCAAGTAATTGTCGATGGTCAGCTCGCTCTGGCAGACGCCGCACAGAATCGCCTTCTCGCCGCGCTGATCCAGCGGCCACTGTGAAGCCGGGTGGTCGGCCGTCTCGGCGTGGCAGAGGTGGCACGGGTAATAGCGGTCGCAGCACGCGAACTTGATGGCGATCACGTCCACCGGCGTCGCGTAGTGCACGCACCGGGTCTGGTCGTCGACGGTCTTTCCGTAGATCTGCATGGCTCTCTCGGGTCAGTCGATGCCGCGCGCCGTCAGGGCGTCGGCCAGGTCGTCGGCGTGCTTGAGCGCCATGATGAGCAGCGGCACCACAAAGGTCAGAGGCGCCACCGGTACGCCTCGGGCCCGTTGCGCCTCCCGGATCTGCGCGGCGAATCCGGCGATCACCGGGATCGTGGTGATGGTCAGGGAGAGCATCAGGGCGACGCGTCCCGGGTTGACGCCGATCCGCCGCAACGGTGTCAGGGTGCGCTCGATGGCGTCGATGATCGCCTCGGTGCGGGTCGTCAGGGTGACCAGGTTGGCCAGCAGGATCACGGTGACCACCCGGACGATGTTGGCCGCCACGGTCAGCCCGGGCAGGAAGAAGATCTGCGCCGCCAGGATGAAGAGCATCAGCCAGCGCAGGCGATAAACCTGAAGACCGATTTCCCGTACGCCCATACCGGCCGACAAATAACACCCGGCGACCACCACGACGGCGGAGGCGAGCACCCACGGGTTGGCCGGCGCCAGTGAGATGGCGAGCGCGAGCACCATGACGACGAGGAGTTTCGGCCCCGCAGGCAGCCGGTGCAGCCAGCTGCGCCCCGGCCGATAAAGGGAGATCATGCGTCGGCCTCGTAACGGTCGATCACCGCTTTCGGTTCGCCCTGGTCGACGAGGCGGCCCGCGTCGAAACGCAGCGCGACATCGCAGCGGGCGGCGAGCCGCAGATCGTGGGTGACCAGCACCAGCTGCTGCGGCATCCGGTCGAGGAGGAAGCCGGCGATCCGCCTGCTGTTGACCCCGTCCAGGTACGCCGTCGGTTCGTCGGCCACGATCAGGCTGGGCTCCCCGATCAGCACCGCGGACAGCGCGAGCAGCTGCTTCTGCCCGCCGGAAAGCGTGTGCGCGGGCGAGTCGGCGTAGTCGGCGAGGCCCATCCGGTCGAGCACCGCGGTGACCCGCTGCCGGATCTCGTCGCGGGACAGGCCGCGGCGGCGCAGCGTGAACGCGGCGTCCTCGGCGACCGTCGGCATGATGATCTGCGCGTCCGGGTTGCTGAACACGAACCCGACGCGGCGCCGCAGCTCCTTGGCCTGCCGGACCGGGTCGACGCCGTGCACCCGGATGCTGCCCGTGGTCGGCGTGACCAGGCCGTTGAGTGTCCGGGCGAAGGTCGACTTGCCGGATCCGTTGGACCCGATGACGGCGATGCGCCGCTCGTCCAGACGCACCGACAGGTCCCGTAGCGCTACCCGTCCGGGGTACTCGACCGTGACGTCGGTGAAGACCAGCTCGCTCATCGGACGACCTGGAACAGCGCCGCCACGCCCAGCCCGCCACCGACGGCCGCGGTGGCCAGCCCGAGCGTGCCGGCCGGAGCGCCGGACCGCACCAGCCGCGAGAAGAGCCGGACCACGCTGACCGCGGCGCTCGCGGCCCACGGGTGACCGAGGGCCAGGGCCCCGCCGTCGGCGCAGACCCGGGGGTCGACGTCCGCGCCGCCGGCGAGGCCCAGTCTGGTGAGGCCGGCCAGGGTCTGCGCGGCGAAGGCCTCCACGATCTCGATGGCGGCGACGTCGGCGAGGTCGAGGCCGAGGCTCTCCACCGCGGCGACCGCGCCGAGGCCGGGCAGTGCCGGATCGCAGCCGACGGTCGTGGTGGCCAGGATGGCGAGTCCGGGGGCGTCGCCGCGCGCTCCGGCAGGGACGATCGCCACGGCCGCGGCGCCGTCGCTGTCGCGGCAGGAGTTGCCCGCGGTCACGGTGCCGCCGTCGGCCGCGTCCGGGAACAGCGCCGGGAAGCGGTTCAGCATCTTCGGGATGCGCTCGCGGGGGCCGTCGTCGGCCGGGGCGCCGTCGAGGCGTACGAGCTCGTCGGCGAAACCGCCCATCGCCCGCGTCCGCACCGCGAGCCGATGGCTGCGCGCGGCATACGCGTCCTGACGTGCGCGGGTGATGCGGTCGTGCACGGCGAGGTCCTGCGCGGCGCGAACCATGTCGGGGTCGGGGTGTCCGGGCGGGGCGAACGGTGCCCGGGCATAGGAGACCCCGTTTGCCGTACGCGTCGGCGCCGTCGACGTGCTCTCCACGCCCCCGGCCACGCGCAGCCGGCCGTCGCCCGCGCGGATCGCCTCGGCCGCCGTCATGATGGCCGCCAAGCCACTGCCGCACTGCCGGTCGACCGTCATGCCGGGCACCGCGACGTCCAGCCCGGCGGCCAGCGCGGACACCCGGGCGATGTTGCCACCCGGTCCCATGCAGTTGCCGAGCACGACGTCGCCCACCGGGCCGGTGGATCCGGTCGCGCGCGCCGCGTCGTCCACACAGGCCTGGATGACCGGGGCGGCGAGGTCCGCGGCACCGAGCCGGGCCAGTGCGCCACCTTTCACCGTGATCGGGGTGCGCCGCGCCGCGACCACGACGGGTATCTCAGACAATGCGTGCCACCCGGCCCTCGATCGCGTCCCGGGTGATCTGCTCCCGGGCCGGCTTACCGGTCGTCGTGCGCGGCAGGCGTTCGGTCCAGAACCAGCGCCGCGGCCGGTGCGTGCCGGTGAGCAGCGCGTTCGCCCGCACCCGCAGCTCGCGGGAGCCGGGCGGCCGGTGGCCGGGCTCGGGTTCGATGACCGCGGCGACCAGCGACCCGGCACGCGGATGCGGCAGCGCGAACACCACGGCGTCGGCGATCCCGTCGATGCGCTGCAACGCCGCCTCGACATCCTCGGGGACGACGGTGGCCGCGGCGGTCAGGATGGCGCCGTCGCGGCGGCCGCGCAGTCGCAGCGGGCCGCGACCGTCGCCATCGACCAGGTCACCGACCGTGCCCCAGCCGTCGGCGTCCCGCTCGAACGGCCCCTCGCCGAGGTATCCGCCGGCGAAGTATTCCGACCGGACCCAGAGGACACCGTCGTCGACGCGCAGCTCCACACCCTCGAACGGGCGCAGGCCCTGCCCGTCCGGGTCCACCGCGACGAACGACAGCTCGGCGGCGCCGTAGTAGCCGATCACCCGGATTCCTTCGGCCTCGGCCCGGCTCCGCAGCTCGGGGTCGAGCCGGGCGCCGCCGACGAGTGCCACCCGCAACCGGTGCGGCACGCCCGCCTCGGCGCGCTCGACGAAGTCCCGTAGGGCGTACGGGGTGCCGTGCAGCACCGTTGCGCGGTCCAGGTCGGCGTCCGAGACGCTGTGCGTGCGCGGCAGCAGGACGGTCGCGCCGATCGAGCGGGCGTGCGCGATCGAGAACATCGTCACCGACGAGACCAGCGGGGACGGCAGGTAGAGCACGTCCTCGGCGGTGAGGTCGGTCAGCTTCGCGACGGCGGGAAACGACGCGGACCACGACGACTCGGTGCGCACGATCATGCGGGGCGCGCCGGTGCTGCCCGAGGTGAACGTGCCCCAGGCCATCCCGGGCACCGGGTCTGCCGACTCGACGCGGCGGCGCAGGCCGTCCCAGTAGGTGGCGTCCCAGCGGTCGTCTCCGATCACCGGAACGCCGCCGGCCAGGCGTACCGAAAGGGCTTTGGTAAGCGCGTCCACTCGGTTCGGCTCGCGGATCGGGACCACCCGGCCGGGCAGGTCGATGTCGGCCGCGACGCCGTCGGTCAGGTCCAGCACGGTGTCGCCGCAGATGAGGAGCGCGGTCACGAAGCAACCGAGTCCGGGGACACCTCGGCTGGCGGCCGGCGGGTGAGTCGGGTCGGCGTACCGAAGGCTCGGGGGTAGGCCCGCCACAGGGTCATCGTGATGATCGCCGTGATGACCACCTTGACCAGGTCGCCGGGCAGGAACACGGCGCTGGAGAGCGCGGTCTTGCCGAGCGAGTTGTGGGTGACCAGCGCCTGCACCGGGATGCCGATGGCGTAGACCACGAGCATGCCGCCGACCACCCCGCCGACTGCGGTCCGCCACCAGGTCGGCGGCCGGTTGCCGAAGCGGGCGATCGCACCCACCACAAAGGCGCCGAAAATCCATCCGATCAGGAAGCCCGCGGACGGGCCGGCGAACACGCCCGCGCCGCCCCGGCCGCCGGAGAGTAACGGCAGGCCGGCCAGCGTGAGGATGAGAAAGATGACGATGGCGGACGCGCCGCGCCAGGCGCCCAGGACCGCGCCGGCCAGCATCACACCGAGCGTCTGCGCCGTGATCGGCACGGCACCACCGAACACCGATATCGCGCCCGGAATCCCGAGCACGGCCAGGATCGCGGCGAACACCACGATCCGCGTGACATCCCGCATCTCGAAACTGCGAGGTCGGTCCACCCAGTGCCCCCTCGAGGCTCCTGAACGGCGTTCACCTGAACGCTGTTCTCCTGAACGGCGTTCACTATAGTTACGGCGTGCCTAGATCGGAAAGCGCCGGTTACGTACGCAACAGCCGCGAGGATGTCGTCAGCGCGGCCCTGCGGATCCTGGATCAGCAGGGCCTGCCCGACCTCACCATGCGTCACCTGGCCACCACACTCGACGTTCAGCCCAGTGCGCTCTACTGGCACTTCCCGAACAAACAGTCATTGCTGGCGGCGGTGTCCGACCGGATCATCGCGGGCGCGCGCCCGGTCACCACGGCCGGGGATTGGCGCGACCGGGTGCGGGCCGAGGCGGCGGCGCTGCACGACGCGCTGCTGGCCTACAAGGACGGCGCCGAGGTGGTCTCCAGCACGCTGGCGCTCGGCCTCGGCGCGGAAGAGTTGCAGCATCGGCTGGCCGGCGCGATCGCGGTCGGCGGGTTCGAGCCGGAGACCACCGGCCTCGCCGCCGAGACCCTGGTGCATTTCATCGTCGGCCACGCCTTTCACTGGCAGCAGCGCCTGCAGGCGGACACCCTCGGCGCCGTCGCCGACAAGCACACTCTGGACCGGCAGGACCCGCTCGGCCCGCGGGCGTTCGACTTCGGCATCGCGTTGCTGGTCAGCGGCTTGGACACGCAAACGCCCGACCCACGTTCGCGCAGGTCGGGCGTTTGAGAAGGACGGTCAGGTGGTGGCGCCCACCGGTATCCGCTGGGCTTGCCGTTCGAAGATCTCGGTGATCTCCTCGACCGAATGGCCCTTGGTCTCGGGCAGGAACTTCACCACGAAGGCCAGCGCGAACACGGCCAGTACCGCGAACCCGACCAGGACCCAGCCGAGGCCGACCCCCGACTGCGCCACCGGGAAGAGCTCGATGACCAGGAAGTTCGCCAGCCAGTCGACGGTGGCGCCGATGGAGGCCGCCTGCCCGCGGACCTGGGTCGGGAACGCCTCGCCCTGGATGAGCCAGCCGGTGCCACCCACACCGATGGCGAAGCTGCCGATGAACGCGCACAGGCCGATCATGATGACGACGATGCGGGCGTTGCCGGTGAAGAACGTCAGCCCGGCGGCGGCCACCAACGCGAACACCATCATGCCGAGGTACCCGCCGATCGCCAGCGGGCGCCGGCCGATGCGGTCGATGTAGCGGAAGGCCACGTACGTCGCGGCGACGTTGACCACCGTCATGATGGCGGTCACCTCGACGCCCGCGGTGGTCGCGGCGACCTGTGAGGTGTCACCGCCCTGGAACAGCGGGCCGAGCAGGTGCGGTCCGTAGTAGAGCGGCACGTTGATGCCGGTGAGCTGCTGGAACGCGAAGAATACGCAGACCACGAACAAAGCCCGCCGGACACCGGCGGTCCATACCCGTCGTCCGCTGCGGCTCGCGTTGGCGTCGGCCTCGTGCAGTGCGTGGGCGGTGCGCTGGACGTCGTCCATGCTGACCTCGATGCCGAGCTTGCCCATCGCGGTCCGGACGTCCTCGTAGCGGTTCTTGCGCAGCAGCCAGCGCGGCGATTCCGGCATCCGGGCCCGCAGCACCACGCCGATCAGGGCGGGCAGCGCGCCGATTCCGAGGATGAGCCGCCAGTCCAGCTCACCGGTGTGCCCCGGCATCAGCTTGAGAATGATGATGGCGATGACGTACGCCAGCAGAATGCCGACGGTGATCATCCACTGCTGCAGCATGGCCAGTGCGCCGCGCCGCTGCCGAGGTGCGTACTCGGCGATGTAGGCGGTCGCAATCGCCGAGTCCGCGCCGATGGCCAGGCCGATCAGCGTGCGGGAGATCAGCAGGACGGTGGCGTCCGGCGTGACCGCCGAAAGGATCGCGCCGATGGCGTAGATCGCGGCGTCCGCGATCATCAGGGACTTGCGCCCGAACCGGTCGGTCAGCGGGCCGGCGAGCAGGGCTCCGGCGGCCGCTCCCAGCGATGCGCCCGCCACCAGATAACCGAGCGCGAAGCCACTCAGGTGATAGGGCACGAAGTCGAGTGCGGAGCCGATATTGGAGGTGTCGAAACCGAAAAGGAAACCACCGATGGTGGCCAGCAGCGTTAACGACCAGTAAAAGGACGTCGGCGCCCGGGCATCCAGAACGGCCAACACATTCCCGTGCGACGACGTTGTTGCACTCGTCACCACACACCTCCAAGCTATGGACTTTTCCTCTTGCGGAAAGGCTTGCTACCCGACAGCGAGTGAGTCCATGCGTACGCATACGTGTCTACAACGCCACCGGACGGCGGCGGTCGGACGGGGTATAAGCAGCGAGAACTACGGTCGGCGCATGCCGAAGAGGAATCGCGTCACCCGGGTACGCCGGACGCAAAGGTCGTAGACGGCGAAGATGATCACGAACGAGAAGACCACGATGGTGAGATATCCGACCAGCATCGGCAGATGCCACCGCACCACGAAATAGGCAACCGTGACCAGGATCGGCTGGTGCAGGATGTAAATCGGGAGCGCGGCGGCGGCCAAATAACCTCCGTTGCCCCGCGATGCCGATTCCCCGGATGGACGGTCGAGCAGTCCTAGGATCGCCACCAACCAGAACCAGCCGGCCGCCCCGAAAATGGCGCGGGTAAGCACCGCGTGCGCGGTCATGTCGGTGAACGGATCCCCGCCGGCGGTGCCCAGCCCGATCCCGGCGGCGCCGAACAGCAGGACGCCGATGACGGCCGCCACCTTGGCATCCCGGCGCATCGCCGCGCGGAAGCGGTCATCGGCGGCGAGCACGAACCCGTAGAGGAAGAACAGCAGGTACGCCCATCGGCTCCAACCGGCGTAATCCTCCTCCATGCCCAGGAGCGCGCCGACCACGGCGAGCGGGACCGCCGGCAGGACCAGGAGGACACCGCGCCGCCGCACCGCCCGGGCGGCCGCGTCGCGGACCCGCGCCGCACGCTCGCCGGGTAACCAGGCCACCAGCGGCGCGAGCATCACCGAAAACGCCAGCAGCAGCACCACGAACCACAGGTGCCCGGTCTCGAAGAGATCCCCCTGCACGATGAACGGAAAGTCGGAAACGCTGAGGTGCACGTCGAAGAAGTGCAGCAGGAAACGCGGATACGAGTCGTCGTACGCCGGGTCGGCCGCCTTCAACTGCAACCACTGCGGCACCGGGATGATGGTCAGCGTCGCGAACACCAGCGGGACACCGAGCCGCAGCAGGCGTTCGCCGAGGAAGCCGCGGACCCCGCGCCGGCGCGTCGAATGCCACGTTCCGAGGCCGGCGATCAGGAACAGCGCGGGCATCGCCCACACCACGCCAAGCCCGGCGAGGTAGGTGACCGCCTCGGTGGTGTGCGGGTTCTTGACGTAGTAGTCGTCGCGCGTGTCGAAGACCAGGGCGGCGTGGAAGAACACCAGTCCCAGCACCACAAAAAGCCGGATCGCGTCGAGTTCGGGACGCCGCTGGGCGACCGTAACCTCGTGCGATAACGCCATCGGCTCAGCATGCCCTACAGGCTGGGCTCCTCAAAGGGGGAAACCGGGGCCCGCAAGCGGGCCCCGGCACCGTGGGGGTCAGAGAGTCCGGAGGTCGTGCACGCTGTAGGAGAGGGTGCCGCGGAAGCCGACGCCGACCTTGCGCGGCTGCAGGTCCGCCAGCTCCTCCCGCGGCGCGGGCAGGAACCGCAGGTCACCGGTGCCGACCCAGGTGTTGGCGAACTTCAGGTTGTCCAGCACCGACATGGTCAGCTCGTGCACCGCTGGCGTGTCCTGCTTGTCGGCGGCCAGCTGCGGGAAGTGGCGCAGGTTGACGATCGGCCGGGTGAGCGCCGGTAACCGGTCGGCCGTGTGGTCCAGCGTCACCGAGGTCTCGGCGAGACGACGGCCGCCCGCCGACATCATCGCGGCGAACTTGCCGCCCTTGCCGAGGACCGGCGCGGCGAGGCTGTCGATGTTGTAGGCACGCGTCTGGCGGATCGAGCCGATCTTCTTGGGGAAGCCCTGCACCCAGCCGCGGGCCAGGGATGCGTCGTTGTCCACCCAGATGAACGGGCACCACGCCACCGGGGTGCCCTGCCACTGCGCGTCCATCAGGATGAGGAACTCGGAGTACAAGCTGAACGGCGGGTCCAGGTAGTCGTCCGGGGTCGCGGCGAACTGCCAGTCGATGAAGACCGCGTAGCCGTGCCCGTTGCTCGTCGGGTCCGGGTCGAGCCCGGTGGGCAGGGACGCGGCGGCCGCGTCGGCGCTGGTCCAGAACTCGGCACCGACCGCGTCGCCGACGTAGTTCCACGGCGGCTTGCCGGCCAGGTTGGCCACGCCACGCGGGCTGAGCGGCACGGTGTAACCCTTGAGTCGTTCCTTGGTGGTGGGGGCGGTATCGGCGGGCGCCGCGGTCGCGGGGGCCGCGCCGGCCACGATGCCGGCCGCGCCGCCGGCCATGGCGGCGAGCACGCTGCGTCGCTGCACGTTGCTGTCCATACTGGTTGGTTCCTCTCTCGGACCGGGCGGCAGCTCGGGCACTGGCTGCCGCGGTCTACTGAGGAGCGACGGGGACGGCGCCGATCGATTCAATTGATTCAGATATAGAGATTTAATTCACGGCGATGAACGCACGACCATTTCCGCGCCGGTCAGCCGCACCGAGCGCAACCGATCGGCGGCGTCCAGCGCGGAGTGCAGCAGCATGAGCTCGTCGGCCCGGGTGGTGGCGGCGAAATCGCGCAGATAGTCGCGCACCTCGGCCGCGGTGCCGACGGCGGTGTAGTGGTTCATCCCGGCCAGCGCGGCGCCTTCCGGTGCGGTCAGCAGCGCGTCGATCTCGGCGTCGGTGAAGGGTCCGCGACCGTCCAGCGCCAGCAGGTCGCGGGCACGGGCGCGGTAGCCGACGGTCCGCTGGCCCTGCGCGGCGCCGGTGTCGTCGGCCGCGAAGACGTTGACGCTCACGATCGCGTACGGCTCGGCAAGTTGATCGGACGGACGGAAGCCTTCCCGGTACGTGGTCAGGGCGTCGTGCATCGGTGCCGGGGCGAAGTGCGCCGCGAAGGCGTACGGCAAACCGAGACGAGCCGCGAGCTGAGCACCGAAGAGTGAGGAACCGAGAAGGTAGATCGACGGTGGCTGCGCGGCGCGCGGCACCGCCTGGACGCCGGGCACCAGGCTGTGGCCGGTCAGGTAGCCGCGGAGTTCCTCGATGTCACGCGGAAAGGACTCGCCGGCCGCCTCGGTGCGCCGCAACGCCGCCCGGGTGGCGTCGTTGCCGCCTACCGCGCGGCCGATGCCGAGGTCGATGCGGCCGGGATACAGCGCGGCCAGCGTGCCGAACTGCTCCGCGATCACCAGGGGCGCGTGGTTCGGGAGCAGGATCCCGCCCGACCCGACCCGGATAGTCGACGTGTTCGCGGCGACGTGCCCGATCACCACGCTGGTGGCCGACGACGCCACGGTCGCCACGTTGTGGTGCTCGGCGTACCAGACCCGGTGGTAGCCGCTGCGCTCGGCGGCCCGCGCCATTTCGACGGTGTCCCGCAAGCTCTCCTCGGCGGAGGTCTCCGGCGGGTGCCACGCCAGATCGAGGATGGAAATCGGAACGTCCGGCATGAGCGGATCCCCCCTTAATGAGATTTAGGCCGACGTGACCAACCTAGGAGCGGGAGAGCGCGGCGGGCGCGGTGTGCCGCGCCACACTCTGGGCAAGCGGACCCGACTCCGGTTACCGTTGACGCGTAACCGGACGCGGCTCCGATTCTGCCGAGAGGAACGATCATGACCAAGCGCATCACCACACCCTTCGACGCGCGCTCGACCGGCGACGACGTGATCGCGGGCGTCGACCTGACCGGCCGGCGCGCGATCGTCACCGGCGGGGCGGCCGGGCTCGGGCGGGAGACCGCACGCGTGCTGGCCTCGGCGGGGGCCGACGTCACCGTCGCGGCCCGCGGGCTGGACGCGGCACGCGCCACAGCCAGGGAGATCGCCGGCAGCAGCGTGCACGCCGCCCGGCTCGATCTCGCCGACTTAGGCTCGGTCGCCGACTTCGTGAAGAACTGGGTGGGACCGCTGCACATCCTGGTCAACAACGCCGGCGTGATGGCCACCCCGGAACAGCGCACACCCGAGGGCCGCGAGCTGCAGTTCGCCACCAACCACCTGGGCCATTTCGCCCTCGCGACCGGGCTGCACGACGCGCTGAAGGCCGCCGGGGACGCCCGTGTCGTGGTGCTCAGCTCGGTCGGGCACGTCAACGGTCCGGTCCGCTTCGACGACCCCGACTTCACCCGCGACCCGTACGACCCCTGGCTGGCGTATTCGCAGTCGAAGACCGCGACCATCCTGTTCGCCGTGGAGGCCGCGCGGCGGTGGGCGGCCGACGGCATCGCGGTGAACGCGCTGAACCCGGGCCGGATCTGGGGCACCAACTTGAGCCGGTACGTCGAGGCGCCGCCGCAGTCGTTCGATCCGTCCGGGGTGACCGGGGTGTCCGAGAAGAACATCGCTCAGGGCTCCGCGACCTCGATCCTGCTGGCCGCGTCACCGCTGATGGAGGGCGTCACCGGAAAGTATTTCGAGGACTGCCAGGAGGCCGAGCCGTTCACCCCGGGCGTCCGCCGGGGCGTCGCCGATTACGCCCTCGACCCCGGCAACGCACGCCGGCTGTGGGACCTCTCCGAGGCGCTAGTTGCTCCACACTAGACGGCATGGAAGCACATTTGTCCAAGCTGGACGAGACGACCCCGCACTCGGCCCGGGTGTGGAACTACTTCTTAGGCGGCACCGACAACTTCGCCGTCGATCGCCAGGTCGGCGACCAGGTGATGCGCATGCTGCCGAACATCGTCGACCAGGCGCGGGCCGACCGGGCCTTTCTCGGCCGCGCTGTCGCACACCTGGCCGGCGACCTCGGTGTCCGCCAGTTCCTCGACGTCGGCACCGGCCTGCCGACCGCGGACAACACCCATCAGGTCGCCCAGCGGGTCGCTCCCGAGTCGCGGATCGTCTACGTCGACAACGACCCGCTGGTGCTCGAGCAGGCGCAGGCGCTACTGACCAGCGACCCGGCCGGCGTCACCGACTACCTGCACGCCGACCTGGCCGACCCGGACACCATCCTGCGCGACGCCGCCCGCACGCTGGACTTCCGGCAGCCGGTCGCGCTGGTGCTGATGGGCGTGCTGCACCACGTGCCGGACACCGCGGCGGCGTACGAGATCGTCGATCGGTTGAAGGATCGCCTGGCGCCGGGCAGTTATCTGGTGATCAACCACGCCACCAACGCGGTTCTCGGCGCCGCCAGCGACGAGGCCGTGGCGCACTACAACCAGTTCGGCAAGCCGACGATCACGCTGCGCCCGCCGGCCGAGATCATCCGGTTCTTCGACGGCTGGGAGCTGCTCGAACCCGGCGTGGTTTCCTGCTCTCGCTGGCGTCCCGGCGCCGTCGACCTGGACAGCGACGAGGTCGACGAGTTCGGCGGGATGGCTCACAAGGGCTCCTCGTAACGGGCCAGCCGCAGCCGCCGATAGCGCTTGCCCACCCCGGTCAGGCTCAGCTAGTCGGTGGGAGCGGGACTGTTCGGAGGCGTACGGTGCGATGGTGCTTGCGCAACCGGCTCAATCACTCACCGACCTCGCGCTGGGCCTCGTGGTGCTCACCCTGGCCTGGCAGTTGCGGCGTTCGCCGGCGGTCCCGCGTTACTGGCTGGCGCCGTTCTGGTGGGCCGGGATCGCGGCGGCCGCGGGTGCCGTCCATCACGCCGTGTTCGTGCGGTGGCCTCGCCCGGCCGAGATCAGCTGGGCCATCATCAGCGTGCTCGTCGTGGTCGCCGTGTCGTACCTTCTCGCCGCGACCGTGCGGGAAGTGCTGGGCCCGGGCCGGGGGCGGGTGTTCTGGCTGCTGCGCTCGATCGGGCTGGTCGCCTACCTGGGCGCGGCGGTCAGCGGCCACGCCGGCGTGACCTCGCTGCTGCTGTGCGAGAGCATCACCATGCTCTGCATCCTGGGCCTGTGGGGGCGAGCGCTGCTGCAGGACCACCCGCTGGCCCGGGCCGTGCTGATCGCCGTGCTGGCCAGCGGTGGCGCGGCGATCATGAAGGCGCTTCCGGCCGACATCATCGGATATGTCGGGCTTGACCCCACGTCGGCCTATCACCTGGCGCAGATCGTCGGGATGGTGCTGCTGTACCGGGCGGTCCGGCGCGGCTCCCTGGTGGCCGCCGACGAGGCCCGCGCCGGACGAGTGGTGCTTCCGTAAGCGAGAAGTCCGATAGCGTTCGTCTATGTCTACGGCCTTACGCGACAGCTTCCGCGCGCTACACGAAGATGGCACTTTCCTGTTGCCCAACCCCTGGGACGTCGGCTCGGCACGGGTGCTCGAGACGCTCGGGTTCCCAGCCCTCGCCACCACGTCGTCCGGCTTCGCCGCGAGCATCGGCAAGGCCGACCAGCACGTCACCCGCGACGAGCTCGTGGCGCACGTCGCGGCGATCACCGCGGCGGTCGGGATCCCGCTGAACGTCGACGCCGAGCGCTGCTTCGCGGACACCGCCGGCGGCATCGGCGAGACGGTGGACCTGCTGGCCGACGCGGGCGCGGCGGGCATCTCGATCGAGGACTACGACCCGGCGAGCGGCGCGATCGAGCCGATCTCGGTGGGCGCCGAGCGGGTCGCCGCCGCGGCCGAGGCCTGCGCCCGGCACGGGATCGTGCTCACGGCCCGCGCCGAGAACCACATCTACGACCACGACGACCTGGACGACACCGTTGCGCGATTACGCGCCTACCGGGAGGCCGGCGCCGAGGTGGTGTACGCGCCCGGCCTGACCGCGCCGGACGACATCGCGCGCGTCGTGTCCTTGGGAGCCCCGGTGAACGTGCTCGCCGTGCCGGGCGCGCCGCCCGTCCCGGAGCTGGCGAAGCTCGGCGTGCGCCGGGTCTCCACCGGCGGTGCGCTCGCCTGGGCCGCGTACGGGGCACTGCGGGACGCGAGCGGTGAGCTGCAGGGGTCCGGGACGACGACGTTCCGGGCGCGGGCGCTGACCGCGGACGAGCGGGGCGCGGCGTTCCCCCGCAAGCGGTGATTAACCAGGCCGGTCTGCAACCGGATCGCACCCGAGCCCGCCCGTTCCCGCACCCGCGAGGGGCGATCGTTGCCGGGTGACCACTGAACCCACCCGTCGCATACGAGCGTGGCATGTCGTCCTGATCGCGGCCGCCGTCATCGTCGCCTCGTACTTCTGGGTCGTCCGGGTCGGCCCCGCGGCCGGTGCCGTCCTGATCTGGTCGGCGAGCGGCACGATGGTGGCGGCCTGCCTGGTCACGGCACGGCGGCACCCTTCGCTGCGGCCGATGATGCTCGTGCTCGCCGCGTCCGGCGCCTCGCTGCTGTTCGCCGACGTCGTCTTCTATTTCATGGCGCTGGTCGACGGTGAGGTGGCATACCCCAGCATCGCCGACATCGCCTATGTCGCGGTGTATCCGCTGGCGGCGACGGCTCTCCTGCTGATGGTGCGACGCCGCACCCCGGGCTGGGACGCGGCCAGCGCGATCGACGCGGCGATCGTGGCGGTCAGCGCCAGCTACATCATCTTCGCCTTCGTGATCGCGCCGACCATGCAGGTGAACGGCAGCAACCTGGCCCGGCTCGTGTCCGTGTCGTACCCGGTCGGCGACATCATGCTGACCGTCGTCGGCGCCCGGCTCATGCTCGGCGCCGGAGCCCGCAGCGCACCGCTGCGCATGATCGGCGTCCATCTCGCTCTCAAGCTGTTCGCCGACATCTTTTACAGCATCACCGTGATCAACGGTTCGTACGCCGGCGGGAACCTGGTCGACGGCGTCTGGATGGCGGCTTCGTTCGTGATGGCGGCCGCGGTGCTGCACCCGGACGCGCGGCAGCTGGTCACACCCTCGCCGGTGGCCACCCCGGACGCCTCGCCTAGCCGGCTGGCCGTCCTGGCCATCGCCGCCGTGCTCGCCCCGACCGTGATGGTCGCGCAGTACCTGCGCGGCGTCGACCCGCACGTGCTGGTCGCGGGCCTGGTCTGCAACCTGCTCTTCCTGCTCGTCCTCGGCCGGATGGCCGGACTCGTCAGCGCCCAGCGGCACGCCGCGATCACCGACGACCTCACCGGGCTGCGCAGCCGCCGCTTCTTCGAGCAGGCCCTGCACGCCGAATCGGCGCGTGCCGCCCGGGCCGGCACCGAACTGAGCATGCTGCTTCTGGACATCGACCATTTCAAGTCGGTCAACGACACCTACGGCCACCAGGCCGGGGACCGCGTCCTCGTGGAGATCGCCCACCGCCTCGGCGGGCTGGTCCGCCCCGGCGACCTGGTGGCCCGCTACGGCGGCGAGGAATTCGCCGTGCTCCTCCCGGGCGCCACCCCGGCGGCCGCACGTGAAGTCGCCGAACGCGTCCGCCGCGGCATCGCCATTGCCCCCATCGCCATCGGTGACGACCGTCTCCACCAGGTCACGATCTCGGTCGGCCTGGCCGCGTCAGGCCGCGCCGACGTGTCCGGCAGCGCCGACACCGACGAGCTGGTCCTGGCCGCCGACCAGGCTCTCTACGCGGCAAAGGGCGCCGGCCGCAATCAGGTGGCGGACGCCCTGATTCCGGCTTAGGGCCGGTCCTGCCGATCACCGGGGACAGCGAGGTGAGTGCCCTAATTCTTAGGATCGACGGGTGCGCGATCTCAGCACCTTGCCGAAGGCGAACCTGCACCTGCACCTGACCGGGTCGATGCGCCCCGGCACCCTCGCCGAACTGGCCGCCCGGGCCGGCCTTCCGCTTCCGGCGGCGCTTCCGCTTCGCCCGGCGGCGGCCGGTGTGACGCACGGCTGGGAGGTGTTCCAGACCCTCTACGACACCGCGCGGGCCGTGCTGCGGACCGCGGCCGACATCACCCGGGTGGTCACCGAGGCGGTGTCCGGTGACGCCGCGTGGGTGGAGATCCAGGTGGACCCCACTTCCTACGCCGTACGCCTCGGAAGCGTCGAAGCGGTCGTCGAAGCCGCCCTGGCCGGCGGCGCCGGGCTGATCCTCGCCTCGAGCTGGGCGGCGTCACCCGCCGTCGCGGTGGAGATGGCCCACCTGGCCGCGCGCTACGCCGACCGGGGTGTGATCGGCTTCGGCCTGTCCAACGACGAGCGGCTCGGCCGGGTCGAGGACTTCGCGCCCGCCTGCCGGATAGCGGCCGAGGCCGGGCTGCGGATCGTCCCGCACGGCGGCTTCTACGAAGGGCCCGCGCACGTCCGCCGCTGCGTCGAGGTGCTCGGCGCGCGCCGGATCGGTCACGGGCTGACCGCGGCGGGCGACCCGGCGGTGGTCCGGCTGCTGGCCGACACCGGGGTGGCGTTGGAGATCTGCCCGGCGTCGTATCCGCCGCTCGGCGTGAATACGGTCGCCGAGCTGCCGGTCCGTGCGCTGCTCGACGCCGGCGTGCCGGTGGTGCTGGGCAGCGACGACCCGCTGCTGTTCGGGGTGGAACTGACCGGTCAGTACGAGCTGCTGCGCTCGGACGCCGGTCTGACCGACAGCGAACTCGCCACCATCGCCCGCAACTCGATCACCGCCTCCGCGGCGCCGTCGTCGTTGGCCGCCACCATGCTGGCGGGCGTGGACGCCTGGCTCGCCGGCTAGGCGTTTCCGGTGCCGCTCGCGTCGGCTTCGTAGTCGGCGAGCACGGCCCGGTGGTCGCTGCCCGGGACGCGCAGCACCCACGAGTTCCGGGCGGTCAGCCCGCGCGCCAGGATGTGATCGGGCCGCAGCATCGGCAACGCGGACGGCCAGGTGAACCCGAAACCGGACCCGGCCTGTTGCTGGCTGTCCCGCAGCGGCGCGAACGCCGCGAACTGCCGGTCGGTGGTCGCGGTGTTCAGATCACCGGCCAGTACCAACCGCGGGCTGGGGTCCGCGTGTGCCGCCGCGGCCAGCGCCGCGACCGTCCGGTCCCGGTCGGCGGTCATGTCGGCCCGGGCCGAGGCCAGGTGCGCGGCAACGACCCGGACCGGACCGGCGCCGGTCGCGATGGTGGTGGCGATGGCCCGGGTCCAGCCGATATGGATGTCGACCGGCTCGGTGTCCGAAAGGCGGAAGCGACTGAACACCGCGACGGTCCCGGTCTCCGAGTGGTGCGGGTACGCGTCCGCCAGCGTCTTCGTCACCGAGCGCCGGTTGGCGGCGGTGATCTCCTCGAGCACGATCACGTCGGGGTGCTCGGCCAGCAACGGCGGCAGGGCCTCGCCGGCCGTGGCCTTCCCGAGGTTGAGCGAGGCGACCCGCAGGTCGTGCCCGCCGGCCTGGGCGCGGTCGGTCAGCGTCGGAGCGAACAGGACGACCCAGACCACCACCGGCACCAGCGCCGCCGCGATCACCCCGACACGCCGCGTCACGACCGCGACAATCACGAGCAGCAGGATCGGCGCCGCCAGCCACGGCAGCACACTGTCCAGAAGCGAACCGGCCGAGCCGGGAACCGCCTGGTGAGCGACCAGCAGCAGGCTCAGACCCGCCGCGACCCCACCGACCACGACCAGCGCGCCAACCTTCACCCGCTCACGGTAGCGACCAACACCCTCACCCACGGTGATCTCCCCTCCCAGCCTCGCGCGCCAACCGTAGAGTCGCCGCCGTTGCCCGGGACTCCCCAATTAACGCCGCCGTGCCAGAACGCCACCCGCCGGATCAGCGGGTGGCGTTCGGCGAACGAACTGACCGAGGGCTGTCCTAGCCCGCCGGCTGGCCCTGGGTGAGGGCGCCGGTGCGGCGGATCGTCTGCCAGCGCAACCGACGGCCGGTGATCGCGGTGAGGGCCGAGTGCACCAGCACCATGTACATCACCTGGCGGTACACGATCTGCTGCAGCGGCAGGCTCCACAGCGGGCGCAGGCTTTCCCGGTCGAGACGGAACGCGAGCACGGCGGTCAGCACCTGCACGACCATCATGGCGCCCCAGCCGATCGCGGTCACCTTGCGGTCGAGGAACAGGAAGCCGTACACCGCCATCAGGTCGATCAGCGGCGCCAGCAGCGGAAGCAGCACGCTGAACAGGGCGATCAGCGGGAGCCCGCCACGGCCGAAACGAGTCTTCTCGCGCAGCGCGTGCCGGTGTTTCCACATCGCCTGCATGGTGCCGTAGCTCCAGCGGTAGCGCTGCTTCCACAGCTGGCCGAGACTCGCCGGCGCCTCCGTGTACGCCTTGGCGGACTCCTCGTACACCACGCGCCAGCCCGCCCGCTGGATCGCCATCGTCAGGTCGGTGTCCTCGGCGAGGGTGTCCTCGCTCAGCCCACCGACCTGCGTCAGCGCCTTGCGCCGGAACGCACCGAGCGCACCCGGGATGGTGGAGATGCAGCCCATCGTGTCGTATAGCCGCCGGTCCAGGCTGAACCCGATCACGTACTCGATGTGCTGCCACTTGCCCAGCAGCCCGCGCCGGTTGACGACCTTGACGTTGCCGGCCACGGCGCCGACCGTCTCGTCGGCGAACGGCTGGATGAGCCGGTGGATCGAGTCCGGATCCACCACCGTGTCGGCGTCCACCATGACGATCAGCTCGTTGCTGGCGAACGCCATCCCGGTGTTCAGCGCGTTCGCCTTGCCGCCGTTGGGCACCTGGACGAGGCGTACGTTGGGAAGCTTTAATTTCTTGATCTCATCGGCGGTGCTGTCGGTCGAGCCGTCGTCGACCACCACGACCTCGACGCCCCCGCCGTGCTGGGATTGCGCCAGCGAGGTGACGGCCGCGCCGATGTTCTTCTCTTCGTTGTAAGCGGGCACGACGATGGTGACCGGTTCGTCCATCGAGCCCCACGAGCTGCGCCGCCGCTGCCGGGCGTGCGCCCAGGCGAAGATGAACAGCACCAGCGTGCGGATGGCGATCAGGCCACCCGCGATGATCATCAAATACCAGAGCAGCCGCAGTACGCCGTCGGAACCGCGCACCGTCCACGCCATGGCTCGCCCGCGCCACACCGCCGACGCGCTGGCCTCGGGGTTGACGTCCATGTGCATCGCCGCGCCGACGGTGGTGAAGGTGTAACCGTCCGCCTGCAGTTGCGGGATCAGGACGTTGAGGGCCGCCACCGACTCCTCACGGTTACCGCCGGCGTCGTGGAACAGGATGACCTCGCCGTCGTCGCCGCGCGGGGTCGCGTTACGCACGATCTGCCGGACGCCGGGTTTCTGCCAGTCCTCGCTGTCCATGTCGTCCAGCACGGTCAAATAGCCGTCCTGAGCCGCCTGGGTCACGGTGACGTAATCGCTATTGGTGATCGCGTCCGGGAATGACGAATACGGCGGGCGCAGCATCAGCGTCGAGCGCCCGGTGGCGTACGCGATGGCCAGCTGGGTCTCGGAATTCTCCAGATTGCGTTGCCAATCCGGAATCCGCGCGAGGTCGGGGTGGGTAAACGTGTGGGCGCCGATCTCGTGGCCCTCGCGGACAATGCGCTCGGCGAGTCCGGGGTTACGGGTGACCTGGGTGCCCACCACGAAGAAGGTCGCCGGCGCGTGGTATTTGGCCAACACGTCGAGAATTTTGGGTGTCCACGTGGGATCCGGACCGTCATCGAAAGTTAACGCGATGGTCCGCTTCGGCATCCGCAGGGACTCGGGCTGACCGTTGCGCATGTCGATCACCGGGCCACCGTCGGTGACCTTCTCCGGCACCTTGTTGCTTACCTCGGAACGCGGGTTGGTGCCGTCCGGGCTGAACCCGGCGCCGGTGTAGACCTCGACGACCACCACGGTGGCGATGACCACGAGCGCGATCACCGCGAGCACCGCGCGTAATAGGCGTCGCTGGCGCCGGACCGCCGGAATGCGTCCGGTAGACGAGGGATCGTCCACCTGCGGCGGCGGCGTGGCCTGATAAATCGTCATTTGGCCACGCTGCTCGCCGGCGTCGGCGGCTTCGCCCAGCCATCGAGCTGAACCACCCACGCGGCCGCCACGATCAACAGAACCAGGACCCCGATCCCGTACGCCCACCGGCGCACCCGCCGTCCGCGACGACCGCTGGGGTCGACGAACACGGGTTTCTTCGCCGGTGCGTCGACGCGAATGATGCTGGTGACTGTGCTCTCCGGCACCACGACCTGTGTTTCGTCGGGACCGGGGACGTCGGTGAGGGCGTCCTCGAAGACCACCACGATCCGGGTCTGCTCGAGCTCGGACATGGGATCTGGTAACTGCTCGGCCTGGCCGGAGTCGCCGGGCGTCGGGTCCTGGGAGCCCAGTACGTCGCGGGCCAAGACTGTCCTCCTCCGTCTATCGACAGACACACGGATTAATGCCGCTCTGGACGATGGCGTCGTGTCGGGTCGGGTCTTGCTGCCACGTCGGTCGAGGTCAGCCTGTTCTGGGATGGCGCCGAGCAGGTGGTAACCGCGTCCGCAGCACACCCTCGGCCTGGATGGCGGTCATCGGTGGACTGTCGATCGCCTCCGCCCGCTCCACGCGATCAAGATAATCCATCAGCTCCACTTGTTTCCAATTGGACCCACCGCCCGGTTAAGTCCTGTTTGGATTCTTCCGCCGGTTTTCCGATCCCAAACATCTTGCTGTACGTGACGGCGTCCACACTGTCCGGAAGGGCCGACTGGACGCTGAGTACTTCGACGCCCGTCGAGATCGTGCTTGCCGAAATTAACGTTCGTTTTCCGTAACCGTGGCGGACCTCATAGAAGCATTGTGATAGCCCAAAGTGGGCCACCATGATCTTTGTCGCAGCCCTCCCATTTGCAGCCCGCCGCACGACGGCCTCACTAGGGCGCAAATAGCCGGACGGCTTCTCTTTCTCCGAGCAGATCGCTCCTTCATTAGGTGGTCCAGTGAAAGCAAGAATCGTGACCCTGGGTTTTGCGGCCCTGGCCGTGGCGCCGTTTATCGGGATAGCCGCCGCGCAGGCCTCGCCGGCCCATCACGGAGCTCCGCAGACGGTTTACGTAGCAACGAAGGCGAACAGCCGGTCGGCCGACCGCGGTTGCTCGACCGCCAGCTTCACCTCGATCAACAAGGCGATCGACGCGGTCGCGGACGGCGGCACGGTCATCGTCTGCGGTGGCACCTACCGCGAGGACGTGGCGGTCAACAAGACCGTCAAGATCGAGGGACGCGACAACGCCACGATCGATGCCACGAAGCTCATCAACGGTTTCCTGGTCACCGCGAATCACGTGACCATCTCGGGCTTCACCGTGAAGAACGCGACCGGCGAGGGCATCCTCGTCAAGAACGCGAAGAACGCGACCATCGAGCACAACACGGTCACGTCCAACGACCAGGGCGTCGCGCTCGTGAACCCGGTCTCCACCGATTACGAGTTCTGCCAGCCGACCAACGGCGCCAAGAACGACTGCGGCGAGAACATCCACCTGCTCGGCGCCACCGACGCGCTGGTCAGCAACAACGTGGTCATCGACGGCGCCGGCGGCATCCTGCTGACCGACGAGACCGGCCCGACCTCGCACAACGTGATCTCAAACAACACGGTCGGCAACAACCACACCGCCTGCGGAGTGGTCCTCGCCGGCCACAACCCGGCGGCGGCCCCCGGCGGCAAGCCCGCCCCGAAGGTAGCCGGCGTCTTCAACAACACGGTCGTCGGCAACAACATCTTCGCGAATGGCCTGCAGGGCGGCGGCGGCGCCGGCGTCCAGATGGCGACCGGAGCCCCGGGCGGCGCGGTCTACAACAACACCGTGACCCGCAACATGATCAACGCAAACGGCCACGCCGGCGTCGCCGTGCACAGCCACGCTCCCGGTCAGGACCTGAACGGCAACGTCGTCACCAGCAACCAGATCGGCACCAACAACAGCAACGGCGACCTGGCGTTCCCCGTGCAGGACAAGGAGACCACCGGCGTCTTCGTCGGCTCGGCCGGCCCGCTGACCATCACGGTCAAGAACAACCTGATCGGCCCGGACCACTTCGGCGCCTTCCTGGTCGGCCCGATCACCGCGAACGGCATCCACGACAACGTCTTCACCTCGGACGACGTCGACGTCTCGGTCAACTGACCCGGTCCCCCTCCGGCTGCTGCCCGTCGTCCCCCCGGGGACGGCGGGCAGCGGCGTCCCCAGGCTTCGCCGCGGCCCGCGCCATCGCGCAAAAGACCTGGAGTCCCCGGAAGAAATTGGCCGCGATCAGCCGGACTACCGGCAAGATCTCACAAGATTTTGGTCACCTGCGATCGCCATCACTTCCGTCGTGGAAGCCGCCTATGCGCGTGCTTGCATGTCATCGAGGTGGCAGCAGGAGAGGACGAATTGCATTGAGTCTTGTTGAGCCCGATGGACAGGGCATTTTCCAATCAGACCGGGTGCTTTACACGCCGGCCGATGGCGGCATCGTCCGGTGGGTGTCCGGCGACGTCTACCGGGTGCTGGCGTCCGCCGAGGACGGCGCCGGGGCGATCGGGTTCATCGAGGGCCAGGTGCCGGTCGGCGCGGGCCCGCTGCCGCACATTCACGAGCGTACGGACGAAAGCTTCTTTCTTCTGTCCGGGACGATCGCGTTCCTCGGTGGCGAGAAGACGATCACCGCGGAGCCGGGCGCGTTCGTGCACGTGCCCAGGGGGACGCTGCACCGGTTCATGAACGTGGGCGACGCGGAAGCTCGCATGCTGTTCTTCTTCACCCCGGGCGGCCCCGAGCTGATGTTCCTGCACGGCGGCGACAAGCCGGAGCCCGGCTCGGCCCCGGTCATCTGGGACGCCGAGCGGACGGCCGAGGCGATGGCCGCGGTCGCCGACATCAACCCCGATCTCGTATACCGCACCGAGCTCGACTATCTGTTCAAGCCCGAGGGCGGCCGTCCCTCGATCTAGCGACCGTCGCGTCAGGGCATTGCTCGCTTTCGTCCGGATGGACGAGACGCGCGTCCAGCCAGGCTGGCTACACGGCGACCTTGAGACATGTGCGGCTCGTCGGGCATCTCGGCGGCGAATGTCGGTCGCGGGCTGCGAGTCGCCGAACCAATGCGGGTTGCCGGTTTGCGAGTTGCGGGTTCTCGCTGGTCTCTCTAGCGGGAAAGCCCGGACCGCCCCCCGGCGGCCCGGGCTCGCGTGACGGCTTACCGGACGCCCGGTTAGTCGAGCAGCTTCGTGAGCGCCTCGCGGGCCGCCGCCGAGCCGGCCGCGAGGCGCGACAGCAGACCGGCCAGCGCGATCAGCCAGTCGTCGATCCCGACGGTGCTGCGCTTGATGGTCACCCCGCGCACGACCTGCTGAATCTCCGCGTGCACGCCGTGCGCCTGCTGCCGCAACAGAAGCTGCTCGTCGGGCGTCGTGATGGCCAGCGACACCGGCGTCCCGGGGCGGCCGTTCATCCGGTCCGCCATCGACCGCTTGCGTTCCACCGTGACCATGCCCGGCGGCAGCGCCTCGCCGAGCACCGTCGTCAAGACCCGGGTGTACGACTCGACGTCCGCCCGGTCGAGGCGCAGCGCGGCCGCGATCAGGTGCAGGTCGCCCATCGGGCCGAGGCTGTCGCTCATCGGTCGGTCAGGGGCAGCACGAGCTGCGGCTTGGTGATGACGTGGTCGGAGCGTAGCGGGCGCACGGCCGTACCGATCGCGAAGAACTCGGTGGTGTGGCCGCCCCAGCGGTGCGCGTTCGAGAGCATCTGCACGCCGACGATGCCCTCGGCGCCGAGCTGCTCCGCCTCCGCCTGCATGCGGCTCATCGCCAGCTCGCGGGCGTCGTAGAGCGCCTCGGTGTACTGCGGGATCTCGACGTTCTGCCCGATGTTGCCCATCGCCTGCCAGAAGCGCTGGTGGGCGATGTGGTAGACGCAGGTGCCCATGGTCATGCCGAGCGGGGCGTACCCGGCCTGGATCAGCGTCCAGAAGTCCTGCCCGGAGAGGTCGCTGGTGAACGGCTGGTTGTTCCGGTTGCGCCAGGTGCCGCCGGAGGCCGGTGGCTCGTCCGCCTTGACCGCGGTGCCGATCGCGATGAACTCGGCCAGCTCGGAGCCGAACTCCTTGAACTCGATGTCGAGCCGCACCCCCACGATGCCGTCGGCGCCGAGCGCGTCCGCCTCGGCCTCCATCCGGGTCATCGCCAGCTCCCGCGCGTGGTACATCGCCTGGGAAAGCTGGTCCAGCTCGCGGTTCTGGCTCCAGCGGCCGAGCTGGATGCCGACGTGATAGATGCTCGAGCCGAGCACCAGACCGAGCGGCCGGAAGCCGGCCTCGCGCACGAGCAGGAACTCGTTGACGCTCAGGTCCGAGGTGAACAGGCTGGTGGGCTGCCCGGGGCGCATCTCCGCCAGGCGGCGCATGGCATCGTCGGGTACGCCAGTGGAAGAGGCATGCACGGTCATCGGGAACTCCGCAGCGGCAAGATGGTGAGACTGCTAGGGGTAGGAACGTTTGTGACGTGGAACCGGGCGATCGCGTTGCCGGTGACGATGCACTCGGCGGCGTGGTCGGTGTGGTTCTCGCCGGCCTCGATCTTCCACATCGTCGACCAGAGGCCGGACATCAGCGCGGCGTCCGCGCCCAGCGAGGAGACGTGGGCGGTGAAGTCGTGCCGGGCCGCCGCCCGTACGTGGGTGATCAGCTCGGTGTAGCCGGACACCTCGATGTTGCCGGCCAGGTAGCTCTGGGACTGGATCGTGCGCCAGTCATCGTGGCGGACCGCGATGGCCAGGCCGTAGATCAGCCCGGCCGGCACCCAGCCCGAGCCCATCAGCTTGGCGACGTCCTGCGCGGCGAGGTCGGTCGTGAACGGCTTGGCCGGCCGCTGCGACCCGCGCGAACGGACCGCCGTGCCGAGCGCCATGAACTCGCGCTTCTGCCCGTCCATGACCTCTTCGGTGAACCGGACCCCGACCACGCCGTCGGCACCGAGCGCGGCAGCCTCCTGGCGCATCCGGTCCATGGCGGTGTCCCGGCCCTGGCGAATCGCCTGTGCGTACGGCTCGTAGCCGGACCAGCGTGACGACGGCGACACGGTGGCCGGGCCGCCCATGTTGCCCATGAAGCCGTAGCCGGGCTGCCAGCCACAGCCACCCCAGCCGCTCCAGCCGATCTGCATCACCGTCGTGCCGAGCACCTCACCGACGGTATCGAACCCTGCCACCTCGAGGCCCGCCAGCCCGTCGGCCGACAACAGCGAGGTGCGCACGCCGTCGGCCGAGGCTCGCTCGACGCGCGCCCGCGCCACGGGCGGCAGTCCGCGCCCGTCCCAACCGTCAACTGTCACGTTCCAGTCATACCCCGCTACCAGGCGCGGCGTTCATCTTCGTCATCCCGTCGCTCAATTCGCCGGACGCGGGGTGAGCTGCCCCTCACGTGGTCGGCGCTACAGCGTCCACGGCACAGCGATGGTAAGAAATTCCTAAGGAAATCAAGTTTCCGTACGCCCGTAGCGAGAGACCCGAGCCCACCATGAACACCGCCGCCACGATCTTGACCGCCGCCCGCGCCGAAGCCTTGTTCACCAGCGGGTTGGCGACCGGCAGCCAGCCCGACTACGCCCTCGTCGAACAGGTGATCCGCGTCGCCGTGCGCACCCGCGGCGGCGTGCGAGGCTGCGCCGCCGACGTGGCCCGCGAGTACGGCGACTATCCCGAGCTCGCGGCTCCGCGGATGCGCTGGGCCCGGCACGTGGTGACCGACCTGTACGGGCCGCGGCACGCCGCCCGCCGTGGCTTGACCCTAGTCGCCTGACAGGATGCGTTCGAGCAGCCCGACCAGTCGCGCCGCGTACCGGCCGTCCGGGTCGAGGTCCGGACGGAAGTCGGCGACGCTGACACCGATCAGGTCCGGGGCGGCGGCGAGCGGGGTCAGCAGTGCCGCGAGCTGGTCGAGGTCCGGCCCGCCGGCCTGGGGGTAGGTGACCGCCGGCATCGCCGACGGATCGAGGACGTCCACATCGACGTGCAGCCACATCGGCAATCGCAGGCGCGCGGCCCACGCCGCCGCTCGACGCCCGGTGGCCCGCGGATCGCCGACCACCGCGCGAGCGTCCAGGGCGAGCATGTCGCCCGGCACCCGGGCCAGCTCCGCGGCCGCCGCGGCATCGAGGCCGGACGTGCGGTGCCCGATCAGGGCGACGTGCCGGGCCGCCACCATCGGCACCCGCCCGCCCAGCGTCACCAGACTCTCCGGGCCGTCCCCGGTGAGCAGGGCAAGCTCCAGATCCGCGGTCTCGCCGGTGTCCGACCCGGCCGCGTCGAGATAGTCCGGATGCCCGTCGACCATCCAGAGCCCAACCGCACCATCCCGGCCGCCGTCGAATTCGTCAGCGAGACCGGGGAGCCCGGCGAACACGCCGAGGAGCAGGCTGCAGTCGCCGCCGATGATGAGCGGGCGCCGGGCCGGGTGGTCGCGGATGCCGGCTCGCAGCGCGGCCGCCAGCTCACCCGCCGCCGCGATGGTGTCGGTCAGCGCCAGCACCCCGGTGGCCGCATCGCGCCGGCTGTCGGAGATGACCGTCGCGGCGTCGCCGAGGTCGAGGTCGGCAAGCCCGGTCAGGCCCGCCGCCCGGAGAGCCTCGGGTGCCCGCATTTCGCCGCGGCCCGTGCCGGAGCAATCCCAGGGCGCGCCGAGCAGGAACCAACCAGTGCCGGACATCACCCGAGCGTACGGGCCGGGCGCGGCACTGGGCATTGTCAGTGGTGGTGTCAGGTGCGTGTCAGGGCGGTGGCAGCCCGGGCCGCAATGGTGGTTCTCACGACGGACGGCAACACGCAGCCGGCCCCAGCCCCGGAGGACAGCACCATGCAGAACTTCGCCACCACCGCCCCGATCACCGCCATCCTCGAGATCCCCGCCGGCCGCGTCGAACTCGTTGCCGCCACGTCCACCAGCGTCGAGGTCCGGCCCGCCGACGCGTCGAAGAACCGTGACGTGAAGATGGCCTCCCAAGCCAGCGTCGAGTTCGCCGACGGGGTGCTGTGCATCCACACGCCGGGCATGCACAACCAGGTATTCGGGCCCACCGGATCCCTGCACGTGCTCGTGCACCTGCCCGCCGGATCCCGGGTCCAGGCCAAGACCGGCGCCGCCGAGCTGCACACGACCGGACGGCTCGGCGAGCTCAGCTTCGACGGCGCCTACCGCGCCATCAATATTGAGGAGGCCGCGGGCGTGCAACTGACCGCGGTCGACGGCGACGTCGAGATCGGCCGGCTCACCGGACCGGCACAGATCAGCACCGCCGGCGGCGACATCCGCGTCGGCGAAGCCACCCACGGCAAGGTGCTTCTCAGCACCCAGTACGGCAACATCACGATCGGCGCCGCCACCGGCGTCTCCGCCGCCCTGGACGCCGGCACCGGCTACGGCCGGGTCAACAACTCGCTCAAGAACGACGGCACCCCCGAACTCGACATCCACGCCACCACCACCCACGGCGACATCACCGCCCGCAGCCTGTAAAACACCACCGCGCACATCGCCGGTCGCCCCGCGGGGCGACCGGCGATAGGGCTTAGCGCATGGCCGGAGCGGCATAGATGATGTCCTCGGCCGTGCTCATCTGACCGTCGCCCTTCGCGTCGGTGGCATTCACCGAGTACACGAGCCGGAAGCTGCCGTCCCGGCTGCCCCCGATCGCGGCGGCGTAGCCGTAGCGGGCGCCGGACTTCGCCCACAGCACTTCGCCGGTGGGCAGTGTGGTCGCCTCCAGGCCGGCGCTGTGCGTCGCGAGGCCGCCGCTGACGTCGTCGACCGCGGGCAGCGTGAACATCTCGTCGAGCTGGGCCTTCGGCAGCAGCCGGCCGCCGAAGGAAGGTGTCCAGGTCGGCCAGCGTGGAGATCATGTCCCCGGAGGCCGGCGTGATGGTCTGGCTCCACTTTGTCACGTCGACCAGGCTCGTCACGCCATCGCGCGTGACGCTCCGGTAGCCCTGTGTGTGCGGGCCACGAATCGTCGGGTCGTCGCCCGGAACATAGGTGTCACGTAGCCCGAGCGGACCGGAGATCCGCTGCTGGATCTCCGAGGCGTACGGGTGGCCGGTGATTTTCTCGATCAGCATGCCGGCGACGATGTAGCCCATGTTCGTGTAGTGCTGTTTCGTGCCCGGATCGAACTCGCGGGGGTTGCGCAGCGCTTGCCGGACAATCGCCTCGGGCGTCCACCGGTCGTATCGGTGTGCCAGTGACCACTCGATGTCGTCCGGCAGCGTCGGGCTGGGCCGGCCGTCCGTGTGATTCAGGACGACGGTGGCCGTGAAGACCTTGGTGACGCTGCCGATCCGGAATCGCGCGTTCGCCGGAACCGGAGCCTGGGTGCGCAGGTCCGCCACCCCGGACGAGCCCGTCCAGCAGCCGCTCGGCGTGGTGACCCGCACCTGCGCCGCGGTCGCCTCGGCGTTGGGCAGGACGGCCATCGCCTGCCTCAGACCGGCCGGGTCGACCCCATCGCCGCTACACGGAGCGGTATGTCGCCCTGCAGCGGGGAGCGAGGCGGCGGAAATGAACCCGGACACGTCCACTTAGGGGTCAGAGTTCAATGCGCATACATGGAAGTGATCTAGGTCCTCATCGCGGGTGCAGGCACCGCACGTACGCAGATTCGCGTTAGTGTCACTGACATGAAAGCCGGTACGCGGCCCTACCGAATGACCGCGCGCGCCACCGCGGCGGCGAACACTGCCGCCGCTGTTCTGGATGCCACCTGGGAGTTGTTCGAGGAAAAGCCGATTGCCGACATAACCCTTGCCGACATCGCCTCGCGCTCCGGCGTCACGACGCAGACCGTGCTTCGCCGTTTCGGCGACAAGGACGGCGTCTTCACCGCCATGTTCGACCGGCTGGCCAGCGACATCGCGGGACGACGCGATCAAGCGGTGGCCGACGCGCTCGATGACGTGGTCGCCGCGCTGGTCGCGAACTACGAGATCACCGGCCGTCTCACGCTCAAAATGCTCGCCGAGGAAGCGACGGCGCCGGCCCTGCACGGCATTCTCACCACCGGCCGGGAATACCACCGCGAATGGTGTACGCGGGTTTTCGCCGCCACTCTTAAAGACCTTCCCGACGCCGATCACGATCGGCGACTCGCGCAATTGATTGCCATTTGCGACGTGCGTACGTGGGAAGTCCTGCGAATCGCGTCGAAACTGAGCCAACCCGAGACCGAGCGCGCGCTTCGCGAGATGCTCGCACCTTTGGTCCGCCCGGACCGGTAATTTCGAGCAATTCACCGCCGCATTGACATGATGCGGCCTATTCGGCGTACCCGACTTTCTCAAGACGCGCAATAGCGACGTCGCCGTCGGCGTGCCTTTCGCAAATATTCGCATTACCCCGATCAATGCTCTTCCGAGCATGGACGGGGCGCTGAACCCTGGAGTTTTCTCGTGCTAGACGACGACCTAAAAGACGTACCGGACAGTGGCCGGAGCCCGATCCGGGCCAGACGGCGAACCGTTCTGGGCATGGCCGGCACCGCGGTGGCCGGCGCCACGATCTACGGAGTGACGGATCAGCTGGCCGGCGGCGCCCAGGCGGACGCCGCCGTCATCCCGACCGAGCTGACCGGCGGTGTGGAGGTGCTGACCAGCGGTGCGGACTCACCCCAGGTCAGTCAGCTGACGCCGTTCAAGGATCCGCTGCGCATCCCGCCCACGCTTTCCCCATCGGGCAAAGACGTCACCGATATCAAACTCGTGGCGAAACACGTGCGGCTGCATTCCCAGCTGCCGCCGACCCCGATGTGGACATTCGAGGGACATTTCCCCGGACCGACCATCGAGACGCGCAGCCAGCAGCGCATCCGCATCGCTTGGACCAACCAGCTCGCCGGCACCAGCCCGGTCAAAGCGGTGTGGGCGGGCCCTCCCGGCACCACCCCCACCGACCCGATCAACGCGCCCGGATCGGCCGGCACCATCGCCCGGCCCGAGATCGACGCCCTGACCGCGTGGACCACGATCCACCTGCACGGCGCGCACCAGTTCGCGATCCACGACGGCATGGCCGACGGTGGGATCACGCCCGGATATTCGCAGCTCACCGAGTATCTGAACGACAACGCCGCGACGCACCTGTTCTACCACGACCACGCGATGCCGATCACCGGCATCAACGTCTTCGCCGGGCTCATCGGCAACTACATCATCCGCGACTCCCGCGAGGACGCGCTCAAACTCCCACGCGGCAAGTACGAGATCCCGCTGATGCTCTCCGACGTCAACTTCGAGACCGACTCGCGCGGGCGGCTCACCGGCGAACTGCTGAACAAACGACTGCTGCTCGGCCCGTACACCAAGGGTGTTCTGCCGGTCGCCGCGCACTTCGTCGGCCCGTACACGATGGTCAATGGTGTGGTCTGGCCGTATCTCGACGTCGACGCCCGCGCCTACCGATTCCGGCTGGTCAACGGCGCGGTCGGCCGCGACTTCGCGCTGACCCTCATCGACGACGCCACCGGTAAGCCCGTGGTGGGCGCGATGAAGGTGATCGGCACCGACCTGGGTCTTCTCGGCACGCCGAAGGTGGTCGACGGCCCTCTCACGCTCAGCCCCGCCGAGCGCGTCGACCTCGTCATCGACTTCGCGGCGCTGGCCGGCAAGCGACTGCGGCTGGTCAACACGTTCCCTGGCACCGCCCCGGGCACGCCGGTCCCGGACGGGCCGCCCGGAACCGAGATGCCGTTCCCGAACGTCATGCAGTTCCGCGTCGAGAAGGGCAAGTCCGCCCCGTACGCGCTGCCGTCGAAGCTGGCGTCGAACTTCAAGCAGCTCACCGCGGCCGAATTGCCGAAGAACATCACCGAGCGGTTCGTCGCGCTCGTCTTCGACGGCTCGGGCATGCCGACGCTGATGGAACTCGAAGAGGTGCCGGCCGGCACGCCGAGCGGGAAGGGCATCGTGCAGATCGCGTTGCCGACCGGCAAGCGTACGTTCCGCAGCATCGCCAACTACTTCGAGGACACCACGAGCTACTTCACCAGCTCCGGCAACTGGGAGAAGTGGACCTTCATCAACATCGACCCGCTGGGCCGGATCATCACCCATCCCATGCACATCCACCTGATGGACTTCCAGCTGCTCGAACGGCGCAGCATCGACGGAAGCGCCTTCGACCTGAAGCTCTTCGGGACCAGCAAGCCGATCACCGTCAAGGACAGCCTGCCGATCAAGGCCGGCGAGTCGGGCTGGAAGGACACCGTCGCGGTTCCGGTCAACACGATGGTGACGATCGCCGGGCAGTACGGGCGGCAGACCGGCCGCTTCATGTACCACTGCCACATCCTCGATCACGAGGACGGCGGCATGATGCGACCCCTCGTGATCATGCCGTCGTCGGTGTCCGCCGTGCAGAACGTCACGATGGCCGCCATGGGTAAGCCGCATTCGACGGCCACCATCACCGCCGCCCCGGCCGCGATGGGCGACATGGCCGGCATGGACATGAGCAATATGGACATGGGCAACTGACCGGTACGGGGTCGCGTGGACGGGGACCCCACGCGACCCCGCACGACCGTCGTCCGCCAGCCCCGCCACCGCGGCAACCGTGTTGCCCCACTGCACCAGGTCGGCGGTCAGCTCGTCGTACTGGCTCGGCGACCCTCGCGCATATCCGACATTTCCTGAGATCTGGACGATCGGCTGAGCCGCCGGACAGGCGGGCTCGCCGCGCGGCCGCGCGGCGCTTCCATTGCGTGAGACGGGCGACCGCCTGCTGAGACCCGCGCCCGCATCATGGACCCACCGTCCGCGATGTGGGACCAACGTCCACTGTAGAGGCGGTTTTTGTCACATAATGAGGCTTTTGACCGGCAGCTTTCTCCGGCCGAATGTGAACCTTGGAGAGTTATGGCTTGTATGGGCCTGCGAAAAAATAACTCGTAGTTTCGCGTTTTGTACCGATTTATCCCATGGCGGCTGGCTGACCAGCGGCTTTGTCGGAAGTTATCTGTCCAGTGAAGACGTCCAGGCTTGGCGAACGCGCAGGTAACGAAGCTGCCTTAGCAGATCGAATGGCCGAAATCAGCAACACGCCGAGTTAATTCCGTACGCGCACTATGTGGGCACAACTCTCCAAGGTTCACAAAAATCCACGATGCGACTGCAGTGTCCCACATAGCGGGACCGCCCGGCCGCGAACGGAACGCCACAGCGCCTCAGCTCTCGCACCACCGCGCAGCTCCCACACCATGACCAGGTCACGCACCGCCTATCCACCACGGTAAGGACTTACTCGTCGCGGTAACGGCGGCGGCCGCCTCGATCTTGCTCGACCGCGCGTTGTGCTTCCCTCGGGGCTTAGGTTTGTCCACTTCGGTTGAGTAGGCGTACTCAGGAAAACGTCCGTCCAATCCGGCAAGTTGGCGCCATGACGTTGATGGATCATGGCGGTTTGGGGTGAGGCGGGGGCGGGCCGCGCACGCGGCGCGGCGACGCGATGCGGCATATCGGTGGATCACCCTGCTGCTCGCGGTCGCGTTCGTCCCCGTCGCCCGGCTCGTCGGTGGTCCCGGCATGGCCCGGCACGTCGCCTGCCAGTGGGCGCTGGCCACCCGTTTCCCGGCCGAAGACCTAGACGGTCTGACCCCGGCGACGCGGGCGGCGTTCGAGGCCGCCCGCACCCGGGCGCTGTGGCGGCACCGCGAGCTGCTCGGCCTCACCTCGGGGCATCGCCACGCCTACCATCAGGCACGGCTGTTCGCCGAAGCGGTGCGGCGCACCGGCTCGGCCGAGGTAGCCCGCCGGCGGGTCTTGCCACCGGCGGAGTCGCGGCACGTGGCCGGCACCGCGCTCGATGTGCGCCCGGCGGAGGGGGCGCGCTGGCTGGAGCGACACGGCGGGTCGTACGGGCTCTACCGCATTTACGACAACGAGTGGTGGCACTTCGAATACCGGCCCGAGGGCAGACCGGCACGTCTGCCACATTCGGGCGTCACCCGTCCGACCGACACGTCTGAGATGATCATGACATGGGCAAGGTGACTGCCGCCGGACCCGTCGTCGGCGGCGTGGGCGGCGCTCTTATCCTCGCCGTCGCCATGTCGCCGAGCGGCGGCAGCGCCGCGACGCCACCGTTCCTCGGCGGGATGAGCTACGGCGCTCACTACGGCGGGGGCTGGGTGCCGCTGGTCGTGCCGATCGCGGCAACCGCGATCGGGTTGTGCCTGCTGCGCTTCTGGCCGTACCTGCTGGCCGCGGCCGCCCTGCTGAGCATCGCGCCGATCCTGGCCGAGTGGCCGTTCAGCGCCTCGCAGCCGCCGTATTCCCTGGTCATGGCCGGCACCTACGCGCGCGTCATGTTCGCGTTGATCGGTCTGCTGGCCTGCGCCCAGGGCCTGGTGCGCCGCGGCTCCCCCGGCTGGGGATCGGCGGTCGCCGGGCTGGCGGTCGGCGGAGCCGTGGTCGGGACCGGCTTGCTCGGCGCCAGCTGGCAGGACGGCGGGCACGGGCTGAAGCCGATCCACCTGGTGCTCATCGCGGCCGGTTTCATGTGCCAGATCCCGATGCTGCGGCGGCGCCCGCCCCGCGCGGAGCCGGTCGCCGGCTCGTGGTGGCAGCGGGTGCGACTGCCGCTGACCGGCACGCTCGCCGTCGCCAGCACCGTCCCGCTCGGCTTCCTGACCGTGGACCGGCTGGGCGTCCTGCTCGGCGTGGGCTTCAGCCCGCTCTACCGGCATCCGCTCGCGGTGGAGGGCGTCCTCGGCGCCATCCTGCTGACGATCGTCTTCGTGCTCGCCGTCGTCTCCGGGCTCTGGTCGCTCGGCGGCGCGCTCACCGCGGCGATAGTGCAGGTCGCCGTGGTGGCGCCGCTGCTGCTCGCGGTCACCGCGATGAGCTTCGACCGGCCGGTACGCTGGATCGCCGCGCTGGTCGGTGTCGGGATCGGCGCGGCCGCCGCCGCGAGCCGGTGGCGCGTTCCGGCCGCCGTCGCGCTCGCGGTGGGCGGTGCCGTCGCGCTGCTCATCGCGTACGCCGCCACCGGTGCCCACCCGGAAAAGCTCGCCGACCAGCACCAGGTCGTGCCCGGGGTGCTGATCCTGATCGTCATCGCGGCCGCCGGCACCGCCGTGACCGGTGCGACCGCCCCGATACTGGCCCCGCGCGGCGCCCTCCCGGCCGCGCTCGGACCGCTCGCCACGATGCTCAGCGCGGGTGGTACCGCGGCCGTCGCGGTCACCTATCTGAACAGCGACGGCGAGCCCGTGTCGTCGTACCTCAACCCGGTCCTGCACCTGAACACCTCGGCGTTGCTGCTGCTCGTCGCGGCCGGCGCGATCGGCGGGCTGGGCCTGGGCCAGGTGTTCGCCGCCCGGCGGGCCGAACGGCTGCGCACCGAGCAGATCCGGCAGGAGGCCGCCGCCGCCGAGCGCGATCGCCTGGCCCGCCCGATCCACGACGGCGTGCTGCAGGTGCTGGCGCTGGTGCAGCGGCACGGCTCCGAGCTCGGCGGTCCCGGCCCGGAACTGGCCGAGCTGGCCGGCCGGCAGGAGGTCGCCCTGCGCAACCTGCTGCGCGGCCGGTCGACGGCCGGCGGCAACGCGCGCGAAGACCTGCGCACCGAGCTGGTGGCGCTGGGCTCGCCCGCGATCGACGTGGCCGCGCCGGCCCAACCGGTGATGCTGCCGACCCGCACGGCCACCGAGCTGACCGCGGCGGTCCAGGCCGCGCTCGACAACGTGCGCCGGCACGCGGGCGCCGGTGCGCATGTCTGGATCCTGCTCGAGGAGGAGAGCGACGGCGTTCGCGTGACGGTCCGCGACGACGGGGTCGGGTTCGGTCCCGATCGGCTGGCCGAGGCGGCCGTCGGCGGCCGTCTCGGCGTGGCTCAGTCGATGAAGGGCCGGATCGCCGACCTCGGCGGCATCACGACCATCCATAGTGCACCGGGCGAGGGCACCGAGGTCGAGTTCTGGGTGCCCGCGGCCGATCGCGCCGGCTACTGAGCGGTCCAGCCGCCGTCGACGGCCAACGCGGCTCCGGTCACGAAGCTCGCCTCGTCCGCCAGCAGATACGCGACGAACGAAGCGATCTCCGCGGGCTGCGCGACCCGCTTCATCGGATGTCCCGCCGCGATGGCGGCGGCACCCTCCGGGGTGGCCCCCATCGTGGTGCGGAACATCGGCGTGTCGACACCCCCGGTGACCAGGGCGTTGACGCGGATGCCCTGCTCGGCGAACTCGAGCGCGGCCGACCGGGCGAGCCCGACGACGCCGTGTTTCGCGGCCACGTAGGCGGCCGCTCCCGCGATCCCGACGACGCCCATGTTGCTGCCGTTGAGCAGGATCGCCCCGCCACCGCCGACGAGCATCGCGGGCACCTGGTACTTGATGGAGAGGAAGGCGCTGGTCAGGTTCAGCGTGATGTTGTCCGAGAAGGACACCGCCGGGACTCCCGCGACCGGCCCGAAGGAGGTCCCGTCGCCGCCACCGCCCGCGTTGTCAAAACTCACATCCAGCCGCCCGTACGCCCGTACGGTCGTGTCGACGAGCGCCGCGACGTCCGGTTCGTTCGTCACGTCGGCCTGCACGAACATCGCCTCGCCGCCGCGTGCCCGGATGTCGGCGACCGCTTCGTCGCCGAGCGCCTTCCGGCGGCCGGCCAGCACGACGGCGGCACCCTCCTCGGCGAGGCGCCGCGCGGCCGCGAGACCCATTCCGCTGGTTGCTCCGGTGACCACCGCGACCTTGCCGTCAAATCTGCGCACCAGAAATCCCTTTTTGGTCGGTCGTTCAAAAACTGACGAACGGGAAGCTAGCACGTTTTTGAGCGGTCGATCAAGAAGGGGTAGGCTGACCCGGTGGGACGCCCCCGGATCTTCGACGAGGACCGTGCCGTCGAGCAGGCCATGCGACTGTTCTGGCGGCACGGCTACGACGGCACGTCACTGCGCGACCTCGGTCAGGAGCTCGGCCTGAAGCCCGGCAGCCTGTATGCGGCGTTCGGCGACAAGGAGTCGCTCTTCCACCGGGCGCTGGATCGCTATTGCGACGGGCAGACCACCGGCCTGCTGGCTGCCGTCTCGGCTGCCGGGCCGCTGCTGCCCCGGCTTCGCGCGCTGCTGATCGGCATCGCCCAGGCGAATCAGGCCGCCCAGGAGCGCGCGGCGGCCGGCGAGCCCGGCGACCCGGGCGGCTGCCTGATCGTCGGCACGGCGATGGACCGTGCCGACGATGAGCAGGCCATGGACCGCGTGCGCGCCACCCTCGAACGCATCGACCAGGCGCTCGAGTCCGCGCTGCTCCGGGCCCGCGTGGCGGGCGAGATTCCGGCTTCGACGGACGCCGCGGCAGCGGCCCACTTCCTCACCACCGTCCTGCAGGGCGTGCAGGTGATGTCGTCCGCCGACCCGTGGCATCCCCGGCTCGAGGCGGCCATCGACGTCGCCCTGGGCGCGCTGCACGCCAACCGGCCCGCCTGACCGTCGCTCAGTCGTACGGGTCCTGCGGGGTGGGGATTTCCTGCCATGCGGTGACCGTGAGGTAGGGGATCTTGGCCTTGTTGATCGGGTCGTTGCCGGTCCGGGTCGAGTAGACGCCGTCGGCCTGGATCCAGGTGCCGGTGGGCAGGCCGGTCGGTGCTTTGCCGTCCAGGCCGACCTTGACCGGGCGGCCGTCGGCGGCGCAGCAGGTGAGCACGATGCGGGCGAGGACCGGATGCCCACCCGGGCCGGGCGTCACGAAACCGTCGAGCCGCACCGTGCGCCCGGTCAGGCTGCGCCCGCTGTCGTAGATCGCGCGGGCGGAGTAGTCCAGCAGCTTGACCGGTGCCGGGTTCCCGGGTGGCAACGGCGGATAGTCCGACTGCGACGACACCACGACGGTCCCGGCCTTCGCGGCGGCGAAACTGCTCAGGGCCGGCGGTGACAGGGTCAGCAGCACCAGCGCGGGCAGCAACAGCAGCCATCCGACGCCGGGCTCGTGCGAGTGACCGCCGGGGTGGCGTACGCGGATCTCGTACCAGAGCGTCAGCACCGCCATGATCACCAGGAACGCGCCCGCCAGCAGCAGGAGCGGACGCAGGCCGTGCTTGACGTAGCGCTGGTAGGAACCGGTGATCGCGATGCGCAGGATGGCACCGCCGAGAAGCAGCATGAGTACGGACTGGACGCGCCGGTTCACAGCAGCACCGTCCCGAACGCCGTACCGACGAGGATCGCCATGACCAAAGTGGCCGGTGCGAACCGCCAGGCGAACCCGCGGCCGAACACGCCGGACTGCATGGCGATCAGCTTGAGGTCGACCATCGGGCCGACCACCAGGAACACCAGCCGGGCGGTCAGCGAGAAGGTGGACAGCGACGCGGCGACGAAGGCGTCGGCCTCGCTGCAGATCGAGAGCAGGACGGCCAGCAACGCCAGCGTGATCACCGCCAGGACCGCGTTGCCGGCCAGCGACTGCATCCAGGCCTGCGGCACGGTGACGTTGATGGTGGCCGCCGCGGCCGCACCGATGACCAGGAAGCCGCCCGCGTGCATGACGTCGTGCCGGCAGGCGGCCACGAACGCCTGGAACCGCGGCATGCCGTCGTATTCCGGCCGGTGCGGCAGCTTGATCCACTTTTCTTTGCCGAGCCGCAGCCACATCCAGCCCATCAGTACGGCGACCAGCAGGCTCGCGCCGGCTCGCCCGACCACCATCCCCGGGTTCTTCGGGAAGGCGATGGCCGTCGCGGTCAGCACCACCGGGTTGATGGCCGGTGCGGCCAGCAGGAACGCGAGCGCGGCCGCCGGGGTCACGCCGCGGCGGATGAGGGCACCGGCGATCGGGACGCTGCCGCACTCGCACCCGGGCAGGACCACTCCGGCCAGCCCCGCCGCCGGCACCGCGAGCACCGGATGCCGCGGCAGCGCCCGAGCCCAGAACGAGCGGGGCACGTAGACGGCGATCGCGGCCGACAGCAGCACGCCCAGCACCAGGAACGGCGTCGCCTGCACCAGCACCGACACGAACACGGTCATCCAGGTCGCCAGCCGCGGGTTGGACACCAGCGCGGCCAGCGGTCCCCGCGCCAGGATGACCAACACCAGGACAACGGCCAGAATCTCCACCGGCCGTACGCGTCGGCGCGCGCGCTTCGAAGCCGGCGGCGCGACGGTCTCTATGGCCATGATGCTCCTGAGGTCAGACGGTACGCAGATCGACGGCGTGCCGGATGAAGTTGTCGTCGGTCCCGGTCGACCACCACAAGACCCCGGCCCGGTACGTCACGTCGAAGGCATCCGGGCTGATCAGCACTTGGCGATGGGTGGCAAGCTCGTACGCGATCAGCACGGTGTGGTTGGTGAGCTGCGAGTTCGTGTCGAACTGCGCCAGGATTTCGAAGCGGTCGAGCACCACCGGGTCGGGCAGCGCGCCGGCCATGTCGCTGCCGCCGACCCGCATCCGGTGGCTGCCGTCGGGCCGCATCAGCTCGACCGACGTTTCGCCGTGCTTGTCCACCACGGACATCTCGCACCAGGACGGACTGCACCGCGTGATCGCGCGGGCGACACTCCGCACGGCCCGGTCCCGCCCGGTCACCAGATCGCGGATCAGGGTGGTCCCGGGCGCGGAGATAACACCGTTGACCATGTACGGCCACGCCGACAGTCCCCAGTCACCCGGCTCGGCACGCACCGTGACAGCGCCCCCGCTCAACGGCACCGACCGAACCTCGGTGGTATCGCTCGCGCCGGACGCCGTCCAGTAGACGCTGCCCGCGGCGATGACCAGGTCGTACGCCGATTGGTCGGACGCGACGTCGCCCGCGTCGGCGGTCAGCGAACGCGGCGCGGGCCGCCGCAGACTGGACGTCCACACCGACGACTTGCCCTGCGTCAGATTTTCGATCCAGACCAGGGTGTCGCCGGCCGCGGCCAACCCCGAGAACGAGGGGGAACGGCCCTGCGGCAATTCGCGGATCAGCACGACCGAGCCGTCCGACCGGCGTTCCAGCAGCCGCACCCACCGGTGATCCTTGCTGGGCGCGGTGCCGATGGACGTGCCGGCGTTCAAAAACAGGCCCGGCTCGTACGGCGTCCCGTCGGTCAGCGTGGCCGCCAGTACCGCCCGCTTGGCGTTCGGCCAGCCCAGCTCCATCGCGGCCGGCGGCGGGTGGACCTGCTTGCCGGCCGCCGGAAGCACCAGCAGCAGGACACCGGCCACCAGCGCGGTCGCCATTCCCGCCGGTCCCCGCAGACGGCTCTTCCAGGAGGTCACTGCCATACATACGCTGCACCGGCCGATCCGGCTCACCGTTCAGTCGGTAAACCTCAGGTGGCGTAGCTGGCGTCGCGCGCCTCCCGGAACGTGCCCGCCTTGTCGCCGTACCAGTTCCACGGGTCCGCGCCGCAGTAGTTTCCGATGGCCCGGAACTGGACGGCGGCCTCGGCGAGCCGCCCGGCCTGCCACAGGCCGTGCGCGAGCCAGTGCCGCAGGTACGGCAGTTTCGGGTGCGCCGGGTCGGCGGCCGCCGCGTCCGCGATACCGGCGTCGAGGGCCCGGTTGAAGCGCTCGCCGCGGTAAAACGCCTTGCGGCCGGCGTCGTCCTTCGGGCGGAACTCGAGGTAGAGCATCTCGAGGCGCATCGCGGTCAGCACCGAGCCGGCCGGCGCGCCGGCGAGGACGTCCTCGACGTACCGCTCGACCAGTTCGAGGCTGCCGAACCAGCGGGGCAGGAAGTAACGCATCGCGCGATTGTGGGCGTTGAACGAGTAGGGCGCCCGGTCGTGGACCTTCGCGAGCAGTTCGCGATACTCGTCGTTCGTCCACTGCAGACCCAGAGCCACGGTCTGCATCGCGATCAGCGGCGCCGGGTCGGCAGCGTCCGCGGTGGTCGCGCGCGCGAGGATGATTTTGCCGTTACGAAGCGTACGGAAGAAGGTCTGCCACTGCTCGCGGTCGACGTCCTCGGGCAGCGCGGCGGTACGCACGTCCCACGCCACGGTGACGACGTAGTTGATCTGCACGGCCAGGGCCGAGGTGTTCGCGGGCTCGGCCGCGAGCCACTCCCACAGCCATCGGTCGTCCTTGGCCGCGGCGTCGCCGAGCGTCGTCACCATGGCCAGCCGGTATTCCGACGCCGGGGGCAGCGAGGCCAGCCGCCGCGACATCGCGCGCCAGTCGCCCGCCGCTGCCATCGCGGTGGCCTCCTGCTCGGCGGCGATCGCGCCGGCCGAGCTCTCGTCGATGCCGTTTCCGGTCGCCACGGCGGTCATGCCGGCACCACCTGTCGGATCAGGGCCGTGTCCGGCCACATCGTCAGCAACGCCTCGACGCCCTCGGTGAGCGCCTTGTCGTCCAGGCCGGCGAACTTCATCTCGCCGCCGAAGCCGGACCAGGAGTGCTCGATCGTCGCCCGGCCCGACGGCACCAGCTCGAACACCGCCCAGCCGACGAGCATCCGGCCGAGCGCGTTCTTCTTGAACTCGCGCTGCGCCGGCGGCGGCACCTTCAGCCGCATCGCCGTCTCGGTACGGTCCATCCGCTCCAAGATCTCGCTCAGGCGGCCGGCCTCGACCAAGGCGAGGAAGTCGGTGAACCGGGCCGGCCGGCCGATCATCGAACTGACGAGGTGCTGGATCGGCTTCGAGTTCTCCTGGGCGCCGCCGAGGCGGGCGGTACGCGCGATCGTGTCCCAGTCGGCGACCTGCGCCGCCGCGGCGTGCTTGCCCACCATCTCGATGCCCAGTGCGGTGAGGACGGCGACCGGGTTGTGCAGCAGCGCGAACGCCCGCGTCTCGTGCCCACCGGCTGCCTCGGCCGGGGGCCGGCCGTCGTCCGGCAACGTCATGATCGCGGCGATCCGGTCGGCGATCGGCGGGTGCGAGTCGAACGCGTGTGCCTCGTCCGAGTCGTCCGGGTCGCCGAGCTCGGCCATCTCCTTCATCCGCTCCGGGTCGACCAGGAAGCGGCCGAACCCGCCGAGCACCTCCGGTGGGGGTGGCACCAGCTTGTTCCGCAGGCCCAGCCCGATGAACTCATTGAGGTAGTAGTCGTAGGCCGCGTCCGTGGCGGGCAGCTTGCGCAGCGCGGACGCCGCGTTCGCCCGGCCGCCGGCCTGCGCCGCGATCCGGTCGGCCGCGTACTCCTGTTCCCGGCTGATCGCGAAGGTGTGCCGGAGCACCAGTCCGGCGTACGCGTGGAACAGTGCCGCGTAGGCGTCGCTGCCCGGCCACTTGAACCGGCCACCCGTTCGCTGCCGGCTGACCGCTTTCAGCGTGCCCATCACACTGGCCCGGGCCCGGCCGGCGAGCGGGGCGAGCCGCGAGTGCCGGTCGCTGTAGTGGCCGAGCTCGTGCGCGAGAACGGCGTCCAGCTCCGGCACGGTCAGCGCCTGCATGAGCGGCACGCCGATCATCATCCGGCGCTTGCCGGGCAGCAGACCCATCAGGTGCGCGTGTTCCAGCACGGCGGCGTTGACCTGCGGTACCAGCCGGATCTCGGCGGGCGGGCGGGTGCCCACGGTCTCGGCGAGGGCGGTCACCCGCTGCCACAGCGCGGGCTGCTCGGCGCGGCTGACCGGCAGGCCGTTCAGGTCCTTCTGCCGTACGCGTACGGAAACGAACAGGCCGCGCACCACGACGATGAACACACCGACCGTGGCGGCCAGCAACAGGAAGATCAGCTTAGGTACGTGCCACGCGCTGGACGTGTCGAGCGCGAAGTAGTCGACCACCACGAGCCCGGCGAGCAACACCACGCAGAGCAGGTAGAACCCGAGTAACAGAGTGATGATTTTCAAGGCGCGCGCGAGTGTCGCCATGCCGTTCCCCGTCTCGACAAACGTGAGCCCCATTCGGCCGGGCGACAGTGTGCCACAAAGATCGACAGAAGCACCGCCCCGCCGCTCAGTGCTTGACCTCGTAGACGCGGTTGGCCACGGTCTCGGCCGCCACCCGCCAGGTTCGCAGGCCGGCTTCGGCGGCGATGCCGCGCAACACCTCTTCCCCGGCGTGGTTCCCGAGCGCATAGGGGCCGTTCTGGGCGAGCGCCGCCGGCAGGCACAGCGCCACCGACGTCGCCGCGAACGACCGTCCGACCGGGTTGATGTTGTCCAGCAGGTTCGCCGACGTGTTCGGCTCGACGAGCATCACCGTGCCGTCCGCGCTGAGTTTCGCCGCCACCCGCCGCAGCACGGCCACCGGGTCACCCATGTCGTGCAGGGCGTCGAAAAACGTGACGAGGTCGTATTCGTCGCCGGTGAGGTCCACCGCGCGGCCGACCGCGAAGCTCACCCGGTCGGCGAGGCCGCGTTCGGCCGCCTCGCGTCGGGCGGCCTCCACCGACGGTTCGTGGAAGTCGATCCCATGGAAGGTCGAGGACGGGAAGGCCGCCGCCATCAGCATTGTCGAGTGGCCGAAGCCGCTCCCGACGTCCGCGACCTTCGCGCCCGCCGTGAGCTTGCCGACGACGCCGTCGAGGGCGGGCAGCCAACGCCGCACCAGGTTCGCCTGATATCCGGGCCGAAAGAACTCGGCTATCCCGGCGAACAGGTCCGGGGCGTGCTGGGCCCAGCCCACGCCGTCGCCCGAGCGGAAGGCCTCGACCAGCGCGTCTTCCACCCGGAACAGCGCCTGGAGCAGCGTGAACCCGCCGGTCGCGTTGACCGGGGAGTCCGGGTCCGCCAAGACCGCGGCGTGCTCGTCCGGAAGCACGTATGTGTCGTGGCCGGGATCGAAGAACACGTACTCGCTCGTCACCTGCGCGGCCAGCCACTCACCCACGTAGCGCTCGACAAGTCCCGTACGCGCGGCCAATTCCTTGATCGTCAGTGGCCCGGCACCGGCCATTGCCCGGTATAATCCGACGCGTATGCCGATCGACACGGTGAGTCCGGAGGACGCCGCGGCCTTGTCGTTGACCACACGCGCCACGAATTCGCTCGTCTTGTCGGTCATCTAACTTCCTGTCTGCCCAGTCTCGCTGTACGAAGGCCGAACAGCGTGGGCGTTGCCCAGGTTCAGTCAGGTGATGCGGCCGACTCAGATCGGGACGTGGCAGACCACCGTGGTGCCCTCGCCCAGCGGGCTGAGCACCTCGAAGGTGCCGCCCAACGCCTCGATGCGGTCCTTGAGCCCGAGCAGCCCCGACCCGAGCGCCGGGTCCGCGCCGCCCACACCGTCGTCACGCACCCGGACCGTCAGCACCCCGTCCATCGTCTCGGCCTCGACGCCGACGGCCGACGCGTGCGCGTGTTTAGCGGCGTTCGTCAGCACTTCCGAGACCACGTAGTAGGCGCCGACCTCGACCGGCGTCGGCAGGCGCCCGTCGATCCGCAGGTCCATCTTCATCGGCAACGGTGAGCGGCGGCCCAGTGCTCGTAGCGCCGGCGTCAAACCGGAACGAGACAGCACGGCCGGGTGGATGCCGTGCGACAGCTCCCGCAACTGATCGATGGCGGCCATCAGGTCGGCGGCCGCTCCCGCCACCTCGTCGCCGCCACCGCCGGTCTGCAGCCGCAGGGCGACCGCGACCAGGCTCTGCTGGACGCCGTCGTGCAGGTCGCGTTCGATGCACCGCCGGGTCTCGTCGGAGGCGGCGACGATCCGGGCGCGGGAGTCGATCAGCTCGGCCCGGCTTTGCGCGTCCGCCACCGCGGTGGCGACCAGGCCGGTGAACTGCGTCATGCGGGATTCGAGGTCGACCGGTAACGGTCCCTTCGCGCTGCCGATGGCGATCAGCCCCCACAGCCGCCCGGTGACGTACACGGGAATGCCCACCGCGGAGATGAGGCCTTCGCGCACGATCGCCTCCGCACCCGCAAGCGCGCGGAAGTCTTCGACGCGGGCGGCCCGCCCGGTGCGGCGCACCGTCTCCACGATTCCGCCACGCGGGCGCGCCATGGTGAACGGTTGCCCGGTCTCGACGTGCGGCCGGGGCGTGCCCTGATGGGCGACCAGGGTGACGGTGTCGCCGTCGGGCTCGAAGCGCAGCAGCCGGACCGAGCCGCCGTCCCCGAAATGGTGCAGGACCTCACTGGTGATCGCGGCGAACACCCGCTCCGGAGCCTCGCCGTTGGCGATGAGCACGGCGATGCGGCGCAGCGCCTCCTGGACGTTGCCGAGCCGGGCCCCGCGCTCGACCGCCTCGCTGTTGCTGATCGCCATGGCGATGAGCAGGACGAAGTCGGCGACCCGGGACTCGGCGCCGGGCGGGAAGGCCTCCGGGGACCGCACGACCGTCACACCCCACACGCGCGAGCCGACCACGACGGGCGCGGTGATCTCCCCGCCGACCCGGACCGGTGCGCCGGCATCGATCGTGTCGCTCAGTGGCAGCGTCGTGCCGGGCGGCGTCGGCGTCGCCGATCGGTGATAGGAGCCGACGATCGTTCCGTACGGCTCCGCGTTCGCGTCCGGGTTCGTCGTCAGCCGGGCCACGAAGGCGGTTTCCGCACCGAACAACCGGCCGAGCTCCTTGGCGACCGCCGCGAACACGTCGGACGGGGTGCATCCGCGCGCGACCAGGGTGGCGACGCGCCGGAGCGCCGCCTGCTCGTCGGCCAGGTTGCCGCGGGCGCGTCCGGCCGCGATGGCGTTGCGCGCGACGGCCGTGGTCGCCGCCGCCGCGCCGACCGCCATCGCGACGAACCACCCACGTGGGAGAGAAGCTGTCATGGTGATCACTTGTTATGAGTCGCCGGTGAGGCCGTTGGCTTTGATCACGCTCGCGTACCAGTGAGCGCTGTCCTTGGGCAATCGCTGCTGGGTCAGGTAGTCGACGTAGTAGAGGCCGTACCGGACCCCGTACCCCGAGGCCCATTCGAAGTTGTCCATGAACGACCACGGGAAGAACCCGATGAGCGGCACGCCCGCCGACATCGCGTCGTGGGCGGCCCGGACGTGGGCTTCGAAGAACGCGATGCGCTCGTGGTCGTCGATGCCGCCGTCCGGAGCCACGTAGTCGTGCAGGGCGAGCCCGGTCTCGGTGACCACCAGCGGCAGCGACGTGTAGTCGAAGTAGACCCGTTCGAGAACGTCCCGCAGACCACGCGGGTTCACCCCGATGCCGGTCGCGGTCGGGTTCGCGGGCGGCACCCGTTGCCAACCGTGGACGGGGTCGGCGCGTACGTGATGGGCCTCGTAGTAATTGATCCCGAAGTAGTCCAGCGGTGCCGAGATCAGTTCGAGGTCGCCGTCGCGTACGAAGGAAAGCTCTCCGTACTGCGCGGCCGCGTCCGGCGGGTAGGCGCCGAAGAAGAGCGGGTTGAGGAACATCCGGTTCTCGTGCAGGTCAAGCCGGCGCGAGGCGGCCAGGTCGGCCGGGTCGTCGCTCGCCGGAAGCACCGAGGTCAGGTTGCAGCTGATGCCTACCTGGCCGGTCACCCCGTCGGCCCGCAACGCCGTCACCGCCTTGCCGTGTGCCAGCAGCAGGTGATGCAGCGCGGTCACCGCCACCCGTTGGTCGCGCAGGCCCGGCGCGTGCGTGCCGTCGAGATGCCCGACGAACGCCGAGCAGTACGGCTCGTTCAGGGTCAGCCAATACGGCACGCGGTCACCCAGCCGCTCGTGCACGACGCGGACGTAGTCGGCGAAGTACGAGGCCGTGTCCCGGTTCGCCCAGCCGCCGCGATCCTGCAGGGCCTGCGGCAGATCCCAGTGGTAGAGCGTGACCATCGGGTCGATGCCGCGCTCGAGCAGCCCGTCGGTCAGCCGGTCGTAGAAGTCGAGCCCGGCCGCGTTGATCTGCCCGGAACCCGCCGGCACGATCCGCGGCCAGGCCACCGAGAAGCGGTACGCGCCGACCCCCAGCTCGCTCAGCAGGTCCAGGTCGGCCGGCCAGCGGTGGTAGTGGTCGCAGGCGACGTCGCCGGTGTCGCCGCGCAGCACCGCCCCGGGGGTGTGGGTGAAGGTGTCCCAGATGGACGGACCGCGGCCATCCTCGGCCACCGCTCCCTCGATCTGGTACGCGGCGGTGGCCGCACCCCAGAGAAAGCCGTCCGGGAAGGTAGTCATGGTTTCCGTCCTTTCAGAGGGCTCGGCGACGGCGGCCGAGGGCGTCGAGCACGACGGCGACCACGAGGATGACGCCGGTGGCGATGTTCTTGACCGCGGCCGGCTCGCCGAGCAGGTCCAGGCCGTTCTGCACGCTGCCGACCACGAGCGCCCCGAGGACGGCCTGGTGGACCCGGCCGCGCCCGCCGAACAGGCTGGTGCCGCCGATGACCGCCGCGGCGATCGCGTTGAGCTGCAGGGTGCCGCCGCCCAGCGCATTGGAGGCGGAGAACTGCCGGGACGCCTCGATGATCCCGGCCAGCGCGGCGATCGCCGAGATCAGCGCGAACACCAGCACGACAGTGCGCCGCACCGGGATTCCGGCGCGCCGGGCCGCCTCCCGGTTACCGCCGATCGCGTAGACGTGGCGGCCGAAGTTGGTGCCGGTCATCAGCACGCCGCCGGCCGCCGCGAGGCCGAGGAGCAGCACGAACACCCAGGGAATGCCGAAGTACGAGTTGAGCGTCCAGGTGATCGCCAGCACCACCACGGCCACGCCGGCCACCGTCGCGGCCTCGGCCGCCGGCGTCCGCACCGCCAGCTGGTTGCGCACCCGCCTGGTCCGGCGCAGGAGGCGCACCCCCGCGAAACCCGCGATCACGAGTACGGCGAGCACCCAGCCGAACGCGGGCACCAGATAGCTCGACGCGATCGACCGGATCGCGCTGTCCCGGATCGGGATCTGACCGCCGTCGCCGACCAGCCACAACTGCACGCCCTGCCAGACGAGCAGCCCGGCCAGCGTGATGATGAACGACGGGATGCCGACGGCCGCGATGATCGTGCCGTGCAGGACCCCGATCGCGGCGCCGAGCAGCAGCGCCGACGCGATCGCGGCCCAGGCCGGCCAGCCGTGACCGGTGATCAGCTGGGCGAGCACGGCGGCGCTGACGCCGGCGATCGCGCCGATGGACAGGTCGATCTCGCCCAGGATCAGCACGATGACCATGCCGACCGCGAGGGTGCCCAGCACGGCGATCTGCAACAACAGGTTCGACAGGTTGCGCGCGGACAGGAAGTTGTCGTTCAGGGACTGGAAGAACCCCCAGACCACGACCAGGCCCAGCACCACCGTCGCGGTCCCGCTTGCGGCCGTACGCGTCCAGACAGCGCTCGGATTCACCGAGGATTCTCCTTTCGCACCGCCGCGTCGAGCTCCCGGCTGCCGGTGATCGCGGCGACCACGTCGTCGGTGGAGTCGCGGCCCGGCCGGAATTCGCCGGCGTTGCGGCCCAGCCGCAGCACCGTGATCCGATCCGCGACCGCGAAGACGTCGGCCATGTTGTGCGAGATGACCACGACGGCCAGGCCACGGTCGCGCAGCCGATGGATCAGGTCGTAGACCATCACCGTCTGGGCCACGCCCAGCGCCGCCGTCGGCTCGTCCAGCAACACGATCCGAGACCCCCAGAGCGCCGCCCGGCTGACCGCGATGGCCTGCCGCTGCCCGCCGGAGAGCGCGGAGACCGGCTTGTCGAGCACCGGCAGGTGAGCGGCCAGGTCGGCGATGACGGCGGCTGCGTGGGCCTGCATGCCCTCCTGGTCGAGCAGCAGCGAGCGGCTGCGCCGGCGTTCCCGGCCCAGGTAGAGGTTGGCGGTCACGTCGAGGTTGTCGCAGAGCGCCAGGTCCTGGTAGACGGTCTCGATGCCGAGCGCGGAGGCCTCGGTCGGGGAGCCGATGACGACCGGCCCGCCGTCGATGAGGATTTCGCCGCCGTCGATCCGGTGCGAGCCGGCGATCGCCTTGACGAGGGTGGACTTGCCGGCACCGTTGTCGCCGACCAGGGCCACGACCTCGCCGGCGGTGACCGTGAAGTCGACGTCGGTGGGCGCCGCGACGTGGCCGTATCGCTTGGTCACATCGCGCAGCTCGAGGGTCGGGGTCACAGCGTGCACTTGGCGGCCGCCTCGCCGACGCAGATCTTGTCCTTGGTGGTGTAGCCGTCCTTGACGACGTCGGCGATGTTGTCCTTGTCGATCGCCTTCGGCTCGAGCAGCAATGCCGGTACCTTGCCGGTGCCGTTGTCCACCGTCGTGGTCGTCAGCGCGGCCGCACCGGCGGTGTCGCCCTTCGCCAGCGCTACCGCGATCTTGGCGGCCGCGCTGGCCTCGTCGCGGATCGACTTGTAAACGGTCATCGACTGGTCGCCGACGAGGATGCTCGCCAGCCCGGCATCGGTGGCGTCCTGCCCGGTGACCAGCACCTTGCCGTTGAGCTTGCGGGACGTCAGCGCGGTGATGACCGCGTTGGCCAGTCCGTCGTTGGGCGCGATGACCCCTTGCACCTTGTCGTTGAGCTTGGTCAGACCCTGCTCCATGGCCGCCTGCCCCTTGGCCGGGTCGAAGCCCGGGGTGTCCGACTCGTACCCGAGTTTGAGCCGCCCCGACCCGAACGCGGGATCGAGCACCTTGTGCGCGCCGGCCTTGAACTCGCGGCCGGGCGCCGAGGTGATGTCCCCGTTGATCATCGCAACCGTGGCGCCCTGGCTCAGATGATCGAGCAAATACTGCCCCTGCAGCTCGCCGACTTTCTCGTTCTGGAAGGAGACGTACGCGGCCGGGACCGCTCCCTCGATCGCGCCGTCGTACGCGATCACCTTGGCGCCGACCGCATCGGCCTTCGCCACGATCGACGCGCCGGCCTCGGCGGTAAAGGGGCTGACCACGATCACCTTGGCGCCGTTGGTGAGCGCGGCCTCGGCCTGCTGCAGCTGGACGGCGGCGTCGCCCTGAGCGTTGTTGGCGATCACCCGGATCGACGGATCGGCCTGCTTGACCGCCTCGGTGAAGAACGGCTTGTCCTTGCTCTCGAACCGGTCGGCGCAGGTCGAGCAGGGCATCAGGAAAGCGATCGAGAGGTCACCACGGGTCTCTTCCTCTGCGGCGGGCGGACCCTGGGTGCACGCGGCCGCCAGTAGAGCGGTCGTGGTGAGCGCTATCGGAGCGATAAATCGTCGCAACATGGGTTCTTCCTTTCCGTGCAGAGGCGTGTTTCATCGCGCCGGGGCCCATTCGGTGGGCCGGCGTGGCAGAGCTGTGGTGGCTCAGGCGTTCAGACGCTCGGCGCCTTCGCCGTATTCGATGAGCTGGCTGATCGGCAGGGTGGCCGCTCCCAGCACGGCCGCGACCGGCACGAGCTGAGAACGGACGAGAACCACCTCGTCACCCGGTTGGTCGAGAGCGTACGAGCGGACCGCGGCTTGGATGTCCGGCAGCAGCTCGGCGGCGATCCGTTCGCCGAACCAGCCACCCACGATGATCTTCTGCGGGTTGTAGAGGTTGACCAGGTTGGACAGGGCGACCCCGAGGTGGTTGACCAGGTTGTCGATGGCGCGCTTCGCGGCGGGGTCACCGTCGCGCCAAGCACGCAGAACCGCGTCGACCCCCTCGGTCTCGCGGCCCAGCCACGTCTGGTCCGGTCCGCACCACTGGTCGAGCACGGTCGAGGCCCGGACAAAGGCCTCCACACATCCCGTACGCCCGCACCGGCAGTGTGGCCCGTCCAAGCTGATCTTGGTGTGGCCCCATTCGCCGGCACTGCTGGAGTGCCCTCGATAGAGCCGGCCGTCGGTGATGACGCCTGCCCCGGCGCCCTCGCCGATCAGCACCATGACGCCGTGCGAGACCCCGCGCGCCGCGCCGAACCATGCCTCGGCCTGCGTGGTCGACTTGGCGCCGTTGTCGATGTAAACCGGGACGCCCACTTGCTCGCCGAACCCGGAGAAGTCGGCGGCGTGCCAGCCGACCACCTCGGCGTGCACGATCTGGTCCTGCACGATCCCCGGCACGCCGAGCCCGAGCCCGAGCACCCGGCTGCTGCTGGTGTTCAGCTCGGCCAGCATCGCGACGACCTGGGCGGTGATCGCCGCGCGGGCCTCGGCCACCTCGATCCGGCGGCCCTTGAACGGGTACTCCCGCTCGGCGAGCGGCCGGAGGGCGAGGTCGAAAACCTTGACGCCGATCTTGGTCTCGCCGACGTCCGCGCCGATGACCAGCCCGGCGTCGTCGGCCACGCCGACGATCGCGCGCCGGCGACCGCCGTCCGACTCATGGAAGCCGCCCGCGCGAACCGCACCCTCGGCGATCAGTTCGTTCATGACGTTCGTGACGGTGGCCGCCGACAGGCCGGTGGCCAGTCCGACCTCGCCACGCGAAGTCGGACTGTTCAGCCACACATGGCGAAGGATCAAGGCCCGGTTGCGCCGGCGCACGTCCTTGACCGATGCCTTCTCGACCACCGCACACCCCCCGATATTGTTTCAATGATTGTTTTATAGTCGAAAAAAAGAGGTCGCACAAGCACCTGAGCGCCTTTGACCTCGGTTTATTCTTCGGTCAGCCGCGTCCGCGCTTGACTTCGAAGAAGTTTTCCATCCGCATGAGGGGGACGATCAGGTCCCAAAGTTGCAGAGCCTCGGCCCCGGTCGGGACCTCGGCGATGATCGGGCCGTGCAGGCCTCGCTTCGCGCCGTCCACGTGCACCACCGGGGAGCCGATGTCCGGGCCGGCCAGCGTCATCGCGGTCTGGTGCGACGCGCGTACGGACTCGTCCCAGCCGTTGTCGTTCATGAACGACTTCGGATCGTCGATGCCGGCGGCCTCGGCGGCCTGCACCACGATCTCATCGCTGAGCGCCGCGCCGGCCTCGTGCGTGCGGGCGCCCATCTCCGTGTAGAAGACGCCGATCGTGTCGTCGCGACCTTCCACCCGCAGCGCCTCCACCAGGCGATGAGCCTTGAACGCGGCAATCATCATCGGCCGGTACGGGTTGTCGCCGCCGTCCTCGCCGGTCTCGATCTCGAAGTTGTTCAGGATGGCCAGGCTGATCGGGCGCCAGTGGATCGTCACGTCGCGCTCCGCGGCGACACCGAGCAGCCAGCGCGAGGTGCGCCAGGTGAACGGGCAGACGGGATCGAAGAAGAAGGTTGCTCGCATTCGGCCAGCCTAGATCGACTTCGGGCAAGCACCCCGCCACCCCGGTCCACAGCGGACCCGCTAGCCGCCACCTGAAGGAGGACCTGTCACGTCCGTCCGGTCAGCGTCCGAAAACTTGAACCGGGTAACCGGCGGCTGGCAACGTGCAATCGGCGACCCGCGGCAGTCCGGGACGGGCAGTCTGCGACCGGCATCGGCCGCCGAGGTGACCGATGAGCCGCACCGTGCCTCCAGGCCGACGCGGCCCCGTCCATCCATCCCACTATGCGGCGACCCCGGCCACATCCTGGACTTTCTCGAGACCTTGGCGACTTACGCCCACATGCGAGCCATAAGTCTCCAAGGTCTACAAAACGCCCTGGAAAACCGCCGAGCAAAAGACGCGAAAGCGGAGAAAAGGCCTTCCACTATGGACAGGGATCTCACCATGCGGACGCGCTGCCACGATGTGGTCGCCGCTCCCGCACAACGGACACGGATCCCACATTAGGGCCTCGTAGGACCGCGCCGGCAGAAAGTCGATCAGCGAAGAGACCTCAAGCGAAAGATCGCTAGGTTTTCAGCACTCTAGCTTCATTGACAGATCGCGATGGAACGACGTTCCGCTACGCGACGGGCGCCATGATCGTCACGACGCCGCTCAAAGCAGCACCACGTGATGGCATGCCCTATTTCTCCGGTCCTGCGACGTTCAGGAGAACACCAGCAGCGCCTGCAGGAACATCAGCACGAGTGCGCCGACCGCCACGACGGAAATGACGACAGCGAGAAACGGCCACAGCGGCAGCTTGATCACGTCTGGTACCCCCTCCCGTCAGTGCCGATCAACTCACTGAAGCAGTTCGGCTGCCGAGCGGCATCATGCGTTTCGGGCTATGGGTCCAGTCGGCAGCGGCGGTTCCTGCTCGAACGACACCTTTGTCCGTCAGTGAGTCGGCCGTCGGTTTCATTTTGCCCGGGCCGCACGCTGCCGATAGCGGCACGTCGAGGAGACGGTCACGATGTACGGCCGAGGCACTAGCGGCGACGGCTCGCGGCGACTATTTCGGCGATGACCTCGTACGGGCGAAAGCGGTTGACTTGCTGGCGCAGATTGTCGGCGCGGGCGCGGAAACGCGGATCGTCCAGCACCTTTTGGACCGCCGTGCGGATGTCTATGGGCATGGGAATCCCCGTCGGCAGTCGGACGCCCGTACCGCTCCACTCCACCCGAGCCGCGATCTCCGCCTCCTGTTCGCTGCCGCTGACCACGACCATCGGTACCCCGTGGCGCAACGCGAGGTGGGCATTGTCGTAGCTGCCGTCCGAGACAAGGACGTCTGCCGACGACAGCAACTGTTCGACAGGTGCGAACGCCGCCGGGCGAAGGTCGCCGGGCGTTACCTCCACACCGCCGTTATTTCGTCTCGCAACGACCGCCAGCACATCGAGGCTGTCCAGTCCCCGCAATGCGGGCACCAGGAAATCCTCGGCGTCGTCGGCCTGCTGGTCTTGCATGACCGCGACGATCGGCCGCTTCCCGCGCCATTCTTTGTTGCCTGGATCAGCGTCCGGGAGGACCGGACCGATGTAGCGGAAATGGGCCGGTGTGTCGCTGCGTGGATATTCGAATCCGGGGACGGTGAGCTGCAGGTAGTGGTCGCTGTGGTGAAGCGTCGCGTCCCACAGAAACTCGTCGAGTTTCACGCCGAGCGAGGCGAAGGTTTGCTCGGCGCTCGTCTGCACTTCGGTCAGGAAGTGTTCGACCGCGGCGTTCATCGCCCGATGACGGATCTTTCCCGCGCTGCCGGGCATCGGCGGCAGCGCGGAGCCGGGTGGCGCGGTGTCCTCACTGTGGAACAGCGGTGTCGAGATGCCGAGCGTGACCAGCACCGGGCGCTGCCCAGCCGGCACTCCGAGCGCAAGGGCAAGCGGGGGAAGGAAGGTCTGCTCACTGAGAATCACATCGGCGGGGAAGTCGTCGAGCAAGGACTGCAGACCTCGCAGCAGATGCGGGATCGGATGGATGAGCCCCGCCTTGATGTTAAATGCGAACCTGGCCGGCCCGATCGGGAACATGGCGCTTTCCTGCACATGCCGATCAAGATCCCACTCGTCGAAATCCACCTCGCGGGGGAAGGCACGGAAATGGGCGCCGCCGGCCCGTACCGCATCCTCGAATCTGACACCGGTGTATACGAATACCTCATGGCCTCGGGCCGAGATTTCCCGGCTTATCGCGAGCAGCGGCGTCATGTTGGTGAGTTCCGGGAGCCCGGCGATGATGACATTGGACATGAACGGTCTCGATACCTCGTTGCGGCGGGCAAGAACTTTGACGTGGGACGGGCATCGCTGGGCGCAGTTCACGTCCCGCTGTCCCGGGGGTGAACTGCGCCCAGCGACTCGGGTCAGTTGATGCCCGCGTCCGCGCACGCCTTGGCGAAGGCCGTGGTGCAAACTTCGGCCTTGGTCACGAAGCCATCCGCGATGACGTTCTTGACCTGGTCCTTCGTGACCGACTGCGGGTCGAGGAGAACCGACGGAACGGCCTTACCCGACTCGGGGTCGGTGGTCGTGGCGGTTGCCGTGGTCGGCTTCTGGCCCTTGGCGAGCGAGACAGCCAGCGATGCCGCCGCTTCCGCTTCCTGCTTGATCGGCTTGTAGACCGTCATGCACTGGTCGCCGGCCAGGATGTTCTGCAGACCCTGGACCGTGGCGTCCTGGCCGGTGACCGGTACCTGGCCGTTGAGCCTGTTCTTCTTCAGCACCGAGATGACCGCGTTGCCGAGGCCGTCGTTCGCGGCCAGGACACCCTTGATGTCCTTGTTGCCGGTCAGCATCTGCTCGAAGATCGTGCCGCCCTGCGCGTTGTCCCAATCGGGAACGCTCTGGTCCGGCCCCTTGACGTAGTTGCCCGAGTCGTAATTCGGCTTGAGCACCGCGTCGTAGCCCTGCTTGAACAGTTTGGCGTTGTTGTCCGTCGGCGCGCCGTTCAGCTCGGCCACCTTCGGCTTGACGGCCTTGTCGTCGGTCAGGCACTGCACCAGGCCCTGGCCCTGCAATTGGCCGACCTTGACGTTGTCGAACGACACATAGTAATCGGCGCCGCCGCTGACGGTGAGGCGGTCGTAGTCGATCGTCGCGATACCGGCCTGCTTGGCCTTCTGGACTACGGCCTTACCGGAACCCGAGTCCAGGTTCACGATGATCAGGACCTTGACGCCGCTCGAGATCATGCCGTCGGCGATGGTCTGGAACGTGGTCCTGTCGCCCTGCGCGTTCTGGATGTCGACAGGTACACCGGCCGCGTCGAACGCCGCCTTGAGGTAGGTCGGGTCGAAGGTGCTCCAGCGCTGCGAGCTCTTCGTGTCGGGCAGAACGACCCCAACCTTGCCGGTGGCGGATCCGCTGCTGTTTCCGGCGGAGCCGCTGCCGCCATCGTTACCGCATGCCGCGAGACCACCGGCGATTAAAATACCGGCCGTGGCGATCGGCAACAGTCGCTTATGCATTCCTCAGGTCCTTCGCATAAGGCGCCACGGTGGCGCCATTCGGTGTGGCGCAGCGCTCTCACTAATGGAAATGACCCGTACGGGCGCTGGCGGGGGGTGATTTGTGCGCCATGCCCGCACGGGTGGTCTCAATTTCCGGTCGTGCAGCCTCCCCGAGAAGCAACCCGGGCTCTCTCGGACTGGCCGAGCCACTCGATGTCAAGCAAAGCACCGCAACCAGCCGTTGGCATGACCCGAAGTGGCTCAGAAATACATGGTTCTGTCAGTCCTTGTTACCTCGGCATGGCGCTACTTGTCGCAGCGCTAGTGGGATTGAAGATCATATGAAGAGGTGGCCCATGATGCTTGGTCCCCAGACCGGCGACCACTGCTGTACTTGACTCGGTGTTACGCCGTCGTTCTTGCCGGCGACAGGCGTCCAAGCGGTACAGAGATGGATCGGTAAATGGCGGGGCCCACACTGGGAGACTTTCTCCGCTCCAGGCGCTTGTCGATACGTTCAGCGAACGGCGAAGGCATAATCTCGACGTCTCGGCGGGCACGCGGGTTGCGACGCGAGGACGTCGCCGTACGCGTCGGGGTCAGCGTCGACTATTACGCCAAAATCGAGCAGGGTAGCCGGCGGATCGTGCCGAGCGGCACCGTGTTGAACGCGATCGCCGACGTCCTAGAGCTGACCGATGTGGAGCGTGAGCACGTATTCGACTTGGCGCGGTTCGGCAGCGAGCCTGCTAAATCCCGCCAGCCGGGTGTTCAAGGCGTGCAACCCGGGACATTGGAGCTCATGGAGGGACTGTCCGACTTTCCGGCCCTCCTGGTGGGTCGAGGCCTGGATATTCTGGCCGTGAACCCACTGGGCCGGATGCTCCTGGACGACTTCGCCGCGATGCCGTCCCGAGAGCGCAACGCCGTTCGCTGGATGATGTTCAACGAACGGGTACGCGAGATCCACGAGAGCTGGTACACGGCCGCCACCGGCGCGATAGGGATGTTGCGCATGGACCTGGCTCGCTATCCGCACGACCCGAAGACGCTCGAGCTGGTCGAAGAGTTGAACGACACGAGCGACCTGTTCCGCAAAATCTGGTCGGAGAGAGGCGTGGCTCGCGGCGTCACCAGCGACTCCAACCTCGTCAGGCACCCAGCCGTTGGCCCGATCCGATCAAGCCTGCGCGCCGTTCGCATCGCCGACGACCCGAACCAGACACTCCAGTTGCTGATCCCGTCCTCCGACCCAGCCTCACAGGAGTCGATGGCCGAGCTGCGCCGCCTGAGCACGCCACCGCTGCGGTAACTGGCACCACTGTGGAGCGGTCCTGGGCACTTGTTGTCGCCCCGCGTCGCCTCAGGCACCACCCGGGCCCGCGCCCCCCGACGGGGACGTGATCGCTGTGGTCGGCCACGGCGATCCAGCGATCGCCTAACAGCTACGTCCGCTTGTCGAACAGCAACTCCTCAGACAGGTAGCCGTCCACCACGCGGCCCAGGCCGATCGCCGGGCGGCCCTCGATGGTGACCGCGTCGGGGTTGACCTTCATGCCCGGTTCGGTGGCCAGGTCCCGGAAAAGGGCGGCCTTGACCGGCCTGGACCAGTTGTGCCGCGGTGATCGGCTCATTTGGTGATGGTATGGGTCATCATCAGGCTCCCTTGTGAGTCGTTCCCGCCGGGCGAGGTGGTGCGGGCGGCGTAAACAGTCCATCGGACGGACCCGCGTCGACACAGCGGCGCTGGGCGGCCGGGAGCACGCTGTGGTGTAGGCGTCGGCGGTGACCACGATGCTGGAATGCCCGAGCAGATCCTGCAGCGCCTTGAGATCCGCGCGCCCGCTTCGTGGGCGAGGGACGCCGCGCCGTGCCTCAGGTCGTGCAGCCGCACGGCGGTGCTCAGCGGGGCGAGGGGAACGTCGAGAACTGTTCGGTCCGTCCGGACTACGACGTCTGGCTGCAGGTGCAGATCTGGGACGGCCACCGCATCCTCCTCGGACCGCCGCAGGTCCTCGGATGTAGAGCGACGATGAAGCCCCGGCCACGGTTTGGTGGGGCGGCCGGGGCTTCATGGCACTCGCACAGACGGAAGCTCGCGCCCGGTGCAGGAACCGGCGTGGCCGACGAACGAAAGCGCATCGGCTACCGGCGGAGGGCGCAAAGGCTCCATAACTCCAAGCGACGGCCCACGCACAACACAACGTGCCGATGTTTAGTCGACACCTTCTGTGTGCACGTTAGTCACGAAGCTACATCCTGATCGGTGAATTTCTACGATATGACTCCACCAACTCGTTCAGATGACAACTGATCGTTGAAGTCGTGGAAACCCTGAAAGACGCCGCCGACATAATACCGAGCGTTACGCAGATCCGATGATTGCGTATGTGGAACCACACCCACGTTGAAGAGTCCCTGGAAGTCGTGATCCACCCAGCCTCGGAACATCTTATCGCTGTTGTTCACGATCGAGCTTATCGTGTCATTCATGTTTACGTTTGCAGTGTTGTAATTATCGAAAAGGAAGTTCGTCATTTCGGGTTGGTTCAGGATTCGCATGGGCCCGCCGAAATTGATGTCGTACCACGCGCACACTGCGCCCTGGGGACAGCTTGCGGCGCCCGCGGGCGCGGCGTTCGCGGCGGCGGGCGCGATAGCCATGCCAGCGGCGACAATTGCGGGTAATCCGATTGCGGCGAGCATCGCCATAGGCTTTCTCATAATCACTACAACGGATCTTGGGCCTCGTCGGTCAACCATGTGACAGCCTTCACGGTTGCGGAGCCATATTGGACGGTACGCGGTGGCGCTGTGTGCACCATCAGCAGCGGCCCTGAGCTGGTCGAGCGAGTGACGATTTATCCCGCGTCGCGTGTCCAAAGAGGACCCAGTCGCATCGGGGCTGAATGGACTGGGATCCGAACCGGTCATTTGTGCCACCTGGTGTCTGTTCGCCAACCCGCACTCATAGGTAGACGTGACACACCACGGCGCGCATGCCTCGATGAGCCATGCCGTCTGATTCTGGGTCAGAGAGGGCAAGTAGGACAGTCCGACAGAGCCCATTGTGTATGGCAGCGGCACATCAACAGCGGCCTGCTGCTGGCCCACAGCACGGGATGCGCCGAACAGAATTTCTGAAAGATGAATCTTGGTCACAACCGGGCTGTGGGCGGCGATGTTGAGCCCGGCATAAGTGATCGGAAGCCGTATCCAAGCGATGTGACCGACGCGCAGTGGGCGTTGATCGGGCCGTTTCTGCACGCGTGGCGCGCCAAGCGTGTCTCGGTCGCCGGCCGTCAGGGCGGGCAGGATCTGCGCGAGGTCGTCAACGCGATCGCTCATCCGCGCCACCGACAACATCGGCCGCACTGTCTCAACACCTACGACAGCAGGCTGACGACCGCGCGATTACTAGCGACTTTCACCCACGACCGCGAGTTGAGTGAACCACGCGGCGTTGGCAATCGGTACCCAACTGGTCTTCGCCCAGAAACGCTTGATCGCCGTTGCGTTCGGTGCCGCTGCGCCGGTCAACCAGACGGCCACATAGGCATAACTGGTGTCCGGGGTCGAGACGTTGACCGCGCCGTCGCGCACACAGCTGTGATCGCCGCACGGAAAGTCGCCGGTGCTGTCGGAAAACAGCACGACCGCCTCAACTCCGTCGTACTCGTAGATGTCATACACGCCGTGGATGTACTCCGGGTAGGGATTTGTCCTCGGCTCCATCCCGACCAGGCCGGGCGGCAGCGTCGACGGCACCCGCGCGAAGTGCACGTTGTGACCTATGCGCCGTTCGTCATCGATCTGACCAGCATCGTTTTCGAGCGGACTGTGAGAGTCGATGATGGCCTGGACGGCGGCTTTCTGCCTGGCTTCGCGGTGCGTACGACGCAGTTGACCGTAGCCGACGACGGCCGCGACGAGAACGACGAGAACGACGGACAGAGCGACGAATGCGCGCTTCACGGCGACACTCTAATCAAATGCGGCCTTCGCTGATGCCGGCGCCGGCTGGTGCGGCACGGCCACGAGGATCGGGGCGCACGGCTGGGCGGTCCTGGGCAAAGCGAGAAGAGGGTGGCCCAGGCGACCCGGTGTTACGGCGGAGCTGGACCTCACCGGCGGCGGACATGCCTGCGCATGGCGTCCACCCGAGCGGTGAATTCGCGGGCACGCAAAACCGGCAACCCTCGCCACGGTGACATGGCTGTCACGTCGATGTCCTCCGACACAATCAAGAGGGCACCGACCTCCGCAGCCAGATCGAGCACGAGGTTGTCCTCATGGTCACCGCAGTCGTGGACGGTCCGCGGCGGGTTCAGAACGCCGCCCCCGGAGGCATCTGCCATCTCCATCAGGATGTCCCGGTAATCTTCTGCCTCGTCCTTCGGCGTGCCGACAACCGCGAGCAGGACCCGGACGGTGTTGTCGAGGATGTGCGGCGAAAGCCAAAGGGCGAACTCGGCCGCATCGTTGATGATCCCAAGACAATCAGCGAAGGGGTTACCCGAAGTCGGTGGCGGCGAAGGCCACGCGATATATGGACTATTTCCTGTCGCGATCGCCTGCACCAGCACGTTGACATCGAAGACGACTGGCGTCGCCACTGGGCCCGGAAGTGTCACCCCTGCGACTCCTTGTAGGCCTGTCGGATAAGTTCAGGCAACTCTTCAGCGGCAATTCCCTGCTCCGCCAGCCGACGATGATTACTCGCCTGGAGGTCTCGGAGACGTTCCGCCCGGCGCAACGACTCCATTACCTTCAATGTCGCTCGCAAGTAGGCCGAGCGGTTTCCGCCGCCGAAATGCTCGACGAGCCGGTCCAGGCGCTCTCGGTCCTCGTCCGCGAGAGCGAACCCAACAGTCTGTGAAGCCATGGCCTTCCCACCTCCCGGGCCAACAATACTTCGCCTGCATCTCATGTGCAATCAATTGCACATGCCCCGCGGCTTATATACCGTGGTGGAGCTGAGTGTCCGGTATCCGGGCATCCGGCGTGCCGGTGAGCTTGCGCCGCCAACGCCCTCTACCAGCGTCAGGGCCTGTCCCGTCGATCACGCGGGCCGGCCGGACAGGCCCTCGCTACCCGGCGCGGCTCGTGATGAGCGAGCGGAGCAGCAGCCCGGCGGCGACCGCGATCAGGCCGACCAGCGCGATCCAAGCGTCGCTCGCGCCGGTCACCGGCAGGGTGCCGGCGGCGGGTGTCAGCGTCACCGGCATCCTCATCGCCCGGACCTGGCCGTCCGGGGCCGCGCCCAGCGAGACGAAAATCTGGTCGGTGACCGCCGTCGGAACGGTCACGGTCCGCCGGAAAAAACCACGTTCGTCGGTCACGGCCGTTCCGAGCAAGGTCGCTTTCGGGTACGCCGTGAGCGTGACCGTCGAATGCGGAGCGTAACCGGAGCCGACCAGCGTGACCGTGGCGCCCGGCGCGATCGTGTCGATCCTGCCCTTGTCGGTCGTGAGCCGCAGGGTGGTCGTCGGTGCCGTGACCGGCGAGGCCGGGGCGGCGGCGGTCACCGAAGCGCTGGCCCGGCTCGGAGCCGACCGACCGCCGGCCGCATTCGCGACCACCCGATAGCGATAGGCGGTGCCGGCAACCGCGCCGAGCGTGCAGCTCAGGCCGGTGGTGGTGCAGGTGGCCGGGCCCGGGTCGGCGGTGACGGTGTATCCGGTGACGATCGACGAGGTCGAGGCGGTCCAGGTGATCCGCACCGACGAGACGCGGGCGCGGGCCACCGGGGTGCCCGGAGCGTTGGGCCGGCCCACGGGGCTGACTGTCGGCGTTGCCGCGGCCGAGGACGCCGACTCGGGTGAGTCACCGGCGGCGGTGGTGGCGTGGACGGTGAAGGTGTACGCGGTGCCGTTGGTCAGGCCGCGGACCGTGCACGGGGACGCCGAGCAGGTTCCGGTGAAACCGCCGGGAGTGGCGGTCGCCGTGTACCGGCTGATCGGTGAGCCGCCGTTGTCGAGGGGCGCGTCGAAGCGTACGGAAGCCTGGCCCGCACGAGCGACGGCCGTGACCGACCGGGGTGCCTCGGGCATCGTCAGCGGTGTTGCCGTCACCGTTGCCGACTCCGGTGAGTCACCCCCGGCGTTGATGCCGTGCACGCTCAGCGAGTAGCTCTGACCGTTCGTCAGGCCGCTCACCCGGCACGGCGAGGCGGCACACGAGTTCTGCCGGCCACCCGGGAAGGCCGTGACCACGTACGAGGTGGCGCCGCTGATCGGCTCGAACGCGACCTCGGCCCAGCCGGACCCGCTGGATGCGCGCAGGCCGGTCGGTGCGGTCGTCGGGGCCGCCACCGGGCCTATCGGGACGGCCGCGTTCGAGGCAGCGGAGGCGACCGACGAACCGGCCCAGTTGGTAGCGGTCACCTTGAACCGGTACGACTGCCCGTTGGTCAGGCCGCCGACCGTGCAGGGGCTCGCGGCGCAGGTGCCACTGCGGTTCCCCGTGGTCGAGGCCGCGGTGTAGGTGACCGTGGCACCGCCGGTGTCGCCGGGCTGAAACGCGACGCTCGCTTGACCGTTCCCCGCGGTGGCGCTGCCGATCGTAGGCGTCTGCGGGCTGGTCGCCGGGGTCGTTTCGTCGGACTGGGCCGAGGGCGTCGACCAGCCGTTGACGTTGTGGGCCGTCACGACGAACCGGTACGGACTGCCGTTGGCCAGGCCGAAGACCGTACACGGGCTGGTGGCGCAGGTGTTCGTAGAACTGTTGCCGGTGTCCGTGACGGTGTATTTGTCGACCGTGTCACCGCCGTCATGCGCGCTGTCCGGCCCGGTGAAGGTCACCTCGACCTGCGCGTCGCCGGGATCAACGGCGGTGATCTGCGGCGGGTCCGGCACGGTCGACGGGACGACCGTGGTGGTGCCCGATTCGGCGCCGGGCCCCGAACTGTTGCTCGCGTGCACGGTGAAGGTGTACGACGTGCCGTTGACCAGGCCGGTGATGTCGCAGACGACGGTCGGGCAGATGTGGGTGACGCCGTTCTGGTCGGTGGCGGTGTAGTCGCCGAGCGAGGAGGTGCCGGTGTAGACCGGAGCGTCGAAGGTCAGCCGCGCGGACCCGTCACCATGGGTGGACTGCAGGTTGGTCGGCGACCCGGGCTGGGGAAGGTACGGCACAGAGATTTTCACGTAGCCGAAACCGCCGAACGGCACCGCGTCGGTGACTCCGTTGTTCACGTGCAGAATCGGGGTGCCGGTCGGGTTGAGTGACGATCCGCCTCCGCCACCGCCGCCGAAGAAGATGGGCGGGTTGCTGGGGGTGGGGGTGTAGTCGGCGGAGCCGCCACCGCCGCCACCACCGGCGTAGCCGCCACCGCCACCGCCGCTTTCGAAGTTCCAGACATTCCACCCTGGTCCACCGAATGCCGGCACGTGGTTGCTCGGGCTGTCGGAATCCCCGTACGGGAGTTGGCCCACCACCGTCGCTCCGGAGCCGTTGTACACCTCGTAGATCGCTCCGGTGACGCCACCGTTCGGGCCACTACCGGCCATGCCGCCCTGGCTGACGCCACCGTCGATGCTGCCGGGGGCGTCACCGTCGCCGCCGTCGCCGTGAGTTCCGGCGGCCCCGCCGCCGGCCGCGATCGCGACCTTGCCGAGGAACAAGAAATTCTCGTCGTACGCGTAAATCCCGGAGCCGCCACCGCCACCGGACCCATTTGATCTGTCGACGGGGCGGCTCATCCCGCCGTGGCCGACCACGACCTGGAGTGTCGCGGTGCCGGGCGGCAGAGCCACATTGCCGGCCAGCACGCGTGAGCCGTTGCCGCCGCGACGGCCGTTGGAGCCACCGCCACCACCACCGGCGATATCGATGTCGATGCTGGGCGTTGCGTACATCAAGTTGATGTTGTAAATGCCCTGGATCGTGCAGGAGATCATGTCGCCGGGCGACGCCGGGATCACCGGGGGACAGTTGGAATTGGCCTGAGCCGAATCAATGAACCAGCCGTTGACCAGGATCAACCCGGCCACGGCCACGCCAACCCGCTGCAGCACCCCGCGCATCTTGCTCCCCGCCCGTCCCGCTAATTGCCCGATACGCGGAGCCTATAGACGAAAAACCCCATCGAGTGACAAAAGCAGGGAAATGGGCGGTCTACCGTGCCGGCGCTGCCCGGATCACGAGCGGGCCGAGCACGTCAAATCCACTGTGGAGCGATCCTGGCCCTCATGCACCGCCCGGGCCCGCGCTTCCGACCTCCCGGGCATGAGCCACCGCGGGTTGCGCAACAGCGGACAGATCGACGGTACGTTCGCCGTCGCTGCCGGTTCCGGGCTCCCGGTCCGCGGCTGTCGGCGGCGTCGGCTGGTGTGGCACGGCCGTCCGCCCGGTCCTCGACGACCTTCCCTTGAGCAGCCGCTGGGCAGGCTTTTCCACCAGGCTGTGCAGCAGCAGGGCGACGGCGACGGTCGCCAGCAAAGGCAGCAGGGCCGAGCCGGGGCCGGTGAACGGCCAGTGCCGCATCCAGATGTCCCGGACGGCCACGTGCACCAGGTAGAAGGCGTAGGACGCCTCGCCGAGCCGGTACAGCACCCGGCGGAACAGCACCCGGCCGGGCGTACCGGTGGCGTCGCGCCGGGCCAGGGCGGCGATGGTGAGCGCGAAGAAGGGGACCAGCAGCGCGTCGTACACCCCGACGGCGGGGGCCACCGGGCTGGGCACCAGGTGCGGATGCTGGCTCCAGAACCAGCAGGCGGCCAGGGCCGCCACGCTGAGCAGCCGCGCCGTCCGCGCGCCGACCGGCAGCCGGGCCCCGTTCTTGGCCAGCAGACCCGCGCAGATGCCGACCACGAACATCGGGGTGAGGGCGAGCGGCGAGGCGATCACCTCCTTGGCGAGCCCCGGGCTCATGGTGTGGGTGCCCACCAAGAGCCGGGTGCCGGCGGTGACCGCGTCGGCGACGATGGCCGTGGCGATCAGGGCCCACGGCCGGAACCTGGACAACACCCGGATCACGTACGGGAAAACCAGGTAGAAGAACGCCTCGCAGGACAGCGTCCAGGTCACCTCGTTGACCGCGTAGAAGTGGTCGGGCACCCACGCCTGGGTGAGCGTCAGCGTGTACACCAGGTCGAGCAGCGACGGGGGGCCGCCCTCGCTCCAGTCGATCAGCGCGATCACCACCGCGGTGACCGCCACCAGCGGCCAGACCCGGGCGAAGCGGTTCCGCAGGAAGCGGACGACCCCGTCCGTCGGCCGGTGCGCCCAGGTGAGCACGAAGCCGGACAGCACGAAGAAGAACGGCACCCCTTCGTACCCGAGCGACAACGCCGCCCGGACCGCCGGGTCGTGGATCCCGACGACGTTGGCGTAGTGGAAGCAGAACACCCCGAACGCGGCATACCACCGCAAGCGGGTCAGGGACTCCAGCACCCCACCCGTACGTGCAGCCCGCCCCGCACTCACTATCGACACCGTCACTCCCACTCGAACCACGGCAAGATTCACAGCAGGATACGGAGGAGCTGTCACGTGCCGCTGTCCGCCCGGCGGGATGAGGTGACGAAATGGTGAACGTCCTTTCTGGATCGGTTGACCCCGGCCCTCCCGGACGAGCGGTCAATCCGTCTGACCAGGACGATCGCCGGGCGGCCGTCAACGGGCAGCGTGAACCGGGTGCCCATGGCACGACATACAGAGCTACCAAGCGTGCGTTTTGTGTTTTTGGCGTTTGCGGCCTAACCTGTAACTATGGAGACGAGCAGTGGAGGCCTCTTGACCACCGGCGAGGTGGCCAAGCTCTTGGGCACCTCGCGCCAGCAGGTGGTGAACCTCTGCGAGCGGGGTGACTTGCCGTTCGTCATGGTCGGCAAGCACCGCAGGGTCGAGCGCAGCGCCGTGGAGGCGCTGCGCCGACCCAAGCCAAGGCTGACGCGCGACCAGCTCAAGTCGCTGTGGCTGCATCAGGCGGTCGCGGGCAGCCTGGTCACCGATCCGGACGTGGTTTTGGGTAAGGCCGCCGCCAACCTCGACCGGCTCCTGGTTCAACACCGGGGCACCATGACCGAGGTCTGGCTGCTGCAGTGGCGAGAAAAGCTGAACGAAGGGCCCGGCGCCGTCCTCAGGACCCTGACCTCAGAAGATCCCGAGGCCGTGGAGCTACGACAGAACTCCCCCTTTGCCGGGGTTCTTTCCCTGCCTCAGCGCCAGCAGGTCCTCAAGGCCTTCACTCGCAGCGGCTGGGAGCACGCGGCGTGAGACGCGAGCAGCTGGAACACGTCCTGCGGGCGGCGAGTCAGATCGCCGACGACCCCGACGTCGTCGTGATCGGCAGCCAGTCGATATTGGCAGCCATCCCGGAGGACCGCCTCCCACGCGAGGCCACCGCCTCCATGGAAGTCGACCTGGCCTTCTTCGACGACCCGGACAACCCCTAAAGGTCGATCCGCGGGTCATGAACCGGCTCAAGCGCTGGATCGGCATGTACACGAGAGCGGAATAGCGCTCGGCGCTTCCGCCGTTCGGGCCGAGATCGACTGCGAAACCGGCGAATTACGTCCTACGTGGACCCGCTTCCCCACTATCGTGAACGACCGGTCGGCGCGACGCCGCAACGGCGCAGGCCATCGTTGCCGACCAGTGCCAGCTACGGCCGAAAGTCACAGGCGGCTGCCGTACGCGCGGTCGCGGCACCCGGCTCACGGCTCCGAGTGATCGGGGGCCGCGATGAGGTTGGCTGCTCGAAGGCGTAGCCGTTCCGGTCCCCAGCCTGTCGCGCTCGATCGTCGAAGCCGCCAATAGCGGTTGGCGATTCGGGGTGTCTTGCGTCCGTTCGACAGGTGCAGCGTTGTGCCTTTTGCTAGGAATGTGGGAAAGAGTCCACTTACTGCCGACAGAGGACCCATGACCCGCTTACGCCGTCTCGTTGTCCTGACGATGCTCGCCGCAGCGGTGTCTGCTCCGCTCGGGACTCCGGCCGAGGCCGCTCCCGCCGGTGTCGAAGGCCTCGTTACGTTGCGCAATCTCACGCTGCCGGCCGGCGGCGGCACGCTCGACGAGAGCCTGTCCGTCATTTTGTTCGCCGACCAGGCGGGCTGGGCAGAAAGCATCATCCTGACCATCGATACGTCCAAGGTAGGCGTGGCCGACGTGGTCATCGACGACTCCCAGGCGGGCGGAGACTGCTCGGCCGGCCCCGTCGTGCGGTGTCTCCTGCGGGGGCCGCACCGGGTGTTCAAGCGTCCCGACGACGACGGCTCGTACGGGTTCTGGACCTTCTCGGATGTCTTGCTTCGCCTGACGCCCAAGAAAGGCGCATCGGTTGGCGACGCCGGAATCTTGTCGGTCACGACGAAGATAGACGACGGGCCCGCGACCACCGAGACCACGGCGATCCGCATCGGCGAGGGTGTGAATCTGACGGCGCTTGACGAGAAGCCGCAGCGGGTGGCTCCGGGCCGTGCCGCAACGCTGCGTCCGGGGGTCCGTAACAGCGGGGCGAAGGATGTCGATGGACTGACCGCCGTGATCGGTGCCGACGAGGATCTCCTGGCCGACACGAATTTCGGCAACTGCACGTACGGATACGTCGTTGCGTGCACCTTCGATACGACGCTGACCGCAGGATCCTCGTACCGGGTGTCGGCGCCGATCACATTCCGGGTGCCGCGCGACGCCGCGTCGGCCAGCCGGACGGCGCTGAGTGTGGAATGGCTGACGGCCGCCGAATGGCAGGACTCGCGGGCCGACTTCGGCGACCTCCCCGAGGGCCGACAGGGCACCGGTCCCGAGCTCCAGCTCGACGAGACAATTATGTCGGCGGCCGGCGTTCGCCAAGCCGACATCGACAACGACGACAACGGCTCGTACACCACGGTGACCGTCGCGGGCGGCCGGCGCACCGACGTGGTGGCCATCGGCGCGGCGATCCCTGGCACCCCCGGGGATCACACCATCGCGGTCGGGCTCGCCAATCGCGGACCAGGGACCTTGCGCTACCCGCCTTTCATCAACAACGCCCCGGCCGTACGGGTAACCCTGCCCGCGTCCGTGGCTGTGGTCTCCGCCGATGACCGCTGCACCTCGGCGTCCGGCGACTACGAAACGCCACCCTCCTCGGCTCCCCTCGAGCTGCTCGACTTCGGTCCCGCGGAGTTCGACTGCACGCCACGGTCGACGATGCTCGCGCCGGGCCGCGAATTGACGTTCACCTTCACGGTAAGCGGTACGCGGGCCGTGTCCGATGAAGGAGGAGAGGTGCAGGTCAACCTGTTCAGCGACGGCGTGAACGTCGACCGGGACCTTCGCAACAACCAGGCCGAGATCAGCGTGACCGGCGAACACGGCAAAGCCGAACTTCCCATCACGGGCACCACCGCGGCGGCGGTCGCGAGCGCGGGAATCGTCCTCCTGTTCGCCGGGGCCGCCATCGTCGCGGCGCTCCGCCGCCCTCCGCGTCGCCGAGTCCGGTGACCGATACGCACCGGCATAGACGCTGACCTGCTGGTCATAGACGAGTCATCGCCAGCTCTCGACCAGGCGCGCCCAAAAGTGCCACCCCGCTCCGCCGTCGAGAACCAGAGCGACGCGCGGAGCAGAAAGACCGATCTGGGCGACCATGGGCGCAGACGAGGACATTTCAGAAATTTAACGGCGAGCCAGATCGCCGCCAACGGCTCACCCGACGTGTTGAAACCGAGTCATCTCCACGACGCAGAGCGTAGTCGCGGCTGCCGGCTCGGCATGGATCGGCCGGAGCCGCCGCGGGCGGCGAGACGCCCGTCAAGCCCATCCAGCCTTGGAGCGGGGCGGGCGGCGTCACTCCGCCCCCACAATCGCGCCGATCAGCGGATCGCAAGCACATCCACGCGCCCGCTCGTTGCCCACCCTCCCGCGGCTGGTCGGCCGGCTTGGACCGGGACACCAACTAACCAGTCCTCGCATCCCACCCCGAACAAATGCCCTCGACACGACCCATTCCACTGTGGATGAACGCCGCAGCGGCACACGATCACCATCCGATCACCCGGGTTCCGCATAATGGGACGACTTGAAACCGGGAAACGGAAAGGCCGTCACCGGCGTTTCCGCTGATGACGGCCTTTCCGTGCTGTGCGCCCGAAGGGACTCGAACCCCTAACCTTCTGATCCGTAGTCAGATGACTAGTGGTCGTACGTACGCTGTGTAACCCTCGGCCGGAAAGGTTCGCCCGGAGGCATTTGAGCAGTTCAGAGCGGATTTACGTTCTCGCAGGTGGTGGCCGAGTCCACCATTGGTGTGCTGTCGGGACCGTCGATCGCCATCCTGTCGTGCTGATTCAGTCTCGGCCGTACTGGAACGGTCGCCGACATCCGATCACCCACGGAGCACCACGCACCGCCATCACCCTGCGTAGTACCGGTTCAAAGCGACTGACCAAAGGCGGATCCCCTGGCCCGCTCGCGGTTAGCCTGGCGCGGTGACTGACGACTACACGGCGTCGTTGCCTCGCAAGCGCATGGGCGCTGCGGCGCTGCTCTGCGATGACGCTGGCCGAGTGCTGCTGGTCGAACCGACCTACAAGGACTACTTCGAGATCCCCGGAGGTTCGGTCGAAGCCGATGAGTCGCCGTACGCCGCGGTCGTGCGCGAACTGAAGGAGGAACTGGCGCTACACGTGCAACCTCGCCGGTTGCTGGTGACTGACTGGGTGCCGCCCCGGCCGGGCCGGACCGAGGGTCTGATGCTGATCTTCGACGGCGGGATCCTCACGCCGCAGCAGACGGCCCAGATTCAAATACCGGCCGAGGAACTGCGGAGCTGGGCATGGTGCACCGAGCAGGAGGCCGCCGAGCGGTTGTCGGAATTACTGGCCCGGCGGATAGCGGCGGCTATGCGAGCCCGGGCGGAGGGTACGGTCCTTTACCTGGAGAACGGCTTCTTCGTAGCCTGAGGAGCATTTCCCGGACAGCGAACGGGCTCCACGGCACCGCGGCCGTGGAGCCCGTGTTGTTAATCAGGCTGCGGCGGTCAGCGTGGCCAGCCTGCTATTGGCGGGTCCGGCCAGCAGACTGACCCCGCCCGAGCGGTAGAGGCTGTCGTGGATGCCGTCGGCGTAGAGCAGCCCGGTCAGGTCGGCGCGGGCCTTGGCGACGGGGTGACTGCGCTGGAAGCCAGCCGCGCCGATTAGCGGAGCCAGGTTGTTCACGGCTTGCACGGCGGTGTCGACGCCGGCGGCTTTGCCGAGCCGGGCGAGCAGGTCGGCGGCGGGGTGCCCGATCATGGCAAGCCGGGTGGTGGTCACCGTGGCGAGCAACGCCGCGGTGATTTCGGCGTGGGTGCGGCCCAGGGCGATTAGGGCGTTGTCGCGGACCCGGGGCAGGATGCCGGTGCTGCGGCGGGCGGCCAGGGCGTCGGCGACCAGAGCGTGTACGCCGGCGGCGGTGCCCAGGGCGGTCGCGGTGACCAGGGGCCGGAAGCGGGCGAAGTGCTGGTGGAAGATCTCCAGGCCGTTGCCGGGGGCGCCGAGCAGCGCGGTGGCGGGGTCGACCGGCAGGTCGTGCAGGCGCAGCGCGCCCCAGCTCCAGCCGCCGAGCCCGAACGGCTCGATGACGTCCCGCTCGGCCCTAGGGTCGTCGGCGTCGACGAGTACCGCGCTGATCCGCGCGTCCGGGTCGCGGACAAACACCACGAATGCGGCGGCCTCGGTCAGCCGGGACACCCAGCACTTCTCGCCGGTCAGCCGCCAGGTGCCGCCACGCCCGGGGCGGGCCCGGGTGGTGATCTCACGGATGCGGGAGCCGCCATGGCGTTCGGTGGCGGCGATACCGATCAGCTCGCCAGCGCGCAGCCGCTCGTCCCAGGCGCGGGCGATAGCGGTAGGCGCGTGGGTGAGGACCATGGCTCCGTGCCCGGCGCCGGTGCAGTCGCGCAGGTCGAGGTCGCGGGCGCCGGCGAGGAACTGGGCGAGGGTCTGCCACACCGGACCGGCCGGGCCCGTCGGGGCGCGGTGCCTGCGGGCGGCGAGTTCGTGGCGCAGCTGGAGTAGCCACGCCGACCAGGCTGCGGCGTCGTGGTGGGCGGGGGCGGCAGAGCTCAACTCGCCGAGGGCGGCATCGAAGCGTTCCAGGCTTGTCCAGGCGGGGGTATCGAGTTCGGGCACGCTGCTACGCAGCGGCTCCAGCCAGGTCAGGGCGTTCACGGCGTCACCTGCCCGCGCGCCGTGGCGGGAACTCCGTAAACGATGGTGTCCTCGGCGACGTCGCGCGTGACCACCGAGCCGGCGCCGACGAGGGCGCCCGGGCGTACGGTGACGCCGGCGAGCACGACGGCGCCGGTACCGACCTTGCTCCCTGCGCCGAACGCGGGCGGGGTCAGCGGCATCTCGTGGGCGGGGTCGCGCCAGATCAGTTGCTGGTCGTTGACCGTACGGACGCCGGAGCCGAGGAATGCTCGGTCGCCGACGACGGTGTCGGCGGTCAAATGCGAACCAGGTGAGCACCGAACGCCGGAGCCGATCTGGCAGCCTCGCTCGACGGTGAGGTTCGCGGCCAGCTGGCTGCCGGCGCCGACGTGCACGCCGGTGCGCAGGAGGGTGTGGTGCCCGATCGTCGTGTCGTCGCCGATCGTGGTGTCGGCGTAGACGATGGCTCCGGAGCGGATGATCACTCCGGCGCCGATGATGGTGCCGGCGCCTGCACCGCTGTAGACCTCGCGCACGGCGTAGCCGTACTCGGGTTCTCCGAGCACGGCGTGGTGTCCGATGTACGTGCGGTCGCCGATGGCCACACCGCCGTTGAGCACGGCGTACGCGCCAATCGTGACCTGCTCGCCCAGCACAATCGGACGTGGGGTTGCCCGCAAGTCCGCAGGGATGAACACCGCTGTCGGGTGCAGCCGGCAGCCGCCGCCGAGCTGCAACAGGCCGGCCTGGACCAGTTGCGCCGCGGTGATCGGCTCATCGGTGATGGTATGGGTCATCATCAGGCTCCCCTTGTGAGTCGTTCCCGCCGGACGAGGTGGTGCGGGCGGCGTAAACAGTCCATCGGACAGACCCGACCCAGAGAAGGCATGTCACTTTCCGTGCAAGAGACTTGCATGATCTGCAACCGAACCGTCACGCTCGAATTCCCCGTGCGAGGACGGAGCCACCGTGAGCGCACCCCAGTGGACCGCCAACCCCGCAGTCCAACAAGCGGCAGAGGCCGGCGACTACGCCACGATCCTGCGGTTCTCCCGGCTCGCGGCCGGGCTGACCCTGCAGCAGCTCGGCGCGGCGGGCGGCTACTCGGCATCCACACTGTCAAGGCTGGAAAGCCGTCGCCGGTCTATCCGCGACGTCGCTGAACTACGCCGACTGGCTGACCTGTACGACGTACCTGCGGAACTGCTCGGCCTGGCAACCACGCCTGGACCACACGACGGGTCTACCCTGACCAGAACCGTCGACGGAGAGGGCGACACCGTGCAACGACGCAGGTTCTTGGCCGGCGCAGCCGCTGTCGGGGCCGGCGCGATGATGCCGGCACCCGCAACCGCCGCACCCGCCGGCAATACCATCGAGGACGTCCTGTTCGGCCGGCTCACCGCCGAACCGCTGCCGCCCCAGCAGATGACCGCCCAGATCGCCGCGGGCCGAGCCGACTACCGCGCGACCCGCTTCACAAGGCTCGCCCGACGGCTGCCGCGGCTGCTCGCCCAGGCAACAGCCAGCCGCACGGCGGCCGACCTCCACGAGCAGGCAGGCGCGGCCCAGCGACTCGCCGAGGCGTACGGCCTCGCCACCCAACTGCTCATCAAGCTGCACGACGACGGCCTGGCCTTCGCCACCGCCGACCGGGCCGTACAAGCCGCAACCGGCGGCAACGACCCGCTGATCATGGCCGAGAGCCAACGACTCGCCGCAACCGTGCTACGCCGCGTTGATCACGGCGACAGCGCCCAGCGGCATGTGCTCGACGCCGCCGAGCAGGTGCACGCCTTCACCCGAGAGGGAGGACCGGCGTATCACGCCATGTACGGGCAGCTACTCGCCGTAGCCTCCTACACCGCCGCGATCCGCGACGACAGGGACACTGCGTGGACGCTGCTGGCCGAGGCTGAGCAGCCAGCCGTCGCAGCCGGGACGTCCGACCGTTTCAACACCACCGAAATTTCGGTCTACCGCATCAGCGTCGCCCGCACCCTTGGCGACTACGGTGCCGCCGTCGACTACGCCCGCCGCGTCGATCCCCGCTCGATTCCTGACGCCGAGCGCCGCGCCCGCTACTGGGAAGACCGTGCCCTCGCCTTGCAGGGCCGCGGCCGGCCAAGAGCGGCTTACGACACGCTGCTGGCCGCCGAACGCGACGTTCCCGAAGAGGTCCGATACCGGCCCTGGGCCCAACAACTAACCCGCGACCTGCTGTCCACCCCCGCCAGCTACGGCCTATCCGGCATACGCGAATTCGCAACCCGAGTCGGCGTCGCCTAACCGCTGCCGCGCAGCATCGACCAGTATCGGGTTGGGGCTCACGACCCAGACGAGCACAAGTCCGGATCAGCCGCCGGTGGTGACGTAATCGCACACGCCGCGTCTTGGCCGCAAGAAACGTCCAGGCGGACGACGTGACTCAATCGACAAGCAGCCGACGCGACACGGTGACCGGTCGCGCCTCGTCAAATCACCCGGTGAGTGGGGGTCGCGCGTCACGGACTGACGATGTCGTCCATGGACATCTGGAACCAATCCAGCCCGTGAAAGATGTGCAAGCGGTCCCCGCGGCCGACGACACGCACCCGATCTGGTAGGGGCCGGCCGTCTGGCAGTACCAGCCGATACCTGCCAACTTCGCGCAGGGCGCCGTCTCCGAGCTCCGCGACGACGAGCCGGTCGCGGTGCCCACTGTAACCACCGACCAGGGCGACCCGGCCGTCGTCGACGATCAGGCCCCGGACACCGCTGGCGAGTTCGTTGCGCCAAGACGTGACCTGCCCGTGCTGGACTCGCACCACCGGAAAGTCTGTGTAGTAACACGCCCAGGCGGTCTCCCCGACGACGTTCAGTGCATAGCAGTCGGCGATGCCCAATGCGCCGTCCGACGGGAAACGCCACCGAGGTTCCCCGGCAGGTCCGAACCGTGCCAACCCGCAAGCACCCAGCGGAGCCGGCCCCGGCCCACCCCACCCGTAGTTGCCGAACACCCCCTCGTCGAAGTAGGAGACCCAGGCCTGCCCGGACGGCGTGGTGAAGACATCCTCAATCCCATCGCCGAGGGTGTACTCACCCGCAACCGTGCCGTCCGAGGCGTACATGATGGCATTGCGGTCCGGTCCCTCAGGCCGCCAGAGGCAGCGACCGCCGACCGCCAGAGATCGGCCACCGGGCAGCGGCTGCACCGACGGGTACGCCAGCGGCATCGCCGCGACCCGCACGACATCGCCCAAATCAGGACAGTGCACGGTGATCCGAATGTCGGCCGGGCGGGCCGCCCGACTGTCAGGGAACGCTGCGCCACCCGGCTCTGTCGTCATCGACGTCAACCCGGCCACGTCGTCGGGAGAACACCACAGACCGATGGCCTCGCCCGCCGGCCCCACCGACATGGTCAGCAGCTCGTCGCCGTGATCACCGGCCGTTAGCCGCCCGTGCCGCCGCAGCACCAACTCGGGCAGCGCCCGCACATCCGTCCGCTCGTCAGCGTCACGCTCGCTCAAGTCATCCCCCGCATCAGATCAATGTCTTTCCCGTACGCCGCAAGCAGGTCCACCAGATAGTCAAAGACGTCTGCCGAACCCGGTCGACGGCGATCGTAGTCATCGACGAGATGCTCACGAGCGACGGTCGCGTCGTGTCAGTTCGAACCGTGAGTTTCTATTCGGGCCACGGCGCCGGCCGCAGGGCCACGCTTAATCTGTCGAGCGTCACCACCCACGGACGAAGATGAGCGGCTCGCCAATCGTGATCTCACCCGCTGCCGAGTCGACGCCCTCCCCTCGCAGCCCCCGATCCCGCTTCGCGGGCCACGCGGCTGGACCAGCCGCAGCGGGAAGAAGGGGCCGCGCCGGACCGGTCGCGGGAAGCGCCCTTTTACCGAGGTCCGACTATCGAAATCCGGCCCGGGACCCAGCCGCACACGTCGGCGATCGAGATGGCCGCGACCAGGGCGGATGAGGTTTTCGGCATCGGCAGGACTCTGTAAGGGTCAGTCGAGCCGCCGAGGAATCAGCGTGGTGGAGTCTATCGTCGAGGGGCTCGCCTCGGTGGTAAACCGAACCGTGAGGCCAGCGCCGACGGCAATGCTATGGGACGCCCTGCGTGCGCGTTTGCGATCGCGACGCTTTAGGTGCTGGGCAGATTGAGCCGCACCATGTTGACGCAGCTTCCGGTGGAACTCCCGCCAGTTTTTCGGTTGGATCGCGAATGCGGCTTGCGCGAGGCCGCCCCAGTGTTCAGGGCGGTCGCGGAGCGCCTCGTCGAGCGCCCGCAAGATCTCGAGCGGTACCCCGGTGGAGGGCCGCTCGGGTCGCTCCGCGTCGTCACCGGCGTGACAATAGTGATCGTCAATTTTTTGAGACGATGTCGCAAGCACCTGTGGGTGACGGTGTCCAGAGGAGTCAGGCGCAAGGCGGTATTCGCACCAGGTGGCCAAGGCGTCGTTTTCAACTATGACCAGCGGGGATCTCACCTTGTTGATCTCCGCTCGGGTGTGCGCGTAGGTGTAGAACTCCGCGGGGTGGCGCAGGATATCCGTGCACACCAACAGGTCTGCAAGCGCGACCAGCCAGGTACCGGCCGCCGGCTCGTCCGAACGCTTGCCTCCATCGGGCAGATGTGTGGCGAATGGATCCACTCGGTCCAAGGTGACGATGATTGACATCGGGTCAGGCGCGTTCGGGATGGTCACAGCCCGCTTCTTGGCATCCTGGAGGCCGTCTGCCCCAGCCTGCAAGTGGGTGATCGTCCGTGCGTTCTGAGTCAGGGCCTTGTCGACGAACTCGCGGGTCTTCTTGCGGACCCGATCAGGGGCCGCGCGCCGTGCTGGATCCGTGAACCGACCGCCTTTGACCTCGACAACGACAGTGGCGCCGGGCGTGGCAACGAGCACGTCGATGTCCGGGCGTCCCGGTGCTGGATAGGTGTAGCCCACGTGCACGTTGTCAGCGCCGAAAACTGAGGCCAACGCCCACCGAGTCAAATCCTCACATCCAGCTTGGCGACGCTTGTCGAGGGCGTCTA
>NZ_JABBNC010000017.1 GCF_012933445.1 Actinoplanes sp. TBRC 11911
CGGATGGCACCGCGACAACTGGCTGGGTCGCCGCCGGCAAATCAATACGTTCTTCGCCGAGCATCGGCTGCTGCGCTGGCTGTCCGAGCCCCGCGTCGAGGCGGCGCTCGAACCCGCCGCCCGCATGCCGATCATCCAACTGCGGCAGCATCTCGCGGTCCTGGCCCAGTTCGACGACGACTGGGGCGCCGCCGAGACGATCCGGGCCACGCTGGCGCCGTTCCGCGCGACGGCCTGAGCCGGGGCGTGGCGAGCGGGCTCGCCCCGTCCAGGCCGGGAACTCGAGCGACAGCGCCCGTTCGACGCTGTCGCCGAGATCGTCGAAACAGGTCAGACCCAGAGCCACCATTCCTGGAAGGAGGTGTCGTTGCACGGTTGCAGGCGGACTCCGTTGGAAACGCTGGCGTCCAGGCACATCGACCGGTTGTAGCGGTTTTCGAGGACGTACTCGAGCTCGTCGAGACCCCACTGCTGGAAGGTGCTGGTGTCGTTGCACGGTTGCAGGCGGATCCCGTTGGACACGCTGGCGTCCAGGCACAGCGTGCGGTTGTAGCGGTTGAGCTGGAACTGATGCTTGGACGTGTAGACCCACTGCTGGAAGGTCGTCCCGTCGCAGGGCCGCAGCCGCACCCCGTTCGAGGTGCTGCCGTCCAGGCAGTAGCTGTGGAGAGGGAGGTAGTGCCCGGAGGTGATTTCGTAGGTGTCGTCGGCTGCCGCGGGAGATGCCGCAGTAGCCGGACCGGCCGTGGCCCCGGCAAGGGCCAGCGCTACGAGCACCGCGACGACAGCGCTCAGCGTCTTCTTCATGCGTTACCTTTCCATCGGCTAATCGCGTTTCTCCTCCGCGGCGAGATCATCATCAACACCGGATGGAGGTGATGGTCACGGTCAACGGGTCGCTGAATTTGATCCACATGCTCGTTCCGCCGGGCTGCTCGGTCTGGATGTTGCCCGAGTCGCTGCCCCAGTAGTACTGGGTTATGCATCCCTTGTAAGCGCGGAATCCATCGACGTCGTAGTAGAACGTTGTCGTCCAGTCCGAGTCGCCGCCGGGCGGCAGCTCCGCGTCGGCATTCTTCTGGTACCAATTGTTGGGGTACTTGACGCAATCGTGCTTGTCCTTGAACACGATCTGAGCGACTCCGGACCAGCAGTTTTGAATACGCACGTTCATGGTCGAGCGATTGATCACGCGGCCTCCGCACCCGCGTGTCGCGCAGGTCCCGGCCTGCGCCGGCGCGACGGCCACCACCGACGCCACGAGCGTCAGCAGCAGTGCCGTCAAGGCGACGATCAGTGTTCGTCCTCCGTGCTTGAGCTTCATGATGACCCCTTCATCGCGTACGAGATCCCGGCCGAGATTCATCGTTCGCTACGGGGTGTGGTTCGGCCATGACGATGAGTGCCCATGGGTTGCCCCTGCGCGCACGGACGTGAATGTCGCACCGCCGACGGGCTGACCCCGTAGGTTTCCTTGAACAGCCGGCTGAAGTGCGACTCGCTCCGAAAGCCCCAGCTGGCAGCGACCTGATGCACCGGCCGATGACTACCGGACGCGTCGGCGAGATCGCGGTGACACTCCTCCAGCCGGCGCAACCGGATCGTGGCCGACACGGTCAGTCCGTCTTCCCGTGCGGCGTACAGCTTGTGCAGGTAGCGCACCGAGATGTGGTGCGAGGCCGCAATGCCGGCCGGGCTCAGCGCGGGGTCGCGGAGCCGGCGAGTGATGAAGTCGTCGATGGCCAGCAGCAGCGCCGCTTCGCGGGTTTCCGGCGGCAGCGCTCGCCGCGCGTCCAGCAATCCCGCGATATACGCGGCGAGCAGGTCGGCCAGCACGCGGCCCAGCCGTGTCGCTTCCGCGTCGGCGACGTCGTCGACGCTCGTGGTCAGTGTGGTCACGAACTGGATCAGCAGGCGGCCGGTCACCGTGTCGCCCGGCAATCGGGTTGCGGCCAGCCGTCGCACCAGTCCCGCCGGCAGCGGGAGCGAGGCGCGGGGCAACACGACCACGGCGCCGAGGGCCGGCCGCTCACCGGAGACGGACCACCCGTGCAGGGGCCGCGACGTATCCCAGATGACCAGCTCGTTCGCGCTCAGCGTGGCCTGCCGCCGGCCTTGCTCGACCCCACCGCTGCCGCGGTGAGCCAGGGTGAGCTGGTAGACCTCCGGATCGCTCTGGCGGATCATGCGGGCCGTGCGGTGCAACTCCATGGACGCGGAGGCGACGCGGGCCACGGCGGCCGCGCCGACCGGCCATACCCGCGCGGAGGCGGCGAACGCCGATGGATCGTCGCTGCGGAGCTCCATGGGCGCGAGCATGTCCGACATGAAGTCCTGCCATGCCGTCAGCCGTTCATGTGCGGGGAAGTCGTCGGTCGAGACATCGATACTCGTCATGGTCCGACGGTATGGCCTCCGGCGAGTTCGCCGATACTTCCTATGGGATCACTCAGCCCAGGTTTCGCCCATTCCTCAAGGGAGTGCCGGAGGCGAACCTACAGGAGTGAGTCCTAACCGTGGTGGTGGTAGGCGGTGAGTGATCTGGTTACGGTGTAGCTCCGGTGGTGCGGTGGTGCCGGAGCTGAGGCGCTGTGGTGATCCGTTCGCGGCTGGGCGGTGCGAGGCGGCGCCGCCAGGCCCGGGCAGGTCCCAGCTCCCCACAATGCGCGGCCCCACCCGGGTGTGGGCAGTCACGACGCCGGGGAGGCCGTGGCTCCCCACACCGCGGCCACCCCTACCCACGCGTGGGAAGTCGCTGACGACGGGGAGGTTGTGGTTCCCACACCGTGGCGAACCCACCGCGGGTGTGGGCACCCGTCACGGCCGGAACGTCCCAGCTCCCCACAGCGACGGCCTTCAGGGCGGCCACGCAAGGCCAACGCATCGCAGGGTGAGCGGCGCGCCAGCTGAACAGTTCCACATCGTGGATTCTTGTGAACCTTGGAAAGTTGCGCCCACATTCGAGCCATAACTCTCCAAGGTTCACATTCGGCCGGAAAAACCTGCCGGGCGAAAGCCTCGTAACATGACAAACACGTTCTCTACAATGGACGCTGGTCCCACATCGCGGACGGTGGGTCCATGATGTGGAACTGTTCAGCTGTTTCTCGCGCCGCTCACGCTCCGATGAGTTGACCTTGCGCGGCGGACCTGCGCGGGCCGTCGCTGTGGGGAGCTGGGACCTTCCGGTCGTGGCGGCTTCCCACACGGGGGTGGGGGTGGCTGCGGTGTGGGCAACCGCAACCTCCCCGGCGTCGCGACCGCCCACACCGGGGTGGGGGTGGCTGCGGTGTGGGCAACCACTACCTCCCCGGCGTCGCGACTGCCCACACGGGGGTGGGGGTGGCTGCGGTGTGGGCAACCACTACCTCCCCGGCGTCGCGACTGCCCACACGGGGGTGGGGGTGGCTGCGGTGTGGGCAACCACTACCTCCCCGGCGTCGCGACTCCCCACACGGGGGTGGGGCGGCCACTGTGGGGAGCTGGGACCTGCCCGGACCTGGCGGCGTCGCCTCGCACGGGGACTCCCGGCCAACGGAACCAGCTGAACAGTTACATGATGCGGGCGTGGGTCTCAGCAGGCGGTCGCCCGTCTCACGCAATGGAAGCGTCGCGCGGCCGCGCGACGAGCCCGCCTGTCCAGCGGCCCAGCCCGATTCGACAAATCTCAGGAAATATCGGATATGCGAGAGGGTGGCGGGCGCTGGCGGACGGACGGCGATCAGATCGCTGACTCGGCTACGGCCACTGACTCGGCTTAGGACTTACACGTCTAGTTGCGCGTCAGGCGGATCCTGGCGGGCGTTGAGTGGTCTGGTGTTTCTCGATGGCCGTGATGTAGTTCGCCAGGATCGTCCGGCGCTGGTGCGCGGGGGGCGGACCGATTCAGGTCTCGCATCAGCAAGTCGAAGAAATAGGCGTCGACCTCGTCGTGCACCGCGGCCAGCATGTCGTCCGTGCCGGAGAGGCTCTTCGCGAAGTAGCGCTCCTGCAGACCGGCCTCACGCAGCATCGCCCGGATCGACGCCTACGATCGGGCGGTTCCGGGTAGCTGCGGCCTGTCCCCGTGGCCGCGGCCGCGGCTCCTACCTACGCGACGCCTGGGCGTCAGTCGTCGGTGCTCTTCTTGACGGTGGCGGTGACGAAGGAGCCGTCGTCGACGGTCGCGCCGGCCTTCGGGCTCTGCGCCACCACGACCCAGTTCCGGTCGAGCACCGGGATGCGGTGCGCGCCCGTCGCGTCCGTTGCCGGGGCCACGTGCAGGCCCGCCGCTCGCCACAGGTCCTGCGCCGATTGATAGTCCAGACCCACACCGTCGGGCACCTTGATCCGGGCCGCCTTCGGTGACGCCTCGGTCTCGGCGGGCGTCGCGGAGCGACTCGTTGCCGAAACCGTGGTCGGCGCGGGAGCCGGCGCCGGTGCGGTGTCCGGTGACGTGCAGCCGGTGAACGCCAGCAGGCCGCCGGCCATCAGTGCGGCGCTCGCCCGGGCACGCCCGGATCGAAGACCACTCACGCTTCCTCCACCTCGAGATGAAGACCGACCATAAGCGTCCCCCGCCGGCGTGCCGGTGAACTGTCAGGATCCCGGCAGGGTGAACCAGAAGGTGGTGCCGCCGGCCGCGCTCTCCGTCACGCCGATGCGGCCGGCGTGGCGGTCGACGATCCGGTGGCAGATCGCCAGGCCCAGGCCGGTGCCCTGGTAGCCACGGCTGTTGGCGGAGCGGTGAAAGGCGTCGAAGACCCTGGGGCGGTCCGCCTCGGGGATGCCGATGCCGTTGTCGGCCACCTCGACGCGTACCGAGGAATCGGGCTGGATCTGTGCGGAGACCTCGACCCGCGCCGGGGTGCCGGGCCGCTGGTACTTGAGCGCGTTGCCGATCAGGTTGTCGAGCACGTGGCGCAGCAGCGCCGGATCGGCCTGGACGTGCGGCAGCGGGCCGTGCGCCGTCACCCGGGAGCCGTCGCCGGTGGTGAGGCGCTCGCCGGCGACGTCGGCGACGAGTTCGTCCAGCGACACCGCCTCGGTCCTGAGGTCTGACTGATCCGCGCGGGCGTGCGTGAGCAGGTCCTCGATGAGGCGGGTCATGCGCCGGACCGCCCGTTCCATCACGTCCAGGTCGCGCTCGATCTCGGCCGGCAGACCCTCCTCGCGGAGCAGTTGCAGGTGTGCCGAGACGGTGGTGAGCGGGGACTTCAGGTCGTGCGTGGCCATGATGAGGAAGCCGCGCAGGTCGGCCTCGCGGGACGGCGCGCGACGGCGGCGGCGGACCGGGGCGCATGCGGTGGTGATGGTCATGGCTTCCTCTTCCGGGTCGGCGGGCCGGCTGGTCGACCACGTCTGAACTCCACCCTGATGCGCCCGGACGGCCGGGCGCATGAGGCGGGTGTCCCGAGTTGGCCGGGCGGATTGCCCGGTAATATCGGGCGAAAAATACACCTTTTCCGCACAATAGGGGCATGTGGCGACGTGTCCTGATCGGCGTGCTCGTGCTCGCCTCGGTCGCCACGCTCGGGGCTCGCACGATCTTGGACGTCCAGGCGTTCCTGCACGCGCCCCCGCACGGGGTCGGCGGCGGCTCGATGGCCCTGCGGCAACTGATCTCGACGCTGCCCGCGCTGGGCTGGACGGTATCCGGCGGTGTCCTGGCCGGCCGGCGCCCCCGCAACGCGCTGGGCTGGTTGTTCCTCGCCTGCGGGTTGCTGTTGTCGGGTGCCCTGCTGCTCGGCGCGGCCGGGCGCAGCTACCTGGACGACACGTCGTGGCAGCTGGAGCTCGCCCTGACCCTGGGCTTCGTCCCGTTGCTGGCGGTCCCGACCGTCATCCTCGCCCTGTACCCCGACGGGCGCCTGCCCGCCCGGTGGTGGAGCTGGCCGGTCGGCGTGGCGATCGCCGGCATCGTGCTGCTGTGCGGGATCCCGGTTCTGCTGCCCGGCGTCGCGGACCCGGCACGGCGTCTGCTCGTCTTCCCGATCGCGGCGGCGACCGCGACGATCGTGGTCGCCACTTTCGTACGGTGGCGGCGGGCGGTCTATCCGTACCGGCAGCAGCTGGCCTGGTTCGCGGGCTGCGGCGTGGTGTCCTACGTGTGTTACGTGCTCGCCGGTTTCGCCTACGCGTCGCTGCGGATCCAAGGCCTGGCCCTGGTCGTGCTGCTGACCGACCCGATGCTGGTCATCCCGATCGGGGTGGCGGTCGGGGTGCTTCGCTACCACCTGCTCGGGATCAAGGCGGTGCTGCGTCGCGGTCTGGTCTACGGGACGCTCACCGTCCTCGTGGTCACCGTCTATTTCCTGGTCACCGCGGGTCTCGGCACGGTTCTCGACGACAAGCCGCTGCCCGGCGTCGTGGCCGCGGCGATCGTGGCGGCCGGCCTGGCACCGGCGCGCGACCGGCTCCAGCGGGCGGCCGACCGGCTGGTCTACGGTGCCCGCCGCGATCCGCTGCAGGCACTGGCCGAGTTGAGCGACAGCGTCGCCGCCGATCGCCTCGATCCGGTCCCGGCCGCGGTCGCCACCGTCATCACCGCCGTCCGGGCCACGGGCGCGGTGATCATCGCGCCGGACCGGAAGGTGCTGGCACGGGCCGGCGCCGAACCCGAGCGGTACCTGGCCCTGCCGCTGCGGTTCGGCGGCGCCGAGATCGGCGAGCTGCGGGTGGCCGAGCCGGCCGAGGGACGCTATTCGCAGGACGATCTCCGGCTGCTGACGGCGCTGGCGGCCCAGCTCGCCGTCGTCATCTCGGCCACCGACCTGACCGAGGCGCTGGAGGCCGAACGGGTCCGGGTCGTCACCGCCACCCGCGACGAGCGCGACCGGCTGCGCCGCGACCTGCACGACGGCCTCGGACCGTCGCTGACCGGCATGAGCCTGGGGCTGCAGGCCTTGTCCGGCATGCTGAGCAACGGCGCGGCCGGCGACGCCGGCGCCCTGGTGCAACGCCTTCGGGCCGAGACGGACACCGCCGTCCGCGACATCCGCCGCATCATCGACGGCCTGCGCCCCACCGTGCTGGACACCGCGGGCCTGACCCAGGCGGTGCAACGCCACGCCGGCACGCTCGACGCGGCGTTGCCGGTGGACGTGCGGGCCGGCACTCTGCCGGTGCTCGCGCCCGACGTCGAGGTGACCGCCTACCGCATCATCACCGAGGCGCTCACCAACGCGGCACGGCACGCCCACGCCCGGCAGGCGCGGGTCACCATCGACGCCGACGAGGCCCTGCACATCGCGGTGAGCGACGACGGGTGCGGCATCGACGCGGACCGCACCGAGGGGGTCGGCCTCTCGTCGATGCGCCGGCGTGCCGAAGCCCTGGGCGGCGGCCTGGCCGTCCACTCCGGCGACGGCGGCACCACCGTCACCGCCACCCTGCCGCTGTCCTCGTAGATCTGGAGATCACGATGCCCTCTCCCGTCCGCGTGCTGATCGCCGACGACCACCCGATGTTCCGGTTCGGGCTGACCGCGGCCATCGGCGCGGCGCCGGAGATCGACCTGCTCGGCGAGGCATCCTCGGGCGCGGAACTCGTCGAGATGGTCGACCGGATCACGCCGGATGTCGTCATCACCGACCTGGCGATGCCCGGCACCGACGGCGTCAGCGCCACCCGCGAGATCAAGGCCCGGCATCCGGCGGTGGCGGTGCTCGTCCTGACCATGCATGAGGACGACGAGGCGGTCTTCGGGGCGATCCGGGCCGGCGCGCGCGGGTATCTCCTCAAGGGTGCCGAGAGCGGCGACATCGTCCGCGCCGTGCTGAGTGTGGCGCGCGGCGACGCGGTCTACGGCACGAACGTCGCCCAGCGGATCGTCGACTGTCTCACCGGCGCGAACGCCGAGCACGCGGGCACCGTCTTCCCCGAGCTGACCGACCGGGAACGCGAGATCCTGGAGCTCGTCGCCGGCGGGCAGACCAACCACGAGATCGCCCGGCGGTTCGTGCTGTCCGAGAAGACGATCCGCAACAACGTGGCGTCGATCCTGGCCAAGCTGCAGGTCGGCAGCCGGGCGGCGGCGGTGGCCAAGGCGCGCGACGCCGGACTGGGAAAGGCTCGCTGACTTCGCCATTCTCCGGAGCCGTACGCCGGTGGCCTCTACCGTGAGCACATGCGACGAATCCTTCACGGCCTTGCGCTCGTGACCGCCGTGACGATCCCGGCGTCACCGAGTGTCGCCGCACCACCGGTGCCCTCGGCGTCCGTCGCACCGGCCGACGGCAAGACTTCGTGGTGGGACCTGCTGAGAGCGCTGAACTCGACCAAGTACCCGGGATTCAGCGCCATCTCCCATTTCACCGCCCCCGGCGCCGGACCGGACACTGCCCGGCCCGACGACCCGTGCACCGACGCGGCGCCGGTCGGGGCCGAGCCGTCCGAGGCGACGGGCACCGCCGGACCGGTCGCCTCGGTCACCCTCCAAAAGGGTGACGACGGCCCGACCGTGTCCGAGACGCTCACCGCCGTCGGTGCCGAGGCGGCCGGTGACACCGTCGAGCAGATCGAGGAGATCCTCGACCGGTGCCCGGTCACCGAGGACGACGCGTACCGCACGACGTTCTCCCGCTGGGCGGCTCCCGAGGTCGGCGACGCGTCGGTCGGCTACACGCTGGTCATCGAGAGCAAGGCGGCGGACCGGCCGTCGGTCAGCTTCACGACCGCGGTGGTCGCGCACGACGATGTGCTGGCCCACTTCACGATGACCGACGGCGAGGCCGCGGACGCCGCTCAGCTCAAGAAGATCGTCCGGAACGGTACGCGGGAGCTGGCGGACATATCTACTGTTCCTCCTACATGATCCTTTTTGCCCTCCTACCGTGAGCGCATGCGACGAATCACGAGAACCTGTCTGGCGGTGGCGGCGTCGGCCGCGATTCTGAACGGCCTGTCCGGCGTTGCCGTCGCCGGGCCGCCGCCCGCGCAGGAGCGGTTGCAGCGCACGCTGGTGGCCGAGGACGACATGCCGGCCGGATACCGTTTCGAGTCCTTCTATTTCGGAGTCGACGGCGGCGCGCCCGAGCCCGGTGATCCGTGCGCCACCACGCCGCCCGCGCAACCGCCCGCGAAGGCCGCCAAGTACGGGCCGATGGCCTCGGTCAGTTTCCGCAAGGGCACTGCCGGAAGCAGCCCGAGCGTGTCCCAGACGATCACGGTGACCGGGCGGGCAGCGGCCGGTGCGGCCATCAAGCGGTACGAGGACATCCTCGACCGCTGCCCGTCCGCGTCCGACCCGAACATCTCGATGACGTTCACCCGATGGGCCCTGCCGGCGTTCGGCGACGCGTCGATCGGCTACGTGCTGACCATCGGCGGTCTTCGCTTCCGGACGGCGATGGTCGCGCACGACGACCTGCTCACGATCTTCACGAAGATGGCCGCGGGTGACGAGGACGGCGCCGACCTCAAGCAGATCGTGCAGGCGGGCGTCAAGAAGCTGCGGACGTCGGCGGCCTGACGGGATGCAGCGATTCCCCGTGGTGCGGGTGGGGTCGGGCACCGGGCCGGCGCAGGCCTGGTCGAACGCCGCCACCCTCACCGTGCTGCAGGCGTCGCAGGGGCTGATCGGGCCGGAGATCCTCGGCCTGAGCGTCCAGGCCGAGCCGGCCGAGATCATCGTGCACGTCTGCCTGCGCGCGACGAACGACGAGGTGAGCACCGACCTCGCCGACCTGGAGTCGGCGATCGACGCGCTGCTCACCGGGGTGGTGGATCCGCCGGTGAAGATCAGCCTGCGGATCCACGAGGGCGAGCCGGGACCGGAGTGGCCCGGCTACGGCCAGCATCGTGTCTACCTGGTCAGCGACCGCCTCCGGTAGCGGCCGCACGGGCCGCGAGCGCGGCGTGCCGGCCCTCGCGCCACAGCACGCCGGTCTCGCCGAAGCCGGCCTCACGGGCGGCGTCGAGGTGCCACGACGACTCGGCGACGAAACCGGACGGTGGCCGCCGCCGGAAGATCTCGGTGCGGGCGGTCAGGAGGTCGTGCAGGGCGGGTGTCTCGGCGAGCGTGCCCCACCACTGTGCCCACGCCAGCTCGGCGGCGGCCTCGCCGGCGGCGGGGTCCAGGGCGTCCATCACCGACGGCAGGCCCGCGTCGGGCATCAGGTCGGCCACCACCAGGACGCCGCCGGGGGCCAGTGCCCGCCGGGCCTCCCGGTAGAACGCGCGGATCTCGCGCGGCCCCAGATAGTGCACGGTCATCACCGCCGTGATCAGGTCGAACGTGCCGGCCGCCCAGCCCGGCGAGGTCAGGTCGGCGTCGATCACGGCGACCGAGCCGGGCAGGGCACCGCGGGCCAGCGCGAGCAGCACCGGGTCGATGTCGACCAGCGTGACGTGCGCGTCCGGCCACTGCGCCGACAACCGTTCGGCGAGGACGCCGGGCCCGCCGCCGACGTCCATGATGCGGGCGGGCGGGCCGGGTCGCAGCGCGTCGACCGTGGCGGTGATGACCGCTTCGAGGCGTGGCATGCCGGGCACGAATCCGGCCATCACCGAGGTCCAGGAGGCGCGCCAGCCGGCCAGGCGGGCGGGGTCGAGGGTGGCGCGGGCGGTAGGTGGCATGCGGCTGACCTTCGGAACTCAGGATATGGAAACGACAACCATTTCTAACAGAGTTCCGCTGCGGAGGTTACGGCGGGGCCGGTTCACGCGAGCGCGGCCAGCGCCGCGACGAGGCGGTCGATCTCGTCGACCGTCGTGTACACGTGCGGGCTGACCCGCACCGACGGGTCGCGTTCGCCGTCCGACCCCTGGCAGTGGCCGTCCGAGCGCACCATGAACCCGTCCGCCGCGAGGATGAAGCCCAGGTCGTTCGAGCCGATGCCGCGATGCCGGAACGTCACGATGCCCGCGCGGCGCTGCACCGGCGACCCCGGGGACAGGCTGTCCTGACAACCGAGGACCTCGTACGCCGCGAGGCCCGCAAGCCCGTCCGTCAGCCGCGCTCCGAGCGCCGTGTTCCAGCGCGCGATGTCCGGCAGCCCCGCCTCGGACAGCCAGGACATCGCGGCCGCCAGGCTGACGATCCCGGCGGTGTTGGGCGAGCCACTCCAGCCTCCCGGGGCGTACCGGGGACCGCGGGTGTTGCGTGCCCAGACCGCGCCGGTGCCGGGCAGGGCCATGGCCTTGTGGCCGGAGAAGACGACGAAGTCGACGTCGAGCGCGGTCACCGAGATCGGCAGATGCCCGAAGCTCTGCGCCGCGTCCAGGCAGATCGGGATGTCCGGGCCGGCCGCGCGCCGCAGCCGGTGCACGTTCATGTCGTTGCCGTAGACGTGGTGGACGTGGGTGGCCGCGATCAGCCGGGTGCGCGGCCCGACGAGGCCGGCGAGGCGGTCGGCGTCGTAGTCGTGCGCCGCGTCGTACGGCATCGGCACCAGCGACGCGCCGGCCCGCGCGGCGACCTCCTCCCACGCGACGATGTTCGCGCTGTGGTCCGCGAACGGCACGACGATCTCGTCGCCGGGCCGCAACGTGGGTGCCAGCCAGTCCCGCGCGATCGACCGCAGCCCCTCGGTGGTGCCGCTGAGGAAATGCACGCCCGACTCGGACGCCCCGGGGTCGTCGAGGAACGCGCGAAGCTGCGACGCGGTGGCCGCGATGAGCGCCGTCGTGTGGTTGGCCCACGTGTAGGTGCCCCGGGACGCGTTCGCGTTCGAGGTGGTGAGATAGGTCAGCACCGCGTCCAGCACGGCCTGTGGCTTCTGTGCGGTCGCCGCACTGTCCAGATAGGACATGGTGGAGGCGGTCAGGATCGGGAACTGGGCGCGCAGTTCGCGCTGCCACCCGAGCAGGTCGTCAGTCACGGACCAGCTCCGCGCCCGCGTCGCGCCACGCGATGACGCCGCCGCTCAGCGAGAACACCGACGGATGACCCATGCGCCGCAACAGCGCCGTGTACCGGGCCGAGCGCTCCCCCAGCGGGCAGACCAGCAGCACCGGCCGGCTTTTGCTGAACGGCAGGCCGCCGGCGAGCATCGCGGCGAACACGTCGTCGGTGATGTTCACCGAGCCGTCGATGTGCAACGCCCGGAAAGCGTGCGGCCCGCGCAGATCCACCACGAGCCCGGTCCACATGCGAGCCTCGGCCACGCCGATCGCCGGCGCGCTCAACGCCTCCGCCGCGGTGACCGTGTCGACCGAGTCGGGCCGGGCCGGCAGGGCGAACAGGTCGGGGCGGCGCGAACGCAGGTAGCTCAGATAACTCTCGACGCGGTCGCAGACGATGAACACCGCGGTCCGGCGTTCGGTCAGCCCGGCGTCCACCGTACGGAGATGACGCAGTGCCCCGAAGTAGGCCCCGCCGCCGGTCGGCCCCGCGAGGATTCCGCTCCGGCGTACGAGGGAAAGCAGTCCTTCGATCGCCTCGTGCGCCGTCACCGTTTCGAGGGAGTCGTACACGTCCGGGTCGAACAGCCCGACCTCGTGCACCTCGTCGATCGTGCGGATGCCCGGGATGAAGTCGTTCTTGCCGGCGACCAGGCCGATGACGCGGGTGTCCGGGGTGTGCTCGCGCAGCGCCCGGGCCACCCCGCCGGACGACCCGGCCGTGCCCACGCAGGCGACGAAGTAGTCCGGCGCGCGCCCGTCCAGATCCTTGATGATCTCCGGGCCGGTGCCGAGCCGGTGCGCCTCCATGTTGAGCTCGTTGAAGTACTGATCGGTGTGCACATAGCCGGTGCCGGTCGACGCGAGCCGCTGGTGCATCCGGGTGAGCGGGTCCTCGGTGTCCGTCGGGTCGAGGCATTCGGCCTGCCCGGGCAGCTCCTCGATGGCGGCGCCGAGCAGCAGCAGGAGCTCCTTGATCTCGGGCACCTTCATGCGGTTGGTGACGCTCTTGAACGGCAGCCCGTGGCGTCCGGCGATCACCGCGAGGGCCTTGGCCGTGTTGCCGCTGGACAGCTCCACCATCGTGTCGCCGCGTTCGCGGGCCCCGGCGAGCAGCGGCCGGGCCATCGCCCACGCGGCGCGGTCCTTCACCGAGCCGAACGGGTTGAGCATCTCCATCTTCGCGTACAGGTCGATGTTCGCGAGGCCGTGCACGGCCGGGTCGATGCGGATGAGCGGGGTGTTGCCGATGACGTCGGTGATGTCGTCGTATCTCATGCGACCTCCGCGTGCGCAGGGACGGGCCAGTACTCGTCGTCGAGGCACCAGCGCCATCGGCCGCCGCCGCCGGGGACGGCGGCGACCGTACGGGCGACGGGCTGGAACAGGGCCCGGGTCGAGCTGAAGTCCATGAAGTAGCCGGCCGTGTTCACGAACGCGAGCACGTCGCCCGGCCTCGGCATCCGTGGCAGGAACACCGTGCGGCGGGTGATCAGATCGGCTTCCAGGCACAGGTTGCCGAGCAGGTAGACGCCGGTCGGCTCGCTGTCCGGCTCGCCGCCGATCAGCACCGGGTCCATCAGCACGCCGTGTTCCTCCAGGCTGACGTCGCGGGCGTTCATGGCGAGCCGCACGCTGACGTCGCCGTCTCCCCCGCTGCGCACCTCGGCCACCGACGCCAGCACCAGCCCGCACTGGTCGAGCAGCGCCCGCCCCGGCTCGATGTCCAGGTCGTACATGTCGTCCAAGAGCAACGACCCCAGTTCCCTCCCGTACGCCGTGGGCACCGTCCCCAGAAGCCGATCGAGGTAGCCGGCACCGGACACCGGCCGGTACGCGGGATAGAGCGCGAGCGTGCCGCGGACCGTGCCGGCTTCGTTGCGCAGCCCGTAGCCGTGCCCGTCCCAGGTCAGCGGCGGCCGCTTGCCGAGCACGCCGCGCGCCAGCTCGGACGTGTAGCGCTCCCACTGCGCACCGTCGGCCAGGTAGTTGACGCCGAAGCCGCCGCCGATGTCCAGCGAACGCGGCTCGTGCCCCCGCTCGCGGCACCGGTCCAGGGCGGCCAGACATTTTTCCATCGCCAGCGCCTTCTCAGCCACCCCGATCGTGTCCAGGTGATAGGACAATCCGACCAGGTGCAGACCGTTCTTCTCGACCACGTCGAGGGCGTCCGGCAGGGCTTGCACGGGCACCCCGAATCGGCTGCGGCGGCTCATCACCCGCACGCCATCGGCCGGGAAATCGGAAAGCCGCACCATGACGCGGGTCCCATTGTTCAGCGCGGCGAGTTCCTCGATCGAATCGGCATTGACGGTGATGCCGGTCCGCTCGGCCAGCCAGCGAAATTTCGCGTCCTTCGGGCCGGTCGCGATGATCCGGTCCGGCCCGAACCCGGCACCCAGTGCGTGCTGCAACTCGCCGAGCGAGGCCACGTCCACCCCCGCCTCGGTGGCGGCGAGGGCCCGGAGCAGCGCGGACGATCGGTTCGCCTTGTGCGCGAAGTAGATCCGCCCGCCCAGCCGATGCTCGTCGTAGACGTCGCGAAAGGCCCGCACATTCGCCTCGGCGCGCTCCGGAAAGACCACGTTCAGCGGTGATCCGAGGCTTTCCACGAGCTGCCGGGCGAGGCCGTCGCATTCGAGAAATGATTGCGTCTCATCATCGATTCGCGGGGTCAGAAACAACATCACGGGCAACTCCGTTCCGCCGTCTTTCTTCACGCTAACCGACCGCCGGCACTCCCGCCAAGGACAATTTCCATAAGGAAATCCGCATGCGTCCCGGACGACTTTACGAAATGTATTCGATGAATCGCATTCATTCCCGGCGCGAATCTCGGCGACCTCGGCATAGGCAAGATGATCTATGCTTCTCCGGTGTCGAACGACCTGCCGGGGCTGCTGGCCCGCCTGACCGTCGCCCTGCCGCCGGGGCGGCTGGTCCGTGGCGACCACGGCGACGACGAGGAGCCGGCGCTGTGGGTGAGCGACGAGCCGGCCACCCCGGACGTGTGGCGCACGCTGCAGGCCGAGCATCCGGGCAGCGGGCTGTATCCGCTGCTGCTGGACACCCTGTGGAACGACACGCACCGCCCGTGGGACGAGGGCGAGCTCTGGCCCGCCACCATGTCCGCACCCGGCGACCACGATCCGGACGTGGTGCTCCGGCAATGGTGGGCCTCGTACGCGCGGCGGACCGAGGCGGCGACCACGCCCTTCACGCGGCGCTGGCCCGGGCTCGCCGCGCCCGGCGACGTCTCGACCGACCCGGACCGGCTGGCCGCCCGGTGCGCCGGCGAGTTGCTGCGCATCAACCCGAAACAGCGGATCGGTCTGGTGGCCGCCGCCCGGGGCAGTGACGCCCTGGCCGCGTGCGGATGGCAGGGCCCGGGCAACCACGAGAACGACACCGGCGTGATCGCGGCGGTGGTGCGGTCGTGGGAGGACCGGTTCGGCGTACGGGTGATCGGCTTGGGTTATGCCGACCTGGACGTCAGCGTGGCCGCGGCGCCGTCCCGGCACGCCGACGCGATGCGGATCGCCGCCGAGCATTTCGCGTTCTGCCCGGACAACGTGCTGCAGGGCAGCGGGCGGCTCATCCGGTACGCCCATGACCTCGTCGACGCGGAGATCTGGCACTTCTGGTGGGATTGAGGACGTGACTCTCCCACGCGTACGCATCGTGCACCTGAACGGCACCGCCTTCCGCGCCCTGGCCGCGGGTGACCTCGAAGCGGCCGATGCCGCGAGTCCGGTGCCGGCCTCCGCCTATCTGGCCGGCCCCGAATGCCGCGGCGTCTGGCTGCGGCGGGCCGGCCAGTTCGACGACGATCCGGCCACGGCGGCCTGGGTGACCGGCATCATCTGGGACGAGGACGCCCACGCCGCGGTGGGCCGGGCCGGATTCCACGCGCCGCCGGACGCGGACGGCACGGTCGAGATCGGCTATGCGGTCGACCCTTCCTATCGCCGGCGGGGTTACGCGCGGGCCGCCCTGGAAGCCCTGCTGCGCCGGGCCGCCGACGACGAGACGGTCCGCACGGTGCGCGTCAGCATCCGACCCGACAACCTTCCCTCGTACGCCCTGACCTCGCAGTACGGCTTCACCAAGGTGGGCGAGCAGTGGGACGACGAGGACGGTCTCGAATACGTCTACGAGCGGGCCGCCTGAAAAGCGTTGGACGGCCCGACGAGCCGGCTGGTACGTTCCGTCGCGCCGTGACACAGATCGAGGAGGTGGGACCCGTGAACGTTTGTATCGATGTGGGTGCTCCCCTCGTCGTCACGGACCGGCCACTGACGTAGGTGTCGCCGGGAGCGCCCCACCATTGGCGATCCCGAAAGGCACCAACGCATGAAACCTGTGGAATTCCGCCACGACGTGCTGATCTCGCACGTGGCACCCGACCAGTGGCATGCCCTCCAGGACGACCTGGTGGCCGGCCGCGGCGCGGCGTCGCGGCGGCCCGACGGACGGATATTCGTCAGCATCGACGCCTGGCACGACGCGGCCTTCGACGAGTTGGCCGCGGCCATGCTGGCGGCGCTGCCCCGGCCGCTGCACACGGTGGTCGACGAGGCCGACCTCGAGATGACCGCGGCGTGGCAGCGGGCCGGCTTCACGATCCGGCGCCGCGAGTGGGAGTACGCCGTGCCCACCGAGGCCGGCTCGGCGCTGCCGCCGGCCGGGGTGGCTTTGCCGCCGGCCGGGGTGGCTTTGCCGCCGGCCGGGGTGGCTTTGCCGCCGGCCGGGGTGGCGATCAAGGGCTTCGGCACCGCGTCGGTGGCCCCGCTGCGCGCTCTGGACCGGGAGATCCGTGCCGAGGCCGGACCGGGCTGGCAGGACATGCCGGCCGAGGTCGTCGCGCGCCCGCTGGACCCGTCGAAATATGCCGTGGCCGCCGACGGCGCCGAATATGTGGGTCTGCTGCGGGTCGCGATGGTGACCCGGCTGCCCCGGATCGGGCTGATCGCCGTGCGGGCCGGCCATCGCCGGCGTGGCATCGGCCGGGCGTTGCTGGCGCACACGCTCGGCGCGCTGCACCACGTCGGCAAGAGCACGGCCTCGGCCGAGGTGACCGAGTCCAATGTGGCCGCCACCGCGCTGTTCGAGGGCTTCGGCGCCCGGCGCACCGGCAGCAACCTCGAACTGACCCGGCGTTAGGAGGCCGACCATGCCACGGACCGCGAAAGGCATCGAGCTCGAGGGCACCGTCGTCGAGTGTCTGCGCAACGCCACCTTCCGGGTCGAGCTGCCGAACGGCCACATCGTGCTGGCCCACATCAGCGGGAAGATCCGGAAGAACTACATCAAGATCGTGCCGCTCGACCGGGTGCTCGTCGAGTTGAGCCCGTACGACCTGACCCGCGGCCGGATCGTCTTCCGGTATCGCGGCTGACCTTGTCACCGGCGGTGCGGGCGATGCCCGCACCGCCCTTTCATTGACCGGCTCCCGGGTCGCGGACCAGGCTGGTACGCATGACGGACGGGAAAAGCTCGGCCCGGCAGTTCCATGGGGGTCGCGGGCGCCGCGCGGTCGACGCGGTCATGAGCGTGTTCGTGCGCGCCGGCGTGGTGCCCGACACCTACCTGCTGACGACGACCGGGCGCAAGAGCGGCCGGCCGCTGACCCACCCGGCGACGATCGTCCGGGACGGGCAGCGGCAGTGGCTGGTGTCGCCGTACGGGGTGGTGTCGTGGGTGCGCAACGCGCGTGTCTCCGGCCGGGTCACTCTGACGCGTCGCGGCACGCGGGTCGACTACGCGATCCGCGAGGTGCCGGCCGATGAGGCCGGGCCGGTGCTGAAGCGGTACGTGGTGGTCGCCAGTGCCACCCGGCCGTATTTCGACGCGGACAAGGACGCCCCGGTGGCGGACTTCGTGGCCGAGGCGCCCCGCCACCCCGTGTTCGAACTGCTCCCGATCCGGTAGCCGTTGAGCCGGTTCGCCACCGTGGACGGGGCCGAGGACCTGGAAAGTTCGGTGGTGCGGGCCACGGTGAACCGTGGTGATCAGTCGAAGCCGAAGACGGTCAGCCATTCGGCACCGCGCACCCCGTAGCCGTGCAGCGCCCGCATGCCGTGCACGACGGGCGGGACGTGCAGGGCGCCGTACACCACCGCGACGGTGATCGCCTCCAGCCGGCGAGTGCGGTGGATGCGGTCCAGATCGGCCATCAGGAGCCGGTCCCGTCGCTCGCCGATGAGCGACATCAGCTCCTCCATCGAGTCGACGTCGCCGAACTGGTCGTACCAGTCCACGTCGGTCAGCTCCATGCCACGCGCCAGCATCCGGCGGGAGCCGAAGGCGAGCTGCTCGAGGCCGACCAGCGGCGACGCCACGGCGGCCGCCGCCCGCTGCCAGAACGGCACCGCCCGCCAGCCGGCGCTGAACTGCTCGCCGGTCATGTCCGGATAGCGCACCGGCTTGCCGAGCGAGGCGTAGCGGATGTTCTGCTCGACCAGTCCGGAGCGCTCGAAGTGGGCGGGCAGCCGGTAGGCCGCCGTCAACGCGGACACCGCGGCGTTGCCGCCCACGCCCTCGGCCACGATCAGATCGCAGCGCCGCAGCCGCTCGGTCACAGCCGCGTAGAACGCCGGCTCGCCGACATGCACCATCGGGTAGATCTCGAACCGCAGCGGGGTCTCACGCCGGGTCAGGCGCAGCACGGCGGACCGCACCCCGACCACGCTCACCTCGACGATCTGCATGCCCCCACTGTGCGGGATGCCTTCAACACGCACGCCGAGGCCGCCGGCGCCCCAGCACGCTGTTCCGCCGCGGAGCACCCGGCGGGCCGGCCTCGAAGCCGACCCGCGATCGATTTCACCGGCTGACCGGCGGTAACGCAGCCATTGCCCCGTTACCGCTGGCCATCTCATCCGCGGCTGATCGAGCGCCTGGCATCCCACGTGGCACGACTCCCATTATGTGGGACATGCGTCCACTCAGTAGGACCGGCGTCCACATCGTGGCGACAGGTCCGCAATGTGGGACGCACCTCCACGGTAGATAGTATTTCCTCCTGTTATTCGGCCTTTGTCCAGCCGGTTTTCCCGGCCCGACGCGGACCTTGGAGAGTTATGGCTCATATATGTGGGCGCAACTCTCCAAGGTCGCCGAAAACCGTGAAATGTCGTCGCAACCGCCACATTGTGGGAGCACACGACTGACGCAGATCGGACCTGCCCTGGCCCTGCGAGATTTCTAGGTTGCCGGGTCGGTGGAGACGGTCTCCGGGGTGAGGCCGTAGTAGTCGGCCACCTCGCGTAACCGCTGGTCGCCGCAGCCTAGGGTGAAACGGTGCCCGTCGGGGTCACCCACGACGAAGTCCCGCATGCCGTTGGCGCGCGGGTCAGGGCGTCCACCGCGGCCAGGAGGCGGCGGACTTCGTCGAGACGGGCTTCCAGCCGCGCGCGATGATCGCGGAACAGCTCGCGGCGTTCGGTGTCGCCGGCGCCGGCCAGGACCCGGCGGTTGTCGGCGATCGGCATGTCCATGGATCGGAGCAGCGCGATGGCCCGCGCCGCGCCGGTCTGGCCGGGCGTGTAGTAGCGGTAACCTGACGGCGCCGCACGGCCGTCGGGTTCGAGCAGCCGTAGCGGGTCGTAGCGGCGTAGCTGAGGAATGCTCAGGCCGACGAGCTCGGCGAACTGCCCGATCTGCCAGCGCGGCGATTGTTCGTCCACGGCGCCGATTCTGCGGCGCTGACCCGCGTCAGGGTCAAGGCGGTCAGGAGGTCTGCAGGCGGCCGTGGGCGGTCACCGCGGCCGGGAGGCGCAGGTCCTCCAGGATGTCGAGGGCGTCACGCCACGTGCGGAAGGCCTCGTCGGGTTCGTCGTTCGCCAGGTGGGCGTCGCCGAGCGCGATCAGTGTCTCCGCCGCGGCGGCGGCGTTGCCGGCGCGGCGGTACAGCTCGATCGCGCGCTTGAGGTAGCCGATGGCCGTGAAGTTGTCGCCCGTCCCGAGCCGGACGCTGCCCAGGCCGAGCATGCAGTCCGCGACGCCGTTCTCGTCGCGCAGCCGCAGATAGTCCGCCGCCGCCCGCTCGAACAGCCGCACGGCCGCGTCCCGGTCACCGAGCGCGGCGAGGCACGACGCGATGCGCTCGCGCGAGGCCGCGACGCCGTTCTCGTTGCCGGCCTCGGTGAACAGGCGCTGCCCGCGTTCGAAGTCGGCTATCGCCTCCCGGTGCCGGCCCGCTTCCGCCAGCAGATCCCCCAAGCCGAGGCGCACGTACGCCTGTTCGGCCGCGAGACCGAGCTCGCCGAACCGGTGCAACGCCGTCCCCAGGTCGTCGTGTGCCCGGTCGTGGTCGCCGAGCTGGTGGTGGGCGCCGGCCAGGGCTCGGTACATGTGTGCCTGACCCGCGCGGTCGCCGAGCCGCTCGGCCGATCGCAGGCCGGTGCGCATGGTGACGAGCCACTCCTGACCGAGGCCGCTGTGCCGGTAGTAGGGGACCAAGGTGGTCGCCATCTGCCATCCGTGCGGTCCGTCCACGAGCCGCTCCAGTACCGCGATCTCGGTGCGGAACCAGGACAGGGCGGTGCCGTAGTCCGGGATGCGTTGCAGTGTCACGGCTTCCGGCACCTCGCCCGGGTCCACCGGCGGGACGGGCGGTCGCAGCATCCGGTACGCGGCGTCCGCGGTGTGCCGATAGTGCTGGATCAGCCGTTCGCGGGCCGCGCTCCGATCGGTGTCGCTGTCGATGGTGGCGGACAACTCCGAGGCGTACCGGCGTACCAGGGAATGCAAGGAGAGGCGTGAGGTGGGTGAGGTGTGCAGCAGGTGGGAGCGGTCGAGCTCGGCCAGCAACGGGCGCACCTCGGCCGGTGGAAGGCCCGCGAGGCTGGCGGCGGCGACGTGATTCATCTCCGGCCCGGGATGCAGCGCGGCGAGACGGAACAGGCGGGCCGCCGGTGCGGTGAGCCGGTGGTAGGACGTGGCGAACGACTCCCGGACGTTCACCACGCCCTGCTCGGCGAACAGATCCAGCGTGTTGTCGCGGGTGTGCACGTCGGCGAGGACGGCCTCCAGCGTGCGTTGCGGACAGGCGATCATGTACGAGCTCAGGCCCGCGAGCGCCGACGGAAGGCGGCCGGAGAGCTCGACCAACTGGTCCAGCGCCTGGTTCTGGTCGTCAAGCCGGCCGGTGAGCCGGCGGCTGAGCAGCGACCGGGCCTCGTCGTGCGCGAGCGTGTCCAGGGTGAACAGCTCGGCGCCGTCGCGGGCGTTCAGGGCGGCGAGGCGTACCCGGCTGGTGATGAGCACCAAGCCGGCGGTGCCGCCGGGCAGCAGATGGCGCACCTGCTCGTCCGACTCGGCGTTGTCGAGCAGTACCAGCAGCCGGCGCCCGGCAAGATGGCTGCGCAGCACGGCGGCCTGGGCGCCGACGCCGGCGGGCAGCGAGTCCGCCGCGACCCCCAGCGTGGCCAGCAACGACTGCAGGGCCTCGGCCGCGGTCACCGGCTCGGCGTCCGGACGGTGCCCGCGCAGGTCGAGGTAGAGCTGGCCGTCGGGGAACCGGCCGGCCACCTGGTAGGACCAGTGCACGGCCAAAGTGGACTTTCCGACGCCCGGCATGCCGTCGATGGCGACGATCGGCATCGAACCGGCTTGCTCCGCCTCGCGCAACAGGGCGGTGAGCCGGTCGAGCTGCTCCCGGCGCCCGGTGAACGAGACCAGGTCGCGCGGCAGCTGGGCGAGGCCGGTCGGCGCGGTGGCCTCCGCGGGGGGCCGGAGGACCTCGTCGTACGCCTCGCGCAGCTCCGGGCCCGGGTCGACGCCGAGCTCGCGGGACAACGCCTCCCGGACCATCTGGAAGAGGGCGAACGCGTCGGCCTGCCGCCCGTCGGCGGCCATCAGCCGCATCATGCGCGCCTGCAACGCCTCGTCGAGCGGGTTCATCTCGGACGCGCGCCGGATCGGCGGCAGCAGCGCGCCGGCGCCGTCCATGGTGAGCGCGGCGCGCGCGGCATCGCGGGCCACCGACGCGTATTCCTCGTCGACGGCCACGAAGGCCGGATGCCGGTGCGTCTCGGCGGTGCCGTCGTCGGCGCAGCGTCCGCGGGAGAGCGCCAGAGCCTCGCCGTAGCGGGCGATCGCCGCCTCGGCGAGACCGCGGTTCTCCGCGTCGCGCGCCTCGGCCGCCAGGCGGCGCAGCTCCAGCAGGTCGACGCTTTCCGCCGGAGCGACCAGGCTGTAGGAGGCGTCGCGCCGCAGAATCCACTTCCCGTCGGAGCGCGGGGCCACGTCGGGTTCGAGGAGGTGGCGCAGCGCTCCGATGAAGCGGTGCACGCTGTTGGTGGCGCTGGCCGGGGCGTTGCGGCCCCAGAGAAGGTCGACCAGCTCGTGGATCGTGACGTAGCGGCCGGCGCGGGCCAGCAGCAGCGCGAGCACCTGGCGTTGCTGGCGCGGTCCGAGGTTGAGCTCGTGCGTGCCGCGCCACGCGCGCACCGGTCCGAGAACCGCGAGCCGCACCGCCGGCGCGCCGGAAAATGTTTGCGTCATCGCATCTCCCGTTCCGTCATGTCGAATGCGAGGACACTTTTTCCTCTCCATTCGAAATCCACTCGACGTCCACCGGATCTCGCGAAGACGGTCTGCCGGAGCTGTGCCGGAACGTCCGGCATGAGGGCCTCCTTGACGGTGGTGGCAAGCTCGTCGATGTAGTGCTCATATGCGTATAGCTCGCTACATCGTAGCCTCAGGTCACGAATCGTAGCGTTCTACGCTGGGTAGATTGCTTCACACGGGATGTGCACTCGGTCACCGTGTCCGTCGGCTCCGGCCGTCCGTGGTTCAATTCCTGATCAATGGCCGTCATCACGCTTGATTTTAATGGCTATCCCATTAGCCTCGCTTCTGGCGTGCGCAAGAATGCGGTACGCAAGCGATTAGGCAATGGAGTGAATGCTGTGACAGAGACAGCCGCCGCAAGCGGACTGGACGTCGCCGAACTGCGCGGCGCCGTGGCCGGCCCGGTCCTGCTGCCGGGCGACGACGGGTTTGCCGCCGAGACCGCACCGTTCAACCTGAACAACCCGCTGAGCCCGGCCGTCGCGGTCGGCGTCACCGGTGCCGCCGACGTGCGCGCCGCGGTTCGCTTCGCGGCCCGCCACGGGCTGCCGGTGGCGGTGCGCGGCGGTGGGCATCAGGTGGTCCGGGAGGCGCACGGCGCCGTTCTGATCAACACCGCCCGGATGGACGGCGTCCGCATCGACGCGGCCAACCGGACGGCTCGCATCGAGGCCGGGGTGCGCTGGGGCGCGGTGGTGGCCGAGGCCGCCCAGCACGGGCTCGCCCCGATGAACGGGTCGGCCCCGACGGTCGGCGCCGTCGGCTACATCCTGGGCGGTGGGCAGAGCCCGATCTTCGGCCGGTCGCTGGGGTACGCGGCCGACCACGTCCGGCGCATCGAGGTGGTCACCGCCGACGGCGAGGGACACGACGTCACCGCCACCAGCGAGCCGGACCTGTTCTGGGCGCTGCTCGGCGGCAAGGGCAACTTCGGGGTGGTCACGGCGATCGAGGTCGAGTTGTTCGCGGTCACCGAGTTCTACGGCGGTGGCGTCTACTTCCCGGGCGCGAGCATGAAGGACGTGCTCCGGATCTGGAGCACCTGGGCGCCCACGTTGCCGGAGCAGGCGACGACATCGTTCGCGGTGCAGCGGCTGCCCGCCCTGGATGCCTTCCCGGAACCGCTGCGCGGCGCGTTCGTGCTGCACGTGCGCTTCGCGTATCTGGGCGGCGCCGAGGAAGGGGAGCGCCTGTTCGCGCCGATCCGCGCGGCCGCCACGCCGATCATCGACGACGTGCGGATGCGCCCGTACACGGAGAACGCGATGATCCACCTCGACCCGCCGGAGCCGGTCCCGTACTTCGACCGGACCACCACGCTGCGCGAGTTCTCGCCGGGCGTACTCGACACCCTGTGGGACTTCGCCGGGCCGGACACGAACAACCCTCTGCTCAGCATCGAGGTGCGGCTGCTCGGCGGCGCGTTCGACCAGGAACCCGCCGTCCCCAACTCGGTTGCCAGCCGCGGCGTGCCGTACGTGATGTTCGCCTTCGGGGTGGGCGGGTCCGGGCAGGCCGACCTGTTGCGGGGGTGGCTCGAGCGCATGGTGCAGACGTTCGCACCGTGGGCGGTCGACGACCGGCGCATGGTGAACTTCCTGTCCAAGGACGAGGCGGTCACTCCGGAGCAGGTGCGGCGGGCCTACGGCGCGGAGCGCTACGACCGGCTCGCGGCCATCAAGGGCCGCGTCGACCCCGGCAACATGTTCCGGCTGAACCACAACATCCAGCCCCTCTGAGCGTCGGCCATGGCGCACCACCTGATCAAGTCCTGAGCTTTGCTCCTCGCCCCCGCACAGCAGCCACCACGGTCTCCGGCCGTGGTGGCTGCGCGGTGTCCGGGCGCTGTCCGAACGGCCGAGGGACCGGTGGTTATCTATATAGATAGAGTTTGGCGGTGACCCGGAGCCGGCGACTTTCCCCGCAGACCATCGCGGTGCTGAGCGCGCTCGCCGCCGACCCGTCGGCCTGGCGCCACGGCTACGAGCTGGGGCGGCAGGTCGGGCTGAAGGCCGGCTCGCTCTACCCGATCCTGATCCGGCTGTGCGACCGCGGGCTGCTGGAGGCCACCTGGGAAAGCGACCCGCCGCCCGGCCGGCCGGCGCGGCATCTGTATCGGCTGACCGGGGAGGGGGCTCGGGTGGCCGGGGAGGGCGCGGCCGAGGAGGTGTTGCCGGGGCGGTCGCGGAGCGAGTTGCGGGGTGCGTGGTGAGCCGGCGCGACGCGGCCGGACGGCTGGTGGCGTCCGTTGCCCACCTCCTGCCGCCCGGCCGCCGCGAATGGGGTGCCGCGATGCAGGCGGAGCTCGAGGCCATCGGGCCGCGCGGGGAGCGCTGGCGCTTCGCCGCCGGCTGTGTCCGGGTGGTCGTTACCCGGCCCGCGGTGTGGCGACGTACCGGGTACCCGCTGCTGGTGCTGGCACTGCTGGTCGCCGGGGTGCACACGGTCGCGGGGGTTTCGTACGGGCCGTTGCGGTGGGGCCTTGTCGGGCTGGTCGGCGCGCTGCTGCTGGTGGTCGGGCTCGGGCGGGTCAGGCCGTTCGGGCCGGTGGCGGGTGGCGCCGCCGCGCGTGGTCTGCGCACCGGCGGCCATCTCCTCGTCGGTGCTCTGGCCGCGGAGGCGGTCGCGTCCATGGCGCACAAGACCAATCACGACATCGCGGGGGTGCCCGTCTATACGGTGATGTTCGCGGGGTATCTGCTCGGACTCGCCGCGCTGACCGCGCGACGTTCGCCCGCTACCACGCGCACCCTGATCATCGGCGTCGCCGCCGGCGGTGTCGCGGCCGCCGGGTGGACCGTGCTGGTGATGGCGTTCCCGCCGATCCCGGCCGACCCCTCGGCGGCGGTCCTCTTCACCGTCGCGGGGATGGGCGCGGCCGGATGGGTCGCCGCCCGTCGCGGGGGTGGTGCCGCCGAGCTTCTGGCCGGGGCATGCGCCGGCACCGTCGCGACGTTGCTGATCCTCAACGTGTTCAGCGTGCTGGTCGCTGCCGGGCCGGCGTGGCTCATCACGCCGTTGGTCCCGCACGCGCTGACCCCCGCCGACCGGCTGGCCGGCAGCCGCATCGAGATCCACGACCCGTATCTGTGGATGCTGCTGTTCGGCTGGCTGATCGCCGTGGGTCTGTGCGCGGCGGTGGTGCGGCGGTCGGCCGTGGATGGGGTGTCCGCGGATCACGCCGGGCCGGTCCCGGGTATTGACTAGAAAAGGGGGCGTGGCGGACGCCACGCCCCCCACGGTCGCTCAGGAACGACCGTTGTGCGGGTGGTCGATGGTGCGGATCGCGCCGCGGCCGGCGGTGCGCTCGAGGGTGATGCGGTCGATCTCCGCGTACGGCTTGCCACTGCCCGGCAGCGCGTCCGCCAGGGTGCGGATCGTGAACGTCGTCTTCTGCCCGGCACGGCCCGGCACCACGTCCACCGCGATGAACGCGTAGTCGTCGTAGCGGACCTGCGACCAGTCGACGACCTCGGGGACCTTCGTACCGGTCGGGTAGCCGTCGCCCGGCTTGATGGTCGTGCCGTCCTTCGACCAGACGTAGCTGTTCACGACGTTCTCGGTGTTGTTCTCCTTGGTGTTCGCGCCACCGGCCGGCTGGTAGCCGCGGAAGCGCTGGCCCTCCGGCAGCAGCTGCGGGCCGGTCGGGGTGACGCCCGCGGGGGCCGGTGCGGCGGCGCTCGGCGCGGGCCGGAACGGGTAGCGGGGGCGGCCGCCGGAACCGACGCAGATGTAGGTCACGCCGTCGTCGGCCGGGTGGATGGTCGAGCCGTCCGGCGCCGGGCGGGTGCGCCGGCCGTACCGGATCGGGTCGGTGCGCTCGAGCAGGTGGTTGTGGCCGTTCACGACCAGGTCCACCTGGTACTTGCTGAACAGCGGGTCCAGCTTGTCGCGCAGGCCGCCGTCCGAGGCGTGGTTGTCGGTGGTCGAGTACATGCAGTGGTGGAAGAAGACGACGACGAAGTCGATGCCCTCGGCCGCCGCCCCGCTGCGCCACTCCTTCAGCGACTGCTCCAGCCAGCGCAACTGGGCGCCGCCGGAGTAATTCAAGTTCGTCTGGATCTCGTACGACAGATCGTTCGCGTCCACCGAGATCACGGCGACGTTCCCGTAGACGAAGCGATACACCGACGGGCAGCCGTGCGGCCCGTTCTCCGGCAGGTCCAGGCGCTTGGCGTGGCTCGCGTACCCGTGGGTGGGGCTGCCACCCAGGAACTCGGTGTTGCCGTAGAGCGGCTCCATGTCGTGGTTGCCGGTCGCGAACATCCACGGCGTGAACGCGGCCTGCGACTCGATCTGGTTGAGGAACACGTCCCACACGTACGGGTTGAAGAAGTTCTTGCCGAACACCGCGGCCCCGCCGGTCGCGGTCGGCGAGACGCCGCTGTTGTCGGCGGGCAGTCCGCTGCCGTCCGGGTCGGCGTAGCAGATGTCGCCGGCCAGCAACGTGAAGACGGGATTCTGCGTGGCCATCAGGTTGGTCTGGCTGATGGCCGGGTGCGGGTCGGTGCCGTTCGGACCGGCGACGGGGTCGTCCGTCTTGTAGTAGCCGTCGTCGAAAATGCCCTTCGACCACGTGCCCCCGGCCGCCGTCACGAAAGCCGGGTCCTGTCCCCAGGCGTACTTGGGGTCGGTGGGTGAGGTGTTGGTGCCGACGTCGGCGAACGCGGTGAAGGTGAACGGCTTCGGCGCCTTCGTGTCGTGGCCGTGGCCGAGCACCCGGGCGGGCGCGGTGGTGAAGTGCGCGTCGCCGCTGACCGTGCCGTCGGACAACCGCACCCGGTAGTGGTAGACGGAGTCCTCGCGCAGCCCGGTGATGGTCGCCTTCAGGTAGAACTGGCTGCCGATCGGGCCTTCGGCGATCGCGTACTGGCCGAGCAGGTGCTGGATGTCCGCGTCGTGGCGCGCGCCGTAGTGGCCGGGCGCCGTGCCGACCTCGACCCAGGCCTTGAGGTTCCGCGGGAGCGAGCCGGTCTTGCTGACCAGCTGCGCGGTGACCGCCATGGCGTTGCGCAGCGTTCCGTCGGATGCCGGCACGAACGAGATGTGCCGGCCCGATACGACGACGCCGGCGTTACCGGCGGTGCCCCCGCCGGCCGCGAACGCCGCGTCGGCGAGAGCGAACTGGGCCACCGCGACGCCGCCCGCGCCCGCGACCGCCGCCTTGAGCATCGACCGCCGGGAGACGGACTGCCGGGCGAGCGCCTGAGTGTTGAACTCCGCGTACTCATCGACAGTCAGGGGTCGTTTGTTCAGAAATTTACTCACGGACGCCATGGTCGATCGACTCCGGGATGGCCCTAGAGTCATTTCGCGGTCGAATCAATGAACGCATTGCTATTTGCTATTGAACGTAACCGGATGGCTGTTGGCTCGCGTTTCCCGCTTGACATCGACCGCCGATCATCTCCGCTGCCGCTTCACAGTGGCTGCGAAAATGCTATCCCGCATTCATATTGATATTCGACTATCATATTAATTGCGGCTCGTGCGAAGTAATACGCGCAGAGCGCCGCGGTCGTGCCGGATGAGCGGCTACGGCGCTGCCGGGTCGCCGGGGGCGGCGGCGAAGCCGGCCTCGCCGCCGTCGGCCAGGACGCTGACGCCGGGGAGGGCGGAGGAGTTCAGCGTCCAGAGCCACAGGGCCGCGTCGACGGCGGCGTGCGGATCGTCGGCGGCGAAGCCGTCCGGGTTCTCCCAGCCCGCGCTGACCGCGGCCGCGACCAGCGACGGTGCGTCGGTGACCGCCAGCCTGGTCCGGCGGGACAGCTCGATGACGGGTTGCCCGGCGGGCACCGGGCTGTCGACGCCGGTGTGTTCGATCGACACGGAGTCCCCTGAGCGGCTGTCGTAGGTTGGCTGTCCCCCTATGAAACCCGGCCCGGCGCACGAAAGAGGCCACTTCGGCGGATTTGGCCGTCAGGACAGGGTCGCTCGCAGGGATGCCACCGCCGTAGCGAAGGACGGGCGGTCCAGTACCGCGCCCCGGTAGCGCCCGGCCCGGACCGGCTCGTCGAAGAACACGGCGGGCAGGGTGTCGGCCGACGCGGGCACCCGCAGGCGGCGGTTCACCTCGAACATCAGGCGCAACCGGGTCCCGCCCAGCGCCAGCACGTCGGGCCGGGTGCCGGTCACCGCCGCGACCAGGTCCGCCACCAGGGCGAGGGTCAGCGGGCGGGTCGGGGTGGCGGCGAACACGCAGACGCCCAGCGCGTCCAGCCCGCTCCACAACCGCATCAGCTGGGCCGTGCGGAAAACGTCGAGCGTGCCCCTCGGCGACGGGACCGTGACGCCCAGCGCGCGCATCTCCGGGAAGCTCGCCGGCAACCCCAGTTCGGGGTCGAAGTCCAGGTCGTGCTCGATCATGTCGTAGCGGGGGCCGATCGGTGACACCGCGTACGCCAGCCCCAGGTTCGGCTGCACCCGCGGGTCGAACGGCGGGATCGCCACGCCCTTGCTGGTCACCGGCGGGCCGGCCAGGCGGGCGCCCACCTCGACCGGGTCCAGGCCGAGCTGCTCGCATCGGGAGAGCAGCGGCCACGGGTCGGTGCCCGCGTTCGGGCCCAGCATGGCCAGGGCTTCCTGGTGGAGACCGGCACCGGCGTACAGCTTGATGCAGTCGGTGGGGCAGCCGGGGCAGGACGCCACGCCGGAGGCGGCCACGGGGGCGACCGCAACGCCGCCGCGGCGGGTGGTGTCGCGGAAGCCGGCGACCGGGGCGTAGCCGGGTTCGCCGTCCCACACGCCGAAACCGGGCAGGTCGTGCTGCCAAGCGGTAAGCGTGTTCTCGGCGTCCATATAGGAGGCTCGCACGGCGTCGAGGGCGGCTGGCGAGGCCACCGGGATCGGTGCCGATCCGACCGCCACCACCGCCTTCACCCGGCGGGCGCCCAGATCGGCGCCGAGTCCGAGGCGCGGCAGCGGGTGGTGGCGGCAGGTGACAATTGACGCGTACGGGATCTGCCGCTCCCCCGCCGGGCCGATCACCGCGACGGCCGCCCCGGATCCGTACCGGTCCAGCAGCCGGTCGGTCGCCGGGCCCGTTTCGAGGCCCCACAGGTCATCGGCGGGTTCCGTCCACGCGCGGCCCGCCGACACGACCACCCACACCGGCCGGGCCGCGCGCCCGTGCAGCACGACACCGGTCACGCCGGCCGCGCGCAGACCGGCCGCGAACGGGCCCTCCGCGCGGGTTTCGGCCACCGCGCCGGAGAGCGGGGACACGCCGACCGCCGCGCAGCGAGCCGTCCCGGGAGCGCCGGACCCACCGGCCGCACCGGTCACCAACGCCAGCGGCGGGTCCTGCAGGTGGTCGAGCAGGTGCCGCAGCGCCGGGATCGGCCCGCCGGCCGCGGCGACGACGGACGACCCGCCGCCGTCGCCGAGGTCGAGGCGGATCAGTGCCACGCGGGCCCGTTCGGATACGAGTACCGGGTCAGCGACGACTCCTTCATCCGCGACGAGAAGCCGGGCGCGGTCGGCACCTGGTACGCACCCTTCGTCACCACCACCGGGTCCTCGAAGTGCTCGTGCAGGTGGTCCACGTACTCGATGGTGCGGTCGTCGACGGAGCCGGACACCGCCACGTAGTCGAACATCGACAGGTGCTGGACCAGCTCGCACAGGCCGACGCCGCCGGCATGCGGGCACACCGGGACGCCGAACTTGGCGGCCAGCAACAGGATCGCGATGTTCTCGTTGACGCCGGCCACCCGGCACGCGTCGATCTGGACCACGTCGACGGCGGAGGCCTGCAGCAACTGCTTGAAAATGATGCGGTTCTGCACGTGCTCACCGGTGGCGACGCGTACGCCCAGGGGCCGCACCGCCTGCCGGATCGCCGCGTGCGCGAGGATGTCGTCGGGGCTGGTCGGCTCCTCGATCCACCACGGGCGGTAGGGGGCGAGGGCGGACACCCACTCGATCGCCGCGCTCACATCCCAGCGCTGGTTGGCGTCGACAGCGATCCGGACGTCGTCGCCCACCGCCTGCCGGGCGAGCTTCATCCGGCGTACGTCGTCGGAGAGGTCGGCGCCCACCTTGAGCTTGATCTGCGCGAAGCCGTCGCCGACCGCCTGGCGGGCCAGCCGCACCAGCTTCTCGTCGTCGTATCCGAGCCAGCCCGGCGTCGTGGTATAGGCTGGATATCCGTTTTGTCCCAATAAATCAAGCCTGTCGGAAATGCCGGGACGGGCCGCATCCAGGAGATCGATCGCCTCACCAGGAGTAAGCGCGTCCGACAGATAACGCCAGTCCACCATGTCCACGACCTGCGCCGGCGAAAGGTCGACCAGGAACCGCCACAGTGGCTTCCCGGCCCGCCGTGCCGCCAGATCCCACGCCGCGTTGATCAGCGCCGCCGCGGCCAGATGCATGACGCCCTTCTCCGGCCCCAGCCACCGGATCTGCGAGTCGTGCGTGAGCCGCCGCGCGAACTCCCCCAGATCCGTGACGTCGCGCCCCACCACCATCGGCGCCAGCGTGTCGATCGCCGCCCGCGCGACCTCGTTCCCGCGCCCGATCGTGAAGGTGAATCCGTGCCCCTCGCGCAGATCCTCGTCGACCAGGACCACGTACGCCGCGGAGTAGTCCGGGTCGGGGTTCATCGCGTCGGACCCGTCCAGTTCGCGCGAGGTCGGGAAGCGGACGTCGTACGTCCGAACCGCAATGATGGTCACGGAATCTCCAATTGGTAGGTGCGAATCGCGGTGCCGCCGAACACCTCCGGCAACAGCCCGCCCAGCAGGTCCGCCAGCACGTCCTTGACCTGCCCGTAGTTGGCCGCGACCTCGAGTACCGGCCAGTCCGAGCCGTACATCAGCCGGGACGTGCCGAACAGCTCGGCCGCGATCTCGACGAACGGCCGCAGGTCGGCCGCCGTCCACGACTCCCAGTTCGCCTCGGCCACCAGGCCGGACACCTTCGCGACCACGTTGGGCTGGGCGGCGACCGGCGCGATCAGCTCCCGCCACCCTTTCCAGTCCCCGGCGGCGACCGGCGGCTTGCCGAGGTGGTCGAGCACGAACAACGACGACGGAAGGCCGGCTGCCGCCCGGGCCACCGACGGCAGCTGCGCGGAACGGACCACGAGCTCGTTGACCAGCCCGGCGGAGGCGACCGTGGCCAGGCCGCGTCGCGCCGCGGCACCGTCCAGGTGGTCGTCGCCGAACGCCTGGACCTGATCGCGGATCCCGACCAGGAGATGACCGCCCGGCCCGGCCCGGTGTTCGTCCAGTGAGGCGGCCAGCGCCGGCGACGTCAACGAGGCCCAGCCGACCACCCCGGCGATCTCCGGCGTCCGCCCGGCCAGCTCGAGAAACGCCGAGGTCTCGGCGGCGTCGCAGCGACCGGCCTCGACCAGCACGGTCCGGTCGACTCCGGCCGCCGCCATCAGCGGGCTCAAATCCGATATTTCGTAATCTCGCCGAATCGGAGCCAGGGCCGGCGCGGCCAGCCACGCGTAATCCGCCGTCCAGAAGTGCTGATGCGCGTCGACGATCATCGGATCAGTCCTTCGGCGCGCAGGTCCCGCCACAGCCGTGACGGGATCGGCCGGGCCGCCATCTCGACGGCGTCCGCGACCTCGGCCGGCGAGCGCACCCCGACCAGCACGCACGTCACCGCAGGATGCCGCAACGGGAACTGGATCGCGGCCGCCCGCAACGGGACGCCGTGCCGGGTGCAGATCGCCTCGCACACCAGCGCCAGTTCCAGCATGGTGGCGGCGGCCGGCGAGTAGTCGAACGTCGCCCCCGGCCGGGGATCGGCCAGCAGCCCGGAGTTGAACACGCCGCCCGCGATCACCGACACGCCACGTTTCTCGCACAGCGGCAGCAGTTCGTCCTCGGCCGACTGGTCGAGCAGCGTGTACCGGCCGGCGACCAGCACCGAGTCCAGCTCGCCGGTGCGCACCAGCTCGGCGAGCATCCTGGTCTGGTTCATGCCGGCCGAGACCGCGCCGATCCGCCCCGCGGCACGCAGCTCGGCGAGAGCCGGCAACGACTCCGACACGGCCGCCGGGAAATGGTCGTCCGGGTCGTGCAGATGCACGATGTCCGCCCGGTCGAGGCGCAACCGCGACAGGCTTTCCTCATACGACGTACGAATGCCGGCCGCGCTGAAGTCGAAGACCGGCGTGACCGATGTGGGTTCGGACCAGATGGCCTGGGTGTCCGAGCCGCCCGGCCGCAGCAGCCGTCCCACTTTTGTGGACAGTGCGAACTCGTTACGCGGCTTAGCCGACAGCACCGTCCCCGCCCGCTGCTCGGCCAGTCCGTTGCCGTACAACGGCGCCACGTCGAAGTAGCGGATGCCCAGTTCCCAACCCGCCGCGAGGGTGGCGAAGGCTTGGGCGTCCCCCACGGCCGAGTACAACCCGCCGATCGGAGCCAGTCCCAGACCAAGCCGCGTCACCCGCACATCGGTGCGGCCGATCCGGACGCGTTCGAGGGGGTTCACGCGGCCTCCGCATGCGTCTCGGCGTGGATCATCCGGATGATCTGGCGGCTCATCCGCGGATAGTCGTGGTCGTTGTCCAGCACCCCGGCGATGCGCAGGTCGCTCATCACCGCGATGCGGTCGGCCAGCGCCACCGTCTCGGGCAGGTCCGACGAGATGAGCAGCAGCGCCAGCCCGTCGGCGGCCAGCCCGGCGATGAGCTCGTGGAACGCCGCCTTGGTCCGCACGTCGATGCCGACCGTCGGCTCGTCGACGATGAGGATGTCGCAGTCGGCGGCCAGCCACTTGGCCAGGCTGACCTTCTGCTGGTTGCCGCCGGAGAGCTGCCCGGCGACCTGGCGCGGCGTCGAGATCCGGATGTCGAGCTTGCCGACGAAGTCGAGCGCGAGCCGGCGTTCGGCACGGTCCGGCACCAGTCCGAGCCGGGCCAGCCGCCGCCACACGGTGACCGCGATGTTCCGGGTCACCTGCTGGTCCAGGAACAGGCCCTCGTCCTTGCGGTCCTCGGTCACGTACCCGAGGCGGTAGCGGCGCAGCGCCTCGCCGACGGTCGCGATGCGGGCCGGTTTCCCGTGCACCTCAACGGTTCCGGCGGTGATCCGGCCCAGCCCGAGGATCGCCTTCGCCAGCTCGCTGCGGCCGGCGCCGACCAGCCCGTACAGGCCGAGGATCTCGCCCGGGCGCACCTCCAGCGACACGTCGCGATGGCCGTGCGCGGTGGCGACGTCCGCCAATCTGAGTGCCGGCACGGCCTCGGCGTTCACCTCACGCCGGGCCAGTTCCACTTGCTCGTACGCCCGTCCCACCATCAGATCGACCACGCGGCTCTGGCTGAACCCGGCCAGCGCCTCCCCGGACGCGACACTGCGCCCGTCGCGCAGGACCGTCAGCGTGTCCGCCACCGCGAACACTTCCTCCAGCTTGTGACTGACCAGCACCACCGCCCGGCCGGAGTCGCGTAACCGGCGGACCACGGCGTACAGGTGGTCGGCCTCGTCCCCGGTCAGCGACGCGGTCGGCTCGTCCAGCAGCAGCACCCGGTTCTCCAGGCTGAGCGCCTTGGCGATCTCGACGAGCTGGCCCTGCGCCGGCGACAGCGTGGCGACCGGCGCGTCCGGGTCGAGCTCCACCTCGAGCAGGCCGAGGCAGCGCCGGGCCTCGGCACGCATCCGGGCGCGGTCCACCACGCCCCGGCGGTGCGGCAGGTGGTGCAGCGAGATGTTCTCCGCCACCGAGAACGCCGGGATCAGGTTGCGTTCCTGGTGCACCACGCCGATCCCGGCCGCCTGTGCGTCCATCGGCCCGGTCAGCCGCAGGTCGTCGCCGTCCAGCGTGATCCGCCCGCCGTCCGGCTGGTAGACGCCGGTGAGCACCTTGACCAGCGTGCTCTTGCCGGCGCCGTTCTCGCCGAGCAGCGCGTGCACACTGCCCGGCGACACCCGCAGCGTGGCGCCGTCCAACGCGCGTACGCCGGGAAAGGTTTTGATCAGGTTTTCCGCGACGAGCATCAGGCCGTCGACCCCCTGTCATGAAGTCGTTGGCGGACCGTGCCGAGCAGCACCGCGCCCAGCACGACCGCACCGATGATGAGATCGATCCAGCGCGGGTTGATGCCGAACTGGGCCTGCATGACGTCGACCAGGCGGACCAGGAACGCGGCCAGCACCGTGCCGGTCACGCTGACCATGCCGCCGGCCAGCGCGACCCCGCCGATGATCGGCGCCGCGAAGCTGGGCAGCAGCAGGTCGTCGCCGATGCTGGCGTTGACCGAGCCGGACGCGGCCACGGTGATGACCGCGGCCACCCCGGCGAGCAGACCGGACAGGCCGTGCGCGACGACCAGCGACCGGTCGTTGGAGATGCCGGACAGGCGGGCCGCGAACGGGCTGCCGCCGCTGGCCAGCAGCCGCCGGCCGGCGACCGTGCGGGCGAAGAACCAGCCGACGAGCCCGGCCACGACCAGCGCGCACAGGAACACCACCGGCAGCCCGAGCACCGAGGCCCGCCCGAACGCGCGCAGCCCCGCCGAGTAGCCCTGGAACGTGTCGGGACCGTTCACGCCGTACCGCAGGCCCTGGATGATGGTCATCGTCGCGAGAGTGACGATGAAGCCGTTGATCCGGGTGAATACCACCAGCAGACCATTGATGAGACCGACGCCGAGGCCGAGGGCGAGCGCGGCGAGCACCGCGACGGGAGCGGGCAGCCCGGCCTCGAGCATCAGCCACGCGGCGGCCATCGCGCAGAAGCCGGTGAGCGCGCCGACGCTGAGGTTCATCTGACCGACCGCGAGCACGACCATCTGGGACAGGCCGATCACCACGGGCACGGCCAGGAACCGGAAGAACGCGCCGAGGGTGCCGGCCGAGAGCAGGTTGCCGCTGGTGGCGAACGCGAGCACGACGAAACCGAGCAGGGCGATCGCGGCGAGCGTGAAGTCCGGGGTGCGCAAGAACCGGGTCACAGCTTGGCTCCTCGTCGTTCCGCGATGACGTGCCGGGCCCGGTCCAGCGACAGCGCCGCGAGCAGCACCAGTCCGATGTAGAGCTGGAGCTGGTCGAGCTGGAACTGCAACAGATTCAGTCCTTTGTAGATGACCTGGGTGAGGGTGGCGCCGAGGACCGTGCCGAGCACGCTGACCGCGCCGCCGGCCAGCAGCGTGCCGCCGAGCACCGGCGCGAGGAACGAGGGCAGCAGGAACTCGCCGCCGATGCTGGCGGAGAAAGCGCCGTTGTTGGCCGCCAGCAGGAAGCCGGCCAGCCCGGCGATCAGGCCGGAGAGGGCGTGCGCCTGGACGATCCGGTTCTTGGTGGGGATGCCGGACAGCTCGGCGGCCTTGATGTTCGCACCGGTCATCAGCATCTCGCGGCCCAGCCGGGAGAACCGGAACAGCAGGCCGACCAGCAACGCGGCGGCCACCGCGAACGGCACGACCAGCGGGATGCGCGGACCGCACACGTCGCCGAGGCAGTAGTCGGCGAACGTGTCGAAGCGCAGCGCGTCCATCCCGGCCGGCAGCGTCGGGAATGCCACCCCGTCGGTGACCGACGTGTAGAGGATGGTGATCAGGCCGACCAGGGCGAAGTCCATCGCGAGGGTGACGACGAACGAGTTCACCCCGGTCCGCGAGATGATCAGCCCGGCCAGCGCCCCGAGCAGGCCGCCGGCGATCAGCCCGAGGAGGAGGCTCACCACGAGACCGGCGCCCAGCTGGTCGTGCACCAGGCCCATGACGAACGCGCTCATCGCGGCCATCCGGCCGACCGCCATGTTCATGTGCCCGAGGGAGAGCACCATGAGCTGGGCGAGGCCGACGACCAGGTAGACGCTGATGTCCGACTGCAGCGGCACCAGCGTCAGCTTGGTGTCCAGAAACGCCGGCCGCAGCGCGGTGAACAGGGCGATCAGCAGGATCAGCAGGATCACCAGGCCGACGCGGGGATTGGCCCACCACGGGATCCGGGGTGGCTTCCGCACCGTTTCGGCCGACTCGGTGCGACCCTCCTCGGTCGCGACGCTCATCGGACTCTCCGATCGTCGATCGCGTCCCGGTCCCAGGCGATGCCGAGGCCGGGTGCGCCGGGCGCGAGCGCGTAACCGTTCACGATGGTCAGTGGTGCGGTGGTGATCGCGCGCAGTTGCGGGATGTGTTCCAGGTACCGGCTGTTCGGCACCGCGCAGCAGAGGCTCACGTGCAGCTCCATCAGGAAGTGCGGGCAGACCGGCACGTTCGCGGCCTCGGCCAGGTGCGCGACCTTGAGCCACGGGGTGATGCCGCCGATCCGGGCGACGTCCACCTGCACGACGCCGGCCGCGTCCCGCTTGAGGTATTCGGCGAACTGGCCCGGGGCGTACAGGGATTCGCCGACCGCGACCGGGATGCTGGTCGAGCGCGCCACCGCCCGGTGGCCGGCGACGTCCTCGGCCGGGAGCGGCTCCTCGAACCAGTACGGGTCGTACGGTTCCAGCAGGCGCGCCCGGCGGATGGCGTCGGCGGCGGTCAGCGACTGGTTGGCGTCGAGCATGATGTCGAACGCCGGGCCGGTCTCGCGGCGTACCGCGGCAAGCCTTTCGGCGTCCTCCGCGGGTGACCGGCCCAGCTTCATCTTGATGCCCGGCCAGCCCTTCGCTTGACTGTCCTTGGCGCCGGCGACCAGCTCGTCGGTGCTCAGGTGCAGCCACCCGCCCTCGGTGTCGTAGAGCGGGATCCGGTCCTGGGCACCGCCGGCGAGCACCCAGAGGGGCTCGCCGGCGGCCCGGCAACGCAGGTCCCACAACGCCGTGTCCACCGCGGCCAGCGCCAGCGAGGTGATGGCGCCGACCGTGGTGGCCTTCGTGGACCGGAACAGCTCCCGCCAGATCGCCTCCACCCGGCGCGGATCCCGGCCGGGCAAGGCTTTCAGCAGGTGGTCGGTCAGCAGAGCCAGCACCGCCGTGCCGCCGGTGCCGATCGTGTAGCTGTAACCGGTCCCCGCGCCGCCGTCGTCGGTGTGGATCTCGACGAAGACGGTCTCCTGCTTCACGAAGGTCTGCAGCGCGTCGGTGCGTACCGTCTCGACCGCGAGGTCGACCAGGTACGCCTCGGCGTGGGTGATGACGGTCATTACTTGCAGACCAGGTACTGGCCGTCGAACGCGGTCTTCAGCTCGTTCGTCTTGGTCTGGCGTTCCTGATCGTAGGTGTCCACATTGGCCTTGGTGACCACGAACGAGCCGGAGTCGATGACCACGCCCGGTTGCGCGATGGTGCAGCCCCCGGAGAGCTTCATCAAGGCGTACGACCCGACGCTGGCCTGACCGACCGGATTCTGCACGACGGTGCCGGCGACCGCGCCGTCCTTGATGCCGTCCAGGATGGTCTTGTCGTCGTCGATGGCGATCACCTTGATCGGCAGCTTGGTCTGCTTGACGCCCTCGGCCGCGGCCACCGCCGGGTTGTAGGCCGTGGTGACGATGCCGTTGATCTGCTTACCCTTGGCGGCGAGCAGGTCGGCGACGGCCTTCTGTGCGCTCTGCAGGTCGGTGTCGATGTCGGTGACCGTCTGGATCACCTTCACCTTGCCGCCGGTCTCGTCGACCGCCTTCTGCACGCCTTCGATCCGGCGCTGGGTGTTGGAGTCGACCTTGTTGCCGGTCAGGTGCGCGATGGTGCCCTGACCGCCGATCGCCTCGATCGCCGTCTTGGTCGCCTTGTACGCCGCCTCACCGGTGTCGGTGGACAGGCAGAAGTCGGCCTTGTCGACGTCCCCGGCCGGGCAGGAGGCCAGCGAGCCGACCGCGAAGCCCTGCCGTTTGAGGTCCTCGAAGGTGGAGTTGATGTTCTCCGGCGAGACACCGAAGATGCCGAACGCGTTGTAGCCCTGCGCGGCCAGCGATTTGATCACGTCGTTCTGCTTGGTCTGGTCCCAGTCCGACGTCTCGTTGAAGGTGACGTCGCCGAGCTTGAGCTCGGTCTTGGCGGTGGCCGCCGCGTCCTTCCACGGCTGGAAGTACGGGTGCGCGCCACCGGGGATCAGCGCGATCTTCACTTGCTCAGGCCCGCGACTGGTCGCCGCGGACTCGTCGTTGTCACTCTTTTTGGTGCAACCGGCGGTGACCAGGAGGAGCGCAGTCGCCGCGGTGCCGAGACGAAGGAGCGCGGACCGCTTCATGCACGGCTTCCTTTCCGGATAGTAGATCCTATAGGATCTTTCCTGTTGTGTACTCGGTCACATCGATCCACGTCAAGACACAAACTGGAAAAGATCACGTAACACGAGGAAGGTGGCGGCATGTCCCTGTCCCGCCTGAAGCGCTCCACGCTGGGCGAAGACGTCTACCAGACGCTGCGGGCGGCGGTCCTGGAGCACACGCTCACGCCCGGCGACCGGATGAACATCGACGGTCTCGCCCGCGAGCTCGAGGTCTCCCCCACGCCCGTGCGGGAGGCACTGGCCCGCCTCGAGTCCGAGGGGCTGGTGCGCAAGCGCCCGCTGGCCGGTTACACGGTTTCCCCGCTGCTCACGGTCGCCGAGTTCGAGGATTTGTTCGACATGCGCCTGCTGCTGGAGCCGGCCGCGGCGCGCTGGGCCGCGGCACGGGCCACTGACGAGCAGCGCGCCGAACTGGTGGTCGCGGCGGCGCGCACGGTGTCCGCCGGCGACGGCGACGACCAGGCCTGGCACGCGGCGTTCACCACGCTCGACGCGCAGATGCACGACCTGGTCGCGGCGGCGTCCGGCAGCCCGCTGCTGCACGAGAGCATCGGCCGCCTGCATTCCCACCTGCACCTGCACCGGCGCTATTTCCCGTACGCCCAGACGGCCGTCACCAACGACGAGCACCAGCGCATCGCCGCCGCCATCCGCGACCACGAAGCGGACGCCGCCGAGGTCGCCATGCGCGAGCACCTGACCCGGGCCCGCGACCGCCACCGGGTCGTCTTCGGCAACTAGCCGGCGTCCGGACGTAGTCTCGGGCGGTGACTGACGATCTCCGGGGCCGGCAGGCGGAGCTGTCGGCGATCCGGCGGGTGGTGTCTCGCCTGCCTGATCGGCCCGGGCTGCTCGTCGTGCGCGGCGGCGCGGGGATCGGCAAATCGTCGCTGCTCGCGGCCGCCGCCCGGGAGGCGGCCGGGCGCGGGATCGACACGCTCTCGCTGGTCGGGGTGCAGTCCGAGTTCCGGATGCCGTTCGCGGCCGCGCTCACCCTGCTCGGCATGCTCGGCGGGACCGAGCCGGTGCCGGAGCCCGGCGACGACGAACGCTACGAGTTCCAGCTCGGCCTCGCCCTGCGCCGGGCCGCGACCGTGCGGGCCGCCGACCGTCCACTGCTGATCGTGGTCGACGACGCGCAGTGGCTCGACTCGGCGAGCTGGGCGGCGATGGGCTTCGCCGGCCGGCACGTCGAGTCGGACCCGATCGTGGTGCTGCTGGGCATGCGCGACGGCGCCGAGACCGAGGCACGCCTCGACGGGCTGGGCGCGCTGGAGCTGCGGGTGGAGCCGCTGTCCGAGAAGGAGTCGGCGGCGCTGCTCGGCGACCTGTCGCCGGGGCTGTCGCCGCTGCTGCGCGGCCGGGTCCTCGCCGAGGCGGCCGGCAACCCGCTGGCCCTCGCCGAGCTCGCGGTGGCCGCCGCGCGCGCCGGCGCGGACGGTCTGCTGCTGGCGACGCTGCCGCTGACCACCCGGCTGGAACGCGCGTTCGGCGCGGCCGCCCGCGAGCTGCCGCCGCGGACGTGGGCGCTGCTGCTGGTGGCGGCGCTGGACGACGGTGACCGGCTGGACGAGTTCCTGGCGGCCGGGGCGCTCGGCGGGGACGAGCCGCTGACGGTCGAGGACGCGGAACCGGCGATCGCGGCCCGGCTCATCGACGTCGACGACGCGTTCCGGCTGCACTTCCGGCACCCGCTGGTCCGCTCGGCGATCCGGGAGGGCGCCAGCCTCTCGCAACGCTTGCGTGCGCACGCAGCGCTGGCCGGGGTGGCCGGCGACCCGGACCGCGCCGTGTGGCACCGCGCGGCGGCCACCGTCGGCACCGACGACGGGCTCGCCGAGGATCTCGGCCGGCTCGCGAGACGGCTGATGGACCGCGGCGCGCCCGGCCCGGCGCGGCAGGCCTGGGAACGCGCCGCGCGGCTCACCTCGGTGCCCGGCCGCCGGTCCGCGATGCTGCTGCAGGCCGCGGTCAGCTCGCTGGAGACCGGCGACCTCGCCCGGGTCGACAAGCTGCTCCCGCAGGTGCTGATCGACGAGCTCAGCCCGGACGACCAGGTGCTGCTGTGGCTGGTCTCGGAGACCACCCGCGGCGGTACGTGGTCGGGGGCGTCCCGGCTGCGCGGCCACCTGGACGCGACGATCCGGCTGCGCGACGCCGGACGGCCCCGGCAGTCGCTGCTGACGCTGTGGCGGGTGGCCCTGCGGACGTACCACTCGAACCCGGACGCCGACCTGCGCGCGGGCATGCTGGCCCTGCTGGACAGCCTCGGCCTGCCACCGTCGACGCCGCGGCTGGTCGGCGCGCTCGGCCTGATCGCCCCGCTGGAGCGTGGCGCCGAGGTGGTGGCGCGGACCCGGGAGCTGCTCGGGCGCATCGACCTGACCGCGTACGAGATGCACGAGATCAGCACCGGCGCGAGCGGGGTCGGGGCGCTCGGGCCGGCGGCTCAGCTCGCCGCCGACGCCGTCGAGCTGCTGCGCGAGCAGGGACACCTGGTGACGTTGACCCAGGCCCTGGTGAATCAGGCCTGGATCGCGGCGCAGCGCGGGAACGCGTCGCTGGCCCGGACCGCGGCGGCCGAGGCGGAGGAGCTGGCCGCGGACACCGGGCAGCGCAACTTCATGCTCACCGCGATGCTGTCCCGGGCGCAGGGCGAAGCGCTGCGCGGCAACGGCGACGAGGCCCGGATGCTGGCCGAGAAGGCCGAGCAGGTGCTGCTGTCGATCGGCGCGCACACGCTGCTCGGGCTGGTGCGGATCGCGCGGGGCGTGCAGGCGCTGGCGGACGCGCGGTTCGCCGAGGCGCACGAGGAGTTCGACGCGATCTTCGAGCCGTCCGGGCCGGGCTACCACCCGTACCTGCGGTTGTTCGTGCTCGCGCACCTGGCCGAGGCGGGCGTGGCCAGCGACCGGCGGGACAGCGTCGCGCGGCGGGTGCGGGAGGTCGAGTCGATCACCGGGATTTCGGTGCTGACCGTGGGCCTGACCTGCGCGCGGGCGATGCTGGCCGACGCCGACGAGGAGTTGGGCGCGGCGCTGGGCGGCGAGCTGAGCGAATGGCCGTTCGAGCGGGCGCGGCTGCAACTCGCGTACGGCAGCCGGGTGCGACGGCGCCGCCCGGCGCTGGCCCGGCCGATCCTGCGCGCGGCGGTGGAGACCTTCGACGCCCTGGGTGCCCGTCCGTGGGCCGAGCGCGCGCAGGCGGAGTTGCGGGCGTCGGGTGAGACGCGCCGGCGTACCACCGATGCCACCGACCAGCTGACGCCGCAGGAGCTGCAGGTGGCCCGGCTGGTGGCGGAGGGATTGAGCAACCGCGAGATCGCCGGGCGGCTGTTTGTCTCGCCGCGCACGATCAGCAGTCATTTGTACCGGATATATCCGAAGGTCGGGGTCTCGTCGCGCACCGAGCTCGCGACGGTTGTGACGCGCAGTTACGTCGTTTGACTCACGTTAGACACGCCGTCCGCTTCGTACGGTCGACACAAAGATCGTGCGCGAGGAGGACCACACCACTCATGCCGAAGAACATCGTCGTCAGCGGCGCATCCAGCGGCTTCGGCCGGATGACGTCGCGCGCGCTGGCCGAGCAGGGCCACACGGTGTTCGCGGGCATCCGGGACGTGGCGGGGCGTAACGCCGAGCCGGCCGACGAGGCCGCGGCCTACGCCCGGGGCCGCCGCGTCGATCTGCGGGTGATCGAGCTGGACGTGACCTCGGCCGAGTCGGTGAAGAACGCGACCGCCGGCATCCTCGACCAGGGGGGTCGGGTGGACGTGCTGGTGCACAACGTCGGGGCGATGGTGGTGGGCCCGGCCGAGGCGTTCACCCCGGAGCAACTGGCCGACCTGTACGACACGAACGTGCTCGGCGCCCACCGGCTGAACCGGGCGATGCTGCCGTCGATGCGCGCGAACGGCGACGGCCTGCTGCTCTGGATCGGCAACGCGGGCGCCCGGGCCGGCAGCCCGCCGTACCTGGCGCCGTACTTCGCGGCCAAGGCCGGGCTGGACGCGCTGGCCGCGAACACCGCGCTGGAGGTGGCCCGCTTCGGCATCGAGACGACGATCGTGACGCCGGGCTCGTTCACCCGCGGCACGAACCACTACGCGCACGCGGGCGCGCCGGCCGACGCGGCGGTGGCGGCCGAGTACGAGCTGCGCTACCCGCAGCTGATGGAGCAGATCGGCGCGAAGATGGCGATGCTCGAACCCGCGGGCATCGACGCCGCCGTGATCGCGCGGCTGATCGTCGAGGTGGTCGCGATGGACAAGGGCACCCGCCCGCTGCGCGTGCACCACGAGCCGAGCGGGCAGGGGGCCACGGCCGTCGACGAGGTGGCCGACCGGGTGCGCGGCGAGTTCCTGGCCCGGCTCGGCCTGTCCGACCTGCTGCATCCGAGCAACCCCGAGGAGAACTGAGCTTTTGTCCCGAGCGGCGCGGCTGCCCGTTGCCCGGCCGGCCGCGCCGCTCCCGGTCCGTGGCAGCGTCACGGCACCAGGCGGTAGAAGCGGAAGAACGGGTGCTCGATCGGCAGGATCTCGCTGGCCGCGAAGCCGGCGTCGGCCGCCAGCGCGGCCATGGCGGCCGGTCGCATCAGCGTCCCGACCGGTTGCGGGTCGGCGCCGACCAGACCCTGCGGCAGGCACCACAACGCGCTCACGCCGCCGAGGAACCGCTCCACCGGGTCGCCGGGCGCGGTGAACGTCTCGGCCGCGCGCTCGTCCATGACGATGACGGTGCCGCCGGGCCGTACCGCCGTGCGCGCGTTGCGCAGCACCTCGACCGGTCGCGGGAAGTCGTGCACACATTCGAAGAAGAACACGACGTCGTACCGGCCCACCGCGCCCGTGCCGCCGGTCAGGTCGGCCACCTCGAAGTCGATCCGGTCCGCGACACCCTGCTCGGCGGCGTTACGCCGGGCGGTGGCGATCGAGGCCTCGTCGTTGTCGAAGCCGTCCACCCGCACGTCCGGATAGGCCCGGGCCAGCTCGATCGAGGACCAGCCCGCACCGCAGCCATAGTCGGCGACCCGGGCGCCTCCGGCCAGCCGATCCACCACGTCGGGCACCTGCGGAAGCCACTCGGCGGCCAGCGAATTCACGTACGCGGGCCGGTTCAGGGCCGCCTGCGCGGTGACCGCGTCGGCGCCGTATCGCGCATAGGGGAGGCCGTCGCCGGTGCGGTACGCGTCGGCCAGATCGGGCAGCACGCCGCCGATCGCCGCCGCGGCGTGGGCGAGGCCGCCGAGGTAGGCCGGGCCGGTCACCTCGACCAGCACGTCCGAGGCGCCGTCGGCCAGCGCGTACCGTGCGGTCGCCGGGTCGTCGCCGTCGATGGTCACGAACCCGCTGATCGCCTGCGACTGCAGCCACTCATGCGTGTAGCGGGGGGCGGTTCCGGTGTGTTTGGCCAGCTCGTCGGCGGTGAGGCCGCCGCCGGTGCAGGCGAGCGTGTGGTAGTACCCGAGCCGGATGCCCAGGTAGACGCAGGACAGTTCGATCGTGGCGACGCCGGCCGTGAACAGGCGGTCGGCTAGCTCTTCGGTACCCATGGCGGTGCTCCTTCCGGGAATTTCGCTGTCACCCGGGAAGGCGTCAGACGGGAGCTGACATCGTCAGGTGCGCCAGCGAACCGCGGTTTCCGGCTGGTACGCGCAGACCCGGCCGGTCTTGATCGCGTTGCGCAGATGCCGCGCCAGCGCCGGATCGGTGCGTTCGACGGCCGTGATCGCCGCACGGATGCGCATGGTGACCGCCTTGCGGGCCCGGTCGGCCGGATCGCCCTCGGCGCGCGGCCGCCCGCCCAGCCCGATCGCCGCGCGCAGCTCGGCCACGATCGCCTCCCGCTCGGCGAGGATCCGGGCGTCGCCGGTGCCGTCGGCGAGCGCCGCGTCGAGCGTGGCCAGCCGGGCTCGATAGGCGGCGCGGGCGGTCGCGTCCAGCCGCGGTCCCAGGTCGCCCGCGCTCTCGACGCCGGCCAGCTCGACGGCCGGCACCGGCCGATGCGGCCGCGCCAGAAGCACGGCGAGGTCCCGGATGCCCTTGCCGTCGGCCACCACCGAGGCGGTGCCGCGCCATTCGACGTGCCAGTACCGGCCGTCGCGGCGTAGTACGCCCTCGTCGCGAACCGGCGCCGGCCGGGGCAGGCCGGCCTCGGCCCGCACCTGCCCGGCGAGGAGCCGGGCCCCGGCGTGCTCGTAGTCGGCGAGCGCCCGCTCGAAGTAACCGTGCGCCTCGCGGTGCCGCCCGAGCAGCGCACAGAGCCGCCCCAACTGGTGACCGACGGTGCCGAAGACCGCGGCGCCGATCCCGTCCACGGCCCAGAGCCGCTCGAACGGCCGCAGGTCGCTCAGCACCCGTGCCGCGGCCCGCTCGTCGCCCAGCCGGACCGCGATCTCGGCCAGCGCCCAGTGTCCTTCGAGCCATTCGGCGTCCGGCGCGATGTCCGCCGCGGCCGTTTCGACGTAGGCGTTCAAGGTCGCCCGCGCCTCGGTGTCGTCGCCCGCGGCGAGCAGGACGACCGCGGGAGCGGCGCGGTAGAAGATCTGCAACGGCACGACGGCGACCTGGTCGAGCAGCGCGCGCATCTCGCCGGCGAGCTCGGCGGCCCGGCCCGCGGTCAGGTGGGCGTGCATGCGCAGCGCGAGCCCGAGCAGCACGGCGTTGCCGCTGCCGGCCCGGGCGCCGATCGCCTCGGCGGTGGCGGCGTGTGCGAGCGCGGCGTCCGGGTCGCCGGTCAGCAGGGCGCGGGCGCCGCGCCAGATCTCCGGCAGCCATTGGTAGAGCGGGATGCCGGCCGCCCCGGCGTCGCGCCGGTACGCGGCGATCTCGGCGTCGACCCGGGCGAGGTCGCCGCGTTCGAAGTAGGCGAGCAGGCGCAGCCGCCGGGCCAGCAGTCTCGACTCACGACCGGCCGCGACGGCGAGCATCCGGTCCGCCGCCGCCAGGCGCGCGGTCACATGTTCCGGACCCGCCACCGCGTCGCAGTACGCCGCGAGCACCCCGGCCGTCGTGGCCGGATCGCCGGTCCGCTCCGCCATCGCGACCGCCTCCTGCGCCAGCCGCCGCCGCTCCCCCGGCCCGGCGAGCCCGGTGAGCGCCATGGACAGCCGCCCGAGCAGCGCGGCCTTCACCGGTGAGTCACCCGTCTGCCGCGCGAGCGCGTCGCGCAGCATTTCCGCGTACGCCTCGTCGGCGATCGGCACCTCGAACCCGATGACGCCGCCGCCGATGCCGAGCGCCGCCACCGCGAGATCGTCCGCCCGGCCGGACTCGCCGGCCAGCGCGGCCGCGGCCTCGAAGGACGCCCGGCTGCCGACCGGATCACCGGCGAGACGCTGCGCCCGGCCGAGCCGGATCAGCACATCGACCCGGTCCGCGGCGGCGCCGTCCAGCGCCCGCCGCAGGTGGGCGACCGCCTGGTCGAAGCCGAGCGCGTCGACGGCCTGCTCGGCCGCCCGGATCGACCATGCGGCGGCGCGGCCGGGCGCGTCCGGCCCGGACGAGCGCGACCAGTGATACGCGAGCCGTTCCGCGTCACCACTCGGCTCGATCAATTCGGCTGTCCGGCGGTGGGTACGGCCCGCTTCGCCGCGCGGCAGGTCCGCCACCAGCACCTCGCGCACCAGCGCGTGGGCGAATCGCGGGGACGGGCCGGCCGTCACCAGGCCGGCCCGCACCGCCTCGTCGAGCAGGTCGGTCACCGTCTCGGGTGACCGGCCGGTGACCGCTACGACCAGGCGCTCGTCGATCAGGTCCGGGCCGGCGGTGGCCGTCTCCGCGGTCACCGCCGCGGCCGCGAGCAACGTCGCGCACGACTGGGTCAGCCGCGCGACCCGGCGGCCCAGGACCTCGTGCACGCCGGGTGGCACCACGGCCATCGCGGACGAGCCGTGCGCGGCCAGCAGCCGGGCCACCTCGGCGAGGAAGAACGGGTTGCCGCCGGCCCGCGCCACGACCGCGGCCACGCTGGCGCCGGGCAGCCGGTCGCCGACGATCCGCGACACCAGCGTCGCGGCCGCGACGTCGTCCAGCGGCGGCACGGCGATCCGCCGCACGCTGGTCGGCAGGTCCGCGAGCGGGTCGGCAAGGGGGTTCACGCCCGGTTCGTCGCGGCGGGTGCACAGCAACGCCACCGGTGCCGCGGCCACCGAACGCAGCAGCGCCAGCGAGGAGGCGTCCGCCCAGTGCAGGTCCTCGAGCACGATCAGCAGCGGCGCCGGCTGCCGTTCGAGCGCGTCGAGCACGGCGGTGAACAGCACCTGCCGGTCGTCGCGGGACGCGTCGCCGGAATCGAACGGCAGGCCCGGCGCGACCTTGGCGAGCGCGCTCCGCCATGGCCAGTACGGCGGCATCCCGGCGGCGGAGCACCAGCCCCGCGCGACCCGGAAGCCGTCGAGCCCGGCCGCCACGGCGTCCGCCAGGCTGGACTTTCCCGCGCCGGCCTCGCCCAGCAGCAGCGCCGCCCGGCCGCTGCCGCGCGCCGCCGGGCGGAACCAGCCGAGCAGATCGGCCAGCAAGCCGTCCCGGCCGACCAGGTCATTCACCCGCATACCGCCAGCCAAGCACAATCTGGTGGAGTCGAGCGAATGCGGAACGCGAACGGTCCGCACGGAAATGGACCGAATTGCATCGGGTGACCAATGTGGATGATCTCGGTAGACTGTTCGCGGCTCCCCGGAAATTGTCCTGACAATTCGGTATGGGAATGGCATGGCGGATCTGTATCTGCAGATTCTCGGCCCGTTGCGGGTGTGGCGCGACGGCGTCGAACTCGACACCGGGCCGCGGCAGCAGTGCTGCCTGCTCGCCGTTCTGCTGGCCCGCGCGGGCAAGCCGGTCAGCACCCACGAGCTGATCGATCTGATCTGGGGCGACGACGTGCCGGCCTCGGCGCTCAACATCCTGCAGAAGTACGTCGGCACGCTGCGGCGGTTGCTGGAACCGGCGCGGCCCGCCCGCGGACCCGGCTCGTACCTGCGGCGCCGGGGCAACGGCTACCTGTTCGAGCCCGGTCCCGGCATGCTGGACGTGGTCAGCTTCCGGGAGCTCGTCGAGGCGGCCAAGGCGGGTGCCACCCCGGAGGTGGCGCTCGGCCACTACGCGCGGGCGCTGCCGCTGTGGCACGGCGCCGCGGGCGACGGCCTGACCACGGCGGCCGCGTCGTCGATCTTCACCGCGCTCGACGGCGAGTTCTTCGACGCCTGCGTGGCGGCGGCCGGGCTCGCGGTGTCCCGCGGCGAGCCGGAGCGGGTGCTGCCGTCGGTGCGTCTGGCCGCCCGGATGGCGCCGCTGCACGAGACGGTGCAGGCCGCGCTGGTCGTCACGCTGGCCGCCACCGGACGCACGGCCGAGGCGCTGTCGGTGTTCCAGGCGGTTCGCGCGCGGCTGGCCGAGGAGCTCGGCATCGATCCGGGACCGGCGTTGCTCGCCGCACACCAGCGGGCGCTGCGGCAGCCCGCGCCCGCCGAGGCCATGCCGGCGCCCGCCACCGGTCTGGTCGACCGGGCCGAGGAGCTCGCGGTGTTACGCCACACCCTGGCGGCGGCGTTCGGCGGCGGCAGCGCACTCGCGGTCGTCGAGGGCGAGCCGGGGGTGGGCAAGACCCGCCTGCTGGCCGAGATCGCCGCCGAGGCGTCCCGGCGGGGCGCGTTCGTCGTCTGGGGCCGCTGTCTGGACGGCGACGGGACGCCCTCGATGTGGCCGTGGGTGCAGGCCGTCGGCACCCTGCTGGGCGAGCTGAGCGTCGCGGCCCGCGAGCAGTGGCAGGGCGGCGACCTCGGCCGGCTCCTGGAACCCGGCGACGGCGCTCCGGCCGCGCCGGTGCTGCCGGACACCGGCGCCCGGTTCCGCCTGTTCGAGCGGACCGTCGAGCTGACCGGTCAGATCGCGGCCCGCCGCCCGCTGCTGCTGGTGATCGACGACCTTCAGTGGGCCGACGTCGCCTCGCTGCAGTTGTTCGGCCACCTCGCGGCCCGGCTGCCGGACGGTGTCGTGATCGTCGGGGCGCTGCGCGACCGCGCGCCGGTGCCCGGCTCGGAGCTGGCCCGGATGCTGGCCGCGGCGAGCCGGTTGCCCCAGCACCGCCGGATCCGGCTCGGCCCGCTCGGCGAGGCCGAGGTGTCCGAGCTGGTCCGCCGCGAGACCGGCCGGGAGCCCGGCCCGGGTGCGGCGCACAGCATCCACGCCCGCACCGGCGGCAATCCGTTCTTCGTCCGCGAGCTGTCCCGGTTCCTCGCCGGCGGCGGCCCGCTCACCGGGGACGCCGCGGCGCGGGCCGGGGTGCCGTCCACCGTGCGCGACATCGTGCGCGACCGGATGGCCGGCCTCGACGACGACGCCCGGGATCTGGTGCGGATCGCCGCGCTGGCCGGCCGGGACGTCGAGCTGGGCCTGCTCGCCCGGGCCGCCGGCGTCGACAGCCTGAGCTGCCTCGACCGTCTCGAGCCGCCGGTCGAGCTCGGCATGCTCGAACCGGCGCCCGGCGATCCCTTCGCGTTCCGCTTCACCCACGACCTGGTGCGCGAGTCGGTGGTCCGGGCCACGCCGGCGCCGCTCGCGACCCGGCTGCACCTGCGGATCGCGGACGCGCTGGAGCAGACCGGCGACGAGCCGGTCGCCGAGCGTCTCGCCCATCACCTGTGGGCGGCCGGGCCGCTCGCCGACCCGGCCCGGACCGCCGCGGCGCTCGTGGACGCCGGTCGCCGGGCCGCAGCCAAGTCCGCGTTCGAGGCCGCCGAGCAGCAGTTACGGGCGGCCGCGCAGATCGCTCGCACGGCGGGCCTGGCCGAGCTGGAACTGTCCGCGCTGTCGCGGTTCGCCGCGGTCAGCGGGATGCGGTCGGGGTACGTCGGCTCGGCGCTCGACCAGCTGGAACGGGCCGAGTTGCTGGCACGCAAGCTCGGACGCGAACGTGAGGCCGCCGACTTCCTGTTCTCCCGCTGGGCCGCGTACTCGCAGGGCATCCGGCTCGACCGGGCGGGCCGGCTCGCGCGACAGCTGCTCGACGAGGGCGAGGCGTCGACCGATTCCCTCGTACGCGCGTACGGGCGGCACGCCTGGGGCATCCACCGGTGGGACGTGGGCGACATCGGTACGGCGTTCAGGTACCTGGACCGGACCGCGACGATGCTCGACGACCCGGCCGACGGCGGCGCCTACTCGCTGCGCCGTGACCTGCGGCTGCTCTGGCCGGTGATGCGCGCGTTGATGACCGCGCTGCACGGCGACGTCGGCGGCGCGCGAGCCCAGCTCGACACGATGGAGGCCGGCGCGGACGGCGACCCGTACGTGATCACGGTCTGGGCGGCGTTCAGCGTGACGATCGCGGCGCTGGCCGGCCACCCGGACTGGGCGCGGCGGGCGGCGGATCGCGGCATCGCGGTGGACCCGGAGGCCACCTTCGTGTTCCTCGGCGCGTACCAGCGGCTCGGCCGCTGCTGGGCGCGCGCGGTGTCCGGCGAGGACCCGGCCGCCGCCGCGACGGAGGCCGCGGAGATCATCGCCGGCACCCTGCTCGACCCGCCCCGCTCGGGCGTGGCCACCTGGTACGGGCTGCTCGCCGAGATGTGGCTGGCGGCCGGGCGGCCCGCCGCGGCCGCCGCCGCCCTCGACCGGGCCGGCGCGTTGCTCGACACCCACGGCCAGCGCTATCCCGAGGGTTTCCTGCTGCTGATGCGGGCGCGGCTGGCCCGGGCGCGCGGCGAGCCGGAGTCGGCGGTGCGAGCCGTCGCGGAGAGCGCCCGGGCGTTGTCGGTCGCCCGGGGCGCTCACCTGTTCGCCCGGCGGGCCGAGAAGCTGGCCGGCGGCCTTCACGCCTCCCGCGGCGCCGATTTCGACGGTGCGTAGACGGCCCGGACGTGGAACGCCAGCCCGATGCCCCAGGCGACCACCGGGACGACCGGCCAGAAGAAGCCCGTCGGCGGCGCGATCAGCCAGTAGACGATGAAGGCCACATTGAACACGAGATAGGAAAGCGCGTGCCAGAACAGGCCGATCTTCTTCTCCCGGTCGCTCATGTCCTGCCATCGCGGCGCTCGGTAGTCCTTGTAATCCTTCATTCCCGCCACCGTCCAATCGTTCCGGGGCCGCACGTGCGCCCAGATTAAATTGATCGACTTGATGGCGACTGAAGGACTACTGAACCGCGTAAGCGCCGCCCGGCGATGCCGGGCGGCGCTCATTTCGTGCGACGGGTCAGCCGGCGAGCATGGTGGCCGCGCTGACGAACGTGTACCCCTCGGCCTTGATGCCGGGCACCAGCTGCTTGAGGTAGTCGGTGCCGAGGTACGGGTGGTAGAAGAAGCTCGCCACGCCGTCGCGGACGACCAGGTTGCGGTCGGCCGAGGCGATCAGGTCGGCGGGCAGGCGGGCCGGGTGGTGGTTGAACGGCAGCGGCTCGACGTTGCCGATGTTCTCCGGGACGACGACCGAGCCGTAGACGTCACGGACGGTGTACGGGAAGAACTGCCCGAACTGCTTGGCGTAGTTGGGCTTGGCGCCGGTGAGCACGCCCGGGAAGTAGAGACCCCGGTCGTAGCGCTTGCCGAAGATGGAGTTGATGGTCTGGTAGTCGACCGCGCTGGCCGCGTAGTGCGGCGGCTCGAAGATGGTCGGCGTGCCCAGCCCGGAGGCCGCGAAGACCAGGCCGGAGGCCAGGATCCGGCCGGTCATCCAGATCGCCGAGTCGCCGGCCACCGGGCCGTCGTAGATCACGCTGTCGTTGGCGTCCACATGGGCCATGTAGAACTCGAAGTCGTTGGCGCTGACCCCGTCGTACGGGTTCGCGAGGTTGCCGAACTGGTGGGTGTAGCCGTGCATGAGCAACGTGCCGCCCTTGCTCTGCATGTACTTGAGCGCGGAGATGACCTGCGGCCGCTGCAGCAGCGTGTAGTCCTCGGCCCGGCCGCCGTTGTTGACGCCCTTCGGGTCGCGGTAGCGTGGGTAGACGGCGACGGTGAACGGCACCTTCTGCGCGAACAGGTAGTCGGCGACGGCGCGCAGCTCGGCCGGCTCGGAGTCGGGGCCGACGTCCTCGATGCGGACCAGCGCGCGGTGCCGTTCGACGCCGGTGCTGCCCAGCGAGTCGAACAGCAGGTCGGCGAAGGCCATGTAGCGGTCGTCGTGGGTGACGTACGCGAACGGGATCTCGCCGACGTAGGTGAAGTTGCCCGACTTGACCGCCCACGGGAAGGTGGTGCCGTCCGGCCGGACCGCGGTGGCCAGCGGGGTGAGCTTGCTCGCGTCGCTGATCGACAGGTTCATGATGCCGGACTTGTTGTTCACCGCGTCCCGGGTGAGCGACTTGTCCTTGTACTTCACCTCGGCGACGTCCGAGGTGTCGAACGCGCCGCTGGTGAAGCCGTGCTTGGCGGCGAACGTGGTGTCCCGCGCGGTGAGCTGCCAGATGTTGTCGTAGACCCAGGTGACCGGCTTGGTCGTGGCGGTCACGTCGTCGAGGAAGGCGACCGGCAGCGGCTCGTCGTAGGTGCTGCCGATGTAGACGACGGCGGTGTACGCATTCAGGTCGCCGGTCTTGTAGCCGCCGACCGGGGCCGCGGTCCACGAGCCGAAGTGCGAGCTCAGGTTCGCGGTCTGGGTCGCGTAGACCTCGCCGAGCCAGCCGAACTCACTCGTGGTGTCGTACAGGATGAGGGTCTTCGCGGTGCCACCGCCGGGTGCGGCCAGGCCGGACTTGGCCGCCGGCAGTGCGGCGTCGGCCTCGACGGCGTTCAGGCCGACCGCGGTCACCGCCGCGATCGAGAGGCCGGCGCCGAGCAGGCCACGTCGGGTCATTTTGGTCGTACGCATCAGCGGGTCACTCCAGTCACGAGGGCCGGCATGGCGGCGGGGGCGGGGGCCAGGCCCAGAAGAGCGGCAGTCGCCTGGGCGGTTCGGAGGGCGGCGAGGCCGTCGCCGTACGGGTTGCCGCCCGCGGTCATCGCGTCGCGGAGGGCACGATCGTCGAGAAGCGCGGACGCCTCGGTGACGATCAGGTCGGTGTCCGAGCCGACGAGCTTCGCGCAGCCGGCGTGCAGCGACTCGACGCGCTCGGTGACGTCGCGCAGCACCAGGGCGGGCACGCCGAACGACGGCGCCTCCTCCTGGATGCCGCCCGAGTCGGTGAGGACCAGGTACGCCTCGGAGAGCAGGCGGGACAGGTCCGGGTACGGCAGCGGGTCGGTGACGGTGACGCGCTCGACGCCGGCCAGCCCGGCTTCCACCTGCGCCCGTACCGCCGGGTTGGGGTGGCTCGGCAGAATTACCTCTATGTCCTGATATTTCGCCACGAGGTGGCGAACCGCCTTGAGGATCCGCTCCAGCGGCTCGCCCCACGACTCGCGGCGGTGCGCGGTGACCAGCACCAGCCGGTTCGTGCTGCCGGCCCGGGACGCGGCCACGGCGGCGTTCTCGAACGGCAGCTTGCGACCGGCCACCGCTAGCGTCGCGTCCACCACCGTGTTGCCGATGACCATCACGCCGTCGCCGGGCACGTTCTCGTCGAGCAGGTTGGTGGCCGCCAGCGGGGTCGGCGCCAGGTGCAGCGCGGCGACCTGGGCGACCAGCTTGCGGTTCGCCTCCTCCGGGAACGGCGAGTCGAGGTCACCCGAGCGCAGGCCGGCCTCGAGGTGCACGACCGGGATGCGCCGCCAGAACGCGGCGAGCGCCCCGGCCAGGCTGGTGGTGGTGTCGCCCTGCACGATCACCGCGGCGGGCGGCCGCCGGTCCCACAGCTCCTCGAGCTTGCGGATCATCTCGGTGAGCAGCTCGGCCTGGCTGCCGGTGGTCCGCTCGACGGTGAGCGTGACGTCGGGGGTCAGGTCGAACGCGGCGAGCGCCTGCACGACCATCGCCGGGTGCTGACCGCTGGCCAGCAGAACCGGTTCGACCAGGCCCTGCTCGCGCATCGCGACGGCGACCGGCGCGAGCTTGACGGCTTCGGGGCGGGTACCGCCGATGAGGTGGACTTCGGGGAGCGACATGTGATTCTCCGGGGGGTCGTCGTGGGTTAACCGGCGAGTACGAGCTCTTCTTGCGGGGTGTCCATCGGTTCTTCGGCGAGTCGTTCGGTCTTGGCCCAGGCCTGCCGGCCGCTGACCTGCCGGCCCACCGCGCGGTAGGTGGCGACCAGGCCGAGCAGCAGGAACAGGGGGTACGCCAGGGCAGCCACCAGCAGCCGGCGGATGCCCTCGTCGCGCAGGCGGTAGCGGTGCACCAGTGCCCAGAGCAGGCCCGGGAAGAAGGTGACGCCGAGCCAGGTGCCGCAGCTCTCGGCGAGGCAACCCCAGTCGTCCATGTACGCGAACGGGTGCCCGATCACCAGGCCGCCGACCGCGACCGCGACCATGCCGGCGAGGAGCACGGCGACCACGGCGTTCGCCCACGGCGAGAGCAGGTAGTGCAGCACCTCGACGAGTCCGATCGGGCCGAGCCGCTTCGAGGTGACCAGCCGGCGCAGGTAGCGGGCGCACTGCAGGTTGCCCTGCGCCCAGCGGGTGCGCTGGCGGGTGAGCCGGCGGACGTCCACCACCGCCTGCTGGGTGACCGACGCCCGCGACGAGTAGCGGATGCCGAGGCCGTCGAGATGCATGCGCAGGCCCAGCTCGAGGTCCTCGACCAGGCAGGCCGACCACGGCGCGTCGCCCAGGGCGAGCAGCGCGGAGAGCCGGGTGAACTGGCCGTTGCCGCCGAGCCCGACGGTGTCGAGCGAGTCGCGCAGGCTCTGGCAGGCGTTGACGATCGAGCCGAACTCCAGGTCCTGCACGGCGCCGAGAAGCTTGTTGCGGTTGCGGATGCGTACCTGGACCTGGACCGCACCGATGCGGGTGTCGCGCAGCATCCGGGAGACCTCGAGCAGGATGTTGCGGCTGCCCTGGCCGTCGCCGTCGATGATGCCGAGAACCACCTTGTCCGGGCTGACGCCGGCCTCCGCGGAGCGCTCGGCGATGTAGCGGTAGGCGGCGTTGAGCGCCTCGCCCTTGCCCTTGCGCGCCTCGGGCAGCTCGCGCCGCATGATGTGCAGCCGGGGGTGGTCGATGGCGGCGAGCACGTCCGGGGTGCCGTCGTCGGAGCCGTCGTCCACCACGAGGACCCGGGCCAGGGTGTTGCCGGGACCGCTGAGGCCGAGCGCGGCGCGGACCGTGTTGCCGACCACGACCTCTTCGTTCAGCGCCGGCACGATGATCCAGAAATGCTCGGGAGTGCCGTCTCCGCCCTCCAGGGCCTTGGTGACCGAGCTCCGCCGGCGGGCACCGACGTAGCGGACGGCGAAGGTCACCAGGGCGATCGTGGAGATCGGCCAGGACAACATGACGGCGTATCCGGCGACCAGGAGCAGCCATTGATGCGTAGCGGTCACCGCGCTCTTCCTCCTGTCCCAAGTCACTGTTCGTGATGTCCACCGTCGGATACTGCCCGTAGTGATGGACGTATTGGGACAATATGAAGCTACGCAGCGTGATTCAAGGCCGCTGACCTGACCGGCGGACCAATACGGCCGAATGGCCCAACTCAGACATCTCAGACCGGTCGTAAAACGGCGAAAGACGGCACAAGTCGGACCTATGCCGCAGGTCACAGCGGGCGATGCCGGGGCCCTGCGCTATCACTCTTTGTGCTGCCGCCCTGTGGTGCGAGCGCGCGAGACGCCGGCAGCGATTGTTACGCAGTGTGTTGTCGCCCGTGACGCGGCAACGACGAAACGACGGCCCACGCGAGGATCGCGTGGGCCGTCGCCGGGGTGAGGAGTCCCTTTCTACGCCGTAAGGGAACCTCAGTCGTCCGAGCCGCGGCCGTGTCCGCCGTGGTCGTCCGAGCCTTTGTCGTCGCTGCCGTGCCCGCCGCGGCCGTGGTCGTCGCCGCCCTTGTCGTCCGAGCCGTGACCGCCGCGCCCCCGGTCGTCGCGGCCCTTGTCGTCGCTGCCGTGACCGCCACGGCCCCGGTCGTCGCGGCCCTTGTCGTCGGACCCGCGGCCCCGGCCGCGGTGGTCGTCGGCGGAGTGCTTCTTCGTCGCCTTGGGCTTGGGGGTGCTGTAGGTGACGGTCCGCGTCGACGTGGCGGACGAGGACTTCTTGACGTCGTGCCGGGTCACCTTGCCGGTCTTGCGGTCCACGTACAGGTCGTACCGCTTGCCGTCCTTGACGATGCGGACCTTCCAGACGGCCCGCCCGTGCTCGTACTCCGCCTCGATCTTGGTCACCGTGCCGCCGCCGGCGGCCCGCAGAGCAGCCTTCGAGGCCGCGGCGCGGTCGTCGGAAGCCGTCGGCGACGACGCCGACGCCGAGGGCCGGGCCGGCGCGGTCTTCGACGGGTTGTCGTCCACCGTCCCGTCGCCCCGCAGGCCGTTGTCGTCGCTCGCCGGGCTGACCCGGACGGTCGCCGGTGCGCCGTCGCCGGCGTTCGCGGCGACCGCGGTGCCCGCCAGACCCAGCACGGCGGCGGCACCCATGGCCGCGGCGATCATGGACGTGCGCTTCATGACTGAACCTCCTGGTTACCGGTTGACGACCAGAAGATTCGCGCGTCGCGGGATAGCGGCGCGCTGCATGATCCCTAAGACGGGGTTAAGGACGGCCGAGCCGCAGCACGACCGACGTCCCGCTCGGTTCGGCCGGGTGGATCGCGAGGTCACCGCCGCTCGCCGCGGCCGCCCGGCGCGCGATGTCCAGGCCCAGCCCGGTCGAGTCGCCGCCGCTGACCCCGCGCGCCGCCAGGCCGGACGGCATCCCGGGACCCTGATCCGCCACGATCACGGCCGGGGCGCCGGTGAGGCGTACCGAAAACGGGGTTCCCTCCGGCGTGTGCGCGAAGACGTTGCCCAGCAACGCGTCCACCGCGGCCGCGAGCTCCTCGGCGGCCAGCGCCACCGGTTGCGGGCCGGCGACCAGCTCCACCTCCATGTGCCGGCCGGTGTCCTCGGCCAGCACCGCCCAGAACGCCGCACGCTCACCGACCACCGCCGCCGCGTCGCAGCGGCCGGGTGACGACGGATCGGTGCGGCTGCGCGCCTGCCGGATCAGCCCGCTGACCGCGCGTTCGAGCCCGTCGGCGGCGGCCGCGAGCCGGGCGCTCTCCGCCGGATCACGCAGCCCCTCGGCCTCCAGGCGCAGCGCGGTCAGCGGCGTGCGCAGGCGGTGCGAGAGGTCGGCGACGTGCTCGCGTTCCTGGCGCAGCAGCTCCTGGATCCGGGCGGCCAGATGGTTCAGAGCGCCGGCGACCTCGCGCAGCTCCGGCGGCCCGTCCGGTTCGGCGCGCGCGGTCAGCTCGGCGTTGGCGAGCCGGTGCGACACGTCGGAGAGCGCGGTGATGGGCCGGACCAGCCGCCGGGCGAGCCGGTCGGCGACCACCAGCCCGAGCAGCACCAGCACGGCGGCGAGCACCACCAGCACCAGCCAGGACCGGGCCACGCCGCTGCTCGCCTCGGCCGGCGACACGACGGTGCGCACCACGGCCGGGCCTTCCGGCCGGCCCTGCACCGCCACCACGATCTCGCGGGCGCCGCCTCGTTCGGAGACCGTGAGGCTCTGCCCGCGCCGGGCGAGCTCGACGGCCGGGGTGACCGCGACCGGCGAGCCCAGCACGGTTCCGTTACCGAGGAAGACGGTGACCGGGCGGCCCGAGGTCGCGGCGAGCTGAGCGACGGTCAGGCCGAGCTGGCGGACGTCGGAGGTGCCGGCCACCGGCACGATGCCCTGGATGTCGGCAGTGGCGCGGACGGTCGCGCGGTCCTGGGCGACCTGCCGGACCAGCAGCGCGAGCGGCACCAGGAAGGCGATCACCAGGAGGCTCGTGGTGGCCAGCACGAGCAGCGTCAGCCGCGTTCTCACGGAGGTCCGAGCCGGACACCCACGCCGCGGACGGTGTGCAGGTAACGCGGCGCGGTGGCGCTCTCCCCCAGCTTGCGGCGCAGCCAGGAGAGATGGACGTCGACCGTCTTGTCCGCACCCCCGTACGGGATCTGCCACACCTCGGTCATCAGCTCGCGCTTGGTCACCACCTGCCCCGCGCGCCCCGCGAGGTGGTGCAGCAGGTCGAACTCGCGCGGCGTCAGCTCGATCGGCACCCCGGCGAGCGTGACCTGCCGGGCGCCCGGGTCGATGACCAGCTCCCCCACCGTGATCGCCGGGTCGGTCGCCGTGGTGGCGCCGCGCCTCAGCACCGCGCGGATGCGGGCGTCGAGCTGGGCGGCGGTGAACGGCTTGACCAGATAATCGTCGGCGCCGGTGTCGAGCACCCGCACCATCTCGTTCTCGTCGTCGCGGGCGGTCGCCACGATGACCGGGACCTGGCTGACCGCGCGCAGCATCCGCAGCATCTCCCGGCCGTCCAGGTCGGGCAGACCGAGGTCGAGGACGACCAGGTCGGGGCGGTCGGCGAGCGCGGACTGCACGCCGTCGAGCGCGGAGCCGACGGAGGCGACCGCGTGCCCCCGCTCGCGCAGGGCACGCATCAGCGGCGTACGGATGGTCGCATCGTCCTCGACGAGCAGCAGGCGTGCCATTTGGCTCCGAGCCTAGTAGGCCTTAACCATCCCTTATCGTTCGACCGGAAACATCTTTACCGTGCCGTGCGGCATAGTTGCGGCCATGCGTCCCGTCCGCCGTCCCACCCTGGCCGTGGCTCTCGGCTGGGTGGCCGCGGCCTTGGTGGCCACGGTGGCCGGGCTGGGCGGCATCCGCCTGGTGGGCGACAATTTGACCGGTACGCCGGGCGGAGTGCTCACCGAGGAGGACGTGCGACGGGCGCTCGGCACCCAGCCGTCGGTCGCGGCGGACGGGTCGTCGGCGGCACCGCTCGACACTCCCCTCGCGCGGCCCTCGGGACCGGCCGGGGTGCGGCCGTCCTCGCCAGCGCCCGGCGCCGGGACGGCAACCGGCCCGGCCGCGCCGCCGGACGACAACGGCGGCGATAACAGCGGCGGCGACGACGGAGGCGGACCGGCCGGACCGGCGCCCACCGCCGGCGGACCGACGGCGAACCGGACCGCCGCCCCGCCGACCGGCCGCCCTGCCCCGGCGCCCACCGCCACGTCGAAGATGGGCGACAAACCCGGCGCCACGAAGGCACCACCGGCGCGCGGCGTCGAGGCGAGCTTCACCACCAGCGGCGGTACGGCGATCGCCCGCTGCACCGGCACCGAGGCATACCTGGTGAGCTGGTCGCCGCGGCCGGGCTACAGCGTGGAGCGTGCCGAGCAGGGCCCGGACCACGAGGTCGAGGTGCGCTTCGAGGGCGACGAGGGCCGATCCGAGCTGAAGATCTCCTGCAGCAACGGCACCCCGGTCGCGGAGACCAAGGACGACGACTAAGTCCTCAAGAGACAAATGCTTACTTAATACGGCGGCAACCCGGAGCCGAATGACGTAAAGGTGCGCGCGGTATTACTTAAGCAACGGGAGTCGTACCATCCTCCGGTGCGTTCTCGATTGATCCCCCTCATCGCCGCTCTCGTGCTGCTCGGTGCGTGCTCGGCGCCCTCGTCGGCCCTTTCCGAGCGGCGGGTGGCCGGGGAGCCGTCGGCGGCGGCGTCCGGGGCTCCCGCGCCGCCGGCGTCCGCGCCGTCGAAGCCGAAGCCGTCGTCGTCACCGTCGCCGTCGCGCACGTCGGCGCCGGCCAAGCTCCTGCCCAAGCCGGGCAACCCGGACGGGCACGCCACCGTCCCGTCGGCCGCGCGCGCGATCGACACCAGCCACCCGACCCGCAAGGTGGGCAGCGGCACGCCCGCGAGCTGCACCTCGTCGGCGGTGGTGAAGGCGGTCGCGGCGGGCGGCATCATCACGTTCGACTGCGGTCCGGCGCCGGTGACGATCACGATGACCGCGACGGCGAAGGTGCGCAACGCGAGCAGCCAGGTGGTGCTCGACGGTGGTGGCCGGGTCACGCTCAGCGGCGGGGGCAAGCGGCGCATCCTCTACATGAACACGTGCGACGAGGCGCAGGGCTTCACCACCTCGCACTGCCAGGACCAGGACACACCCCGGCTGACCCTGCAGAACCTGGTGTTCAGCAAGGGCAACAGCACCGGCGACAAGACCGAGGGCGGGGGCGGCGGCGCGGTGTTCGTGCGCGGCGGTCACGTCAAGGTGGTCAACTCGCGCTTCACCGGCAACCGCTGCGACCGTACCGGGCCGGACCTGGGCGGGGCCGCGCTGCGGGTGCTGGATCAGGGCGGCGACGACCCGGTGTACGTGTCCGGCAGCACGTTCACCGGCGGTGTCTGCTCGAACGGGTCGGCGCTGAGCAGCATCGGCGTCTCCTGGATCGTGCTGAACAGCGTTTTCCAGGACAACGAGGCGGTCGGCAACGGCGCGAACCCGGCCCGGTCCGGCACTCCGGGCGGTGGCAGCGGCGGCGCGATCTACCTGGACGGGAACCGGTTCACGCTGACCCTGGACGGCACGCTGATCGAGGACAACAAGGCGGTCGAGGGCGGCGGCGCGGTGTTCTTCGTGAGCAACGACCGCACCGGCACCATGACGATCCGCCACTCCACGCTGCGGCGCAACAAGAGCGCCGGCTTCGAGACCGCGGGCCTGCCCGGCATCTTCTTCCTGGGGGCGGGCAAGCCGTCCACGAGCGGTTCCAAGCTGACCGGATAGGACGCTCAGTCGCGGGTCGCCCAGAGCATGCCGCGCTCGATCACGGTGCGGATGTGCGTCTCCTCCAGCACGTCCAGCGTGTGCCCGGGGGTGGTGACCATGACCCGGCCGGCGCCCCAGTGCCGGGTCCAGATGGCCGGCGAGACGATCGGCCGGTGCCAGGGGTGCCACGGCTGCGCGGGGTGGGTGAGGGTGGCGAGCACGTCGATGAGGTCGTCGTGCAGCACCCAGTACTGCTCGGTGCGGAGCGGGAAGTCGTCGAGACCCACGGTGACGGGGTGCGCGCGGCCCAGGTCGGTGAAGGTGACCGTGTGCGGCAGGATCTTGTCGGACTCGTCGCCGACGCAGACGGCCGGGTCCTTGCCGGGGTGGGTGACGAACTGGCCGCCGATGAGCTGCAGATAGTCGGCGGAGGCGCGGAACGAGTCGACGATGCCGCCGTGCCAGCCGGTGAACCCGGTGCCCGCCTCGACCGCGGCGCGCAGGCCGCGCAGCTGCTCGCGGGTGATCTCCCCCATCGTCACGCACTGCACGATCAGGTCGGTGCCGGCCATCTCGATGGGGTCGGCGTAGATCGCGGTCGAGGCCTCGACCCGCACCGTGTAGCCGTTCTGCTCCAGGAAGGGAAGGAACATCTCGGTCGCCTTGACCGGCTTGTGCCCCTCCCACCCGCCCCGGACCACCAGGGCCTTCCGATGGGTCACGCCATCCACTCCTCGCTGCCGCCACACGCCCCCCGCGTTCAGCCTATGGGTGCCGGCGCGCGGGCTCCATGACACGAACATCACAAACGTTTTCACAATTGATCACGAAACCCGGGTCCGCCGGGAAAAGGATCATCAAACGATCTGCGTCGATGCCTTGACTCGATCCGAAATGGATTTCAGACTTGGCGGGCATGGCGGTGACTATCAAGGATGTGGCTCGCGCGGCCGGTGTCTCCGCTTCGACCGTGACGCGCGCCCTGACCGCGCCCGAGCTGGTCCATCCGGCCACCCGCGACCGGGTCCGGCAGACCGCGGCCACCCTCGGCTACCACCCCAACCGCGCCGCCCGCGGCCTGATCACCGGCCGCACCGGCAACCTCGGGCTGCTCGTGCCCGACCTGGGCAACCCGTTCTTCCCCAGCGTGGTCAAGGGGGTGCAGGCCCGCGCCCACGAGGGTGACTACGCGGTCTTCCTGGCCGACACCGACGAGGACACCGCCGCCGAGATCGGGCTCGTGCGCAGGCTGTCCAAGCAGGTCGACGGCATCGTGCTGTGCTCACCGCGGATGACCGACGACGAGCTGCGCACGCTCGCCGCGGACACCCCGCTGGTGCTGCTCAACCGGCGTCTGGCCCGGGTGCCGTCGGTCATCCCGGATTTCGCCGAGGCGATGCGCCAGGCGGTCAGCCACCTCGCCGCTCTCGGGCACCGCCGGATCGCGTACGTGGCCGGTCCGCGGGTGTCCTGGGCCAACCGCGAGCGGGTCCGGGCGTTACGGGCGGCGGCCGGTGCCACCGGCGTGGAGGTGGTCGAGGTCGGCAACGTGATGCCGCAGTTCGAGGGCGGGGTGGCCGCCGCCGACCAGGTGCTGGCGGCCGGCGTGACCGCCGTCATCGGCTACAACGACCTGGTCGCGCTGGGGCTGCTCAACCGCTTCACGGCCCGCGGCGTGCGGGTGCCCGGCGAGATCAGCGTGCTGGGCTTCGACGACATCGCGCCGGCCGCGATGGTCCACCCGTCGCTCACCACCGTCGCACTCCCCAAGGAGCAGGCCGGCCGGGCCGGCGTGGATCTGCTCCTGCAACTGCTCGAACAGCCCGACCGGCCCGCGGTCCGCCGCGAGCTGCCGGTCCAGCTGATGGTGCGGGGCTCCACCGGCCCCATCCCCCGCTAGGAGGTCCCCGAGATGCGAAAGATCCCCCGCCACGCGGTACGGCGAAGCCGTTTCGGTGGCGCTGCCGCGCTCGCCGCCGCCGTCCTGCTCGCGGCCTGCTCCGCCCCCAGCAGCCCGGGCGGCGGCTCGGGCGCGACGGCCGGCCCGGTGCCGGACAAGCCGGACAAGGCGGTGACCGTCAACATCCTCGACGTGGCCGGCAACCTGCAGCTCACCCAGGGCATGATCGACGAGTTCGTGTCGAAGAACTCCGGCCAGATCGCCAAGGTGACCTACTCCAAGGCCACCGCCCCGGAACTGGTCGGCAAGGTCAAGGCGCAGCAGAACGCCGGCCGGGTCGACATCGACCTGGTCCTGACCGGCGTCGACGGGCTCGCCGCCGGCATCGACCAGGACCTGTGGGTGCCGATCCTGCCCACGTACGCGGCGCGGCTGCCCGGGATGAACGACTACCTGCCCGGGGCCACCGCCATGCAGAAACTGGCCGGGGACTACGGGGTGACCGTCACCTACTACCCGTCCGGGCCGCTGATCGAATACCTGCCGGCCAAGGTGCCGGCGCCGCCGACGACCGCGGACGCGCTCCTGGCGTACGCGAAGGCGAACCCGGGCGCCGTGCAGTACGCCCGGCCGTCCAACTCCGGCCCGGGCCGCACCTTCCTGATGGGCCTGCCCTACCTGCTGGGCGACTCGGACCCGAAGGACCCGGTGAACGGCTGGTCCAAGACCTGGGCGTACCTCAAGGAACTCAACAAGTACGTCACGCTGTACCCGTCGACCACGTCCGAGACCATGAAGAACCTCGCCAACGGGTCCGCGAAAATCATCGCCAGCACCACCGGCTGGGACATCAACCCGCGGGTGCTCGGCACGGTGCCGAAGGAGGCCGCGGTCGGGACCCTGCAAGGCTTCCACTGGGTCACCGACGCGCACTACGCGGTCATCCCGAAGGGTGTGCCGGTCGGCGAGCAGGCCGCGATCCTCAACCTGCTGCAGGACATGCTCACCCCGGCGCAGCAGGCCAAGGCGTACGACAAGGGGTATTTCTATCCCGGGCCGGCGGTCAAGGACGTGCCGCTGAGCATGGCCCCGCCGGAAAGTCAGCAGGCGCTGGGCGAGTACGGCCGCCCCGAGTACGAGAAGCTCATCGCGGACCACCCGCTCGAGGTGCCGCTGGACGCCAAGTCGCTGGTCGCGGCGTTCGACAAGTGGGACCGGGAAGTGGGCGGCGCGAAGGTGAAGAAGTGACCGGCTTCCAGCGGCTGCGCCTGGACGGCGTGACCCGGCGCTTCGGCGGCAAGGACGCGGTGCGCGACCTGAACCTGGAGATCGAGCGGGGCGAGTTCATCGCCCTGCTCGGCCCGTCCGGCTGCGGCAAGTCCACCGCGCTGAACTGTCTCGCCGGTCTGCTGCCGCTCTCCGAGGGCAGCATCTGGTCGGACGACCGCCGGCTGGACACGGTGCCGCCGGAGCGGCGCGGCTTCGGCATGGTGTTCCAGAGCTACGCGCTCTTCCCGCATCTGTCGGTCCGCAGGAACATCGCCTTCGGCCTGCAGATGCGGCGGGTGCCGCGCGCCGAGATCCGGCGCCGCACCGACGAGGCCATTCGCCTGGTACGCCTCGACGAGCACGCCACCAAGCTGCCCGGTCAACTGTCCGGCGGCCAGCAGCAGCGGGTCGCGATCGCCCGCGCCGTGGTGCTGGAACCCGCGCTCGTGCTCATGGACGAGCCGCTGTCCAATCTGGACGCGAAGCTGCGGCTGGAGATGCGCACCGAGATCCGGCGGCTGCACCAGTCCCTCGGCCTGACCACCGTGTACGTCACGCACGACCAGGAGGAGGCGCTGTCCATGGCGGACCGCCTCGTGGTGCTGCGTGACGGCCGGGTGGAGCAGACCGGTACGCCGTCGGAACTGCACGAGCGGCCGGCCAACGCCCACGTCGCCGACTTCATGGGCTATCGCAACCTGCTGCCGATGCGGGTGGTCTCCCGCTCCGGCGACGCCGTCACCGTCACCGGCCGGGGAATGACGCTGCGCGGCACGGCGGTGGGCGCGATGGCGGACGGCGACGAGGTGGTGGCCGGCATCCGGCCGGAGGACCTGCGCGTGGGCGACGACGGCGTGCCGGTCACCGTCGAAGTGGTCTCCTACCAAGGCCGGGACGTGGCCGTGGAGGGGCGGTCGTCGTCCGGCACGCTGCTGGAACTGTTGCTGGACCATCGGCCCGCCGTCGGCGACAAGCTCACGGTCGTCGCGGATCCGGCCCGGGTGCTGGTGTTCGCGTCATGACCGGCGATGTAGACCAGCGGGCGGCCACTCCGGTCGCCGCGCCGCCGACCGGACGGCCCGCGCTGCGGCACCGGCTTGCCGAGCGCGGCATCGACCGGCAACTGCTCCTGCTGCTGCCCGCACTCGTCGCGGTGATCGTGTTGTTCGTCTACCCCTTCGCGTACGGGCTCGGATTGTCGTTCCAGCCCGCGTCGGGTGGGGTGCTCGGGGCGTACCGGGAATTCTTCTCGGACGCCTATCAGCGCGGCACCATCGCGACCACCCTCGGTCTCGCGTTGCCCGCGGCGCTGCTGAACGTGGCCGCGTCGGTGCCGATCGCGTACCGGATGCGCGGCCGTTTCCGCGGCAAGCGGCTGCTCACCACGGTGCTGGTCGTGCCGATCACGCTCGGGACGGTGCTCACCGCCGAGGGGCTGCTGAACTTCCTCGGGCTGACCGGGTGGTTCAACCGGGTGCTGCTCTGGCTGCATCTGGTCGACGCGCCGGTGCGGCTGACGAACAACTACTGGGGTGTGTTCTTCTCGCTGGTCATCACCGGGTTCCCGTTCGCGTTCCTGCTGATCCTGTCCTACCTGTCCGGCATCGACCCGACGCTGGAACGGGCCGCGGCCACCCTCGGCGCGGGCCCGTGGCAACGCTTTCGGCGCATCACGCTGCCGTTGCTCGCGCCCGGGCTGGCGACGACGTTCTGCCTGACCTTCGTGCTGGCGTTCAGCGTCTTCCCGTCGGCGGTGCTGGTCGGCGACCCGGCCGGTTCCACCCGGGTCATCTCCATCGCGGCCTATCACGCCGCCTACGAGGTCTACGACTACCCGCTCGCGTCGGCGATCGCGATCGTGATGGGGGTCGTGGAGCTCGTCGTGGTGGCGCTGGTGCTGGGCGCGCGGTCGTTGTTCTACACCGGATCGACCACGGGAGGCAAAGGATGATCAGGCTCCGGCCCGCCGCCTGGATCGTCTGGGGCGTGGTGGCGTTCTTCTTCGTCAACCTGGCCGGCGTCATCGCTTCGGTGGTGGTCAGTTCGCTGGGCTCACGGTGGTTCGACACATGGCTGCCGCAAAGCTTCACCGGCCGGTGGTACGGCGCCGCCTGGCATGAGTTTGGTCTGTTCGACGTGCTCGTCGTGACGCTCGAGGTGTCGCTGCTCGTCGTCGCCATCTCCGTGCTGATCGGGCTGCCCGCGTCGTACGTGCTGGCCCGGCGCGCGTTCCCCGGCCGCCGCCTGCTGTACCTGCTGTTCCTGCTGCCGATCCTGATGCCACCGTTCACGTACGGGATCCCGTTGGCCACCGTGCTGTACAAGTACGGGTTCGCCGGTCACCTGTCCGGCGTGGTGCTGGCCAACCTGGTGCCGTCGATCCCGTTCGTGATCCTGACGATGACCCCGTTCATCGAGCAGGTGGACCCGGCGATCGAACGGGCCGCCCGGATGTGCGGCGCGCGCACCTGGCAGGTCTTCGTGCGCGTCCTCGCCCCGCTGCTGGTGCCCGGCATCCTGGCGGCGTCGATCCTGGTGCTGGTCCGCACCGTCGGGATGTTCGAGCTGACGTTCCTGACCGCGGGCCCGTCCTCGCAGACGCTGGTGGTCGCGTTGTACTACACGATGTCCGCGGCCGGGATCCGCGCGCAGCAGTCGGTGGACGCGATGGCCGTCATGTACACGGCGATGATGCTGGTATTACTGGTGGCCGCGTTGCGGTTCGTGAACCCGACCCAGCTCGTGGCCCGGGTGAAGGAATGAGGATCGTGTCGGCCCGGGTGATCGTGACCTGCCCGGGCCGCAACTTCGTCACCCTGAAGATCGTGACGTCGTCCGGGCTCACCGGCGTCGGCGACGCCACGTTGAACGGGCGCGAGATGGCCGTGGTCGCCTACCTCCGCGAGCATGTGGTGCCGGCGCTCATCGGGCGCGATCCGGCGCGGATCGAGGACACGTGGCAGTTCCTCTACCGCGGCGCGTACTGGCGGCGCGGGCCGGTCACGATGACCGCCGTCGCGGCCGTCGACACGGCCTTGTGGGACATCAAGGGCAAGGTGGCCGGGCTTCCCGTCTACCAGCTGCTGGGCGGGCGGTCGCGGTCCGGGGTGCTGGTGTACGGGCACGCGTCCGGCCCGGACATCGCCGGGGTGCTGGATTCGGTGTCTACATTGGTCGCCTCGGGCTATCAAGCGGTGCGTGTGCAGAGCGGGATCCCGGGGTTGAGTTCCGTGTACGGCGTCTCGTCGGATCCGGTTTACGAGCCCGCGTCGTCGGCGCTTCCGGCCACCTCCGTGTGGTCCACCACCCGATATCTAGGATATATCCCGACGGTGTTCGAGGCGGTGCGGGCGTCGTTCGGGCCCTCGCTGCGGTTGCTGCACGACGCTCACCATCGGCTGTCGCCCGTGGAGGCCGCGCAGCTGGGGAAGGCGCTCGAGGCGTACGGGTTGACCTGGCTGGAGGATCCGGTGCCGGCCGAGGACCAGTCGGCGTACCGGTTGCTGCGCCGGCACACGACGACGCCGCTCGCCGTCGGGGAGGTCTTCAACTCCGTCTGGGACTGCCTGGGGCTGATCTCGGAGCATCTGATCGACTACATCCGCACGTCGGTCGTGCACGCCGGGGGCATCACCCACCTGCGGCGCATCTTCGACCTGGCGGCGCTGTATCAGGTGCGCAGCGGCTCGCACGGAGCTTCGGACCTCTCGCCGGTGTGCATGGCCGCGGCGTTGCACGTCGATGTGGCGATCCCGAACTTCGGTCTGCAGGAGTACATGCCGCATACACCGGAGACGGATGCGGTGTTCCCGCACGGCTATCGGTTCGCGGACGGCTATCTGCATCCGTCCGAGGAGCCGGGGCTCGGGGTGGACATCGACGAGGAGCTGGCGGCGCGATACCCCTACCGGCCGGCCGCGTTGCCGGTGAATCGCCTGGAGGACGGCACCCTGCACGATTGGTGAATCCGCGGCCGCCCTGTGACAACCACCATGACGTCGAATCTCCGCCGTGCCGGTGCGTCTCCTACCCGCCGGAGTCGCTTCACGGGCGGCATCCGTACGGCACGATCTAGGAGGAACAGGTGTCAGAGCCCGAGGCAAGGGCTGCCCGGAGTGCGCGCGGCGGGTTCGTCGGCGCGTTCGTGCGTACCGTCCGGCGGGAACAGCGGCGGTCCGCCGTGGGATCGGCCGCCGTCAGCACCCTGGTGGTGGTCATCGTGGCGGCCGCCGTGGTGGGCATGGGCGTGCTTCTGAAGCCCGGCGGGGCGCGCCCGGCGGACGCGGCGTCCACCGGACACGTCCCCGCCCAGACTCAATCTCAGGCCCCAGGCCACGCCACCACGACGACGCGGAACGGAACGCCGGCCGGGCCGCCGGGGCAGGCGGTCACGGTCACCGGAGGAGGGCCGGTCGGTGTCGCGGGCGGTCCGCCGGCCGGCACCGTGACCGTCACGGGCTCCGGCTCCGGTTCGGTTTCCGGGACGGGACGCACGGCGGTCACCGGGTCGGTGGTGCGGGCCCCGGCGACCACCGCCACCACCTCGGGATCGGGCTCGTCGTCCGGGGGAACCAAGCCGAAACCCACGGTGGCCGCCCGGACCAATGTCACCGCGACGAGCGGACCCGGCGAGATCATCGGTTACGGCAGCGGCAAGTGCGTCGACGTGACCGACGGCGCGTTCGCGTCCAACCCGCAGTTGCAGATCTGGTCCTGCACCGACGGTCCGAACCAGCAGTGGACCTTCTACAGCGACCGGACGGTGCGGGCCGGCAATCGCTGCCTCACCATCGCCGGTGGCTCGACAGCGAACGGGGCACACGTGCTGCTGAGCTCGTGCTCGTCCGGGAGCGCCGCGCAGCAGTTCACCCTGAACAGCGCCCACGATCTGGTGAACACGCACGCCGACAAGTGCGTCGACGTCGTCGACCAGAGCACCGCTGACGGCGCCAAGCTGCAACTCTGGGCGTGCGGAGGCACCTCGAACCAGAAGTGGCATCTCTGACCCGTCGCAGGTGCGGTCGTCCGGGCTCCCCGGACGACCGCACGTGTCATCGGCCGCCGAGATGCCAGAGCGTGTCGTACAGGCCGTAAACGCCGAGCAGCAACGCCGGCAGCATGATCTGGCCCACCGTCAGGAGCGGGCTCAACCTCGACGGTTTGTCGCCGTCGCCGGGCTTCACACCGGCTCCCCACAACAGCACCGGCAGGCCGGCCCCGATCGCGATCACCCCCACCAGCAACAAGGCGGGCAGAACGTACGCCTGGGTCGCGGCGCTGCGGTCCAGCAGGGTCAGCAGAGCGAAGATCCCGGTGGTCGCCGCGATCGCCGGGACGATCGCCTCGGTGGCCCGCTCGAACGTGCCGGTTCGGACGAGGAGGACGACGGTCGCGACGATCGCCACGGCCATGGTGAACGGGTCGAACAGCCGGGTCAGCACGACGAGCCCGGCGCCGACCGCCACGGACGGAACGGCGACCAGCAGGACGAGCACCCGGCGGGCCAGCGTGACCTGGCCGGCCAGACGGTCGGGGTCGGCGTCCGGCTCCACCGTCGCGGACGAGATGGACAACCACGACGCGGCGACCAGAACGCCCGCCGCCCGTGGCGCGACGGCCAGGAACAGGACACCGGCGACGACCACGGTGGCCGCGACCGCCGACGCCGTGGCGTGCGCCGCCACCAGGACGGCCAGCAGGATCCCGGCGACGCCGGCGAGCAGCGTGAGCGTGGCGAGCAGGACACCCGGCACCGCGGCGAGCGCGACGACGAAGCCCAGGAACACGCCCACCGCGAAGTAGATCAGGTGAGTCGCGTCGACGGCGAGATGACCCGGTGCCAGCACCGCGACCGCCGCGATGCCCGGGATGGCCGCGCAGCCGAAAACGGTCCGCAGCGGCTCCGGCAGCACCCTCGGATGGCTGCGCGTCACCCGGGCCAGCACGGCCAGGCCGACCGCCACCACCGCGGCCACCGCGCTGGTGGCCAGGCCGCTGTGGCCGCTGAACCCGGCGTAGACGATCGCGGCGGCGAGCCAGAAAGCGCCGAGGACGACGGCCGTCCGGCCGATCGCCCGGGCGTCCCAGCGGACCCCGTTCTCGCCCAGGTCGGCGACCACTTCCCAGACGCTTCGCACGACCGGTTCCTGATCCTCGCCGGCGAGGGTGTCCCGCAGGTAGAGCACCGCGCCGTCCTCGACACCCTGGCCGGCCAGCGACGAGGTGATCGCGAACGCGGGCGCACCGATCGGGGCCAGGCTCCACACCGGTGGCAGCGCGTCGTCCTCGGGCTGGCCGACCAGCCGGGCGAGCAGGTCGTTGTACTGCGCGATCGGCGCGTCGGCCGGGATCGCGACGTCGACCCGGTTCTCGACGCCGACCACCGTCACCCGGCACCGCGTGTCGTTCAAAAACTCCTCCAGGTCTGCCGGATCGTCGCCTGGGTGACGTCATAGTTGTCGGACACCTTGGCCATCGCCTCGGCGATCCTTTTCAGCACCCCGTCCTGCGGATCGAACAGGGCCTTGGCGTCGGTGTCCCAGAGCGACTGGACGTCCTTGTAGTCGCCGGCGGCGTCGCCGGTCCAATCCGTCTGCAGCACGGCCAGCTTCGGCGCGAGGTCGTCCAGCTCCTGCTGGAGCCGCTGCGAATGGCCGGTCAGATCCGCGTGCACATCGGCGAGTCTGGCCGGAACCTCGATCCGGCTGGATTCGATGTCGGGCACGAAATTCCCCTTCGTCAGAAGCGCGGCGGCGCGAGGTCGGCGGTGGTGGCGCCGGGCACCAGCAACGACACGTTGTTCTCCTCGTGCGTGACCACGACATTGTTGTTCCCGTGCAGGTTCTGTCCGATGTTGTCCAGCGTCGCCCGGAGCCGGGTCGCGTGCAGGTTGTACTCGTCCATCAGCGTGGACCACTGCTCGCTGGCGTTGCCCTTCCATTCCGCGTTCAACTGCTCGACATAGGCCTGCAGCTGAGCCAGCTTGACCTGGATCGACTCGGCCGAATAGGTGGTGTCATTGCCGCCCTGGGTCAAGTCCCCCGGCGTCACACCCCACGGACTGCTCACACTCGTTCCTCCTGTTTCTGGTTCTCTCGCTCACGCCGTCAGCAAGAAGTCGGCGCAGTGGTTGAAAGCGAGCGCTCGCGCCGGCGGTTCCTCGCCGGACACCGTCGAAGGCGCGGTCCACTGCTCGGCCGCCCCGGCTCCGTTGTCATGCACCTCGATGCGCCAGACCTGCTCGTCGAGCTTCATGTAGACGGCGGCGGCCTGGCCACGTGAGGCGGGAGTGATCACCATCCCGCCGTGCCTCGCCCGATCGATCAGCGCGCTGAGGTCGTCCCAGGACCGCAGCGGATGGTTACCGGGCAGCCCCGGATCGGCGAGTCGTTCGCCGACCCATCGGCCCGGGTCGAGCGTCTCGCTGCCGTCGACCGGAGCGCTGCGAAGTCCACCGCGGAAACGCACCTCCGTCGCCGCCGCCAAGGCGCCGTCCGAGGTGCCGTTCTGCCCGCCGACCTCGGCGTTGAGATCGGTGACGAAGCGCGTGACCCGATCCGGCGCGGTGCCCGGTTGCTCCGCCCGGCGCACCGCCTCCCGGACGATCTCGCGCAACGCCCGGTCGTGCGCGATGATCTGCTCCGGATCGATCCGCGCGCCCGTGTCGTTGCGGATCTCGATGAGCAGCAACCCGGGCCGGTCCGGGCGGGCCCGGTCCAGATCCTGGTGATACGTGCGCACGCCGAAGGCCTCGTGCTGGTTGAGCACGGCCGACCGGCTGCGGAGCATCGTGTCGAGATAGTCGCCCACCCGCAGAGACCCACGGCCATGCCCTTCCGCCACCCAGGCGTAACGGACGGCGTCCAGCGGACGTACGCGCGTTCCCGGCGGCAGCTCGGTCACGCGCTCGTAGCGGCGACTGGTCCGGGAGCGGGCGGCGGCGCTTCGATAGGCGACATAATGATCGCTGTAGTCGGGTATGCGCTCCAGGAGCGTCTCCTCGAAGAACTGCTCGATCGCCTCGGCGTTGCGGTCGAGGAAATCCCGCACCCGCCGCGGCAGCTCCCGCCGTAGCGTGCTCAGGCTTTGCCGCATCGCGATCGGGCTGTACTTCTTGCCTCCTATGGTGTCGCCCAGTGCGGCCTGCGCCAGCCCGGCCACGTGGTCATAGGTCAGCCACATGGCGCCTTCCAGCATGACGGCTTCGCCGGCGAATTCGTCCGTGCCGTCGTCGAGCAGGTGGAAGAGTCCCGAGACCTGGCCGGCGAATTTCTCGCCGTCGACGTGCGTATGCTTCGGGTGCTCGTCGAGGTGCGATTCCCCGGGTGCCTCCCAGATGCGGTCGGTCAGGCCCCGCATGACGTCCCGCAGAGCGAGAACCGGCACTCCTCTCGTGTGGTGGACGAGCACCGTCGGCTCCCCGCCGGTGATCACCGCCCGCCACACGACGTTCCTCAGCTCCGGATTCAGCCGCCATCCCCGGCCCGTCGTGAAGATGTCCCTGAGGTAGTGGACGCCCGCGGTGCCGCCGGGTTGCACCGTCTGCCGGGCGCGCGCCGCCAGATCCTGCAACGTCGCCACGATGGTCTCGAGCGAGTCGACGGCAACCGCCTCCGGATCGCCGTCGAGCTCGGCCCGCGGATCCTCGGTCACGAACTCGAGAACCGGCAGGGACGCCTGGCGGAAGCCGTCCTCCGGCCGGCTGGGCGACACGTAGTGGCCGCGGCCGTCGGTCAGGAAGACGCCGGTGTCGATGACGACCTTCAGCCCGGCCGCGTCATGTCGCGCGACCCAGGTCACCTTGTCCAAGTTGACACGCGGTGTTGCCGCAGCGCGGGACGCGAAACCCGTGAGCCGGACGCCGCCGCTGGCAGCGCGCTGCCCCGACCCCGCCGAAGACGATCCGGACGCACCCGGGGTCCGGTCTTCGAGGAAGCCGCTGTGATCCTCGGCCTCGGTGCCGGCTCGTCCACCGGGAAGGCCGGTCGGGGTCGGGTGCCTGCGGCCGGAGGCGCGTTCCCGCGCGAGCGCCTGCCACTGGTGGGGCTCGGCCGGATCGCCGTCGAAGCGGCGCTCGATCTCCTCGGTCAGCAGAGCGTAGGCCACTTCGATGATCGTCGGATCCCGGTCGACGCCGGCGTCGAGCGACGGCGGCAGCCGATACCCCAGGCCGTAGAGGTACATGCCGGCCGCGTTCAGGACGCGTTCGTACTCGTCCTCGCTCAGGCGCTCCAGGCGGGTGCGCATCCGCTCGATCTCCTCCGGCGCGGGCAGCGGCGTCGAGAGGCGTGGCGGCGGCGGGAGCGGGGCCGTAGGAAGTGGCCGTGCCCCCGGCGGCCCCGGCGGTGGCTGGGGCAGCCGCCGCCCCGCGGGCGGCAGCGGAGCCGAGTCGGCCTCGGGGGGCGGGGTCGACTCGGCCTCGGCCGGCGGGGTCGCCGGGACCGGTTCGGGCGGTGGTGTGGCCAGGCCGGCGGCGCGTTGCGTCACGGCCAGACCAACGCCCTGGACGACTTCGTCGGCAAGCTCCCCGTTGCGGCCCGGCGGCATGTCGCCGATCACTTCGTCGAGCCGGGCATCGATCTGCTCGCGGGTCAGGTCCGACCCGTTCCCGGCGAGAAACGTCGACACCCGGTCGAGCAGCTCGGCCCGGTTGACAGCCTCGTCGATCGGCTCCTGGTCCCCGATGATCGCCTGAGCCTCTGCCACGGTCGTCGGGTCGCCGCCGAACACACTCATCCGGCGGGTCGCCACGCTCACCCGACGGCTCATCCGCCGGCGCAGCTCGTCCGGCACCCGGCCCCCGGCGGCCTGAATGGCTTGCGCCTCGCGGACCAACGGCAGGAGCGGGTCGAAGGTGGTGCGCCCGCGCGCGGCCGGCTCCACCACGCCCTGCACGCTGAGATCCAGCTGTGCCAGCCGTTGTTCAATATCGAGCAGAAGGTCCACCTCACCGTCGGCCAGGACATCCGGCGCGGCCGCGCGGCCGTCCATCTCGAGCAGCAACGGCCGGCCCTCTTCCTCGGTGCCGATCGCCAGGATCGGGCGGCCGTCCGCGAGCCACACGGGGGTGATCGCCCCGGGCCCGAGCCACCGCAGATGACGGGGCGAGACGCGACCCGGCCGGGCGAAGACGTTGCGCGCCCACTCCAGTGCGGCCGATTCGTTCTCGACCGGCGGCGGCCCGGTCAGTGTCCGGAACAGCCGCTCGGCCCGCTCCGTGGCCGTTTCCGCGGCAGGGGCCCGCCTGAGCTGGTTCTCGATGAAGCGGCCGACGCGCTGAACCACCCCTCGCGCGACGTCCTCACGGGACATGAACACGACGTGCCCGTCGCGGTCCAGCCGTGCGCCGTCCGCGATGAGTTCGGCGAGATCGACGACGGAGCCGCGCTGCACACCGGTCCCGACCAGCCCGACATAGCGTGCGGGCAGGTGGATCTCGAGGTGCCGCATGCCGTCGTGCCGGCCCACCGGGACGAACCCGGCCGGATAGTGCCGCAGGAACTCGTGCATGGGACCGTGCGGCCAGATCGAGTGCGGGACCGAGATCCACACCCGGACGTTCTGATCGAGCTGCAGGGGCGCCCGAGCCATCCCACGCCGCAGGACCATGGCGGCGTCGCTGCCCGGGTCGCGGAGCGTTCCGTCGATGACACCGCGTCGCGCATCGTCCGGCGTGACGATGCGACGGCCCCGGGTCCAGTTGCTGAGCGCGTCGGCCAGACCGTTGCGATGATCGCTCACCACGCCGATCCGTTTGCCGTTGCGGAATATCTCCCACCGTTGAGATCGCTCGTTGCCCCCGTGGACCCGCACCACCGATCGCACGACCGGAATGCCGGAGCCGCTCAACCACGTGATGAACGGAAGTGACTCGTCGGGGTTCCAATCCGGGTCGGTGAGGATGACGATCGGTGCGCCGTTCTCGTTGTACAGCCGCGACGCGTAGGCGGCGGCCGGGAGGCGTTCGCCGCCGGTCTCGAGCAGTCCGTTGCGGATCTGTCCGGTCTCGACGGTCACGTGCTCCAGGACGTCGACCGGCAGCGTGTCCAGAAACGACCAGTCGATGTACGGATTGAGCGGCACCGCGGTCAGCTCGACCGGGCGTCCGCCGCGTCCCGGAACCGGCCGGTGCCGGTTGACCCACACCTGGTGCACGCCGCCCGGGGTGGGCAGAGTCTCGGGGGTCACGGTGAGAGCGCTCGTGGCGGGCTCCGCCGCGGTCGCCGGAAGCTCGTGCACAACGGCGCGAAGTCCCGGCCCGATCCGTACCGGCACCGTGATCCGCCCCCGGGAGGCGTTCACCACCTCGCGGACCACCTGCGGGTTCAGCCAGGACCGGGCCGTGTCCATCCACTCCACGCCCCGGGCACCCATCCGTACCGGCACCTCGACCTCGGTCTCCGGGAACGAGCCGATGCTGGTCTCGTGACGTTCGGAATAGCCGGGCACCGTGTCGCCGCGCCGGGTCACGGTCTGGGTGAACTCCGCGGCGGTCAGATGCCGGTTGCTGGTGTAACCGCCGATGCGCTGGCGCAGCTCCCCGGCGACGTCGAGCTGTGGCGGAACGTGATCACGCGCTGCCCGCACCGCTGCTTCAAGGCTTTCCGCCGCCACGAGATTCTCGGTGTCCGGTTCCCGGACGTACCAGGTCGTCACGGCGGATCCGTCGACGACTCCGACGACGACTCCCGGGGCGGCATGACCCAGCAGGGCCCGCCGGTCGATCTCGCGTTGCATCCGGCGGCCGAACGTCCGCACATTGTCCGCGTTCCCGCCGAGGCTGAGCACCAGGACCGGCCGCGTGTCCGAATCTGATCGCAGACGACTCTCGAGGTGCGCGGCGATCAACTGGTTGGGACGGATCTCCTGCCGATCGTTCAGGACAAAGACCTGGTAGCCGTGGCCCGACACCCGGCCGACGACGGTCACCGTTCCGGGCAGCGAGGTGGTCCGCTGGGCACGCGCCAGGACGGTTCCGGCCAGGTGCTGGAGCTGGCCGCCCGGCACGAACGTGAAGACGCCGTCCGCCGACCACGGCGCCGGCGCCGCCGGCCGCGGCCCGGTCTTGTCACCCGGACGTTGCTGCCGATTCATCGCGGACGTGATGCTCTGCTCGATACGCCGTCTGCCCACATCGCTGGCGGCGTCGGCGCGCATGTTCTGGGCCGACGGCGAATGCGGGCCGTACCGCGCGGCCAGATCCGTGATGGTGTCGAGGTGGGCGATGCCCAGCGGCGTGGCGGCCGGGCCCGGCCGGAGCAGCTCGAGCTCCATCGACACCGGCAGGTTCGGGTTGACATCCGGCACCGCCGCCGGGTCGGACCGGCCGGGCGGATCGATCTCCAGCGTGTCCGTGGTGAGCGACCGGTCGCGCAGGAAGTTGCGCAGGTGGTCGGCCAGCTGCTCCCGGAACAGGGAGCCCGGGGCCATCAGGAAGGTGCGGGCCCCGCGCGCGGTGAAAGCATCGGAACCGCCCGGTTCGGCGGCGAAGATGTCCAAGCCGTCGATGATCTGCGCGAACGGAAGCCGCGATCGCATCGGTAGCCGCCGGAATCCTTCCCGGGCCGCCGCGGCCTGCAGGAAGGCCAGACTAGCGAGGCCGCGAACGATCGCCACCGATTCAATATGGAGAAATTCGGTCAGATCGTGCGGTTCGACCCGCGCTCCGGCCAGACGGGAGGCCAGCTGGGCGGCGATCCTCTCGCCGAAGGCGCGAGCGGCACCGAGGAGCAACTGATTGCTGTTGTCGAGATCCCAGGTCGGCACCCAGGACGGCGGCGTGTCCAGAATCAGGTGAAGGTTCGCGAGCGCGGCCACGACCGGCATCGGGTCGTCCGGTGCCTCCACGGCCGGCGGCGCCACCATCGGCGGCTCGGGCACCACGGTGGAGATCGCTACGTCCGCGGTGGAAACGGGCAGTTCTTCCGGACCCTCCTCGACGATCTGCCCCAGCTCCGACCGGGGCCGCACCCTCGGCGAGGGAGCACCGAAACGCGGTGCTGCCAGACGGTGGGCCGGGGCCGCCGCGGGCGCCTGGACCGGCGTCGGCGGCGCGGGAGCCGGGCCGGGCCGGGTGCTCCGGGGTTGGAGCGTGACGATACGACCGCGCGCGTCGACCAGGGTGCCGAACCGGCTACCCAAGAGCTCCGCGACATCTCCCGGGCTGGCCGCGCGCACGAGATCGACACCGGCGTCCGTCTGCGTGTCGATGATGATCACGCCGCCGGTTCGGATTCGCTGGACCAGAAACGCCCGCGAGGGAGCGCCGTCACGGTGCGCCCACACCACCGCGACCGCGCCGCTCGGAAGCTCGGCGAAACGGTTGGGGCCGACCCTCGTCCAGTCGGCGCGGAGCGCGTCCGCCAGTGCCGAGGTTCGCGCGCTGGCGGGAGCGGCGGCCATGACCCCGGCACGGGCCAGCAGACCGCCGACGCGTTCGATGCTGGCGTCTGTCCGGCCGTCCCACGGCGGCAGGGCGTCCAGGGCCGCTGCGAGCCACGGCACCAGATCACGCCGGTACGAGCTCTGGACCGCGGCCTGACCGGCGCCCTCGAGTTCCGGGTGCCGGAAAACGTAGCGGTTGACGGTGCTCCGCAGCTGCTCGATCCCCACGAACGGCGACCCCGTGCGGCCACGCACCTCGGTCAGGCCGGCGTCCAGGCTGAGAGCCGCGGCGAGTGCCGCGGATTCGCGGGCACGCTCGGCGATCTCCTCGACGTCGGGCGGCGCCTGCCCGGTCAGGCGTAGATCGAGGTTCGGCTGGTGCCAGGGGCCGATGGGCTGCGGGACCGTGCTCGGCTCGGGTTCCGGCACGCGCGAAAGAGCCGACCTCGGCCGCGTGGATCCGGACAGGCCGGCGAGGTCCCCGGCCCGGAGGGTGGGGAAGGTCTGGCCCAGCACCCGTTCGACGTCGGCTTCATGCGCGGACAGGAACGCCTCGACCTCGGCGCCCGCCGCCGCGAGGATGAGCGGCAGCGACTGGCGGACCAGAACCGGGACCGTGTCGCGATCGGTCACCCCGTGGATACGGAGGTGCAGCAACGCGACCACTTCGGCGACGACGGCGGCCGGCGCGAACTCACGCACGGCGTGCGGAATGTCGGCCGGCTGCACCGGCTCGTCGAACCGGTCGCGCAGGAAATGCGCCGCGAGCTCGTAGCCGGCGTCCAGTGCGGGCTGCGCGGCCGGCAGGTGCTGGAGAAGACCCAGGACGCCACCGCCGAGCGGGAGCGGGATGTCGTCCTCGGTGGACGGCGTCTCCGCCGCCGTTTGCGGCGCTGACTGCCCGGGTTGCTGGTCCGTCAACTCGGCCGGGGGTGCGTTGAAGCTTTCGTCCGCCCACAGGCGCGCGTCCCGGGGACTGACGTGGAGAGCCTCGAGCCGGGCGATCACGGCTCGCTGAAGCTCGCGCGCGTTCGCTCCGGAAGCGTCCGCCGACGGTGCCGGCCGTCCCCGCGTCTTGTGGTCCACAATCGACTCGGCGAGCCAGGCGACGAAGGACTCGTCGTCCGGCCGGGCGGCGGCTGCCCCGGCCAGCAACCAGGTCGGGCTGTTGAAGGTGGCGGCACGCACGCCCTGAGTGTCGGACAAACGGTACGGGCCGGTCGCGGTGAACATGCGGCGGACCGTGATCGGCAGGTCCACCGAACGCCAGCGGCCGTCGTCGTCGACGTACAGGTCGGCGACGTCGATGACCCGCGCGAGCCGGCTGCGGAGCAGTCGCAGGAGACTGGGCCAGAGCAGTCCCGGGGCCTCGTGACCGTCCAGGACGCGGGCCGCGGCGGTGAGGTCCAGGAGCCCGGGGTTGTCACCCCAGAGGATGGTGACCGCGGCGTACGCCGTTCCCAGGAGCTCCACCGTGGCGGCCCGGTCGGACAACGGGATCCGCTGACCGGGCGGCACCGGCGGCCGCGGCGCGTACGAGAAATTCCCGTACGCCGTGGCCAGCTCGATCGTCAGCGCCTGGTCGTGGGTGACGGTCCGCCGCCCGCGTATCTCCCAGTGGCCACCGTCGCGGATGACGAACCCGGATCCGGTGTCCAGCTCGCCGGTCGGCTCGTACACGCGCAGCGGACGACCCAGTCGTTCCAGTTCCCGCTGCAGGTCGCCGGCGATCCCGCCGGGTGTCAGCAAGGTGATCGAGTCGGCCTCGACCGGCAGCAGGCCGTCGCGCAGCAGGCGGTGGGCCAGGGCCTCGCCGCTCTCCGCGGTTCCGGGCCGGACCGGGATCGTGCGCCGGTCACCGGACCAGGGCGCGGTGACGTCGAGGAAGCCGCCCGCGAACTCGAGCCGGGTGCGGGCCCGGGCGCAGTCGCGGAACCGGCCTTCGAGCTCGGGCGGGACGCCGAGCTCGAACGGCGAGTCGCCCGGCCTCTCGGCCACCGGTGACGACGGGCCGGAACGGCTCCCGAAGTCGGGGATGCTCAGTCCGGAACCGGGCATGCTCATGGTCGCCTCCTCACCTGGTCGCGTATTCGTCGTCGGGGTCGATCGCCACCTGAACCAGCACCGGCGAACCGCCGCGGCGCACCAGGATGCCCCGGCCGGGTGGCTGCGGCGCGGCCCGCATGCCGCCGAGCAGCACGCCTTCGCGCGGATCGCCGGACAGCAACAGCCCGTCGGCACCGATCTCGAGGGCCCGGCCCAGCAAGGCGGAACTGGTCAGCGAGCGGCCGATGCCGGCGGTGCGATGGGCGGCCACCACGTGGAAGCCGACCTCCCGGGAGCTGCCCAGGTACGGCAGGAGCGGGGCCAGCGGCGACATCGACCCGCTCACCAGCATGTCCAGGTCGTCCACGACGAGATACAGCTCGGGGCCGGACCACCACGAGCGTTCGCGCAGTTCCCGAGCGGAGATGCCGGACGGTGGCCGGCGTGCCTCCAGCGTGTCGGCGAGCGCCTTGGCGTAGACCCCGGCCGCGTTCTCGTCACCGGCGTACGCGCCCACGTATCCCTCGGGCACGACGTCCAGCAGCCCGCGACGGTAGTCGACGATCATGAAGCGGGCCCCCTCGTCACTCACGGTGGCGGTGAGCGCTCGCATCCACGTACGCAAGGTGTGGGTTTTGCCGGATCCGCTGTCGCCGAGCACCGCGAAATGCGGCTGGTCCCGGAGCAGGTCGATGACGACCGGAGCCATGTCGGCCTCGTCCAGCCCGATCGCGGTGGCGTCCAACGTGGCGAGGTCCTTGGCCAGGATGCGCTCGGGCAGCATCCGGACGCGCGGGGCCCGCGCGCCACGCCAGGCCGTCTCGATCCGGGTCAGCAGCTTGGCCTGCTCCTTGGACAGTTCGGCCAGCGGATCCGCGTCCTCGCCCGCGGGCCGGGGCAGCGCGACCTGGAAGAACGCTCCGGGCGCGACCACACCACGACCGGCCGGGGCCGCGGTGAGCTGGCGGGCCAGATTCCGGCCGACCTCGGATTCGAACGGATCGTTGAGCCTCAGTTCGAGCCGCCCGCCGATGCTGTCGCGCAGGTTCGACCGGATCTCGATCCAGCGGTTGGCGGTGAGCACGACGTGCACGCCGACGCCCAGACCGCGGGCCGCGAGCTCGACGACCTGGGCGTCGTAGTCGTCGGAGTCGGCGCGTACCGCCGCCCAGTTGTCGATGACGACGAACAGGTCCGCCGCTCGGGTGCCGCTCGGCAACGTACCGGCGTCGCGGCGCTGCCGGAACTCGGCGATCGAGCCGATCCCCTGCTCGCGGAACAGCTGCTCGCGCTCGCGCATGAGCCGGCTCGCCTCGGCCAGCACACGGCGCACCCGAGCCGGTTCGAGCCGGGACGCGACCCCGGTGACGTGCGGCGCGTCGGCGAACGGCAGCAGCGTGCCACCGCCGTAGTCGATCACCGACAACTGGGCCTCGTCGGGTGTGCCGGTCAGCATGATCGACAGCATCAACGTGCGCAGCAGCATGCTCTTGCCGGACTGCGGCGCGCCCACGACGGCGACGTTGCCGGCCTTGCCGCCGAGGTCCAGGGTCATCGGCTCCTGGCGCTGGTTCAGCGGCAGATCGGCCACCGCGACCGGCACCTGCAGGCCGCCGAGCACCGGCCACAGTTCGGCGCCCAGCCCACGCTGCGGCGACTCGTCGATCGGTCCGAGCAGATCGTCCAGCGGGATGGCCGGCGGCAGCGGCGGCAGCCAGACCTGGTGCACCGGCTGGTCGTGACCGCTGAGACGATCCACGACCACGGCCAATTCCGTACGCCCGTCCAGGTCCACCGGCTCCGCCGGCGCGAGCGCGGCCGGTTCGGCGGTGACGTCCGGCCGCATGGTCAGCGGGATCAGGGTAACCGCACCGGACGCAGAGCCGGCCGCGTCCTCCGGCGACACGTACGGCCCGGAGACGTGAGCGACCCGGAAGCGCCGGTAGATGTCCTCACCGACCTTGAGATACGCCGACCCGGGAACCGCCGGCAGGTGGTACGCGTCCGGGGTACCGATCACCGCGCGGCTCTCCGCCGCCGAGAACGTGCGCAGGCACAACCGGTACGACAGGTGCGACTGCAGCCCGCGCAGCCGGCTCTCCTCGAGCCGCTGGGTGGCCAGCAGCAGGTGCATGCCGAGCGACCGGCCGACGCGTCCGATCTGGACGAACAGGTCGACGAAGTCGGGCCGCCCGGACAACAGCTCGCCGAACTCGTCGACGATGATCAGCAGGTACGGCAGCGGCTGCAGCGGCCGGCCGGCGGCGTCGGTGCCGCCGGCCGCCTGGCGGATCTGGTAGTCGCGGACCGAGTCGATGTTCCCGGCGTCGCGCAGCATCCGCTGCCGCCGCTGCTGTTCGCCCTCCAGCGCGGCCCGGACACGATCGACCATGGCCAGGTCGTCCGCGAGGTTCGTGATCAGACCGGAGACGTGCGGCAGGTCGGTGACGCCGGCGAACGTGGCGCCGCCCTTGAAGTCGATGAGCACCAGGCTCAGCAGGTCCGGGCTGTGCTTCGCGGCCAGGCCGGCCACCAGCGTACGCAGGAGTTCGCTCTTGCCGGAGCCGGTAGCGCCGACCACCAGACCGTGCGGGCCCATGCCGCGCTGCGCCGACTCCTTGAGGTCCAGCAGCACCGGGTCGCCCTCGCCGTCCACGCCGATCGGTACCCGCAGCATGGCGTCGTCGGACGGCACCGCCCGGCCCTTGGCCGGGTCCAGCCGGCCGACGTCGGACACGCCCAGCATCTGCGGCAACGTGGTGACCCGGGCCAGCACCGGCTCCCGGTCCACGGTCAGCCGCAGCGGCGTCAGGCGGCGGGCGATCGCCTCGGCCAGGACCGGATCGACCAGGTCGGCCCGGCCGTCCTCGACGGCGCCGAAGGTCTCGCCGGTGCCGTCCAACTCCAGCGAGCCGTCGGCCGCCACGGTGGCCCGCGCGTCCACCCGGGTCGGCTCCACCGCTCGCTGCTCGCTCAGGCAGACCACGGTGATGCCCAGGCCGGGACCGGCCTCGGTCCACAACGACTCCAGCACCGGCGAACGGGCCCAGGCCACGTCCGGCCGGTAGCCGTCCAGCACCACGACGAGCCGCCGGGTCAGCGAAGCGGCGTTGCCGAACCCACCCCGGCGGTTGCGGTTCTCGTCGCGGGCCCGGTCCCGCTCGTGTTCCAGGAAGCCTTCGAGACGCTCGAAGTCCTCGGCGACCAGCGAGGTCACCCCGGCCTCGGACGCGACGCCAGGCTCGAACGTGTGCGGCAGCCAGGTCGCCCAGCCCCACTCGCCGGCGCCGCCGGTGACCACCGCGATCAGCACGTCCTCCGGCGCGTGCAACGCCGCGACCTGGCAGAGCAGTGCCCTTGCGAGGGCCCGGGTGTCGTCCGGCGAGCCGATCAGGCTCACCACCCCGCTGCCGGCGAGGTCCAGCCAGGCGGTCTGCTCCCCGACCGTGCGGTGCCCGGCCACCACCGACTCGGCCTCGGCGATCAGGTCGCGTTCGTTGTCGGCCATCGGGTCGACCCGGCCGGACAGGCCGATCCCCAGCGGTCCACGCCCGGCACCCACCCGGACCCGCAGGAAGTCGTCATCCTCGGGGCGCCGCTCCCACGTCCGCCGGCGCCCGGCAACCAAGGCCAGCAGGCGAGCCGGGCTGGGCTGGGCGACGACCGCGGACATCCGGGTCGCGGCCGCCACCGTACGCGCCTCGGCCCGCACGTCGTCGAGCACCTCGAGGTAGCGCTCACGCTGACGGCGGGCGGTCGCGTCCTGCGCATGCGTCATCTGCCAGCGAATGACCACCGTGGACAACACCGACAGCACCACGAAGCTGACCCCCAGCAGGATCAGCAACGGCTTCTGATAGGAGATCAGGTATCCGGCCATCGCCACCGTGGAGAACAGCGGCAACATCAAGGTGAGCCACAGATTGTTGTTGCTGCCGCGCTGCCGTGGCGGCGGCAGCGGCACCCCGATCCGCTCGGCCGGCGCTTCGGGCAGCACCACCCGGGCGGCTCGGTGAAAGGCGGTGCGGCTCATGGCGCCTCCGGCAGGTCGTCGATCAGCAACGTCATGAGGTCCTCGGTGCCCGGGTCGGCCATCGTGGCGACACGCTGGGCCTGCCGCTCGGTCATCTCCTGGAACACCTGGCGGGCCGAGCGGCCGTTACCGAAACGCGGCGCGGCGCGCAGCACGTCGAAATACTCGGTGAGTGCGTCCTCGGCGCCCGGCCCTAGGCGGTACTGATGGCCGGCGGCCTGGCTACCGACGATGCCGACCAGTTCGGCGGCGCCGTAGTCCTCGAATCGCACGGTGCGGTTGAACCGGGACGCGAGGCCCGGGTTGGAGGCGGTGAACCGCTCCATGTCCGACGGATAGCCGGCCACGATCACCACGACTTCGTCGCGGTGGTCCTCCATCAGCTTGACCAGGGTGACGATCGCCTCCGCGCCGAAGTCACTGCCGTGGCCCTCCGGGACCAGCGCGTACGCCTCGTCGATGAACAGCACGCCGCCGACCGCGCGCCGGAACACCGCCTGTGTCCGCGGAGCCGTGTGCCCGACGTACTCGCCGACCAGGCTCGACCGGTCCGCCTCGACCAGGTGCCCGGACTCGAGCAGGCCCAGGGTCGCCAGGATGCGCCCGTAGAGGCGGGCCACCGTGGTCTTGCCGGTGCCGGGGTTGCCCGCGAAGACCAGATGCCGGCCGAGCGGCGGCGCGGGCAGACCGGCCTCGCGCCGCTGCCGGACGGTCCGCATCACGTTGACCATGCGCCGTACGTCCTCTTTGACGCCGTCCAGGCCCACCAGGCTGTTCAGCTCGGCCAGCAGGTCCTCGATCGTCTCCGGGTCGTCCTCGCCGAGCGAGGCTTGCCCCACCGCGACGGCGGACCCGCGGTTTTGTGGCACGCCGACGGCGGTCGCGGCGGACGGGAGGTCGTCGGCGGCGACGCCGGACGACGTGCACGCGTTCCAGGTGGGGGCGGCCGCCGGGTCGAGGGCCACCCCCCGGGCGGTGTCGTGGACGTGCAGCCGCTGGAACGACGGATCGGCACCGGCGCCGACGTAGATCGCCGGGTACCCGGCCTCGCCCACCGCGCAGTCGGTGAAGTCGCCGTGGCCGCCGTCGAACACCACCACACCGTTCTTCTTGGTCCGCAGCACCGTGCCGGCGTGCACGCTCGGTCGCGCCCCGGGGGACACGACAATGCCGGCCCCGTCGATGTCGTCGATCCGGCAATCGGTCACGTAGCCGGTCGACCCCTCGCCGAAATACAGGCCGGCGTCACCCGCACCCCGGATCGTGCAGCGTTGCAGCAGCACGGCGGCGTCCGCGTCGACCAGCACGCCGGCGCCGGTCACGTCGGCGATCTCGCAGTCGCGCAGCAGCGGCCGGTGCGCGCCGCCGAGGGTCGCCCCGGCCGCGCCACCGCTGATCCGGCACCCGCTCGCGGTGACGTCACCACGGTCCTCGACGCCGATGCCGGCCACGGCCGCGGCGCTGATCCCGGTGCCGTCCAGCAGCACCACGGCCTGGTCGACGACGCGTACCCCGTACTCGGACGTCTCCCGCAGCTGCCCGCCGCGCACGCTCACCGCGGCCTGCCCGGCGGCGTGCACGACGGTGTTGACCGTGTGGGCGATATCCGAGCCGGCGATCCGCACGGTCGCGCCGCCTTCGGCGAGAACCCCGTTGCCGTCGGCCCGATCCACCGTGAGCCGCTCGGCGGTCACCACCGCGGTGTCCCGAGCGACCACTGCCGAACTGCCGGACTCGCGGATCGTGCAGTCCGCCAGGCGGACGTCCGCGGTGCCTCCGGCCACCACGCCGGCCGCCGCCGGCTGCGTGATGGTCGTCGCGCGCAGCAGCACGGCGACCGACCCGGTGACGACCACGCCACCGCCGGCCGGCCGGACCACCGCACAGTTCTCGAACACCAGGCCGCCGCCGGTGCGGACCGCGTCGCCGGGGCCGGCCACGCCGTCGACGCGGACACCGTCGCCGCCGGGTTCCCGGACGGTCAGCCCGCGCACGGCCGGTGCGGCCGCGTCCAGCACGGTCACCCCGGTGCGGGCGGCACGGCTGACCTCACCGCCGGTCAGCACCCCGCGGGCCGCGCCGGCGTAGACGATGCCCTCGGCGGCCGGGCCGGTCACCCGCAGCCCGGTGATCGCCGGTGCGGCGTCGCCGCGGATCAGCACCGCCACCTGAGCCGCGTCGGCCACCACGCAGTCCTCGAGCACGGCACGGCTGGCGTCCTCGATCAGCAGGGTGCCGCCGATGACGCGGCATCGCCGCAGTGTCGGGGCCGCGTCGGCGCAGATCCGCACGTCGCCCTGGATCTCGCAGTCCTCCAGGACGGCGGCACCCCGGTCGATCAGCACGGCCACCGTGCCGGATGAGGATTCGATCCGCAGCCCCCGGACGGTGCCGCCGGCCGAGATCGTCAGTGCCGGGCCGTTCGCCCCGATCAGCCGGACGTCGCCGGCGCCGGCCAGCGTGACCGGGCGGTCCAGGACGAGCCGCTCGGTGTAGGCGCCGGCCTGCACCGTCACCGGTGGTGTCGCGCTCGCCGACGGGTCCACCGCGCGGACCGCCGCACCGATGCTGCGGTGCGCGCCCCAGGCCCGGGGCGCGACGCGCTGAACGCTCATGCGTGGACCTCGCCGCACTGGTCGATCGCGGCCACCGCGGCCGGGGCCGGGTGGGTGCTCGCGTACTGGTCGAGCTCGGTCACCCGGTGCTGCCCGTCCGGACCCACCTCGAACACCCGCACCACGTCGTCGCGGCCGTTGTGCAGGAATATCGCGGAACCCTGCCGCCCGGGCGGGAACAGGGTCAGACCGCCGTAGCCGGCGGTGCGTGCCGCCACCTTGACGGCCCGCCAGGTGGGGGTCGCCTTCCAGCCTGGACCTGCACCGTTGTGGTCGCGGAGAAGCCAGTCGATCCCGTAGAAGGCCCCGGGCGCGTCTCCGGTGGCGCCCTTGAGTTTGACCACCTCGAAGAAGCGCTCCTTGAGCAGGGCCTGCAGGACGCCATGCCCGTCGGCCGGCTGGTATCCAACCACCCGCGTGGTCAGATTCGCGATCAGGCGCACATCTCGGCCAGGCGGCGCGGCCGGGGTGAGCTCGTGACCGGGCGGCGGCGGGACTTCCGGATGGTGCATACCGCTGCCCTTCGTCTCGGCCCGGACCGGATTCGGCTCGGGCGTGGCCCGTTGCGGCTCCGGCGTCGCGGGAGAACCCGGGCCGGGCTGCTGCGGACCGTCGTGCCCACGTAGTCGCAAGGCCGGGGGCCGGTAGACGACGCGGTCCCCGTCGGGTTCCAGCAGCGGCACCGGCCGGCCGTCGGCGCCGACCACGTGGTAGAGCGGTGTGCCGTCCGGATGGCCGTCCACCAGCCGCAGGTAGAGCGGACCTTCGGGGGTCTGCGGTGCGCGCAGCCGCAGGCCGTCGGCGGCGAGATTCACCGGCCGATCGTCGAGGTCGCGCAACTCGTAACGCGACTCGCCGCCGGGCCGGGCTTCCACAAGCCGCAGAACGTGACCGTCCTCCAGCGACAGCGACCCGGGCGCACCGACGCGGCCTGGCACGCCATCCGTAACCGGCGCCTTATCCGTAACCGGCGCCTTATCCGTAACCGGCGGCTTGTCCGTAACCGGCGGCTTGTCCGTAACCGGCGGCTTGTCCGCGACCGGCGGCTTGTCCGCGACCACGCTGCGGCTCGGCGGCACCGTCCGGGAACCGCCGGCGGAGGGCCCCGGCCGGGCACCGGTCGCCCCCGCGCCCGGCCGTGCGCCGGTCCCGGCCGCGCCCGGCCGCTCGGCTTCACCGGTCGGTGGCGGGGCGGTGTCCGGCTTCGGAGCGGCGGTCTTCTCCGGTGCCGGCGGCGGCGCGTGCTCGTCGGCTTGCGCTTTGAGAACGAGCGTTCGTTTTGGCGCCGCCACGGTGTGCGAGCCGTCGCTCGCGCCCCGCTGGCCGAGACCTCCGCCGAGCCTCCGGCCGCCGCCCGGACCGGGACGGCCTCCCGGCGGCCCGCCGGCCGAGCCACCCGGTCGATCACCTTCCGGGACCGGCGTCCGCAGGGTCAGGTCGCCGGTCTTCGGGTCGACGACGAGCTGATCCGGGCTCACCTTGGCCGGCACGACGTTGACCAGCTCATTGTCGTGGTCGATGCGCAAATTCGGCAGGTCGTCGCTGTGCACGCCGAACTTGGTGACCCGGACGCCGCCGTCGGTGCGTACGTCCACGAAGGTCAGCTCGGAGGCCGTGTCCTTGACCGTCACCGGCCGCAGACCGCCGCCGTCCGAGTCCGGACGGAAGAACGAAACCTGCGGCTGCTCCGGCTTCGCACCGGCAGCCTCCGAACGCACCGGCTGCCAGCGGCCGTCATCGCCCTGGACCAGCACTCCGTGGGCCGCGCCGCCCTTGCCCGACACCACATGTTCGACCCTCGACGGGGTGCCGAACGCACGCGCGTCCGACCACACCCCCTCCGCCGAGTCGATCGGATGGAACTCGAAGCCGGGATCGATCGCGTCCGGGTCACCGGCGCCGGGCCGGACCGGTGCGTGTTTGTAGGTCAGCAGGTCCACGCTGCCGTCGTCTTTACTCCGGCGCAGGATCTGGAAGTCGGTGGACTTCGGGACCTCGGGCGCCGCCGGCCGGGTTTCGCCGGGGCCCAGGTGCGGGACCGTCTCGACGTTCCAGGAGTCTCCCTTGAAGACAGTGACCTTGGAACCGGTCCCGCCGCGGCCGTCGGGCGATGCCGAGCCGCCGGCCGGGCGTACGTCTTTGATGATTTCGTCGTTGCGCACGTGGACCGGCGTGGCCTCGCCGGACTTCGGGTCGATCGTGAAGTAGGCGTGCCCGTCGTCGGGTCGGGGGCCGGCGGCCGGCGGTCCGTCGACCTCGTCACCACCGAGCGTGTGGCCCTTCCCGGGGAACGTGGGCTTCTTCCCCAGATCGGCCAGCGAGACCTTGCCCGAGCTGTCGACGCGGAACACCTGCCGGCTCAGCGGCACGTCGGCGGGCGGGGTGCCGGTGTCCCGGACCGGGGGCGCCGGATCCGGCCGGGAGCCACCGGTGGACCCCGGCTCGACCTGCGCCGTCTCCTTACCCGCGTTCGCGAAGTGATCGAACCGGCGTTGCCGCAGGCCGTCGAGATCCGTGCCCTCGACGCGGCCCGCCCCCTTGTCGACCAGTGCCATCTCCGCCCGGACGTCGACCACGGGCGGACTCAACTTCGCATAGTGATCGGCACGCAGGCTGGTACCGGCCGGATGCGTATCGGCACCAGGACCGGCCGACGGCCGCGGTTCCGGCTCGACGGGAACCTCCGTCGTCGCCTTGCCCGCGTTCGCGAAGTGATCGAACCGGCGTTGCCGCAGGCCGTCGAGATCCGCGTCGCCGGCTCGCCCACCGGACGACGGCGCCGGCTCCGGCGCGACCTCCACGGTCCCTTTGCCGGCGTTCTCGAAGTGGTCGATGCGGTGTTGCCGCAGGCCGTCGAGATCCAGGTCCGGCTTGGCCGCGACGGGTTCCGGCTCCGGCTTGGCCACGAGGGGCTCCGGCTTGGCCTGCTCCCCCGAGCCGAGGTTGCGGGCCGCGTTCTGCAGGCGTACATCCTTGGAGATCTGCGCGAGCTGATCGTCGATCCGGTTGTTGAGCGGCCGCGACCGGTCCGGGGCGAACGCGGCGTCGCCGATCCGGGACTGGGTGTCGGCCACGTAGCTGCTGACCCGTTGGTCGTACAGCTCGATGAGCTTCTGCTCGTGGTATTTCCAGCCCTTGAACTGCGCCAGGCTGTCCTGCCAGCTCTTGAGTTCGGCCGGCGGCAACGGGCTGTCACCGCGGCGCAGCGCCGCGGCGGAGAGTTCGTGGTCGGCCGCCTTCTGGTAGGCGGCCACCTTCGCCATGTCGGCGTCCTCCGGTGTCCGCAGCTTGCCGGCGAGCTTCTCGAGCGGGGTGTCGGCCGGCTTGTTCGCGCTGCCCAGCGCCTTGTCCACCGCCGCCGCCTTGGCCGACAGCTGGTCGTGCGGGCGGCCGCTCAGCCCGCCTTGGTCGATCCGGTCCGCGCGCAACGCGGCCAGCCGGTCGGCCAGGTCCTTGATGCCGATGTCGTCGGCGTCCGGCGTGGATCCGGGGCCCTGGTCGCCACCGTGCGAAGAGCCGCCACCCTGGGACTCGGCGGGTGGTTCCTCGCCCGGGGCCCGCTTCGCGCCCGCGGCGGCCGCGTCCTGCGCGCGCAGTTCCTGCAGATGCTGCCCAACCGTGGCGTCGTAGTCCTTGAGCAGGTGGTCCACGTCGCTCACCCGGCCGCCGGCGGCCGCCTTCTCGACCGCGACCGCCTTCTCCAGCCAGGTCACCTTGTCGATGCCCACCTCGGCCGGGCGCTGGTATCCGTCGTCGATGTGCTCCCGGAAATGTTGCAGCCGGCGACCGACCTGCAGCCGGTCGGCCGTGGCACGCAGTTTGGCCAGGTGCGCCGCGCCGTCGTTGAGGCGGCCGTCGTCGATGGCCGTCCGCACGTTCTGCGCCATCTCCTTGATGTCGCGCGGGGGCATGCCGGCGGACTCGGCGTCGGCGCGTGCCCGCGCAAGGCCGGCTTCGAGGTCCTTGGCCCCGTGGGTGACCGGCTTCGCGGTCGGCGCGGCCGGGAACCGGGACGCCAGGTCGTCACCGGCGCCGCCCTGACCCCGGCTCCCGGTCGGCGTTTCCCCCTCGTGGCCGGCGCCCTTGGGCTCGCCTCCGGACTCACCTCGGCCTGCGGACGACGGGGGTCGCTCGGCTCGGGCGGTGTCGAGCTGCTGCTGGAGTTGGTTGGCCCGTTGCTCGGCCACGAGCCGGCTGACCGGGCTCGACACCGGATCGCCGCCACCGGACCGCACCGCTCCGCCGCCGGGTCGCTCGTCCAGACCGCCGGGGGCGACCCCCCGCTGGCCGGCCGCCGGGCCCTCGCCGGTGACCGATCGCGCGTCATCACCGCCGGTACCCCGCCCGTCGCCGGCAACCGTCCGCACGTCACTGCCGGCGGCTCCGCGGGCGCCCGCGCCGGAGCCGACACCGGCGTCCGGTCCGGTGCGCACGCCGTCCGGACGCGTCGACGCCGACACGCCGTCCGGACGCGTCCCGTCCTCGACCGGGCGGCCCGGCGGGGCGATGCCGCCCTGATCGGAACGCCCCGGAAGGCTGACCCGGGACGAGCCGCCGCCGGAGGTGAGGCCGCCGTCGGACACCGACGTGGTCGTACCGGTGTGGTCTGTCGCTTTGTTGATGCCGTCGCCCTCATGGTCGAAGCGCAACGCGCCCCGCACGCCGACGTTCGACGGGTTCAGCCCGGGCAGCCCGTCCGGCCCGTGTCCGGTCAGGCTCGGCAGGCCACCACCTTCGCCGTGCGGGCCTGCCTCGCCGGGCGCGAATCCCGGGTGGGGATCGGGCAGCCCGCCGAAATCGCCGGCCGACTCACCCGCCGCCCGGGCGGCGGCCTTCGCCGCGGCGCCCGCGGCGGCCGCCTCCCGGATGCTCGGCCCGAAGATCACGCCACCGGCCGCGCCGGTCAGCACGCCGATGATGATGTCCTTCGCGGTGAAATGGATGTCCTGGTGAGCCGCCAGATCGCCGATCGCCTCGGACGCCAGCTGCGGTCCGATTCCGAGGCCGGCGCCGGTGATGGCGTCACCGAGGCCGCGGCCCAGCGTGCCCAGCCACTCCACGCCCTCGAACACGGTGTCCAGCACACCGGCGATGAGGTCACCCAGTGCGCTCATCAGCTGAGCCATGATCTCCGCGGTCGCCGGGATGAAGGACAGCGCGCCGAAGATGCCCAGGAAGAACAGGCCGAGCAGGGTGGTGATGACCTCGATGATGAAGTCCTTCTTCTCCTTCGCCCGTTGCTCTTCCAGGTTGATCGCGAACCAGTTGATCGACTCGCCGATGTTCCACAGCAGCCGGGCCGCGCTCGGCACCGTCGCGTGCTGGTCGGAGCCGGCCAGCAGGGTCATGAGCGGCTGAAGCGTGGTCGCCGCCGTGTTCGCGGCGGAGTTGCTGTCGCCGGACCAGACCACACCGTGGAAGCCGTCGTTGATGGTGTGGTGGGCGTACTCGTAAATCATGTCGCCGAGCTCGATGAACGCCCCGGCGTAGCGGTAGATCGCGTCGAAATCCGGCGGCTGTCCATCGTGCTGCGTGCTCGTGGACCCACCGCCGGACGACGACCCGGATGACGACCCGCCGCCGGAGCCGGATCCCCCGCCGGTGTCCTTCGAGCCGGCGCCATCGGCGTTGTTGACGGACATACCGGCTTCCCTTCCGCGATGAACCTGCGGACGGGAACGCGCCGGAGCGGCATTACTTCATCGGGGTGCCCCTTGTCACAGCCCGATGGAAGGTTTAGACCTCAACGATCGGCGGGGTCAGATCGCCACTCGATCCGCCGTCACTGCCGGGGGTGCCGCCGGCCAGGATGGTCATGAGCTCGTCGTGCAGCTTCGTCCACGATTGCTGGACGACGACCTCGGTCTGGTTGTAGGTGTAGGCGGCGGTCCGCACACTCTCGACTATGCGGTTCAGCACACCGCGCTCCGGGTCTTCGGTGGTGCCGAAGATGCTGTTGGACACCTGGGTCCAGTGGTCGAGGAGCTGCTGCGCCTCCTGCTGGGCGTCGCCCGACCAGCTGATCTGGAGACTCGCCATCGCGTCAACGATCTTGTTGAGCGCGTCGCCGAGGGCGTCCATCTTGTCCTTGATGGTGTGCGCGGCGAGCATGTGCAGCTCACCGACGCGCATGCTGACGCGTCCCACACCGGAATCGATGTAGGTGTGCCCGTCGGGCACCGGGCCGGTCACGCGCCGGTCCTCGGCGTCAGCGGCAGCAACGGATCGAGTTCCGTTTTCACCCGATCCATGGCGCCCACCGGGGAGACGGGCAAGGTCGGAGTCGACGTCGCGGCCACCCGGTCGCCGACCACCCGGTCGTCCTGGTTCGCGTCGCCGCCATCGGCGTCGTCCCCGGTGGAGGAGCCATCGGACGAGCTGTCGGACGAGGAGCCGTCAGACGATCCGCCGGCGGAGTTGTCCGTCGAGCCGTCGCCACCGGACGAATCCGCCGTCAGATTCCGCACGGCCTGGGCCTCGACCTCGAGGTAGTCGTTGTACGTGATCCGCATCCGCTGCAGGATCGAAGCGAGCGTCTCGTTCAGGTCGTCGGCGCTCGTCTTGTACGCCGTACGCAGCGGATCGAACGTCAACGCCGCCGGCGAGAGCCACAGATCACTGACCGTGCGGAAGTCCTGATCGATGCCGTCCAGCATCTCCTGGACGATCTTGCTCTGCGCGGCGACCACGTCGATCGCGTCGCTGAACTCCGCCATCAGCACCTTGTACTGCGCCAGCGTGACTTCCTCGGCCACGATGCACCACCTCCGCCGCGCGACCCTAGATCTTCGCGCGGCGGTAGGCCAGGTCCGCATTCGGAGACGTACGGGCAAAGATCGTGTCCGGGGCATCATGGGGGCATGCCCGCGACGTGGTCCCGCTACGACGACCAGCCACTGCCCAACCCGAAGGACGGCCAGGGCGGCGATCCGCCACCGGCGCACGCCCCGGCACCGAACCTGAAGATGAACTGGTGGAACCCGCACGTCCCGACCCCGCCGCCCGCGCACGGCAGCGGTGGCAGCGGTTCCACCGGCGGCGGTTCCGGTGGCGGAAACGGCGGAAGCGGCGGAAGCGGCGCCGGCGGCGGTTCCGCCGGCGGAAACAAAGGCACCGACCCTGCCACCGCCGATCCGGACAGCAACTACTGGAATCCGCAGGCCGTGCCGGTGCTGCCCGGCATGCCGAATCTGCCGACGTCGCACGACTACGACCACGTCGAGGTGAACACCGAGGCGATGGCGGCGTACGAGCAGAACATCCTCACCACCGCGATGTCCCTCGTCGGCACGTACACCTACCTGCGGAACCAGTCGCAGACCATCTTCGACCAGCCGATCTGGGGGCGCGGCGAGGGCAACTGGTCCAAGCCGTCGGCGAAGGCCGTGGAGGACGGCGCGGATCCGACGTCGAATTTCATCCCCACGGACTCGGCGGTCGAGGCCGAGAAATTCGCCGAGGCGATGGCGCCGGCCCAGCAGGGCGCGTTGCAGGGCGCCGCCGACATGCTCGTGCTCAGCGGCCTGTTCATCGAGATGCTGGACGCCACCATCACGAGCTACGCCCAGATGGACATGATGACCATCTTCCCCGACCCGAAGGAGCTGCAGGCCGAGGGCGCCTTCGACGACACCGGGATCGGCGCCGCGCTGAAGGGCATCGAGGATCAGTGGGCGGGCAAGGGTGGATCCTGATTCACCGGAGAAAATTCCGGATCTCGGTCACCGCGTCGTTCATCGGCGCGGTACGGGAGCCGAGAAACTCGGCCGACTGGTCCTCGGCCCGCCGGATCGCCGCTAACACCTGGTTGGCGACGTAGACGTTGTCGTGATTCAGCACGCTCGGATCCATGTCGAGCCCGGCGATACGACCGCCACGCATCGTCACGCGAACGGCACCGTCCGGCGAAACACCGGACACTTCCGCGCGGTCGTATTCCGCGCGGATGCTCTGGGTGTCCGCGGTGAACCGGCGAACCCGGTCGGCCAGCTGGCGGAATTCCTCGGGAGAAGGCACCCCGGCAGTCTGGATCCCGGCTTCGCCGGCTCACCCGTACGGAGGCCGGAATGTCACGTCGGTCACGGCTCAGTCGGTACCCCACGTGCCGTCCGTCAGCCAACGGCGCAGCAGGTCCTTGCGGACTTTCCCGGCCGAGTTCCGGGGCAGCTTGTCGACCACCTCGAGGCGTACGGGCTGGTACCAATCGGTCATGCCGGCGGCCGTGAGGAAGGCCTGGATCTCGGCCAAGCTGGGCGGCGCGGCGGAGACGATCACCGCGCAGGCCTGGTCGTCGCCGAAGCCCACCACCGCCACGTCATCGATCGCCGGATGCTCCAGCAGCTGACTCTCCACATCGTTCACCGGGATCATGAACAGGCCACCGATCCGGTCGGCGACGCGGCCGATGATGCGGATGCCGCCGCGGCCGTCGGGGATCGCGTGGTCGCCGGTGTCGTACCAGCCGTCGTCGTGCGCCGCCAGCACGTTGAGGTCGCCACTGTCGCGCCCCAGCGTCGCCAGGGTGACGCCGGCCCCGCGGACGAACAGACGCGCCGGCTGTTCGCGGGAGACCGGGCCGGACGACGACCGCAGGTCGATGGAAAGGCCCGACCCCGGCGAGCCGTCACTGTAGGCACCCCAGTCGTCCGGATCGGACGCGCGGGTCCACGTCTGCGCGGCCACCTCGGTCATCCCCCACAGGGTGCGCAACGGCAGCCCCAGCGCGGCGGGCATCTCCCGGACCAGCCGCTGCGGAATCGTGGTCGCCCCGGTCACCAGCAGCCGCAACGCGGGCAGCGGCCCGGGCGAACGCGCAAGAATGTCGTGCAGGAACGTCGGAGCCGCGAACATCACCGTGGTGCCGGTCTCGCGCAGCAGCCGCACCCCGGCCTCGCCGGTCCACCTGTCCAGGATCACCGAGGCGGCCCCGGCCAGCAGCGGCATCGTGATGCCGTACAGGGTGCCGCCGATGAAGGTCAGAGCGTGCGGGATGAACATGGTGTCGTCCGGGCCGATGTTCTCGGCCTCGGCGATCGGCCGGATGCCGGCGTAGATGGTGTTGAAGCTGTGCAGCACGCCCTTCGGCTCGCCCGAGGTGCCCGAGGTGAAGAAGATGAGGGCCAGCCGGTCCGGATCCTCGAGGGCCGGGTCGAGGTCCACCGTGGCGGACGACCGCTCGAAGAAATCCAACCCGACCCGATGCGCCGACGGCGGGGCCAGCAGCTCCAGCGCGGCGGCGTGGTCGAAGCCCGCCCACGAGTCGATGGTGATGCACACCTTGGGCTCGACCCGCGCGAAGATCCGGGACAGCTCGCGCGCCCGCAGCGTGGGCAGCAACGGCACGGTCACGGCGCCGAGCCGCGCGCAGGCGAGCATCAGCGCGCTGACCTGCCACACGTTCGGCAACCAGACGGCCACCCGGTCACCCGGCCCGACGCCCAGTTCGCCTAACGCCCCGGCGAAGCGTTCCACGTACGTCGCGTACTCCCGCCAGGAAAGACGGCCCGCGACCCCGTCTCGATAGTGGATGATCGCGGTGGCGTCGGGTCGTTCCCGCCGCCAGCGCCGCAGGTCGGCGATCGGTCCTTCGCTGCGCCACAGGCCGGCCGCGTGATAGCGCTCGACGAGGGCGTCCGGCGCCCGGAACTCTCCCAGTTGATCGGTCACGCAACCAGAACGGCGCCAAGATCACCTTGGTTCAGGTGACCAAGGGCACAGCACCGGAAATGAATTCGCGGGTCCCCCGGGCGTTGGCCGGAGTTATGGAGAGCCTGTCAGCCGCGGAGGCCGAGGCCGTCGAGGCCGAGTTCATGTACCAGTACGAGGCCGCCATGCCGGCCCACGACCAGGAAGTCCTCGGCATCGCGACGCGGCGGCTGAGCGGTGGCGTCGTGCTGTCCGCGCGCACCGACCCCAGCCGCTACTGGAGCAAGGCACTGGGGCTCGGCTTCGAGGAACCGGTCACCGCCGACCTGATCGACCAGGTCCTCGACGTCTACCGCGCCGAGGACAACCCGCGCGCGGTGCTGCAGATCGCGCCCGAGGTGCTCCCGGACGACTGGGAGTGGATCGCCCGCACGCGTGGCCTGACCGCGCGCGGACGGGTCGCCAAGTTCGCGGCCCCGATCGGCGACCTCGCCCCGCCCGGCACCACCGGCCTGCGGATCGCCCCGGTCACCAAGGACGACGCCGAGCCGTGGGCCACCGTGGTGCGGGAGAGCTTCGGCTTCCCGCCGGAGGGCAATCAGGGTCTCTTCGCCGCCGCTTGCGGTCATCCCCAATTCTTCCCGTACGCGGCGTGGGACGGCGACACCATCGTCGGCGGCGCGAATTTGTTCGTCCACGGCGGCATCGCGTCGCTGAACTCGGACGGCACGGCGGCGGTGAGCCGGGGTCGTGGCGCGCAGTCGGCGCTGATCGCCGCACGCATCGCCAAGGCCCGCGAGCTCGGCTGCCGCTGGGTGGTGGCGGAGACCGGGCAGCCGGCCGACGGGGAATCGAACCCGTCGTACAACAACATGCTGCGCGCCGGGCTCAAGGTGATCTACGTGCGGCGCAACTACCTCTGGAGGAACGAGCGGTGAGCGACATCGAGAAGCGCTGGGAGTCCGACGTCCTGCCCAGCCTGTCCGGGCTGATCGAGATCCCGGCAGTGTCCCCCGCGTTCGACGCCGGCTGGCAGGAGCACGGCCACCTGCTGCGGGCCGCCGAGCACGTGCGGGACTGGATCGCGGCGCAGGACGGACTGACGGCCGAGGTCATCCGGCTTCCCGGCCGTACCCCGCTGGTGTTCGCGGAGGCCGCCGCCCGCTACGGCGAAGGCGAGGCGGACGGCCGGCCCGGCGACGGCGCGGACCGCGGCACCGTCGTCGTCTACGGACATCTCGACAAGCAGCCGCCGCTCGGCAACTGGTCGCCCGGTCTCGCCCCGTGGCGGGCGGTGGTCCGCGACGGCCGGCTCTACGGGCGAGGCGCGGGCGACGACGGATACGCGCCCTACGCCACCGTCCTGGCCCTGGCCGAGAGCCCTTCGCACGCCCGTACCGTGCTGTTGCTGGAGACCGGTGAGGAGTCCGGCAGCCCGGACCTCGACGCGTACCTGAGCGAGCTCGCGGACCGGCTCGGCGACGTCACGCTGGTGATCGGTCTCGACTCGGCGAACCAGGACTACGAACGGTTGTGGCTGACCACCTCGCTACGCGGCGCGGTGCAGGCGAACGTGACGGTACGCGTCCTCGACCAGCCGCAGCACTCGGGCGTGGCGAGCGGCATCGTGCCGAGTTCCTTCCGGATCATGCGGCAGCTGCTGGACCGGGTCGAGGATCCGGTCACCGGCATGGTCACCGTCCCCGAGATGAACGTGGCGATCCCGGACGCGCGCCGCGACGAGGCGGCGGCGGCCGCGGCCGCACGTCCCGGGGCCGCCGCGTCGTTCCCGTTCGCCGGACGGACGCATGCGGTCACCGAGGACGATGCGGAGCTGCTGCTCAACAGCACCTGGCGGCCGACCCTCTCGGTGATCGGCGCGGCCGGCATGCCGGAACCGGCGGTGGCGGGTGCGGTGTTGCGCTCCGAGACCACCTTGCGCCTGAGCTTCCGTACGCCTCCGGGGGTGCGCGCCACGGTGGCGAGGGACGCGCTGGTCCGGATCTTGACGACCGACGTCCCGTACGACGCGGTGGTGGAGGTCGGCGACTTCCTGCTGATCGACGGCTGGGCCGCTCCCCCGTCGGCGCCGTGGCTGACCGCCGCCCTCGACGGGATCGGCGAGCGCGTCTTCGGCAAGCCGTGCGTCTCGGTCGGGCAGGGCGGCGGCATCCCGCCCATCGGCCAGCTGGCCGATCGGTACCCGGCGGCACAGTTCCTGGTGACCGGCGCGGTCGGCCCGGACTCGAACATGCACGGGCTGGACGAGTCACTGAACCTGGCCCAGGCGTACCGGGTGACCGAGGCTCTGTCGATGGTGCTGGCCGCGCACGCGCAAGGCTGAGCGGGCGGGTGAGCGCAACGCCCACCCGCCCGTTCCTACCGGATCAGCGGTCGTGCATCGTGTCGCTCAGATAGCGGCTGACCTTCGCCGCGGTGAAGGAGCTGTTGGCGGTCAGGCTGAAGTTCGTCGTGACCGTCGCTCCCTTCTGCACCTTCACGATCTTCATGATCGGCGTGTAGCCGTCCTTCGCGACGATCACCTGCAACGGCGTGTAGCCCTTGTTCAGCCACAGCTGGTAGCCGCCGGCCGCGTCGGTCTTCAGCGTGAAGGTGGTCGGCCCGCACGCTCCGGTCTTGGTGTCGTACATCGTGCACACCGCGACCGTCGCGCCCGCGATCGGCGTCCCGTTGGCGGCCGTCACGGCGCCGGTGATCTTGCCCCAGGCGGCCGGGGGTGTGGCCGTCATCGAGACCTGCACCGGCTTCGCGGCCGGGTACGGCGAGTCCGAGTTGATCGTCAGCAGGCCCTGGTAGGTGCCGGGCTGGGAGACCGCGGACGAGTCCGTGGTCACGATCACCGAGACGGTCTTGCCGGGGTTCACGGCGAAGTCCGTCTTGTCCGCCGACAGCCACGGCACGTCGCCGCCGCAGTCGGAGTACCCGGGCAGGCTCTCGGCGAACTGCGTCGGGTTGAACCCGCCGCTCGATCCGCCGACCTTGACGATGCCGCAGGCCGCGCCGCCGCGATAGGTGGCGTTGTTCGAGTTGGGCAGCGCCGACCAGGTGTTGGTGGTCAGGTCGAACTCGTATCCCTGGTTGGTGACCGCCGCGCCGCCGTTGATCGCGCCGCCGAGCACCTCGAACCGGCCGTTGGCGGACGCCGCCGCGGCACCCCACGCGTCCATCGGCAGGTCGGCCTTTGCCGTCCAGCCGCCGGAACCGGGCAGGTAGGCGTACGTCTTGCTGCTGGACGTGCCGTCGGTGCCACCGGCGCAGAGCACCGTCGCGCCGATGTTGCCGCAGGCGAGGTAACCCTCCGCCGACGGCAGGTTCGGCTCGGCCGACCAGTCGTCGGTGTTCGGGTCGTAGCTGTACGCCTTCGCCGACACCGGCAGGCAACTGCCCGTGGTGCAGCCGCCGGCCACGTACAGCTTGCCGGCCACCACGGCGCTACCCGCCGCCGCGACACCCGACGGCAGATCCGCCACCTTCGTCCAGGCGGTCGCGTCCGGCTTCAAGGCGTACGTGTGCGTATTCGTCGAGCCCGACTCGTTCCAGCCACCGGTCACGTACAGCGTGTCACCGATGAACCCGGCCGACGCCGCGCTCAGCACCTCGGGCATGTCCGGCAGCCGCCGCCAGCCGTCGGCGTCCGGGTCGTAGACACCGGCGATGGCCAGCTTGTTGACGCCGTCGTTACCGCCTGCGACGTAGACCGTGCCGTCGTGCGCGGCGACCGCGTCGTCCATCACGGGCAGCGGGTAGTCGGCCAGGTCGGTCCACGGCGCGGCGGCCGGCGCGGACTGCCGCAACGCCGACGGGGAAACCGGCGTGCTCGGGGCCGACGCGATGCTGGTCGTGGTCCGGACGATCTGCGGTGCCGCACCCTTCGCGGCGGCCGGGGTCACGCCCGCGTCCGCCTCACCGAGGTGGACACTGAGCGGCACCTTGCCGTCGTTGCCGAAGGTGAGCTTCTGCGTCTTGGCGGCGCCCAGCGTCATGCTGGTCGACACCGCGGACTGCCCGACCGTGAGACGACCCGCCTCGAGCGCGACACCGGTCTCCCGGACGCCGTCCGCACGGACCGTGACCTTCGGGTGGGCGGTGGCGTACCGGTTGGCGGTGACGGTGAACGGCGTCGCGCCCAGCGTGGAGCTGAACAGCCAGTAGTAGCCGTCGGCGCCGGTCACGCCTCGCTCGGCCGGGGCGGCGTCGCTGGTCACCGCCGCGCCGTCGATCGGCTCGCCGGTGTTCGCGTCGGTTACCACGCCGGCCACCAGGCCACCGGGGACCGGGGCGCAGTAGCGGGCGCCGAGCACCACGTCGTCGATCTCCCAGCGCCGGCTCCAGTCACCGAGGAACCGGAAGCGTACGCGCACCTGATCGTGGTCCGCGGCCTGCGGGATCGGCACGTCGACGTGGTCGAGGACGCCGCTGTCCAGGGTGAGCACGGTGTTCCAGGTCGAGCCGCCGTCGAGGCTCAGGTCGACGAAGCCGGTCTGGTCCGGGAATCCGATGTAGCTGGTGTCGAAGCCGATCTCCGGGTTGTCCCGGCCGGTCATGTCGATCACCGGGGACACCAGCGAGGTGTCCTGCTTGCCGCCTTGCCCGTACGCGTCGGAGTCGACCACGGCGAAGTCGGCGTCCCCGCCCGGCGGCGCGTCCCAGCCACCCGGGTTGTCGAAGCGCCATGTCTGGCCGTTGCCCTTGGCGTCGGTGATCGTCCAGCCGTCCTTCGGGGTGTTGCCCGTCCAGCCGGTGAACGCCTGCGTCGTGCCTTCTTCCTTGTACGCGTACCCGGGCGCGTCACATGCGACGGTGTCCACCTTGAGGGCGACATCCTTGCGTACGTCCGTGCTCAGCGCGACGCTCGCGTCCTGCTCCGCATACCCGGAAATATCGGCAGATGTCACGTGCATCTGGTAGGTGGAACCGGCCGGGAGACTCACCGAGTAGAGGCCGGTGAACGGGTCGGAGTAGACCGCGCCGCCCGGATACCCGTCCACGGTGATCTTCGCGCGCATCGGGTAGCCGTGCCCGGATCCGTCGGTCACGTGACCGGAGATCGTCTTGGTGGGCTGGGCGGTGAGCGTGAAGTTCTTCGTGACGGTGGCGTTCTTGGTGATGGCGACCCCGGTCGCCTTCTGCTGCCCGTAACCGAACTTGCTCACCGTCAGGTCGTACGTGTCGGCCGGGGCGTGCAGGCTGTAACTCCCGTCGGCGGCCGTGGTCGCGGTGAAGCTGTCACCGTTCGACCGGGTGGCGACGACGCCGGCCGCACCGATGCCGGCACCGGTGGACGTGTCGGTGACCTTGCCGGACACCGCGCCCGAGTCGCCGAGCGTCAGCGCGGACACCCCGGCGGGCGTCCCCAATCCGGTGGGACCGTCCCAGCCCGGACCGGCCTGGCAGAGCGGGCCACCGCAGTCACCGTTGGCGCCGGTGGTGATGTCGAGCAGCTTGTCCCGGTTCTGGTACGGGTAGGTGTTCGGGTACGTCCCCGGCGTGGGCGTGCCGGCCAGCGCGTACATGGCCGCGACCAGCGGAGACGCCAGCGAGGTGCCGCCCCAGGACGCCCAGCCGTTGTCGTTGAGCGTGTTGTAGATGCCCAGGCCGGTACCGGCGACCGCGGAGATGTCGGCGGTGGCCCGGGTGTCACAGCCGGTGCTGACCGACTTCTGGAAGTCGGGCTTCGGCTCGTAGAACGAGCAGCCGGACCCGGCCGAGTCCCAGGCCGTCTCGGACCAGCCGCGCGGCGAGTTGTCCTTGGTCAGGACGGTGCCGCCGATGCTGACGACCGACGGGCTCGACGACGGCCAGTTCTGCACGCTGCTGTCGCCGCTGGACACCGTCACCGCGATGCCCGGCTGGTCGTAGTACGCGTCGAGGGTGTCCTCGCCGGGGAACTCACCGTCCACACCGTACGAGTTGGAGATCGCGGCCGGGTGGCGCTGCGCGGCGGTCCCGGCCGCCTGGGCGAGGTCGGACACGTCGTCCGAGTCACCCTCGACCAGCAGCAGGTCGCACTTCGGACAGGCCGCGGACACCGCGTCCAGGTCGATGGCGGTCTCGGTGGACCAGCCCGCGTCGTCGGCCGGGTAGTCGGTGCCGCCGCGCTGGTCGATCTTGGTGAAGCAGCCGTTGTCCGAGGTGCACGGCGGCAGGCCGTAGTGCGCGCGGAACACGGCCAGGTCGGCCTCGGCGGCGCCGTAGCCGAACGCGTCGACGATCGCCACGGTCATCCCGGCACCGGCGTCGGGAAGCTGGTAGGCGGATTGGATATCGGCCGGCGTGAGAGAACCCTCCGGCGGTCCGTCCGCGGCGGTGCGGGCTTTCCGGGACGGGTCCGGCCAGCCCACCGCGTAACAGCGGGCGTGCGGCATCTTGTCGGCGAGCTTGGCCTCGGACAGCGTGTTGCACGCCGCCCGGATGGTGGCGGGCGGCGGGGCGGCCTGCGCGGGAATCCCCGCGGACAGGGCGGCACCGGTGACGAGGGCGACGATGGCCAGCAGGCGGAGTATTAGCTCCCCCGGACGGCGCATGTCGATAGACCGATGGATCATGTTCGGGACGCTGTCATATTCGCGTCACTTAGGACAAGATCTTGGTCGATGCGACTTCACGACAGCTGTCGTAAACATGCCACGAGGGGGCTGCGATGTGGGAGACCGTCGGCATACCGGCGAGCGAGGCGCAGATCTACGAGGCCCTGATCCCGCACGGCATGTCCACCGTGGATGGCCTGCACCGACGGCTCGATCTGGCGCCGGCGCGCATCACCAAGGCATTGACCGGCTTGATCGGCCGGGGCCTGGTGCGCAAGACCCCTGGCCGGCCCGCGCGGTACACGGCGATCGCGCCGTCGCTGGCCGGTTCGGTGCTGATCGCGAAACGCGAATATGAACTGGGCAAGCTCCAGCAGTACCTGAACACCCTCGAGGAGTCGTTCCAGGCCGGCCTGTCGTCGCTGCAGCCGGGCGATCACGTCGAGGTGGTCGAGGGTCCCACCAAGATCTATCAGGCTTTCGTACGCATCCAGCGAGGCGCCCGGTACGAGGTGCGGGCGTTCGACAAACCGCCGTACTTCGTGGCCCCCGGCGCGCACGGGGACGAGGGCCCCAACCTGGAGGAGCGCCGCAACCTCGAGGAGGGCACGGTCGGCTACCGGGTGATCTACGACCAGGAGTCGGTGTCGCTGCCCGGCCGCCTGTCGAACATCTGGGACGGCATCCGGCGCGGCGAACGGGCCCGCGTCGCCGCCGGCCTCCCGGTCAAGCTGGTGCTCTGCGACAACACCGCGGCGATCGTGTCCTCCCCCGCCGACTTCGAGCGCGGCCTGGCGTACGTGATCCACTCCTCGTCGCTGCTGGACCTGGCCGCGGGCCTGTTCGAGGCCACGTGGGAGCGCGCGATGCCGGTGAAGCGCACGGACGCGCGCGACCCGCTGGACGCCCCCGACCGCCAGCTGCTCGGCCTGCTGGCAACGGGCGCGACCGACGAGGTGATCGCCCGCACGGTCGGCTGGAGCATCCGCACCGTCCAACGACACATGCACGAAATGATGCGCGCGGTGGGCGCCCAGACCCGCTTCCAGCTAGGCATGGAGGCAGTCCGCCGAGGCTGGGTCTAGCCCCTCCCGGAGCCGGCTTCCGGATCCACGCCCGCCGGCGGCCCGGCAGACGCGGTGCCGGGTCCCGATCCGCGGCCGCCGGCCGGGCAGGCGTCGTGCCAGGCTCCGGATCCAACCACCAACCTGGCACACGCCGTACCAGGCTCCAGATCCACAGCCGCCACCCTGGCACGCGCCGAGCCAGGCTCCGAACCCAACCACCGACCCGGCAACACGCCGTACCAGGCTCCGGATCCACAGCCATCACCCTGGCACACGCCGAGCCAGGCTCCGAACCCAACCACCGACCCGGCACACGCCGAGCCAGGCTCCGGGTCCGCGGACGCCAGACCGGCGGCGGAGTCACCGCGCCTGCGTTCGAGAGCATCCCGGTCGTCCCGTGCCGGCGCGCCCACATCGGAGCCGGCGTCCGCCCCTTCGTTGACGCTTCAACGATGGTCGGCTACAGCTCGCGGGTGTTGGCGCCTGGCGCTCCCCTTGCTGCACGATGTCGCGGCGCGGCTCTACGGACGTCGGCGCCTCACCGGCGGCCGCACCCTCCTCCCCGATCCCGCAATGTGGCGATCGCGTCCACATCCTGTAACTGTTCAGCTGGTTCCGTCGGCCGGGAGTCCCCGTGCAAGGCCACGGCACCAGACGACTAAGTCCTAACCGTGGTGGGAGGCGGTGAGTGACCTGGTCGCGGTGTAGCTCCGGTGGGGTGGTGGTGCAGAGCTGAGGCGTTGTGGCGATTCGTTCTCGGCCGGGCGGTCCCGCTATGTGGACACCGCGGTCACATCATGGATTTTTGTGAACCTTGGAGAGTTGTGCCCACATACGAGCCATAACTCTCCAAGGTTCACATTCGGCCGGAGAAAGCTGTCGGGCGAAAGCCTCGTTACGTGACAAAGACAAGCTCTACAATGGACGTTGGTCCCACATCGCGGACGGTGGGTCCATGATGCGGGCGCAGGTCTCAGCAGGTGGTCGCCCGTCTCACGGAATGGAAGCGCCGCGCGGCCACGCGCCGAGCCCGCCTGTCCGGCGACCCAGTCGATTCGGCAAATCTCGGAAATGTCGGATATGCGAGAGTGGTGGCGAGGGCTGGCGGATGGATGGAGATCAGATCGCTGATCGCCTACGGCCGCTGACTCGCCTACGGCCGCTGACTCGCCTACGGCCGCTGACTCGGCTTACGACTTACTCGTCTAGGCCCGGGCAGGCCCCAGCTCCCCGCAGTGGCCACCGCCACTCGGGTGTGGGCAGTCGCGACGCCAGGGACGCCGTAGTTCCCCACACCGCGGCCACCGCCATCAGGTGTGGGCACCCACCACGACCGGAAGATCCCAGCTCCCCACAGCGACGCCCCTCGCAGGTCCGCCACATAAGGCCAACTCATCGGAGGGTGAGCGGCGCGAGAAACAGCTGAACAGTTCCACATCCTGGATTTTGCGTCGACCTTGGAGAGTTGCGCCCACATACGAGCCACAACTCTCCAAGGTTCACCCGCGGCGGGAAAAACCGCTCGAACAAAAGCCGCAAGGCGGGAGGAAATACCGTCCATAGTAGACGTCAATCCCACATCGCGGACTCACCGCCACGATGTGGTCGCCGGTCCCGCACAACGGACGCTCCTCCCACATCATGGACGTTCCCAGCCCGGACACCGTCGACGGAGCCGGTTGCCGGCAAGGCAAGCAAGACTTGGTCGGCTTCACGGGCGCGCGGGGGTGCCGGCGCGCGGGGGTGTCGGCGCGCGGGGGGGTGTCGGCGCGGGCGCGGCAAAGGTGAAGGTGCGGGCGTGCGGGGTGCGGGGTGCGGGGTGCGGGGTGCGGGGTGCGGGGATTTCGGACAGTGGGGCGACACGTCCAAATCGGTGACCCTGGTGCTCGCTGGGTGGGGCACACTCCTGATCATGATGACCCGGACGGATCTGGTGACTGCCGTGGACAGTGGCTCGCGGCTCAAGTTCGTCTTCTTCTGGGGCGATCGGCCCGAGCCCGATGGTCGCGCCGGTGCCGGGTGCCTGAGCCAGTGGTGGGTCGCGCCGTTCACGGTCGGCGGCGTGGAGTTCGCGTCCGCCGAGCACTACATGATGTGGCGTAAGGCGACGCTGTTCGGTGACCGGGTGATGGCCGGCCGTATTCTTGCCGCGCCGCATCCTCGCGCGGCGAAGGTGCTGGGTGGGCGCGTGGCGGGCTTCGACCAGCAGACGTGGGACGAGCACCGCTTCGGCATCGTGGTCGCCGGCAACATGGCGAAGTTCGGCCGGCACGAGGACCTGCGGGTATTCCTTCCTGGCACCCGGCGGCGGGTGCTCGTCGAGGCCAGCCCCGTTGACCGGATCTGGGGCATCGGACTCGGCCGCGACGACCCGGCCGCCGGTGACCCGAGGCGGTGGCGCGGGCTCAACCTGCTCGGCTTCGCGCTTATGCGGGTCCGCGACGCCCTCGGACACGCCTGACGTCCGCTCGGCGCATCCCTGCGTCACCGGCAGCGGCCACCGGACCGGGCCGCTCGGTGCGATGCCTCGTCGTCGATCACGGAAGGTGGCACAGAAGGCCGCCGAGGGGCAGGGTCCCAGCGGCGGCGTCCTGTTCTTCCCGCCTCTGTTCGGCGGCGGCGGATCGACCGCGAGCGTCGTGGCACAGGCGCTTCGGCATCGCGGCGGGCACGACGCGAGGCACGACTCGACGCGACGCGGGCACGACCTGACGCGGGCGCGACCAGACCCGACCCGGGCGCGACACGACGCGAGCACGACCCGACCCGGGCACGACCCGACCCGGGCACGACCCAACGCGAGCACGACCCAACGCGAACGCGAGTCGGGGCGAGGCACGACGCGACGCGGGGCGGGGCGAGGCGCACGCGGCCGAGACCGGCGCCTGACGACCCGAGGCCCCCATGTGGTGACGACTTAAACACGCTGGGTGACAGCCGACGCTGACCGCGGCCTGACCTGCGAGCGGCCTCACCCACGCAACCGCCTCACCATCCCCGCAGCTTTACGCAACCGGATGCGCCCCCGAAACGCAGCCGACACGCGCCGGGCCGAAACTGGGGCGCGCCGGCGCCTCGGCATCGGTGGTTTGGGGGCCGCCCAGGATTGCGATCAAGTCGCTCTGCCGGAAACGCGGTTCGCGTCAATGGGGGCTAGCCGGTATTTCACTAGTGGGGGCTAGCCGGTATTGCGCGGGTAAATGCGCGGCGATTTCGGTAGAGGAGTATTTGGCGGCGAACGCCAACGCGGTGCGGAGAACACTCCGAATAAGCGTGGGAAGCGTTTTCGGATCGCTTATCGGGCGGAAAACCGGGCCCGATGTGCTTTGCGGCACAACTGCCGTGACGGAAAGCACCCGGGCGATGACCCGGCGGCCGGCCGCGAGGACGATTCGCTCGCCAATCGGGAGCCGTGGACGCACCCCGCAACGAGCGCAAGTCACCTTTCGGCTCCCCCAGCGTACGCTGTATTTGAACGATCATGGTTCATCGGAGGGCCGCTGACGGCGCAGTGTCGGATACCCGTCTCTGCGGCCGCGGGCAGCGAGAACACAAGATCTACGCGGCGCAACACTGCGTACGGGTATCGATACTCGCCGAGACGGGCTCTCGATGGGCGACATCGAGATCTTGGAAGACGGGGACGTGCCACGGAGTGAGAGCGCCACGTCACAACCCGTGCGACGGCGCTCACCGTATTTCCTTTCCGGCCGGTCTTCAAACCGTGACGGCGGCCATAAAAAACAGCGAATTGACAAAAAGTCGGCTACTTGTCACCGAAGCCGTTCAAGTTGCGTCCAAATGGCCCCTGACCTGCGGCGACAGGACCCGGGACGGGGCCTGGGGGCCCTGGTTACCGACGGGACACCATTCGGAATCCATTGGGAATCAATTGACGGGTTCTTACGCTCAGCGCGGCACGTTCGGGGGGCCTGCCGAGGGGGGACGGCGTCACGAGCGAGCCTGCACACAACCGCAGGCTTCGAACCAATCAGGAACGGAGCCTTTCCGGAAAGGCCAAACCGCCACCGTGACTACCGAATTGCGAGCCGAGGGGGGACCGTCGATGACGGCAGCCGACGCGGCAGCACGAATGGCAGAACTGCACGCAGAGCACTCGGGACCGCTGCTGAACTTCCTGCTGGGACTGACCAACGGGGAGCGGCACGCCGCCGAGGACCTGCTCCAGGAGACCATGATCCGAGCTTGGAGGTATCTCGACCGGGTCCCGGAGGACCACGAGGGCAGCCGTCGCTGGCTGTTCACCGTGGCTCGCCGGGTGACCATCGATGCGGTGCGCATGCGCCAGGTGCGTCCGGCCGAGACCAACCTGCTGGATCTCACCCGTATGCCGACCGCCGATGACACCACCGACACGGTGGTGGCGGCCGACTCGTTGCGCCGGGCTGTGGGGAGCCTGAGCGACGCACACCGCACCATCCTGTCCGAGTTGTACTTCCGGGGCCGGTCCGCACGTGAGACCGCGACCCGGCTGGGCGTTCCGGTGGGGACAGTGAAGTCCCGTGCCCACTACGCACTGCGTACTCTTCGTGACGCTCTGGTACTGACCGCCTGACCGAAACACACGACAACTGAAGAACGTGAATGAATGTGGCGTCGTGACGGACGCCACATTGATCGAAGACCCACGATGTTTACGATCTTGCGCAACTCGCAACATGGAGGCGCACATGGTCGTTCGCTCGCTGGTCCTTGGACTGGTCGCTGCTGGCCTGGCCGGAAGCTCGGCCGGGTGGGCCGGAATCCCGGCAGCCGCGGCACCACCGACGACGCAGGGGACGTCGGTCACGCAAGGACCCCCGGGGCCGTCGATCGACCGCACCGTCACCCTGCTCTCCGGAGACCGGGTGACGGTGCACCCGAACGGCACCGGCTGTGCCACGGTCACGATCCGGCCCGCGCGGCCGGGCAGCGTGATCTCGCAGAGCTGCGGACCGGACGGGCACGTACGGGTGGTGCCGGCGCGGATGGCGGGCCAGATCGGCTCGGTACTCGACCCGGCACTGTTCGACGTGACCACCCTGGTGACGGAGGGCTATGACGACGCACACACCGCCGACCTGCCGGTCATCGTGCAGCGGCCGGCGAACGTGCGGGCCATGGCCCTCCCGTCGGGGATCACCACGACCAGGGACTTACCCAGCATCGGCGCCACCGCGGGCCGATTAGCGAAGCCGCAACAAAACGACCAAAAAGCACAAAAAGCACAGGCAACAACGTACGGCCCGGGGAAGATCTGGCTCGACCGCAAGGTCCACGCCACCGCGACCACCGCCGGCGACCTCGACGCCAACCTGAGCCAGATCGACGCGCCGCAGGCGTGGTCGAAGGGCCTGACCGGCCGCGGCGCCAAGGTGGCCGTGCTGGACAGCGGCGCCGACTTCAGCCACCCGGACCTAGCGGGGCAGGTGGCCGGCAAGGCCGACTTCACCACCGTCAACGGCGACGCCGTCGACCACTTCGGGCACGGCACGCACGTCGCGGCCACCATCGCCGGAACCGGCGCGGCCTCGCACGGGGCACGTCAGGGCGTGGCGCCGGGCGCGCGGCTGCTGATCGGCAAGGTGCTCGACGACTCCGGCTCCGGATCCGACTCGCAGATCATCGCCGGGATGGAGTGGGCCTCGACGCGCGCCGACGTGATCAACATGAGCCTCGGCGGGAACTTCGCGGACGACGGCACCGGACCGCTGTCGCAGGCCGTGAACGCGCTGACCGAGCAGACCGGCGCGCTGTTCGTGATCGCCGCCGGGAACGCCGGCGGGGTGCGCTCGGTGTCCGAACCGGGCTCGGCGGCGGACGCGCTGACCGTCGGCGCGGTCGACGCGCACGATCAGCTCGCCGGCTTCTCCAGCCACGGGCCGCTGGTCGGCACCGCCGCCCCGAAGCCGGAGATCGTCGCGCCGGGGGTGGACATCGTGGCGGCCCGCGCGGCCGGGACCGCGCTCGGCCCGATCATCGACGCGCGCTACGTCGAGTCCAGCGGCACCTCGATGGCGACGCCGCACGTGGCCGGCGCCGCCGCGGTGCTGGTGCAGCGCCATCCTGATTGGACGGCCGCGCGCCTCAAGGCCGCTCTCGTCGGATCCGCCGATCCACTGCAGGGTCAGGACGCGTACGCGGTGGGAGCCGGACGTCTCGACGTGGCCCGCGCGGCCGGGGCGACGGTGGCCGACCAAGGCGTGATCGCACTCGGCACGACCGGCACCCGGGCCACCCTGAGCTGGTCCTCCGACGCCCACCCCGCGGAAAAACTGAAGCTCAGCGTCGAAGGCGCGGCAAAGTTATCCACAAATCACGTTAAATCAGGACAAAAGGCCGAGATTGCTGTCGTACGCGGGAAGCCCGGCTTCCAGGCCGCCACGGTCACGGCGCGAACCGACGACGGAACGTACATCTCGACCACGCCGATCCTCTACTACACCGAACCGGCCAGCCACAACTTGACGATCAAGACGGCCGCCACGATGCCCGGCGACACCCTGGTCAACGTCTCGGTGGCCAACATGGACGATCTCACCATGTACGCCGGCGGCGACTTCGTGCAGGCGGGCGAGGACGTCACGCTGCGTGTCCCGGACGGCACGTACTCGGTGATGGCCTCGTACTTCAGCTACGACCCGGAGACCGGCGCCCAGGCCGGGGCCAGCATCGGCGACCCGGACGTCCGGGTGCGCGACGACCTCACCTTCGACGCCGCCCCCGCCAAGGGCCGCCCGGTCACCGCCGACGTGTCCGGCGTCGCGACCACGCAGCGCGCCACCGCCGTCACCTTCCTGCACACCCCGAAGTCGGGCCCGGCGTTCTACGAGAGCGTCACCGCCAACGGCGCGCCGCTGGTCGCCACGCCGATGCGCCGCCCGGGCACCGGGAAGCTGCGGACCTTCACCTCGTTCAGCCTGGCCGGGCCCGGGGTGGCGTACGACCTGGTGCGGGAGCTGCCGGCCGGCGACGACCCGGCGTATCACGTCTCGCGCGGCGAGCAGGCAAAGCTGGCCCGCGTCGACGAGCAGTTCCACTACCTCGACCTGGACACCATGGTCACCCAGCACGACCGGTACGCCTACGGGCCGTACGACATCGGGCTGTTGCAGATCTACTCGGACCAGCCCGCCACGCACCGCGTCGACTACCTGTCCCCCGGCGTGACCTACCAGGACGACGGCATCTACGGCGGGCTGCGGGCCCGGCAGGCGCGCCGCACGTACGCCCCGGGGAGCCGCCAGACGCAGATCTGGGCCCGGCAGCCGCTGCACTCCGACTTCGCCGACGGCGCGGTGGATCCGACGACGTGCAACGAGCCGCCCTCGCGTACCCGCGGCAACCTGCACGTGGACATGGTGCTGCTGACCGATCAGCACGGCCGTCAGGACTGCCTGGCGGGCGGCTCGATCGGCATCACCCGGACGATGGCGCTCTACCGCGACGGCACGCTGGTGCGGCGCGTCGACGGCAGCCGCGAGGACTTCGCGGTGCCGCCCGGCCGCGCGGACTACCGGCTCACCCTGGACGTGGACACCAGCCTGCTCCTGCCGTTCTCCACGAGGGTGAGCACCGCCTGGGGCTTCCGCTCGGCCGGGCCCGAGGGCCTCGACCGGGCGCCGCTGCCACTGCTCGCGGTCGACTACGCGCTGGCCCTGGACGCGGCGAACAAACCGGTGGGGGGTCCGGCGACGTTCACCGTGCGACAGGCTGCCGGCACACAACGGCAGCGTGTCACCGCGTTCAGCGTTCAGGCGTCGCTCGACGGCGGCGTGACCTGGCACCCGGTCCACGTGAGTGCCTCCGCGGGCGGTTTCGCGGCGACCCTCCCGGACGGGCCCTCGGTGTCCTTGAAGGTGCACGCGAGCGGGGACGCTGGCAGTTCGATCGACCAGACGATCCTCGACGCGTACCGGAAATGAAGCTTTTATCCGACTTCGGCGGGCACCGCTCGCAGCAGCCCTCGGAGATCCTCGAGCGCGGGCCCGGTGATCGGCGACGGACGCATGGTCTTCGGGTCCACCTTGATCAGTACGCGGGTGCCGTGCGCGTACTCCGTGCCGCCGTCCGCGGCGACGACCCGGAAGCCCTGCACGTAGCTGGTGGTCCCGATCCGGTCGATCCAGTGGTGCACCAGCACCGGGCCGTAGTCCAGGATCGGCTGGTCGTAGGTGATCGAGATCTCCCGGACCAGGAAAAACGTGTCCGGCTGGGTCAGCTCGGCGTCGTGGTGGTAGCCCTTCTCCTCCCAGTAGGAGGCCACCGCGCGGTCCACCAGCAGGACGTACTGCGCGTGGTGCAGGGTCCGGAGCGCGTCGAGCTGGTCGAAGTACACCTCGACCGGCTGTACCGCTCCGAATTCAACGCTCAAAGTCATAACCCGGTACGACGTACCACCAGGCTTGTTTATTCAGGAGTGTGATCCAGCACGCATCGTGATCAAGGAGACCGGCCAGATCGGCACTGATTCACTAGTGCCGATCGGTGGCCCTTCGGGTCCATACTGAGGGGCATCGACGCGCTGACCGCAGCCCAGCGAGCCACGTTCGCACCGTTCGTGGCCGATTGGGTGCGTCGCTGCCACGCCACCGGCCCGCTCACCGAGAGTGCTCGCGCCGGGGTGGAGGCGGCCATCCGCACCTGTTACGCGGCGGCCGGACTGCCCTGGCCCGACACCGTCGTCTGGGTGCCGTCACCGCAGGTGGGAGCCGCCGCGGCGCCGCTGGCCGCGCTGCACTGGGCGCCGCAGAGCTCGCGCTGGCGGCGCCGCTCCCGGCGGCACGAGGCGGCGATCGCCGACACCGCCGTGCGGATCTTCGCGGCCTGCGCGGGTCCGGTGCACAACGCCGTCATGGGGCGTCTCGACGCGCGCAGCCACGCCGAGACGGCCGCCGGGCTGAGCCCGCTGGACCGGTTGCGGACCGCCATGTACCGTCCGCTGCCGCCGGCGGCCGGCCCGGGACTGACACGGTCGGTGACCGGCGCGGTGCGTTCGGCCACCGGGCAGGCGCCGCCGGCCGAGACGGTCGCCCCGGTCCGCGGCTTCAGCGGTTACCAGAAGAGCAGCGACACCCCGCACTGCGAGTGGTGGCTGCGGCACGGCGGGCTGGACGCGGTCGACGAGTGGCGGCACCGCTTCCAGGCCTGGATCGGCACCTGGCCGGTCGAGTGGTGGGCGCATCCGCGGTTCGTGATGGTCAGCGAGCCGCCTGCCGAGATGCACCTGGAGACGCTGCCGGACGGCGGCCTGCGCCTGCACCGCGACGACGGGCCGGCGCTGAGCTGGATCGACGGCGAGAGCGCCGCGTTCTGGCACGGCGTCGAGGTGCCGCTCGACCTGATCACCGAGGGGTGGCCGGTCGAGCGGATCCACGCCGAGCACAACAGCGAGGTGCAACGCGCCGCGATCGAGCGGATGGGCTGGTTCGAATACCTGACGCGGGCCGGGCTCGAGCTGGTCGCGCGCTGCCCGGACCCGGGCAACCCGCCGCACGAGCTGGCCCTCTACGAGGATCCGGAGGGCCGGATCGGGGACAGCCGGATCCTCGTCATGATCAACGGCAGCCCGGACCGCGACGGCGCCCCGATGCGCTACGCCGAGCCGGTGCCCGCGTTCCTCGGCGACCCGGTCGAGGCCGCCGCCTGGCAGTACGACATCCCGGCCGACACCTATCGCCACCTCGCCCGCCGCACCTGACCGGTTGGAGACCCGACCCGAGGAGAAGAGCATGCACACGTACGCCACCGCACTCGCCCGCTCCGGGGTGAGTGTGCCGGATCACCTGGTCGCCGATGCCGTCGTGCCGATCCTGGACGGTCCGCAGGCCCAGGGTGACCTCATGATCGTTCCGGTGGACGCGCCGCCGCGGGGCCTGGCGTGGGAGACCGTCCCGGACGCCGGCATCCAGGTGATCTACGGCGAGGCCACCGGCAACACGCACTGGCTGCACCGCGGGCTCGACTCGCCGTCGGTGCGCTGGGTGTTCGACCGGCACGGCGTGCGCCTGGGCTACCTGGAGGTCGCGCCGGACAACAGCGCGCTGCTGATCCACACCGACGAGCACGGCGCCAACGGCATCGGCCCCGGCTACTACGCGATCCACCGCAAGCGGGCCCAGGACGTGCGTCTCACCCGCCCCGGCGCGGAGTACCTGGTCGCCGACTGACCGTCACGCGCCGAGAGGCACGCAGCACCGCCGTGGCCGTCGCGCTACCTTTGTCCTCGTTGTGAACGAAGAAGTGACGGATCCCAGCGCGCCAGCCATCCGATTCGCTGTTCTCGGTCCGGTGCGCGCCTGGAGCGGCGACCGGGAACTGAATCTCGGCCCACGTCAGCAGCGCCAGATACTGGGGCTGCTGCTGACCCGTGTCGGCCGGGACGTGCCGGTGCACCAGTTCATCGAGATGCTCTGGGGCCACTCCGCCCCGGCCAGCGCCGTGAACAGCGTGCACCGGTTCATCAGCGCGCTGCGCCGCACCCTGGAGCCCGATCTGCCCGCCCGGTCGGGGGGACGCTGGCTGCTGCGGCGCGACTCGGCCTACCGGCTGGTCGCGCCGCTTCGTTCGATCGACCTGATGGAGTTCCGGCGGCTCGCCGACGAGGCCCGCCAGGCCGAGCAGTTCGGCTTCCGGGACGTGGCGATCGCCCGGTACGCCGAGGCGCTGGGCCAGTCGCACGGCCGCTGCGCCGACGACGGGTCGAACGAGATCCGCCGCTACTCGGCGTTCGTGTCGATCGACGAGGAGTACGCGTCGGTCGCCCGTGACGCCGCCCGCGCCGCGGTCGCCTTCGACCAGATCGGCACGCTGCTGCCCGCGGTGCGCCGCGCGGCCGAGATGAACCCGCTGGACGAGGCGCTGCAGGCCCGGCTGATGCTGCTGCTGGCCGCCGACGGCCGGCAGGCGGACGCGTTCGCGCTGTTCCAGTCGGTCCGCGACGACCTCGCCCGGGACCTGGGCGTCGACCCGGGTCCGGAGCTGCGCGCCGCCTACGACGAGGTGCTGCACCCGCGGCAGAAGGTCGCGGTCAGCGGCCCGGCCCGCACCGCCCAGGTGATCCCCGCCCAGCTCCCCCGCGACCTGCCGTTGTTCACCGGCCGCCGCGCCGAGCTGGACCGGCTGGACGGCCTGCTCAAGGGCGCCGAGCAGGACGGCGTGATGCCGGTCATCGCGATCGACGGCATGCCCGGCGCCGGGAAGTCGACCTTCGCGGTGCACTGGGCGCACGAGGCCGCGAACCGCTTCCCGGACGGTCAGATCTACCTCGACCTGCGCGGACAGGATCCGCAGGGCCCGCCGATGAGCCCGGACGACGCGCTCGACTCGCTGCTGTCCACTCTGGGCGTCACCGGTTCCGCGGTGCCGCCCGGCCTCGGCGCGAAGGCCGCGTTGCTGCGCAGCTACATCGCCGGCCGCAAGATCCTGGTGCTGCTGGACAACGCGGAGAGCGCCGAGCAGATCCGCACGCTGCTGCCCGGCGACTCGGGCTGCCTGGTGCTGATCACCAGCCGGCTGCGGCTGACCGCCCTGAGCGCCTCGCACGGCGCCGAACTGTTCACGGTGGACCTCCCGGACGCCCGCGAGGCCCGGACGCTGCTGACGCGCCGCCTCAGCGCGACGACCGGCGAGCCGGACGTGGTGCCGGACCGGGCCGCGCTGGACTCGATCGTGGCGTCCTGCGGGCGGCTGCCGCTGGCGCTGACCGCGGTGGCCGCCGACGTGGCCGTCTACCCGGCGCCGCTGCTGAGCGACGTCGCGGCGGACCTGCGGCGGCGGGGCAGCGACCTGGACGCGTTCGGCACCGAGGGCGCCGCCATGCTGCGGGACGCGTTCACGCACGGCTACCGGACCCTGGAACCGGGCGCGGCCCGCCTGTTCCGCCTGCTCTCGCTGCATCCGGTGCTGGACGTGTCGGCGGCCGCGGCGGCCGCGCTGGCCGGTCTGAGCCCGCAGCAGGTCCGCCCGCTGCTGGTCGAGCTGACCCGCTCGCACCTGCTGACCGCGACGCCGTCCGGCCGGCTCACCTCGCACGTGCTGCTGCAGGCGTACGCCCGGGATCTGTGCGAGTCGGTGGACAGCGCGACGGAACGCCGCGCGGCCCGGATCCGGCTGCTGCAGCAGTACCGGCACACGGCGTACGCGGCTCATCTGTTGTTGCGTCCGCTGCTCGACCCGATCCCGGTGGGTGAGGTGCCCGACGGTCTCCACGTCGAGGAGATCGCCGGTTACCGCGGCGCGCTGGCCTGGTTCCAGGCCGAGCACGAGGTGCTGCACCGCCTCGTCGAATGGTCGGCCGACCTGGACGCCGGCCCGGCCGGGTGGCAGCTGGCCACCACGTTGCTGCCGTTCTACCAGCGCACCGGCCTGGTCCGGGAGTGGCTGGACACGATGACCACGGCGCTGCGGGCCGCCGAGAGCAAGGCCGACCAGGCCGGTCAGGCGCACCTGCTGCGCTGCCTGGCCGGCGCCTGCCACTTCCTCGGCGACCACGGCCAGGCCCGCGACCACCTGCGCCGCTCCCAGCAGATCTTCGCCGAGCTCGGGCTGGCCACCGAACAGGCGTACGTGCACAACAACATGGGTGTGGTGCTGTCCTCGCTGGGCTCGCACGAGGACGCGGCCGCCGAGTTCGACAAGGCCCGCAAGCTGTACGCCGAGGCCGGGCACCGCAAGGGGGTGGCCAGCGCGATCGAGGGCGTGGCCGCGTGCCAGGCGTCGCTGGGCAAGATGCGCTCCGCGGTCGACAACTACGAGAAGGCGATGGGCTCCTACCTGCGTCTGGGCGACCGCAACGGGCTCGGCGGCTGCCTGCTGGGGCTGGGCGACCTGTGGCTGAAGTCGGGCAACGCCGGGCTGGCCATGGACTACCTGCGCCGGGCCGTCGACGCGTACCGGGAGGTGGGGAACCGGGCGGACGAGGCGCACGCGCTGATCGCCCTCGGGGACGCGCTGGCCGCGGTGGACCGCACCCAGGAGGCGTATCCCGCCTGGCGGGCCGCGCTGGAGATCCTGGAGAAGCTGCGCCTGCCCGCCGCGGTGAGCGTGAAGGACCGCCTCAAGGCCTGACTGTTACACCACTCACGGCCCGCAGGTAGTGGACGTGTCAATCCCTAGCGTGGCATTATTGACACGTCAATAGTAAGGAGTCGGACATGAGTGACCTCACCCCGGCTGGTGCCGCGACCCGGCGGAGGATGACCACGCGCGAGCTGGCGATCTGGCGGTCTCTCATCGACACCACCACGGACCTGCGGCGGCTGCTCACCGTGCAGCTCGCGAGCGACTCGAATCTGTCGCCCGGAGACTACGCGGTGCTGCTGGCGCTGAGCGAGTCCCAGGAGCGCAAGCTGCGCTCGTCCGAGCTGGCCGCCGCGATCGACTGGGAACGCAGCCGGCTGTCGCATCACCTCGGCCGGATGGAGAAACGTGGCCTGATCCGGCGGGTCGAGTGTCTGACCGACAGCCGCGGCGCCGAGGTCGAGCTGACCGAGGACGGCGCCCGCATCTTCCGCGGGGCGACCACGCCGCACACCCGCGCGATCAAGCAGTACTTCGCCGACGCGCTGAGCCCCGAGCAGTTCGAGTCGCTCGACGAGATCCTCTGCACGTTGAACAACCACCTGAGCTCCGACGCCGTCCAGGGAGAAAGCCGTCATGAGTGACATCGCCGTGCTGGGCGCCGGCCACACCGGCCCGATCATCGCCCGGATGGGGGTGGAGACCGGCCATCACGTGTCGCTGTCCGCGTCCGGCGACCCGCAGAAGATCGCGCTGATCACCCAGGTGCTGGTCCCCGGGGCCGAGCCGCGGTGGGGTGCCGAGGCGGTCCGCGACGCCAAGATCGTGGTGCTGGCGATGCCGTTGCACGCGTTCCAGAAGCTCGACCCGGCCCTCTTCGAGGGCAAGCTCGTCATCGACATCATGAACTACTGGCCGCCGACCGACGGCGACCAGCCGCTGTTCGACGTCGCCGGGCGCGGCAGCAGCGAGATCGTGGCCGAGGGGCTGGCCGGTGCCACCGTGGTCAAGACCCTGAACCACATCGGCTACCACGACATGGACGACCGCCGCCGCCCGGCCGGGGCGCCGGACCGGCTGGCGATGGGCGTGGCCGGCGACGACCCGGCGGCCGTGGCCCGGGTCGCGGCGCTGGTCGACAGCTTCGGGTACGAACCGATCGTGTTCGACAGCCTGGCCGCCGGCCGCGACTTCGAGCCGGGCAGCCCGGTCTTCGGCGCGCTGATGACCCCCGCCGAGTTCCTGGCCGCGCTGGTCCCCGCGCAGCGCGCGGCCTGACCCCGGCGCCGGAAACCCGCCGCACCGCCGGTGAACAGGGACGTCGGTGATCGTCGGCACAAACCTCGCACAACGCCCCGAGCGCGTGCCTACGGTGGGGTCGTGACAGAGATTCCCAGTGTGCTGGACCAGATCTTGGCAGGGGTCCGCGAGGACGTCGAGGCGCGCCGCGCCACGGTGAGCCTGGACGAGATCAAGCGACGCGCGGCCGCGTCGCCGGCGCCCCGCGACGCGTACGCGGCTCTCGCCCGGCCCGGCGTGTCGGTGATCGCCGAGGTGAAGCGCAAGTCCCCGTCGAAGGGTGACCTCGCGACGATCGCCGACCCGGCCGCGCTGGCCGCCGACTACGAGGCCGGCGGCGCGACGTGGATCAGCGTGCTGACCGAGGAGCGGCGCTTCAACGGCTCGCTCGACGATCTGCGGGCCGTCCGCGCCGCCGTCGACGTGCCGGTGCTGCGCAAGGACTTCATGTACGACGCCTACCAGGTGTACGAGGCACGGGCGTACGGGGCCGACGTGATTTTGCTGATCGTCGCGGCTCTGGACGACGACAAGCTGCGTGAGCTGCGGGTGCTGGCCGAGGACGAGCTGGGGCTGACCGCGCTGGTCGAGGTGCACGACGAGTCGGAGGTGGCCCGCGCGGCCGCGTCCGGCGCCCGGATCATCGGGGTCAACGCGCGCAACCTGCGCACCCTCGAGGTGGATCCGGCCCAGTTCGAGAAGCTCGCGCCGCAGCTGCCGGCCACTGTGCTGAAGGTGGCCGAGTCCGGCATCCGCGGCCCGCAGGATCTGATCCGGTACGCCGAGGCCGGCGCGGACGCGGCGCTGGTCGGCGAGGGCCTGGTCACGACGCAGAGCCCGCGGGAGGCCGCCGCCGCGCTGGTCGCCGCCGGAGCGCGGACGACGACCAGCCGCTGAGCGGTGCCCGTCAGGCGGGCGGGATGTTGTGGTTCATCCGGAACATGTTGCCGGGGTCGACGCGGGCCTTGATCCCGGCCAGCCGGTCGAACCGCTCCGGGCCCCACGCCAGGCGTACCTCGCCCGGCGTGGTGGCCTCCTCCTTGGACAGGAAGTTCACCATCCGGCGGTCCCCGGCCGACCACGGCGCGAACGTCTCGACCATCCGGTCGAGCCAGCCGCGCATCTCGCCGGCCTGCTCGGGGCCGCCCACCCCGAAGGCGAACATCACGTACGGGATGCCGCGGGTGGACACCGCGTCCGGCACCGCGGGCTCGCGGTCGAAGGCGCCGCCCAGGGCCCGCACCTCGACGCTGACCAGCGGGTTGTCCGAGGCCGCCCCGGCGAATTCGACCAGCGCGTCGAGCGCCTCGGCCGGGAACTCGCCCAGCGTGGTGGTGCGGTCGTAGTACGGGATCGGCTCGGTCGGGTCCAGGTGGATCAGCGCGGTCTCGGTGAACGGTCGCGTCTGCACCGCGTCGAGCAGCGCGGGGGCGGCCGCCCGGATCGGCGCGAACAGCCGCTCACCGTCGGCAGCGGCACCCAGGTACGCGAACCGGACGTGCAGCACGAAGGCGCCCCGCAACGGCGCCGGCAGGTCGGGCAGGGGTGGCAGCCGCTGCACGGCGAACGATGTCGTCGCCTCCTCCGGCAGCTCCGGCGCCCACGTCCGCCACACGCTCAGCACGTCGGCCAGGTCCTCGCCGGCGAAGTGCACTCCCCCGCCGTAGAAGTCGGTGACCGGGAACAGCTCGAACTCGATCGCGGTGACCACGCCGAAGTTGCCCTTGCCGCCGCGCAGCGCCCAGAACAGGCCGGGGTCGCTGTCCGCGGTCACCGCCCCGAGCGAACCGTCCGCGGTGACCAGCTCGATGCGGGTGACGTGGTCGGCGGCGTACCCGTGGGTGCGGCCCAGCACCGGGCCCTGCCCGCCGCCCAGCGTGTAGCCGACCACCCCGACGCCCGGCGCCGAACCGCTCAGCGGCGCGAGCCCGTGCGGGACCGACTCGGCCACCACCGTCCGCCAGCGCACCCCGGCCTCGGCGCGGCCGGTCCGGGTGTCCGGATCGATCCGGACACCCTGCATCCGGGACGTGTTGATCAGGACGGCGCCCTCGGCGTCGCGGGTCACCTGGTGCGCGGTCGCCTTCACCGCCACCGGCAGCCCGCGGCTCGCCGCGAAGCGGACCGCGGCCTGCACGTCGGCCGCGCTGAGCACCCCGACCGCCACGGCCGGCGCCAGCGGGTTGTTCAGGTTGTTCGAGGCCACCTCGGCCGCGTAGCCCTCGTCGCCGGGCAGGTATACCGGCCCGGCGACGGTGGCGCGCAGTTCGGCAACCTCCAGCAAGGCTGTCTCAGTCACAGTTCCCCCAGTTATGTGGTGCTTCCGTCGGGGACGAAGCTAGCGGGGAGAACTCGGTGCCTGAGGTGTGAGAACCGCCATTGACCTGCGGATGAACGCCGGGCGGTCAGGCGAAGAGATCACGTAGCCAGCGCAGATTGATCGGGGGCTGGAACGTGTCGCCGCTCTCGTGCCCGTTGTACGGCCACACCTGCAACCGCTTCGGGCCCGCGTACCGGTGGTAGGCGGCGTACACGGTGGAGGGCGGGCAGATGTCGTCCATCAGGGCGACCGTGTAGAGCGCCGGCGCCCTCCCCCGGGCCGCGAAATGCAGGCCGTCGAAGTAACCCAGAGTGGTGAACACGTCGTCGGCCCGGTCCCGGTTGGCCCTCAGCATGTCGGCCAGCTCCCGGTACGGGTACCCGTCGGTGATCTCGCTGGCCCGCCGGAAATGGGTGAGGAACGGGACGTCGATGATCGCCCCGGCCAGCCCGGTGCGCAGGCCCGCCACCGCCTGCGCGAGGCCGCCGCCCTGGCTGGCCCCGGCCACCACGATCCGCGACGCGTCGACCTCGGGGCGTTGGGCCGCGGCGTCCACGGCCCGGACCGCGTCGGTGAACAGCCGCCGGTAGTAGTACTGGTCACGGTCGAGCACGCCGCGGGTGAGCAGGCCGACGTGCTGCGGGCCGACGCCGGGCAGGTCGGGGGTGTCGCCGTCGCCCTGGCCACGCGAGTCCATCACGAAGACCGCGTACCCCGCCGCGGGCCAGACCAGCCACTCGTGCGGACGGCCGCGGCCACCGCCGTACCCGATGAACTGAATGATCGTCGGCAGCGGCCCGGCCTGCGCCGCCGGGGTGAGGAACCAGCCGGCCACCGGCGTGCCGCCGAAGCCGGTGAAGCGCACGTCGTAGACCTCGACGTTCGGCAGCAGCGCGTCATACGGCGTGAACGTGGCTTCCACGGTGCTCTGGGAAGCCAACGTGGACTGCCAGAAGGCGTCGAAGCCGGCCGGTTCCTCGACGACGGGCCGGTAGTTCTCGAGCTCGGCTACGGGCAGATCGAACTGTGCCATCCAGACCTATCCTTTGCTGGCGCCGAGGGTGAGCCCGGCGACGAAGTGCCGTTGCAGTGCGAGGTAGACGATAAGCGTCGGGATCACGGTGAGGGTGGCGCCCGCGGCGATCAGGTTGTAGTTCATCAGGAACTGGCCCTGCAGGCTGTTGACCCCGGTGGTGATGGGCAGCCGGTCGCCGCTGGAGAGGAACAGCAGCGGCCAGAAGAAGTCGTTGTAGAGCCAGATCACCTGCAGGGTGGCGAGCGCGGCCAGGGCCGGCCGGGTCAGCGGCAGGATGATGCGCCGGAACTGCCGCCACACGCCGGCGCCGTCCACCAGCGCCGCCTCGGTGAGCTCGCCGGGCAGCGTCTTCATGTAGTTGGACAGCACGAACGTGCAGAACCCGAGCTGGAAGGCGACCTCGACGGCGATCACCGCGTAGTAGGTGTCCAGCAGCGATCCCGAGGTGCTGAGCACGTACGGGAGCGGGGTGTGTTTGAACATCTCGAACAGCGGCGCGGCGAGGACCTGCGGCGGCAGCATGTTGCCCGCGGTGAACAGGATCAGCAGGGTGACGTTGAACTTCCACGTGTACCGGCTGACCGCGAACGCCATCATCGACGCCAGCGCCAGGGTGAGCAGCACGGACGGCACGGCTATGTAGAGCGAGTTCACGAAATATCGGGGTAAATCGCCGTCGGTCCAGGCCGTGCCGAAATTGTGCAGGTTGAACGGCCCGTGCAGGCTCCAATAGCCGTACTTGTCGGTGACCTCCTTGGGCCGCAACGAGGTGTAGAGCGTCCACAGCAGAGGGGCGAGCCACAACGCGGACATGGCGAGCAGAAACACATGGGTGCCACTGTGTCTAACGTTTTGGGTAGGGCGGCGCATCAGTCTGCCTTCCGGAACGTGCGGACCAGGTAGATGACGATCGGGATGAGCGAGACGATCAGCAGCAGCACCGCCAGCGCCGAGCCGACGCCGATGACCTGGCCCTCGCCGACCAGGTTCTGGATGACCAGCACGCTGAGCAGTTCGAGGCCGTTGGTGCCGTGGTTGATCACCCAGACGATGTCGAACGCGCGCAGCGCCTCGATGAACGTGATCACCACGACCAGGATGTTGATCTGCCGCATCGCCGGGAAGACGACCCGGAACAGGGTCTGCCGGCCGGTCGCGCCGTCGATCGACGCGGCCTCGCGCAGGCTCGGGTCCAGCCCCTTCAACCCGGCCAGGTACAGCACCATGATGTAGCCGGCGTGCCGCCAGCCGGTCGCGATCAAGGCCGCCCACAGGTTGACGTGCGGATCGCCGAGCCAGTCCACCGCGCCGTTGGTCCCGGCCGTACCCAGAAGGTTGTTGAGAAGTCCCTCGTTGCGGGCGTAGACCAGCTGCCAGACGATGCCGACGAGCACCAGCGACAGCATCACCGGGGTGAAAAAGACGCTCTGATACAGGCGGGTGAAGCGGATCTGCTGGTCGAGCACGACCGCGAGCAGGACGCCGAGCGGGGTGGCGACCAGCGCGAGGAACCCCAGCCAGATCACGTTGTGCGCGATGGCCGGCCAGAACGGCGGGTAGTCCCGCAGCGCGTATCGGTAGTTGTCCAGGCCCACCGGCTTGATGCCGGAGAGGGCGAGCCCGTTCCACCGGGTGACGGACAACCCGATGGACAGCAGCGTGGGGATCCAGATGAGCACGGCCTGGATCAGCGTGGGCACGCCCACCATCAGGCCGAGCACCAGCCGGTCGGAGCCGGTCAGACGCCGCACCCGGCCGGCACGCGCACGCGGCGCGCGCTCAACCTCGGTGGCGACCGGCACGGGAGCGGTCGTCTGCGTCATCGGATCACGCGGCCGCGTACAAGGTCTTGGCCTGTGTCTCCAGGTTCTTCAGGTCGACCTTGCCGTCCTTCAGGAAGCTCTGCAGGGCGGGGATCATCACGTTGTTCGCCATGGCCGGCAGCGCGTCGCGGTCGAAGAACTGGCTCACCTTCTTCGACTGCGCGATCATCTCGGCGGCCTTCTTCTGGATCGGGGAGAACGTCGAGGTGTTCGCGTCCGCCGCGGTCTGCAGGTTCGACGAGTCCTTCGAGGCGTACGCGTCCTGCGCCGCACCGGTGCCGAGGAAGGACAGGAAGTCCATCGCGGCCTTGTTCTTCTCGGCCCGTCTGGTCATCACGAAGCCGTCGATGGGCGCCTCGATCGCGTCGGTGCCCTCGACCGCGATCGCCGGGAACGGGAAGAAGTCCAGATCGTCCACGATGGACTTGTCGGTGATCTCCTGGAGCAGGAACGTGCCGATCAGGTACATGCCGGATTTCTTGTTCGCCATGTTGTGCGCGGCCTGCTGCCAGGTCGCGCCCAGCGCGCCGGTGTCCTGATAGGGCAGCAGCGCCGTCCAGTTGTCGAAGACGGCCTGCACCTTGGGCGAGTCCCAGGATTCGTGGTGCGCGCACAGGTCGACGTGGAACTGGTAGCCGTTGGTCCGCATGTTCAGGTAGTCGAACGTGCCCATCGCGGGCCAGCCGTCCTTGTCGCCGAACGCGATCGGCGACAGGCCGTCCTTCTTCATCGTGGCGCACAGGGCGAGCAGCTCGTCCCACGTGCCCGGCACCTGGTACCCGTGCTGCTGCCACACGCTCTTGCGGTAGAAGACGGCCCACGGGTAGTTGTAGTTGGGAATCAGATACTTCTTGCCCTGGTACGCGGACGCGTCGGCGAGACCGGCCCCGAAGTTCTTGCCGATCGTCTCCCAGGCGTCGTCGACCGGCGCGAGCAGCCCCTTGCCGGCGTAGTACCGCATCCGGTACCCGGCGAACCAGGTGATGACGTCCTCGGGGTTGGCCTGCAGGTAGGTACTGATGTTGTTGACCAGCTGGTCGCGGGGCATGACGTTGAGGCGGACGGTGTCCCCGGACTGCTGCTGGAAGAGGTCGACCATGGCCTGGATGCCGGACTTCGGGACGGCGTCGGCCAGACCGGAGCCGAGCGAGGTGGCCTTGGAATCGGCGGCCTGGGTGGCGGGGTCGCCGCCGCTGCACGCGGCGAGGATCGGGATGGCTCCTAGTGCGGCGGTTCCTTTGAGGACGGAACGACGATGCATGACAGCTCCACGGTGGATTAGGGCAGTCTGGTGAGCCGGACGAGCGCACTCGCGTGGTCGCCGGCCGGCATGTCGAGGGGCAGCCCTTTTTCTTGAAGCACGGCCCCTTGATAGGTGCGTCCGGTGTCGAGATCCCGATACACGGCACCGGCCTCCACCGCGGACAACGGCAGGGGCCCGGGAGTGTGGCCGTACGGGCGGCTCGGCAGCCAGGCGAGAATCACGTGATCGTCGTTCAGCGTGTACTGCACCCCGGTCAGGGTGCCGGCGCCGGTGAGCCGGTACGCCGTGCCGTGCTGGACGACGGGTCGGACGCGCTTGTATTCGCGGACGAGGTCGGCGGCCTCCTCAAGCTCGTCGGGGGTCCAGGTGGTCAGGTCGCCACCGAGGCCGAGGACGCCGGCCATGGACACGTGGAAACGGAACCGCAGCGGGGTGGACCGCGCGGTGGTCACGTTCGGGCTGTCGGTCACCCAGGCACCCATCACCTGGGCCGGGAACACCTGAGCGAAGCCGTTCTGGATCGCGATCCGGTCGATCGGATCGGTGTTGTCGGACGGCCACACCTGGTCGGTGCGAGCGAGGATGCCGAGGTCCGCCCGGCCGCCCCCGCCGGCGCACGACTCGATGCGCAGCCCGGGATGGCCGGCGCGGAGCCGATCCATGATCTGGTGCACGGCCCGGGTGTGGTCGAGATACACCCGGTCCGGGTCGGCGTGCCCGGGCCATCCCGCCTCGGTGAAGGGGCGGTTGCAGTCCCACTTGAGGAAGTCGATGCCGTGCTCGCCGACGAGCCGGTCGAGCCAGGCGTGCGTCCAGTCGCGGACGTCCGGGCGGGCCAGGTTGAGCACGAGCTGGTGGCGCATCTCGGTGCGGCGGCGGTTCGCGGTGTGCAGCACCCAGTCGGGGTGCTCGCGGTAGAGGTCGCTGTCCGGGTTGACCATCTCCGGTTCCACCCAGATGCCGAACTTCATGCCACTCTGCCGTACCGCGGCGACCAGGTTCGTCAGGCCGTGCGGGAAACGCTCCGGGTTCGGCGTCCAGTCGCCAAGGCCCTTGCGTTCGTTCGCGCGCCGCCCGAACCAGCCGTCGTCCATCACGAACATCTCGGCGCCGACCTCGGCCGCCCGCCGGGCGAGGGCGATCTGCCCGGCCTCGTCCACGTCGAAGTGGGTGGCCTCCCACGAGTTGTAGAGGACCGGGCGCAGCTCCTCCGGATGCGGCAGAATATTTGCCCTTATATACGCATGCCACGTCCGGCTCACCCCTCCGAAGCCGGCCGTGGAGTACACACCGGCGAAGACCGGGGTCCGCAGGGTCTCGCCCGCGGTCAGCGTCCAGGTCAGGCCCTCATGCCCGAAACCCCCGGTCCATCCCGTACGCCCTCCCGGGTCCCGTTGCACCGTGACGCGCCAGCTTCCGCTCCAGGCCAGGGCCGTGCTCCAGACCTCGCCGTGCTCCTCGCCCGCGGTGCCGTCGTCGAGCGCGAGCCACGGGTTCGCGTGATGGCTGGTGAGGCCGCGGCGGCTGGTCAGCACGGTCTCGGCGGCGGCGAGCTCACCGCGCCGCAGGCGGAACTCGCTGTTCCAGGCGCCGACCAGGTGGCTGAGCCGTCGAGGGCCGGCCGGCACGGTCCACGCCGCGGAGTCGCAGCGCTGCAGCGTGACCGGCTCGTGGCCGGTGTTGGTGACCTCGGTCCAGCGCTCCACGACGTCGCCGCGCATCCGGTAGTGCAGCTTGACGGTCAGCGGGTAGTGCCGGTCGGCGAGGTCGATACGCAGGTGAGCGTCCTCGACGATCTCGTGGCCGAGGTACTTCCACTCGATGCCGCGGCCCAGATCGGCCCAGCGCACCTGCAACGCGGCCGGCCCGAAGTGCGCCCCGCCCTCGACCGGCAGCTCGTCGGCGCCGGCCTTCTCCTCGAAGCTGCTGGCCGCCGGGTCCGGGGGCTCCTGCCCGACCAACGCGGCCGCTTCCTCCACAGTGACCGGCGCACCCCAGTGCACATGGCGGACACAGTCGTCGGCGTCGAGCCGGACGGCGTAGGCGGTGGAGGTCCCGGTCAGCAGCCACAGGCGCAGGCGGGGTTCGTAAGCGACTCGCATCAAGATCCTTACCAAGTGATGAACAGCGCAGAGATTAGGAGCGATGATGAACAGAAATCAATACTTGACGAAGTTAATTATTCCCCCTAGCTTTCCGGACATGGTTCCGGTTGATGACGACGTGGCGCTCGCCGCATCCCCGGCCGCGGCGGCGATCCTGACCGCCCTGGTCACGGCGGGCCCGCAGAGCCGGGTGAGCCTCGCGCGCAAGCTCGGGCTCTCCTCCGCGGCCGTCACCAAGGCGGCGCGTCCGCTCATCGACGCCGGATACCTGGCCGAGCTCGGCGCCACCGAGCGCACCGGTCCGGGGGCGGGCCGCCCGGCCAGCCCGCTCACCGTGCACCCCGACCGGGAGTTCTTCGTCGGCGTCAAGCTCACCGGCGACGAGCTCATCGGTGTGGTGTGCGACCTGACCGCGCAGATCCGCGCGGTCGCCCACCGCACCCTCGCCAGCCAGGCCGTGGACGACGTGCTCACCGAGATCGCCGCGATCACCGGCGACCTGCTGGACGGTGCGCCGGACTACCGGTCGCGGACCCGCCGGCTGGGTCTGGCCGTCTCCGGCGACGTGGACCGGGAAACCGGCCACGTGCGGTACTCGCCGTTCCTGCACTGGCACGACGTCGCTCTCGCGAAACTGGCCGCGGCCGCCACCGGCCTGCAGGTCACCGTGGAGAACGACGTCAAGGCGCTGACCACGGCCGAGCACTGGTTCGGCGAAGGCGCCGGTGCCGACTCGTTCGCCCTGGTCACGGTCGGTTCCGGGATCGGCTGCGGGCTGGTCGTCAACGGCCGGCCGGTCTCCGGCTCGCACGGCGTGGCCGGCGAGATCGGGCACCTGTCGGTCGACGCGACCGGGCCGGCCTGCCACTGCGGCAGCCGGGGCTGCGTCGAGGCCATCGCCGGGACCGAGCCGATAGTGGCCGCGGCGCGCGCGGCCGCCGGCCGGACGGACCTGTCCATCTCCGACGCGGTGGAGCTCGCCCGCTCCGGCGATCCCGCCGTCGTCACCGTGTTCGCCCGCGCCGGCGAGGCCATCGGGCTCGCCATCGCCGCGGTCGCCAATCTGGTCGGCCCGGCCCGCATCGTCGTCTCCGGTGAGGGCCTGGCCGCGTACGACCTGTTCGAACCGCACATCCGGGCCGGCTTCGAGCGGCAGGCGTTCGGCGCCGCCGCCGACTGCCCGCTCTCGATCCGTCCGCTTCCGTTCGAGGAGTGGGCGCGCGGGGCCGCCGCTGTCAGCATCCAGTCCCGTCTCGTCCCACTCGGCTGAGTGTCCTTGATCGTCCTCAAGGAGGTTCCCGCAGTGAGATCCACCCCCGGAATCCGGTTAGCCGTGGCTTTGTGCGGCGCCGGGCTCCTCCTGTCCGCAGCCGCCGCTCCCGCGGTGGCCGTCGGCCCGTCTCCCAAACCCGGTCCCGCCAACGCTTCCGCTCGTGCCCTGTCCCCCGCCGCTCCCACGCCGGCCGGTGTCGACTCCCCCGACCCGGCCGGCATCGCCGCCACCCCGCTGATGGGCTGGTCGAGCTGGAGCCTGGAATCCACCACCAGGCCCGGCGTCAACCCCAGCGGCGGCGGCAGCTGGCTCACCGAGAAGAACCTGCTCACCCAGGTCGACACCCTCACGACCAAGCTCAAGCCGTACGGGTACCAGTACGTCAACATCGACGCCGGCTGGTCGCGTGACCTCGGCGTCTGGGACAACGTCCACTACGACGGCTACGGCCGCGAGATCGCCGCGCCGGACCGCTTCCCGCACGGGATGAAGTACGTCGCGGACTACATCCACGGCAAGGGTCTCAAGGCCGGCATCTACCTCGCGGTGGGCCTGGCCAAGACGGCGTACGGCGAGGGCACGGTCCCGATCCTCAACGCCCCGGGCTGCACCACCGGCGACATCGTCTACCCGGACCTGCGCACCACGAACGGCTGGGACAGCTCGTACGAAATCGATTTCAGCCAGCCCTGTGCCGCCAAGTACGTGGATTCGCAGGCGCAGCTGGTCGCCGACTGGGGTTTCGACTTCCTCAAGCTGGACGGCGTCGGGCCCGGCTCGTTCAAGAGCGGCGACAACTACAACAACGTGGCCGACGTGCAGGCGTGGCGGGCGGCGATCGACAAGACCGGGCGGCCGATCCGGTTCCTGCTGTCCTGGTCGCTGGACCGTAACTACGCGGCCGACTGGAAGGCCAACGCCAACGGCTGGCGCCTGGAGACCGATGTGGAGTGTTACTGCGACACGCTGGTCACCTGGAACAACTCGGTGAAGGGCCGCTGGGACGACGTTCCGGCGTGGACCCCGTGGACCGGCCCGGGCGGCTGGAACGACCTGGACTCGCTCGACGTCGGCAGCGGTGCCATGGACGGCATCACCGAGGACGAGCGGCGGGCGTACATGACGCTCTGGGCCATCTCGGCGGCGCCGCTCTACACCGGTGACGACCTGACCCAGCTCGACGCGTACGGGCTGAAGCTGCTCACCAACCGGGAGGTGATCGCGATCGACCAGCAGGGGGTCGCGGCCCGTCCGGTCACCCCGTCCGGCACCGGCCAGGTGTGGGGCATGAAGAACAAGGACGGCTCGTACACGGTCGCGTTGTTCAACATGGGCGCGTTCCCGGCCACCGTCTCGGCCTCGTGGACCAGCTTCGGTTTCGCCGGCCAGGCGGACGTCCGCGACGTGTGGGCGGGTCGCGGTGCCGGCTCGCACGACGGCGGGATCTCGGCCTCGATCCCGGCGCACGGCGCGATGCTGTACCGGGTCACCCCCAAGTCCCCGGCGACCGGCACCACGGTCTACGAGGCGGAGAAGGGCGCGGTGGCGAACGGCGCCGGGCCGGCCGCCTGTGACGGCTGCTCCGGCGGGACGAAGGTGGGCAACCTGTACAACGGGGGCGCGCTGCAGGTCCGCGGGATCACCGTGCCGCGCTCGGGCACGTACCAGGTCAACATCCGCTACGTCAGCGGCGACCCGCGCTCGGCCACCGTCTCGGCGAACGGGCAGTCCCCGGTGACTTACGCCTTCCCGTCCAGCGGCGGCTGGAGCATTCCGGCCACCGCGACCGTGCCGCTGCAACTGAGGGCCGGCACGAACACCATCGAGGTGGACAGCAGCTCCACTGTCTACTCCCCGGACATCGACCGCCTGGAGGTGCCGCGGGCTCCGCGCTGACGCTTATCCCCCCGACGAGACCCGCTCCGCCCCCCGGAGCGGGTCTCGTTCTATCAGGGCCGCCGCGGCCGCGGCGGTGAGCCAGTCGCGGGCGCGTTCCAGGCTCCAGCCGCGGTCGCGGCACAGCGCCAGCCAGGCGCCCTCGCCGAGGTAGAGCCAGAGGATGTCGAGCGCCTCCGGCACGGTGATGCCGGGTTTCAGGGCGCCGAGCTGGTCGAGGCGCTCGGCGGTCCGGCCGAGGGCTTCCTGGTACGTGTCGAGGATCCGCTGGTAGACCTCGGCCGCGGCGGCCTCGGACTGGGCTTGCGGGAAGAGCCGGGTGACGATGTCCCAGTGGCGCTCGTGGGTGAGCCGCACCCCCTCGCCGGTGAGCCGGATGACCTCGACCGGATCGGTGGCGGCGGCCAGGGCGGTCCTGGTCTCGCCGACGGCCGGGTCGCCCACCACCGGCATCAGCAGCGCGGCGAGGATGTCCGCCTTGCCGCCCGTGCTGGTGTAGACGGTCGGCACGGCGACTCGCGCCGCCCGCGCGATCTGCGGCACGGTCGTATCCGCGTACCCGGCGGTCAGGAAGAGCTCCCGGGCCGCCGCGAGGATGGCCGACCGGGTCGCGGCGGCCGCGTCGGCACGGCGTGGCGAGTGATATCTGGCGGTGCTCACGCCCCCGGATGGTAGCGCTTGTGAGCCCCGCCGCATCACTTGGCCATAGTCTCCTATAAAGAATAAGGTCGTTTGCGCGGAGAACGTGACGGGCTGACGCTGCCGCCCCGCCCGTCACTGACCGCCACGGCCGGCCGGCGACCCCTCTCATGGACGCCGTCCGGCCGCCCTCGGCTCGCTGTGACCCCGGTCATGAACGGTTCGTACGGCGCCGGTTTACGCGTGTACGGGCATGACACAACTTCCTCCGGCCGCCGATCCACGGCGCTGGTCGGTCCTCGCCGTGATGGTGCTCTGCCTCTTCCTCGTCGTGCTCGAGAACACCGTGCTCAACGTGGCGCTGCGCACGCTGGCCGAACCGGGCAGCGGACTCGGGGCGTCGCCGAGCCAGCTGGAATGGGCCGTCAACGCGTACACGCTGGTCTTCGCCTGTCTGCTCTTCACCACCGGCGTGCTCGCCGACCGGCTCGGCCGCCGGCTCGTGCTGATCGGCGGCCTGCTGGTGTTCGGGCTCGGGTCGCTGTTCGCGGCCTACGCCGACTCGCCCGCGCAGCTCATCGGGGCGCGCGCGATCATGGGCGTGGGCGGCGCGGCGGTGATGCCGGTGACTCTGTCGATCATCATGAACGTCTTCCACCCGCGCGAGTACGGCAAGGCCATCGGCATCTGGGCCACCGCGATCGGATTCTCGGTCGCCGGCGGTCCGTTGATCGGCGGGCTGCTGCTCGAGCACTTCTGGTGGGGCTCGGTGTTTCTCATCAACGTGCCGGTCGCGATCGTGGCCGCCGTGCTGGCCGTCGTCCTCGTGCCGGAGTCGAGAAACCCGCGCGCGCCACGGCTCGACCTGGTCGGCGTCCTGCTGTCGATCGCCGGGCTGGCGCTGCTCACCTACGGCATCATCAACGGCGGCGAGAACGGCTTCGGCGCCGGACGGTCCTGGGGTGCGATCGTGCTCGGGGCCGCCGTGCTGGCCGTCTTCCTGGTCGTGCAGAGCCGCATCGCGTTCCCCTCGCTGGACGTCAAGCTCTTCACGAACATGCGGTTCTCCGCGTCGGTGATCGCGCTCGGCGTGGCGTTCTTCGCGGCCATCGGCTCGATGTTCTTCATGGCGTTCTACCTGCAGCTCGTCCGCGGTGACAGCCCGCTCGCGGCGGGCGCCCTGATGCTGCCGGCCGCGGTCGCGCAGATCGTGTTCGCGCCGGCGAGCGCCAAACTGGTCGAACGGTTCGGCCCGAAGCTGGTCGCCGCGGCCGGTCTGGTGGTGCTCGCCGCGGGGCTGGCGGGCTTCATGGTCTTCACCGCCGGTTCGTCGGTGGTGGCCCTGGAGGTGGCCTTCTTCCTGATCGGCCTCGGGATGGCCCACGTCATGCCGTCCGCGACCAGCACCGCCATGGGTTCGGTCCCGCCGGAGAAGGCCGGGGTGGGGTCGGCGATCGGCAACACGATCCGGCAGATGGGCGCGGTGCTGGGGGTCGCGGTACTGGGATCGGTGCTGTCGGCGGTCTACCGCGGCAAGATGTCGGGAGCGGACGGTCCGGCCGGGAAGTCGCTGGCGGGGGCGGTCGCCCAGGGCGGCACGTCGCTGCTCGGCCGGGCGAGCGACGCGTTCGTGTCCGGCATGCACGAGGCCGCGATGGTGTCGACCGTGGTGGCGCTGGTCGGGGCGCTGGCCGTTCTGGTCTGGATGCCGGGCAGGCGACCGGCTCCGGGTGGCCGGGGCGAGCAAGCCGTCGCCGAGCCGGACAGCAGCACTCCGGCGGCGGCGGGCTGAAGCCGGCCTTCCCATCGGCGGCTCGCCGGCGGCGTGCCGTCGTGCGGCGGCGCGGAACCGCTCGGCGGCGCGGAACCGGTCGGCGGCGCGGAACCGGTCGGCGGCGGAACCGCTCGGCGGCGCGGAACCGCTCGGCGGCGCAACGGTGGTCGCCGGACCGGGCGGCGGCCGCTCGGGTCAGACCCGCCAGCGCGCCGGGCCGCCCGGGGCCGGCTGGTAGCGGAATCGGTTGCCGGTGTGCAGCGAGGCTCGCAGGTGTGCCGCGGCCAGGGGGGCGGCGACCTCCAGGCGGGTCAGGACGGTCTGCAGGGCGCGGGTGGCGTTGACCCGGGCGCGTTCGGCCTCGGCGCTCTGCCGCCGGGGCCGGCCGCCGAACCCGCCCGCCCGGCGCAGTTCCGCGACCAGGGCGGTGCGCTCCGCGTCGAGAGTCCGCGCGGCCTTGACGTCACCCTTGCGGTCGGCGGCGTCGAGCTGGCTTTCCAGCATGTCGAGCCGCTGCCGGAAACTGGCCCGCGCGGTCGCGTCCAGCACCGGCTCGCCGGGCGCCACGTTTAGCCCGGCACCACCGGCGACCAGGTCCAGCGCGGCGATCTCCCGGCCCGGGGAGGCCAGCAGCGTCCGCAGGTAATGAAGGCCCCGGACGTCGTTGAGGCGCGCGGTCTCGGGGCCTGCCGCCAGCCGCCAGTCGTCGCCGTCGCGTTCCAGACGCCATTCCGCGCCGGCCGGCGCCGACCCCTCGGCGTCGCTCGCCTCATGACCGCTGGTCCAGCTATCATCCGATTTTTCGGGATATAGGCGGGCGGCCAACTTGGCCGCACGTTCCTCGTCCCCGTCTCGCCCTCGGATCTTCAGCGTCGCGGCGAGCCACGGCAACGTGCCGAGCCGCTCCTCCTGCGCGACGGCATTGTCGAAATGCTCCATGGCCTGCGCGAAGTGCCGGGCACCGCCGGCCACCTCACCCAGCCGCCTGCTCAGCCGGCCCAGGTAGTCGTCCACCGGCCCGGTGATCATGTTGGCGCCACCCCAGACCACCAACCTCCCCCGGTACGGGACGAGCGCGTCGTAGAGCGCCCGCACCGAGGCCGCATCGCCCCCGTGCGAGGCCACCAGCGCCAGGTCGGCCACCGCACCGATCCAGCGCGGCCCGGTCCCGGCCAGCACCGACGGGAGCAGGCGGTCGAGCTCCAGCAGCGCCTCCGCGTCGCGGCCGGACTCGGCGAGCGTGCGCGCCGCGGTCGCCTCGAAGAACTGGCCGGGCAGCCGCCGCGCGAACCGCTGCAGCCGCGTGGCCTCCGACCCGGCGTCGCCGCGCAGGATGGCGAGCCAGCCGCGCAGCGTGAACGACAGCCGGTCGGTGTCGGCCAGCCCGGCGTCGTGCCCGGCGACCACGACCTCCTCGGTGAGTGCCTCGGTGAGGTCGAAGCGTCCGCGGATCATCGCGAGCATCGCCTGCCGTGCGAGGGTCACGACCCCGGCCTCGGCGTCCCCGTCCAGCTCGCCGGCCCGGGCGTACGCGGTCAGGGCCGCCTCCGCCGCGTCCAGGTCGCCGAGCTCGGCCAGCGCGACGAAGCGCCAGAACAGCCCGCGCCGTTCCACGGTGGCGTTGCCCGCCTCGCGCGCCCGCTCGACGATCTCCGACGCGGTGGCCAGGCGTTCCTCGGCCGCCGCCGGATCCCACAGCGCGTGCAGCCGCGCGTCCAGCACCTCGGCGATCGTGCCCGAGTCGCCGGTGTGGCGGGCCAGCGCCAGTGCCTCGTCGGCCAGCGCGCGGCGCCGCGCGGCCGCCGACTGGTCGCCGAGCAGTTCCCGGGCGAGTCGCGCGAGCACCCGGGCCCGGGTCGCGCCGGGCAGTGGCCGGGCCGCCGCCGACTCGAGCAGCCGGATCAGCGCCACGTCCAGGATGAGGAACTCGGACCGCGACGGCGTCGTGAGAGCGAGCTCGACAACCGCATCGCGCTCCCCCAGCCCGTCCAGGCTCGCGGCCAGCTCGAGCGCCGGTCCGGGCCAGCCCGCGCCGGCCAGCCACACCGCGTGCACGGCGTCCGCGGAAAGACCGGGCAGCAGCTCGGCAAGCTCGGGTTCGGTGAGCGGGGCCAGGCGCAGGTCGGGCCGGTGCCCGGCGTCGCCGGTGGTGGTCAGGAGCACCGCCGCGCCGCTGCCGGTCAGCGCGGAGACGTCCGGCCAGGCGCCGCGGTCGGCGTCGTCGAGCACGATCAGATGCGCCCCGGGCACGAGCGTGCGCTCCACCGGCAGCCCGCGGGACCGGGCCAGCGCGGCCGCGGCGTCGGCGAGCGCCGTCTTCCCGGATCCGTGCGGCCCGGCGATGACGAGAACACCGCCGACGCCGTCCCGGGCGCGGTCGACGAGGCGCGCGACGGCGGCGAGCTCGCGACGGCGTCCTATCAGCGGCACGGGACACAGCGTATGCGCAGCTCCGGCGACCGGCGAAGGACCGGGATCACGGCCCCGCCGGCGAACCCGCTTCGCGAGCGCCGATGACGGAGGCCAAAATCTGACCATCCTCGATCGGGCGGCGGGCGAGCAGACTGGTCAGGTGAGCAACGAACTGGGCGCCTTCCTGCGCGCCCGCCGGGCCGAGCTGCAGCCGCGCGACGTCGGCCTGCCGCCCGACGACGCCGGTCGCCGCGTCCCGGGTCTGCGCCGCGAGGAGGTCGCCACCCTCGCCGCGATCAGCGTCAACTACTACGAGCGGCTGGAGCAGGGCCGGGTGGTGGCCTCGGCGGCGGTGCTGGCCGCCCTGGTCCGGGCGCTGCGGCTGACCGACACCCAGCGCACCCACCTGTACGCCCTGGCGGGTCGCCCGAAGCCACGACGGCGTCCGCGGCAGCCGCTGCGCCCGGCGATGCGCCGCATGCTCGACCAGGTGACCGGCGTCCCGGCGCTGGTCCTCGGCCCGCGGCTGGACGTGCTCGCCTGGAACCATCTCGCGGCCGCCATCCTCGTCGACTTCGCGCAGGTCCCGGCGGCGCGGCGCAATCTCGTACGGCTGCTGTTCGCAGACCCGGCGATGCGTGCCCGGCACGCCGACTGGCCGGAGGCGGCCCGGACCGCGGTGGCGGCACTGCGGCTGGAGACCGCGGACGATCCGGACGATCCCGATCTGGCCGAGCTGGTCGGCGAGTTGTCCGTGCGGTACCCGGATTTCGGGGCGTGGTGGGCGACGCGACGCTCCGGTGCCGCGATCACCGGCGCCGCGGTTCTGCGGCATCCGCTGATCGGCGACGTGACGCTCGACTACGACGTCTGGGAGCTGCCCGACGGCGGGCGGCAGCGCCTGTTGATGCTCAGTGCCGGGCCGGGCTCGTCGGCGTACGAAAGACTGCAGATACTTGCGTCCTGGACGGCCGCCGCGCTGTGACGAACGCAACGGTCGCGGACGGTGAACCTGGGTGCCAGGCTTGTCGTCTATCCCGGTGATAGTCCGTTTGAGGGAGATATTCGATGACCGTGCTGCCCATCGTCAAGGTCGGCGACCCCGTGCTGCGTAAGCTCGCCGAGCCGGTGACCGACTTCGACGCCGAACTCCGCACGCTCGTCAAGGACCTGAACGAAACGCTGGAGGCGTCGCACGGCGCCGGTCTGGCGGCCCCCCAACTCGGGGTGAGCCTGCGGGTCTTCGCGATCAACCCGGATCTGCCCGGCAACGAGGCGCGCCTCGACCACCTGATCAACCCGGTGCTCGAGTTCCCGGACGAGGAGATCCAGGACGGCCCCGAGGGCTGCCTGTCCATCCCCGGCATCTTCCTGGACACCAAGCGCCGGCTGAACACGGCCGCCAAGGGCTACACCAAGGACGGCGACCCGGTCCAGGTGGTGGGCCAGGGGTTGCTCGCCCGCTGCATGCAGCACGAGACCGACCACCTCGACGGCGTGTTGTTCATCGACCGGCAGGACCCGGACGGCCAGGCCCGGCTGCTCGCCACGCTCCGCGCGGCGCAGTGGTGGGACGCCGACATCCGGGTCAGCCCGCACTCATGAGCTCGGCGGAGCTGGGCCGCTTCCTGCGGGCCCAGCGCGAGCGGCTGCGCCCGGAGGATTTCGGCCTGCGCAGCCGCACCGCCCGCCGCACCGGGGGCCTGCGCCGCGAGGAGGTGGCGATGCTGGCCGGCATGTCCGCCGACTACTACCGCCGGCTGGAGCAGGCCCGGGTCGGACCGCCGTCGTCGCAGGTTCTCGAGGCGGTGGCCCGGGCGTTGCGCTTCACCGAGGACGAGCGCGACTACGCCTTCCGGATCGTCGACCGGGACCCGCCGCGCCGCCCGCACGCCGTCACCGAGGTCGACCCGGCGCTGGGGCAGATGCTCGACGCGATGCCGGGCGCCGCCGCCATGGTGATGAGCGATCTCGGCGAGACGCTGGCCCAGAACGCCACCTCGAAGGGCCTGCTCGGCGACCATTCGCGCTTCACCGGGATCAACCGCAACGGCATGTACCGCTGGTTCACCGACCCGGCCGAGCGATCCCTGCACCCGGCCGGGGAGCAGGAGGCGGAGAGCGACGCGCGGGTGTCGACGCTGCGTGGCTGGTACGCGCGCACCGGCGACCCGCGCGCGGAGCGCCTGATCGCGCTGTTACGCGCGCGCAGCACCGAGTTCGAACGGCTGTGGCAGCGGGAGAAGGTGCACATCTGCCGCAGCGGCCCGGTCACCCTGGTCCACCCGGTGGCCGGCGTCCTCGACCTGCGCGCGCAGATCCTGGAGGCGGACGGCCCGGGGCAGTTGTTCGTGACGTTCACCGCGCCGCTGGGTTCATCGGCGGCGGCCCGGTTGAGCGAGCTTGGCGGGGAAAACCTTGCCCTCGCAGGGACCTGAGTCCACGGGAAAAGTTGCCTAGGCACGATCGCTTCGACCTAGGAACTGAGATGACCGACGAGAGCACGGCGCTGCGGAACGCGGCGCGCACGGTTCACCTGCCCGGCGACGACGGGTACGACGCGGCGCGCACCGGGTGGTCGCTGGCGAAGGATCTTCGCCCGGCCGCGGTGGCGGAGCCGGAGAACGCCGCCGAGGTCGCCGCGGTGGTGCGGGCCGCGGCCACCGCCGGGCTGCGGGTGGCGCCGCAGGGCACCGGCCACAACTCGAACCCGCTGAGCGATCTGAGCGGCTCGGTGCTGCTGAAGACGTCGCGGATGAACGCCATCCGGATCGACCCGGACACGCGTACGGCGCGGGCCGAGGCCGGCGCGGTGTGGCTGCCGATCGCCGAACTGGCCGGCAAGTACAAGCTGGCGGCGCTGCACGGTTCGTCGCCGGACACCGGTGTCATCGGCTACAACCTGGGCGGCGGGATCAGCTGGTACGCGCGGTCGCAGGGCCTCGCGGTCAACAAGGTCACCGCCGTGGAGATGGTGCTGGCGGACGGCGGTTTCGTCCGGGCGGACGCGGATCACGACCCGGATCTGTTCTGGGCGGTACGCGGCGCGAGCGCGAACTTCGGCGTCGTCACCGCTGTCGAGTTCGCCTTGCTGGAGCTCGAATCGGCGTACGCGGGAATGCTCGCCTTTGATCTGGCCCTCGCCCCTCGGGTGCTGCCGCGCTGGCTGGAGTGGACCGCCGGGGCGCCGGAGAGCGCCACCACGTCGTACCGGCACATGCAGATGCCGCCGCTGGAGGCCGTCCCGGAGCCGATCCGGGGTCGTCGCCTGGTCGTCATCGACGGCGCGGTGCTCGAGGACGACGCCGAGGCGGAGCGGATCCTGGCGCCGCTGCGCGAGTTCGGGCCGGAGATCGACACGTTCGGCCGGATGCCGGCGGCGGCCCTGCCGCGCATCCACATGGACCCGGAGCAGCCCACGCCGGGCGGCGGCCGCGGCGGTCTGCTGGACAACCTGCCGGTGGAGGCGGCCGGGAAGCTGCTTTCGGTGGCCGGCCCGGACACGCTCTCGCCGCTGGTCGCGGTCACCGAGTTGCGTCACCTCGGCGGCGCGCTGAGCCGCCGGCCGTCCGGCGGCGGCGCACTGTCCTCGTTGGACGGCGAGTTCGAGATGATCACCGGCGGCTTCGTCATGGGCGAGGCGAAGGAGCCCACGTACGCGGCGTGCGACGTGGTGATGGGTTCGCTGGCGGCGTACTCGCGGGGTAAGACGTACCTGCCGTTCCAGCACGCCAAGGCCGATCCGTCGGCGGCCTTCGACGAGGTGACGCTGCAGCGGCTGCGGCAGCTCCGCGCGTCCGTCGACCCGCGCGGGTTGCTGCAGGCCAATCACGAGATCTGACGGAACCGTCCGGTCATCCCCTGGCGGCGGCCCTGGCCCCGGCGTGCTGCACGGCCCGGCTGCCGATCACGGTCGCCGCCTCGACGGCCGCCGCCAAGGGGCGTCCGGCGGCCAGGCCGGCCGTGAGCGCGCCGAGGAACGCGTCGCCGGCCCCGGTGGTGTCGACGACCTCGACCGCGGGAGCCGGCACCCGCTTGGTACCGTCCCGGTCGCTGAGCACCGCGCCGTCCGCGCCCGCGGTGACGACGACGGCCGGGATGCCGAGGTCGCGCAACCCTTCGGCGGCCTCGGCCGGGTCCGTCACGGCGGCACCGAGCACGGCCGCCGCCTCGAACACGTTGACCACGAACAGATCCAGTGTGGACAGCACCGACGGGTCGCGCGGGATCAGATTGCCCACCAGCAGGCGCGGCCGGGGCAGTCCGCCCAGTGCCTCCGGCGGCAGATCCAACTGGCAGACCACGATTTCCGCCGTACGCCTCCGCAACGCCGCCCGCACGTGCTCGGCTCGCAACTCGGCCCCTTCGGAGAGCGCCAGCGTCACGTACGACTCGCCGTCCGGGGTCACCTCGATGATCGCCGCGCCGGTGGGCACGCCCGGCAGGAGCCGGAACCCGTCCAGATTCACGCCGTCGAGAGACCGCACGATGAGGTCACCCCAGTGATCCGCGCCGGCGTTCGCGACCAGTCCCGCGTCCGCGCCGAGCCGGGCCGCCGCGTACGCCTGGTTGACCGCCTTGCCGCCCGCGGTCGCGACGAGTGGCCCGCCGTAGGCCGCCCGCCCGGGCGCGGCCCGTTCCGGAACCCGGACCGTGAGGTCGACGACGGCCCGCCCGACAAACGCAATCCGCTCCCGCACCCGGCCATTGTGCTTCGGAAAATATTTCGCACTCCAGCCAACCATTGATCGTTCCGCGTCGTCATGTTCGTGTGGCGTTACGACGGTTGATGGCTTTGACGGCCTGCTTCGTTCTTTCGGCTTGCGGCTCGGCGGCGTCGCCCGGGGTGTGGTCCGGGCCGCGCTCGGCGCCATCGAGGTCATCGGCATCACCGCCGTTGTCGCCGCCCTCGTCACCGCCGTTGTCGCCGCCCTCGTCGCCGCCGTTGTCGCCGCATTCGTCATCGGACGCGTCACCGTCGCCTGCGAAGATCACCTACCCCGCGCACGGCCACCGGAAGTGGCTCACCGCCCCCGCCGGCACCTCGACGGCCGGCACCTCGGGGCGGCTCATGCGTTACCGGGTCGAGGTGGAGAGCGACATCAACGGCCTCTCCCCGGCCGCGTTCGCGGACGCGGCCGGCGCCACCTTGGCGGATCGCCGGGGCTGGACCGCGGGCGGCGCGTGGCGGTTCCGCCGGGTCGGGCCCGGACAGGCGTACGACTTCATCCTCTACCTGGCCACGCCGGACACCCGCGACGGGCTCTGCGGGGACACGCCCGACGGATACATGTCCTGCCGGAACGGGGTGAGCGTGGTGCTGAACGTGGCCCGGTGGGTCAAGGGGGTTCCGGACTACGGGGCGGGCCTGGCCACCTACCGGGCGTACATGGTCAATCATGAGGTCGGCCACCGCCTGGGCTGGGGGCATCAGCTCTGCCCCGGCAAGGGGCGGCCGGCGCCGGTGATGCAGCAGCAGACGCTCGGCCTGCACGGGTGTGACGCCAATCCCTGGCCCTACCCGGACGGGAAGCTTTACGCAGGTCAGTCCGGTGTTTACGGCGATCCGCCACCGCCCCGCGACCGCGGCTCTGATTGACATGTCAATAACGTCGACGCATAGTTGACGTGTCAATAGGAGGGCACCATGGAACTGGAACTCGGGCTGAACTCGTTCGGCGAGGTCGCGTCCAGCGGCGGCCGGGATCTGAGCGACGCCGAGACCGTCCGGCTGCTGGTCGAGGAGGCCGAGCTCGCCGACGCGGCCGGGCTGGACGCGTTCAGCATCGGCGAGCACTACCGTCCCGGCCACAACGACACCGCCACGCCGGTGCTGCTGGCCGCGATGGCGACCGCCACCGAGCGGATCAAGCTGGGCACGTCGGTCACGGTCCTGAGCACCAACGATCCGGTACGCCTGTACCACCAGTACTCGACCCTCGACGCGGTCTCCAACGGTCGCGCCGAGCTGGTCCTCGGTCGCGCGTCGGTGATCGAGTCGTTCGAGCTGTTCGGCTACCAGCTCAACGATTACGAGCATCTCTTCGAGGAGAAGCTGGAGCTGTTGCTGCGCCTGATGCGTGAGGAGTCGGTGACGTGGTCCGGCACGACCCGCTCGCCACTGACCGGTCACCGGCCGCAGCCCCGGATGCGGCCCGGTGGCGTACCCACGTGGATCGGCGTCGGCGGCGACCCGAACTCGGTGGTCCGCGCCGCCAAGAACGGCCTGCCGCTGATGCTGGCGATCATCGGTGGCCGGCCGCAGCGCTTCGCCGGGCACGTCGACCTGTACTTCCGGGCGCTCGAGCAGTTCGGCCGGCCGCGGCTGCCGGTCGGGCAGCACTCGCTCGGCCTGATCGCGGACACCGACCAGGAGGCCGCGGACACCTGGTGGGAGTACTGGGAGCCGGTGGTGCGCCAGATCAGCGCGGAGCGCGGCTTCTACGGTCCGAGCCGGCCGCGCTACGAGGCCGAGCTGGACTCCGGGGCGCTGTTCGTGGGCTCGCCGGAGACGGTGGCGCAGAAGATCGCGACGATGGTCCGGGACCTGCATCTCAGCCGCTTCGACCTGAAGTACGACATCATGCACCTGCCGCGCGAGGCCCGGGCCCGCACGATCGAGCTGTTCGGGCGCGAGGTGGCGCCACGGGTGCGCGAGCTGACTTCGGTTGCCGTTCGGTTGCCAGGCTGAGTTTCGGCCCGCGACCGCCCTAGTGTCGAAGCTGTGGAGGGCCGTCCGGCGCCGAGGGACCGTCTGCGACACCGCTCCGCCGTAGCCGTCGGTTTGGTGGCGTTGCTCGGCTGCCTGGGCACGATACTGGCGGCCCTGTCGCTGCACAGCGTGTCCCGGAGCCGCTCCGAGCGGGCCGTCGAGACCAAGGCGCAGATCGTTCAGCAGGCGATCGACGCCGAGCTGGACCGCTATCGGGCGTCGCTGGCCGATGTCGCCGCCGCGGTCGGCGCGCAGACGCAGCTGGAGGCCGGTGAGTTCGCGGCGATCGTCGCGCCGGTGACGCAACGGCGGCTGCCCGGCGCGGTCGGCGTGAGCCTGGTGGTGCCGGCCGCCACCGGCGACGTGAGCCGGGTCCAGGCGTACTGGCGGCGGCACGGCAGCACCGATCTGGCCCTGCACCCACGATCCGATGTGGACACCCACTATTTCGCGGTGATGACCCGTCGGCTGGACGGCGCCACCCCGCGGACCGGCATCGACGCGGCCGCGGCGGCACCACCCGTGCAGGCTCTGACCACGGCCCGGACCAGCCGGGACATCGCGGTCAGCCCCACCTATCCGCTGCTCGGCGACGCGGACCTGCCGGCCGGCGAGCGGCAGTTGTCGTTCATCATGGCCGCGCCGGTCTTCGCCACCTCGCCGCCGTCCGCGGCCGGCCAGTTCCGCGGCTGGATCGTGCTCGCGTTCCGGGGTGGCGACTTTCTCCGCACGGCGATCGGGCAGGTCGCCGGGAAGCAGGCGAACGTCGAACTGTCCGACACTGGCGGCGAACCCGTCCCGGTGGCGGTGTGGGACTCGGGCGTCCGGCTCGACGGCGCGATCGCGGTCCAGCGGCGTGCGGTGACGGCGCCGCAGCGTACGTGGGAATTGCGTATCGAGGCGACCGAGGACCTGGTGCCCGCCACGGAGGAACGGCTGGACGAGGCGGCGCTCGTCGTCGGCACCGTCATCACCCTGCTGCTGGCGGCCCTGACCAGTGCGATCGTGACCTCGCGGGACCGGGCGCTGCGCAAGGTGGACCAGGCGACCAGGGCGCTGCGCGACGACATCGGCCGCCGCGAGATCGTCGAGCGCAAGCTGCGGCAACGCGAGGAGGAGCTGGTCGCGTTCGCCGGGGTGGTCGCGCACGACCTGCGCAGCCCGCTGGCCAACGTGTCGGCGCTGGCCGAGGTGCTGGCCGAGGAGACCGAGGACACGCTGTCGGCGGAGCATCGGCAGTTCCTCGACCGGTTACGCCTGAGCGCGGCCCGGATGAGCGACCTGATCGACGACCTGCTGGCGTACGCGAAGGCGGACAACGTCGCGCTGCGGCCCGAGGTCATCGACCTGGACGCGATGGTGCGCGACATCGCGGCCGAGCGCGCGACCGGCTCCGGCACCGTGTTCGCGCAGGACCTGCCCCGGGTGCGCGGCGATCGGACGCTGATCCGGCAGGTGCTCGACAACCTGATCGGCAACGGCATCAAGTACACGCCGCCCGGGCGGATCCCCGAGGTGCGCGTGACCAGCTGCCCGCAGAATCCCGGCTGGTGCCGCATCGACGTCGCGGACCGCGGCATCGGCGTTCCGGAGCAGCAGCGGCGCGACATCTTCGAGGCGTTCACCCGGGCGAGCGGCAGCGAGGGGTTCCAGGGCACCGGCCTGGGCCTGGCCATCGTCGGCCGCATCGTGGAACGCCACAGCGGCGCGGTCGGCGTCGACGCGAACCCGGGCGGCGGCAGCCGTTTCTGGTTCACCATGCCGATGGCCGACGACCGGGCCCCGGCCCGCGCCCCCTGAATGGCATAGATCGTCGTATGGCGATCTATCGATGTATCTGCCTACCTTGGGGGCATGACAGGTGCAACGCATCGCTCACTTCTGGTCGTCGTCGCGGTCGTTCTCGTCGCGGCGGCGTTGCCCGCCCCGGCTCGGGCGTCTCTGCCGACGCTGGCGGTCGGTGCCACCACCTCGGCGTCCGACACCGTCGGCAGCGGCAACACCTGCGCCGGCTTCCTCGACGAGCGAACCCATCTGGGCAACCTGGGCATCCGGCGGGTGTTCGCCTCGGCCGGGCAACTGCCGCCCGCCGACGCGCTGACCTGCCATAACACGTACGGCGGCACGCTCTGGTATTCGTTCAAGACCACCTGCACGCCCACCGCGGTGGCGTCCGGCGGCTGCGACACCCAGATCCAGAACATCGCCGCCGCGATGCCCGCCGGCAGCTACCTGACGTACCACCACGAGCCCGAGAACGACATGACCGGGGTGCAGTTCGTGGCCGCGTTCCAGCACGTGTACCAGGTCGCCAAGGCGGCCAACGCGGCGGTGAACATCGTGCCGATCTACATGTCCTACCAGTGGCGGCCCGGCTCGACCCACGTGACGAACAACGGCACCGGCGGCGACGACGAGATCCAGGACTGGATCGTCCCGGCCGCGTACGCCGACGCGTACGGGCTCGATCTGTATTGGCAGGCGAGCACCCGGGGCAGCGAGCCGGACGACCCGGTGAGCGTGAGCGCCGACCCGCGCATGATCCGGTGGTACAACGCCTTCGCCGCGCTGGCGAGCCGCTGACGCTGCCCGAGTGGGGCATCGACGACGACCAGGGTGTGCGGGCGTCGCGCGGCCCGGCCATCCGCGCCTCCCAGACGTGGCTGACCAGCCACAACTTCCACATCATCAGCTACTGGCAACTGGACAACTGGTACCTGGGCACCACCGCCCTGCCGGCCGGTGCCTACGCCGACGCGGACGGGGTGGACGCCTACCAGGACCTGGTGGCAGCGGCCGTACCGTGACCCGCCCCGGGCAAGGTCACGCGGCGACCGGCTGTTCCTTCGGCGCCGCCGGGAAGAAGCGCAGCTCGTAGATCGGCCGGTACCGGTCGTCCAGCAGCGTGAGCAGGCTCAGCAGCAGGACGAAGAACAGCGCGTCGTTCCACTCCAGGTCGCCCCGGCCGCGTGCCAGCAGCCAGTACGCCACCAGGACGAGCCCGGCGTTCAGCAGCACCCGCGCGCCGAACGCCCCCAGGATCGGCTGCACGCCGTGCCCGGCCCGGGCCACCCAGAGGGCGACCGCGCAGTTCACCAGCACGAACGCGGTCGTCCCGAGGAACAGCCGCCCGCTCGTCGTCTGGACCCCGGGCAGCACCTGCGCGTAGATCACCCACAGCAGGCCGACGAGCACGACCTTCTCCAGGGTGCCGGTGGACCACAGCTTGCCGTGCTCGGCCACCCACCTGTCGCGCGCGGCCACGGTGAGCGCCGAGGTGGGCAACGGGTCGGCCGCCACGTGCCAGGACCAGTCCCGGGCGGGCTGCCGTGGCCGGATGACGAACCACCACACCAGGACGAGCCCGACCAGCCCGGCGACGACCACCGGACCGAACCACGGCACCTCGGCCACGGTCTCGGTGAAATCGCGCTGGGCGATGTGAATCCACCATTCCTGCGGAAGCTTCACGAAAACCCAGATGATGCCGGCCGTCCAGACCCACGAGCGCATCGACACCCGCGCCGGGTTCCAGAACAGCCGGACCACCTCGTACGCGATGAAGAAATACTCGAAGGTGTTCGGAAATATCAGCAGCAACGCGCGCGAATCGAGGAGCTCGAAAGCGACCACGCCGATAAGCCGGTAGAAATAGAGGAACCGGGCGACCCGGACCGCCGGGAGGCTGCTCCAGTTGCGCAGCGTCGACAGATAGGCGATCGCCAGGTAATAGACGTCCATCGCCTTGTCGTAACCCTGGTAGCCGGGCGGGTCGAAGCCGAACGACTGGAAGACCGTCTGGTCGACGGCGTCCAGGACCAGGGCGGCCAGGATGGCCGGAAGCGGATATTTGAAGATCAGCAGCGGGACCAGAAATCGGGCGCCCACCACCGCGAGGAACACCAGAGTCGCCGTCGCCGTCATGGCCGCCCCCTCAACGGTGAGAATGGCCACCCCCGCCTGCCCTGTCAAGCACCGATCTGCGGGGTGCGTTGAGCCTTACCGCGCGCGGCACGTTTGCAGAGGTGACAGTTCCGCCCCATCCACAAGGGAAGTTCGTACGCATGACAAGTGAACACGCGATCACGGTCGACGGCGTGCGACAGGTCTTCCACGTCGCCGGAGCCGGTCCGATATGCGTGGCCCACCCGGCCGGCCCGGGCGTCGACTATGCCTATCTGCGGTCGCCGGAGCTCGAGGACCAATTCACCATGGCCTACGTCGAACCGGTCGGAACCGGCGCTTCGGGGCGGCTGCCGGATCCGGCCGGGTATCGCCCCGAAACCTACGTACGATTCCTGGACGCGCTGATCGGCCACCTCCGGGTGCCGTCGGTGTTCCTGCTCGGGCATTCGTACGGCGGGGTGGTCGCCCAGCTTTACACGCTCGCCCACCCGGAACGGGTCGCCGGACTGGCTCTCTATTCCACCTCGCCGATTGCCGGGCCCGAGTTCACCACCGCCGCGATGACGAATCTGGCGGCTTATCCGGCGAGTTTCCCGCACACCCCGGAGGCCGCCGCGGCCTCGCTCGCCCTGACCCGCGCCCTGGCCGCCACCGACGACGAGACGCTGACCGACTATCTGCGGCGCGCGATGCCGGTCTTCTTCGAGGACTATTGGGCGCACCGGCTGGAATTCACCTCATTCGTCAAGTCGGTACGCGCCTGGGCGGTTCCGAGCAAAGCGCGGGAATCGCTCGCGTTCGACCTCCGCGACGACCTTCACCGGATAACCGTGCCCACGATCGTGATGACCGGGTTGTACGACTTCGTGTGCGGTCCGCGCTGGGCCCGGATGCTGCACGCGGGCATCACGAATTCCCAGTTGGCGATCTTCGAGAACAGCGGGCACCTCGCCCACGTCGAGCAGCCCGCCGACTTCGCCCTGGCGATGGCCGCCCGGCTCCTCTCCTGAGCAATCAGCGCAGGACGCCGGCGCCCCATCGCGGTCATCCGTCGCGCATCGCCGCGGTCAGCTCTCGCCGGGACGCGATGCCAAGCTTGGCGAACACCTTGCGCAGGTGCCATTCCACGGTGCGCGGGCTGAGGAACAGCAGGGCCCCGATCTCCGGGTTGGTCCGGCCGGCGATGGCCAGCCGGGCGATCTGCGTCTCCTGCGCGGTCAATCCCGGCCGTACGCCCGCGGGCCCGCCCCGGACCGCTTCCCCGCTCGCGGTCAGCTCCCGCCGGGCCCGCTCGGCGAACGCGGTGGCGCCCATGACGGCGAACGCCTCGTGCGCCGCCCGCAGCTCGGTGCGGGCCTCGCCGCGCCGTCCCGCCCGGCGCAGCCATTCCCCGTGCAGCAACCGGGTTCGCGCGGCGAGCACGGTCTGCCGGCAGGCGGTGAACCGGTCGGCCGCCTCCCGGTAGTGTTCGCCGGCCCGGTCCGGCGGCCCGGCCAGCGCGTGGGCCAGCGCCCGCAGGCCGAGCGCCCATTCGGTGGGCGCGATCGCCGTCCACCGCGTGATGAGGTCGCGGGCCTCCGCCGCGGCCGCCGTGTCCCCGGTATACGTCGCGGCCTCGACCAGTTCGCCCAGCGTCCACAGGCACACCGCGACGTCCCGGTACTCGGTCGCCGTGCGAGCCGCCGCCAGCGCCACCGGATAGTTGCCGAGACTGTTATAGAGCAACGCCTTCGCGTATCCGGCGTAGCCGATCAGGATGCCCTCGCCGCGCGCCTTGGCGTCCTCGACGGCGGCCGTGATGACGTCCAGCGCCGGTTCCTCCCGGCCCCGGTAGGCGGTCAGCGCCAGCGTCGCGGACGACTCGAACGGCAGGCCGGTGGTCCCGGTGATCGCCTCGGCCTCGTCGATCAGCTCCCAGGCGTCGCCGAACCGGCCCATCATCATCAGGGCGCCCGCTCGGTAGACCAATGCGGCCGGCAGTGCCGTGACCGAGCCGGTCGAACGGGCGTACCGGAGGGCTTGCTCGCTGATCCGATCGGAGGTCTCCACCTGGAACACCTCGTGCGCCATCGGCGCGGTCAGCCACAGCAGGCTGAGATCCTCGTCCGTGTACGGGGTGTCGAAGGCGCGCCGCAGCAACGGGACCGCGGCCTCGTGACTGTCCAGCGTCCAGGCGATCAGACCGGCCAGCATCAGCCCGACGAAGTCGTCGGCGGGCCGCACCCGCCGCGCGGCCTCGGCGGCCCGGGTCAGCGTGTCGCCGCCGAGCCGGCCCGCGCGCAGGGCGGCGCCGATCGCCATCAGATAGGTGCGCCGGGCCGCGCCCTCGTCCAGGGTCTCCAACCGGCGGGCCGCGTCCAGCAGAGCGGGACCGGCCGCCGAGCCCGGGTTGAGCACGAACGCGATCTGCGCCCGCATGCGCTGCACCCCGGCGCGTTGCAGCGGGTCGAGCGGGCCCATCTCGGCGGCCGCGAGGAGATCCGGTACCAGGTTCGGGGCGCCCGCGTCGAGCCGGGCCCGGGCCGCGGCCAGCAGCCGGGACGCGCGCCGGCCCGGGTCCACGGTCAGCTCCGCGGCCCGTTCCAGGAACGCGGCCGCCGCCGCCCGGCCGCCGCGCGCCAGCACCCGGCCGGCGGCGACCTCCAGCTCGGCGGCGACCTGCTCGTCCGGGCCGACCGCGGCGCCGGCCCGGTGCCAGGCCCGCCGGTCCGGTTCACGCTCGGGATCGGTGACCTCGGCCAGGGCGCGGTGCGCCGCCCGGATCTCGGCGGGTTTCGCGGACCGCCACAGCGCGGATCGCACGAGCGGGTGCCGGAAGCGGACCCGGGTGCCGAAGTCGACCAGCCCGGCGGTCTGGGCCGGTTCCGCGGCCTCCGGCGGGATGCCGAGCCGGTCCGCCGCCCGCCACAGCAGCGGCACGTTGCCGACCGGTTCCAGGGCGGCGGTGAGCAGCAGCGTGCGGGTCGATGCGGGCAGCGTGGCGATGCGGCGCTGGAAGCCCTGCTCGACCCGGCCCGCCAGCGGCGCCGGGCTGTGCACCGCCGTCCGCACGCCGAAGCCGAAGGCCAGCTCGGCCGGGCTGAGACCGCGGGGCAGTTCGAGCAGGGCGAGCGGGTTGCCGCGGGTCTCCGCGACGATCCGGTCGAGGACGCCGGGCTCGACCGGCCCGGCCAGCACCGACTCGAGCAGCGCCCGCGCGTCCGCCTCGGGCAGGCCCTCGACCCGCAGCTCCGGCAGGCCGGTCAGGATGGTCTCGTCGCCGGGCGAGCGGACCGCGAAGATCAGCGCGACCGACTCGTCGCCGAGCCGCCGGGCCACGAACGCGAGGATCCGCCGGGACATCGGATCGAGCCATTGCACGTCGTCGACCAGGCAGATCACCGGCTGCGTGGCGGCCGCCCCGGCGAACAGGCCGAGCACCCCGAGCCCGACGACCAGCTCCTGCGGCGGCTCACCGGTGCGCAGGGCGAACGCGGTGGCGAGAGCGTCGCGCTGCGGTTCGGGCAGCCGGTCCAGGTGGGCCAGCAGCGGGGCGCAGACCTGGTGCAGGGCGGCGTAGGCGATCTCGGTCTCCACCTCGACGCCGGCGGCCCGGGTCAGCAGGCCCGGCGGCGTGTGCGCGGCCAGGTGGTCGAGCAGGGCGGTCTTGCCCGCGCCCGCCTCCCCGCGCAGCACGAGCACGCGGCTGTCCCCGGCGCGGACGCTCCGCAGCAGCGTGTCGAGCATGGCGAGCTCCCGCCGGCGTCCGCGCAACCGCATTCCCGGCAGCGTACACCGAGGTCAGCTCGTTATGAGGAGGGCTCGTACCGGGCCCGCCAGACCCGGATCGCCTCGTGCCGGCGCCGTTCCCGGCGACGGTGCAGAACCACTTGCCGCAACAACTCCAACGCGGCGATGACCAGCAGCACCGGAGCGAGCAGACCGAGAAGGCTGCGCAGGCCGTACAGATACGCCGTTCCGTCGTTGACCTCCGCGGTCTCGAAGAACGGGCGGGGCCGCGCGTATTTCAGCGGCGAGCTCAGGTGGACCGGGCCCTGCACGCTCCGGCCGGTGGGGTCTTCCCACACCCCACGGCAGAAGTCGCCGCGGCACGGCTCGGTCACGGTGACGCCCCGGCTCGCGCCGCTCAGCCAGGCGAACGAGTCGTCGCGGGTGTCGGTGCACAACAACACGATCGCCCAGATCGCGAGCGGCACCATGGCGACGGAAAGAACGACACCGGCAGCCGGAATCCGGCGCTTGAGGTGATCGGGCAGCGGATTCACGGGCATCACAATAGGGCGTGCCCGAGGCGGACTCCGTCGCCGCCGCCGGATATGGATTCCCCGCGTCCCCGTTTTCCGGCTGGCAGTACGTCCTACAACCGGCCGTCACGTCGCGGTACCCCGGCGGGTCTGTGATGAGCCGCATGAATCCCTTGCGCGCTGTACTCGCCACGGCACTGGCCGCCACTTTCCTCGGCGGCGTCGCCACTCCGGCGCACGCCGACTTCGACCGGTCGCTGCACCTGGCCGACGCGAAGAACTTCCGCGACATCGGCGGGTACGCCACGGCGGACGGGCACACCGTACGCACCGGCGTGGTGTACCGGTCGAACAAGCTGAACGACCTGACCGCGGCCGAATGGCAGACGGTCACCGGCCACGGCGTCAACCTGGACATCGACCTGCGCAACGCGGTCGAGCGCTCGGACGACCCGGACCGTCCGGCGGCGGGCGTCGCGTACCAGGTCGCCGACGTGGTGTCGCTGAGCCACGGCATCAAGTTCCACGAGAACGCGGCCGGCACGCTCGCCGCCGCCCTCGCCGCCGGCCTGTTCTCCGGCTCGTCCGACCTGGGACAGTCGGTGGGCTACCCGTTCATGGTGAACTTCGTGGGCGCCGACTACGCGTTCCACGACGTCCTGGTCGCCGTCGAGAACCACGGCAGCGGCGCGATCGCCTACCACTGCACGGCCGGCAAGGACCGCACCGGCTGGACCACCGCCGTGCTGCTGACCCTGCTGGGGGTCCCGATGTCCACCGTGGAGTCCGACTTCCTGGCCAGCAACACCTACCTGGGCGAGCCGGACGCGGTCGAGGTGTCCTGGCTGCGCACGGCGTTCGCCGAGGCCAACCACCTGTACGGCAGCTTCGACGGCTACCTGCACCAGGGCCTGCACCTGACCGACGCCGACATCGCCGCCATCAAGGCCCGCATGCTCGTCTAGTTCGTCGTCACGGCAGGATGGAGTCGACGTACCCACCGTCCACCCGGAGGGCACCGCCTGTCGTCGCCGAGGCCATCGGCGACGACAGGTAGACGACCATGTTGGCGATCTCGGCCGGCTCGATGAGGCGCTGGATCAGCGACTGCGGATGGACGCGCCGCATGTACTCGCGCTGCGCCTCGTCCCACGGCAGCTCGTTGCCGACCACCTCACGGACGTAGTCCTCGCTGCCACCGGTGTGCGCCGGCCCGGCGACGACGCAGTTCACCGTGACGCCCGAGGCGGCTGCTTCCTTCGCGAACCCGCGCGACACCGCCAGCAGCGCCGTCTTCGTCATCCCCAGGTGAATCATGTGCGCCGGGATCGCCACCGCCGACTCGCCGACGATGTACACGACGCGACCCCAGCCGCGCTCGCGCATGCCCGGCAGGTAGGCGCGGGTGAGCCGGATCCCGGCGAGCACGTTGGTCTCGAAGTATCGCCGCCAGTCGTCGTCGGTGATCTCCATGGCCGGCTGTGCCCCGTAGATCCCCAGGCTGTTGATCAGAATGTCGACCCGCGGCAGCACCGCGAGCACGTCGTCGGCGTCCGTGGTGACATCCCCCGGCACCCCCACGAAATCGCCCTCCCGCAGCTCGCCCAGGGCACGATCAACCGATTCCTTCGTACGCCCGTTCACCCCGACCCGGGCGCCCGCGGCACCTAACCCGGCCGCTATGGCGAGGCCGATGCCCGAGGTGGATCCCGTCACGAGTGCCGTCTTACCGGTCAGATCAAGGCGCATAGCGGTCAAGTCTCCCCCGCCCGCACACCGGCCGCGGAACATGCGGAGGATTTCGCTTTCGCCGGCCGCTGACCTTCCGCACCGGACCGCGCAACGCTCTGACCATTTCCCGACGATTACGAATAGTGACAGATTCAATCCCCTTCGATATCGTTCCTATGCCACCGAACCAAGAAATGGGACGAAGACGTGCGATTGCAGCTCCGCGTGGAAGCGGGTCCGGAGGAGACGGAGTCCCTGCGTGACTGGTTGGCAGCGGACGCGAACGTGCAGCGTGACGGTGATCTGCGCTACGGCCGCGCCACCGACCCGGAGCACCAGGGCGTCGACATCGACGTCCTGTCGCTGGCGATCAGCAGCGCGTTGACCACGGGCGGCCTGATCCTGCAGATTCTCGACTGGCGGCGCACCCGGCCCGGTCCCCCGGCGGTCACGGTCACCCAGGAGCGTCCCGACGGGACGGTGGTGCGCGTCGAGTCGTCCGATCCCGATGCCGTCGCCGAGATCGTGCGCAGGCTGGACAACGGCTGACACGCACCATGGATGTCGCGAACCCGGCGAGCTCGCGCGCGGTGCTGATCGGCTCGTCGACCTACGACAAGCTGACACCGCTGCCGTCCGTCCGCGCCAATCTCGACGATCTCCGGGACGCGCTGACCAATGCGGACGTGTGGGGGCTGCCGGCCGGGAACGTCACCGTCATCGACGACCCGGCCAGCCCGGTCACCGTCTACCAGGCCCTGCGCGAGGCGGCGCGAGCCACCCGGCCCGACGGCCTGCTGCTCTACTACTACGCCGGTCACGGGCTGATCGACACCAGTGATCTCATGCTCGGCCTGCCCGACACGGATCCGCGGCACCCCGACGAGCAGACCCTGCCGTACGCCAAGCTGCGCGAAGCCACCCGCGAAAGCCGTACGCCGCGCCGGGTCATCATGCTCGACTGCTGCTTCGCCGGCCGCGCGGGCCGGGAGGTGCTGTCCGCCGCCGACGCCGCGCACCGGCTCGGGCATCACGACGCTGAGGACGCGTGTCTGCTGCTCGCGGCCGGCGCCAACCGGCCGGCCAGCGCCCCGCTGCGGGAGCGCAACACGGCCTTCACCGGCGCCTTGCTGGATCTGCTGGCCAACGGCTCGGCGTTGAGCGACCCGGTGCTCACCATCCGGACCATCGCCGACGAGGTGACGCAGCAGCTGCTCGCCGGCGGACACGAGAAGCCGGAGTTGCGCCTGAGCAACCGGGCGGCCGACCTGCCGCTCGCGCGCAACATCCGGATCTGGCGGCGGGATCTGACGGGCTCGGTGCTGGAGGCCGCCAAGGACGTCACCGACCGTGAGCTCCGCGGTGCGCGGCTGCTCGTGCTCCGGCACAACGACACGGGTGCCATCGGCGTACGCCTGAACCGCCCGTCCGATCCGTTGCCCGAGTCGATGAACGGATGGCGGCCGAAGATCAGTGAGCCGAAGAGGCTCTTCGACGGCGGCCCGATCGCCCGCGACGCGTTCATCGCGCTGGTCCGGATCAAGACGGGAGTCGACGACCCGATCCGGTTCACCCCGATCAAGGGCAAGCTCGGCTCCCTGCCGCTGACCGACGCGCAGCCCTCGGTCCGCGAGTGCGTGGCCGACATGCGGATCTTCGTCGGCTACCTGGGATGGGCGCCCGGCGGCCTGGAGCGGCTGATCAACGACGATGTGCTGACCGTGGCCGATCTCCCGGCGCCGCGGGCCACCTTCACGAGGGAGAGCGCACCGTGACCGAGGATGCCTCGGCCGCCCTCGTGGACCGGCTGCTGGAGAGCGACCGCAACGGCGAGCACATCACCCTGGTGGTCGGCTCCGGCCTCGACGACCAGTACGTTCCGCAGGTCTCGCACTTCATCGAGCTGGCGGACCGCTTCGCAGACGGGCGTAACGACGACGGCGACCTGCAGAAGGCTCTGCGGCAGGCGAGCGAGGACTGCGCGGATCAGTCGCTGGCCGCGCTCTACCCGCAGTACCGGCGGGTGCTGACCGGCTGGCTGTCCGCGGACGAGTTCGACGCCATCGCCCAGCAGGCGGTGCTGCAGCAGTACCGCCCGCACGATCCGCACGCCACCGCGCTCAGCAGCCGTGGTTCGTGGCAGCCGGTGACCTTCCGGACCGGCGAGGCGCTGGAGAACGATCGCGAGTCGTGGCGGATGCCGGCGTCGATGCGGGCGCTGGGCGCCCTGCTGGCGGGCCGCCGCGAACTGTTCGGCCATCACGTTCTGACGACGAACGTCGACCCGCTTCTGGAGATCGCGATCCGGCGGGCCTGGGGCCGCGCGCAGAGCCGCCTGGTCGGTGACACCAGCCCCGCCCCCGTCGGCACGATCCTCGTCTATCACCTGCACGGTTTCTGGCGCCCCCTGCCGCTGTCGCCCCCGGCACGCCTGAGCGACGCGCTCGACGAGGACGCCGCGCTGCGGATCGGCCGGTCCGCGGCCGCGCTTCTGGACGGCGACGTGGTGTGCGTGCTCGGCACCGGCGACCGGTCCGGAACGGTCCGGGCGGCGATCGAGGCGATGCCGGACCCGGTGCAGGTGATCTGGGTGTCGCACGGCCGCGGCACCCCGGTCACGGGGCCGGCGCTGCCGGAGCGCGTGCCGCTCAGTCACGTCTTCCCGATCGACAACTCGCACCTGCTCCCCCTGCTCGCCCGGCGGCTGGACGTCGCGGTGCCGTCCGAGCCGACCAGGAACGTGCAGGTGCGTCATCCGGCCTGGGAGCGGCTGTTCGTCTCCCAGCCGGACAACGCGCCGCCCGACGACCCGCCCGACCTGCTGCGCGAGCTGGAGCGCCGGTTCGCCTGGCGGGTGGAGTGGGCCGAGCCGGGGCCGCTGGAGGGACCGTCCCTCGTGTACTGGCCGGTCCGGCTGCGTCGCCGGACCTCGGTGATCCACATGGTGCAGGCGTTCGCCGCCGGCGCCCTCGCCGCGCGTGACGCCCGCATCGTCGTGGCGCTGGAAGACCTGAGCGTCCCGGCCGGCGTCGAGCCACGGCAGACGTTCGAGGCGGATCTGCGGCGGTGGATCGGCTACGTCACGCCGGACGCCGACGTGCGGGTGCAGTCGCTGTCGGCGTTCGTCGGCACGCCGGAGCCGGCCGATCAGCCCACCGACGAAGCCCTCGTACGGCCGATCGATCCCTGGCGCGTGGCCCGCGACTTCTACGGGCGCCCGGTGTCGCTCTACACGGCTCTCGCGGCGGTCAAGGCGCTGCCGCATCTCGCGCCCTACGAGCTGGACGACAACGCCGCGAAGATCGTGCAGGACCTGCAGCGGCACCACGCCGACCGGCTGCTGACCCCGACCACGACCTGGGCCTACCTGCACAACCTGCTGCGCGAGAACCCGACCACCTCGCTGATCACCCTCGGTGGCCGCGACGAGGGCCTGTTCTGGGAGCAGTGGCGCCAGATCTACGGATTCGGGATCAGCCAGCTGTACAACCCGCGGATCAAGAGCCTCACCCACGAGTCGGGCATGGTGCGCTGGAACTCCGTGGACGAGCTGGCCGATCAGCTGAACCGCTTCCGTGAGCTGCCCTATTGGGACGACGAGGGCCGTTACATCCACTGGCTGTTCCAGAACGCGGTATTGCTCCCGACCTATCTGACCAGGCTCGAGCTGCCGGCCGTGGGTGGCCACGTCATCGACTCGTGGGCCGCGTTCGCGACCGCGCTCGCCGACGGTGAGCGAGTTCTCGAGATGCTGGCACATCGGGCCACTGAGCTGTATCAAGGCACGACCGCGGGCTAGCAATGGGCCGCGTGGCCGACTGCGCGACGGGGCGTCGCCGACTACCGTCGAGGGATGGTCGTGGGTCCGCCAACCGCCTCAAGGGATGCCGAGCTCTGCGCGGCGATTCTTGATCCGTCACTCATCGCCTACCTGGCCGGGGCTCGCTCGCTCGGCGAGTACCGCCGCTGGCTGTCCAGTGACGTCGCCATGCGGCGCGTCGCGCCCCGGCTCGCCGCGGCCGGCCGGGTCATCGCGGTCTTCCACGCGGAGAACAGGCTCGCGATGGTCGAGCCGTGGCTACGCGAGGCCGGCGCCGCCGGCGATGTGCCGGCGCGGGTGATCCGCGACAAAGGCGAGGACGAGGCGATCGGCACGATGGTGGCGGAGGCCGCGAGCCAGTGGCTCACACAGCGGCAGCCGCAGGCAGCACCGCGGTGACGCCGGGCCCGGCCGCCGGGTAGAGGTCGAGGGTCCCGTTCAGGTAGCGGCTGGCGTGCCCCCCGGGGTCGACGAACCGGCGGAAGTGGCGCAGGACGCTCCGCCGGGCCATGATCCGGGGAACCGGCGCGATCTCCTTGCCGCCGCCCTCCGGTTGCTGGATAGCCAGCTCTCCCCGGGCGCTGATGAGGACTGTCGAGTTCGGCGCGCGGTGCGTGCTGGTGACCCGGATGTCGATCGGCAGACGCTGGGCCGCCGTCTCCGCGACGAGCCCGGTCAGTGTGGTCACCGCGTCGTCGCCGACCAGCAGCCCCCGGGCGTTGCGGGCCGCCTTGCCGGCCGGCACCACCACGTGCAGCGCCCACGTGCGCACCCCGGCGCTCAGCAGTCTGTCCCGCAGCTCGGCGAGGCCCGCCGGGTCGCAGTTCCGCGCCGTCACCACGGTCTGCACGCTGCACGCCAGTCCCTCGCTCACGGCCAGCCGGATGCCGTCCGTGGCGGCGCGGAACGAGCCGCTGCCCGGCGGCAGGGACCGCCGGTGGATCGGGCGCAGACGATCGTTGACCGACGCCTGCGCGCTGTCGAGTGAGAAACGCACGTGGGCGTCGTGGCGGCGCAGCGTCGGCACCAGCCGGCGCAGGTCGCCGACGCCGGAGGTGTCCAGCACGACCGCCTTGTCGCGGGCCAGCGCGGTCAGCAGCCGCTCGGCGTTGTCCGGGCGGGCGAGTGGCTCACCGCCGGTCACCACGCCGACCATCGCCGGGGTGGCGGCCGCGACCCGGATGACCTCGTCGAGCCACTCCGGTCGTTCCTCCTCCCGGTAGGACGCCATCAGGTCGTCCGCATGGCAGTAGCCGCAGCGCAGCGGGCATTGTGCCGTGGCGAAGCAATTGACCACCATGGGCTTCCGGACGGGCGGGATTCCGCCGGCGAACGAGCCGAGCAACGAACGGCCGTAGAAGGCGCGTTGCGGGGTGGGCGGATCGGTCCGGCAGATGCCCGCCGACGCCATGGCGACGACCAGGTCGCGATCGTACGCCGGGACGGGGCGCCCGGTGCCCAGCCGGGAAAGCGCTATGGTGTGTTCCCGGTCGAGAGCGTAGAAATGATCCCGTTCCGGCACGTAGACGATCGAGCCGAATCTCTCCGTACGTAACCGGACCGCCCGCGCGCGACCACCCCGTAACGGAGGGTCGTTGTCGGCGGCGCGCGGAAGGCTGTCGGTTGCGGGCACGGGCGGTCCTCGAACTCAAGTGTCATTCGGGTATACCGGCTCGCGGCCGGTCACCCATGCGGAGTGCATCCTTCCGGCAGTCATAACCCTGTGCAATGGCTCTTCGTAACGTTAGACCGACAAATTCCACCGCGCGGTGCATCGCCGGAAGGGCTCCCGGCACCGCTGCCGGGAGCCCGGCGCTCTAAAGCGACGTGCGATGCAGGTGGCCGTCGATGCCGCGCAGCACGACGGTCACGTGGCCGTCCGCCTCCGGTTCGGCGGCCACCGCGCCCTGGATCTCGTCGGTGGCGAACTCGCCGCGCTGGAACCAGCCGCCCCACGCGCCGTCGACGTAGTTGCGCTGCCACAACCGGTTGTCCGCCGCCACCGCGAACATGTAGACGCGGCCGGACGCGCCGACCAGGGTCGGGCTGCCGCTCAGCGTGCCACCCAGGTTCTGCCAGTCCGACCAGACACCGCCGGACAACACCCGCTCCGAGATTTCCTCCGTACGCCCTCGCACCGCCACATGCACGGCCCCGGAACCGTCGATCGCCACGCTCGGACGGCCGCGCACCGCCTTGCCGTCGGGGCCGCCGAACAGCGTCCACGCGCCGGTCGCGCTCCGGAAGTGGATCAGGTTGTCGTCGAAGCGGGCGAAGACGGTCCAGTCGGTGGGGCCGGCGAACGCCACCGACGGGTCGTCCGCCGCCGCGCCGCCCAGCGAGGTCCACGGACCCCAGCCACCGCCGGTCGAGACGCGGTGCCAGATCTTCTTGTCGGTGCCACGGGCGAACACGTCGATGCGGCCGCCCGGGGAGGCGTACGCGGCCGGTTGCCCTTCGATTTTCTTGCCCAGCAGCGTCCCGTCGGTGCCGCGTGCGAAGACCTGCCCGCCGGCGATGGCGGGTGCGGCCGACGCGGCACCCAGGTCGGTGCCGGCCACCTGGTCGGTGCCGGTAAGACCAAGCATCGCGACGCCGTGCGCCGCAACCGTGGTGGTATAGCCACCGGTGAAGGTGCCGGCATCCTGCCGCGCCCAAAGATCCCGCACCCGTACGCCACCACCGAGCGCAACGTTCGCGAAGGTGACCGTGATCTGCTGCGCGGTGTCCCCCCGGTTCAGCAGAGCGACCGCCCGCTTTCCATTGCCGGACAACGGTTTGCTCCACACCTGGGTCGTCCCCGACGGGTCGGCCACCTTGACGCCCTGCCGCACCGGCGGGTCCTGGTCGACCGCCAGGATCTCCGGGTTGTTCAGCGCGGCGATCATCTCGGCCGGGAGCGTCCGCGGGTCGGAGCCGATGACGAGCGGCGACGCCATCATCGCCCACATGCCCAGCTGTGTCTTGGATTCGTCGAAGGTGAGCTCGGTCCCGGTGCCGTCCGGCAGCGGCCGCATCGGCAGCAGGTAGTCCGGGTCGTTGAAGTAGCCGGGCCGCGTCACCGACGGGTGGTACGCGTTGACGTCCATGTTGCGCAGCACCCACTGGTACTGCCATTGCGGCGTCGGGTCGCCCACCCCGACGTCGGTGTAGGTGCGCGCCGAGGTGGCCACGTCCGGGGCGTACGTGTAGCTCCACGTCGACAGGTTCTGCGGCGGATACGGGCCGCCGCCCCAGTCGCTGCTCACCGGGTTGCAGATGTTCAGGAACATGGGCCGCGGCGCGCGGTCGACCTCGGCGGCGAGCTGACGGTACGCGGTTTCCGGGTCCATGCCGGAGGCGCGGCCGCACAGCCAGTCGGCCTTGAGCGCGTCGAAGCCCCAGGACGCGAACAGCTTGACGTCGTCGCGGTAGTGGCCGTAGCTGCCGAGCCCGCACTGGCCTTCGATGTACGGGCCGGCGTCGGTGTAGATGCCGGCCTGGAAGCCGCGGTCGTGCAGGTACTTGGTCAGGTTCTTCATGCCGGACGGGAACCGGGCCGGGTCGGCCACCAAATCACCGGCGGCGTTGCGCGGGACCGGGGCGGCCCAGTTGCCGTCGATCCAGATGGTCCGGTAGCCGGCCTCGCGCAGGCCGTGCGAGGCCATGAAACCAGCGATGGACTTGATTTCGGCCTCGGTGGGGTCACCGCCCAGGCCGTAGTAGGTGTTCCAGCCCATGTACGGGGTCAGGGGCCGCGCGGCGGCATGATGCGCCGGGGCCGGGGTGGGGGATGCCATCGCCGGTGTTGCCATCAACGGGATCGCGGCGAGGGAGAGAGCAGCGGTACGGAGGAAGCGCACGGATACTCCTTCTATTTGTGGAGCAAATTGCCGATCTGCTCTCGCTGGCCGGGGTCGGCCAGCGCGGCGCCGAGCGCGACCACGCGCGCTCCGGCGTCGAGGAAGGCGGGCGCGTCGCCGGCGGTGAGCCCGCCGGTGGCGACGAACCGCACGTCGGGGAACGGCCCGCGCAGCGCCGCGACCCAGGCGGGGCCGAGGGCCTTCGCGGGAAAGGCTTTCAGCCATCGGTGCCCGGCGAGCCAGGCGCGCTGCACCTCGGTGGCGCTGCCGACGCCGGGCAGGTGCGGCATGCCGGCCGCGACGCTGGCGGCGGAGACGGTGAGATCGAGGCCCGGCGCGACGGTGTATTGAGCGCCCGCGGTCGCGGCCGCCCGCACCTGATCCACGGTGATGACCGTGCCGGCGCCCACGTGCAAGCCGCGTTCGCGGGCGGCGTGGGCGGCGGCGGCGAGGGAGGCCACCGCGGGGGGCGCGCCGATCGGGACCTCGAGGACGGTCACTCCCGCGTCCCAGAGCCGCTCGGCCAGCCGGACCGTCTCGGCGGCGGCCAGCCCGCGCAGGATGGCCATGACGGACTGCCCGTCGAAGATGGCGTCGAAGCTCATGCGTGCTCCTCTCGAAGGGTGGCGACGTCCCCGGTGGTGCGCAGGGCCGCGCCCGCGGTGCGGTGGCCCAGGCACAGCCGGTCCGGCTCGCCGAGGTCGCGGAGAAGGCCGGCCAGGTAGCCGGCGGCGAAGGCGTCCCCCGCGCCGACCGCCTCGACGACGTCGACGCGCGGAGCGGGTGCGAAGGTGACACCGCCGGGATGGAACGAGGTCGCGCCGACCGCGCCGTCCTTGACGACCAGGATTTCCGGCTCGGGCAGCAGGGCCCGGACCTCGTCCGGTGTGCGCGTGTCCCACAGGGTGAGCGCCTCGTCCAGGCCGACGAACACGACGGCGGCGCGGGCGGCCAGGCCGCGCAGAACGGGTGCGGCGCGGCCGACCGGCCACAGTCGCGGCCGGTAGTTGACGTCGAAGCCGCACCGCCGCGTGGTCAGAAGGTGCTCGACCAGCGCGGCGCACGACGCGGACAGGGCCGCGGTGATGCCGCTGAGGTGCGTGATCCGCGCCTCCGGAACGTTCATCGCCGGGCTCATGGCGGACGCGGCGGACCCGGCGCGAACGTAGAAGACCCGGGTCTTCTCGCCGTCCGGATCCTTGAAGAAGACCCCGGTCGGCCGGTCCGGATCCACCGTCACCGGGCTGACGTCCACCCCGAAACCGGCGACCGTGCCGCGGACGAGCTCGCCCAGCGGGTCGTCGCCGAGCCGGCTGACCCAGGCGGCGTCGAGGCCGAGCTGCGCGAGATAACAGGCCACCGTGGACTCCGCACCGGCGGCGTCGAGCCGCGCCGGCCCACCGAGTGCGAGGCTCACGGGCGGGTCGGGGGTGACCAGGGCCATGGTCTCCCCCACGCAGACCACGTCCTTCATGCGGCGGTCACCGTCAGACGCCACTCGCAGACGCCCGAGGCCGGCACGACCGCGGCGTCGCCCGGCCCGGCCTCGGCCAGGTCCCAGACGTGGCCCAGCATCGGCTCGACACCGATGCTGCGGTACGGGTTCCCGGCCGGCCAGCCGCGCAGGTTGCGCCAGAGGGCGGTGGAGACGGGCTGGCCGGGCGCCTCGAGGCCAAAGGTGAGCCGTTGGCCGTCGGCGATGGTGGCGGTTGGGCAGTCCAGAAGGATCGCGCCGGTCGCCGTGCCGTCGTCCGGGCCCAGTTTGTGCAACGGGGTCGGCCAGGTCGCGTCGACTGTCCCGTCGATGCGGGTCCGGGTGCCGGGACGGGCCTGGAGGATCGCGTCCTCGGACACGTCGAGCAGGGCGTGGGCGGCCCACAGGAACCGCCACCCCGGTGCCGCCGTCAGCCGATAGGAGACCACCAGGCGGTCTCCATCCTCCGTAAATTTCCGACTTAGCCAGAAATTTTTGGTGGTGACCGTGGCACTGCCGTCATGGACCGCCCACGGCCGTGACCAAGCGTCTCCGTGGTCCGGGTTGCCGCGGACGGTCGGGATGCACTCCTCCACCCCACCGGCGTCCACAAAGGAGGCGGAGGGGAACGCTCGGTCCGGGGCGGGGCGGTGCCACAGCCATTCGCGCCCGGCGGCCGACAACGAGGTCCAGCGACCGCCCAGCGCCGCGTCGAAGGTAACGGTCACCATTCGGCGAACGACCCGTCCTCGTGGCGCCACACCGGGTTACGCCAGGCGTGGCCGGTCGCGTCGGCGTGGCGTACGGCCTGCTCGTCGATCGTGATTCCCAGGCCCGGACCGTCGAAGCGGGCGATGTGCCCGGCCTCGATCCGCAACGGCGACGCGTCGGCCACATAGGACAGCAGATCGGCCGGCGAACCCTGGTGGTAGTGGATGCCCATGCTCTGCTCCTGGATCAGGAAGTTGGGCGTGGCGAACGCGACCTGCAGCGAAGCGGCCAGCGCGATCGGGCCGAGCGGGCAATGCGGGGCCAGCAACGCGCCGTACGTCTCGGCGAGCGCGGCGATCCGGCGTACCTCGGAAATGCCCCCGGCGTGCGCGAGGTCCGGCTGCACCACGCTGACGCCGGCCTGCAGCGCCGGCAGGAAGCCGGCCCGGTCGTAGAGCCGTTCCCCGGTCGCCACCGGGATCGGCGAGCAGCGCACCAGATCGGCCAGCAGATGGGTCTGTTCGGGCACCAGCGGCTCCTCGACCAGCAACGGCCGCAGCGGCGCCACCGCCGGCAGGATCATCCGGGCGGCCGGCAGGCTGGACCGGCCGTGCAGGTCGATGGCCACGTCCCGGTCGTCGCCGGCGGCCGCGCGGGCGGCCGCGACCCGGGCCACCACGTCGTTGATCTCGGCGGTGGTCGGAACCGGCGACAGGCGTCCGCTGGCGTTCATCTTGACCGCGGTCATCCCGGCCTCGACGTGTGCGGCGACCGCGTCCGCTATCTCGCCGGGCTCGTCGCCGCCCACCCAGGCGTACACCCGGGCCTTGTCCCGCACCGGCCCGCCGAGCAGCGCGTGGACCGGCGCGCCGTACACCTTGCCGGCGATGTCCCAGAGCGCCTGGTCGAGGCCGGCCACCGCGCTGGAGAGCACCGGCCCGCCGCGGTAGAAGCCGCCCTTGGTGAGCACCTGCCAGTGATGCTCGATGCGCAGCGGATCCTCGCCGATCAGGTACTCGGCGAGGACGTCGACCGCGGCCCGGACCACCTCGGCCCGCCCCTCCACGACCGGCTCGCCCCAGCCGATGATTCCCTCGTCGGTCTGGACGCGGCAGAAGAGCCAGCGCGGGGGTACCAGGAAGGTTTCAATCCTGTCGATCTTCAAGCCGGGTCCTTTCCAACCGGGCCACGTCCTCGATGGCCTGGTCGAGCAACGTGCCCATGGCGCGCGCGGCCTGGGCGGGATGGTGCCGGCGAATCGCGTCCACCACGGCTTTGTGGCTCGGCACCGGGTCGGTGGGACCGGCGGCGCCGTGCACCATCCGGTCACGTTCGGCGAGGCCCGTCTCGATGACCACCTCCATGCGCTGGATCAGTTCGTTGTGGGTCGCGGCGAGCAGCGCGCGGTGGAAGGCGAGGTCGGCGGCGACCGCGGCGGCCGGGTCGTCGCCGGCCTCCGCCATGGCAGCCAGCGCCGTGTCCAGCGCTTCCAGGTCCGCCGGGGTGGCCCGGTCGGCGGCCAGTGAGGCAGCGCCGGGTTCCACGATGGTGCGCAGCTCGTGCAGGTCGTCGAAGAGGCCGGGGCGATGCGAGCGGGCGAACTGCCAGCGCAGCACGTCACCGTCGAGCAGGCTCCAGGCGGCGCGTGGCCGCACGAACGTGCCGCGCTTGGGCCGGGCGTCGACCAGTCCCTTGGCCGCCAGCACCCGCAGCGCCTCGCGCAGCACGGTCAGGCTCACGTCGAACTCGGTCTGCAGGGCGGACAGGTCGAGGATCGCGCCCTCGGCGAGCTGGCCGGTGAGGATCCGCTGGGCGAGGAGCTCCACCGTCTGTCCGTGTACGCCCCGGGGCGAGTACGACTGCATGCGCATCCCTTTTCATGTGGAGGACTTGGTAGCGGTCCAGCCGCCGTCCACGACCAGGCTCGTCCCGGTCACGTAGGAGGCCTCCGGCGATGCCAGGAAGGCGACCGCGGCGGCCACCTCGTCCGGCGTACCGAACCGGCCGGCCACCGTCTCGGCGACGCTCGCGGCACGGTCCTCTTCGGACACCCAGTCCCACGCGGCCGTCATGATCGGTCCTGGAATGACGGTGTTCACCCGCAGCGCCGGACCGTACTCGACGGCGAGCTGGCGGGCCAGCGCGACGAGGCCACCCTTGGCCGCGGCGTAGGCGGGCCGGCCGGGCAGCCCGATCATCGCGTGGACCGACGAGACCACCACGACGCTGCCTCGCTCCGTCGAGCACAAATCGGATAAGAGAGCTTTTATCCCGAGAAATGTACCAGTCAGATTGACGCCGATCTGACGCTCCCACGACTTGCGGCTTGTCGCGTCCAGCGGGGCCACGTCCACCGTGTACGCGTTGCTCACCAGCACATCGACCGGTCCGAAATTGTCACGTGCGGTAGTCGCCACGCGAGCCCAGTCGTCCTCGTCGGACACGTCCGCCACGACCGCCACCGCGCGCGGGATCTCTTTGGCCACATCGTCGGCGGGACGGATGTCGGCGAGCACCACGGCCGCCCCTTCGGCACCCAGCCGCCGGGCCACCGCCGCCCCGATGCCCCCGGCCGCTCCGGTGACCACCGCCGTACGACCTGCGAAACGACCGGTCATGCACACCCCTGCCGTCGAGAAGTCTTCATTAATTACGAAGATATGTTGACAGGCCATCGACACTGATGCAACCTTCTGGAAACACCAACCAGGAGGCACGAATGATCTCTGCTCCCCTCAGTCGCCGTGGGTTCCTCGCCGGGATCGGCGGCATCGGTGCGGCCGGACTCCTCGGTGCATGCGCTACCGGGAGTGACAGCGGTTCCAGCGCCGCCTCCAGCACGCTGACCCTGCAGTCCTCGCTTTCGGACCCCGACCCGAAGGCCGCCCTGACGAAGGTGGTCGAGGGCTATACCAAGACGAAGACCACGCTCAACACCATCGCGATCGAGACCTTCCGGGCGCAGCTGCCCACCTACCTGAACTCGGGCAACCCACCCGACGTGCTGACCTGGTACGCCGGTTCGGTCGCCCGCGACTACGCCAGCAAGGGCTTCCTGCTCGACGTCTCCGACATGTGGACCGGCAACGGCGCGTGCGCGAACTTCTCGCCCGCCCTCAAGGAGCTGTCCACCGCGAACGGCAAGCAGATCTTCGTGCCGACGAATTACTACTGGTGGGGCGTCTTCTACCGGAAGTCCATGTTCCAGCAGTGGGGCGTGCAGGTCCCGACGACGTGGGACGAGTTCATCACCGTCTGCAAGACCATCAAGAGCAAGGGCGCCGCGCCGATCACCATGGGCACCGGCTCGACCGCGTGGGTGGCTTCCGGCTGGTTCGACTACCTGAACCTGCGGATCAACGGTGCCGAGTTCCACCGCGACCTGCTCGCCGGCAAGCACCCCTTCGACGGCCCCGAGGTCAAGGCCGTGATGGACCACTACAAGCAGCTTCTCGAGTTCATCGACCCGAAGGGCCGGTCGTACTCGTGGCAGGACGCGGTCACCCCGCTCGCGTCGAAGAAGGCCGGCATGTACCTGATCGGCGCCTTCATCACCTCGGCGGTTCCCGCGGACGTGGTCGACGACCTCGACTTCTTCCAGGTGCCGATCATCGATCCGAGCGTGCCGGTGGCCGAGGAGGCGCCGACCGACGGATACTTCGCCAGCGCCAAGTCGAAGAACCCGGCCGGCGCCAAGGACCTGCTGTCCTACCTGGCATCCGCGCCCGCGCAGCAGCAGTTCATCCAGCTCGCCAAGTCGTCGAACCTGCCGACCTCCACACAGGTCGACACCAGCACGTTCTCGCCGCTGGTGCAGAAGGGCATCAAGATGCTCGGCGAGGCGAAGGGTCTCACCCAGTTCTTCAACCGTGACTCCAGCGACGAGTTGCAGACCACCGCCGACACCGCGCTGACGAAGTTCCTCGACAAACCCGGTGACGTCAACGCGATCCTCACCGAGTGGCAGGCGTCCGCGAAGAAGGTCCTGGGCTCGTGACCGCGGTCGCGGCGCCGGCGCGGCGCCGATCCCGGCTGCGCGCCGTCCCGAAGGTGGTCTGGCTGTTCCTGCTGGTCCCGGCGCTGGTCGAGGTTGGCATGGTGTTCTGGCCGGCGGTGAACAGCTTCTACCTGTCGCTCACCGAGTGGAACGGGCTTGGTGCGGCCAAGCCCGTCGGGCTGGCGAACTTCCGGAACCTGTTCTCCGACGACGTGTTCCTCGGCGCGCTGAAGAACAACGTGGTGTGGGCCATCGGATTCGGCGGGTTGTCCGTGCTCGGTGGGCTGGCCTTGGCCGTGGCTCTGAACCGGCCTCGCCGCGGGGTCGGCCTGTACCGCAGCGCGATCTACCTCCCGATGGTGTTCTCGCTGGCGGTGACCGGTCTGTTCTGGCGAGTCCAGTACCAGCCGGACGGAACCATCAACACGCTGCTCGGCGCGGTCGGCCTGGACGGCTGGGAGAAGCAGTGGCTGGCCAACCCGGACACCGCCCTGTACGCGGTGCTGGTGGCCGCGGTGTGGCGCCAGGTGGGCTACGTCATGGTTCTCTACTTGGCCGGGCTCAAGGGCACCGACCCGACGCTGGACGACGCCTCGGCGATGGACGGCGCGAGCGCGTGGCAGCGGTTCCGGTTCGTCACGTGGCCGCAGCTGCGCGGGGTCAACACCGTCGTGTTCGCGGTCACCGTGATCGACTCGCTGCGCACCTTCGACATCGTCTGGGCCATGACGCAGGGCGGTCCGTACCACTCGTCCGAGCTGCTCAGCACGTACATGTTCCAGCAGGGCTTCACGTTCCTGAACCTCGGCTACGCGTCCGCGATCGCCGTGGTCATCTTCGCGCTGGCCCTCGTCTTCATCATCACCTATCTGATCAGGGCCACGAAGGAGGAGGCCGGCTGATGACCGCCGCAACCCTCGATCCCGTACGCCAGGACACCGTTGCTTCCGGTACGCCACCGAACCGCAAGCGCCGCCGATGGGGTTTTCACGCGGTGATGGCGCCATTGGCCGTCATCTGGGTGGCGCCCATGGTGTTCGTGCTGATGCTCGCGTTCCGCTCGTTCGACGACATCGCCGGACGCGGGACGGCCGCACTGCCCACGTCGTTCTCGCTGGACGGCTTCCGGGAGGCGTTCGGCCGCGGCGAGATGGGCCGGGCCCTCTGGATCAGCGTCCAGGTCACGGTGCCCGCCGTCATCATCACGTTGCTGCTGGCGTCGTGGGCGGCGTACGCGCTCAGTAGGTTTGAAATCCCCGGGCGACGCGCCATTCTGCTCACCATGCTGGCGGGCAACCTGTTGCCGCCGCAGATCCTGCTGATCCCGGTGTCGCGGGTGATGGAGTCGCTCGGCCTGTACGACACGCTCGTCGCGCTGATCGCCATCCACGTCGGCTTCGGGCTCGGCTTCTACACCTTCGTGCTGTACGGGTTCATGCGGTCGCTGCCGGGCGAGCTGACCGAGGCGGCCCGCATCGACGGCGCCGGCGTGGTGTCGATCTACGCCAGGATCATCATGCCGTTGTGCCGGCCGTCGCTGGCGGCCCTCGCGGCGCTCGCCACCACCTGGATCTTCAACGACCTGATCTGGGCCATCACGGTGTTGCGCACCGAGGCGAAACTGCCGGTCACCGCGGCGCTGCTGAACCTGCAGGGCGGATACGTGAGCAACTGGAACGTGGTGGCGGCCGCCTCGGTGATCGCCGCGGTGCCGACCGCGATCGTCTTCTTCGCCTTCCAGCGGCACTTCGTGTCCGGCCTCCTGGTGGGATCGTCGAAATGACGCCACTGACCATCACGCTGTGGGATTTCAGCTGGTACACGCGGGCCGGTCTTGAGTTCGCCGATCTCGGACGCGCCTTCCGGGACACCGTCGAGCGCGGCTACGACACGGTCCGGATCTGCGCCATGCCGTACCTGCTGTTCGGCTCCGGGCTGGACACGTCGGCGCTGCGGTTCTCCGGTCTGGGCGGTTCATTCGGCCAGCGGACCCGCTGGTACGACGTGCCTTCCTCGGGGCCGGCCCTGGATGGCCGGCAGCATCTGTTGTCGCTGTTCCGGGCGGCGAAGGCGCACGGTTGCCGGGTGATCGTGTCGAGCTGGGAGTACCAGCAGAGCCCGTCGTTCTCGGTGTCCCCGGCCTGGCACCAGGCGTTGCAAGCGGTGCCGTTCGCCGACCGGACCGTCGTGCTGGCCGACGCGCACGCCGCGCTGATCGATTTCCTGCGCGACCACGGGCTGGACGACGTGGTCGCCTACGTCGAGCTGCACAACGAGGTCACGCACAGCGGGCTCAACGACGGGTCGGGCGTGCTCGGGATCCAGCGCTCGCTGGAGCGCGGCATCGACCGGTTCAAGAAGCGCCATCCGGACGTCCTGATGGCCGCCAACTACAGCCGCGTGCCGGTCGGTGCCATGCGCGGGCTGCCGCGCAACCAGGACGTCGCGGTCTTCCATCCTTACGTGTACGGCGTACTCGGGCAGCTCTACGACGAGTTCGCGTTGCGCGACACCACGCGGCCGTTCCCGCAGGAGCGGGCCTTCGCGGAGCTGCTGCGCGAGGACGCGCCGATGCTGGCCGACTGGCGTCCGCCGGAGTCGTGGAAGACGGACGCGACGATCGTGCCGCATCGGGAGGTCTACACCCACGACTGGTGCGACCCCCTTAAATGGGACAAATGGCTTTATGATCGGTACGGCGCGCACCGGATCGCCATGCGCGAGACGCTGGACACCTGGCTGGCGGTGGCCGCCGACTATGCGGCGTCGCGGGACATTCCGCTGGTCTTCGGCGAGGGCTGGGTGGGCTACACCCCGTTGTACGCCGGCTTCGAGGAAGGGCCGGTCGGGGCCGAGATCTGTGCGCACGCCGTGCGTCAGGCGCGGTCCCTCGGCGCTTGGGGGACGGTGGTGTGCTCGAACGCGGCACCGCACCATCCGATGTGGAACAACGTGACGCTGCAACGCCGCTTGAACGACGAGTTCCGGGAGAACCGCTGAGCATGTGGACCATCACCGGTGCCGCCACCGAATACACCGTGGCCGCGGGCGGCGACCGGATCGACCTGGTCGCCTGGGGGCCGCACGGGGTCAGCGACGGCCCTTCGCCGTACGCGTTCCACGGGAAGGTGCAGTACATGCTTCCCGGGGACGTGGCGGCGACCGAGTACGCGCCGGACGGGGTGCGGCCATTCCTCGGGGCCGACCTCGCGGTGGCGGGGCAGGTGCTGACGTGGCGGCTGGATTCGGTTGCCGAGGAGGACGGGCTGCGGGCGCTCTTCGTCGACGACGTGACCGGGTTGCGGGTCACGCTGCGGTGGCGTTTCGCGGCAGGCACCGACGTCATCGAACGTTGGGTTGTGGTCCACAATGGCGGCTCGGCGCCGGTTTCCGTCACGCGCCTTGACTCGGCCGGGTTCTCGATACCCTCGCCCTCCGGCGTGACGTTGTCGTACCTCTGGGGGCAGTGGGCACAGGAGTTCACGCCGGCTTCGGTCCGGCTCGATCGTGGTCGATTTCAGATCGGCAGTGCGCAAGGCGTTACCGGACACCAGTTCTCGCCGTATCTTGCGGTTGGTAACGGGGATGCCACGTACGGCGTCGGCTTGGCCTGGTCCGGGTCCTGGCACATCACGGCATCCGCGGACGTGGCGGGGCTGACCCGGGTGCAGGCCGGGCGGTCGCTCGACGGGTCGCCGGTCACGCTCGGGCCCGGCGAGTCGGTGACCACGCCGGTCGCGGCCGGGGTCTACAGCGCGGACGGGGTGGACGGGGTCGCGCGGCAATGGCACGCCTACGAGCGGCATCTCGCCGGGGACCGGCTCCGGCGTACCCGGAAGGTCATCTACAACTCGTGGGAGGCGACCACCTTCGACGTGACGGCCGACGGGCAGCTCGCGCTCGCGGACATCGCGGCCTCGCTGGGCGTCGAGACGTTCGTCGTGGACGACGGCTGGTTCGTGGGGCGGCACGACGACACCGGCGGGTTGGGTGACTGGACACCGGATCCAGCCAAGTTCCCCGACGGCTTCGGATCGTTTGTGGACGCGGTTCGGGCCCGTGGTATGGAGTTTGGGCTGTGGGTCGAGCCGGAGATGGTGAACGCGCGGTCCGCGCTGTTCGAGAAGCACCCGGACTGGATCTATCAGACCGACGGGCGACCACGGACAACCATCCGGAACCAGTACCTGTTGAACCTCGGACGCGAGGACGTCTTCGAGTTCGTCCGGAACACCTTGGACTCCCTGCTGAGCACGTACCCGATCAGTTACCTGAAGTGGGACTTCAACCGGCCGCGCACCGAGGCTGCCCCGTCCGCCGACCTGGACGGCGCGCACGTCCGCAACCTGTACCGCGTGCTGGACCACCTGCGGGCGGTCCATCCGGACGTGACCGTCGAAGGGTGTGCGGCCGGCGGCGCCCGGGTCGACTACGCGATCGCGGCCCGCACCGACGTGGTGTGGCCCAGCGACAACACCGCGCCGCTCGACCGGTTGCGGATTCAGCACGGGTTCCTGTCCGCGCACTCGCCGCACCTGATGAGCTCGTGGGTGACCGACGCGACCGGGATGTTCGACGTGCGGCCCCGCTCGCTCGCCTTCCGGTTCGTGCTCGCCAGCGCCGGGGTGCTCGGGATCGGCGCGGACATCACCACCTGGACGCCCGCGCAGCGTTCGGAGGCGGCCGCGTGGGTGGCCCGGTACAAGGATGTACGTGACGTGATCACCCGCGGCGAGGTGCATCGCATCGGCGACCCGGATTCGGCTCGGTGCGCCGTCCAGTACACATTGAACGAACGAACCGTGGTGCTGGCGTGGAACGCGGGAGGCTTGGACGGCCGCGATCTGGTGCCCGGCCGCGACGTCCGGCTGCCGCTGCGCGGTCTCGATCCGGCCGCGCGCTACCGTTGCGGCGACGCTGTCTATTCCGGCAGCCACCTGATGTCCGTGGGCCTGCCCGTGCGCTGGACGCCGTCGTACGACGCCGACCTGTTCTCACTCCTTGCACAGCCCGCATGATCATCGGCTGCTACCCGGCCGAGATGGGCGGGACCGGCACCGGCCTGGTCGTGCCCGGCGGCCCCTCGATCGCCACACCGTCCCCGTCCCACCTCATTTCCCAACCTGACCCGCATCCCGGTCTGGGATGGCCTCCGCGAGGCTGGGTCCCCTGTCCACGACGTGGCCGAGGGGCATGCGTCATGTGACGGCCTGGTCTGACCCCAACCCGGTCCGGCAGCGAGAGCTCAATTCCGGTAACCGAGCGTCAACGTCGGTGCGGACGTCTGCCAAGTGCGAGATTGTCGCGCCCGCCTCCCCGGCCGACATATAGCTGGAGTGCGGCCGGGTCAGGAGCTAGCGTCGACGGCCGGTCCGGTGCGGGCTCGGCGGAGGGAGCGGCGATGATGGACGTAACGGTCGAAATACCCTCGCCATTGAGGGAGTGCATCATCGCGTGCGAGGTCGTGTGCGTGCGCGGGTGCTGCGGGATCGACGCCGTCTCCACCGATCGCGACCTTATCGACGCCTGGTGCCGTGAGGTCGGGCCGGACGCGACGATCGACGCTCACCGTCAGCTTGCCGACCTGATCGACTTGGTCGAGGATCGCTCGAACCTCGTGACATCGACGTTCCTGAACCACCGCACGATCAATGACGCCGCACGGCTCGAGCTGCTGAACTTCCTGGCCGCGTTCGAGGTAGGACTGTCGGACAGTTTTGCATCACGAGCGAGCTGGTCAATCGAGGATTTCTGACGGACCACGCCGTCGCCACGGCGGGCACACCGCGCGATCAGGCGTCCGGATGCCTGCCGAGGACCGGGGCTCGGCTGCCGGCGAGGTGGAGTCGCGGATGATCAGGCATTTGCTGCGCCACGCACCCCACCCGCGTCCCCGCCATCTGGCAGCGATCCGCGCGGCAGGCGACGCCCCAGAGGGCGATACGCGCGGTTTGCGGGACCGAAATGCGATAAGGCGCCGCGAGTTATACCCGGGGTGGCCAGGTACGCGCCAAGCATGGAGGGGAGAAGTCGAAGGTCGCTGATCAGTTATTTTCCGGCGTCGGGATGCGACCTCGCCGGCGGACCGGCGCGATGAAGGCAGTGGTCAGACGGGCGCGAACTCACCCAGGTAGCCCTGGACGAGTAAGCCCTAACCGTGGGTGAGCGACCTGGTCACGGCCTGGCGGGTGGCGCGGTAGTGGCAGAGCTGAGGCGCTGTGGCGATCCACTCACGGCCGGGCGGTCCCGCGATGTGGACACCGCGGTCACATCGTGTACCTGTTCAGCTGGCTCCGTCGGCCGGGAGTCCCCGTGCGAGGCGGCGCCGCCAGGCCCGGGCAGGTCCCGGCTCCCCACAATGGGCGCCCCACCCGGGTGTGGGCAGTCGCGACGCCGGGGACGCTGTGGCTGCCCACACCACGGCCACCCCCACCCACGTGTGGGAAGTCGCGACGCCGGGAAGGCTGTGGCTGCCCACACCACGGCCACCCCCACCCACGTGTGGGAAGTCGCGACGCCGGGGACGCTACGGCCCCCCACACCGCGACCACCCCCACCCACGTACGGGAAATCGCGACGCCGGGAAGGCTGTGGCTCCCCACACCGCGACCACCCCCACCCACGTACGGGAAATCGCGACGCCGGGGACGCTACGGCTCCCCACACCACGACCACCCCCACCCACGTGCGGGAAATCGCGACGCCGGGGACGCTACGGCTCCCCACACCACGACCACCCCCACCCACGTACGGGAAATCGCGACGCCGGGGACGCTACGGCTCCCCCCACACCACGACCACCCCACCCGGGTGTGGGCAGTCGCGACGGCTTGAAAGGCCGCGGCTCCCCACACGTGGCGACCCACCGCAGGTGTGGGCACCCGCCACGGCCGAAACGTCCCAGCTCCCCACAGCCGCGGCCCTCAGGTCCGCCACGGAAGGCCAACGCATCGGAGGGTGAGCGGCGCGAAAACCAGCTGAACAGTTCCACGTCGTGGATTTTGTCAACCTTGGAGAGTTGCGCCCACATACGAGCCATAACTCTCCAAGGTTCACATTCGGCCGGGGAAATCTGCGGGACGAAAGCCTCGTTACGTGACAAAGCTACTCTCTACAATGGACGCTGATCCCACATCGCGGACGGTGGGTCCATGATGCGGGCGCGGGTCTCAGCAGGCGGTCGCCTGTCTCACGGAATGGAAGCGCCGTGTAGCCGCGCGCCGAGCCCAGCCGTGCAGCGGCCCAGCCGAGCCGACTGAATCTCGAGAAATGTCGGATATGCGAGAGGGTGGCGGTGGGCGGGCGGACGGCGATCAGATCGCTGACATCAACTCGTCCTTTCCCATCGTGCTGAACAGAGACGCCCGCTCACCGATGGCCAGCACCGTCGCGTTGAGGTTGGCCCGGATGGACGTGAACATCACCGAGGCATCGGACACGCTGCCCGGTGAGTCCGTGGACCATCAGCTTGCATGTCGAACCCGGTGGCGGTCACCGACAGGGCGCAGGACGACGTTCTCGTCGTCGCCGATGCGACATGTACCCGCCGGATGGAACTGTGCGTACAGGATCTGCCGGAAGGACTCCTTGTCGTCGGTGGTGCCGGCAAACTCCGTGCCGTGAAATTGCGCAGCGCGGCCGGCTTGATATGACGCGCACAGCAGGCGGCTGCCGCCTGTAATTGTCGCCACGTTGCCGAACCATACGCTTCGGGGCACGCACGTCTTTGTTACTCAGCACGTGATCCCCACACTTTTCCGGTCGCGCAAAAACGTGGCTTGGCACCGCTCTGCCACACAGCGCCAAGCCACGTCTCGGTCCGCCCAAAGGAAGGAAAGGCGGACACCACAAGCAGCCTGTGGACCCACGTGCAATTTCATCGCACCTGAGCCGGGTGTCATATTCCAAACGGCAGGTGAAGAATCGTCCGATGCAAACCACGATAGTTCCGAAGCGTACGCTTCGGCAAGTGCCTTCATTGTGATATATACGCCAGACGGCCCTAGCTGCTTCGAGCCGACGCGGGCTCACGACCTGGTAGCAGCTGTGCCAGGAGTGCGACCAGAGCTGCCAGGCCGATCAGGTACGGAATCACGTGCACGAACGCGTGCCGGACGGCGTCGTTCGCTGAGTCGCCGTGGAGTTCGCGGTAGAAGAGGATGCCGATCAACGCGACGCCCCCGGCGGTGCCGACCTGTACCCCGGTGTTGAGCACACCGGCGGCCGAACCGATGTGCCGAGTGTCGACGCCTGCCATGACGGTGCTCACCAACGGCGCGACCAGCAGTCCCGTGCCGAGTCCGTTGACGAACAAGGGCGCACAGAGCAGCCATGGATCGCCGTGCGAGGCGTGCGACTGGAGCGTCAGGAGGGCCGCCTGCGCGATGATCATCACGAGCGAGCCACCGGCCAGGACCTGCTTGCCGAACCGGGCGGCGAGCTGGCGGCTGATGGTCGCGGTCAGCATATAGCCGACGCCCGCCGGCAGGATGACGAGTCCAGCCTTGATCGGCTCGAGCTCGAGTCCGTCCTGGCAATAGAGGGCGAGGACAAAGTACAACGCGCCCTGCCCGATCCAGAACACCAGCTGTACACCAATTCCAGTGGCGAAGGCGCGCTCGCGGAACAGCGCCATCTCGATCATCGGGGATCCGCCGCGGCGGCTGAAGCGACGTTCGTACCGCACGAAGAACGCGATCACGATCGGGCTCACGGCCAGGCACACCCAGGTCCAGGGTGGCGAGCCCTGTGAATGCCCCTCCACCAGCGGCAGAATGACCAGGAACAAGCCGGCGCCCAGCAGTCCAGCGCCGACCGGATCGAAACGGTTGCGGTGCGTCGGGATGGCCACGAGGTAGCGCCGGCCGACCAGCACGATCGCCGCGCCAACCGGAATGTTGACCAGAAAGCATGCACGCCAGCTACTGTCGGCGATGTTCAGCCGGAGCAGAGCGCCGCCGATGAGCTGGCCGAGCACGCCGGCAATCCCTAGTGTGAACGCGTACGCGTCGACCGCCCGGGCCCGGGCGTTGCCGGTGTACACGGTGGTGAGTGATGCGATCACCTGCGGAGTGAGCGCGGCCGCGGCCAGCCCCTGTACCGCGCGGGCGCCGATGAGCAGGCCCGGCGCAGGCGCGAACCCGCAGGCAGCGGAAGCAAGGGTGAAACCCGAAATACCCCACAGGAACAGTCGGCGACGGCCGAACTGGTCACCCAGCCGCGCCCCGGCCAGCAAGCCCACACCGTAGGGCAATGCGTACCCGGCGACGATCCACTCCAGCTCCGACGGTCCCGCGCCGAGGTTGCTGCTGATCGAAGGCAGCGAGACATTCACGATAAAGACATCCAACGAGGCCATGAAGGTGCCGATCAACACCACCACTGCGAAGGCCGGGGAAGTCGATTTGGATGCACGCACATCACTGGTGACAGTCAATCTGCCGGTCTCCTTGCAAAGCCGTGATCGATACCCACTGGGGCCAACGCGGGCTACGCGGCGTTCTTCACTGAGGGAGGCAAGCGTCACCGTCATATGCGGCCGGTCCCCGTCATCTTTGTCGATATAGGACCGGAGTCCCGTTGATTCTCGTGACGATGACCACGCCGGTGATCCACCCACGAAGCGAAAAGAACTGCGGTGATGGTGGTTAGCTGGGTCCAGATCTTTACGCTTGGACCCCTGCCCATTGACTCAATGCGGCATTCCACCAAAACCTGGGGGACTCTTTCATGACCAAAAGCCATGTTCAGAGCACGACAGTCAATGGCCTGGAGTTCGCGATTGCGGACATCAAGCTGGCCGAGGCTGGTCGTCACCAGCTGCGCCTGGCCGAGCACGAGATGCCCGGCCTGATGGCGCTGCGCAAGGAGTTCGGCACCGACAAGCCGCTGCAGGGCGCTCGCATCGCCGGTTCGCTGCACATGACCGTGCAGACCGCCGTGCTGATCGAGACGCTACGCGAGCTCGGCGCCGAGGTGCGCTGGGTGTCCTGCAACATCTTCTCCACCCAGGACGACGCCGCCGCCGCGGTCGTGGTCGGCCCGGACGGGACCGTCGACGCCCCCGCCGGC